>NZ_BMJY01000009.1:0-217 GCF_014643695.1 Microbacterium album | reverse complement strand
GTCGGGCCCCGAGGGGCCGCTCCTCGGGGGAGGCGCTTCGCTTTGCTTCGCGCGCCGGGCGCTGCGCGCCTGGTTGGCGGGCGCACTCGCGCCCGCACGCTCGCGCTGCGCGCTCTTTTCTTTTTTCTCCCGCTCGTCGGGCCCCGAGGGGCCGCTCCTCGGGGGAGGCGCTTCGCTTTGCTTCGCGCGCCGGGCGCTGCGCGCCTGGTTGGCGGGC
>NZ_BMJY01000008.1:72056-118840 GCF_014643695.1 Microbacterium album | reverse complement strand
ACAAGTGCACGCTGTTGAGTTCTCAAGGATCGGATGCTCCCAGCCCTGCGACTCCCGCCGCAGCCCTCCGGGGCAACTTCTCGATCTTACCGCTTGAATCCGAGCTGTCAAGTTGGACACGCTGTGTCGAACCGGCTGCTCGGGCAAGCAGCGACCCACATCGTATCTCCCAGATCCTGGGCGATTGTTGTGGGCTTGTCGTCGACCTGGGGTGGGAGCCTTCCGGCTCAACCTCACCGCTTGGCGGCGACAAGGGATTACATTACGCCGATCCGCAGGTCTGAGCAAACCGCGGTCGAGCCCGGGCGTGTCGCGCCTGCCGTCCATTGCCTCGCGCCGGCCCGTCGCGGGACTCCGCGTCTGTCAACCCCCGCGTCTGCAGTGACCGCGGTTCTTAGCCTGGCCGTGCCCCGCCCCGGGCGGGGCCGTCGCAACGACGAACGACATCGGATCGGGGGAGGGACGCGGCGCTCGTCACGCCCTCCCCGCAAGCGGAAGGACCCACCATGGCTGACAACCCCACTCCGATCGAGCTGCAGAAGTACCTCGGCGGCGTCGACTACCCCGTGAGCAAGCAGGACCTGCTCGACAACGCTCGCGCAAACGGCGCGCCGGACGACCTCGTCTCGGCGCTCGAATCGTCCGGTGAGGACGAGTTCGACTCCCCCACGGCGGTCAGCCGCGCCGTGTCGGGTGGCTGAATGGCGTCGCGCGTGACGGCCGGCCGGTGGGGGAACCCGCCGGCACCGGCCGCGCCGCTCGTCGACGTGCTGATCCCGACCGCGGGTCGCGTGGCCGAGCTCGCCGTCACGCTCGCGGGTCTCGCGGCTCAGGACGACCCGCCCTTCCGCGTGATCGTCAGCGATCAATCGCTCGACGGCGCGACGGATCGGCCGGCCGTCGCGGCGATGCGCCGGGTGCTGCAGGCGCAGGGGAGATCCGTCGAGGTGCATCGCCACCTGCCCCGCCGGGGCATGGCGGAGCAGCGGCAGTTCCTCCTGGATCGTTCGGCAGCCCGGACGGTCCTGTTCCTCGACGACGACGTCTGGCTCGAGCCGGGCCAGCTGCAGCGGATGCACGAGGCGCTCGAGGAGCTCGGGTGCGGTTTCGTCGGCGAGGCGGTCCAGGGCCTGTCCTACCTCGATGACGACCGCCCCGCCGAGCGGGAGCCGTTCGAAGCGTGGGACGGAGCCGTGGCGCCCGAAGCGGTCGGTCGCGACACGGCGGCTTTCGAGCGGTGGCGCCTGCACAACGCGGCCAACCTCGTGCACGTGGCGCGCGAGGTGCCGTTGCCGCCGCGGGGCTGGATGCCCTATCGCGTGGCCTGGGTCGGAGGATGCGTGATGTTCCGCCGCGAGGCGCTGATCGAGGCAGGGGCCTTCGAGTTCTGGCGTGAGCTCGGTCCGGAGCACGCGGGCGAGGACGTCCTCGCGCAGTGGCGGGTCATGAGGCGCGACGGCGGCGCGGGCATCCTCCCCAGCGGCGCCGTGCACCTGGAGGCTCCGACGACCATCCCGCGCCGCCCCGTCGACGCCTTCGACCTCGTCGCACACTGACCCGCGGCCCGCCGGCCCTGCGATCGGGCAGCGCGTCGCATCTTCGCGCGCTTCTCCCCGCGTTTCAAGCCCCTCACACGCGCGGGCCGCCGCTGCCGACCATGAGGCATGACCGAGACCTGGGATGGCGACTCCGCCGCGGCCGATACGGAGCGCACGACGGCGGACCGGCTCGTGCTCGACAACCTCACGCTCGCGCAGTCCGTGGCCCGCCGGTTCTTCCGGCGCAACGCGTCGCGCGACGAGGACCTCGTGCAGGTCGCGTACATCGGACTCGTGAAGGCGGCGCGCCGGTTCGACCCGGAGAAAGGACGGAGCTTCGCGGCGTTCGCCGTGCCCACGATCACGGGGGAGATCAAGCGGCACCTGAGGGACGCCGGCTGGTTCGTCCGTCCTCCGCGGCGGGTGCAGGAGCTTCGCGGACGGATCGTGGAGGCATCTCCGCGCCTGGCCCAGGCCCACGGACACGCGCCCACGGTCGCGGAGCTGGTCGCCGAGCTGGGCGAACCGTCCGGGCTGGTGCAGGAGGCACTGGCGTGCCAGGACCACCTGTACCCGGCATCGCTGGACGTCCCCGTCTCCTCGGATCGTGAGACGACCGTGGGCGAGCTGCTCCCGGGCGACGGAGGCGAGCTCGAGAGAGCCGAGTTCGCCGCGGTGCTTTCCTCCGCCATGCGGGCGCTCTCGCCGCGTGACCGCCGCGTCGTGGAGCTGCGCTTCTTCGACGACCTCACCCAGCACGACATCGCGGCACTGCTCGGTGTGACGCAGATGCAGGTCTCGCGCATCCTCACGCGCACGCTCGGGGCTCTGCGCGATCACATCCGCCACGGCCCGCCGCCGCGACGCCTGCGCAGCGCGTGACGCGACCCGGGCTCGCTGCCGACTCGGACCCGGCGCTGCTCACTCCAGCACGTCGACGGCGCGCAGGACGTCCTCCACCGTTACCGCCAGCAGGGCAGGATCCGGCTTCTCGCCGAACGGGTCGCCCCGCCGCAGCTCCGCGGCCGTGAGCACCGCGTGCGGGCCGGGCGGCGGACCCCAGCGCTCGGGAGGGGCGGGGCCGAACAGCACGACCGAGGGCGTGGCGTACGCCGAGGCGAGATGCGCCGCTCCCGTGTCGGCGGAGACCACGAGCCGGGCGCGCTCGATCACCCCCGCGAAGCGTCCCAGGCTCAGCCGCCCGGCCAGAACCGCGGCGTCGGAGTGGCCCGACGCCCCGGCCACGGCGAGCGCGCGCTCGCGCTCCCTCTCGTCGCCCGTGAACACAACGCCATGGCCGCGGGCCGCCAGATGCCGCGCCACCTCCGCGAAGCGCTTGACGGGCCACAGCCGGGAGCCGTACGCGGCGCCCACGTGAACCACCGTGAGGCCCTCGGCGCCGGGCGGCGCAGGGGCCGACCGCAGACGCACCTCGTCGGCATCCGCCGCCACGCCGAAGGCCCGCACCAGTCGCACCCAGCGCTCGCGCTCGGAGACATCGTCCCGCCACGGCGGCATCCGCGGATCCGCCGGCGGGTCGCCGTCGATCCCGGGCACGCGATGGGCCATCGTCACCCGCGCGGCGAGCGCGTCCACGAGCAGCCGGCTCTCGCGGCCGCTGCCGTGCAGGTTCACGGCGACGTCGACGCGTCCCGGCGGCAGCGGAAGCGGGTCGTCCAGGCCGACGGTGGGCAGGAGCGCGTCGACGCCGTCGACCAGCTCGACGATCGGCTCGAGCCAGCCGGGCACCGCGACCACCAGCCGGTGATGGGGGAATGCCCGCCGCAGGCCCTGGAGCGCGGGGACCGCCACGAGCAGGTCACCGAGCTTGAGCGCCCGCAGCGCTAGCAGCTCCGGGCGGCCGTCGGAGGAGCCGAGGTATCGCACGCCCTCAGCATGGCAGGCCGTGCGCCCGGAGCGGATCTCGCAGGCCGGCGGTGGAGGGATGCGGAGAAGACGTTTGGCGCCGCGGAGAAGTGGGAAGTGCTCAGGTATGGCTTCCGATGGGACTCCCGTGCGGGCCGTGCTGTTCGACAGGGACGGCACGCTGGTGATCGACGTGCCGTACAACGGCGACCCGGACCTCGTGCGCCCCGTCCCCACGGCCGCGCGGGCGGTGGCACGCCTGCGCTGTGCCGGTCTGCCGCTCGGCGTCGTCTCCAACCAGTCCGGCATCGGCCGCGGGCTGATCGTGCAGGCCGATGCCGAGGCCGTGAACGCGCGCGTCGACACGCTGCTCGGCCCGTTCGACGTCTGGCGCTACTGCCCCCACGTGCCCGAGGACCGCTGCGCGTGCCGCAAGCCCGCCCCGGGCCTCGTGCTGAGCGCGTGCGCGGCGCTCGGCGTGTCGCCGTCGGAGACGGTCGTGATCGGCGACATCGCCGCCGACGTGGACGCCGCCGCGCGCGCCGGCGCGCGGGCCGTCCTCGTTCCCACGCCCGCCACGCGCGCGGAGGAGATCGTCGCAGCTCCGCAGGTGGCGGAGGACCTGGCGGCCGCGGTCGACTGGGTGCTGCAGCGGGTCCCCGATCGCGCCGGCGCCGGCGACCGTGATCCCGGGAGCATGCCGTGACGCGGCGCGCGCTCGTGGTCCGGCTCGACAGCCTCGGCGACGTGCTGCTGTGCGGGCCCGCGGTGCGTGCCGTCGCCGCATCGCCGGACATCGACGAAGTGTGGATGCTGTGCAGCTCGATCGGGGCGGAGGCTGCCCGCCGCCTTCCGGGCGTGGATCGGGTACTCGTGTGGGACTGTCCCTGGATCACCGCGACGAGGCCCGCGGTGACGCCCGAGCGGATGCGCGCGCTCGATCGCCTCCTCTCCGAGGCGCGCCCCTCCGTGGTCGTCATCCTGACGTCCTTCCATCAATCGCCGCTCCCCCTTGCGCTGCAGCTGCGTCTGGCGGGCGACTACTGCCGCATCGTCGGAGCGTCGACCGACTACGCCGGCTCGCTCCTGGACGTCCGGCTGCGACCGGGCGAGGACTTCTCGGAGGACCTCCCGGAGCCCGAGCGCGCGCTGGTGATCGCGGGGGCCGCGGGATTCGCCCTGCCGGACGGCGACGACGGGCGCCTCCGCCTGACCGGGGCCGCTCCCCCGCCGGTCGCTACGGCGGGGCTGTCCGACATCGTCGTCGTGCACCCCGGCGCGTCCGCGTCCGCGCGGCGGTGGCCCGCCGAACGACACGCGGCGGCCGTGCGGCGGCTGCGGGCGGAGGGCTGGGACGTCGTCGTCACCGGCGGTCCTGCGGAGCGCGAGCTCACGGCCCTCGTCTCCGACGGAGGCACTCAGGCGCTCGATCTGGGCGGCACGACCGGGCTCGCGACGCTCGCCGGGATCCTCTCCCGCGCGCGCGTCGTCGTCACCGGCAACACCGGCCCAGCCCATGTCGCCGCCGCCGTCGGCGCCCCGGTCGTGAGCCTGTTCTCCCCCGTCGTGCCCGCGTCCCGCTGGGCCCCGTACGGCGTGCCGCACGTGCTCCTCGGCGATCAGACGGCACCGTGCCGCGACTCGCGCGCGACGGAGTGCCCCGTGACCGGGCATCCCTGCCTGTCCTCCGTCACGCCGGACGACGTCGTGGCCGCGTGCGAGCAGCTCGCCGGCCCATCGCCGGCCTCGCGTTCCCGAGCGGGCCAGGAGGTGCGGGCGTGAGGGTACTGTTCTGGCACGTCCACGGCGGGTACGCCGACGCGTTCGTGCGCGGCGCGCACGAGTACCTGGTGCCGGTCGACGACGCGCGCGACGCGTGGGGGCTCGGCCTCGCGGGCCGCGACTGGCCCTCCGCGCGCGAGGTGCCGGTCGCGTCCCTGCGGGAGGAGGAGATCGACGTGGTCGTGCTGCAGCGCCCCGAGGAATGGGACGCGCTCGTCACGCTCACGGGGCGCGTGCCGGGCCGCGACGTGCCCGCCGTGTACCTCGAGCACAACACCCCGAAGCCGGATGCGACGGGCACGCGCCACCCGATGGCGGATGCGGGCATTCCCATCGTCCACGTCACGCATTTCAACCGCGTCTTCTGGGACAACGGCGACGCCCGGACGATCGTGGTCGAGCACGGCGTGCCCGACCCGGGTCCCCTCTACACCGGGGAGCTGCCGCGGGCGGGGGCCGTGATCAACGAGCCCGTGCGGCGGTGGCGCGTGACCGGCACGGATCTGCTGCCCCGCCTCGGCGCCCCCGTCGACGTGTTCGGCATGGGCGGTGGACAGCTGCGGCAGGCGCTCGGTGCCGACGGCGGCGACATCGCCGCCGCCGGAGACCTCCCCACCGCGCGACTGCACGCCGAGCTCGCGCGCCGGCGCGTGTACGTCCACCCGTTCCGGTGGACGTCCCTCGGCCTCGCGCTGCTCGAGGCCATGCACCTCGGGATGCCGGTGGTCGCCCTGGCCGCCACGGAGGCGCCCGCCGCCGTCCCGCCGGACGCCGGCGTCGTGTCCAACGACCTGGACCGGCTGCGGCGCGCCGTCGCCGCCTACCTCGCCGACCCGGCGCTGGCCGCCGCGCACGGCCGCGCCGCTCGGCGGCACGCCCTCGAGCACTACGGCCTCGCGGCGTTCCTGCGCCGCTGGGACGCGGTGCTCGCGGACGCCGCCCTGACCGGGTCGCGCCGTTCCGGCGCTGCCCTCCCTTCCCATGCCGAAAGGAGCATGCGATGAGGATCTCCATGGTGTCCGAGCACGCCAGCCCCCTGGCCACACTCGGCGGCGTCGACGCCGGCGGCCAGAACGTGCACGTCGCGGCACTGTCGTCCGCCCTCGCCGCGCGCGGCCACACCGTCACCGTGTACACGCGGCGCGACGACGCGGCCCTGCCCGAGCGCGTCCCCCTGTGCGAGGGGGTCGAGGTCGTCCAGGTCGACGCGGGGCCGGCCCTGCCCGTTCCGAAGGACGACCTGCTGCCCTTCATGGGAGAGTTCGGGCGCCGGCTCGCGACGTACTGGCGCCAGGACCCGCCGGACGTGGTCCACAGCCACTTCTGGATGTCCGGGCTCGCCGCGCTGGACGCCGCCGAGCGCGTGGCCGCGGACACGGGCGCTCGGCCCCCCGTCATCCACACCTTCCACGCGCTGGGCGTGGTGAAGCGGCGCCACCAGGGCAAGGAGGACACGAGCCCTCCGGAGCGCGAGGCCCTCGAGCCGCGTGTGGGCCGCGAGGCCGACACGGTCGTCGCGACGTGCTCGGACGAGGCGTTCGAGCTGATCCCGCTCGGCGTCCCGTCCTCGCGCATCTCGGTGGTCCCCTGCGGGGTCGACACCGAGCTGTTCACTCCCGACGGCCCGGCCGAGCCGAAGGGCCGGCGCTTCCGGATCATGACCGTCGGCCGGCTCGTGCCGCGCAAGGGCGTCGGGTCCACGATCTCGGCGCTGGCGCTCCTGGCCCGCACCGGGCGCGACGACATCGAGCTCGTCGTCATCGGCGGCTCGCGCGGCGCCGAGGACGTGTTCGACGATCCGGACGTCCAGCGGCTGCGCGACCACGCGCGCGCCGAGGGCGTCGACCACCTCGTCTCGTTCCGGGGCCAGGTGCCCCACGGCCGGCTCCCCGCAGCGCTACGCTCGGCCGACCTCGTGGTGTGCGCCCCGTGGTACGAGCCGTTCGGCATCGTGCCGCTCGAGGCGATGGCATCGGGCGTCCCGGTCGTCGCGACGGCGGTCGGCGGGCTGATCGACACCGTCGTGCACGGGGCCACCGGACTGCACGTGCCGCCGCGCGATCCGGATGCGATCGCGCACGCGGTGCAGGCGCTGCTCGGCGACACGGAGCAGCTCGCCGAGCTGGGCCGGGGCGGCGTCCGGCGCGCCCGCACCCGGTACACCTGGGCGCGCGTCGCCGCGGACACCGAGCGCGTGTACGCGGGGCTCGCGGCGGCGCGGCGCCCGGCGGCGCGCCGCGCGACGGGCGGAGCGCGAGGATGACGCTGTCGACACCGATCGCCCTCCCGCGCGCCGACGAGCTCGCAGCCACCCTGCGGGGCCACCTCGACGATCACGCCGTGGCGATGGCGTCGCTGCGGGCGCAACTGCCGATCGTCGCCGCGTGGGGCTCGGAGCTCGCCGCGCGGCTGCTGCGGGGACAGCGACTGCTCGCGGCGGGCAACGGCGGCTCGGCCGCGGAGGCCCAGCACCTGACGGCGGAGCTGGTGGGGAGGTTCGACGGCGAGCGGCGCCCGTTCTCGGCCATCGCCCTGCACGCGGACTCCTCGAGCGTCACGGCGATCGGCAACGACTACGGCTACGAGGACGTGTTCGCGCGCCAGCTCGCCGCCCACGGCAGGCCCGGCGACCTCGTGGTGCTGCTGTCCACGAGCGGCCGCAGCGCGAACCTAGTCCGGGCCGCCGCCGCGGCACGCGAGCTCGGCGTGGACTCCTGGGCGCTCACCGGCAGCGGGCCCAACCCTCTCGGGGATGCGTCGGACGAGCACATCGCGCTGGACGGCTCCGCCGCGGGGGTACAGGAGGCGCAGCTGGTCGCGCTGCATCTGCTCTGCCGCGTGTTCGACCACCGCGTACGCGCGCACGATGAGCTGCGCGCGCGCGATGAGCAGCGCACACCGGGCGGCGCCTCCGGCCGGCCGGAGGCGTCCCGCGGCGGGCGGAGAGGAGGCCTCGCATGAGGATCGCCGTGGTGGGAGACACCCTGCTCGACGTCGACATGACGGGGAGCGCGGACCGGCTCAGCCCGGATGCGCCCGTCCCGGTCGTGTCCGTCGAGGGATCCGTCGCCCGCGCCGGGGGCGCAGGCCTCGTGGCGACGCTGCTCGCGCGCGACGGTGCCGCGGTGCGCCTGGTCACCGCGCTGGGCGAGGACCGGCGCGCCGGCGAGCTGCGCGCGCTGCTGGAGGGAGCGCCGCGCGGCGCGATCGAGGTCGTCGCCGCGCCGTCGGGCGCCGCGACGCCCGTCAAGACACGCGTGCGCGCCGCCGGCCAGTCGATCGTCCGCCTCGACGACGGCTGCGACGTGCCCGAGCCGCCGCGGGCTACGCCCGCCATGCTGGCAGCGCTCGAGGACGTCGACGCCGTCGTCGTCGCCGACTACGGGCGCGGCGTCACGGCGGACCCGCGCCTGCGGGCCGCTCTCGAGCGCGCCGGGCGGCGCGTGCCGCTCGTGTGGGACCCCCACCCCCGCGGCACGGCACCGGTGGCATCCGCCGCGGTCGTCACGCCCAACCTGACCGAGGCTCTGTCCGCGGCGGGCACCTCCGGGCGCGGAGTGAGCGCCGCCGCGGAGGCGGCCGAGGCCCTCGTCTCGCGGTGGGGCGTGGCGTCCGTGCTCGTCACGCTCGGAGCGCGTGGGGCACTCCTGGCCTCGCGCGGCGCGGGCGCCGCCCACGTCGTGCCCGTCGCCGCTGTCGCCGCCGCTGACACGTGCGGCGCCGGGGACCGGCTCAGCGCGGCGCTCGCGACCGCGCTCGCGTCCGGCGCCGCGCCCGCGGAGGCGGCCGCCCGCGCTGCCGCCGCGGCGGCTCGATTCCTGGCCTCCGGCGGCGTCGGCTCCCTGGCCGCGCCCGCGGGCCCCCTGCCCATGGGCGGGGCGTCGGACGCGCTCGCGCTCGCCGGCGCCGTGCGCGCCGAGGGCGGGACGGTGGTGGCCACGGGCGGCTGCTTCGACCTGCTGCACGCGGGTCACGCGCGCACGCTGGCGGCCGCGCGTGGGCTCGGAGACTGCCTCATCGTGTGCCTGAACAGCGACGACTCCGTGCGGCGGCTGAAGGGCCCCGAGCGTCCGATCATGAGCGAGGCGGACCGCCGGGACCTGCTGATGGCGCTGCAGTGCGTGGACGCCGTCGTCGTCTTCGACGAGGACACCCCCGAGGAGGTCCTGCGCCGCATCCGCCCCGACATCTGGGTCAAGGGCGGCGACTACGTCGCGGCGGACCTGCCCGAGACCGCGGTGCTGCGCGAGTGGGGCGGGCGCACCATGACGGTGCCATACCACCCCGGGCGCTCCACGACGCGCCTGGCCGGAGCGCTCGCGCGCGTGGGTTGAGGCGCATCGCCCGCACCCGGGGCGCACCGCCCGCACGCGCGGCACCGCGCGCTTCTCCCCCTCACCAACCTCACCGAGCATCGAGATGTAAGGAGTCCTCATGACCGCAGACCGCACCCTCGGAAATGTCATCGTCACCGGAGGCGCGTCGGGCCTCGGAGCCGCCGTCGCTCGTGCCGTACGCGACGGCGGCGGGCGCCCCCTCGTGCTCGACCTGGACGTGTCGGCCGCCGACGTCCCCGATGCGTTCCCGATCGACGTCTCCGACACGCGCGCCACCGAGGCGCTCGTCGCGGACCTCGCGGAGCGCCACGGTGGCCTCGACGCGGTCGTGACCGCGGCGGGCGTGGACCGCCCGGCGCCGCTCGAGGCCCTGCCCGGAGAGGACTGGGAGCGCATCGTCGCCGTGAACCTGTTCGGCACGGCCGCGGTCGTCCGCGCGGCGCTACCCGCGCTCACCGCATCGCACGGGCGCGTGGTCGCGGTCGCCTCGTCGCTGGCGCTGCGCGCGTTCGGGGACGCGACGGCCTATTGCGCGTCGAAGTTCGGCGTCGTCGGCTTCGCCCGCGCGCTCGCGGCGGAGACCAAGGGCAGGCTCGGGGTCACCACGGTGTTCCCGGCCGGGATGCGCACGCGCTTCTTCGACGGGCGCGACGAGCAGTATAAGCCGGGGCCGGACGCGAACCTGATCGATCCCGGGCACGTCGCCGACGCGATCGTCTTCGCGCTCCGGCAGCCCGCCGGGGTGGAGATCCGCGAACTCGTCATGTGTCCCGAGGACGAACCGTCCTGGCCGTGAACGGGCTCAGCGCGAACGCGTCCTCGTAGACGGCGTCGACGGGGACCTCGGCGACGAACGACACGTCGTGCTCGCAACGGGGCGCGGTCCAGCCGACCTGGGTCGCGTCCCGTCCGCACACGGGGCAGTGCGTCGTCCAGCCGAGCTGCACTCGGTGACTCCGGCGGGTGAGCGGGCCCGCGTTGATGAGGTTGCCGACCCAGTACACGCTCGCGGTGGGCGTGCCGACGGCGTGGGCGAGGTGCCGCGGGCCGCTGTCGTTGCCGATGAACACGTCGGCGACGGCCAGCACTCCCGCGAGATCGGAGAGCGTCAGCCGGCCCGCGAGCGAGAAGACCGCGTCGCCGACGGTGCGCCCCGCCGCCCGCGCCGCCCGACGTGCCACGCCGTCCGCCAGCGGGGTGTCGTCCCCTTCGCCCACGAGCGCGACGCGCATGCCGTCGGAGGCGCACCGGGCGGCGATCTCGACGAACCGGTCCGCGGGCCAGCGCCGCCGCGGGTCGGTCGCGCCCGGATGGATCACGGCGAGCGGCGCGCGCCCGGTCCCCACCATGTCGCGGGCGCGCACTCGCTCCGCCGCGGTGACGAAGACGCTCGGCTCCGGTCCCGTGGACGGCGCCCCGGCGAGCGCGACGGTCTCGAGACGGCGCAGCACCTCGTGCTGATAGTAGACGTACGGCAGCGTCCGTTCGAGCGGCGCGGCGTCGGCCGTCGCGGTGCCGACCGTGTGTCGCGCCCCCAGCGCCAGCAGGAACGGATTCGAGTACCTTCCTCCGCCATGCAGCTGGCATGCGAGGTCGAACGCCTCGCCCCTCATCCGCTGCATGAACACCCCCGTGGCACGGGGATCGTCCTCCCCGTCTGCGCCGTACACACCGCGCGCCCGAGGCAGCACCTCCACGCGGGCCACCGGCCCGGGCCTGTCCTGCAGCAGCTCCCGGTGCATGGGCGTCCCGAGCAGGACGATCTCGGCCTCGGGGTACGCCTCCGCGAGGGCGTCGACCGCGGGCATCGCGAACAGCAGGTCTCCGAGCCCTCCGCCTCGCAGCACCGCGATCTTGAGCACGTCGTCGAACCGCCCCGTGTCCCGCGCGAGGACACGATCGGCAGTGGTCTCGGCGTGCTCCCGCACGGTCGTCCTCACGGCGCCTCCCCGACATCGTGACGCTCCGGGCCTCGCGTCACCCAGGATGTTCCCCGTTCCGGGGCGGCCGAAACCTTCTGGCCCGATCCGTGTACGGGAGCCGCGGGAGGGGTACTGACCCGGTATGGGGCGAGATCCGGACGACGTCATCGAGCTGATCCGCGCGCGAGCGCCACACGTGCTGGTCGTGGGCGATGCGATCCTCGACCGCTGGCTGCACGGCACCGTGCGGCGGCTCAGCCGAGAGGCTCCCGTGCCGGTCGTGGATGCCGACGGCGAGGTCGCCTGCCCCGGCGGCGCGGCGAACACCGCCGCGAACCTCGCCGCGCTCGGCGCGCGGGTGCGGCTCGTCGCGGAAGTGGGCGACGACGCCGACGGCAGGGCGCTCCGGCGCCTCCTCGACGACGCCGGAGTCGACACGTCCGGGCTCCTGGTCGATCGCCAGGGGTCCACGGCGTCGAAGACCCGCATCGTGGGCGACGACCAGATCCTCGTCCGCGTCGACCGCGCGGGCCCGGCGCGCCGCAAGGCGGCGACACCGGTGGAGGCGCTGCTGCCCCGCCCCGGGGAGACGCTCGTCGTGTGCGACTACGGCGCGGGCATGCTCGACGACGGCATCGTCGCGGAGCTGGCCGCGCGGCGCCCGGACGCGCGCGTCATCGTCGACGCGCACGACCTCGCCCGGTGGGCGACGATGCGGCCGGACGTCGTGACGCCGAACGGCGCCGAGACGGAGGGTCTGCTCGGCCGCGTGCTGCCCGAGGGCTCGGTGCGGCAGGACGTCGCGGCGCAGTGGGCCGGAGACGTGCTGGCCGTCGCGGGCGCGTCGGCGGCCATCGTGACGCTCGACCGCGACGGCACGGTCGTGATCGAACGCACCCTTGCCGACCCCGGCGGCGCGGCCGTGCATCGCACCCGTGCGCGGCCCTCCCCCGAGCACCAGGCGACGGGAGCGGGCGACACCTTCGTCGCGGCGATCGCCGTCGCGACGGCCGCCGGAGCGACGCTCCCGCGTGCCGCGGACTTCGCCCAGCAGGCGGCCGACGTCGTCGTGTCCCGTTCCGGGACCGCGGTGTGCTCCCTGGACGATCTCGGCGCCGGGCGGGCGGGCGCGACCGCGGCCGAGCCCGTGGACGATGTCGCGCTGCGCGCGGCCCTGACCGCCGAGCGGGAGCGGGGGCGGACGATCGTGTTCACGAACGGGTGCTTCGACCTGCTGCACCTCGGCCACACGCGACACCTCCAGCAGGCGAGCGAGCTCGGCGATGTGCTCGTCGTCGCGCTCAACGACGACGCCTCGGTGCGACGACTGAAGGGCCCCGGCAGGCCGGTCAATCCGGTCGAGGACCGCGCACGCGTGCTCGCCGCGCTCGAGTGCGTCGACTACGTCACGGTGTTCAGTGCCGACTCTCCCGCCGCTCTCCTGGAGGAGCTGCGCCCCGACATCTACGCCAAGGGAGGCGACTACACGCCGCAGATGTTGGCGGAGACCACCGTCGTGCAGGGCTACGGCGGCGAGGTGCGGATCCTCGACTATCTCCCCGCGCATTCGACGACCGAGATCGTCGCGCGCATCGCGCAGCGGGCGCCGCTGCGCTGAGCGGTACCGGACCCGACATCCGCGGGCGCGCGGACGCCCCAGCCGAGAGAACCATCCGAGAGCCGGCTGGCGGCGCGCATTCACGCGCCCGGAGGTCGCAGAATCGGAGCATGTCGAAGCCCGCTCCGCGTCGCCGCCTCAGCCGCGCGACGATCGTCGTCCTCGCCATCGTCGCCGCCCTCGTCCTGGTCGGCGGCGCGGCCGCCGCCTTCGGGCCGGCGTTCTACCGCGACGTGATCGTGGGCGAGGCGCCCGCCGCGCCCGCCGTCGATCCCGCGACCGCGCCATCCGCCCCCGCGGCGGACGAGCCGCTCGCCGACCTGTCCGGCACCTGGACCGTGGCCTCCGGCTCCTACGCCGGCTATCGCGTGGACGAGGTCCTCAACGGCACGGACGTGACCGTGGTGGGCCGCACCGAGGACGTCACGGGCGAGGTGCGCGTCGACGGGCTCTCGGTCGCGAGGGCCGAGGTCACGGTCGACGTCGGCTCGATCGCCACGGATGCCGCCGCGCGCGACGCCTATTTCCGCGACCAGGCGCTGTCGGTCCGCGAGCACCCGACCGCGACGTTCCGCCTGACGGAGCCGATCGAGACGGACGCCGCGCCCGAGGCGGGTGAGAGCGCGACCGTCGACGTGCGGGGCGAGCTCACCCTGAACGGCGTCACGCGCGCCGTGTCTGCGTCCGTCGACGCGGCGTTCGACGGCCGCACGGCCCAGGTCGCCGGCAGCGTACCGATCACGTTCGCCGACTTCGGCGTGGAGGCTCCGGACCTGGGCTTCGTGAGCGTGGAACCGGACGGGTTCGTCGAGTTCCTGCTGCTGCTCGAGAAGCGGTAGGAGCCCCCGCGGGGGCGTAGCCTAAGCGGCGGCGGAACGGCCCGGGAGGGGGATGGATCCGCCGGTCGGCCGCCGTTATTTTCGTGCGCATGACAGAATCTCGGTCGCTCCCCGTCGTGATGTGCACCTGGCGGCGTCCCGAGTACTTCCGCCGCACCCTGCGCTCGCTCGAGGCACAGGAGGGCGTCACCGTCGCGCTGCACGTGTGGAACAACAACCCCGACATCACCGAGGAACTCGAGCGCGCGGCGGCCGACAGCACCGTGCCCGTGACGTTCCGCCACAGCGCGACCAACGTGGGCGGCTTCGGACGCTTCTACCTCGCGCGCGAGCTCGCCGGAGAGCACCCCTACGTCGTCTTCATCGACGACGACCAGCTGTTCGGGGCGACGACGATGGCGACGCTCCTGTCCGAGGCGCGTCCGCGCAGCGCGAGCGGCTGGTGGGCATACCGCTTCATCGCCCCGCCGCACTACTGGCTCCGTCTGCCGGTGCGGAAGGGTCGCCGCGCACACTACCTCGGCACGTGCGGCATGATCGTCGACGCCTCGATCTTCGCCGACGAGCGCGTGTTCGAGTGCCCGGACCGGTTCTGGTTCGTGGAGGACGTGTGGCTGAGCTACGTGGCCGGGCACCTGCGCAGGTGGACCCTGCGCCGCTCGCGTGCGACGTTCCTGTTCATCCCCGACACCAAGAACCAGTTCACGGGGCTCATCCGCGAGAAGTACGAGTTCATGCGCTACCTGACCTCCCGGGGCTGGCTCACCCGGCCCTCCTGATCGCGCCTCGCTGGCCGCGCCCTCGGCGCGGAATGTCAGCGGGGCGACGTAGCGTGGGCGCATGCTCTCCCCCGCCGCGCTCGTCTCGCGCCTCCCGGCGCGCGAGCGCGACCCGCGTCCGGATCCGGGGCCGCGCCTCGAGACCGTGTACCGCCCGCGCGGGCCCCTCGACCTGCACGCCACCGTCGCGGTGTTCCAGCGCGGGCCCGGCGACCCCACGCAGGCGCTCGCGCGGGCGGCGGACGGGACCGTGATCTGGCGGGCGACGCGCACACCGCACGGCGTGACCGCCCTGGCGCTGCAGCAGCGCCCGGACGGCGCGGTGCGGGCCGCCGCGTGGGGTCCGGGACGCGAGTGGGCGATCGCGCAGGTACCCGCGCTGTGCGGCGCCGGGGACGACGACACGGGCTTCGACGCGGGGCTGCACCCGCTCATCCGGGAGGTGCACCGCCGCCATCCGGGCCTGCGACTCGGGCGCAGCGACCGGGTGTTTGACGCGCTCGCCCAGTCGATCACCGAACAGAAGGTCACGCTGCGCCAGGCGTTCGGTGCCTGGCGCCGCCTCGTGACGTGGTTCGGCGAGCGCGTGCCGGGGCCCACTCCCCGCCCGATGTTCGCTCCCCCGCCGATCGACGGCTGGCGGGACATCCCGTCGTGGGCGTTTCACCGCGCCGGTCTCGAGCCGCCGCAGAGCCGCGCGATCGTGACCGCGGCGCGCCGAGGGGCCTCCCTCGTTCGCGCCATCGAGGCCGCCGCCGACGGCACCGCCCGAGATCGCGCGTTGACGAGCGTGCCGGGCATCGGCCCGTGGACGGCCTCCGAGACGCGGCTGCGCGCGCTAGGGGATCCCGACGCGGTGAGCGTGGGCGACTTCCATCTCGCGCATCAGGTGGGGTACGCGCTGACGGGAGCGCGCGTCGACGACGACGGGATGATCGAACTGCTGGCACCCTGGGCGGGGCAGCGCCAGCGGGTCATCCGGCTGATCCTCGCCTCGGGCGTCCGGGAGCCGCGCCGCGCGCCGCGGCTGCACCCGGAGGACCACCGCGACCGGTGAGCGTCGAGGACCTAGCCTGGAAGCATGCCCCGTAGGCCGTCTCCGACTTCGCGCGCACGGTGGTGGGCCATCCTGCGCACCGTCGCGGTGCTGGCCGCGGGCGGGATCCTCGGGGCGGAGTACCTCGGCAGCGCCTGGCTCGGGCTGCTGATCGGCCTGCTCGTCGCGCTGGGGCTGTTCATCGCGTTCCAGTCCCGCCGCGGCGACCACCCGGGCCGCGACGAGTACGACGACGGCGCGCGCCTGTGACCGGCCCGCGCCGCGCTCAGTAGTACACGGCCAGCGGCCCGGCCGGGCCCTCGATCACGCGCACGGGGGTGTCGAACACGCGCGTGAGCACGTCGTCCGTGAGGATCTCCTCGGGCGTGCCGAACTCGACGACGCGGCCGTCCTTGACCGCGCAGATGTGATCCGCGTAATGACCGGCGAAGTTGATGTCGTGCAGCACGATGACGATCGTCCGGCCGAGCTCCGCGGCGGCCTTCCTCAGGTGCTGCATCATCTGCACCGAGTGCTTCATGTCGAGGTTGTTGAGCGGCTCGTCCAGCAGCACGAACTCCGTGTCCTGCGCGAGCACCATCGCCACGTAGGCCCGCTGACGCTGTCCGCCCGAGAGCTGGTCGAGATAGCGCCCCTCGAGCTCCGTGAGATCCAGGAAGTCGATCGCGCGGCTGACGATCTCCTCGTCGTGACGCGTGAGGCGCCCCTTCGAGTACGGGAAGCGTCCGAATCCGACGAGCTGGCGCACGGTGAGCCGCGTGATGAAGTGGTTCTCCTGGCGCAGGATCGACACGATCTTCGCGAGGTCCTTCGACGCGGTGCTCGCGACGTCGTAGCCGGCGATCTCGATCGTGCCCGCGTCCAGCCCCAGCAGGCGCCCCATCATGGTCAGCAGAGTGGACTTGCCCGCCCCGTTGGGCCCGACCAGCGCCGTGATGCCGCCGGCGGGGATCTGCAGGTCGACGGGGCCGATCGCGACGTCCGTGCTGTAGTCCTTGCGCACCTCGCGCAGCGTGATCACAGGCGTCCCTTTCTGAGGATGACGATGAGGAAGAGCGTCCCGCCGACGAGCTCGATGATGATCGACACGACGCCCTGCGCGTAGAAGACGTTCCTCATCACGAAGTACGCGCCCGCGAGCACCACGAACCCGGTGAGCACCGCGATCGGGAAGATGTGGCGGTGATCGAACGTGTCGGCGAACTGGTAGGCGAGCGTCGCGACGAGGAAGCCGAAGAAGGTCAGGGGTCCGACGAGCGCGGTCGAGACCGCCATCAGGATCGACACGAGGAAGAGCACCGTCATGGTCTCGCGGCGGTGGTTCAGGCCCACGCCCATCGCGGCGTCCCGTCCCAGCGCCAGCACGTTCAGCCGGTGCGCGCGAAGCCACAGCAGGCCGCCCGCGGCGACGCACAGCGGGATCGCGAGCGGGAAGTAGTCGGGATCCGCGTTGGCGACCGAGCCGAACAGGCGCGCGGTCAGCACGTCGAACTCGCTCGGCGTCAGGAGCCGCTGCATGAAGGTGGACACCGCCCCGAGGCCTCCCCCGATCACGATGCCGATCAGCAGCATGATCTGGAGGTTCGCGTACCGGCCGGACAGCAGCCATCCGTACAGCGCGAGCGCCAGACCCACCATGATCGCGACCTGCAGCGCGAACTGACCGAAGCCCTGGACGGCGACGATCCCCGCGGCGCCGAGGAAGTAGACGGCGGACGTCTGCACCGCCACGTAGAGGGACTCGAATCCCATGATCGACGGGGTGATGATGCGATTGTTCGTCGCGGTCTGGAAGCTCACCGTCGCGATGGCCTGACAGAACGCCACGATCGCTATGGTCGTGACGGCCGTGGCGCGCAGCTGGGCGATGCGCCAGAAGCCGTCCGAGCCGACGGGCATGGGATTGTCCCACGCCAGCAGGCCGAAGGCGAACGCGACCGCCAGCACGATCAGGATCGACAGGACGATGGCGTACCGGCGCCGTGCGCGAGGCGTCGGCAGCGATCCCGCGTGCCGTCCGGAGACGGGAGCCGCCACGCGCCGCGTGGGCGCGGCGGCCAGCGCCCTAGCCACGGCGCCGCTGCCGGAGGAGGAGGGCGATGAACACCGCGGCGCCGACGATGCCGAGGATGAGCGAGACCGGCACCTCGAACGGCATGATGATCGTGCGGCCGATGAGGTCGCAGATCGTGACGATCGCGATGCCGAGCAGACAGACCCACGGCAGGTTGCTGCGCAGGTCGTCGCCGCGCAGCATCGAGACGATGTTGGGGACGATGAGGCCGAGGAAGGGCAGGTTGCCGACCACGACGGTCACGACGCCGGTCGCGATCGCGATCAGGCCCGTGCCGAGGAGGATGATCCGGTTGTAGTTCAGCCCGACGTTGGTCGAGATCTCCTCGCCCAGCCCCGCGACCGTGAAGCGATCCGCGGCGATGAACACGCCGACGACGACCAGCAGCACGATCCACAGCGCCTCGTACTGGCCGCGCAGCACGGACGTGAAGCTGCCGGCGAACCACACCCCCAGGTTCTGCAGCATGTCGGTCTGCAGGGCGAGGAACGTCGAGACCGACCCCACCACGGCGCCGAGCATGATGCCGACGATGGGCACGATCAGGGACGAGCGCAGCGACACGCGGCGCAGGAAGAGGAAGAACACCATCGTGCCGATGAATGCGGCGACGATCGCGCCGACCATGCGCGGCATGATGCCCGCCCCGGGCATCAGGATCATGACCGCGAGCAGCCCCAGGCCGGCCCACTCCGTGGTTCCGGTGGTCGTCGGCTCCACGAACCGGTTCTGCGTCAGCAGCTGCATCACCAGCCCGCACATCGCCATCGCCGCGCCCGCGAGGACGAGTGCGATGGTGCGCGGGATGCGCGTGATCGCGAACATCTGCCTGCCGTCGTCGGCCCCCATGACGTCATAGACACCGGTGAACAGCGACAGCGCGAGCAGTCCGGCGACCGCGAGCACCCCCACCAGCAGCAGGGGGTCGAAGAGCCGGCCGGGGGCGCGGTGCGTCCGGGCGGGTGCTGTCGTCGTCATGCGGGTCTGTCCGTTGCGAGGGGGATGCCCGCCGGCCGGCGCAGGGCCGGTCGGCGGGCGAGGTCACGAGCTCAGCCCTTGCCCTCGAGGGCGTCGGCGAGCGCGTTGAAGAACTCGGTGTAGGTCTGGATGCCCTCGTTCGTGTAGGTGTCGGCGGGCATGTAGACGATGTTCCCCTCCTTCACGGCGGTGACGCCGGCGAGCGCCTCGGAGTTCTCGAGGATGTCCGAAGCCTGCTTGTACGACGCGTCCTGCGCGGCGACGGCGGCGTCGCGGTCCATGACCAGGATCCAGTCGGGGTTGGAGTCGGCGATCGCCTCGACGGAGATGTCGTCGCCCTGGTGGTCGTCGCTCGCACCCTCGACCTGGAGCGCCGGGGTGAGCCCGAGCAGCTCGAACACCGGCCCCAGGGTGCGGCCGACTCCCGGAGCGATGTAGCCGATCTCGCCGCCCGAGGTGGTCACGGCCATGACGGTCTGATCGGCGTCGTACGCGGCCTTCGCGCGGGCGATGGCCTCGTCGAGCTCGGCGACCAGCGCGGCGGCCTCGTCCTGCTTGCCGAAGATCTCGCCGAGCACCGTGACCTGGCGGGCGAGCTCGGCGTCGAGAGGTTCGCCCTCGCGAGGCTCGAGGTCGAGCACGACGGCGTCGGGCGCGAGAGAGACGAAGTCGTCGTGGTACTCGGTGAAGCGCTGGCCGTTGACGATGAGGTCCGGCTCGACGGCGACGACGGCCTCGAGGTTCGGCTCGCGGTGGTTGCCGAGGTCGACGATCGAGGAGTCCGACTTGTAGGAGATCGTGTCGGGCATGAGCGCCACCGCCGCGGCCGTCAGCTCGACGCCCCAGTCCGCGAGCGTCTCGAATGTGCGGTTGTCGGTCGCGACGACCGAGCGCAGCGGCAGCTCGATCGTGTGCGCGCCGTTGTTGTCCTCGACCTGGATGGAACGGCTCTCGCCGGCGGGTGCCTCCGCGGCGGCGTCCTCGGCAGCGGGCGAAGCACATCCCGCCAGCGTCAGGCCGGAGGCCGCGACGAGCGAGAGCGCGGCGATGGATCGGTTTCGAGACATGGGCATGCTCCTGTCCAAGAGCGCGGTATCAGCCGCGGTCTTCCGGTGGGAATCGGCGGTGCGCAGCCCCCCGGCTCGCGCGTCGGTTCAAGTTAGGCGAACCTCACCCGCCGCTGGGTAGGTTAGCCTAACTTCATGAGCCTGTCGAACTCGGCCCGCCTGACCTTCACTCTCGAGCGTCAGCGCCTGGACACCCGGTTCCGCTTCACGACGCTGGCGGCACGCGAGTGGATCACGCCCGACTACGTGCGGATCCGCCTCGAGGGCGTCGAGTTGGGGGGCTTCGGGTCGCCGGGTCACGACGACCACATCCGCGTGTTCTTCCCGGAGGGTCGCCCGGAGACGGTCGACGACATGCGCGCGGCACCGAGCCGCGAGTACACGCCCCTCGCATGGGGGTCGACTCCCGACGGCGGCGGATGGCTCGAGCTCGAGTTCGCCGTGCACGGCGAGGAGGGCGTCGCCGGCCCGTGGGCCGCGACGGCGCCGCTCGGATCCCTCGCCGGGGTCGGAGGCCCGCGGGGAACGCTCTCGATCGCCGGCTCACCGGACGCGTGGCTGCTCGCGGGCGACGAGGCGGCGGTGGCGCAGATCCGCCGTTACGCGGCGCTCATCCCGGAGGGCGCTCCCGCCACCATCCTGGTGGAGGTCGCCGACGCCGCGCACGAGATCCCGATCGACGCGCCCGTCGCCGTGGAGTACGTCCACCGCGGCGCGGCTCCGGCCGGAGCCGCGCTGGCCGCACGACTGGACGGCATCGGCGCGGACGAGCGGTCCGCCGGCGACGTCTTCGGCTTCGTGGCCGCCGAGCAGGCGATCGTCAAGCCCGGCCGTGCCCTGCTGTGCGAGCGGTGGGGCATCCCGTCCGACCGCATCGTGGTCAAGGGCTACTGGAAGCGCGGCGAGGCCGAGTACCACGCCCCGCACTGATCGCTGCTGCCGCCTGGGCCTGAGCCTGGGCCTGGGCCTGGGCCTGGGCCTGGGGCGGACGCTGCCGGAGGAGGAGTACTCCGACGACTGCGCTCCAGAGGGTGAGGGTGTCGAACGCGACGCGTTCCGTGAGCCCCAGCCCGAGACTCGCGGAGGGTCCGCCTGCGAGGGCGTCGACGAAGAGCGCGAAGCCGGCGATCGACAGCATCGCGGCCGAGGCGGTCACCACCGGAACGGCGCGGGGCAGTGCCCCGTGCCAGGTCGCACGCACGAGCAGCAGCATTCCGGCCCACTGGAGCGGGGCCTGCAGCAGGGCGAAGGCGTGGTGGGCGTCGGGCAGCAGATCCCAGGGCGTGAGCCCCACTCCCACGACGAGCAGCCCCCCGATCGCCAGCAGCAGGGATCCGGCCCTGCCGCTGACCCGTCGCGGCCAGAAGCGCCAGAGCAGGAGCGCTCCGATCGCGAGCGCGAGCCCGTTGAACACCGTGCCGGCGTTGGCGAGGACGTGCCAGGGCGAGCACACGAAGCGCTCGGCGCGTGAGCCGACGTCCGCGAAGCCGCACATCGTGGCGCCCAGATCGCTGATCGTGTTCGAGCGCCACGAGTACGCGCGAGGCCACCGGGCCGCGACAGCGACCTGCACGGGTAGCAATACGGCGGCGGAGATCCACAGCCAGGCGGCGGCTCGATATCGGGTCACCCGACTACAGTACATATGTATTGCGCGGGTGCGGAACGGCTGCCGAACGGCTGCGGAAGGGGAGGCGATGACCGAGGAGAGCCGAACCCGCGTGCTCGACGCCGTGGTTCGCGTGCTCGCCGAGCAGGGCGTGGACAGGCTGCGCATACGCGCCGTCGCGGAGGAGGCGGGGCTGTCCGTCGGAGCCGTGCAACACGCGTACGCCACTCGCAACGACCTGGTGCACGCCGCGATGCAGCACGTGTCGGAGCGCTTCACCGCCCGACTGCTGTCCGCCGTCGAACGCGACCGAGCGCCGCAGGAGAATCTCATCGCCGTCAGTCGGCTCCTCGCCGGCGTGGACGAGGACGCCCGGCAGTCCACGGTGGTCTGGCTGGCCTTCACGTCGCTCGCCTGCAATGATCCGGTCATCGCGGAGAGCCACCGCTCCGCGTGGAGGACGCTCGAGCACGGCCTGCTGCTCCTGCTCACCCAGGCGGCGCCGCATGCGTCCGCGGACGACGCCGCGGAGCTGCTGGCGCTGCTCGACGGCCTCGCGATCGCCCGCGCCACCGAGCCGGAGCGGATGCCGAGCGAGCGCGCGGCGCGCATCGCCACGCGGCACGTGGCGCGGCTGTGCGCCCGGAGCGGATGAGGCGCGCATCCGTCCTGGCCGCGGTCCCCGGGGGCCCGGGGTGCGACGCGAGCCGGCCGGAGGATGCGCCGCCGCGCCGATCGCGCGAGGATGGAGGCATCCGACGACAGGAGGCACCACCATGACTCGCGACAAGCGCGCTTCGGTCCCCGCACGGATCGGCCTGACCCTGCTCGGCGTCGTCCAGATCGCCTTCGCCCTGGCGGCGTTCTCCGACCTGTGGGCGCGCCCCGACAAGCAGGTGCGCGGCGCGAAGCCCGCGTGGATCCCGGTGATCCTGGTGAACTGGATCGGCCCGGCCGCGTACTTCCTGATCGGCGTCAAGAAGCGCTGAGGCCCGCGCCGGGCCTCAGAACTCCTCGTGGGTGTCCGGGTCGCCGTCCCAGAGCCGGCCGCGCTCGAGACGTGAGACCGCCTCGACGTGATCGTCGTCGAGCGCGAAGCCGAACACGTCGGCGTTCTCGCGCTGACGCGCCGGGTCGGCCGACTTGGGGATCGGCGTGGCGCCCAGCTGCACGTGCCAGCGCAGCACGATCTGCGTCGGGCTGACCCGGTAGACCTCGGCCAGGTCGCGGATGAGAGGTTCCGTCAGCAGCTCGCTGCGGCGCGCGAGGGGGCTCCAGCTCTCGGTGCGGATGCCGTGCTCGGCGTGGAACGCGCGCAGGGCCGCCTGCGGGAAATAGGGGTGCAGCTCGATCTGGTTCACGGCGGGCACGACGCCCGTCTCGTCCATCAGTCGCTGCAGCATGGGCTCGGTGAAGTTCGACACGCCCACCGACCGCACGAGCCCCTCGTCGCGCAGCGCGATCATGCCGCGGTACGTCTCGACGTACTTGTCGACGCGCGGATTGGGCCAGTGGATGAGGAGGAGGTCGATGCGGCCGAGGCCGAGCGTCGCGTTCGACTCGCGCGCGCTCGCGATCGCCTCCTCGTATCCGTGGTGCCGGCCCGGGATCTTGGTCGTGACGATCAGCTCGTCGCGGTCGACGCCGCTGCGGCGCACGGCCTCTCCGACCTCGCGTTCGTTGCCGTAGTTGACGGCCGTATCGAGCACGCGGTAGCCCGTGCGGATCCCCGCCTCGATCGCGGCGATCCCCTCCTCCCCCGTCAGCTTGTACGTGCCGAGCCCGAGCTCGGCGAACGCGGTGCCGTCGTTGAGCGTGATCGCGGGGATGTCGATGGTCGCCATGGCACGAGCCTAACGGCGGCTCCCGGCCGCGGGCGCGGATCGACGGCCGGCCCGATCGCCGATCCCGAACGGATCTGCACATCCGAAGACGGATCCGGATCCGGCGGTGTTCGGATCCGCGGATCGCTTCGGATCGGCGGGTGGGATCAGGACGCGCGCGCCGCGAGGACGGCGTCGAGCAGCGCGTCGGCGACCTCACGCTTGGAGCCCGAGACGGTCGCGACGACCGCGTCGTCGGGACCGATGATCGACACCGTGTTGTCGGCGCGCTCGAAGCCCGCCTGCCAGCCGACCTCGTTGACCGCGAGCAGGTCGGCGCCCTTGCGGCGGCGCTTGCGGATGCCGCGCTCGATCACGCTCTCGTCGTCGGTCGGCATCTCGGCCGCGAAACCGACGATGGTCTGCCCGGAGCGGCGCCCGGCGGCGAGGCCGGCGAGGATGTCGGCGTTCTCGACCAGCTCGATGCGGGGCGCGCCGTCGTCCTTCGTCAGCTTGTGATCCGACACCCTCGCGACGCGGTAGTCGGCCACGGCGGCGGTCATGATCACGACGTCGCTCTCCTGGGCGAGCGCGGTCATCCGCTCCCCCAGCTCGGACGCGGTGCCGGCGTGCTCGAGCCGGATCCGGGCGCGGCCGCGCACGTCGGCCAGCACGGCGCCGTCGATGTGCGCGGCGACGAGCGTCACGTCGGCGCCGCGCTCGGCTGCGGCGAGCGCGACCGCGATGCCCTGCCGTCCGCTGGAGCGATTGCCGATGAAGCGCACCGGGTCGATGGGCTCGCGGGTGCCGCCCGCCGAGACGGCGATGCGCAGCCCGGCGAGGTCGCGGCCGGCCGCGAGCAGGCGCGCGATCTCGGCGTGGATCGCCTCCGGCTCGCTCATGCGGCCCGGCCCGCTGTCGGCCCCCGTGAGCTGCCCGCTGTCGGGCCCGATGATCCGGACCCCGCGTTCGGCGAGCGTGGTGACGTTCGCCTGCGTCGCCGGGTGCAGCCACATCTCCATGTGCATCGCGGGCGCGACCAGGACCGGCGCGCGCGTCGCGAGCAGGGTCGTGCCGAGCAGATCCCCCGCGAGCCCCGCCGCCATCTTGGCGAGCGTGTTGGCGGTGGCCGGCGCGACGACGACGAGGTCGGCCGCCTGGCCGAGCGCGACGTGCCGCACCTGCGCAACGTCGTCGTGCACGGACGTCGTCACAGGATGGCGGCTGATCGCCTCCCAGGTGGGCGCGCCGACGAAGCGCAGCGCATCCTCGGTCGGCACGACGTGCACCTCGTGCCCGTCCTTCACGAGCAGGCGCACGAGATGCACGGTCTTGTAT
Organism: Microbacterium album; assembly: GCF_014643695.1. Taxonomy (GTDB): domain Bacteria; phylum Actinomycetota; class Actinomycetes; order Actinomycetales; family Microbacteriaceae; genus Microbacterium; species Microbacterium album. The sequence goes on along the minus strand of NZ_BMJY01000008.1, from coordinate 94,213 downwards.
GCGGCGATCCCGCCGGTGACCCCCACGACGATGTTCATCGGGTGCGATTCTCCCATTCCGGGACCGGCGCGGCGCCCCCTGTCTTCGTGTCGAGACCCCACCGCTCCGGACCGGTGCATAGGCTGGTGCGGATCGCCATGTGCACCGTCGTCGTCCGCGTCCCCGCCTCCCCCCACGAGCCCGTGCGCCTGCTCGCGGTGCGTGACGAGGATCCGCATCGCCCCTGGAACCCGCTCGGCGCCTGGTGGCCGGACCGCCCGGGCGTGGTGGGCGTGCAGGATCGGCTGGCCGGCGGCGCGTGGCTCGCCGCGAAGCCGGGCCGCCTCGCCGTGCTCCTCAATCGCGCCGGCGATCCGGATCTTCCCGCCGACGCGATCGAGTCGCGCGGTGGGATCGTGCTGGACTCGGTCGAGGGTGCGGCCCCGACCGGACGCCCCCGCACGCTCGGCTTCAACCTCGTCGAGGTGGACGGGACCACCGTGACCGCAACCGGGTGGGACGGCCACGACCTGCGCCGCGTGACGCTCGGCCCGGGCACCCACATGCTCGCCCACGACGACGTGGACGATCCCACCACCGCGCGGATCCGCATGTGGCTGGGCGCCTTCACGGAGGCCCCCACGGATGTCCCCGGCGATGCGTGGTGGGAGCCGTGGCGCGAGGTGCTGGCCGCGACCGCGCGCCTGTCGCCCTCGGACGACCGCGCGATCGTCCGGGACAACCGGGCGCACGGGTACCCGACGCTGTCCCTGCTGGCGTGCGTCGCATCCGTCCGCCCGGGTGAGGCCGACGTGCGCTACGCGGAGCTGGAGAGCCCCGGCCACTGGAATCCGCTTCGCTTCGCCTGAGCAGACGCGTCCGCGAAGCGCCCACCGTCCCGGGCGGGCGTAGCCTGGGTGGACCGAGACGTCTCGGAGGTGTGCCATGTCGGATCCGCGCGAAGCCGCTCACCGCTACCGGATGGAGCGGGACCTCCCGCCCGAGGAGCGGGACGCGCACGAGGACCGCGCGACGCCGGCCTGGTCGACGCCCGAGGAGCGCGCGGCCATCGTGGAGCAGGCGATCCGCCATGCGATCCGCCGCGGCGACTTCGACGATCTGCCCGGTGCCGGCAAACCGCTCACGGGACTCGGAACCGGCCACGATCCGGACTGGTGGATCCGCCGCAAGATCGAGAGCGAGCAGCTGCGCGGACTCGGCCCGCCCGCGCTCGCGCTGCGCGTCGAGAACGCCGAGCTCGATGAGCGGCTCGACGCGCTCACGCGCGAGGCGGACGTGCGCGAGACGCTCGAGGACTTCAACCGGCGGATCCGCTACGCGCGCATGCAGCTGCTCGGCGGCCCACCCGTCGTCACGCCGACGCGCGACGTCGACGCCGAGGTCGCGGCGTGGCAGGCACGGCGCGAGGCGCGCGCTCGCGCCGTGCAGGAGGAGCGAGACGCGACCGACGAGCGCCCGCGTCAGGGTCTGTGGCGGCGGCTCCGCCGACGCGACTGAGCAGGCAGCGGCGGCTTCATCCCATCGGGCCGGCTTCGTCTCTCCGCGCGAGGGCGGAGCACGGGGCGCCGTGGATCGCAACCCCCTCACGCGGGGCTCGGCGATGTCGGAGGCTGTCGGCATGAGCAATCGAGACGACATCAAGCAGCCGCTCGACCACCTCCCTCCGAAGGAGGAGCGCGACGACGACGCCGTCGAGCAGCCCCAGTACCCCGATTCGGGCGCGCCCGCGGGCGGCTCGTCCGTGTCGCCGGAGACCGCCGCGGAGCCGACCGAGCCCGACCGCCACGGTCTGGACGGCCTGCCTCGCCAGGGAGCCTGACCCCCGCGTTCCGGGCGCCGCCCGGCGGTCGAGGAGCGGCTCAGACCAGGCCGAGCGCCTCGACCGCCTCGCGCTCCTCGCGCAGCTCGGCGACGGACGCGTCGATCCGGCGCGGGAGAACGCATCGATGTCGAGGCCTTCCACGATCCGCCAGGAGCCGCCCGCAGCCGTGACGGGGAAGGAGCAGACGAGCCCGTCCGGCACTCCGTACGAGCCGTCGGACGGCAGGGCCACCGAGGTCCAGTCGTCCGACGGCGTGCCGGAGACCCAGTCGCGCATGTGGTCGATCGCGGCGCTGGCGGCCGACGCTGCGGAGGACGCGCCGCGCGCCTCGATGATGGCAGCCCCGCGCTTGGCCACTCCCGGGATGAACTCGTCCTCGATCCACGCGCGGTCGAGCCTCGGCAGCAGCGGCTCCCCCGCGACCAGGGCCTGCGAGACATCGGGGTACTGGGTCGCGGAGTGATTGCCCCAGATCGTCACTCGGGAGACGTCGGATACGGGTGCCCCGAGGTGGCGCGCGAGGCGGCTCACGGCGCGATTGTGATCGAGACGCGTCATGGCGGTGAACCGCTCGGGCGGCACGCTCGGCGCGTGCTTCTGCGCGATGAGCGCGTTGGTGTTCGCGGGGTTGCCCACCACGAGCACCCGGATGTCGTCGGCAGCGCCGGCCTCGATCGCGGCGCCCTGCGGGGCGAAGATGCCGCCGTTCGCCTCCAGCAGGTCGCCGCGCTCCATCCCCGGCCCGCGGGGGCGGGCGCCGACGAGCAGGGCGATGTTGGCGCCGTCGAACGCCGACTTCACATCGTCGGTGACCTCGACCCCGGCCAGCAGCGGGAAGGCGCCGTCGTCGAGCTCCATCGCGGTTCCCTCGGCGGCCTTCACGGCCTGCGGGATCTCGAGCAGGCGCAGCCGGACGGGCACGTCGCGCCCCAGCATCTCGCCCGCCGCGATGCGGAAGAGCAGCGCGTAACCGATCTGTCCGGCTGCGCCGGTGACCGTGACGGTGACGGGTGTGGCAGACACACTGCGACCCTACGGCTCCCCGCCGACGAAAGCGAGATGCAGTGCCCGCAAGGACAGGGATGCACACCGCGTTCCGGCGGCGCTATCCTGGTGCCCGGCGATACGCCTCGCCGAACCTCCATCATCCGGTGCCCGCGCCACCGGAGGTCGCCACGGCGGCGGAGGCAAAGGGGACCTCGAGTGCTCGGCGTTGGGATCATCCGGACACGTCAACCGGGGCAGCTCCCGAGGGTGCGGGTCGGTGGAGTGCGCCGGAGCGACGGAGAACCGCATGACCACGCAGGAATTCTTCAAGAAGCGCGTCCGAGCGCGCATGGCCCGAACCGGTGAGCGCTACGCCGCAGCCCGCCGAGCGATGCTGGCGAAGCGCGCGCCGATGCCGGACAAGCCCGGGTGGGTCTCGGAACCCGAGATCGGCGACGCCAGGATCCGCGAGAAGACCGGGCACGACTGGGCCGAGTGGGTCGCGCTCATCGATGCCGGGCCCGGTCGCGACGCCGGGCACAGCGCCATCGCGGCCTGGGTGGAGCAGGAGCACGGGGTGGACGCCTGGTGGGCGCAGGGCGTCACCGTCGGCTATGAGCGGATCACGGGTCTCCGGCTGCCCGGACAGATGAAGGACGGCACCTTCACCGTCTCGCGCACCAGGACCCTCGATCTGGACGGAGCCGCGCTGCGATCGCTGCTGGACGACGACGACGCCCGGGCGGGTCTCCTGCCGGGCCTGCTCTCGACCGCGCGATCCCGGCCGGCTGCGAAGGCGCCCCGGTTCGCGATCGTCGACGCCGCGTCCGGCGAGGAAGCGGGCATCCTTCAGTTCCGCATCGAACAAACCGCGACCGGCTGCGCACTCGTCGTCACCCACGAGAAGCTCCCCGACGTGGCGACCGCAGAGTCCTGGAAGCGCTACTGGAGCGACTGGCTGGACGACCTCGCCGCACAGTGAGCGTGGCCCGGCGTCGGCGAACGCGTCGACGCCGGGCTACGGGGCGCACCGTGGCACGGACCGCGCCGGCGCTCGTCAGTCGCGCGCGTCCTCCCCCAGCCGCGCCCAGATGCGGACCAGGTCCTGCAGGTCCGTCTCATCGAGACGGTCGAGGAACAGGCGGCGCAGGTCGTTGTGCTGCTGGCGCCACGCTTTCCGCAGCACGGACCGCCCGTCCTTCGTGAGGGTGGCGACGTAGCCGCGGCCGTCCTCGGCCGCGCGGCGGCGCGCGATCAGGCCGCGCCGCTCGAGCCGGTCCGCCAGACGGGTGAATCCGCCGGTGGACATCACGCGGCGCCTCGCGAGGTCCGACATCCGCATGCCCTCCTCGCCGGCGCGGGCGAGGAGCGCCAGCACGCTGTACTCGGCCATGCTCACCCCGAGGGGCGCGAGCCCGGCCTCGATCTCGCGCCAGATCCGGTCGTGCGCGTAGAGGAACCCCTGCCAGGCGTCGTCTTCGAGCGGTGTCAGGCGCGGCGACGGCATGGATGAACTGTATCTCCACCCGCGCAGACAGTCGCGCATTCGGAATATCTGCCTGCGCAGATAGTTATAGGCGGCAAGGGCACGCCGCGCCGCGGCATCGGCCGACACCGAGCCCGACGAGAAGGGAAGCAGGAATGAGCGACTCACACAGCAGCGAGCGGACGGCGAGCATGACTCGAGGGGCGAAGCGTGCAGCGTTCGAGCTCGGGCACATGACCTTCGTCGAGATCACGGCGGACCCAGCCACCGGCGCCGTCCCCTCCGCCCATCAGCGGGCGCGCGAGACCATCGAGCAGGCGCGACTCGCCGACCGGGTGGGCCTCGACCTGTTCGCGGTCGGAGAGCATCACCGCACCGACTTCGTCGGGTCCGCGCCGGCGATGGTGCTCGCCGCGGCGGCGGAGGCGACCGAGCGCATCCGGCTGACCAGTTCCGTCACCGTGCTCAGCTCGGACGATCCCGTGCGGGTGTGGGAGCAGTTCGCGACCTTGGACCAGTTCTCCGGCGGGCGTGCCGAGATCATCGCCGGCCGCGGCTCGTACACCGAGTCGTTCCCGCTGTTCGGCTACGACCTTCGCGACTATGCCGACCTCTTCCGCGAGAAGCTCGACCTGCTGTTGAAGATCCGCGCGCAGAACCCGATCACCTGGTCGGGCAGGTTTCGCCCCGCCCTCGACGCGGCCGACATCGGACCCCGGTCCCTCCAGGCCCAGCTGCCCATCTGGGTAGGCGTCGGCGGCACCGCCGCCTCCGCGATCACGACCGGCCGACTCGGCCTGCCGATGGCCATGGCCCTGCTCATGGGGCCCCTGACGCTCCACCAGCGGACGCTCGACCTGTACCGGACGGCTGCCGCCGAGGCGGGGCACGATGTCGCGTCGCTGCGCACGAGCATCAACCTGCACGGCTACATCGGCCGCACCAGCCAGGGCGCCCGCGACACCATGTACCCCTACTTCGCGCGCGGGATGATGGACAACAACCACCAGCGCGGCCAGGGCTTCCCGCTGACGCGAGGAGTATTCGATGCCCAGACCTCTCCCCCCGCCGGCCTGGTGGTCGGCAGCCCGCAGGAGGTGATCGACAAGCTGATGGCGTATCACGAGGTCTACGGCCTCGATCGGGCCTTGATCCAGATCGGCTTCGGCGGAATGCCGCAGAAGGACGTGCTGCAGGCGATCGAGCTGCTCGGCACCGAGGTGGCGCCCGTCGTCCGCCGCGAGGTCGCCTCCCGACGCGTGGGGGCCGCATGACCGCGCCGGGCCGCTCCCTGCGCGTCGTGGTCGTCAACGGCAGTCCGAGCGAGAGGTCCAGAACCGCGGCGCTGACCGAGGTGGCCGTCGACGCGCTGCGTGCATCGCTCGACGGCGAGGGCGTAACGGTCGACGCCGAGCGCGTCGACGTCGCCCGCCTCGGCCCCGGCTTCTCCGGTGCCCTCGAGCGCGAAGCGGTCTCCCCGGAGGTCGACGTGCTGCTGCGCCGGATCGAGGAGGCCGACCTCCTCATCGCGGCCACGCCCGTCTTCCGCGGGTCATACCCCGGATTGTTCAAGCACCTCTTCGACCTCGTCGACCAGTACGCGCTGGCGAACAGGCCCGTGCTGCTGCTGGCGACCGGCGGAGGCGAACATCACGCCCTGGTGCTCGAGCACGCCCTGCGGCCGCTGTTCGGGTTCTTCCAAGCGCTGACGCTGCCGGTCGCCGTGTTCGCCTCCGCGGGCGACTTCGACGGCACGATCCTCCTGAACCCGCGCGTACACGGGCGCATCGAGCTCGCGATCTCCGACGTGCGCGATCTGCTCCTCACCCGCAGCGCGAGCGGCGGGCCGGTCGGCGGCGCATTGTCACGGGATCTCTCCCCGACGTGAGGCCGCCCGCCGCCCGTGCAACAGGGCCGTCGTCGACCGTCCCGCTGTGCCCGAAAACTCGGTTACGAAAAAGTAACGACAGGCCTTGTGCGTCGTTACCTCACCGTTATAGAGTGCTCGCACGGTAGCTGTTTTGCTGTGGCGGCTACCGGACATGTGATTGCAGGACACTCTTGGTGCAAGGGACAGAAGGCCGGTCGGACGCCTCTCCGACCGGCCTTCACCATGTCGGCGGACGCGCGTCGGTGCGGCAGTCGGCCTTACGCGGCGCGGCGCGGATACGCTGGATGCATGGCTGATCGGAGGCTCGCCGTCGAGGCGTGGGAGAGCCTGTTCCGCGCGCAGCACGAGGTCTTCGCCGAGGTCGCCCACGACTTCGACGGCACCGAGCTGACCCAGCCGGAGTACGACGTGCTGCTCACCGTGACGCGCGCACCCGCCATGTCGGCGCGGCTGCGGGACGTGACCGCGAACATGCTGATCAGCCAGCCGAGCGTGTCGCGCCTGGTGGATCGCATGGTCGAGCGCGGCCTCGTCACGAAATGCGCCGATCCCGCCGACGGGCGCGGTGCCGTGGTCACGGCCACGGAGAAGGGCGCCCGTGCGTTCCGCGCGCTCGCGACGGCCCATGGCCGCTCGATCGCGCAGCGGATGTCGGTGCTGTCCGAGGATGAGCTGCGCACCCTCCGCACGCTCACGGAGAAGCTGCGCCGCGCTCAGGCGTCGTCCGGGTCCGCGTCCTCTCCCCCGTCCGGATAGACGGCGACCGAGGGCTTGGCCACGAGAAAAAGCACACTCGTCGCGAGCCCGCCCCAGATCAGGACGGCCGCGATGACGAGGAACGTGATGGCGATCGGGGTCATCGGCGGACCTCCTCCCGGCGCGGCGCCTCGATGGGCGGCCACGCCTCGAACTTGGCATGATCGTGGCGCCAACGGGCGGACGTGAGGACGATCGCGCCGAGCACCATGACGAGCACGGAACCCCAGCCCACGATGCCCAGGTACAGCGCGGGGTACCCCTCGTAGCCGTTCGCGATGAGCTCCACGATCTTCGCGATCAGGATGTAGCCGAGCACGACGGGCGCGAGGAGCGCGACCAGAAGGCGCCACGTGCGTCCGACCTTGAACGTGGACAGGGCGCTCACGTGGCCGCTCAGCTCGGCGCCGGCGCGCCGCACCCACATCACCACGACGATGGTCGCGATCGCCGACGCCACGATGCCGACGTTGTTGGCCCAGTTGTCGATCGTGTCGAGCGCCGTCAGACCGGACGTCGTGCCGAAGAGCAGGACCGATACGACCGCGAGCGCCCCGCCCAGGCCGTACGCCGCCTGGGCGCGCGTGAGACCGAACTTGTCGCGGACCGCGGACACGATGACCTCGAGGATCGACAACAGCGACGTCAGGCCCGCGAGGGCGAGGGCCCCGAAGAACAGGGCGCCGAACCAGGCGCCGCCCGGCATCTCCGCGACGATCGCGGGGAACGTCATGAACGACAGGCCGACCCCGGTGAGGCTCTCGAGGTCGTCGATGCCGACGCCCTGCTGGAACGCGAAGAAGCCCAGCGTCGCGAACACGCCGATCCCCGCCAGCAGCTCGAACGACGAGTTGCCGAAGGCGACGACGAGACCCGGCGTGCTGAGATTCGACCGCCGGCGGCGGTAGGACGCGTACGTGATCATGATGCCGAACGCGATCGACAGCGAGAAGAAGATCTGGCTGTAGGCCGCGATCCACACGCCCGGATCCGCGAGAGCCGAGAAGTCGGGGGTGAAGAAGGCGTTCAGGCCCTCGACGGCGCCGGGCAGGAACAGCGCGCGCACCACGAGGACAAGGAAGCCGATCACGAGCAGCGGGATGAACACGACGTTCGCCCGCTGCACGCCGCGCACGACGCCGGCGCCGAGCACCACCAGTGCCACGACCCACATCAGCAGCAGCGGGATGAGGACGGCCGGGACGAACTCGAGCGTGAAAGGCTCGTCTGCGGCCCGCAGGAAGTCCCCGACGAAGAACCCCGTCGGGTCGTCGCCCCAGCGCAGGTCGAACGAGTAGACGAAGTAGCTGATCGCCCACGCGAGCACGACCGTGTAGTAGACGGCGATGAACATGCAGATCATCACCTGGAACCACCCGATGCCCTCGCCCACGCGCCCCGCGGCCCGCCGGAGGGCCAGCGGCGCGGATCCGCGGAACCGGTGGCCGATCGCGTAGTCCAGCAGCAGGATCGGGATGCCGGCCGTGAGCAGCGCGACGAGGTACGGGATCAGGAACGCCCCGCCGCCGTTCTCGTAGGCGACGCCGGGGAAGCGCCAGATGTTCCCCAGGCCCACGGCGGACCCGATGGCCGCGAGGATGAAGCCGACCTGTCCCGTCCACTGCTCCCGTGCCGGGACGGCCTGCGTCGCGCTCGTGCGAGACATGATGCCCCCTCTGCTGAGCGAATGGTGTGAGTCACCCGAAGTCAGCACAGCCTACAACGCACCGTGCGGCCGAACGGGGCAGATCGCGCGGATGTCGCGCGTCATCGCGAGGCGCTAGGATGCGGCGGTGCCCGTCCTTCTCCCCCACGAGCTGCTCGCCGACGTCGGCGCTTTCCTCGCGAGCGACGGCGTGCAGGCGTTCGTCCTGGCCATCGGCTGGATCGTCGTGATCGCGCTCGCCGGTGCCGCGCTCTTCTTCGCCGTGCGCGCTCTCGTCCGAGGGCTCGTCGCCCTGGTCACCGCCGCGACCCGTCCGGTCCGCGCCTGGTTCAGCCGCTCGGAGCGCGAGTACCGCCGCTATCGCCGTGCCGCGCGGCGCCGCATGCGCGACGCCACACGCGGCATGCCTCCTGCCGCGACCCCGCCCGTAACCGCCGATGCACCGTCGGCGCGGCTGTTCCAGCGCGATCCCGCGCCGCGCAGGATCAGCCACGCGGGCTGGGTCGAGCGCTCCCGACCGGCCGGCCCGCGGGACTGGTCCCCCGCGGGCGACTGACCCCGCGGGTGATCGTCCCCGCCGAGGCATCCGGGGAAACGAGAACGGCCCGCCGAAGCGGGCCGTTCTCTCACTGTCTCAACACAGTCCTGGCGGTTCCGAGGAACCTGCGCGCCCGAAGGGACTCGAACCCCTAACCTTCTGATCCGTAGTCAGATGCTCTATCCATTGAGCTACGGGCGCTGGTGCCGTTGCCGTGGCAACCCGTCTACTATACATCGCCTCCGACGCCCTGGCGAATCCGCCCCGGCCACCGCTCCCCGCACCCATCCCGGGGCGCATCCCGGCGTCGCGCCGCACATCCCCGGCCGATGACTAGCGCCGGTGCGGCTTACTAGCGCTCCCCGCGCAAGTGAACCGCACGGACGCTAGTCAACGACTCCCGGTTGGGCGTGCGCGCGGTTCGTCGTCGGGCGCGTCGGGGTCGGCGGCCTCGCTGCGGCGTCGGCGCGCCTGCGCGGAGAGCTTCTGCAGGTCGACGAGACGGAGGGCCTGCATGCGCGCCTCGCGCATCCGGGCGTAGTCGGGGTCCTGGTCCGGCCGCATGGCCTCGATGCGGAGACGCCCCTGCAGGTTCGCCTCGACATCGCCCCACGCGGCCTCCCGGGCGCGCTCCACGAGCTCTCGCAGCACCTCGGGCCGGCCGGCGGACGCTCGCAACGACTTGGCGACGCCCGCATACTGCTTGGCACGGCGACGGAGATTGCGCACGTCCCGGTCGCGGTAATCGTGCGTGCCGCGTGGCTCGGTGTGGCGACCCCACGCGGCCTTGCGCGCGCGCGAGACGGCGTCCGCCGCCTGCTCGGCCTCGTCGGCCAGGCCCAGGAGCGTATCCCGAGCGGCATCCGTGAAGTGCTCCGGATCGAAGGACTCGCCCAGCGAGATGGTGCTGACGAGGATCGTGTTCTTCACGGACAGGCGCGCGGCGGCCATGGCGATCGCAACGCCCTCTTCGATGGCCTCGGCGTTCCGTCCCACGGCGCTCCGTTTCCGCATGTCCAGTGTCGGCGAGCACGGTCTCCGGTCCGCAGCATCCGCCCCCTCGAGAGTATCCGTCGCGACGAAGGGGTCGCGGCGCGAGGAGCGAACCGCCCCGCTGCGCGCGTCCCGTGGGGCCACGGGGGGCGGTCCGCGATCGAGATCGTGGGAAGGAGTCGGAGAGCGTCGGGTCAGACGCCGGCCGGGACGGGCGCGACGGACGTGCCCTCCACGGCCTCCTCGCCCTCGGCGGACGCGACGACCGGCTGCCGCTCGGGCAGCACGGTCGGGTGAGCACCCGCCATCTTCTCGAGCACGCGCACGACCTGGCACGAGTAGCCGTACTCGTTGTCGTACCAGACGTACAGCACCACGTTGTCGCCGTCGACGATCGTGGCAAGCCCGTCCACGATCCCGGCGCGGTTGTTGCCGACGAAGTCGGTGGACACCACCTCGGGCGACTCGATGTAGTCGACCTGCTGGCGCAGCGGCGAGGTCAGCGACACCTGACGGAGGAACCCGTTGAGCTCGTCCTTGGTCGTCGGCCGACCCAGCTGCAGGTTCAGGATCGCGAGCGAGACGTCCGGGGTGGGGACGCGGATGGCGTTGCCCGAGAGCTTCCCCGCCAGCTGCGGCAGGGCCTTGGCGACGGCCTTCGCCGCGCCGGTCTCGGTGATGACCATGTTGAGCACGGCCGAGCGCCCGCGCCGGTCGCCCTTGTGGAAGTTGTCGATGAGGTTCTGGTCGTTCGTGAACGAGTGCACGGTCTCGACGTGCCCGCGCACGACCCCGTAGGACTCGTCGAGCACGCCGAGCACGGGCGTGATCGCGTTCGTGGTGCAGGACGCGGCGGACAGGATCCTGTCGTCGTCCGTGATCGTGTCGCTGTTGACGCCGTGCACGATGTTCTTGATCGCGCCCTTTCCGGGGGCGGTGAGCAGCACGCGCGCCACGCCCTTGGCCTGCAGGTGCTGCGACAGACCGGCCTCGTCGCGCCAGCGGCCCGTGTTGTCGACGACGATCGCGTTGTCGATCCCGTACTGCGTGTAGTCGACGCTCGCGGGGTCGTTCGAATAGATGACCTGGATGAGCGTGCCGTTGGCGAGGATCGTGTCGTTCTCCTCGTCCACCTCGATGGTGCCGGCGAAGGATCCGTGCACGGAGTCGCGGCGCAGCAGGCTCGCGCGCTTACGCAGGTCGGTGTCGCCGCCCTTCCGGACGACGATCGCGCGCAGGCGCAGGCCCGAGCCGTTGCCGGCGTGCGCGAGGAGGATGCGCGCGAGCAGCCGGCCGATACGCCCGAAGCCGTACAGGACGACGTCGGTGGGCGCCGGCGTGTCCGCATCGATGACCTCGGCGAGCTCCGCACGCAGGAACGCGTCGAGCCCGGCCTGGTCGTAGCTGCCGCCCCGCTCGTCGTAGCGCGCGACCAGCCGGGCGACGTCGATGGACGCCGCGCCCGGCCCGATCCGGTCGATCGACTCGAGCACGGCGAACGTCTTGTGCGGGTCGAGGACGTCGTCTCCCGTGAGCCGCGCGAAGCGATGCGCCTTGATCAGCTCGACGGGAGAGCGGTTGATGAGGCGGCGCCCGTGGATCGAGGGGACGACGCCGTGGGTCCGATACAGGCGACCGATCAGCGGGATCATCCGCTCGGCCAGCTCCTCGCGGGCGATCCAGTCCGCCCTGTGCGCCTCGAACCCGCGCGCTTCCCGTCCCTGGGCCTCGGACTTCTCGCTCACGCTCGCTCATCACTCCTTCGTCGCTGCGGTGCATCGACGCGCCGTTCCGGCGACGCCTGACGCTTCGATTCTATGGAGGAGAAGCCGAGCTTTGCAGGCGCAGCGCCGTCAAGAATCCAGATTCTTTCATCAGCGCGAGGAAGCGCCGCCCCCCGCGCCCGATACGCCCCGCTCTTTCACGCCGAGCGCGGAGTCCAGCCGGAGACTTCGGGCGGCTTGGTCGCTACTGTGGGAGTCCGCGGATCCCTGCTGAACACCGGGATCTGAGGGAGGAGGTCCCGATGACCGCGACCGACCAGTCCGCGCTCGTCGCCGTCATCGACGCCGACGGCTCGTCCGAGCTGCGCATCGGCGACGGAATCACCGAGTTCGACACCGCATCGCTCGAGGACGCGCGCCGGGCCATCATGGACCGCGTCGTGGCGGAGGCGGTGCGTCGCGGAACCTCCGTGCGCGTCACGGTGCACGAGCCCGACGGAGTGTGGCCGCTGCTGGTCCACACGGACGGCACGGTGGAGACGGACGAGGACGTGCCCTCGCCCGGCGCCGGCGACGACGCGCCGGTCTCCGCGGCCGAGACACCCGCTCCCGGCGCCTCGCGGGAGCCCGCCGCCGCGCCGCCCGCACCGACCCCCGTCCCGGCGGCGGCGCCTGCCGGCCCGGCCGTCGTCCCGACCGGCGACGCGGGCGCCGTCGGCGACGGGGCGCCGGGGCAGGAGGGGCAGGAGGGGCCACTCATGCGGCGCCGTCAGCGCGAGGGCGCGGCGCCGGCCGCGGCCCCGCCCTCCCCCACCTCGGATGCGCCCCAACCGCCTCGGGAGGGCGAGCCGCAGGCGCAGCCCGGGCGGCACGGCGAGGAGCGGCGGCGCAGCGAGGAGCGGCGGTCCTTCCTCACACCCGAGCGCACCGAGGAGCCGGCGCAAAAGGGATGGCGCGGCATGCTCGCCCGCACGGGGCTGCGCGTGCCGCCGAGCGCCTCGGAGCGGGCGGAACGGTCCGACATCTATACGGTGTCCCAGCACTGGCCCGGCCCGCGGACGATCGCGGTCGTCAACGGCAAGGGCGGCGCAGGGAAGACGCCCACCACGATCCTCACCGCCGCCGTCTTCGCGCGGTACGGAGGCGCGGGCGTGCTGGCGTGGGACAACAACCAGACGCGGGGCACGCTCGGATGGCGCACGGAGCAGGGCCCGCACAACGCGACCCTCCACGACCTGCTGCCCGAGACGGGACGCCTGCTGTCCACCAGCGCGCAGTCGGCGGACCTCGCCCGCTACGTGCACCACCAGACCCGCGACCGCTACGACGTGCTGCGCTCCAAGCCCATGCTGCTGGCGCACGAGCAGCGCATCGAGTCGGACGACGTCGACCGGATCCACGCCGTGGCGGCCAAGTACTACCGCCTCATCATCATGGACTCGGGCAACGACGAGTCGGATCCGATGTGGCGCCGCATGATCGACCACACGGATCAGCTCGTCGTGGCGACGACGACGCGGGCCGAGCACGCCGAGGCGGGTGCTCTGCTGCTCGAGGCGCTCGCGGCGCGCGACGAGCGGTCGGCGCAGCTGGCGGAGAACTCCGTCGCCGTCGTGAGCCAGGCCGACCCGAGCGCCCATCCGTCGACCCTGAGATCGGTCGTCGACGGATACCGCGCGCTCACGCGCGACGTCGCCGCGATCCCCTACGACTCGGCCATGGCCGGCGGGCTTCTCCACTACGGGGCGTTGCGCCCGGCCACGCGCCGCGCGTGGCTCGCCGCTGCCGCCGCCATCGCGCGGGGCCTCGGGCCGCAGGGAACCTGAAGCCGCTCGCACCAGGGCAATCGCGGGGCCTGGGAAAGGGCACCCAAAGGGGGTTACCCTGCGCGAACGGATCGTATATGATTTCGGATACGACCCCAGAGCAAAGGAGCTGGCACGTGACCGACGCCCCGACGGACCCCCGCTTCGCCGCCCTTCCCGCCGTGCCGGGCAAGATCATCGCGGTCCACCTGAGCTACGAGTCCCGCGCGGCCCAGCGCGGACGCCGGCCCGCGGCACCCTCGTACTTCTTCAAGCCGGCGAGCTCCGTGGCCGCGTCGGGCGCCACGATCGAGCGCCCCGCCGGCACCGAGCTCCTCGCCTTCGAGGGCGAGGTCGCCCTCATCATCGGCACGCCGGCCCGGCGCGTCCCGCTCGAGCGCGCGTGGGAACATGTCGGCTGGGTCACCGCCTCCAACGACTGGGGTCTGTACGACCTGCGCGGGAACGACAAGGGCTCGAACGTGCGCAACAAGGGCCGCGACGGCTACACGCCGCTCGGGCCGCAGCTCATCGACGCGCGCGCCGTGGATCCCACGGCGCTGCGCGTGCGCACGTGGCGCAACGGCGAGCTGGTGCAGGACGACCGCACGTCGGACGAGCACCTGATCTTCCCGCTCGCCCAGTTCGTCGCCGACCTGTCCCAGCACTTCACGCTCGAGGTGGGCGACGTGATCCTCACCGGCACGCCCGCCGGATCGTCGGTCGCGCAGCCGGGCGACGTGGTGGAGGTCGAGGTCGACGCGCCCGACACCGCCGGCACCCCCAGCAGCGGGCGCCTCGTGACCCGCGTGGTCGAGGGCCCGGGCGACTTCGACGAGAGCATCGGCTCGCTCCCTCAGGTGAACGACCTGCAGCGGGAGGAGGCCTGGGGCTCGCGGCAGGCCGCGGGGCTTCCCTCGGAGCCGGAGGTGAAGACCCCGGGCCTGACGCCCGAGCTGCGCGCCAAGCTGCTCGAGGCACCCGTGGCCGGGCTGTCCCAACAGCTGCGCCAGCGCGGCATCCGCGGCGTGTTCATCGACGGCCCGAAGTCGGACACCCCCGGCGCCAAGCTCGTCGGCACGGCGAAGACGCTGCGCTTCGTCCCCCTGCGCGAAGACCTGTTCAAGGCCCACGGTGGCGGCTACAACGCCCAGAAGCGCGCGTTCGACGCGGTCGAGGAGGGCGAGGTCATCGTGATCGAGGCCCGCGGCAACGCCGGCTCCGGCACGCTCGGCGACATCCTCGCGCTGCGCGCCAAGGCGCGCGGCGCGGCCGGCATCGTCACCGACGGCGGCGTCCGGGACCACACGGTGGTCGCGGGCATCGACCTGCCCGTGTTCTCGCAGGGCGGCCACCCGGCCGTGCTCGGCCGGTATCACGTGCCGTGGGAGCACGACGTCACGATCGCGTGCGGCGGCGCGACCGTCCAGCCCGGAGACATCATCGTCGGCGACGACGACGGGGTCATCGTGATCCCGCCGGCCCTCGCCGAGGAGGTCGCGGACGCGACCCTCGCCCAGGAGGCGGAGGACGCCTGGATCGCGGCGCAGGTCGAGGCCGGGCACCCCGTGGACGGCCTGTTCCCCATGAACGCCGAGTGGCGCGCCCGCTACGAGGCCGAGCAGGCCCAGTCCGGCGCGTGACGACCGCGACAGAGTGCCGCTGATGTCCCTTCCCGTCGAGAGCGCGAGCAAGTCCGAGCGCGCGTACGAGTGGATCCGCGAGCGGATCGCCCGGCGCGAGTACGGCCCCGGCTTCCGCCTCGTGCTGGGGCCGATCGCGCAGACGCTCGACATGAGCGTCGTGCCCGTGCGGGAGGCGATTCGCCGCCTGGAGGCGGAGGGACTGGTCGAGTTCGAACGCAACGTCGGCGCGCGGGTGTCGCTCGTCGACCGTGACGAGTACGTGCACTCGATGCAGACCCTCGGCGTCGTGGAGGGTATCGCGACGGCCCTGTCGGCGCCTCTCCTGGCCGAGCGGGACCTGGACCGGGCCGAGTCGGTGAACACCCGGCTCACCGCGCTGCTGGACGACTTCGATCCGATCGCCTTCACGCGGCTGAACCAGGACTTCCACACCGTGCTGTTCGAGCCGTGCCCCAATCCGCACATCCTCGATCTCGTCCACCGCGGGTGGGCGCGCATGCAGGGCCTGCGCGACTCGACGTTCGCGTTCGTGCCCGGGCGCGCGCACGAATCGGTGGAGGAGCACATCGAGATCCTCGAGCTGATCCGAGGCGGGGCCGACCCGCTGGAGATCGAGCTGGCCGCGCGCCAGCACCGCTGGCGCACCATGAACGCCTATCTCGCCGACCACTAGACCTTCGACCCATCTGATCCACCTACCTCATGCCGGAGGAAATCGAATGAACACCATTCCCCTGAACGAGCGGCACATCCCCGCCGATCTGCCCGCGAAGATCCAGCACTACATCGGCGGCCGCCACGTCGACTCGATCGACGGCGACACGTTCGACGTGCTGGACCCGGTCTCGAATCAGACCTACCTGCAGGCGGCGTCGGGCAAGAAGGCCGACATCGACGCGGCCGTCGCGGCGGCTCGCAAGGCCTTCACCGAGGGCCCCTGGCCGAAGATGCTCCCCCGCGAGCGCTCGCGCATCCTGCACCGCATCGCCGACATCGTCGAGTCGCGCGACGCGCGCCTGGCGGAGCTGGAGTCGTTCGACTCGGGCCTGCCGATCACCCAGGCGCTCGGCCAGGCCCGCCGCGCGGCGGAGAACTTCCGCTTCTTCGCCGACCTGATCGTGGCGCAGGCCGATGACACGTTCAAGGTGCCCGGGCGGCAGATCAACTACGTCAACCGCAAGCCGATCGGCGTCGCCGGCCTCATCACGCCGTGGAACACGCCGTTCATGCTCGAGTCGTGGAAGCTCGGCCCCGCCCTCGCCACGGGCAACACGGTCGTGCTGAAGCCCGCCGAGTTCACGCCGCTGTCGGCCTCGCTGTGGGCCGGCATCTTCGAGGAGGCGGGCCTGCCGGAGGGCGTGTTCAACCTCGTGCACGGCTTCGGCGAGGACGCGGGCGACGCGCTCGTGAAGCACCCCGACGTGCCGCTCATCTCCTTCACGGGCGAGAGCCGCACCGGACAGATCATCTTCGGCAACGCGGCGCCCTACCTGAAGGGTCTGTCGATGGAGCTGGGCGGCAAGTCCCCCGCCGTCGTCTTCGCCGACGCCGACCTCGACGCCGCGATCGACGCCACGATCTTCGGCGTGTTCTCGCTGAACGGCGAGCGCTGCACGGCCGGCTCGCGCATCCTCGTCCAGCGCGAGGTGTACGACCGGTTCGTCGAGCGCTACGCCGCGCAGGCGAAGCGCGTGAAGGTCGGCTACCCCCACGACCCGGCGACCGAGGTCGGCGCGCTCGTGCACCCCGAGCACTACGACAAGGTCATGTCGTACGTCGAGATCGGCAAGAGCGAGGGACGCCTGGTCGCCGGCGGCGGCCGGCCGGAGGGCTTCGACGAGGGCAACTTCGTCGCCCCGACGGTGTTCGCCGACGTGAAGCCGGACGCGCGCATCTTCCAGGAGGAGATCTTCGGACCGGTCGTCGCGATCACGCCCTTCGACACCGACGAGGAGGCCCTCGAGCTCGCGAACAACACCAAGTACGGCCTCGCTGCGTACATCTGGACCAACGACCTCAAGCGCGCCCACAACTTCGCGCAGGCGGTCGAGGCGGGCATGGTGTGGCTGAACTCGAACAACGTGCGCGACCTGCGCACCCCGTTCGGCGGCGTGAAGGCCTCGGGCCTCGGCCACGAGGGCGGCTACCGCTCGATCGACTTCTACACCGACCAGCAGGCCGTGCACATCACGCTCGGCAAGGTCCACAACCCCACCTTCGGCAAGGAGGGCGGATCGGCTCACTGACGCCACCGCCATCCCGCACACATCCAGAGAGCAAGGACCCTGAAATGACCACCACCGACCCCCGCGGCATCAAGACCTCCTCGGGCTTCTTCGTCTCCCAGGAGGCCCCGATCCAGGCGGCCGACCCCGTGGCGACGCCGAAGGCGCCGGCCCCCGACATCCTCCGCTGCGCGTACATGGACCTCGTCGTGACCGACCTCAAGAAGTCGCGCGAGTTCTACGTCGACATCCTCGGTCTGCACGTGACCGAGGAGGACGACGAGGCGATCTACCTGCGCTCGACCGAGGAGTTCATCCACCACAACCTCGTGCTGCGCAAGGGCCCGGTCGCCGCGGTCGCCGCGTTCTCGTACCGCGTGCGGACGCCCGAGGACCTCGACAAGGCCGTCGCCTTCTACGAGGAGCTGGGCTGCCGCGTGATCCGCAAGCCGGAGGGCTTCACGAAGGGCATCGGCGACTCGGTGCGCGTCGAGGACCCCCTCGGCTTCCCGTACGAGTTCTTCTACCAGTCGGAGCACGTCGAGCGGCTGTCGTGGCGCTACGACCTGCAGGTGCCGGGCGAGCTTGTGCGCCTGGACCACTTCAACCAGGTCACGCCCGACGTCCCGCGCGCCGTGCGCCACTACCAGGACCTCGGCTTCCGCGTGACCGAGGACATCCAGGACGAGGAGGGCACCGTCTACGCGGCCTGGATGCGCCGCAAGCCCACCGTGCACGACACCGCCGCGACGGGCGGCGACGGCCCGCGCATGCACCACGTCGCGTTCGCCACGCACGAGAAGCACAACATCCTCGCGATCTGCGACAAGCTCGGCGCGCTGCGCCGCTCGGACGCGATCGAGCGCGGCCCCGGCCGTCACGGCGTCTCGAACGCGTTCTACCTGTACCTGCGCGACCCCGACGGCCACCGCGTCGAGATCTACACGCAGGACTACTACACGGGCGACCCGGACAACCCGGTCGTCACGTGGGACGTGCACGACAACCAGCGCCGCGACTTCTGGGGCAACCCGGTGGTGCCGAGCTGGTACACGGAGGCGTCGCTCGTGCTGGACCTCGACGGCAACCCGCAGCCCGTGCGCGCCCGCGAGGAGAAGAGCGAGATGGCCGTGACCATCGGGGCCGACGGCTTCTCGTACACCCGCGCCGACGACGAGGAAGAGATGCCCTCGTGGAAGCAGGGCGAGTACAAGCTGGGCAACCAGCTGTGAGGATGCACACATGCTGACACCGGAGCAGATCACCCAGATCGCCGAGGAACTGGCGGAGGCGGACCGCACGCACTCCGTGATCCCGCGGATCACCGCGCGGTTCCCGGAGGCGACGATCGAGGACTCGTACGCGATCCAGGGCATCTGGCGCGACAAGAACCTCCAGGCGGGGCGCCGTCTCGTCGGCCGCAAGATCGGGCTGACCTCGAAGGCGATGCAGCAGGCGACGGGGATCACCGAGCCCGACTACGGCGTCATGTTCGACGACACCGTGTGGGAGTCGGGCACGGTGATCCCGGCCGCGAACTTCTCCAACATCCGGATCGAGGTCGAGCTCGCGTTCGTGCTGAAGGACGCGCTCGAGGGACCGGCGTGCACGCTGTTCGACGTGCTGCGGGCCACCGAGTACGTCACGCCCGCGCTCGAGGTGCTCAACTCGCACATCGAGATGGAGGGGCGCACCATCGTCGACACGATCAGCGACAACGCCGCGTACGGCGGCATGGTGCTGGGCGGCCGGCCGATGCGGCCGGACGACATCGACCTGCGCTGGGTGGGCGCGATGCTGTACCGCAACGAGACGATCGAGGAGACCGGCGTCTCGGGAGGCGTGCTCGGTCACCCCGGCAACGGGGTGGCGTGGCTGGCGAACAAGATGCACCAGCACGGCGACCGGCTCGAGGCCGGCGAGATCATCCTCGCCGGCTCGTTCACCCGGCCCGTGTGGGCCAAGGCCGGCGACAGCATCCTGTGCGACTACGGGCAGATGGGGACGATCGCATGCAGCTTCGCCTGAACCCGACCCTGCGGCATCGGATCGCGGACGCGGATCGAGCCCTGTTCGGCGGCTGGGTCTCGTCGGGCTCGCCCGTCATGGCCGAGATCATGGCCGGCGCCGGGCTCGACTGGCTCATGATCGACATGGAGCACGGGCCGATCGGATTGGGCGACGTGCAGCTCATGCTGCAGGCGGCGGCCGCCTACCCGGTCACGCCGGTCGTGCGGGTGCCCGTCAACGACGCCGTGTGGATCAAGCAGGTCCTCGACCTCGGAGCCCAGACCATCATGGTGCCCATGGTGTCCACCGCGGCCGATGCCGAGGCGGCCGTCGCCCACGCGTCGTACCCGCCCCGCGGGCATCGCGGCGTCGGCAACGCCCTGGCGCGCTCCGGCCGCTGGAACCGCGTCGACGACTACCTGCGGAACGCCGCCGAGTACGTCTCGGTGATCGTGCAGATCGAGACGTTCGCCGGCGTGGAGAACGCCGAGGCGATCGCCGCCGTCGACGGCATCGACGGCGTGTTCGTCGGCCCGAGCGACCTCGCCGCGTCGATGGGCCTGATCGGTCAGCAGACGCATCCGGATGTCGTGGCCGCCGTGGAACGGGCCTTCACGGGCGTGCGGGCCGCGGGCAAGCCCGTGGGTGTCAACGCCTTCGATCCCAAGGCCGCGCAGGCCTACGTCGGCGCGGGGGCGCGCTTCCTGCTCGTCGGCGCCGACGTCGGCCTCGCCGCGCGCGGCGCGGAGAACCTGGCCAAGACGTTCATCACCGACGCCGACGCGACTCAGCGCAGCTCGTACTGAGCACGCGGACGCCCCCGGGCATCGGAGTCCATCGCGGATCTCCGACGCCCGGGGGCATCGTCATGCGCGGCGCGTGAGGAAGCTCAGCAGGACGAGCGACAGCAGCATCCCGGCGGCCATGCACACGCCCATCAGGGGCGCGCTCGTGCCGCCGAGGGAGACGAGGGGCGGCACGAGCGCTCCCATGCCGAACTGGGTCATGCCGAGCAGGGCGGATGCGGCGCCGGCTCCCCGCGAGAAGGGCGCAAGGGCCAGCGCCGTGACGTTGGCCAGCATCGCGCCGTGCACCAGGATCGTGCCGAACAGCGGCACGAGCAGGACCGGGAGGGGCAGCCCGAGGAGGGCCACGACCGTGAACGCCGTGGCACCGACGGCACCCACGGCGACGCTGCCGACCGCGAGCCGGGCCACTCCGAAACGTCCCACGATGCGGCGGCTGATCTGCGTGCCGATGAGGATTCCGACGGCGTTGACCGTCATGACGAGCGAGAACGCCTGCGGGGACAGACCGTACTGCTCCTGGAGCACGATCGGCCCCATGGAGATGTAGCTGAACAGGCCCAGCCCGGCCAGGCCCAGCGCGAGCGCGCTGAGCGCGAAGCGGTGGTTCCGGACCATCCGCCCCATCTCCGAGAGCTGCTCCGACACTCCCCCGGCGTGCCGGTGCTCAGGCGCGAGGGTGTCGGGCACGGTGATCCAGGCGAGCGCGAGCAGCAGCACCCCGATGCCCGCGAGCGCCACGAACAGCCCCCGCCAGTCGGTCACGAGCAGCAGCCCGCCGCCGAGCAGCGGGGCGATGATGGGCATGATCGCCACGACGGCGGCGAGCATCGCGAACGCGCGCGCAGATTCCTCGCCGGTGAACATGTCGCGCACGACGGCACGGGCGATCACGATGCCCGCCGAGCCCGCGATGCCCTGCGCGGCGCGCGCGATCAGCAGCGTCTCGATCGTCGGCGCGAACGCGCAGGCGAGCGACAGGACCGCGAACGCGGCCAGGCCGATCAGCATGGGCCGACGGCGCCCGAAGCGGTCGCTCAGTGGCCCGAGCAGCAGCTGCCCGGCCGCGAGACCCACCATGTTCGCGCTCATCGTGGCCTGCCCGAGCGGGTCGGGGATGCGGAGGTCGGCGACGAGCGCGGGCAGCGCCGGCAGGTAGAGGTCCATCGACAGCGGCCCGAACGCGCTCAGCAGCCCCAGCGCAACGACCAAGAACCGCGAGGGGGATCCGGACGCAGAACCGCCGCTCCCCGCCCGACCCGATGCCACCTCCCCACCCTAGCGACACCGGCGATGCCGTCCGGTCATGCGGCTGGGCTGTTCGCGCTCCTTGGGCTGGCGTTCACTCCTCGTCCCCAATCACCGCTGGAAGCGGGTTGTCCACGGGTTTCGTTTTGGGGTGTGGATCGGCGGTTTCTCCGACGGGGAATGTCGGTGGCCCTCCCTACCGTGGAGGTATGGATCACCGGTACACCACCAGCGGGGAGGGGCTTCCCTCACCCGGTGATCTGCGTGCCCTGATCCACAACACGGCCGCGCTGTCGGACGCTGATCTGGTGTCCGCGGCCGGCGCGGTGGAAGCCCTCGGTCGTATCGTCGACGCCGCCCGGGTCCGCATCGCCGGAGAGATCGACACCCGCTCCGCCCGGGATGCGGATGACCGCCTGTCGGCCCGGTACGGGTGCCGGAACGGGGTGGAGCTGTTGGAGCGCACCACCCGGGTGTCGGCGAAGTCGATCAATGCCCGAATCCGGTTGGACAAGCGCACCCGGCCGGGTGTGTCTCTCACCGGTGAGGAGCTT
>NZ_BMJY01000008.1:0-72046 GCF_014643695.1 Microbacterium album | reverse complement strand
TCGGCGAAGCGTTACGGGACGGTGCCCTGGGGCTCGATGCCGCCCACGAGATCACGACAGCACTGGGCAAGGCCCAGGATCGGGCCGACCCGGTCCAGTGGGACGCGGCCGAGGCCACCACGGTGGCCTACGCCACCGGCACCCTGGATGAGCAGGCGGGGATGATCCCGCCGACATTCGCGGAGGTCGAGGTCCACGCCCGCACCTGGGCGACCTACCTCGACCAGGACGGCCCCGAACCGGACGCGGAACGCGCTGCCCGGAACCGGGGCCTGACCCTGGGAGCGATTCGGGAGGGGGTCGTCACGCTACGGGGGGCCCTGCTCCCGGAGGTCGCCGCGGGGCTGCAGCGGCTGCTGGATGCGCACCTGAACCCGGCCGTCCGGTTCACCCCCACCCTCGACCCGGAAGACCGGGACGAGAACACCGCGTGGTCCTCGGACGAGGTGGTCGATGACCCGCGGACGAACGCCCAGAAGCGTCACGACGTGCTCGCGGTGATCATCCAGTCCGCCGCGAAGGCGGTGGAGACACCGACGCTCGGTGGTGCCGCCCCGACCCTGGTGGTCACCGTCGCTGAGGACGACCTCCACAACCCCACGGGGGCCGCACGGATCGACGGCACCCCGGTCCCGGCGTCCACCGCCCACCGAATCGCGTGCACCGGGGCCGTGCAGAAGGTCATCCACGACCGCACCGGCCGTATCGTCCGCCTCGGCACCCCCGAGCGGGTGTTCAACACCCACCAGCGCCGGGCGATCACCGCCCGCGACGGCGGGTGCGTGATCCCCGGGTGCACGATCCCCGCGGCGTGGTGTGAGATCCACCACGTCGACGAACACGCGAACGGGGGCCCCACGCATACTGACAACGGCGTGCTCGTCTGCTGGTGGCATCACCACAACCTCGACCACTCCGGGTGGGACATCCGCATGAGAGCCGGCACCCCGGTCGTCAAAGCGCCACCCTGGATCGACCGACGCGGGATCTACCGCCCCGCCCGCAACACCCTCACCCGACCGAGGGGTCCATCCGGGTGACGTGCACCGGTGGTTACAGGCGCACCACCTCCGTGACGCGCACGACGGCCTCGCCCTGCTCGTCCGACGCCGCCAGGTCGACCTCGGCGCGGATCCTCCAGTCGTGGAAGCCCTCGGGGTCGTCGATGATCTGCTCGACGGTCCACGTCTCGCGGCCCTCGGCGATGCGGCACAGTGACGGCGAGCGCGCCGCTCCCCCGGTGCTGATCGACTCGTGCTCGGCGTAGTACGCGTCGAGCGCCTCCGGCCATCCGGCGTCGGGATCCAGCTCGACGAGCTCCTCGTCGCGTTCGAGCGCGGCCAGCTGCACGCGGCGGAACAGCTCGTTGCGCACGAGCACCGTGAACGCGCGGCGGTTGGCGGTGAGCGACGGCGGCGCCGGGGGAAGGACGGGCTCGCCGGAGTGCGTGTCGATGCCCGCGGCGAGCGCTTCCCACTCGTCCACCAGGCTCGAGTCGACCTGCCGGACGAGCTCGCCGAGCCACGCGATGATGTCGAGCAGCTCCTCCGTGCGCGCCTCCGCGGGGACGGTCTGACGGATCGCGCGGTAGGCGTCGCTGAGGTAGCGCAGCACGAGGCCCTCGCTGCGGCCGAGCTGGTACCACGAGACGAACTCGGCGAAGCTCATGGCCCGCTCGAACATGTCGCGCACGACCGACTTCGGCCGCACCTCGAAGTCCCGCACCCACGGCTGGCTGGACGCGAACACCTCGAAGGCCTGCGCCAGGAGGTCCGCGAGCGGCTTCGGATACGTGACGTCCTCGAGCAGCGCCATCCGCTCGTCGTACTCGATGCCGTCGCGCTTCATGGCGCCGACCGCCTCGCCGCGCGCCTTGAACTCCTGCTGGCTCAGGATCGCGCGGGGATCGTCGAGGGTCGCCTCGATCACGCTGACGACGTCGAGCGCGTAGTGCCCGGTGCCGGCGGAGCCGGGGCCGTCGTCGGGATCGAGCAGCTCGATCGCGGCGAGCGCGAACGGCGACAGCGGCTGGTTGAGCGCGAAGTTCGGCTGCAGCTCCACGACGAGCCGGATGGAGCCGTCGTCGGTCCTCTCGACGATGCCGGCGTCGCGCAGGGTGCGGAAGATCGCGAGAGCCCGCCGCGCGAGCGCGTACCGCCGGGCCCGCGGCTCGTGGTTGTCGAACACGAGCGAGCGCACGTTCGCGAACACGTCCCCGCCGCGCGCGATGACGTTGATGAGCATCGCCGCCGTGATCTGCAGTTGCGGGGTCAGCGGCTCCGGCTCGGCCTGGACGAGCTTGTCGAACGTCGCCTCGCTCCAGGACACGAAGCCGGCGGGCGCCTTCTTCTTGGTGATCTTCTTGCGCTTGGCGGGGTCGTCGCCCGCCTTGCGCAGCGCCTGCTCGTTCTCGATCTCGTGGTCGGGCGCCATGACCACGACGTTGCCGTACGGGTCGTACCCGGCCCGCCCCGCACGCCCGGCGATCTGATGGAACTCGCGCGCGGACAGGCGACGCATCCGCGTCCCGTCGTACTTCGACAGGGCCGAGATCAGCACGGTCCGGATCGGGACGTTGATGCCGACGCCCAGCGTGTCGGTGCCGCAGATGACCCGCAGCAGTCCGCGCTGGGCGAGCGTCTCGACGAGGCGGCGGTAACGCGGCAGCATGCCGGCGTGGTGCACCCCGATGCCCGCGCGGACCAGCCGCGAGAGGGACTTCCCGAACGCGGTCGTGAAGCGGAACCCGCCGATGGCCTCGGCGATCGCGTCGCGCTGCTCGCGCGTGGCGACCTTGACGTTGGCGAGCGCCTGTGCGCGCTCCATCGCCGCGGCCTGCGAGAAGTGGACGATGTAGATCGGCGTCTCGCTCTCGGCGAGAAGGCTCTCCACCAGTTCGTGCGCGGCGCGGCGCTCATACGAGAAGTGCAGCGGCACGGGGCGCTCGGCCCCTGCGACCAGCGCCGTGCTCCGGCCCGTGCGGCGCGTGAGGTCCCGCTCGATCTCGGCCGTGTCGCCCAGCGTCGCCGACATGAGCAGGAACTGCGCGTGCGGCAGGAGCAGCAGCGGCACCTGCCACGCCCAGCCGCGATCCGCGTCGCCGTAGTAGTGGAACTCGTCCATCACCACCTGGCCGACGTCGGCGTCGGCGCCCTGCCGGAGCGCGAGGTTGGCGAGGATCTCGGCCGTGCAGCACACGATGGGCGCATCCGGGTTCACGGACGAGTCGCCCGTGACCATCCCGACGTTCTCGGCGCCGAAGATGTCCACGAGCGCGAAGAACTTCTCGCTGACGAGCGCCTTGATGGGGGCGGTGTAGTACGTGCGCCCGCCGCGGGCCAGCTCGACGGCGTGCGCCGCGATCGCGACGAGGGACTTGCCCGTGCCCGTCGGCGTGGCGAGGATCACGTTGGCACCGGAGACGAGCTCGATCACCGCCTCGTCCTGCGCCGGGTAGAGCGAGAACCCGCGCTCGGTGGCCCACGCGACGAACGCGTCGTAGACGGCGTCGGCATCGCCGTCCGTCGCGCGGACGCGATCGAGAAGGGATGCGGCGAGCGCGGAGGAAGCCATCCCCTCGAGTCTGCCGCATCCGGGCGCCCGGCGCGGGCGGTTCGCGTGGGAGCGGGATTCTCGGCGGCGCGCAAGCCCCTGTCGCTCGCCGCGTCGCGTGCCTAACGTGTGCGTATGGCTCTCGACACGATGCTTGCGGCGGACATCGAACAGCAGCTCAAGTCCATGGACGCGGCCGCCCGCGCCCAGTTCGTGCTCGATCTCGTCGACGTGGTCTACAACTACGTCACCTCCGACGCCGTGGGCGAGGAGCAGGTGAGCAGCACGGAGAGCGACGGGCTCGCGAAGGTGCGCGACGCGGCGCGCGAGCACGCCGCTTCCGCGCAACCCTCCGACTGACGGCCCCGCGCTCGCGCACGGCGGCGCGACGGCGGGCTGGCACGATGGAGTCGTGACCCTCGACCGCCCCGGCCAGCCCGACAAGCCCGACAAGCCCGGCCAGCCCGCGATGCAGCCGTACGGGCCGACGAGCGAGGCTCAGTACCGTTCGGCGCTCGCGCGCACGACCCCCGAGGTGGAGCGGGTGCGCGAGGGCGTGTGGGCGATCCCACTGCCCCTGCCCCGGACCGGGGTCGTCGAGAGCACCCTCTGCTACGCGCTCGGCGATGCGTCCGGAGGCGTGCACCTCGTCGATCCGGGGTGGGACACCGACGACAACCTCGCGCGCCTCGAGACAGCGCTGACGCACGCTGGATTCGCCCTCCACGACATCCGCTCGACCGTCTCGACCCACGCGCACCCCGACCACCTGGGCCTCGGCGGCCGACTGCAGCGCGAACGGGGCGTCCCGCTCGCACTGCACGGATCGGACCACTGGGCGGCGGGACCGCCCGACCGTGCCCACGCCGAGCAGGCGCTGCAGCGGTGGGGCGTGCCGACCGAGGAGCTCGAGGCCCTGCGCGCGGTGGGCCAGCCGGGCTCGTCCCGGCCGACCTTCGAGCCGTCGGTGCTCCTCTCCGATGGCGACGTCCTCGACATCCCCGGGCGCAGGGTGCGCGTGATCGCGACGCCGGGCCACACCGCCGGATCGATCTGTCTGCTCGACGAAGGCGACGCACTGCTGTTCTCCGGCGATCACGTGCTGCCGATCATCACGCCCGGGCTCGGCCTGGGCGGTTTCGGTCCCGAGGACGATCCGATCGGCGCCGCGCTCGATTCCTACGAGCGCATGGCGGCGTACGACGAGGTCGAGGTATGTCCCGGCCACGGCTACCGGTTCCGGGGACTCGCGGCGCGCGCGGCCGAGCTCGCCCGGCGGCATCGTCGACGGCGCGAAGAGATCGCCGGTCTCCGTCGTGAGCATCCCGACGCCAGCGTGTGGGAGATCGCCCGACGCGTCTCCTGGACGGACGGGTGGGGCGGCCTCACACCGTTCCTGCGCCGCTCGGCGCTCGCCCAGACGGAGCTGTTCCTCGCGCATCTGGAGCGGGCCGGTCGCTGATCGGCCGAACGAAACAGCGGTCAGTCTCCCCCTCGGGGCGGAGGCGCTCGGACCGGGCGGCCGGTAGCGTGAAGGAAACCGGAGCGGGGGAGGTAGCGGTATGTCGCGCCAGTGGATGAGGGGTCGTTGGGCACGAGCGGTCGCGGGCGCCGGCGTCGCGATGCTCGCGCTCACAGGATGCGCGGGAGGCGACGAGCCGCCCGCTCGGGACACCGAGACGGCGGAATCCGCGGAGATCGCAGACACCCCGGTCGGCATGAAGACGCAGTGGATCATCGACGTCCTCGAGGCGGACGAGGACACGACCGCGTCCGAGTGGGAGGGGGAGCTGCACGAGTCGTTCCTCGCCGAGGTCTCGGCACAGGAGCTCGCCGACCTCCTGAACGCGCAGATCCGCCCCGCCCGCCCCTTCACCATCACCTCCTACGAGGGCACCGACGAGCAGGCGGTCACCTCGATGCGGGGCACAGTCGGGGAGCCGTTCGACATGTCGGTCGCCGTGGACGCGGACGACAGGATCGTAGGCCTCTTCTTCGGCCCCGCCTCAGATCTCTGAAGAGAGTCGGAGTCGCTCGACGAGGTCGAGCGACGGCTCGCCGACCTGCCGGTCACGGTCCGCGCTCTCGTCCAGCGGACGCCGCCGGGCGGCGCACCGGAGTCGATCATCGCGATGGACCCGCACGCGCCTGCGCCCCTCGCATCGGCGTTCAAGCTCTACGTCCTGCACGCGGTCGCCGACGCCGTCCGCGCGGGCGAACTGACATGGGACGACACCGTGACGGTCACCGATGCGACCCGCAGCCTCCCCTCGGGCGAGCTGCAGGACGAGCCGGACGGCACTCGGGTGACGATCCGCGAGGCCGCGGAGAAGATGATCGCGATCAGCGACAACACCGCCGCCGACATGCTCATCCAGCACGTGAGCCGCGAGCGCGTCGAGGCGGCGGTCGCGGAGGCCGGCCACCACGATCCCGGCCTGATGCGGCCCTTCCTCACGACGCGCGAACTGTTCCAGCTCGGGTGGGGCGCTGACCGTGCTCCCGCACGCGCCTGGCGCGAGGGCGACGAGTCCGAACGCAGGTCCCTCCTCGAGCGCATCGGCGAGCTGCCCCTGGACGTCGAGGCAGCGGACGTAGCGGGCCCGGCGGTCTGGCCGGACGGCATCGACTGGTTCGCCTCGGCGGCCGATACCGCCGCTGTTCACCACGCCCTGCACGAGATGGACGATCCGACCGTTCGCGCGATCCTCGCGGAGAATCCCGGCATCCGCACCGACGGCGCCTGGCAGCACGTGGCGTTCAAGGGCGGCTCGTCCCTCGGCGTCCTCACGGGCAGCTGGCTCGGGGAGGCGACCGACGGCACGCTCCTGACCGTCGTCGTGCTCATGTCGAGCGAGGATCCGGCCGACCTCGCCTCGGCGCAGCGCGACCTGGTGGGCCTTGCCGAGGACGCCTTCCGCCTCGCGAGCGTCCGCGCGACCGCGCCGTAGCCGGTCGCGCGGGGCGGGTCACGCGGGCGGTGCCGCCCGGGGTGCGGTGAGGGCGAGCCGGCCGAACCAGGCGATACCGACGAGCAGGGCGCACTGGATGACCTGCCCGGCGACCACGGCCGCAAAGCCCAGCTGCTCTGTGGGCAGGACGAGGAACACGATCAGGTAGGCGATGCCGGCGATGGGGAACCAACGCGGGGTAGCGCGCGACAGGAGCGCGGCGACGAGGACGAGCAGGAAGCCGAGCGCGACGACGGCCTGCGTGCCGAGGATGATCGGCAGCAGCCAGCCCAGGTGGGCGTTCAGGACGTCGAAGATGGCGCGCCCCTCGGCCTCCGGGAAGATCCCGGTGTCCGCCGCGAACGCGAACGGCAGCGTCTCGGCCGTGATGGTCATCGCGAACAGGAGCCCGCCGCCGGCCACGAGGAAGGCGCCCAGCAGCCCGAGCCACGCCGTGCGGCCCCGGGCGAGCAGCACCGCGAACACCGCCGCCGCGAGGAACGACGTCGCCCAGGCCGGGCCGCCCAGGAAGATATTCATCGGCCAGTATGCGCCGCCGAGCGCGGCGATCTCGTCGTAGCGGATGGCTCCGTCGAACGGCGGCTCCCACAGCAGGAAGACCAGGCGACCGACGACCGCGGTCGCGAGCAGGGCGAGCAGCACGGTCGCCGCGGCGCGGCGAGCGCGGACGGCCGAATCGGCCGGGTGGACGAGAGTGGTTGCGGACATGGGCTCCTCCGGGATGGGTCGGGCGCGGTTACGCCGCATCCACGATGGGCCCACGGGGCCTGCAGGGGCATCGGCCTTTTCACCGATCCTGCTCGCGGGCCGCCTCCCACCACAGGCGGGCGGCGCGCACGCGCTGGTTCGACCCGCTCTCGCGCTCCAGCCCGAGCTTCGCGAACACGGCCCGCAGGTGGGCGTCGACGGTGCGCTCGGAGATGACCAGCTGCGCCGCGATGCCCGCGTTCGACCCGCCCTGCGCGAGCAGCGCGAGCACCTCGTTCTCGCGGGGGCTCAGCGCGGGAAGGCCGACCGGCCGCGGGGTCGGCGTCGGATCGAGCGCGAGCGCGGAGGCCAGCCGCCCCGACAGCACCCACGCGGCGCCCGTGGCCGCGAGCGTCACGGTGCACACCAGCACCACCGCCGGTGTGGTGCCCCAGGCGAGCGCGGGCGACGCGATGACCGTGCCGGTCGCCACCGCGACGAGCGCGGCCGCGGCCAGGGCCAGCACGCGGCACATGACCGCGATCCGGCGCGCCGTGACGGCATCTCCCGCGAACGGAGCGCCGTCGGCGAACGCGGTGCAGGCGAGGGAGAACCCGGCGCCTGCCGCGAGCGCGACGAGGAACGCCACCGATCCCAGCGAGGGATCCACCTCGCCCGGATCCCGCGCGATCGCGAGCGTCAGGCAGAAGACGACGACGAGCGGAGCAGCCGTGGCGCCGCTCGCGGCCAGCCCGATCCGCGCGCGGGCGGTTCCGCGCGAGCCGAGCGCCGCCCACCACAGCCGCGCGGGGAGGATGAGGATCGCGACCATGCCGAGCACCGTCGCGATCGCCCCGGCGGGCGCGATCGCCGTCCGCCAGCTCTCCGGCGCGATGGGCGGCAGCCCGGTGAAGGGCTCCTCAGGGTGCGACAGGACGAGGTTTGCCGCCGCCGTGAGCGCGAGGAGTGCGACCACGGCGAGGTCGGCGCGCGGGGGGCGCGGATCGCGGCGGATCGACGCGGACGCGAGCAGCTGGCCGAGCAGCAGGACCGGGATCCAGGCGGTGTTCCAGATCGCCGCGGCCGGTCCGGCGGTCGGGCTCGCGGCGCCGGAGGCCCAGACGGCCCACGCGGCGCTGGCGAGGTACGCGGCGAGCGCGAACGTGAGGCCGAGCGCGAACCGTCCGGCCGCCGGCTGCAGGCGCGCCGCGACGGTCGCCGCCGCGCCCGCCGCGAGCGCGAGCAGGATCACGGCTGCCGGATCCGTCGGGAACCCGGCGTCCCCCCGGACGCGCGCGATCAGCAGCGCGGCGCCGGCGGTGACGGCGAGCGCCGCGCACGCCATTCCCGCCGGCCGCGTGGCGCGGACCCATCGGACCGACTCGCGGACAACTCCTGTCACGGCACCAGCGTGCCCGAACTCCGCGCGCAGCGCCTCTTTCGCTGCCGCCCGAGCAACGCCCGATATCCTCGAGAGGATGACCGGCCGCCGCTATCCCGCCACGATCACGGCGCCGATCGAGCACGAGCTGGTCATCAAGAAGTCGCGCTTCATCGCGCACGTCGAACCGGCCGCGTCCCCCGACGAGGCGGACGCGATCATCGCCCGCATCCGCAAGCAGGCATGGGATGCGCGGCACAACTGCGTCGCGATGGTGACGGGCCTGCTGGGCGACCAGGCGCGCTCGTCGGACGACGGCGAGCCGTCCGGCACCGCGGGCGTGCCGATGCTCGACGTGCTGCGGCGACGAGAGCTGACGGACGTCGTCGCCGTCGTCACGCGGTACTTCGGCGGCATCAAGCTCGGAGCGGGCGGTCTCGTGCGCGCATACTCCTCCGCCGTGTCGGAGGCGCTCGACCGCGCCGCGCTCGTCCGCCGGGAGGCCCTCACCCAGGCGCTCGTCGACGCCCCGCACGCGGACGCCGGGCGCTACGACAACATCCTGCGCGACTGGGTCTCGCACCGCGGGGCGACGCTCGGCGACACGACGTACGGCGCCGGCGTGACGTTCGAGCTGTGGGTGCCCGCCGCGGCGCTCGACCGCCTGCGTGACGACATCGCGGCCGCATCGGCCGGGTCGCTCGCCCCGCGCGTCGGGGGCGAGCGCGTGGTCGACGTGCCGGTGCGCTGACGCGCAGCTCAGCGGTCGAAGCGGGCGGGGTCGAGGTGGGGGCCACTCGCTGAGAAGGACCGCCCAAGGCCACCACCACGCCGCGCCTCAGACCGCGGCCACTGCCTCGATCTCGACGAGCTGATCGTCGTAGCCCAGCGCCGCGACGCCCAGGAGAGTGCTCGGCGGTCGGTGCGGGGCGATGGCGTCGCGGACGACCTCCCAGGCGGCCACGAGGTCAGCCTGCTCTGCGGAGGCGACGTAGACGGTCGTCTTCACGACGTCGCCTAGGCCCGCGCCGGCGGCGGCCAGCGACTGGACGAGGTTCTCCACGCACCTCGCTGCCTGGCCGCGAACGTCCCCGATCGCCACCGTCGTTCCATCCGGGGCGAGCGGGCACGCCCCCGCGACATGCACCAGGCTTCGCCCGGGCGGGGTGATCGCGACGTAAGCGTACTCGGCGACGTCGGACAGGGAGGGCTTGCCGTCGACGGCGGTCTCGGCCGCCTCCAGGAAACGGGTCACTCGCTCACTGTACAGATCGGCCCCCACCGCATGTCCTGCGACCACGTCCCGAGTTCGATACCAGCGCGGGTTCGTCGCCCGCACCATCGAGTGGATCCGCTGACGGGCACCAGTCCCCCACTCGGAATCAGCCGCAGCGATTTCCCGCAATCAGCCGCAGATTGTGGAGCCGGGTGTCAGCGGCTTTAATCGGGTCGTCGCACGTGGGCGGCGATCAGCGCGGCCAATCGTGCGACCGGCACTTCGGCGTCGGATAGACGACGTACCTGTCTGGTTAGCGTCCACAGCGCAGTAGCGGCGTCGCCTCGCGCGCCACGAAGCCCATCGCCGTCGAGCGCCCAGCCCCCGATGTCCTCAGCAGAGTAGGCGTGCACGATCTCCAGCAGCCGGTACAGATCTTCGACATCGCGGGGCTGATGTCGCGAAGCCCAGGCATGCGCCTTCACGACGACGGCCACCTCGACCGGGGGCACGAGCACGGCGAACTGGTCGACGGATCCGTCGAGGAACGTCACCGCGGCGGCGATCTCGATTGGAGGCGCCGCCAGCGCAAGACGAAGGCCAGGGACGGCGTCGAACTGGCGGCCACCGTGAGTCTCGGCGCGGAAGCGGCTATCACGCGAGGGCACCAGAAGATCCGCCTCGAGTCGCGGGGCGGGCTGACCGGGAATCGCGAGCTCAGGGACGGGCCGCGCATAGCTGTTGCCAGCGGTCGCGACGTAGCCGCACTCCAGCAGCCGGTCGTGGAGGATCCCGGATCCCGCGAGCTCGGTCGTGATCGCGGTATCCGCGTCGCGGGTACGACGCGGTTGCACATCCAGAACCGGGAACGCGGTCAGCAGCAGCGAGGTCATCTGGCCTCCGACGATCCGCGCTTCCTCCCCAGTGGTGATCCGGGCCACGTCGGCGAGGGCGCGCAGCGCCAGCTCGTCGGATCGGGAGGTCGCCACGAGCTTCGCGCGCCGAGTCACGACCAAAGCCGCTCCTCGATCGCTCGGGCGGTCAGCTGAGCGACGGCGTCAGGGGCATCGCCGCCGCGGGTGCGCGACAGATCCCAGGCCGTGACGAGCGGGTCCGCCAGAAGCCTGCCGGTCGGTGACACGGCGCGGGACATGGGGAGGATCGTCGGGTCCTGCGGGATACGCAGCTCCAGCGTGGCGTCAGCTGCCCGCACCTGCGCGAAGCCGTACGGCTCGAGATCCGGCATGTCAGCCACATAACCGAGACCACGCGTGGGACGCCGCCACGGGGCGTAGACATCCGCCGCAATGTCACCGGAGAACGCGATCGCGACGTCCTGCTCGCGCGCAACCTCCTCGGCGCGCTGCACCTGTGCAGAGAGATCGGTCGTCGCGGTCCAGTAGGTCACGAGGCCGCGGGCGCCCGGATACTCGCCCAGGAAGCGATGGACGCATGTCTGAGGATCGATTGCTCGCCAGCCCTCGGGGGTCCGCTCCAGCAGAGGCGCGAGAGTGAGGAGTTGCTTTCCGACCGCGACATGAGAGACACGGAGACGCCTCCCCAACTCGGACTGAGTCCACACGCGCGCGGGGTCCAGCGCGAGCGCACGGAGCACGGCGAAGCGCACCCAGCTCACGCGAGACGCGCCCGACGGTGCCACGGCTGCCGTTTCCGCCGCACGATGTTCCTCGCCATGGAGCCCGACCATGCCATCGACGACGGCGGCGTAGGCGACCCGCGTGTCCGCGGCCCGCGCACGCAACGCCCGTCCCGCACGCGGCACAACGAAAAGCACCCCGGCCTCGTCCGCCCTCAGCGCACTCTGTGCCTGATCGAGCTCAGCTGGGCTCGGCGAGTGGTTCAGACTCCGCACGTCGTACCGCAGCCAGCGAGTTCCATCGACGGCGATCTCGACATCTCCGTGCCCCGCGACACGCACGTCGAAGCCCGCGTCGCGCAACAACTCGACGCCACTCGCGCTGTCGATCAACATGTCTGTAACTTACATAGAAAATCTCTATTCGGGTTACATCCAAAGCCGCAACGAGCGACGGCCCGCCGGGTGGCGCCCGACGAACGCGACACCTGGGAACCACGCGCCTCACAGCGAAGGGCCCATGGCATCGGACGGAGCCTTCTATCCCCTGGTCAGAGGGAATAAGAACTGGCGGAGACGGAGGTGTCGGGTTGCACGACATCGTTGACACGTGATCGCGCCAGCGTTGGTCGTGATCGTTGACCGCTGAGTCGCGACACCGTTGACGAAGGTGTGGTGATGATCGTTGACGGGTGAGTCGCGGCATCGTTGACAGGCGAGCACTGCTGACGATGGGGCGTGAAACCGAAGAACCTCGTCATCGTCCGCGTCGTGCGGGAACAAGGCCTCACCCCCGCTGAGGCGTCCGCCCGCTTCGGCGTCTCCCGGCAATGGGTGCACACCCTCCTCACCCGCTATGACACCGACGGCCCCGACGGCGTCGCACCCCGCTCCCGCGCCCCGAAGACCCGACCCGGCACCGGCGAGATCATCGCCGAGCACACCATCGACCCCACCCGCGACTACCAGCCACAACGACAACGAACCGACCGTCAACGATGACCCGACTCACCGACCACCAGTCACCGTCAACCCGCCGAACCCACAAAAAAGCCCTGAGTCGCGACACGTTCGTAAACGATGTCCCGACTCATCACAATGGCGGAGACGGAGGGATTTGAACCCTCGGTCCCCTTAAAGGGGACTCCACCTTAGCAGGGTGGTGCACTAGGCCTGACTATGCGACGTCTCCCTATCCCGCAGGATAGCTGCCCCGAAGGGCATGCGTCCGTGGACGCACTCACCCATAGTAGCCGGTCGGCGGGCGGGGGCGAAAACCAGGTCAGAACACGCGCGTGCTCCCCTGCGAACAGGACTCGTCGCGCGCCGTGCGGCCCGCCTCGATGCCCGGCGGCGGGGTCTGCGTCATCTCCGGAACCGGCGTCGTCGGCTGCTCCGGAGCAGGATCCTCGCCCGTCCCCGGGTCCTCCGTGCCCGGCTGCTCACCGCCCGCCGGCGGCTCTTCCGGCTCTGGTGCGAACAGCGGCTCGTTGGCGACGATCTTCGCCCACAGCTCCTCGGCGGCGGCTTCGTTCGGCACGACGCGATATCGGTCGGAGGGGTCTTCGAGGACGGGGTACTGGACGAAGGCGATGTCGGACAGCGGCACGTCGTTCGCGGCCATGGCGATCTGCGCGAGCGTGACGGGGTCGTTGAGGCTCGACGACGGGTCGACGTTGTTCAGCACCGTGCGCGCGAGCGTGAGCACCGTGCTGATGTTCGTCAGCACCTCCTCGCTCGTGAGCTTGCGGGCGAGCGCCGCCATGTAGACCTGCTGGTTGCCGATCCGCGCGAGGTCGCCGCCGTCGCCGACGCCGTGACGGGTGCGGAGGAACTGCAGCGCGTCGACACCCACGAGGGTGTGCGGGCCCGGCCCGAGATTGAGACCGGTGTGGCGGTCACGGATCGCGTTCTCAACGCAGACCTCGACGCCCCCGATCGCGTTCGTGATGTCGATCACACCACCCCAGGTGACGTTCGCCGCGTACTCGATCTTCAGTTCCGGGACGGTCAGCGTGTCGATCGTCTTGGCCACGCAGGGCAGTCCCCCCCACTGGAAGGTGTTGTTGATC
The DNA here is from genome assembly GCF_014643695.1 of Microbacterium album. GTDB lineage: Bacteria > Actinomycetota > Actinomycetes > Actinomycetales > Microbacteriaceae > Microbacterium > Microbacterium album. Next base: position 58,569 of record NZ_BMJY01000008.1, on the reverse strand, counting down.
TGCGCCTTCCACTGCGCCGGCGTGACGGCCCCCGTGTCGGGATCCGTGCACTCGGGCGTCGGGATCATCAGGTCGCGCGGGAACGTCACCACCGTGATCCGGCGCGGCTCGGGCGAGACGTGCACGAGCATGTTCACGTCGTTGAGCGCGCCGGTGATCTCGCGGCCGTTGTCGTCATAGCGGGAGCGGTCAACGGGGCAGCGTCCTGCGCCGAAGACCTCCCGGAAATCCCACTCGCACACGTCGATGCCGGTGAGCAGGATGTTCACGCCGTTCTCGTCGAGCGCGCCGATGTCGGGCGGGTTGGTCGCCTGTCCCTCGAGCTCGACGGCGTCGGCGGTGAAAGCCGACCAGAAGTCGTTGGCGATGTACGCGGCCACGCCGAGACCGGCGACCAGGACGACCGACATCGCGATCCCCAGCGTGCGCATGATGCGCGCGAACGGGCGCGGCGCCGACAGCTGGCCGTGGCGGGCGATCGGGCGACGTCCGCGCCGCTTCGACGTCTCGCTCACTCGGGTGTTCCTCTCATCGCACCGCCACCGGTGTCATCGCTCGCCGGCGGCGTCCCGAGTGCTCGCACCCGCCGCGAATCGGTCGGTGTCTCCCCTGAGACTCCGTTGCGGAGGGTGTGGGATTCGAACCCACGGGACATTGCTGCCCACTGGTTTTCAAGACCAGATCCTTCGGCCGCTCGGACAACCCTCCAGGCAGGGATCTCCCTGCCGAACAGGCGTCGAGTCTAGCCGACCGGCCTTGCCGCAATTGTGCCCACGCGTGCTGGACGCCCCCTGTACGGCGCACCGGCACGAGCCGGATCGGCCCGCGGCGCGGCGCTCACACGACCGGCAGCCCCAGCAGGTCGCGCAGGAGCGCGACGAACAGCGCCGTGCGCGGTGGGATCTCCTGGACGATCACGTGCTCGTGATCCGCGTGCGAACCGCCGCCGACGGCGCCCAGGCCGTCGAGCGTGGGAACGCCGATGCCGGCCGTGAAGTTGCCGTCCGACGCGCCGCCGACCGCGATCGCGCCGGGCAGCTCGATTCCCATCCGCTCCGACAGGCTCCGCGCCCGCCGCCACAGCGGCTCCGCGGCGGAGACCTCCAACGGAGGACGGTTGACGCCTCCCGTGACGGCGATGGCCGCGCCGGTCACCGACTCGAGCGACCGGAACGCCTCGTCCACGCGCTCCTGCTCGGCCGCCGTCTCGGCGCGCACGTCGACCGTGAAGGCCGCGTGCGCGGCGACGGTGTTGGTCGTGGTGCCCGACTGCGCGACCGTCGGCGTCACCGTGGTGCCGCGGGCGGGGTCGGCGAACCGGGTGACCGCCGCGATCTGGTGCGCCATCTCGACCGTGGCGTTGAGGCCCTTTTCGGGCTCCAGTCCGGCGTGAGCGGCCCTGCCGGTGATCTCGACGCGGTACAGCGACACGCCCTTGCGCCCGATCTTGAGCGCGCCCCCGTCCCCGGACGGCTCGAGCACGAGCGCGGCCACGCATCCGGCGGCCTCCTGCTCGATGAGCGTCCGCGACGTGGGCGATCCGATCTCCTCGTCTCCCGTGACGAGCAGCGTCACCGCGGTGTCCTCGAGGTGCCCCAGGGCCGCGACGCCGTGGATCGCCATCACGAGGCCGGTGAGCATGTCGAAGCAGCCGGGGCCGCGCAGCACGCCGTCCTGGATCGAGAAGGGATGGGTCAGGATGGATCCGACGGGCCACACCGTGTCGTGATGGGCCAGCACCAGCACGCGCGGGGCCTCGGGCGCGGGCGACCCGAGCCGCCAGCGCAGATGCGTCACGCCGTCGATCACGAGCCGCTCGGGCTCGAAGCCGAGACGCCGGGTGCCGATCGCCGAGACCAGGTCCGCCGACCGTGCGACGGCCACGAGATCGACGGTCGGCGACTCGCACCGGATGACGTGCTCGATGTCGACCAGCATCTCGGGGAGGCGCTCCTCGGCCCACGTCACCAGCGCCTCGGCGGCGCGCGGGATCGTGCTCATCGCGGTTCTCCTCGCAGTCCTCGTCCCGGATATGCCTCCACGACGATATCCCGGTCTCGGACCACGAAGTCCCCACCCACGAGAAGATGGTCGACGCCGACCGAGGGACGGGTGGGGTCGAGGTAGGTCGCGCGGTCGGTGATCCGCTCGGGGTCGATCACGACGATGTCGGCGTCGGCGCCCGGCGACAGGCGCCCCTTCCGGCGCGCGGCCGGCGCGATGCCGTCGAGCACGCGGGCCGGCAGATACGAGCATCGCCGGAACGCCTCGGTCCAGGTCCACAGCCCGTGCTCGCGCACCATCACGCGCACGGAGCGGGCGAACGTGCCGGCCGTGCGCGGATGCGTCTGGCCACCCGGCGGAAGGGGCCACTCCCGCGTGTCGACCGCCCCGCCCGGCCACTCGACGTGCATCGCGTCGGATGCCACGATGCCGTCGGGGAAGGCCAGCGAGCGGCGCAGCAGTTCGGCGTCGCGCGGGTCGCTCTCGTCGAGGAACTCGACGATCACGAGCGCCCCGGGGTCGGTCGCGCGCACGTGCCGGAGGTGGGCCTCGTCGCGGATGCGCTCCTGCGTCGCGACGAGCACCAGGTTCTCGGGCCGGAGCTCCCACGCGGACAGCGCCTCCGGAGCGAGGAACGCCGCGCCGATGCCGGTCGTGCCCGCACCGTACGGATACGCCTCGACCGTCACGGCGGCGCCGCCCTGGCGGGCGCGCTCGATCGTCGCGAGGGTGCGGTCGACGTGACGGCGGGACGTGCTGTTGACGTGGCAGTGATGCGCCGCTCCTCCGAAGTCCATCGCCGCCTGCGCCACCTCGAGGGTGCCGTCGATCGGGGTGCTCGGGTCCGACTCGACGATCTCGCGCACGTGCGTGAACGTCGGCGCCCCGGCCTGCGCCGCCAGGCGCGCGACCGCGCGGAACTCCGCGGGATCCGTGCGGGGCGCGTAGCCCATGAGCACGCCGATGCCGAGCGCACCGAGCGACAGGTCGCGCTCCAGCAGCCCCAGCCACTCGCGCAGCTGCGCGGGTGACGAGTCGCCGAGCCACGCGCGATCGCTCAGGATGTCGAGATCGCCGAACGGATCAGCGTCGGACGTCCGGCCCGACAGCACCGCCGCGCGCGCCATCATCCACGAGGCCGAGAAGCCGTAGTTCAGGGGACGCCCCTCCGCGGCCGCGCGCTGATAGGCGCGCTCGACGGGCATGAGCCCCATCTCCAGGTCCAGCGCCGTCGTGACGCCGTCCATCGCCTGCAGGCGCTGCCCCGCGATCGAGTGCACGTGGCTGTGCAGGTCGATGAAGCCGGGCCCGACGATCCGTCCGGTCACGTCGACGACCGTGGCGTCCACCGGAGCGGTGCCGCCCGCATCGCGGATCTCGACGACGGATCCGTCGCGGACGAGCACGTCGGCGATGCGGTCGGTCGCGGTGGCCGGGTCGATCACCCGGCCGCCCGCGAGCAGGACGGCCGTCACGCGGTCTGTCCGGCCGGCTCCGCCTTCTTGGGCGTCGCGCGGGCACCGAGGTGCACGTACCGCTCGCCCGTGGGCAGCGCGTAGAACGTCACGGCCATCCAGGTCTCGGTGCCCGGCGCACGGGTCGCCCACAGGTGGTCGCCCTCGATCGGGTGCAGCTCGTAGTCGGTGCCCGGGTCGTCCTCCAGCTCCGCCAGCAGGCCGAGCGGCGTCATCCGCAGCACCGGCAGGCCGCCGTCCTCGGCCGCCGGCTTGACCTCGATGCGCACGGAGGCGCGCTCGTACGTGCCGACGTGCGGGGTGATGTCGCCCTCGGCGCCGTCGACCGGCGCGAGCGGCGATGCCATCTCGACGCCCGCCAGCTCGGCGAAGATCGCGCGGTACAGGTCCATGTGCAGGTCACGGGTGTGCCCGCCGTTGGTGAGCAGACCGACCGCGAGGCCCTGCTCGGGCAGCATGCGCAGGAACGCCGCCTGCCCGATCGTGTTGCCGTCGTGGCCGATCAGGCGGTGACCGTCCCAGTCGAAGCGGATCCAGCCGATCCCCCAGGAATCCCCGAGCGTGTACGGGTCGGGCAGCTCGGCCTGCTTGGTCGCCATCTCGGCGACCGCCGCCTCCGACAGCACCCGCGTGCCGTCGGCCGCGACGCCTCCGGCCAGGTGCATCCGCGCGAACGCGAGCAGGTCGCTCACGGGGCAGGCGATGAGGCCGGCCGGGCCGAGCGGGCGCGGGAGACTCCAGACCGGGACGACCGTCGCGGTGCCGTCCTCGGCCACGTTGTGTCCCACCGCGACGGGGTGCAGGATGGCCTCCTCCGGCAGCGTCCCCGTGGCCTTCAGGCCCAGCGGCACGTAGAGGCGCTCACGCATCGCGGTGTCCCACGTCTTGCCCGTGAGCACCTCGATCACGCGCCCGGCGAGCGAGAAGCCCGCGTTGCAGTACGACCAGGTCGCCCCGATCGGGTGATTCTGCGTCTGCTCCTTCAGCAGCGCGACGTACTTCTCCAGGTTGTCGTCGCCGCGTCCCGTGTCGGTGAAGACGTCGCCGTCGATGCCGCTGGTGTGGGCGAGCAGGTGGCGCAGCGTGACCTGGCGGGCGACGTCCATGTCCGCCAGCTCGAAGTCGGGCAGCACCTCCACGATCGGGGTGTCCAGCGTGACCAGCCCCTCGTCCACGAGCTGCATCACCACCGTCGCGGTCCACACCTTCGAGATGGATCCGATCTGGAACACGGCGTCGTCCGACACGGGGATCTGGGCGGGCACGTGGAGATAGCCGTGCGAGACCGTCACCTCCTGGTCCGGCGCACCGTCCGCGCCGAGGCGGAAGATGCCCAGCTGCGCGCCGGGCACGCCGTGCTTGGCGGCGAGCTCGGCCAGGCGCGCCTTCCAGTGCGCGGCATCGATGGTCGCGGCGGGTGACGAGGTCGTGGTGTCGGTCATGACGCGCTCCTGAGGGGTTCGGGGACCGCGGCGAGCAGCTCGCGGGTGTACGGGTGTTCGGGGGACTCGAGGATCTGTGCCGTGTCGCCGTGCTCGACGATCCGCCCATCGCGCATGACCGCGACGGACGAGGCGACGTAGCGCACGACGGCGAGGTTGTGAGAGATGAAGAGCATCGACAGGCCGAGCTCGCGCTGAAGCTCGCGCACGAGGTTCAGCACCGCACCCTGCACGGACACGTCGAGGGCCGACGTGATCTCGTCGGCGACGATGACGTCGGGGCGCGAGGCGAGCGCCCGGGCGATCGCCACGCGCTGCCGCTGACCGCCCGACAGCTCGCCCGGGCGGGCGTCGGCGCGCTGGGGATCGAGGTGGACCAGCTCGAGCAGCCGCTCGATCTCGGCACGGCGCCGCGCGCGGGGCACGTCGGGCGGCAGCGCCTCGGCGATCGAGCTGCCGATGCTCATGCGCGGATCCAACGACGACTGCGGATCCTGGAACACCATCTGCACGGGGCGGCTCCGCGGGGACCGCCCCGTGTCGCTGCGCCGGGGCTTCCCGGAGCGCCGGCCGCGCGACAGCTCGACGCCGTCGATCAGGATGCGCCCGCTCGTGACCGGGGCGAGCCCGACCACGGCGCGCGCGATGGTCGACTTGCCCGATCCCGACTCGCCGACCAGTCCCACGATCTCGCCGGGCGGGACGGTGAGGCTGACGCCGTCGACCGCCACGTGGGCGTGCGCGCCGTGACCGTAGCGCACGACGAGATCCTCGATGGCGAGTTCGCTCATGCCTCTCCCTCCCGGGCGGCCGCGACGACGGGCAGCGCCGACGTCGGAACCGGAGACTCGATACGGGCCACGCGATCCGGCGTGGTCACGGGGTTCCAGCAGGCGACCCGCTGTGCGCTCTCCGCGTCGCCCACGGGAGCCAGCACCGGGTCCTCCTCGAGGCAGCGGGCCGTCGCGAAGGGGCAGCGCGCCGCGAACGCGCAACCCGCCGGCACGCGCGCCGGATCCACCGGACGGCCCGGGATGGTCGCGAGCGGCCTGTCCCGATCCGTGTTCATGTCGGGCACGGCGGCGATCAGCGCGCGCGTGTACGGGTGCTGGGCGTCCTCGGCGAGGCGGTCCGAGGCGATCTCCTCGACGATCCGACCGGCGTACATGACGACGATCCGGTCGCACACCTCCCGCACCACCGCCACGTCGTGGCTGATGAGCAGGATGGCCGCGCCGTTCTCGCGGCGCACGCGTCCGAGCAGCTCGAGCACGTGCTTCTGCACCGTGACGTCGAGGGCCGTCGTCGGCTCGTCGGCGATGACCAGCCGCGGCGTCGCCATCACGCCCATCGCGATCATGGCGCGCTGCCGCATACCGCCCGAGAACTCGTGCGGGTACTGGCGCGCGCGTCGCTCGGGATCCGTGATGCTCACCGCACCGAGCCGCTGCGTCGCGTGGGCGAGCGCCTGCTTCCACGTCATGCGCCGGCCCTCCGAGACGCCGTGGAACCGCGACACCTCGGCGAGCTGCAGGCCCATCTTCATCGTCGGGTTGAACGACGTCATCGGGTCCTGGAACACCATCGCCAGCGAGGTGCCCAGCAGGTGACGGCGCTCCGCGATCGCGGAGGGCGAGCGCGGGACCTCGGTCAGGTCGGCGCCGGCGAACCGCAGCCGGTCGGCCTCGACGCGCAGCGGGGCCTCCACGAGCTGAGCGATCGCGAGGGCCGTGAGCGACTTGCCCGAGCCCGACTCTCCGACGATGCCGACGGCCTCCTGCGCACCGACGCGCAGGTCGATCCCGCGCACGGGCGCCACCTCTCCCTGCGCGGTGGGCAGCGCCACGCGCAGGCCCCGCACGTCGAGCACGGGTTCGGCGTCCGCGGCGGCGTCGGCCGGCGCGCGTTCCGTGCGGGGCGCGAGGCTGCGGGCGCGCCGCGCGCCGACCGAGAACATCGTGGCGGGCATGGTCGACACCGAGTACACCTTCGCCAGGGCCTCGCCGGTCAGGTTGAAGGCGAGACCGGCGAGCACGACCGCGATGCCCGGCGCCAGCGCCGCGAGGGGGTTCAGGTAGATGCGGCTGAGCCCCTCCATCATCAGGCGGCCCCAGTCGTACGCTGGCGCCTGCACACCCAGCCCGAGGAAGGACAGTCCCGCGAAGGCCAGCAGCGAACCGCCGGCGGCGATCGTGCCGTTGACGATGAGCGGCTCGGCGATGTTGGGCAGCACGTGGCGCAGCAGGATGCGGAATCGGCCGAGCCCCGCGATCCGCGCCGCGGCGATGTAGTCGCGATCCATCACGCCCGCGATGAGCGTCTGGCAGAACCGCGCGAACGACGGGGCGCCCGCCAGGCCGATCGCCCACATGGCGGCGTACTCCCCCACGCCCAGCACGGTCGCGAGGAACAGCGCGAGCAGGATGCCGGGGAATGCGACGGCAATGTTGACCGCGGTCACCACGACGCGGCCGAGCGTGCGCCCCAGCAGCAACGGGGCCGCGCCGAGGATCACGCCGATGACCAGGGCGATCGCGGTCGAGCCCAGCGCGAGGATGATGGTCAGCCTCGTCGCGACGAGCGTGCGCAGCAGGAGGTCGCGCCCCAGCGCGTCGGTGCCGATCGGGTGCTCCGCCGAGGGAGCGGCGTTGATGTCGGACGTGTCCGTGATGTCCGCCGCCTCGCCCCACAGCAGCGGGGCGAGGATCGCGACGGCGAGCACCGCCGCGAGCATGAGCGCAGCCGCCAGCCCCAGCGGGGTCCGCAGGATCCTGAGCGCGCGCATCAGCGGCCTCCGCCGGTCTCGTCGAGGATCGTGGACCGGGGATCCAGGATCGCGAGGATCACGTCCACGATCGTGTTGGCGAGCAGCACGCCCACCCCGTACACCAGCACGATGCCCTGCACGAGCTGGTAGTCCTTGCCGAGGATCGAGCCGGCCACCGTCGAACCGATGCCCGGCCAGGCGAACACGTTCTCGACGAGGACGGTGCCGGCCACCATGGATCCGAGCAGCAGGCCTCCGAGCGTGAGCGAGGCCGTGACGGCGTTGGGAAGCGCGTGGCGCAGCACGACGCGCGCGTGCGTGAGGCGCTTCGACCGCGCTGTGCGCACGTAGTCGGCTTCGAGGGCCGCCAGCAGCTCGACCCGGACGATGCGGGACAGGATCGCCGCGGGCCCCACGGCGAGCGCGAGCACCGGCAGCACATAGGAGTCCGGTCCGCCGGCGCCCGCGACGGGGAACAGTCGCAGGGTCACGCCGAAGATCCACACGAGCGCGACGCCGAGCAGGAAGTCGGGGATGGTCCCGAGCACGACGCTCGACGACGCGAAGCCGAGCTCGAGGCCGCGCCGCCGACCGCGCCGCGTGGCCACGGCGATGAGCGCGCCGACGGGGATCGCGATCAGCACGGCGGCCACGAAACCCGCGACGCCCAGCGCGAGCGTCGCCGGCAGCCGGTCGCCGATGACGTCCGCCACCGGCAGCCGGAACTGGATGGAGGTGCCCAGCTCGCCCGTGAAGATGCCGGCCAGGAAGCGCAGGTACTGCTCCCACAGCGGCGCATCCAGCCCCAGGTTCCTCCGGGTCTGCTCGATGAGCTCGGGCGTCGCGGTGGGACCGAGCGCGGCGCGGATCGGGTCGCCCGGGACGAGGTGGATCATCAGGAAGGCGGCGGTCACCAGCACCCACAGCGACAGCAGCAGGCGACCGCCGCGGCGCACCGCGAAGCGGACCCAGCGGTTCTGCAGCAGGCCGTGGGCGCGACGCGCGGGCGGCGCCTCCGGCCCGGGGGCCGTGGCGCCGGCGGTCTGGATGATCGTCGTCACGGTGTCTTTCCGTCGCTTCCGTTCTCGCGTGCGGAGGGAACGTCCCGGGCGCTCCCGTTCAGGTCGGGAGCGCCCGGGACGGACGTCACTTGACGAGGCGGATGCTCGTCGGGTTGATCGTGTCGGCCCCGGTGAACTCGGCTCCGGAAGCGTAGACCGGCAGGACGCTGTTCGCGAAGGGCAGCACGTCGAGGTTCTCGACGAGCGCCGCCTCGGCCTCGAACCAGGCGTCGCAGCTGTCGGTGCCGACGAGCGTCATCGCCTCCTCGACCGCGGCCTCGTAGTCGGGGTTCGCGATCGACGCGAAGTTCACGCCGCCCTCGGCCGGGCCGGGGCCCGTCAGGAAGCCCACGAGCTGGTCCGGGGTGTTGACGTTCAGCGGCTCCCAGATGACATCCCAGTCCCCGCCGCCGAACATCACGCCCGACAGCTCGTCGGTGGGCATGGTGCTGACATCGACCTGCACGCCCAGCTCGTTCCAGGCGGCGACCACGAGCTCCGCCGCGGCGGCGCCTCCCGCGCCCAGCGCGGAGTCGTGGATGAAGGTCACCGCGAGGGGCGCGCCGTCCTTCTCCCAGCCGTCGGCGCCCTGGGTCCAACCGGCCCCCTCGAGCGTGGCGGCCGCGTTCTCGGCGCCCGCGTCGGGCAGCGCCGAGGTGAAGTCGCCGCCCTGGCAGGCCGCGGGAGCCGCGACCGCGAGCTGCGTCGCGCGCTTGCCGGTGCCGGACGTGATGACGTTCGCCAGCTCGTCGAGGTCGAGCGCCTGCGAGAGGGCCGTGCGGACGGCCAGATCCGCGGTCACGCGTCCCTCGGCCTGGTTGAACCAGGTCTCGCCCGTGACGGCCTCGCTCTCGACCTGCTCCATGCCGCCGAGGCGCGCCGCGTCGGGGCCGATGATGCGCGCGGCGCTGACCTCCCCGGACAGCAGCAGGTTGGCCGCAGTGGTCTCGTTGGGGATGACGCGGAACTCGACCGTCGCCGGGACGCCGGGCTCGGCCGTCGTGGCGCCGTCCGGGCCCCACGCGTAGTCCTCCCGCACCTGGTACGTGTAGCGGTCGTTCGAGGCGATCTCCGCCACCGTGTACGGTCCTGTGCCCACGGTGCCGTCGACGAGCGAGTCACGGTCGGCGAGGCCCGCGTCGCACACCAGGCCGATCTGCGCGAGCCCCTCGAGCACGAAGGGCGACGGGGTCGCCAGCGTCAGCACGAGCGTGCCGGCGTCGTCGTCCGCCTCGGCGGTGACGCCGGCGGGCACGAACGTGCCCAGGAACGGGCTCGCGTTCGCGGGATCCGCGATCCAGTCGAGGTTCGCCTTGGCGGTCGACGCGGTGAACGCCGATCCGTCCGAGCACGTGACGTCGTCGCGCAGCGTGAACGTGACGGTCGTGCCGTCGACGTCCCACTCCTGCGCCAGGCCCGAGACGATGCCGCCGTCCGCGTCGACGTTCACGAGCGGGTCGTAGGCGAACCGCGCTGCCTGGAACGCCGCGCTCGCTGCGCCCAGGTGCGGGTCGAGCGAGCCGATGTCGGTGCTGATCGCCAGGACGAACGTGCCGTCCTCGACGAGCTCGGACGCGCCCGAGCCGTTCCCGGACGGCCCGCCGGAGCAGGCCGCGAGGGCGAGCGCGCTCGCCAGCGAGATGCCGGCGAGCGCGGCGCCGCGCGCGCGGGTCGTGGGGATGATCTTCATGCTGTGTCCTCCGGGGTGGGATCCGCGGGGCCTGCGATGGTGGGGGCTCGCAGACCCCGCGGTGCGTGGGGGTCGGGTGGGGTGGGGCTTCAGGCGGAACGCGGCAGCGCCCGGCTGGTGTGGATGAACCTGTAGCGGCCGTCGTCGCCGGGGTCGAGGAAGGCGTAGACGACGTGCACGCCTCCGGTGCCCTCGACCTGGATGAGGCCGTGCTCGCCGTACGGAGCGACGCGCTCCGCGGGCTGAGCGGGCGCGAGGGCCGCGAGCTCGCCCTTGATCGACGGCTGGAGCCACAGCGCGCCGTCATCGTCCTGCGTGACCACGACGTCCATGACCGACGCCGAGTACGTGCCGACGAAGCGGGCGGCGGTCTCGGCGTCCGGATCCGGGCCGGCGTCGGCCGGGTCCGGCGCCGGCGCGAGCACGCGCGTGCCCGTCAGCCGGTCGAACACGGCGTCGAACAGTGCGCGGGAGAGCGCGTACACGTCTCCGCCGTTCGTGAGCAGCGTCACGGCGACGCCGAGCTCGGGGATGACCCGCAGGAACGCGTTCTGCCCGATCGTGCTTCCGTCGTGCGACACCATGCGGCCGACGGGCGTCTCGTCGATCTCCCAGCCGAGCCCCCACGCCTCGCCGAGCAGCCCGATGTACGGCACCTCGACCGCCGGCTCCTGCATGGCGGCGACCGACTCCCGAGACAGCACGCGCCCGCCGTCGGCCGCCGCGCCGCCCTCGACGTGCATGCGCGCGAAGGCGAGCAGGTCGGCCGCTCGCATCGCGAGACTCGAGCCCGCGGGGGCGTTCGACCGGGCCAGTGCCCAGACGGGCGCGGCGACGAGCGCGCCGTCCTCCCCCGTGGCGATGTGGCCCTGGGCCACCCTGTGCAGGATCGCCTCGTACGGGCCCGGCGCTGTGTGCGTCAGACCGAGGGGCTGGATGAGGTGCTCGGTGAGTGCCTGATCGTACGGCTTGCCGCGCAGCACCTCGACGAGGCGCCCGAGCAGGACGTAGCCCGCGTTGTTGTAGGAGAACTGCCCGCCCGGCTCGAACAGCTGGGGCATGCCCGCGAGGCCGGAGACGAACTTCTCGACGCAGTCGTCGCCACGGCCCGTGTCGGTGAACAGGTCGCCCTCGAAGCCGGCGCGGTGCGACAGCAGTTGGCGGGTCGTGATGGCGGCGGCGGCGCTCTCGTCGGCGACCCGGAAGTCCGGCAGGTACTCGCGGACGGGCGCGTCGAGGTCGAGCAGGCCCTCGTCGACGAGCTGCGTGACGAGCGTGGCCGTCCACACCTTCGTGATGGATCCGATCTGGAACAGCGAGTCGGTGTCCGCCTCCACCCGAGTGGAGAGGTTCAGCACCCCGGCGGCGACGTCGACGATCTCGCCGCCGACCAGGACGCCGGCCGCCGCGCCCGGCACGCCGTGCGCCTCGATCAGGCGCGGCAGTTCGTCCGCCAGCCAGGAGCGCAGCTCGCCGGGCAGGACGGCGGGGGTGTCGGTCTGCGTGTTCGCCATGGCACGACGCTACGAGGCGCGGGATATCGGCCGTTCATCCGTTCGCACAACGTTGCCGTGCCGCGTTCGTCCGATCCGACACACCACCGCCGCACCCCGATGGTGATGCTGGAGGCCATGGAGACCAGCGGCCCCTTCGCGCCCCCTGCAGCGGTCCCTCCCGCGCGCGACCTCTCGGACGCCGCGCTCTGGGAGGTGCTCGAGCGCCTGCGGGCGAAGCACGGCGTCGTCGGCGCTCAGGTCGCGATCGATCGCGCCGGCACGGTGTCGGACGCCGCGTCGGGGCTGCTCAACGTCGAAATGGGTTCGACCGCCACGACCGACGCCCTCTTCCAGATCGGCTCGATCACGAAGGTGTGGACGGCGACCCTCGTGATGCAGCTGGTCGACGAGGGGGTGCTCGACCTCGACGCACCGGTCGTGACGTACCTGCCGGACCTCCCGTCCGCGGAGCCGCAGCGGATGGCGCGCGTGACGGTGCGCCACCTCCTGACCCACTCGAGCGGGATCGAGGGCGACGTCTTCACCGACACGGGGCGGGGGGACGACTGCCTCGCGCGTTACGTCGACGGACTCGGCGGCATCGGGTTCGTCCACGCGCCGGGTGCGCTCACGTCGTACTCGAACACGTCGTACGTCATCGCCGGCCGCCTGATCGAGGCGGTGACGGGTCGCGTCTGGGACGACGTGCTGCGCGAGCGCCTCGTCGAGCCCCTCGGCCTCACGCACACCGAGACCCTGCCCGAGCGCCTGCCCCGCTACGCGGTCGCCCACGGCCACGCTGCGGACGCCGAGGGGCGCATGGCCCTCGTGCCCCGCTGGAGCATCCCGCGCTCGAGCGGGCCGGCGGGCATCATCGCGGCCCGCGCGAGGGACGTCGCGGCCTTCGCGCGCATGCATCTCGCCGACGGCGTCGCGCCCGGGGGGCACCGCATCCTCTCGGCGGCGTCCGTCGCCGAGATGCGCCGCGAGCAGAGCGCCGCCCCCGAGCTGGCGCGCCGCGGGATCGGATGGGGCTTCGAGGACTGGTCCGACACGACCCACGGGCACGACGGCGCGACGTACGGCCAGCTCGCCTTCCTGCGCGTCGTCCCCGAACACGACCTCGTGGTGGTCCTGCTGACCAACGGCGGGGACGGCATCACGATGTTCGCCGAGCTCGCCGCCGAGGCCCTGGGCATCGAGGTGCCGCCGCCGCCCCGCCCCCCGGTCCCCCTGCCCGATGTCGATTTGGCCCGCTTCGCGGGGACGTTCCGCCGCCACGGCACGGTGTTCCGGCTGACCCCCGACGGCGACGGGATCGCGGCGGAGATCACGCAGGAGGCGGCGGCGTCCGACTCCCAGGAGGAGACGACGATCCCGCTGCGCTTCGTCGCCACGGCGGAGGACACCATCATGACGCAGTTCCACGGCAGCAGCTGGTTCACGGGACACCTCGTGGAGGTGGACGGCGTGGAGTTCCTGCACTTCGGCGGCCGCGCCAACCGGCGGGTGGACTGACGTGGCGGCGGACCGGAGGACGGCCCCGTGAGCGCGCCGATCACCACGACCGGCCCGACGGGTGCGGTTACGGCCGAGGCACGCAGGATGGCGGACGCGGCGTGCGCCGCCGCGGGCATCCGGGTGGAGCACGCCCACGACGCCGACTCGTGCCGGCGCGTGGCCGAGGTGCTCAGCACCATCTGGCGGCGCGACGGCTCCCCCATGATCGATCCCGCTCTGCTCGTCGCGATGGCGCACGCCGGCAACCTCGTCACGCTCGCGATCGGCGAGGACGGGCCGGTCGGTGCGGCCGTCGGCTTCTGCGGCCCTCCGGGCGCGCCCTTCCACTCCCACGTGGTCGGGCTCCTCCCGGGGGTCGTGGGTCGCGGGCTCGGGCGCGCGGTCAAGCTCGCGCAGCGCGCCTGGTGCCTGGAGCGGGGCATCGACGCGATGACGTGGACGTACGATCCGCTCGTCGCCCGCAACGCGTTCTTCAACATCCGCCGCCTGGGCGCGCACGCCGCCGAGTACCTGCCCGACTTCTACGGCGAGATGAAGGACTCCGTCAACGCGGGACAGGGCTCGGACCGCGTGCTCGTGCGCTGGGACCTGACCCTGACGCCGCCCGAGCCCGGCGCCACGCGCGACGCGGGGCCCCCGGCGGGCGCCCAAGCGGTCGTCGTGGACGCCGACGGAGCCCCCTCGCCCTTCGTCCCGCCCCTGGACCGCACGCTGCCCGCGACCGTCGCGGTGCCGCGCGACATCGAGGCGCTGCGCCGCACGGACCCCGAGCTCGCTCGGCGCTGGCGCGCGCAGACGCGCGCCGCCCTGACCGAGCTCATGGGCGCGGGCTGGTCCGTGACCGACTTCACCCGCGCGGGGCAGTACGTGCTCCGCGCACCCCTGCGAGAGGACCCCGCCCGATGAAGCTGCTGAGCCTGCGCCTGCACCACCTCGAGATGCCGCTGGTGGCCCCGTTCACGACCTCCTTCGGAACGCAGACGGTCAAGCGCTGCTTCCTCGTGGAGGCACGGCTGGAGACGGCGGACGGCCAGGTCGTGACCGGATGGGGCGAGAACGTCGCGCTGGACCGGCCGGTGTACTCCCCGGAGTACCTCGACGGCGCGGCCGACGTCGTGCGGCGCTGGCTCGCGCCGCTGCTGTTCGCCGCCGACGACCTCACGGCCGAGACCGTGGGCCACCGGCTGCACAGGATCGTGGGCAACCAGATGGCGAAGGCCTCGGTCGAGATGGCCGTGCTCGACGCCCAGCTGCGCGCGGAGGGCCGCTCGTTCGCCTCCTACCTCGGCGCCGTCTCCGCGACCGTGCCCTCGGGGGTCTCGGTGGGCATCCAGGACTCCGTGGAGGCGACGGTCGGCGTCATCGGCGGCTACCTCGACGAGGGCTACGCGCGTATCAAGCTCAAGATCCAGCCCGGCGCCGACATCGCGCACGTCGCCGCGGTGCGCCGGGAGTTCGGCGACGATCTGCCGTTCCAGGTCGACGCCAACGCGGCGTACACCCTCGTCGACGCCGCTCACCTGCGCCGGCTCGACGAGTTCGGCCTGCTGCTGATCGAACAGCCCCTCGGCGAGGCGGACATCCGGCAGCACGCCGAGCTCGCGAAGCTCATGCACACCCCGATCTGCCTCGACGAGTCGGTCGTGTCGGCCGAGGCGGCCGCCGACGCCATCTCGCTCGGGGCCGCGGCCGTGATCAACATCAAGCCCGGCCGCGTGGGCGGATATCTCGAGGCGCGTCGGATCCACGACCTCGCGCGGGCGCACGGCATCGCCGTCTGGTGCGGCGGCATGCTCGAGACGGGCATCGGCCGTGCCGCCAACGCTGCCCTTGCGGCGCTGCCGGGCTTCACCCTGCCCGGTGACATCTCCGGCTCGGACCGGTTCTACGCCGAGGACATCATCACCGAGCCCATCCGCATGCACGACGGCGTCGTGGACGTCCCCACGGGCCCGGGCTTCGGTGTCGAGATCGATCCCGAGCGGCTCGAGCGCTTCCGCACCTCCGTCGTCGACCTCACCCCCTGACCCCCTGCGCCACGCGCGGAGATCTGCACGACTTCGGACCGGATCCGCAGGATCGGCTCCGAGGATCTGCAGATCTCCGCGCGGCGTGCAGGCTCGCGCCGCGGCGCGCCGTTCGTCCACAGGCTTGCGGGGGCGCGAGGTGTGCCCACCGGAGGGGCACTCGGCGGCCGCGCGCGCCTCGCGTCGGCAGGCTGGGCGCGTGGATCCCGTCGCACTCACCGAACGCCTCGGCGGCGTCGCCCGCTATCGCACGCTGATCGCCCTCGGAGCGAGCAGGCACCGACTCCAGCGGGCAGTCGCGGAGGAGCGTCTCCAGCGACTGGGATCCGGAGTGTTCGCCGTGCCCCGCGCCGACGCGGCGCTTCGCGCGGCCGCTGAGCTCGGAGTCGTGCTCAGCTGTGTCACATTGGCGGCTCGGCGCGGTCTGTGGACGCTCCCGGTCGAGCGCGCGCATGTCGCGCTCGCCCCGAAGGGCCACCTGCGGCGCGCCACGAACGCCCACGTGCATTGGGCGACGCCGCTCCTGCCCCGGGACCCGGACGCGTTCGAGGACTCCCTCGTCAACGCGCTCGTCCTCGTGGCCGCCTGCCAGCCCTACGAGCACGCGCTCGCGGTCTGGGAGTCCGCCCTGAACAAGGGCCTGCTCGACCGGGACGTCCTCCGCGGCCTCCCGCTCGGTCCGGACGCACGCCGGCTGCTGACCGACGCGCGCCCGTGGGCCGACTCGGGGCTGGAGAGCTTCTTCGTGCCGCGTCTGCGGTGGCTCCGGCTTCCCCTGCGGCCGCAGGTGTTCATCGCGGGTCATCGTGTCGATCTGCTCATCGGCGACCGGCTCGTGGTGCAGGTCGACGGCGGCCACCACGTCGACCTGCAGCGCCTGCAGGACAACGAGCACGATGCGCGTCTGCGGCTCATGGGCTACCACGTCATCCGCGTCGGCTACTGGCAGGTGATCGACGACTGGCCCACGGTCCAGGAGCTCATCGTGACCGCCGTCGCGCAGGGGCTGCATCGCGTCCGCGAGTGATGCGCCTGCACCAGGCGCGGAGATCTGCACGACTTCGGACCGGATCCGCAGGATCGGCTCCGAGGATCTGCAGATCTCCGCGCGGCGTGCAGGCGCGGCGTGCAGGCGTCGCGGCGGGCTCAGCCGCGCCGGCGCACGAGCTCCGGGATGATGCGCAGCTGCAGCTGAGCCGCGAAGCGGGCCTCGGGGTCGGACAGGTCCATCTCCCCGACCTCTGCCAGGCGGCGCAACCGGTAGCGGAACGTGTTGGGGTGGATGTGCAGCGCCTCGGCCGCGGAAGACACGTCGCCCAGGTGATCGAGCCACGCGCGCAGCGTCTCGACGAACTGCGTGTCGTTGGCGCGGTCGTGCTCGAGCAGCCGCGCGACAGCGCCGGTCGCCTGTTCCTCCCCCGCCGCCACGCGGTCGCGCAGTTCGAGCAGCAGCGACTCGACGTGCACGTCGCGGAACAGCGCCACCTGGGAGGTGCGGCGTCCCGAGGCGGACGCGCCGTGCTCGAGGCGCACGCGCAGCGCCCGCTCCGCCGCCTCGCGCGAGCGCACGACGCCGCGGGGGCCGCTCGCGACCCGGCCGATCCCGATCAGCACGGGCGTGCGGGCGCCGATACGTGCGAGGAAGTCGTTCGCGAGCCGCGCGACCTGGGCCTCGCCGGTCTCGGGCGAGGCGACGGGCAGCAGGCCGTAGATCGTACCGCCCAGCAGTGCCGCGCAGGCCTTCGGATGGACGGCGGCGAGGTGCATCGCGACGGCATCCGCGATCCGCTGCCGCTGCGCCTGCCGATCGCCGGCCCCGTGCAGTCCCTCGGGATCGTCGTCGGCGATCTCCGCGGCGAGCACCGTCACGGGCGATCCGTCGAGACCGAGCCGTTCCAGCGCGTACGCGGCATCGCTGCCGCCCTCCAGCGCCGTGCTCAGCAGGTCCGCGCGCAGCCGTCGTTCCGCATCGGCACCGGCGCGCAACCGCAGCAGGTGCAGCGCGACGAGCTTCGCCGAGTCCCGCAGGGCGGCCGTCCGCTCGCTGCTGAGCTCTTCGGGCACGGCGGCCCAGATCGAACCGAGGATCTCGCCGCCGGCCCGCACGGCGATGGCGCAGCGCGGCTTCACCTCGACGCCGTCGGACGTGAGCCGGATGTACACCGGATCCTCACTCGAGTAGAGCTTCTTGAAGAACCCCGCCTCGGTCAGCAGCCGCGCGTAGCGCTCCGGCACCTGGCGCTCGAGGATCGTCTCGATGCGCGAGGCGTCCGCGCCGTCCTGCTTGCTGGAGAACGCCAGCACACGGGAGTTGCGGTCCTCGATCGTGATGGGTGCATCGAGCAGCGCCGCGATCGCGTTGGCGATCGCGAACAGGTCACCGGTGGGCACCCCGCCGATGACGTCCTGCGTCCGGTCCGGCTCCGGCTCCGTCAGCAGCGCGGCCACCATCGCGCTCAGCTGGGTCCAGGATGCTCCGCGCGTGAGCCCGAGGAGCGCGATGCCGTGCTCGCGCGCGACCACGGCGGTCGCCTCGTCGAGCACGACCGGCTCCCGCAGCACGACGGCGCCCGCGCCCTGCGCGCCCAGGCGAGCGACCAGCGCGCGCAGCTCCGGGCCGGCGGACAGGCCGACGCCCAGCACGACGGCGCCCTCCGAGACCGCCTGCTCGTCGAGCGGATCGAAGACGACGACACCGCCCACGCGGCGATCCGGATCGGGCACGGGCGCGAGCGGGGCCAGGAAGGTCGACCCGAGCTCCTCCAGCACGCGCTGCAGTCGCGGCAGCGTGCGCGGGGCGGTGTCGCGACGTCCGGGCGCGAGCGCGCCGGGGACCGCGGTGTCGCGGCGCGGCGGGGCGGGGAACGAGCCGAGCATGCGTCCCACCGTAATCCCGGCCGCGTGCGCGCCGCCTCTCGGCGGGCATCTCTTCATCGGATCGAAACACGCGCGACGCGCCCGGAGGGCACGACGGCGTTCCGTCAGCTCGTGGCAGCGCGGGCCAGCAGCAGGTCGAGCGCCTCCGCGACGCCGCCCTCCTGGACCGTGCCCGTGATGTCCGTCGACACCTCGACGACCTCGGGCGGCGCCTGGCCCATCGCGAACGCCCGCCCGCCGTGCGAGGCCGCCCACTGGAACATCCCGATGTCGTTGCGGCCGTCGCCGATCACGACGACGTCGGCGGGGTCGATGCCCTGCCACTGCCGCACCTGCTCGAGAGCGGTGCCCTTGTCGACGCCCTTGGGGGCGATGTCGAGCCAGGCCGTCCAGCCCACCGCGTAGGAGACCTGCTGCAGGCCGATCTGGTCGACCAGCTCCAGGAAGTCCCCCTCGGAGTGCTCGGGCGAGACGACGACGATGCGCGCCACCTCGATCCCCATCATCTCCTCGAGCTCGACCTGGCGCGCGGTCTCGCGCTCGAGCCCCCAGTCGTCCACGTACTGCGTGTACAGACGGGTGCCGTCCGCCAGCTCCGCCAGGTAGTTGGCGTCGGGCAGCTGCTCGCGCAGCAGCGTGAGCACGGCCGTCGCGTCGAACGTCTCGGTCGTGTGCCGGGCGTAGCCCGTCTGCTGGTTCGGGTCGCGCGACAGGATCGCCGCGCCGTTCGAGCAGACGACGTACTCGGGCAGGATCGCCAGCCTGTGCAGGATGTACGACGTCGCCTCCCAGCTGCGCCCCGTCGCGATCGTGACGATGTGTCCGGCCTCGACCGTGCGGCGCACCGCGGCCTCGACGCCGGGGCTGAAGCTCTCGTCCTCGAGCACGACCGTGCCGTCGAGGTCCAGTGCGACGAGCATGCGTCCGGTCACGCGATCGGCTCCAGGATCTCGAGTCCCCCGAGGTAGGGGCGCAGCGGCTCGGGCACGAGGACCGAGCCGTCCGGCCGCTGGTGCGTCTCGAGGATCGCGACGATCCAGCGCGTGGTCGCGAGCGTGCCGTTGAGCGTCGCGACGTGCTGGGTCTTGCCACCCACCGCGTCGGAGGACGGGCGGTGCCGGATGTCGAGCCGGCGGGCCTGGTACGTCGTGCAGTTCGACGTCGATGTGAGCTCGCGGTAGGCGTTCTGCGTCGGCACCCACGCCTCGGTGTCGAACTTGCGCGCGGCGCTGGACCCCAGGTCGCCCGCCGCGACGTCGATCACGCGGTACGCGAGACCGAGTGACTGCAGCATCTCCTCCTCGAGGGCGAGCAGGCGCTCGTGCTCCGCCTCCGCGTCCTCCGGCGCGGCGTAGACGAACATCTCGAGCTTGTTGAACTGGTGCACCCGGATGATGCCGCGGGTGTCCTTGCCGTGCGAGCCGGCCTCGCGGCGGTAGCAGGTCGACCAGCCGGCGTAGCGGAGCGGCCCGTCCTGCAGGTCGATGATCTCGTCCTTGTGGTATCCGGCGAGCGCGACCTCGCTCGTGCCGACGAGGTAGAGGTCGTCAGCCTCGAGGCGGTAGATCTCATCGGCGTGCGCGCCGAGGAAGCCGGTGCCCGCCATGATGTCGGGACGCACGAGCGTGGGCGTCACCATGGGGACGAAGCCCGCGTCGAGGGCCTTGGCGAGCGCGTAGTTCATGAGCGCGATCTCGAGCCGCGCGCCCACCCCCTTGAGGAAGTAGAACCGCGCGCCGGAGACCTTGGCGCCGCGCTCCATGTCGATCGCGCCGAGCTTCTCCCCCAGCGCGAGGTGATCGAGCGGGCCCTCGGGGAACTCGGCCGGGTCGAACGAGGGCACCTCGCCGACCTCGCGCAGCACGACGAAGTCGTCCTCTCCGCCTGCGGGGACGGCGTCGAGCACGATGTTCTCGATGCGCCCGGCGGCGGCCGCATACGCCTCCTCGGCCGCGGTGACCGCCTGCTGCGCCTCCTTGACCCGGTTGGCGAGATCCTTCGCCTGCGCGACGAGCCCGGCCTTCTCGTCCTTAGGCGCCTGCGCCACCCGCTTGCCGAACGCGTTCTGCTCGGCGCGCAGCTCCTCGAACGCGGTGATGGCGGCGCGCCGGGCCCTGTCGGCCTCGATCGCGGCGGTGACGGTCTCGGGCGAGTGCCCGCGCGCCACCTGCGAACGGATGACGCGGTCGGGGTCGTCGCGAAGCAGAGCGGGATCGATCACCACGCCAGTCTAGGCGCGCGCTGACGCGATCGCCCCGCCCCGCGGGGCGCGCTCCGCTCCCCGACCGCGGCCCTGCGCTCCACGGGATTCCGCGCGGGCCGCTCTAGGCTGACCGCATGCGCTCCAGCACCTCCGCCGCCCGCCGCGCGGCGCTCGTGTTCAACCCGGTCAAGGTCGACGGACCCGCGCTGCGCGCTCTGGTCGAGCAGCACTCCGCGGAGGCCGGATGGGCGCCGCCCCTGCTGCTCGAGACGAGTGTCGAGGATCCGGGGCAGCAGACGACCCGGCAGGCGCTCGAGGAGGGCGTGGACGCGCTGCTCGTCGCCGGCGGCGACGGCACGGTGCGAGCCGTGTCGGAGGCCGTGCGCGGGTCGGGCGTGCCGCTCGCGATCGTGCCGAGCGGCACCGGCAACCTGCTGGCCCGAAACCTGCTGCTGCCGCTCGACGGACCCGAGCAGATGGTGGAGGCGGCCTTCGACGGGGACACGGTGGACGTCGACATCTGCGTCGCGGTGCTGAGCCGTCCCGACGAGACGACCGAAGAGCACGCCTTCGTCGTCATGGCGGGGATGGGCCTGGACGCCGCCATGATCGCCAACACCCGCCCGGAGCTGAAGAAGTCGGTCGGCTGGGTCGCCTACGTCGACGGCGCAGCGCGCTCGCTCGCGCGCGCCGAGCCGTTCCGCGTCATGTACGAGATCGACCGGGCGCGCGCCCGGCCGATCGGCCCCGTGCGCACGCTGACCTCCGCGCGCCTGCACTCCGCGCGGGTGCAGAGCATCCTGTTCGCCAACTGCGGCGAGCTGCCCGGCGGCATCTCCCTCATCCCCGACGGCTCGGTCGTCGACGGGCAGCTGGATGTCGCGCTCGTGCAGCCGACGGGTCCGCTGGGCTGGCTCGGCGTCTGGCGCAAGGTGTGGTGGGACAACTCGGTGCTCCGGCGCACGCGCGCCGGACGCGCGCTGGTCGAGCGCCGCGGCCGCGACACGTCCGTGCGCTACCTGCGCGGGGTCGCCGCCGAGGCGGCCACGCCCCGGCCCCAGCCGGTGGAGCTGGACGGCGACGAGTTCGGCGAGGCGATCCGGGTGGCGTGCCGCGTCGAGAAGGGCGGGCTCACGGTCGCGGTGCCGAAGGGGCACGACGTGCGCCGCGAGCAACCGCAGGCGCAGGAGCGCCGGGCGGCGCGGGAACGCCGGGCGGCGCGGCGCGCGAAGAAGCGCGGCGCCGACGCGTAGCGCGGCTCACTGCAGCGCGGACGTGAGCCGCGCGAGGTTGTCGAGCACCGTCGAGCGCAGGGGCTGCTTCAGCCACTCCTCGAGGGTGAGCTCGCGGCTGAGCTCCCGGTACTCGGCCTCCACGTCCCGCATCTGCTGCACGAACTCCTCGCCGCGCACGAGCAGCGAGATCTCGAGGTTGAGGCCGAACGATCGCATGTCCATGTTGCTGGACCCGATCACGGCGACCTCCTCGTCGATCGTGAGGCCCTTGGTGTGCAGGATGTACGGGCGGGGGTACATCCAGATCTTCACGCCGGCCCGCAGCAGCGCCTCGTAGTAGCTGCGCTGCGCGTGGTAGACGACGGCCTGGTCGCCCACCTCGGACACGAACAGCTCCACCTGCACGCCGCGCTTCGTCGCGGCCGTGATCGCCAGCAGCAGCGCCTCGTCCGGCACGAAGTACGGACTGATCATGATGATCTTCCGGTGCGCCGCGTAGAGCAGGCCGAGGAAGAGGCGCAGGTTGTTCTCCACCTCGAACCCCGGCCCGGAGGGCACGACCTGGCAGTCCAGGTCGCCCGTGCCGGCCTCCATGTGCTCGAGGTCGATGCCCTCGGGCACCGAGTCCGCCTCGCTGTACCAGTCGGACAGGAACACGGCGTTGACGCTCGACACGATCGGGCCGTCGAGCCGCACCATCAGGTCGACCCACTGCAGGCCGCGTCGGATGTTGGCGCGGACGTTGTAGCTCGGGTGCGTGATGTTCTGGGAGCCGAGGAACGCCACGTCGCCGTCCACGACGAGGAGCTTGCGGTGGTTGCGCAGGTCGGGCCGCTGCCATTTGCCGCGCAGCGGCTGGATGGGCAGGGCGAACCGCCACTCGGCCCCCATGGCCTCGAGACGCCGGATCGTGCGCCGGTGGTGCGGCTTGACGAGGTTCGCCCAGTGGTCGAACAGCACGCGCACGGGGATGCCGCGCGCGCACGCCTCCTCCATCGCGCGGAAGAAATCGTCGGTCGCGTCGTCGGACTTGAGGATGTAGAACTCGACGTGCACGTAGGACCGCGCCGCCCGGATGGCGGCGGCCATCTCGGCCAGGCTCTCGTGATAGTCGCGGATGAGCCGGGCGCCGTTGTCGCCCGCGAGGGGGAACGCGCCGAGCTCGCGGTTCATGTGGACGAGCGACGTGAACCAGCTGGGCTCGTTGGGCCGCAGCCGGCCGCGCTCGAGGTGCTCGCGCGCGCCGCGGATGTACTCGTTGGTCTGCTCCTGCCGGCGCCGGCGGTCGCGCGGCAGCCGGGGGTTGCCGATCAGCAGGAACAGCAGCAGCCCCGGGATCGGCATGAAGTAGATCGCGAGCAGCCAGGCCATGGCGGAGGTCGGCCGGCGATTGCGGGGGATGACGATGATCGCCGCGATGCGGATCGTCAGGTCGACGATCGTGAGGACGATGATCCACCACGATGTGCCGATGAGAACGTCCACCTACGCCGCCTCTCCTGCTCGGGACCAGCGTAGTGGCTCGGCACGGCGCACCCTGGCGCGGCCGGGCCGGTGATCAGTCGGCGGCGGCGCGGGGTGCGGGGTCGGCGCCGTCGTCGGCGCGCGCCGGCAGGCCGCGCTTCGCGCGTTCCTCGGCCTCAATGCGCGCGTAGACGCGTCGCTCGGTCCGGTCGAAGCGGAGGATGCTGCGCAGGACGAACCAGAAGACCACGCAGATCGCCGCCGTCGGAAGCAGCGACCATACGACAGCGGCCCAGTAGTTGTCCACGGCGTCCATCGTACGCGCGGATGCTGGGAGACCTCCGCCCGCGGACTCCTCGCTCACAGGACGGACTCGGTCGGCGGTCTCTCGCATCGGGCCGGATCGGCGCCCGCGGCCGGACACCGGGCGCGACGATCGCCTGCATGACCATCGTGATCTCGTGCGAGGACTCCGCACGCTTCCTGTCCCTCGTCCCCCACGTCACCCGCTGCACGCCGCGCGACAGCCTGGTCCTGGTCCCGTTCGCGGATCGCCGCACGGTCGGCGCGATGCGCGTCGATCTGCCCGGCCCTCTCCACGCGGAGCATCCGGGGTACGCCGAGTTCGCCGCGACCGTCGTGGGGAACGTGTGCCAGGTGACCGTCGCGAACCGCGTCGCCGTCGTCGTCTACACGGACGACCCCTACCGCGACGCGACGGGCCGGATCGCCCGTGCCGCTCTCGTCGATTCCGTGCTGCGCCGCCTGGAAGGCTGCGACCTCGAGATCGTCGAGGCGCTGTGCGTCGCGGCCGACGGATGGGGTTCCTACCTCGAACCGGACGGCCCGTACGCCGGCCACCCGCTCGACCGGATCCGCCCCGAGGACATCCCGGTCGGCGACGGCGAGCCCCCGCTCGGGGATCAGGCGGCGGGGTCCGAGCTGCCCGCGAGCGACCTCGCCGAGCGCGAGCGTGTCGGCCGCGCGCTCGCGGGGGCGGCGGTCGGCCTCGACGACGGACGCCTGACGGAGCGGATCGAGGACGCGCTGGCGTGGGACCCGGCGGCCCTGCACCCGCAGGACGCCGCCGAGTTGATCCTCGTGCTGGATCGCCCCGCGACCCGCGACGTCGCCCTCACGCAGTGGTGCGGAGGCCTCGCCGAGGGACGCGCCGCGCAGCGGTGGCAGCTCGCCTGGTCACGGGGCGAGGCGCCCGCGCTCGACGGCCCGCTGCGGCTCGCGGGCGAGGGGCCCCGGCCCGACCCGGAGCGCCTGCAGCGCGCCCTCGATCTGGCGCGCCGGCTCGCCGCGTGCGCCCCGCGCCCGCGCCGCGCCGGGCCGCTGGCAGCGGCCGCGTGGCTGGCATGGGCCCTGGGCAACTCCACGCACGCGGCGCACTACGTGGATCTCGTACGGGAGCTCGATCCGGACCACGGGCTCGCGGACATCATCGCGACGATGATCACGGCGGCCTACCTGCCCGCGTGGGCGTACGACCGTCCCATCCCCGGCCCGCCCCCGAAGAACCGCGCGGAGCGCCGCCGGTGGGCGAAGTCCCGCCGGGACGAGGCGCGCCGCGGGCGGCCTACTTGACCAGCGGGAAGAGGATGGTCTCGCGGATGCCCAGGCCCGTGATCGCCATGAGCAGCCGGTCGATGCCCATGCCCATACCCCCGGTCGGGGGCATGCCGTGCTCGAGCGCGCGCAGGAACTCCTCGTCGATGCGCATCGCCTCGTCGTCACCGCGAGCGGCGAGCGCCGCCTGCTCGACGAAGCGCTCGCGCTGGATCACCGGGTCGACCAGCTCGGAGTACCCGGTCGCGAGCTCGAAGCCCCGCACGTACAGGTCCCACTTCTCCACGACACCCGGCACCGAGCGGTGCTCGCGCACGAGCGGGCTGGTGTCGACGGGGAAGTCCATGACGAACGTGGGACGCTCCAGGCCGCCCTTGACGAAGTGCTCCCAGAGCTCCTCGACGAGCTTGCCGTGCGTGGCGTGCGGCGGGACGTCGACGCCGCTGGCCTCGGCGAGCGCCAGCAGCTCGTCCATCCCCGTGGCGGGCGTGATCTCGACGCCCGCGGCGGCGGAGAGCGACGGGTACATCGAGACCCGGTCCCAGTCCCCGCCCAGGTCGAACTCCGTGCCGTCCGCCCACGTCACCGTGGTGGAGCCGGCGACCGCGATCGCCGCGTTCTGGACCAGCTCCTGCGTGAGGTCGGCGATGCCGTGGTAGTCGGAGTAGGCCTGATACGCCTCGAGCATGGCGAACTCGGGGCTGTGCGTCGAGTCGGCGCCCTCGTTGCGGAAGTTCCGATTGATCTCGAACACACGGTCGATGCCGCCCACGACGGCCCGCTTGAGATACAGCTCGGGCGCGATCCGGAGGTACAGCTCGGTGTCGAACGCGTTCGAGTGGGTGACGAACGGGCGCGCCGTGGCGCCGCCCGGCTGCACCTGCAGCATGGGCGTCTCGACCTCGGTGAAGTCGTGCGCGGCGAACGTCGTGCGCAGGCTCTGATTGACCGTGGCGCGGGCCCTGACCGTGTGGCGGGCCTGCTCGCGCACGATGAGGTCGAGGTAGCGACTGCGGACGCGGCTCTCCTCGTTCAGCTCGGTGTACATGTTGGGCAGCGGGAGGATGGCCTTCGCGGCGATCTCCCACTCCGCGACCATGATCGACAGCTCGCCGCGACGGCTCGAGACCACCTCGCCCGACACGGCGACGTGGTCGCCGAGGTCGACGAGCTCCTTCCATCGCTGCAGCGACTCGTCGCCCACGTTCGCCAGCGACACCATCGCCTGGATGCGCGACCCGTCGCCCGCCTGCAGGGTCGCGAAGCAGAGCTTGCCCGTGTTGCGGCTGAACACGACGCGCCCGGCCACCGCCGCGGTCTCGCCCGTCTCGGCGCCCGCCTCCAGGCCGGAGTACTTCTCGCGCAGGGCCGGGATGGCGTGCGTCACGCGCACCGCGACGGGGTACGCGCCGCCGGCCGCGCTCTCCCGCTCGGCGATCAGACGCTCGCGCTTGGCGAGACGCACGGCCTTCTGCTCGAAGATGTCCTCGTCGTCTGCGGCCGCGTCGGCGGCGCCCGGTGCGGGCGTTTCAGTCATGGGGGTGCTCCTTGAAGTCTGCCGTCCAGTCTACGGAGCCCCGCGCGCGCCGCCCGCCGCGCGGCTGCCGCGTACCCCCGCGATGCGCGCGCGGCGGTCAGGCGACGGGAGCGGCCGCGCGCCGGGGCGACGCCTCGGCGAGCGCCGCGAGCAGGCTGCGGCGCCGGGTCTCGTCGTCACGGTGCCGGCCGGAGGTCCAGGGCCGCGGAGCGGCCGACCGCTCGCCGCCGAGCTCCAGCTCCGCGTTGTCGACGAAGCGATGGCCGCCGACCTCGATCGCCGCGAGCGCCAGACCCGGTCCGCAGTGGTCGGGCGCGACGGGGAGGAACGTCCGCGGGTCCACCACCGCGAGGTACTCCGTCGAGATGCGGCCGTCGCCCGACAGCACCTGCTGGGCCGCCGCAAGGCACGACTCGACGCCGTGCTCGGCGCTCGCGAGAGCGGCGTCGAGCGCCTGCGGCAGCTTCGCCGCCGCGTCGCGGTCGGCCGCGTCGAGCAGGCCGACGCGCGTCGAGATCGGGAGGTCGTCGAGGCTGCGCACGGTCTCGACGGCGTCCACCGACACCCGCAGGCCGAGCCGCGCGACCAGCCGCCGCACCAGGAACACCCGCTGCGCGTCGCGCATCCCGTACACCGCGACATCCGGCTCCACGGCGCGTAGGAGCGCGGCCTCGACGCGCAGCACGCCGTCGAGGTGCTCGGCGCGCGCGAAGTGCGCGTGCTCGCCGCCCAGCTCGGCGACGGTCGTCCCTGCGTCCTCCGCGGCCGCGAGCAGCTCGTCCCCCTCCGGCACGAACACGGCGTCGACGCCGAGCTGGTCGAGCAGCTCGAGGTCCTCGTCGAGGCGGCGGGGGTAGGTCTCGTACTCCGCGGCCGTGCGAAAGCGCAGCGGGTTGACGTAGATCGAGACGACGACGGCATCGGCCCGGCGGCGGGCGTGGCGGATGAGCTCGGCGTGGCCATCGTGCAGCGAGCCGGAGGTGGACACCAGGGCGACCGTTCGCCTGGCGCCGTTCCTCAGCTCGTCGACGCGGGTCCGCAGCTCGGGTACGGAGCGGATCACGCGTAGAGCGTACTCGCCTCCGCGGGCGCCGGATGCATCGGCCCCCGATTCGTCACCCGACCGTTGGCATCCCATCACCCGGAGGCGCGCCGTCCGCGAGCGCGTGGTCGACCGTCGAGCGCACCAGCGCCGACAGGTAGCCGCCCGGGTTCTCCACGCCGATGCCGCGCAGCATGCCCGTCGCCTGCCGCACGATCTGACGCGAGAACTCGGAGGCCGTCTCGATCGCCTCCCCGTACGCGGGGCGATCCTCCTCCGCCACCACGACCGGTTCGCAGCCCAGCTCGACCGCGAGCGCCTGCGCGATGGGCAGCACCGCGGACGGAGCGGTCACGGCCGCGTAGGCCGCGGCGAGCTGCCGCAGATCGATGCTCGTGCCGGTGAACGCGATCGCCGGGTGCACGGCCAGGGGGATCGCGCCGCGCTCGGCGGCCGGCCGCAGCACCTCGGTGCCGTGCGCCGCATCCGTGTGCATCACGAGCTGGCCGATCTGCCACGCCCCCAGGTCCGCAAGCCCCGCCACGAGGCCCGGGAGCTCGTCCCGCGGCACGGCGACCACCACGAGCTCGCTGCGGCGCACGACCTCGAGCGCGTCGAGCACCGGCACCCCGGGCAGGATCGCCTGCACGCGCTCGTCGTCGGACCCGTGCGTGATGCCCGTCAGCGCGTGCCCGGCCCCGGCGAGCGCGGCCCCCACGACGGGGCCGACCCGACCGGCGCCGATGATGCCGACCCCCAGGCGTCCGTCCCGCCGCACGTCACCCGTCCCCGGGCACAGGGCCGGGCCCGCCCCCGGGCCCGTCGGGAGCGTGGTCGCCGAACGTGGCGACGTGCTCGGCCCAACGGTGCGTGCGGTCGGCGGAGGCCGCGGCGACCGCGCCGCGGCGCACCTCGTCGAACATCGCGAGGGCGTCTGCCCGGTCGAGGCCGACGACCTGGCCCGAGACCGGGCCGGCCACGGTGTGCGCCTGCCCCCAGGCCACGCCCTGCAGCCTGTCCACGGGCCCCTGAGCCACGCTGACGCCCTGCAGGCGTGCGAGGGGGAAGATCGCGAGCTTGCGCCACATCCTGCCGCGACGCAGCAGCAGCGCGTAAGGAGTGACGGCGTAGCCGTGGCGCCGCCACGAGAACGGCCGGCGCCACCGCGCGCGGCGCGGCATGGTCCGGTAGGGGTCCCCGCTCACGGGCCCGAGGATCCCGTGCTCCCACACGAGGGGCAGATCCGTCACCGGCGCGTCGGGAACCACGAGCGCCAGCACGCGCTGCACGTCCTCGCGCGTGCCGACCGGCAGCACCACGCTGAACTGCTGCGCGCTTCCCGACTGCTGCTGCATGGCGCTCTTTCCGGACATGCGGTTGACCTTGACGGTCCACCAGCCGAACGGGCGCCACAGCAGCGACTGCGAGACCTCTACGGCGAACACGCGCCCCGGCGGCAGGGTCTCGGTGACGGTCGTGAACAGGCCGTACGTGATGCGCACGCCGTCGGGCGTCGGGGCGATCGCGTAGCGCAGCGAGCGCGAGATCTGGGCCCACGTGATCGCGACGACGGCGATCACGAGCGGGATGCCCGTGCCGAGCGCCGCCCCGAGCAGCACGAGCCACCCGCCGTCGTCGGCGTTCGCGATGGCGATGGGCACCATGAAGGCCATCACGACGGCGAAGATCAGCAGGAAGAACCCCAGCCAGATGACCCCGCTGATCGCCTGCGAGCCGATGAGACGCCCCGTCGGGATCTTCACGACGCTCTCGGGAGCGACGTCCGCCAGGTCGACGCCCTCGATCAGGCCGCTGACGCCCTCGTTGAGCGTGCCGACCAGCTGACCACGGGCTCCCTGCGGCGCCTGGCCGCCCTCACGCGCGGTCTGGCGCGCGGCGCGCAGGCCGGACGCGAGCCGGAGGATGTCGGCGCGCACCGCCTCGGCGCGAGTCGTGGCGAGGTACTCGAGGTCGACGTTGGCGTCCGTGCCGGCACCCACCACCTCGAGCTTGGCCATCCCGATCAGCCGCGCCGGGAAGGGGCGCGTGAGGTTCACGCCCTGCACGCGGTCGAGCGGGGCGCGGCGGTGCGAGCGGAACACGATGCCCTTGCGCACCTCGACGTGCTCGCCCGTGACCCGGAACTGCTGGAACCGCCACACGAGCCAGAACGCCAGGACCAGCACGACGAGGACGCCGAACGTGATGAGCAGCGCGAGCAGCACGAGGTTGTTCGCGAGCACCCAGTCGAGCGCATCCCCGCCGCCGTAGTCGTCGACGTGGACCTCGTCGGGCGTGAAGAGCGCGACGAACCAGAAGATCAGCCGGTCGCGCATGTTCGACAGCACGATGCCCGCGACGATCAGCAGCACGAGCCCGCCCTTGAACAGCGGCGTCAGCGGGTGCAGGCGGTGCCACTCGCCGTCGGCGAGCGCCGAGCGGCCGCCACCGGGGAGGACGGCCGCTCCGGGCGCGGCAGCGGTCGCTCGGGGCGCGGCAGCGGTCGGCACGCCGGCGGGACCGTCAGCCGGGAACGCGTCGCCTCCCTCGCGGGGCGGTTGCGGCGGAAGGCTCACAGCCCGGTCCGGCGGGTCTCGGCGACCTCGATCAGGGTGTCGCGCAGCGTCTCGGCGGCCTGCTGGGACAGACCGGGGATCTCGACGCCGGTCGTGGCCGCCGCGGTCACGAGCTTGAGCTTCGCGATGCCGAAGGCGCGATCCATCGGGCCGTGCGTGATGTCGACGAGCTGCATGCGCCCGTACGGGACGGCGACGATCCGCTGCCACAGGATGCCCCGGCGGAAGACGATGTCGTCATCGCGCAGCATGTAGCCGATCGAGCGGGCCTGGCGCGGCAGCACCAGCTGCGTCGCGACCGTGAGGAGGATCATCGCCGCCGCCGGGATCCACACCCAGTTCTGGTTCAGCACGAGCGCCACGAACAGCGCGACACCTACGACGCCCACGACGAAGATGCCGTTCTGCAGCGTCTGCGATGCGACGTACTTCGGCGAGATCTGGTGCCACGTCCCGTCGAGCGTGAGGCGCCCGGCGCCCCGGGGCTCGTGCAGCGAGGTGTACGTGCCAGCGTCGAGCGTCTCCGGGGCAGGGCGGGCCTGCGCATCCGCGGCGGCCGGCACGGCGGGCACGGCCGGCGTGGCAGGCGTCGCCCCGGGGGTGGCGGCGGGCGTGCCGTCGGGCGCGGCGGCCCGCTCCGGCTCAGGCGTCGTCGGGCTCTCTGTCATCGGGATCGTGTGACCTTCCAGTGTCCGGGGAGCCTGCGCCCGCGGACCCCTCGTCCCCGGTGCCGGGACCCTTCGGCAACGTGCAGAAATGCTCGGCGACGAGCGCCGCCACCACGAGCAGAGCACCCGCCGCCGCGGTGGCGAAGAGCGTCGTCATCGAGCCTAGCGCCGGGACGACGGGACGGGTGGCGACGAACAGCAGCATGCCCACCGCAGCACCCCCGACCCCGGCACCGACGAGGCTGGACGCCTTCGCCAGCACCACGACCGTGAGAGCGCGGAAGGGGTCGACGCGCGGCGCCGCGGGCCGGCCGGGCGCGGCGGGACGCGTCGAGCGACGGACCGGCCAGGCCACCGCGAGGCACAGCGCCCCGAGCGCGACGAGCAGCACGGGCAGGCCGATCACGGGGGTGAAGGTGGGCCGGCCCGCCGAGGTCAGGACCTGGTCGATGAGGAACCCGGCGCCGCCGCCGAGCACGGCGGCGACCAGGAGCGCGAGCGCGGACGTGCGTCTCACGCGCCGCCTCCCGCCCCGGCGCGCAGGGCGGCGAGCAGTTCCGACACCCTGCCGCGTCCCGGCAGCACGGCGTCGGGCTGCACCTCGAGCCACGGCGCGAGCACGAAGTCGCGCTCGGCGGCGCGGGGATGCGGCAGCAGCAGCCGGGGGTCGTCGGACACGACGTCGCCGTAGGAGACGAGGTCGAGGTCGAGCGTGCGCGCACCCCACCGCTCGCGGCGCTCGCGACCGTGGCGCGCCTCGATCGCGTGGAGCTGCGCGAGCAGCACGCTGGGCGCGAGTCGCGTGCGTACGAGTGCCACCGCGTTGAGATACGACGGCTCCGACTCGTCCGGGCCCGCGAGCGTCACCGCGACCGAGTCGATCGGCTCCGAGGCGACGACCTCGTCCACGAGCGGCAGCCGCCGCAGCTCCTCGACCGCCTCGGCCAGCGTGGCGGCGCGGTCGCCGAGGTTCGCGCCGAGCGCGACGACCGCCGTCACGGGTTCGCGCGGCGGCACGGCCGGCGGGTTCCCCAGCGGCTGCGCCAGGAGCTTGCTCATCCGCTCATCCTCTCGTCCGTCCCGCTACGTCGATCCCGCATGTCCCACTTCCCGACGCTATCCGCCCGTATTCCGACCGCAAGGGGGACATGCTCGGCGTCAGGCGGTGTCGTCCGGCTCCCGGGAGGCCCGGACCGTGACCGAAACGTCCTCGAACGTCGCCGGAATGGGCGCCTGGGGCTTGTGCACCGTGACGGCGGCGGCCTGCACCCGCCGGTCCGCCATGACGGCCCCGGCGATCCGGTGGGCGAGCGTCTCGATGAGATTGACCGGCTCGCCCTGGACGATCGCGACGACCCGCTCGGCGAGCTCGCCGTAGTGCACCGTGTCGGCCACGTCGTCGCTGGCGGCCGCGCGCCGCATCGTCTCGGCGGCGAGGTGCAGCTCGACGTCGATCACGAACTCCTGGCCGTTCTCCCGCTCGAAGTCGAACACGCCGTGATAGCCGTAGGCGCGCAGCCCGCGCAGCCGGATCAGGTCGCTCATGCCCGCTCCTCCTCGACGGTGCCGTCCCACGCCGCCGCGACGGCGAGCGCGTCGCGCGTCGCCCGCACGTCGTGCACCCTGACGCCGTAGGCGCCCTGACGGGCGGCGAGCACGCTCGTCACGGCGGTCGCGAGGTCGCGGCGCTCGTTCGTCGCGTCGTCCCCCAGGGCCGTCGCGAGGAACCGCTTGCGCGACGTGCCGACGAGCACCGGGAGCCCCAGCGCGCGGACGTGGTCGAGCCGGCGCAGCAGCGCCCAGTTCTGCTCCCCCGCCTTCGCGAAGCCGATGCCCGGATCGACGATGATCCGCTCCCGCGCGATCCCCGCCGAAACGGCCGCGTCGACGCGCTCCCGCAGCTCCGCGGCGACCTCGCGCGCGACGTCCGCGTACTCGGCCCTGGCGTACATGTCGGCGGACGGACCGCGCCAGTGCCCCAGTGCGATCGTAGCGCCGGCGGCTGCGACGGTGCGCAGGATCTCGGGGTCGGCGAGCCCCCCGGAGACGTCGTTGACGATGCGGGCGCCCGCTGCGAGCGCGACGCAGGCCGTCTCGGACCGGTACGTGTCGACGCTGACGACGGCGCCGTCGCCCGCGAGCGCCTCGATCACGGGAAGCACGCGCCGGATCTCCTCCTCGGCGCCCACGGGCGTGGCTCCCGGTCGGGTGGACTCGCCGCCCACGTCGAGGACCGTGGCTCCCTGCGCGCGCAGCTCGCGGCCGTGGGAGATCGCCCTGTCGCCGTCGAAGAAGGCGCCCCCGTCGCTGAACGAGTCGGGCGTGACGTTGACGATTCCCCAGATCTGCACGCGCGAGCTCGCAGCTTCCGGACCCGCGCCGGTCACGACGCCGCCTCGCCCGCGCTCGCCGCGCCGACCAGGGCCATCACCTCGGCCCGCTGCACGGGATCGGCCAGGGCCCCGCGAGCGGACACGGTGACCGTCGACGTGTCCGACTGCCTCCCGCCCCGCATCGTGACGCACTGATGGACCGCGTCGAGCACGACCAGCACACCCCGCGCGTCGAGCGAGCCCGCGATCGTGTCGGCGATCTGCTCGCCGAGACGCTCCTGCACCTGCGGTCGCGCCGCCAGCACGTCCACGACCTTGGGCAGCGCGCCCAGACCGACGACCTGCTCGCCGGGGAGGTAGGCGATGTGCGCCCGGCCCGCGAACGGCAGCAGGTGATGCTCGCAGACGGAGCGGAAGCGGATGTCGCGCAGCATGACCACGCCCGACGGCAGCGTGTCCGGGGCGGGCCCGTGCGCCACGCTGATCGTGTGGGACAGCGGCTCGGCCGCGTCCACTCCCACGCCGGAGAAGAACTCCGCATACGCGTCGGCGACGCGCTGGGGGGTCTGGCGAAGCCCCGGTCGATCCGGGTCCTCGCCGACGGCGAGCAGCAGCTCCCGAGTCAGCGCAGCGATGCGCTCCCTGTCCACGGCCATCCGGCCATCCTAGGCTGTGTCGGTCATCGTCGCGTCGTCGGGGCGCTACGCGGTCGCCGGTCGCGCCTGGCCCGTGGCCGGCCGGTGCGCGGGGGCGGCGCTCGCCTGCTGCGCGGAGGTGGCCGCGGCGATGCCGTCGGTCTGGACCCGACGCGGCACCTGCACGGGCGGCAGCGGCGAGACCGGGCGCTCGCTGCTGGAGAGCCACTGCGGGCGCGGCGGCAGCTTCTTCACGTCGCGGAAGATCTCCTCGAGCTGGGTGTGGTCGAGCGTCTCGTGCTCGAGCAGCGCGAGCGCCAGCTTGTCGAGGATCTCCCGGTTGGCGTTGAGCACCTGGTACGCCTCGTTGTGCGCCTGCTCGATGAGCGCGCGCACCTGCGCGTCGATGCGCTCGGCGATGCGCTCGGAGTAGTCGCGGCCGTGGCCCATGTCCTTGCCCATGAACACCTCGCCGCTCGAGGAGGCGAGCTTGACGGGGCCGACCTCGGTGGTCATCCCGTACTCGGTGACCATCTTGCGCGCGATGCCGGTCGCCTTCTCGATGTCGTTCGACGCGCCCGTCGTGGGATCGTGGAACACGATCTCCTCGGCGACGCGTCCGCCCATCGCGTAGGTCAGCTGATCCTGCAGCTCGTTGCGGGTGACCGAGTACTTGTCCTCGAGCGGCAGCACCATCGTGTAGCCGAGGGCCTTGCCGCGCGGCAGGATCGTGATCTTCGTCACGGGGTCGGTGTGGTTCATCGCCGCCGCCGCGAGCGCGTGACCGCCCTCGTGGTAGGCCGTGATGAGCTTCTCCTTGTCGTTCATCACGCGCGTGCGCCGCTGCGGGCCCGCGATCACGCGGTCGATCGCCTCGTCCAGAGCCCGGTTGTCGATCAGCTGCGCGTTGGAGCGCGCGGTCAGCAGCGCGGCCTCGTTGAGCACGTTCGCGAGGTCGGCGCCCGTGAATCCGGGGGTCTTGCGCGCGACCACGTCGAGGTCGACGCTGTCGGCGAGCGGCTTGCCCCGGCCGTGCACGTCGAGGATGCGCCGCCGTCCGGCCAGGTCGGGCGCGTCGACGCCGATCTGGCGGTCGAAGCGGCCGGGGCGCAGCAGAGCCGGATCCAGGATGTCGGGACGGTTGGTGGCCGCGATCACGATGACGTTGGCCTTCGGGTCGAAGCCGTCCATCTCGACGAGCATCTGGTTGAGCGTCTGCTCGCGCTCGTCGTGGCCGCCGCCCATACCGGCACCACGGTGGCGGCCGACGGCGTCGATCTCGTCGATGAAGATGATCGCGGGCGCGTTCTCCTTCGCCTGATTGAACAGGTCGCGCACACGGCTGGCGCCCACGCCGACGAACATCTCGACGAAGTCCGATCCGGAGATGGAGTAGAACGGCACGCCCGCCTCGCCCGCCACGGCGCGCGCGAGCAGCGTCTTGCCGGTGCCGGGAGGGCCGTACAGCAGCACGCCCTTCGGGATGCGCGCGCCGAGCGCCTGGAACTTGGCGGGGTCCTTGAGGAAGTCCTTGATCTCCTGCAGCTCCTCGATCGCCTCGTCCGCCCCCGCGACGTCCGCGAACGTGACGTCCGGGTGCTCCTTGTTGGCGAGCTTGGCGCGGGACTTGCCGAACTGCATCACCTTGCCACCGCCGCCCTGCGCGCTCGAGAGCAGGAACCAGAACAGCACGCCGAGCAGGAGGATCGGCAGCATGAGCGAGAGCATGCCGTCGAGCCAGGTCGCGCGCGGGACGGCGTCGTCGTACCCGTCGGCGGGAGCGGCCTCGTCGACGGCCGCGACGACCTCGTCGGCTCGGGCGCTGACGTAGTAGAACTGCACGTCGCTCGCGCCGTCGTGCGGCTCCGACAGGCGCAGGTCGACGCGCTGGTCGCCGTCGGTGATCAGCACCTCCTCGACCGTGCCGCCGCGGAGGAGCTCGAGCCCCTCCTGCGTCGTCACCTGACGCGTCGCGGTGAGGCTCGAGATCAGCGAGAACCCGACGAGGAGGAGCACGCCGACCAGCAGCACATAGATCAGCGGATTGCGGGTGAGCTTCTTGAAGTCCATGGTGTGGGGGTGATTCCCCGACCCCTCCTGTCGGTGCGCGCTGTCGCTCCCGCGACATTCCCTCAGGCTACCTCGCGGTATCTATGCCTCGTCTGGGATTCGCCCACGGCGTACGATTCGCCCCCGGGCCGGCGATCCGTGCGGCACCGGGCCCTCAGGCGTACACGTGGGGTGCGAGGATCGCGACGTCCCGGAGGTTGCGATACCGCTCGGCGTAGTCGAGGCCGTAGCCGACGACGAACTCGTTGGGGATGTCGAAGCCGAGGTACCGGCAGTCGATCTCGACCTTGGCCGCCTCGGGCTTGCGCAGCAGGGCGAGGACCTCGATCGACTCCGCGCCGCGGGAGGCGAAGTTCTCCAGCAGCCAGCTGAGCGTCAGGCCCGAGTCGATGATGTCCTCGACGATCAGCACGTGCCAGCCGTGCAGGTCGGTGTCGAGGTCCTTGCGGATCTGGACGACGCCGCTCGACTTCGTGCCGCTGCCGTAGCTGGACACGGCCATCCAGTCCATCGCGACGTCCCGCGTGAGGTGGCGGGCGAAGTCCGCCATGACCATCACGGCACCCTTGAGCACACCCACGAGCAGCAGGTTCTTGCCCTCGTAGTCCGACTCGACCTGCGCCGCGAGCTGTCCGAGCTTCTCGTGGATCTGCTCCTCGGTGACGAGGACGGTCGTGAGGTCGGATGCGATGTCGGCGGCGCGCATAGCGGCGAGTCTAATCGGCGGGCCCGAGGGATCCGCTCAGACCAGCTGCACGCCCTCGTCGGGCACGTCGACCGCTCCTCCGGCCGCGACCTCCGGCACCCGCTCGGCCGCGACGGGCTGGCCCGTCGGGTCCCCGGTGCGGGCGGCGCGGATCGCCTCCACGGGCTCGGGGCGTCCGAAGAGGAAGCCCTGCGCCTCCTCGCAGCCCGCGCTGCGCAGGACTGCGAGCTGCTCCGGAGTCTCGACGCCCTCCGCGAGCGCGCTCATCCCGAAAATCCGGCCCATCGACATGATCGCCTGCACGAAGGCGAGCGTCTCCTGCTCGGTGCCGGGGCTGGCGATGACGGAGCGGTCGATCTTGATCCGGTCGAAGGGGAACGACCGCAGCACCTCGAGCGACGAGTATCCGGATCCGAAGTCGTCGAGCGCGATGCCGACGCCCATCGCCTTGATCGCGCGCAGCGTCTCCTGCGCCCGCTCCTTGTCGGCGAACACGGCGGATTCGGTCAGCTCGAGCTCGAGGCGCGCGGGTGCGAGGCCGGTCTCGTCGAGCACGTCCCGCACGACGCCGGCGAGGTCCTGCTCGGTGAGCTGCACGGCGGAGACGTTGACGGCGATGCGGTAGGGCGGATCCCACGTCGCGGCCTCGGCGCACGCGGTGCGCAGCACCCATTCGCCGATGGGGACGATCAGTCCGCTCTCCTCGGCGAGGGGGATGAAGGACCCGGGCGGGACGGTGCCCAGCCGCGGATGCTCCCAGCGGATCAGCGCCTCGTATCCGCGAGGCGCGCCCGTCTGCAGCGACGTCTGCACCTGGTAGTGCAGGATCAGCTCGCCGCGCGCCACGGCCTGGCGCAGGTCCGCACCCAGGCCCCGGCGCAGACGGGTGCGCTCGTCGAGCTCGGCGTCATAGAAGCACACGCCGTGCTGCAGACCCGCCTTCGCCCGGTACATCGCGAGGTCCGCGTTCGCCGTGAGCACCGCGCCGTCGGTGGCGTCGTCCGGGAACATCGCCACACCGATGCTCGCACGGGGCACGATCTCGTCCCGCTCCGCCTGGATCCAGATGGGCGCGGACAGCGCCTCCTCCAGCCGGGTCAGGAAGGCGCCCGGCTCGGCGTCGCTGAGCACGCGCACGAGCGCCGTGAACTCGTCGCCGCCGACGCGAGCGACGAACTCCCCCTCGCGCCCGGCGGTGAGGGCGCCGAGCCGCGCGCCGATGACGCGCAGGACCTCGTCGCCGGCGGCGTGGCCGCGCAGGTCGTTGACGTCCTTGAAGTCGTTGATGTCGATGACGACGAGCGCGAGACGCTCTCCCTCGGCACGCGCCCACTCGATGTCGGTGTTCAGTCGCTCGTTGAAGCTCGCGCGGTTCGGAAGCCCCGTGAGCGCGTCGTGCATGGCAAGACGCTGCAGCCGCGCGACCGTGTCGGCGCGGCCCCGGGAGTCGATCAGGTATCCCGCGACGCCGGCGCTGATCACCACGAGCGACAGGAAGACGATCGTCATGCCGAGCACGCGCAGCGACTCGGGGTCGATTCCCTCCCCCGCCGATGCGGCCGGGACCACGTGGAAGGCGGCCATCCCCGTGAAGTGCAGGAGCAGCACCGACAGCACGAGCAGCGCCCACATGCCGTCGCGCGACCGGCGCCCCGCACGTCGTCCCACGTACAGCGCGGCTGCCGACACGCCGATCGAGAACGCGACCGACAGCGCCACGAGTGGCACATCCCAGGTCACCGTGCCGTGCACGCGGTACGCGACCATGCCCATGTAGTGCATGACCGCGATCGACAGTCCCACGACGGCACCGCCGATCGCCGGCCGCACGCGGGCGTTCCGCCCCGTACCGGCGATCGCGATCCCGAGCGAGCCGCCCCCGACGGCGACGACGAGGGACAGCATCGTGAGGAACCGGTCGAAGGTCACCGCGGTGCCCGCCTGGTAGGCGAGCATCGCGACGAAGTGCGTGCACCAGATGGACACGCCCGTCGACAGGGCCGTGAGGAAGATCCAGCCGATGCGCTGATTGCCGCTGGAGTCGACCAGACGCGGGAAGAAGCGGGACGTGGCCCACGCGCCGGCGATGCAGAGCAGGAGCGCGAGGAGCAGCAGCGCCGGGTCATGGCTGTGCAGCAGATGGTGAACCGGGGTCATCTCCGGGGCCTCGCCTCTCTCCTCCACCTCTGGAGTCCGCGGAGGGCGGTCGGCGCTCCTCCTCCCGAGAGGCGCGCTGATTCTAGCAATCTCCCGTGTCGCAACCGGGTTGTGTGACGGCCCGACCCGCCGGACGGTCGCGAGCGCGGCGAGCGGGACTCACGCGCGTGCGGTGAACACGATCAGCGCGCCGCGGCGCGCTGCCGTGCAGCCGGGCAGATCGATGGGCCCCTGCCCCGACCAGTCCGTGACCAGCCGCGCGACCTCGAGGGTCTGCGCGCGCGTGAGCGCGACGCCGAACTCGCTGTCAACGACGTAGCGGATGACACGGTGACGCAGCGCGACGGGATTGGCGGCGAGCGCGGCCACCGAGACGGCGATCCCCGCCTCCGCAGGCTCCACGATGTCCTCGATCGTCTCGTCGATCATCTCGGCGAAGGCCTCCGCGTCCTCGCGCAGCTGCTCCGCCGTCCGGGCGAGGGCCTCGGCGATGCCGGGGCCGAGCTCCGCTTCCAGCACGGGCAGGACGCGCTCGCGCACGCGGACGCGCGAGAAGCGGTCTTCGGCGTTGTGGGGGTCATGCCAGGGCTCGAGCCCCTGCGCGGCGCACGCGGCGTGAGTGACGGCGCGGCGCACGCCCAGCAGCGGGCGCGCCCAGGCGACACCGCCGTCGTCGCGCGACGGCGGCATGCCCGCCAGGCTCGTGCCCCCGGCGCCGCGCGCGAGGCCGAGCAGCACCGTCTCGGCCTGATCGTCGAGGGTGTGCCCGAGCAGCACGGCCGCGGCGCCGCGCGCCGCCGCCGCAGCGCGCAGCGCCGCGTACCGGGCGTCGCGGGCGGCTGCTTCGGGGCCTCCCGCCCCCGTCACCTCCACGCGGACGACCTCGGCGTCGTCGATGCCCAGCGCCCGCGCCTGATCCGCCGCACGGGCGGCGACGGCGGCGGATCCGGTCTGCAGACCGTGGTCCACCGTGACGCTCGCGACGCGGATGCCGCGCTTGCGGGCCTCGAACGCGGTCGCGGCGGCGAGAGCGAGGGAATCGGCGCCCCCCGAGAGCGCGACGAGCGCCGTCCCGCCCTCCGCGACGCGGCTCAGCGCGACACGGACGGCGCGGCGGACGGCGGCGACGGAGGGATCGAGCACGCGACAACGCTAGGGCACGCGCGCTCCGCGGGAGTGCAGGGTGGGCCGCGGCCTGCGCCGGAAAGCCGCGCGGCCGGGACGCTCTAGGCTTGTCGCGGTACATTTCCGGGGCCCGAGGCCGCCGGAGCTTTTCGGGCCACCGACTTCCAAGGAGCAATGGGCATGGGCGCGTACGACGCAGTCATCGAGATCCCGCGGGGCAGCCGCGTGAAGTACGAGGTGGACCACGGCACGGGCCGTGTGTTCCTCGACCGCGTGCTGTACACGACGTTCGGCTACCCCACCGACTACGGGTTCTTCGAGAACACGCTCGGCGAGGATGGCGACCCGCTCGACGTGCTCGTCGTCATGGACCACACCGTCTACCCGGGCGTGGGCGTCAAGGTGCGCCCCGTCGCCGTGCTGAAGATGAAGGACGAGGCCGGCGGCGACGACAAGGTGATCGCCGTGCTCGCGAAGGACCCGCGCTGGGACCACATCCAGGACCTGGGCGACCTGCCCGAGTAC
Source organism: Microbacterium album (assembly GCF_014643695.1). GTDB lineage: Bacteria > Actinomycetota > Actinomycetes > Actinomycetales > Microbacteriaceae > Microbacterium > Microbacterium album. Next base: position 18,358 of record NZ_BMJY01000008.1, on the reverse strand, counting down.
ACGAAGAAGGAGATCGCGCACTTCTTCGAGCACTACAAGGACCTCGAGCCGAACAAGTGGGTCAAGGTGGACCAGTGGGGCGACGCGGCCGAGGCCGAGCGCCTGGTGTCCGAGGCGTACGAGCGCTTCGAGGAGCACGAGGGCCAGACCCGCACGCAGGGTGAGGGCGAGGCGCCGAACAGCCGCGCCTGACCTCGTCAGGCTTCAGGGGCTCGCCTTCCGGCGGGCCCCTTCTGCGTTCTCGGGAAGCGTCCGGCGAGCGAGCCGGACCGGGCCTGCGATCGCGCGGGGTCAGACCGAGATGCCGCGCGCGGCCAGGAAGTCGATCGGGTTGACCGTCGGGCCGCCGACGTAGACCTCGAAGTGCAGGTGGCAGCCGAAGGAGTTGCCCGTGTTGCCCTCGTACGCGATGACCTGCCCCGCGTTGACCCACTGGCCGTAACCGACCAGGATGCCGCCGTTGACGATGTGGGCGTATCCCGTGCCGACGCCGCCGCCGTGGTCGATGCGAATGTAGTTGCCGTAGCCGCCGTTGTACCCGGCGAACGTGACCGTGCCGCTGCTGGCCGCGTAGATGGGGCTGCCGCATCCGGCCGCCAGGTCCACGCCCGCGTGGAACGAGCTCGAGCAGTAGCTCGGCCCGCACTGGGACGTGCGCCAGCCGTAGCCGGAGGTCCGCCATCCGCTGCTGGGACGCGCCCAGCCACTGCCCTGGGGAACGCCGCCGTTGCCCGCCGGGGCCTGGGCGGGAGGAGGCGCACTGCCTCCACCACCACCACCGCCGCCGCCACCGCCGCCGCCGCGCGCAGCGGCCTCTGCGGCCTCACGGGCGCGACGCTCGGCCTCCTCCGCCGCGCGGCGAGCGCGTTCCGCCTCGAGGCGGCGCTGCTCCTCCTCGTACGCGCGCTTGGCGGCGACGCCCTTCTCGTAGTCGGCGACGGTCTTGCTCGTGGTGTCCTTGAGGGCCGCCAGCTGACCCTCGAGGGTCACCATGTGCGCCTCCTGGTCGGCGAGCGCCTGCTCGGCAGCGGCCTGAGCCTGCTGCGCGGCGACCATCTTCTCCTCGGCGATCTTCTGCAGGCGGTCGCGCTCGGCGCGCGCCACCTCTGCCTGGTCCGAGAGCGACTGCGCCGAGTCGCGCGCCGCGACGGCCTCGGCGTAGATCTTCTCGCTACCGGCGATGAGCTTGTCCATCTGGCCGAGCTTGGTCAGCAGCTCGTCCGCGCTCGCGGCGGACCCGGCGAAGAGCACCTCGAGCGACGTCCCGTCGCCTCCCGTGCGGGACAGCTGCGCCGCGACGCGCGCGGCGTTGGTCGCCGCGGTCTGGGCCAGCTCGGCCTGCTCGTCGGCCTGCTTCTGCAGCTCCTCCGCGCGGTAGGCGGCGGTGAGGAAGTCCTGCTGCGCGGTGTAGTACTCGTCCGCGGCCAGCTGCGCCGCCGCGCGCGTCTCCTGCACGCGGCGCGTGAGCTGCGCGATCATCTCCTCGAGACGACGGATCTCGGCGGCCTTGCGGGCCTCGTTGCCCTTGGCGGCCTGCACGTCCTCCCACGACGGGTAGTCGTCCGGGTTGTACGTGACCGCATAGGCCCGCGGGGCGACCGAGGCGCCCACGCCGATCGCGGCGGCGCCGATACCGGCGAGAGCGAGCGCGCTGCGGCGGCTCAGAGGCCCCCACATCCGGCGTCGCTCCTCAGCGGTGGGCGCGCAATCGCACTCCTCCGTCGACGTCGAGGCGTCCATCGGGTCGGTCACCGCCTGTTTCACATCCGCAACAGTAACAACATCTTGCACACTTACACCACGTCGACCTGCTCCGCATCGCAGCGACACACCGCGGGCGCGCCCCTCATCCTCACCCGCGAAACGCCCGGGATCCCGCGCGACGCGCCCCGAATTGGCAAAACCGGACGGATCGCCTTATGCTTGATCGTCGGCAAGCGTGAGCCCCGGCGGTTCACCCCGGCCCCATCGTTTAGCGGCCTAGGACGCCGCCCTTTCACGGCGGTAGCACGGGTTCGAATCCCGTTGGGGTCACACTGGCTGATACAATTTCATAGTTTGGCCCTGTAGCGCAGTTGGTTAGCGTGCCGCCCTGTCACGGCGGAGGTCGCGGGTTCAAGTCCCGTCAGGGTCGCTCCGAGCGATGGGCCTTCTTTCGAGGAGGCCTTTCGTCTAGGACGTGGCACAGCCCTGAGCAGTGCCACGAGGCTCTGTAGCTCAGTTGGTAGAGCGCACGACTGAAAATCGTGAGGTCACGGGATCGACGCCCGTCGGAGCCACCACAGCCCCGGATTTCTGCGGAAGTTCGGGGCTTCTTCGTTTCTAACAGTCACGCACCCCGCGAAAACCCCGCACATTCAGCGGAGACGCTCAAGGTGCTCCTGCATCAGGTCCGCCGCCCGACGGCTGCCGCTCTGCTTCGACATGTACACGTCCATGGTGAGGCTCGGGTTCTGGTGACCGAGGTACTCGGCGATGTCCCGCGGGCTCAGCCCAGCCGCGTCGAGCGCCGTCGCCACGGTCTTGCGGAAGCTGTGCGTCGTCAGCTCCGGATAGCCAAGGGCCTCGCGCCGCTCGCGAAGCTCGCGCTGAGCGTTTGACGGGTCGCGCTGACGCAGCAGGGGCGTGGGGAAAACGAGCGGCGTCAACTCCCCCACCCGTTCCTTCCGCGCCTTGAGCATCCGAAGCGTGTCCGCCGGCAACGGTGTCGTGCGCCACGCGGTACTTGTCTTGCCGAACGGCTGGCGCACCACGCCCTGCTTCGGCACCCGGACGGCGATGGCTTCCATCCGCGCAACACCCTTCTCCAGATCCACCGACGGCCACTCGAGCGCACACGCCTCCGCAATGCGCCAGCCGACAGCGAGCATGAACTCGACGAGCTCAACCATGTCGCGCTCGACCAGGACTTCGTCGGCTCGAACCTTCGCGATGAAGGCAGGCAGCTCATCGAGCGGGATCGCCTCCGACCCTCTCTTCCCAGCGCGGGTGATGAGGTCGAGCTCCTTCACGGGATTCCGAGGGATCGCCCCGTTTCGGACCGCCATGCCGAGCATCCCGGAGAGCACCGAGCGGCAGTTCTTCGCCGCACCATGCCCGTGCTGCTTGTGCACGGCACTGAGGAACGCCTGCAGTTGTGCCGGCGTCGCCTCCGCAGCGGACAGGTCACCAAGCTTCGGGATGATGTGCATCTTCACTGCCGAACGGTACGTGGTGAGCGTGCCCGTCGACCTCCCAGCGCCCTCCTTCTCCTCGAGGAACCGATTAGCCAGCAGTTTGAGCGGCGTGCTGGGCTTCAGCTCGCTCCCCCGCCCCTCCTCGACGCCCTTGAGCGCCTCTCGGAGCTTCGCCTTCGCCTTCGCCTCAGACACGTCGAACCGCTCAACCTGGCGGGACTTGCCGTCCGAGAAGCGATAGCGAGTACGAGCCCGCCACTTGCTGCCTACCTGCGCCGTGTGGATCTCGCCGTAGCTACCGATCGGCGTCCGCGGCCGTGCCACCCTCCACTCCTTCCGCTTGCTGGGAGGCGTAGTACTCGACCAGCGCCTTGGAATAGTGCAGGAGTCCGTCCTCCGTCAAGAGCTCCGGTCTATGCGCGAGACACCATGCGATCAGCGGATCATGCCGGTCGAAGCTGATGCCGCTCCGCTCGAGCGATCGCAACGCCTCACGGCACGACTTCATCAGGCTGCGCACCTGTTCAAGCAAGACACCACGCGTAGCGAGAACCTGGATGGACCCTCCCGGCTCCGTGTCGGAGTAGAAGAAGGAGATGATCTGACTCCGCAGGTCGCTCAGGTCAGAAACGAACTCGGCCAGCTCGTGCAACTCGTAGTAGACCAGCTTGGCTTCGTCCTCAGCCGCGGTCATTCCGTATCCGGTGAGGCGCTGCCACATCATCTGAGCACTCTCCATCGAGCCACTCGGCAGCGGCATTCCTCGATTACCGCCCATAGGGATGAGCAAGGCAAGGATCGGCACGTGCAGCGCTTCAGCGAACACAAAGAGCTCTGTGGCCGTCACACCCTTCCGCTTGCCGGAGAACAACGCCTGCAGGGTGTTCGGCTTGAAGCGCCCATCAACCCCCACGACCTCGTCACACCGCCTCGCGAACGCCTCGATCGTCAGGCCTTGAGCCTCACGTAGCGCCGCCAGGTTGCGCGCGACCGCGCGCGTGAAGTCGTTCTCCCAGTCTCCGTCCACCATAAAAACTCACCCTATACGAGATCAGGATGAGTTTTCCGCTTGCGTTGGAGCGCATCCCGTGTCAACATGAGAAAACCGCCAGGATGCAGGCGTTAACGAGAGGATTTCACAGGAGGATGGCATGGTTCGGTCCATAGACGATCTGCCCGAGCTCGCTAAGCGCGTCGAGATCGCGGAGTTCACCGGTACGAGCGTTCCAACCCTCGCGCGCTGGGCAATGGAAGGCACAGGCCCGAAGGTGACGCGCCTCGGAGGAAGCGTGCGCTACCGCAAGGGGGACGTGCTCTCCTGGCTCGACTCCCTTGGCGCTGCCTGCGAAACGACCGATGCGCGTCGGCGCTGAGGCCAGCACAGCTCGCTCGCCAGCACCAGCTGGGACGAGAAGAGCCCCCGACCACATGAGCGGCAACTCGGTCGAGGGCGAAGACCAGAACACCAACCAGGAAGAAGGAGAACCGATCATGACCATTCTGGCAGAACAGCTGGGATTCATCGACCGTCTGCGCATCATGCGCGCGGAGCTGGGCAAGCCGATCACGTCAGTGACTGACTCCCGCATTGACGAACTCGTGGATCGGAACGTGGTGCGGCTCACTGAGGAGCAGATCCTTGCCCACCTCCCGGAGCACGGAGCCTACCTCGGCACGCTCTACTTCCAAGTCATGGTCAGCGAGATCAAGGACCTCCCCTTTCCCACGCCCGCTTGGGCCGACGAAGTGCAGGTGTATGCCGACGACTGGCCGAACGTGAGCATCTGGTTCAGGAAAACGATCCTCAATGCCGCTTTCACCAACGTCGGCTTCGAGCAGATGATAAGCGTGACGGTAGAGGACGATATCTCCCCTGACGGGGACGACGATATGCCGGCTGGGACTGTCAGCACCTGCCCGCCTAAGTTCTGCGTGTACGGGCGGGATGGAGCCGCGGAGCTTGAGGCCTCACCGCTCGCGCTGAGCAGGCTCGGGGAATCGCTACGAGAGATCGCTGACGTCCTGTCCGCTGAGGTGACTCGTCAGGCGGTGACCCGATGAGACCCGTGAACCACCACGTCATGCCCGCGTTCGACATCACGCTCGCCATGATCGAGGGAACGAAAGTGCAGACGTACTGCGGTCGGAGTTTCGTCCCGACTGTCCAGGTCGGCACATCCGGCCGCCCGGACCTGCCCGGGGCTCCCGACTGTCGCAAGTGCACCGAGCTGCGCGAGCTGACAGTCAAGTGGAATCGGCTGCGGCTCGAGAAGAACCGCCTCATGCGCGAGATGAGAGCGGTCGAGAAGCAGTACAGGCACGCAGTCGAAGACGAGTCGACGCGGCAGGCTCAGCCGACGCCCGACGAGGTCTCGCAGGAGGTGACCGCATGACCGACGCTCAGCGGGCCGTCGCAGAGGCCTCGGAGATCGTCGTGAACGTCGTCGACGCGAATGGCGCAATAGCCGAGGTCGGGATTCTGGGTGTGAACGGGCAAGTCACGCCGCTGGATAAGGGGCTAGCGCTTGCCGTAGCGGACAGGCTCGCCACGCTCGCGGCGGACCTTCCGAACCCGCCCCGCTTCCTCAAGCGCGACGCCGGCGTCGATGAGCGGCTCCGAGGACTTGACGACTGATCGCCGGACGGCCCCTGGGACTCCCCCAGGGGCCGTCTCCACAACTGAAAACCGAAAGGAGGGGGTCGCGGGTGACTGACACAGACGGTTGGATCAGACTGCCGAACACGGTCATCGAACACAGCGCCCTCAACGCCCATGAACTGCTCGTCTACATCGTTCTGTTGAAGCACCGAAACCCAACCACGGGCAAGTGCTGGCCGGGGCTGTCGACCATCGCTGACGAATCGCGACTGTCGCGCCGCAGCGTCATCCGAGCGATTAGCGGCCTCGAGGAACACAGCGCGATCAAAGTCACCCGTCAGCGCAACGTCGGCGAGAAGAACCGCCCGAACGTGTACGAGGTCGCGGTGCTCAGCGAGAGCCAGGGCGATTGGTGGCACGTGTCCGCGAAGGGCCGGCGGAAGCCCCAGCGCAACTTGTCGCCGGAATCACGTGCACGGCTCGCGAATGCCGCACGCACTGCACGTAGTGACTCCGAGTCACTACGTCGGGCCGTCGACTCTTCGGGTAGTGCCTCCGAGGCACTAGGTAGTGACTCCGAGTCACCAGGGGTAGTGACTCCGAGGCACCCGAATAAGCCCAATGAGAACAAGACCAATGAAGAAACTTTCAGGTCCGCTCTTCCGAGCGCACACGACAGTGTCACAACCTTCGAGCCCGCAACCAGCACCGACAAGCAGCGCGCTTACCTGCACGACCTCCACATCCACCTCACCGGCCAAATCCCGAACGCCCGCAGCAAGGACACATGGAAGACCCTCACCAAGTTGGAGGCTCAAGACCTCATCGACAGGTACCTCCGGCAGATCCCCCGGTACGACAGGTACGAGGGACCGGAGTACGGGACACCCGCCTACAACGCCCTAACGCCAGTTGGGCGGGAGTGGGCAGACCGCGGGTTCATCCCCGACATGCTGGAGGTGGCCTGACGATGAGCACCTACGAGCCCCGCTCCATGCGGATCCTCCCGGCCGGTGCGCTCATCCTCTCCCCGGACGACGCGAGGATGCTCTACCAAGCCGCTCGCATAAAGGAGCTCCGCAGCAGATACCGCGTGGGTGACAGCGCGATCTATGACCTTCTCCGCGCGATCACGATCTGCGCGTTCAGTACCGCTCCCGGCAACGAACCGCGGCAAGAAACGGCATCAGAGGAACGTAGTCACTGGACGGTCAACCAGATCGCCCAAGCCACCAGGCGGGCACCACGAACCGTCCGACTCGACATCGAACGAAAGACCCTGCCCGCCGTCAAACACGGCAACACATGGGTCATCACCAACGACGACGCAAAGACGTACATCACCGGTCACAGTCCCAGACAGACAAGGAACCACTCATGAGTAACAGCACAACCATCAGTCAGGTGCTCGCTCTCCGAGATGAAGCCGCAACGATCCGCGCCAATCTCGCCAAGACCATCGCGCAGATCCGGGCTGACGCCTACGCCAGCGACCTCGCGAAGCGTGAGCGCACAGGTGAAGCCCACCGCGAAGCCCGCGCTTCCATCGACGCCCTGCGAGCACGTGAAGAGCAGCTCCTGCATACCCGCGCACGCGACCTCGGAAAGCGACTCACGGGAGCCGTCGGCGACGACCCCAGCCAGCTCGTAGCCCTGCGCGACGCACAGGACCGAGCCGACCGCATCGAAGACGAGAGAGAGGCCGAACGCCTCATGGAGCGGGCCACGCTCAGCGGCGACCGCACCCTTGCCCTCGCTCTCGCCCAGCGAGCCACGCAGAAGGGATGGGTGGAGACATATGAGTCGTTCAAACGCGAGTACCCGAAGGACGCGCGGACTGCCACCGACCTCGCCGAGATCAATCACATGCAGACCAGTCGCGAGCACAAGCTCGCAGCCTCTGCCGCGTACTCCCTGCCTTCCACGCCCGCAGGGGTCTGGACACTCTGATGGCCGATCGCACCATGACGGACACGGAGGCGATGGACATCCTTCACGCCGTCTACCGGTCCCCGCGCATACACGGCCTCGGCACCTTCCTCCAAGAGCTTGAGTCCGTGCTCGAGCAAACCGGTCGAGACATCGACGACTGAGGGTGAACGCCGTGAAGCACGAATCGCGCCCCGCACCCTCACCGCGCCATCGCCGTGAGGGGGTTCCCCGGAAGGCATGGGGGGACACGTTCACACCCTCGAGACCACCTACCCGGGCGCTGCCACCCGCCGCCGAAGATCTGTCCACCATCAACCAGATGCAGACCAGCGCCCACCGGACGCGAGCCAGGTCCGCCGTCTACCCCGCGTCACAGGCCCCCGTCGGTGTGTGGGCGCTCACCATCCGGGCACCCAGGAGGCCCCGGCATGTGGCCCCGACTACCGGTGCCCGGACTACGAGCAGTCCCGACGGCCGGTCCTCGTCGAAACCGCTCGAAGACCACGAGGAGAGCCGAACGAATGTACGAAGGTTCGGAACCAAACCCGGGGGGTACCCCACCTCGGACGCCCCTCAGTCGGTCGCCTGGGAGGGGAATTCTTGGTCGATGCGTGCGGGACCTTCATTTTCGTACCGCTATTCGAGTAATTGGAGATGCGATGACTGCTGTACCGAAGGTGCTTAAACGCCGCGGCCGCGCCCTGTGGCGGGAGCTGGTCAAGAAGTACGAGTTTGACGAGCATGAGACGCCTGTGTTGCTCGAGGCGTGCCGTTCGCTGGACCGGATCGACGCGCTTGAGGACGTGATCGAGGCGGACGGGCTGATGATTACCGGTTCCACGGGGCAGCAGGTGTTGCATCCGGCGGTGGCGGAGTTGCGTCAACAGCAGGCGACGGTAGCCCGCCTGTTGACGCAGCTGAACCTTGAGGCTGCTGAGGGGGCGGTGGCGATGTCCCGTCAGATCTCGACGGCCGCTCAGGCCGCGGCGAAGGCCCGTTGGGAGCGTTCTAAGGCGGTTCGGGGTGCCTAGGCTGCGGCAACGTCCTGGGCAGGGGCCTGGTGAGGTGCCTGTAGAGCTTCTGCGGCGCGGGGAGCCGTTGTGGGACGACCCTGCCGCGTCGCGACGCTGGTTCGAAAGGCACGGGCTTACGCCGGGGCAGACGTTCGACGTGGGTCCGGCTTGTCGACGTAAAGAGGCGATCTGGGCGTGGCTGGTCGCGAACGGCTATGGGAATCCGACGTACCCGAAGTTCCCGGACTGGCACCGGGTTAACCAGCTGTCGATCGAGGGCAGCTGGAGCGCGGATGCGACGCGGGAGCGTCTTTCGAAGGTGAAGGGGCAGTGAGATGGCGAACAGAGTTGTAAAGGTGACTCTCTCCGCGCAGGTTGCGGAGTATCAGAAGGCGATGCAGGATGCCGCCCGGTCTACCCGGGAGACGGGTTCTGAGGCGGAGAAGCTCGCGCAGAAGCGTCAGGCGTTTGATCTGTTGGGACGGACTGCGCTTGGTGTTGGTACGGCGATGACGGCGATGACCGCGCTGTCAGTTAAGGCGGCGATGGGGTGGGAGTCGGCGTGGGCTGGTGTCACGAAGACGGTTGATGGCACTCCGGAGCAGTTGGCGGCTGTTGAGGAGGGTTTGCGGGGGTTGACGTCGGTTTTGCCGGCGTCGCATGACGAGATCGCGGCGGTTGCTGAGGCGGCAGGTCAGCTCGGCATCCGCACGGAGAACGTCGTCGAGTTCACGCGGACGATGATCGATCTCGGTGAGACGACGAACCTGTCCGCGAATGACGCGGCTACGGCGTTGGCGCGGTTCACGAACATCATGGGCACCTCGCAGGAACAGGTGTCGAACCTGGGTTCGGCGCTGGTGGGGCTGGGCAACAACTACGCCACGACGGAGTCCGAGATCCTCGAAATGTCGATGCGTCTCGCTGGTGCGGGCCGTCAGATCGGTCTCTCCGAGGGTGACGTGCTGGGTCTCGCGACGGCGCTGTCCTCGGTGGGTATCGAGGCTGAGGCCGGCGGTTCGGCGATGTCGAAGGTGATGATCGACATTGCCGCGTCGGTTGAGGAGGGCGGCGACCGTGTCGCGATGTTCGCGAAGACGGCGGGCATGTCCGCGGAGGAGTTCTCGAAGCAGTGGCGTACGGCCCCGTCTGAGGCGCTTGCGGCGTTCGTGAAGGGCCTGGCGAACGCGGAGGCGCAGGGCTCGTCCACGCTTGGTGTGCTCGCGGAGTTGGGCATCACTGAGGTTCGTATGCGCGACGCGCTGCTGCGCTCATCCTCGGCTGCGGACATGTTCACCGAGGCGATGGCGACTGGTAACAGGGAGTTCGAGGCGAACAACGCTCTGACGGAGGAGGCCGCGAAGCGGTACGAGACTGTTGAGGCTCGCGTCGCGATCGCCGCGAACGCCATCCGGGACGCGGCGATCGATTTCGGAGAGGTGTTCCTCCCGGTCGTCGCGGAAACGTCGGGGCGCGTGGCCGAGTTCGCTCAGGCCCTCGGGGACCTGCCCGACCCTGTGCAGGGAATCATCGGGATCGCTACGGGGCTGGGCGGTGCTGTTGCTCTGGCGTCCGGGGCGATGCTGATGGGCGTCCCGAAGATCGTCGAGTACCGACTGGCGCTGGAGACCCTCGGTCCCACCGCGCAACGCGCCGCCCGCATCACCACGGTCGCGTTCAAGGCGATGGCAGCGACGGCAGTGCTCAGCGCCGCTGTGGCCGGTTTGGAAGCCTTCGGAGACGCGTTGAAGGGAACCGAGGCCAGCGTCACGGACCTGTCCAACGCGATCAGCAAGGGCAGCCTCGATGAGGCCCTCGCGAAGGCGGTCCAGGGCACCGCGTTCCCCTGGGAGGTGGAGCGCGTGAAGGAGACGATCCAGGACCTCGGCGGGGTGCTTGACCAGATCCAGCGGGGCCGCCCTTCTAGCAACAGCTCCGACCCGATCGATATCTGGTTCGACCAACTGAAAGCCAGCGTTGAGAACGCTGCGGACGCCCTCGCTCAGCTCAGCGTCGATGACGCGGTCGCGACGATGGGCGCGTTGCGGGACGAGTTCGAGCTGACAGACGCGAACATCCTGACCCTGATCCACTCGTCCGACACGTTGCGGGACAACCTCATCAGAGTCGCTGACGAAATGGGGCTCACCGCGGATGACGCCACCCTGCTGAAGATTGCCCTCGGGGAGGTGAAGCCACCGGTCTCGGACGCGGAGGCGGCTTTCATGGCACTCCACGGGGAGGTCGAGGCCGGTGAGGAGACGCTGGACACCTACCGGAAGGCGTTGGCAGACCTCGGTCGCGCGGCGATGGACATGGGGGACGCGCAGGACTCCGCCCAGTCCGCGATCAACTCGATGACGGAAGCAGCCAAGGCATCAGGCGTCACCCTGGACGGCACGAACGACGCGTCGATCCGGCTCCGTGACTCCCTCCGCCAGGTGGAGGAACGTCACCGTGCCGCCGCCGAAGCGATGATCGACAACGGCAAGTCCGCCGACGAGGTCACCGACGCATACACGCGTGGCCGGGACGCGATCATCCGACAACTCGAAGCGATGGGACTGTCCCGAGAGGAAGCCGTCCGATGGGCGGACGAGAACCTCGGACGCGCGGAAGACGTCGAGCACGGGTTGCGCGACGTCGCCCGAGCGGCGAACGAGATCCCCACACACCGCAACATCGACATCAGCCTCTCAGGGTCCGGTGCCGCGATCGATCACATCAGGGAACTCAACCGCCAACTGGCCGCCACCCCATCCACGAAGCACATCAGCATCGACGCCAGCGGTGGAGTGCGGGGACTCGCCTCGCCGCCGAAGCCGAATGCAGACGGCAACCTGTACGACTACGCGAAAGCGTTCAGGGACGGCGGGTTCGCCGGCCCCGGCATCTATCAGGGGCGTCCGGAGGCGATTCATAAGTTCGCTGAGCCGGAGACGCTGTGGGAGGCGTACATCTCCGGGAAGCCGGACCAGAAGGAGCGCAACGTCGGTGTGTGGGTTGAGTCGGGGGTCCGTCTCGGTGTCCTTGGCGGCGCGCAGTCGGCACCTACGATGCCTGACACGTTGATCGTGAAGGACGTGGACGGTGCGATCGTCGCCCGGATGAGGGTTGAAGCGGATCAGCGGATCCATGCGAGTGAGGCGCGTCGTGCGCAGACGGTGACGAGAGGGAGGCAAATCCGATGAACGGCAGCGGGATGTTCGCCATCGACCCGGAACGAGCGAACGAAGAAGCCCTACAGGTCTTCGCACTCCTTATGTCCGGCTCTGACTCACCGTCCGCCAGGACCGAGATCATCCGCATCGCGCACGAGACGCAACCCGGCTACGCCCGACTCATCGCCGAACACGTGGCCCTGCTCGTGACCAGGCACACCCTCAGGGAAGCCCCCGTCGCCGCGGTCCCGCTGATCACGAAACGACTCGGGGACTTCATGTTCACAGCACGCCGCGTGATCCTCGATATCCACCCGCGCCCACCCCAGCAGGAGGTGCCGGGTGCCGATTGAACTGATCCCATGGCCGAGCTCAGCGCGCAGGGCATGAGCACCCGAGCAATCGCACCCATCGTCGGAGTGAGCGTCGGCACGGTTCATGCAGATCGCGAGGCGTCGCAGGTGTTCAGTTCTGAACACCTGAACGATCCTGAGCCGATCCCGGCCGGGGAGGTCGCGCCCGTCGAGTTCGAGCCGATGACAGGCGTTGAGCGCGATGCGGTTCTCGCTCGCATCGAGCGTCAGCAGGCGGAGTTCCCGACCCCGCCGCCGATCACCGGCATGGACGGGAAGCAGTACACCCGACCTGAGCCGCGGAAGCCGCAGCCCCCTCCTCGTCGAGGGATCAGCACCTACGATGGATGTATGGGCATACGGGACCGCGTCGTAAATTACCGACGCTAACCCCCCGAAGAGGGCTCAGGAGCCCCTTAGACTCCGCCGCCATGACAACACCAGTTCAGCGGCAAGGGGAGTTCCCAATGATCGAGATCCGCGTCTCGTGGACTATCAAGCTCGACCTCACAGCGGTGATGACCGCCGTGCGAATCGCGCTACTGCATGTCATCTACGGTTGACACCGCACATGATGATCATCATGATGACGGTGGCTGGCTCCCCGGGAGGGGCGGTTCCGTGCGTTGTGCGGAGACTTGCGGGTGCAGTAGCGTTCCCGGCATGTCGCCCACCCCGGTCCTGTTCTGCGAGGAGCACGGCTTCGTTAATGACCAGAGCGGCATTTACTTCGAGAACGTGGTCAACCTGACCATCTCCGGATCCACGGGAACATGTCCGGCCTGCGGGAAATCTGCGAGCTACGTCGATGGCACATACAACGACATCAACGGGCGAACGACTGCAACTCTACGGCTCAGCCCGAGACAGCTGCACCGACTTAAGCAGAGCCTCGCGTGGGTTCAGCAGCAGGCGGACTCAGTCGATGACGAGAAGAAGGTCCGGGTACTTGAGCAGACTCTTGTCGAGAACATCCCTCAGGCGAAACCGTGGCTCGAGAAGTTCCGCGGCCCGACGAGCATGGCGGCAGCCGCCTGGGCATCCGTGCTCGTCGCGGTCATCAGCGCGATCGTCGCGCTGGTAGCTCTTAGCGGGAACCAGCTGAGCGAGGAGCAGTTCCAGCAGCTCCTCGAGGAGACCGTTCGCGCTGTGCAGAACGGGCAATCGCCAGCAGAGCCAGGAGGGACCATCCCATCAGCCCCGCCGCCGCAAAGCCAAGAACAAGCGCCACCGGCAACGGAGCTGCCGACGCCCAAGACACGCTGAAGCACGCGACGATGAGGACGCCGAGCCAAAACGCCGATTCCCTCATGCTCCCAGTGTCCCACCGCGGCTCTTTGCGATCTACCGCCGAAGCTGAGTGTCCGCACTTACGCCTATGCTCCACGCGTCGCCCGGCGCGGCATGACCCGAATCGCTCCCCTCTCGGGTGTGGGCATGGGTCACCTGGCCGCACAAACCCGCCGAGAAGCGGTCGTGTGGCGCAACGCCGTCACCATGCGTCAAGAGCCCTCGGCGTTGAGGTAGTCCCGCAGCTTCTCGACCAACTCATCAACGGTGGCAACGTCCGCGATCGCGAGCATGTCCCGCACCTCTGACGGGGTGAGCATGCCACGGAAATGAGCACGAACCTCGTTCGCCTGCTGTGGCGTCAGTTGCCACCGCGAATAGTGCTCGTGCTGGTCGCCGTACCGGGCACGCAGGAAATCGCGGACCATCTTGCCCGGACGCTGCTCCACGTGCCCGAGCTCGCGAGCTAGCTCGACGGGAGTGATGGGGTCATCCATGGTTGCGAGGATATCGGCATGCTCCCGGTCTCTGGGGGGCTCTACTTCCAGTGGCGGTCTAGCGAACGAGCAACACCATCCAGGCATGCAGGTGCCTCCCGCTCGTGAAAGGAGATCGTCGCCATGTCGATCACAGGGTCCACGAACTCGGGGCCCTTGAGCCCCATGGCCTCGGGCCTCTCCCGCACAGCAGTCACCCACTCGTCGACCGTCCGGCACACGTACACCGTGGCTTTCAACTCTTCATCTGCGATCTGGTCACCGGGGATGTCTGCCGCAGCTGCAACGCTCCTGAGCACTCGTCAGAAACCTCGACAGGACTCCAGACGTACTCCTCACCGCTCGCTGGAAGCGCGGCAGGTGACTCGGTTCCAGAGGTCGCAGGAACAGGCGCTGAAAGCTGGTCTGGGTGCGCCGGGTCCCGCGAACAGGCGCTTAGAAGCAGCAAGACAATGAGGGGCAGTACCGCGATACGGCGCATGCCGACGAGCGTACTGAATGAAACCCTCGGCGCCCATACGAGGTCGGGGCCGCTTCGCACGGTTCACATTTCGGGAGAGCTTAGCCCTAGTGACGCTCAGCGCGGACAAAGGCCAAGTAGTCATCTACTGAAGGGCCGCGAGCGCAATGTCTGTCCCTTGTGAGAGCATCGGCGTTATCCGCACGACGAAGGAGGGTGAAGCACATGGCTGGCGAGCACGAGTTGCGACAGATCTTGTCTGAACTGCAGAAGCAGACGAAGCTGCTCAAGGAGATCAAGGATGCAGTCGAGGGCGTTGAAGGTGCTGTCTATAACACGGCGCTTGAATCATGAGCGAGGGCTTCGTCTGGCGTGACGCGGAGGTCACGTACCCCGATTGGAAGGGCACCGCGCAACTCGACCAGAAGATGACGGGCCGTTCACCCGAGCGGACTGTTGGGCTGAATCCCGACGAGTGGCGGATCATCGGCTTTGACATCGGCGGGGGCGAGACAGGGCACGAGCTTCACGTCGTGGCGGTGCACCGTGAGCACATTCCGGAAGGTGGTGACGTCTATCCGCGCGTTGCCGAGGCAAACGGTGGCGAGATCCCCGCGACGGAGTTCCTCGTGCACGATGTCGACCCGTACGAGTTCCTGAGGGCAATCACTCACATGTTCGAGCTGAGGATGCGTGTACGGGGGACACGTGACCTGCCGATCCGAATCACGCGTCAATCGGATCTACCACCGCAGCAGTAGCGCTCACGCACAAGCAGCGGCCTTAGCTACTCGTCCACCGCGGCGATGACGCGCTCCCTGGAGGTCGACGAGAAGGGTACGCGGATTGTGCGTACCCTCGGTAAGACCACAGCCAAGCACCTCAAGGGAGTGGCGAATCACGGCCGCCTTGAGATGGCCGGTGGGGTGGTGTTTCGCCACCCCACACCGGACAGGCTCGGGCGGCTCAGGAGGCGCGGATCATGCCGGTCAGAAGTTCCGAGCCCAGAGCTCGTAGCCTTCTTGGATCTCGAGGTACTCATAGCCCTGTTTCGCGAATGCGCTCTTCGCTGGCCAGTTGTCCGGGTCGATACGCGCCATTGCCGTGTAGTTGCTCGTTATACGGTACGCCGTCATCACGTTGTGCACTCTCGCAAGTGCCTCGGCAGCCAGGCCGCGACCGCTGACACGTTGAGCAATCGCGACTGCGGCGATGAAGCAGAAGCGGTCGAACTCGCTGACCTTGATCTCGATGACCGCGGCCAGACCCTTATCGTCGTACCCAAGGAGCAGAAACTCTGGCGGATGCGCCGGCACATGCCTGCGGCGAACGTAGTCCTGGACCTCGTACTCCCACGGATAGTCGTGAGTCTCGAGGCCGCTGTCTTCGTCGTACGTCGAGTCCTCCGGCTGCGTGCACCGGAAAACGCTCAGGTGCGCTCGGTGTTGCGAACCGCTCGCGTTACGCCAGTCGAGTACCACGGTCCGCAAGAAGCGCGCGAACCCGATCCCGCTCTGCCCTGCTTGGCTGACGTGCACCGCGAGTACCGTAGTCTGCCCGGTCCACGACGTTGCGGCGGGCGCCTGAGCCGGACCCGCGGCGGAGCATGGTGATCATGGGCAGGGAAGCAGTCACGTCCCTCACGTTACCTGGCTTAATACATGTGGACAATCCCCAGCCGCATCTTCAGCAGTCCTACAGGCAGAGACCCGCCATAACCACAGCTTGACGACCCGACAGCATCGAGTCAGCAGCGCCCCCTGGCTCTACACTCGTCCTCCCCGACGATGAGTGGAGGGATGACCATGCCACGCTGCTCCGGAGATGCTTGCCGAACGTGAGGCCGCGATCGATGAAGAGAGGCCAGCTGGAGCAGTTCGTAGGGGGCTCCTAGATGGACCGATCCTTCTCTGTCGGCTCGTCTGCCCCTAACAGAGCAGCGCTCGGGGGTAGGGGACGGGCAACGAGCCTCTCGATCTCTTCTGCCAGCGCCTCCGAGATTCGCGCACGCGTCATCCTGATCCTCTCAGTAGCGTGCGGCATGAGCCGGACGAGATCCAGGTACATCTGACGAAGGGTCAGGAAGTCCTCTGCGAGTCCTGGCGTTTCGTCGTCGAGCAGCTGGCTCAGGTACTTCCGAGTCGTAGCATCCTGCTCATTCCACTGCCTCAGGCGCTGTGCCGTGGGGTCGTCGTCCCATGTTGGAGAGACCCACCAGGGGTCCCCATCCATCATCGTGCGCTTCGCTGACCGCAGGTCGTCCGCGCGAAGCGAAGCGAGGTGCTCGGAAGCAGGTTGAGGGTCTCGCGCTACCAGCCTCTTCACAACTAGCTCAGTCGTGGGCCACGGCGCGTAGGTCGCCCCATCCGTAAACGTGTCCTCGTGCTCAACCAGCGCCTCAGGTGGAAGGCCACACAGCCGCGCCAGTTCAGGTACATCATGGATCTCGATGATGCCGCTGGCTCCGTTGTAATAGATGCCAGCGACGCGCTCGTCCACGTACACAGCGAGCAACCTCGCGGCGAGATCCGACTTGGCGGCACCAGGGCGGTGACGCTCGGCACGCGCCCACATGGCAACAGTGGCTAGGTAGTCGTCGGCGACGGCCCAGGGCACCTTTGCCCGTCCGATTGGCACCCACTCAGACTTGCCCCGCATGTCTCGATCAAGGTGCTGAATCCGGATCTTCCGAGCCTGGTCGGGGACGACGTCGATCTCTACTCGGTGAGTCCGTTTCGTCGTCGGGTCGCGGTACAGCCAGTCACTGCCCTCATCGTCTGGCGTTGGCTTCCGCTCGTACGTAGCTTTGAAGTCCACGGAACCGAGGGTATGAGGCATGACGGCTCGCCGCGAAGAGCTCGCAGCATGGTTCGAAGGGGGTACGCACAATCTGCGTACCCTTGAACGCCTTAGCCTCCGGGCTTCCGGCTCCGAAGGACGACGAGCGGGGCTTCCATCACTATTGCTGACGGAACCCCGGGCCGTCCTCGCTGATCCGAACCCGGATGCCCTAAGCACTGCTGAGGTCATCGACCCGATGAATCGCAAGCAGTCCGCACGCATCGAATCTGGCTTCCAAGTCACGGGTGGACGTGCGCGAGTATGGCGTGAACTCCCTGTGGCGACGGTAGCCGTGGCGCTGAAGACTCGTAAGCATGCTTCATGAGTCAAGCCGCCGCGAGATCGAAGAAATCGTGAGACGTGTAGTCCGCGAGGAAGCTGACCGGATAGTGACGAGCTTGGTCGCCTCCGCTCCCCCTCAGTACCTCACGACCAGCCAAGCCGCGGAGTACATCGGCATGCCGCTCCAGACGCTCTACAACCAGATATCGCTGGGGGCGGGTCCCCGAATGCTCAAGCGCGGTAGCCGAAACGCGTTTCGCGCCCAGGACCTCGACGAGTGGATGGCCAGCAGGCTCGACCAGCCTAGGTGAACCGTGGGGCCGACGGTTGGCGACCCCGCATCTACTCCGCACATTCGCTGATCCGTTGCGATACTCCCCGATACGGCGTGACTAGTCGGCAGTAGGTGAGTCGAGCATGCCGATACCCCGCGATTACTGTTGATTCCGTCGGGCCGTTACTCGTGAGGTCACGGGATCGACGCCCGTCGGAGCCACCACCGAAACCCCCGGTTCGCCCGGGGGTTTCGCATTCCCCTGAGTCGGCTCGATGCCGCTCCGTCGAGACACGTGCCAGTGAATCACACGCGGCAGGTCGCGGCTCGTTCGCGTGCCGATGCGGTGCCGGGAGCCCGGCCGAGACTACCCACCATCAGACGCCACCAACGAGGACACTAGCTGTACTTCCCCGTGAGGTTGTGAACGCGGGAGGCTGGGGTCTGGCCGCCGAGGGCGGTGTGGGGTCGGTGGTGATT
>NZ_BMJY01000007.1 GCF_014643695.1 Microbacterium album | reverse complement strand
AATCACCACCGACCCCACACCGCCCTCGGCGGCCAGACCCCAGCCTCCCGCGTTCACAACCTCACGGGGAAGTACAGCTAGTCAACGTCATGCGGTCGGGGACCGGCGCGCGAGGCGGCTCCCGACGGCCGCGGCGGCCATGGCGAGGGCGATCGCGCCCGTCATACCGGCGGCCGCGGGCAGCGCCGTGTGGTCGCCCCACAACCCGCCGAACGGCGATGCGACGGCGCCGAGCGAGTACTGGAACAGACCGAGCGAGGCCGAGCCGGATCCCGCCGCGAACGCCGCGCGCTGCAGCGTGAGGGCGGACGCGTCCGACATGCCGGCCGCGCAGCCCGCGCTGAACAGGCACACGAGGGGAACCCAGGCCGCGAGCGTGAGCGTACCCGCGAGCGCGAGCGCCGTCAGGGCGGTCGCCGCGCCGAGCGCCAAGACGTGGGCCGCGGCGAGCGCACGCTCGGGCCCGAGCCGGCGGACGGCGCGGCCGTTGAGCCAGGCGCCCGCGACGAAGGCGACGGATCCGGCCGAGAACGTCAGCGAATACACGACCGGCGATGCGTCGAACACGCGCTGGACGACGAAGGACGACGCGCCGATGTAGACGATGAGCGCCGCGTATGTGCAGGCGAAGGCGACGACGTAGCCGAGGAAGGCGCCGTCGCGACCGAGGCGGCCGAGAGTCCGGACGAGCGGTCCGAGCCGCGCGGGATGCCTCGCCTCCGGCGCGAGGCTCTCCGGGATCACAAGCATCGCGACCAGGAGCATCGCGGTGGCGATCACGGCCAGGCCGAGCAGCGCGGCGCGCCATCCGCCCCAGGCGGTCAGGAGCGCTCCGAGCGGGCTGCCGAAGACGGGACCGAGCCCCGTCATGGCCATGAGCAGACTGAGTCCCCGCGCGGCCTGCTCTCCCGCCGCGAGGTCCGCGATCACGGCGCGCGCGAGCGCGACCCCGGCCGCTCCCGACAGGCCCTGCAGCAGGCGCAGGGCGATCACCCACTCGAGCGAGGGCGCCGCCGCCGCCACGTACCCCGCCGCTGCGAACACCGCGAGCGCCGCCAGGAGCGTCCTGCGGCGTCCCAGCGCGTCCGAGAGCGTGCCCACCACGAACTGCCCCGCCGCGGCGCCGATCAGGTAGGCGGTGAGCGTCAGCTGGACGCTCGCGGCGGTCGCACCGAAGTGCGCCTGCATGCTCGGGAAGGCGGGCAGGTAGAGGTCCGTCGACAGCGACCCCGCCATCCCGATGAAGCCGAGCGCGACGAGCATCCCCGGCGTGAGCTCGGGGCGCGAAGGGGCGGCCGGCGCGGGCCCGCCCCGCGGGCGATCAGCCGACACGCGCCTCGTCGGGGCGGAAGCCGCGCTTGGCAAGCTGGATCTGCTCGTACACGTGATGCCGCAGCTCGGTGAAGCGCGGCAGCGCGCGCGTCTCGAGCTGGTCGCGCTCGTCCGGCAGGTCGATCACGAGGTCCTCCTGCACCACCGTGGGCGAGGACGAGAGGATGATCACGCGCGAGCCCAGATACACCGACTCGTCGATGTCGTGCGTCACGAACAGCACGGTCACGCCCAGCCGCTCCCGGATGGAGCGCACGAGGTCCTCCAGGTCGGCGCGCGTCTGCGCGTCGACGGCCGCGAAGGGCTCGTCCATGAGCAGCACCTCGGGCTGATACGCAATGGCACGGGCGATCGCGACGCGCTGCTGCATGCCGCCCGACAGCTGCCACGGGTACGACTTCGGCACGTGCGACAGCCCGACGCTCTCGAGCGCCTCGGCCACGAGCTCGGCCCGCTTCGCCTTCGGCACGCCGGCGTTCTTCAGCGGCAGCTCGACGTTGTCGGCGACCCGCAGCCACGGGAACAGCGACCGGCCGTACTCCTGGAACACCACCGCCATCTTCTTCGGCGGTCCGGTGACGCGCTTGCCGTCGAGCAGCACCTCGCCGCTCGTGGGCTCGAGGAGCCCGGCGATGCACTTCAGCAGCGTGGTCTTGCCGGATCCCGACGGGCCCACGAGGCACGTGAGCTCGTTGCGCCCGAGATCGAACGTGAGGTCGCGCACGGCCTCGATGTCGCCGCCGTCCGTCTGGTACACCTTCTTCAGGCCGCGCACCGACAGCAGGGTCTGCTCCGGCGGCAGCGTCCGGCCCTTGCCGACGACAGGGGTCACGTTCTCAGGAGGCATTCTCGAGGTCCTTCAGTCCGTAGTACCAGCGGAGGAGGCGACGCTCGACGACCTTGAAGAGCATCGAGACGGCGAAGCCGATGAGTCCCAGCAGCAGGATGCCCGACCACATCTGCGGCACGGCGAACTGGCGCTGGAACTGGATGATGGTGAACCCGAGGCCCGACGAGCTGAAGAACATCTCGCTGATCACCATCAGGATGATCCCGATCGGCAGGCTCTGCCGCACGCCCGCGAGGATCTGCGGCGCGGCCGACGGCAGCACCTGGTAGCGGATGCGGTTCAGGCCGCTGATGCCGTACGAGCGGCTCGTCTCGGTCTGCACCGAGTCCGCGGCGCGCACGCCCGCGATCGTGTTCAGCAGCACGGGCCAGATGGCGCCCACCACGATCACGACGATCTTCATCTCGTCGCCGACCCCGATCAGGAGGCCGAGGACGGGGATCAGCACGGGGGGCGGCACCGCGCGGAAGAACTCGAACGTCGGCTCCGTGAAGGCCTGGAGCCCCCGGCTCAGCCCGACCAGCAGCCCCAGCGTGATGCCGAGGACGATCGCGAGCGCCGTGCCGGCCGCGAAGCGTCCGAGGCTCGGAAGGACGTCCGCGAACAGGCGCCCGCCGAACCACGTGTCGAGGAACGTCGTGACGAGCGGGACCGGCTTCGGCACGAACGGGCTCGTGGACCCGAGCGTGGCGAGCCACCACACGGCGATCAGGAGGAGGGGCAGGCCGAGCGCGAACGCGACGGCGACGAGCGGCTTGCGCATCACTCCCCCTCCCGCGTGGACTGGTGCCACGACAGCAGCCGGCGCTCGACCACGCGCACGACGAGATTGATGGCGACGCCGAGCAGCCCCGTGGCGAGCACGAGCGCGTAGGTGGATGCGTACAGGCCCGCGTCGCGCGACAGCGCCACCTGCTGACCGAGGCCGGGCGAGGAGAGCACGAGCTCCGCCGTGATCGTGAGGATCAGGGCGACCGCCGCGGCGAGCCGCACGCCCGTCACGAGGTACGGCAGCATCGTCGGCAGCACCACATCGCGCACGCGCTGCAGCCACGAGAAGCCGTAGCTGCGCGCCGTGCTCATGGCGACCGAGTCGACGTCGGCCACCCCGTAGAGCACCTGGACGAAGATCTGCCAGAACGCGCCGTACACGACGATCAGCAGGCTCTGGTGCAGCGGCGCCGCGAAGACCAGCACGGCGAGCGGGATCAGACCGACCGACGGGATGGGCCGCAGGAACTCGACCGTGGAGCGCGTGAGCCTGCTCAGGAACGGCGACAGCCCGATCACGACGGCCAGCGGCGCCGACAGCACGAAGGCGATCAGCATGCCGAGGGCCCAGGTGCCGATCGTGACCCCCACCGCGGCCCAGAAGCCGGTGAGCGTGAAGTTCACCCCGAGCTGCGCCAGCACCGTCGTGGCGGGCGGCAGGTAGGTGGGATTGACGAGGCCCGCGCGGGAGACGAGCTCCCACACGAGCAGGAAGGTCGCGATGCCGGCGAGGCCGAGCAGCAGGCGGCGGGGACGGAACGTCCGTCGCCTGCTGCGCGCCTGCGCGACGGCGACCGTGCGCGTGAGCGTGTCGGGCGGAGCGAGTGACATCGTGAGTCGCGTCGCCTCTCGTGTCGAGGTGGTGGCCGTGGCGCCCGGTGCGGGCGCCACGGCCGGGTGTGAGATCGAACGCCTAGTCGAGGATGACGGTGTCGAGATCCGGCGAGTTCTGCACGAAGCCCTGCTTCTCGGCCAGGTCGGCCAGATCGCGGATCAGCTGCGGGTCCAGCTCACCCGAGAGTCGCTCGAGACGGAGGTCCATGGCGGCCGCCTCCGGCATGCTCGTGAACTCGGAGATCGTCCGGGCGAAGCCCTCGCGGTCCTCCTCGGTCGCGGCGAGCACGGCGGTGATCGCCTCGCGCCAGGTCTGCACGAGATCGGGGTCCTCCTCGGCCAGCGTCCCGGACGTGAACGTCACCATCGTGGGCATCCCGGGGAGGGCGTTCTGGTTCGGGTGGCCGAGCACCGCGTACTTCTCCGGCTCCGCCATGGCGGCCGAGAGGAACGGCTCGGGGATCCACACGCCGTCGACGTTGCCGGCGTCCAGCTGCGCGAGCGCGTCGGGGAAGGCGATCTCAATGAACTGGACGGCATCGGGGTCGCCGCCGTCGGTCTCGACCGACTCGCGGATCGTCAGGTCGCCCTGGGTGTTCACGGCGTTGACCGAGACCCGCTTGCCCTCAAGGTCGCTCCACGTCTCGATGCCGTCCTCGGCGCGGGTCACGACGGCGTTGATGTCGTCGCCCTCCGCGAGCGAGAACGAGTAGCCCGACGCGACGCGCACGTCCACGCCCTGGCTCGCGGCGACGAGCACCGAGAGCGGGTTGCCGACGCCGAAGTCGATCTGGCCCGTCGAGACGGAGGGCAGCATGGCCGCGCCGCCCTGGGCGATGTGCGTGCTCACGTCGAGGCCGTGCTCTTCGAAGATGCCCTGGTCGATGCCGTACTGCACGGCCGCCGCGGGCGCGATCGTGAGCACGCCGACCGTGATGGCGGTGAGGCCTTCCCCGGCGGGCTCGTCGGTGCCGGGCTCCCCGGCCGGCGATCCCGCGTTGCAGGCGGTCAGGAACAGGCTGGCCGCGGCGACCGCGGCGAGGGAAACGATTCGGGTGCGTGACATGGTGCTCAGCGACTCCTTCGTGACTGAGAGGGACGCCCGGGTGCGGGCACGCCTAAGTGAACAACGGACGATTGAGGATGTCAATGGTTGTGGACATCACGGTTCGGACACGGCGCCGACGTCCCTCGCATCCGGCGTTCAGCGGGGGAACGCAACGCGGTGCAGCAGGTTCCGCAGCTGCTCGCGCTCATGCTCCTGCAGCACGCCGAGCAGGTCCCGCTCGGCGTCGTGCGCCGCCCGATGCGCCTCGGCGTGGAGGCGTCGGCCCGCCTCGGTGGCCACGACGACCTTGGCCCGGCGGTCGTGCTCGTCGGGCTCGCGTTCGACGAGCCTGCGCCGCTGCAGGTCGTCCACGAGCGCGACCACCTGGCTCGGGTCGAGCCGCAGGTACTCGGCGATGTCGCGCTGCGAGAGCCGCACCTCCGCGACGGCGAGCGCGAGCACCGAGTACGAGCGCACGCGGAGCCCGAACGGCGCGAGCGCCGCCCCCGCCGCAGCGAGGGAATGGGCGTTCGCGCGCGCGAGCAGGAACGCGGTCTCCCCCTCCAGGGCAGCACCGACCCGAAGCTGGCTCGTCATGCGCCGACCTTAGCAAACAGATGGGCTCCGACAATGATTGACATTCTCAAGGAATTGCACCATGATCCGTGAGGGACGGGTCGATCCGTCCGGAGGAGAGAGCAATGTCGCTGAACGGCAAGGTCGCAATCGTCACGGGGTCCGGTCGCGGACTGGGTCTCGCATACGCCCAGGAGCTCGCCCGCCAGGGCGCCTCGGTCATCGTCAACGACGTCGACGAGGCCACGGCCGCGGCGGCCGTCGCATCGATCACGGATGCCGGCGGCAACGCCACCGCCGTGGTGGCCCCGGTGGGCCCCACCGAGACCGCCAAGAAGCTGGTCGACACCGCCTTCGAGACGTACGGCCGGCTCGACATCCTCGTCACGAACGCCGGCGTCCTGCGCGACACCGTGCTCTGGAAGATGAGCGACGACGACTTCGACACCGTGATCGACGTCCACCTGCGCGGCACCTTCACGTGCGTGCGCGAGGCGGCGACCCGCATGCGCGAGCAGGGCGAGGGCGGCCGCATCATCTGCATCGGCTCCCCGACCGGCCAGCGCGGCAACTTCGGCCAGACCAACTACGCGGCCGCCAAGGCCGGCATCGTCGGCATGGTCCGCACGTGGGCGCTCGAGCTCAAGCGCGCCGGCATCACGGCCAACACGGTCATCCCCGTCGCGTCGACCGCCATGACGGCGACGCTGCCCTACTTCGCCGCCGCCGTAGAGGCCGAGCAGAAGGGCGAGCCCATGCCCGCCTTCTACCGCCACGACCTCGGCTTCGGCACCGCGGCCGACGTCGCGGGCCTCGTCGCGTACCTGGCCTCGGACGCCGCGGCCGACGTGTCGGGCCAGGCGATCGGCATCGGCGGCGACCGCCTCCAGCTGTGGTCGCACCCGGAGCCGGTCGCGACGGCGTACCGCGAGGGCGGCTGGACGTACGAGGCGCTGCGCGAGTCGTTCGCCGCCGAGGTCGGCGAGCTGCAGAGCGTCGGCGAGAGCTTCCCGCCGCTGCCCGACGAGCTGCAGCGCCCGACCGCCTGAGCGCGGTCGGCCCCGACGGCAACGACGCCCGCTATCAAGAGGAGTACCCGTGACGCGCTACGAGTCGGCCATCGATCTCGACGCTGTGGAGGCGATCGATGTGCACGTGCACATCGAGGTCGACGGGCACGGGCACGCGTCGCTGCCGCCGGACCTGGCCGAGGCGGCCAGCCGCTACTTCCGCACGGACGGGGTGAACCCCGATCTCGACAGCGTGGCGGAGTACTACCGCGAGCGCCGGATGGCCGCGGTCGTCTTCACGGTGGATGCGCTGACGAACCTCGGCCATGAGCCGCTCTCCAACGCCGACATCGCCGCGGGCGCGGCCAGGAACAACGACGTGCTGATCCCCTTCGGCTCCGTCGATCCGGGCCGCCCCGACGCGGTCGACATCGCCCGGCGCCTGGTCGAGGACAGCGGCGTGCGCGGCTTCAAGTTCCACCCGACGGTGCAGAACTTCGACCCGAGCGACCCCGCGCACTTCCCGCTGTACGAGGTGATCCAGGACGCCGGCGTGCCCGCCCTGTTCCACACCGGTCAGACGGGTATCGGCGCGGGGATGCGCGGCGGGCGGGGATTCCGTCTCGCCCTGTCGAATCCCATGCTGCTGGACGTCGTGGCGGCCACCTTCCCCGATCTGCAGATCATCATGGCGCACCCGTCCGTGCCGTGGCAGGACGAGGCCCTGTCGGTCGCGACCCACAAGCACAACACCTGGATCGACCTGTCGGGTTGGAGCCCCAAGTACTTCCCCGCGGAGCTGGTGCGCTACGCCAACTCGATCGTGAAGGACCGCGTGCTGTTCGGATCCGACTTCCCGCTGCTCACGCCCGACCGCTGGATGCGCGACGCCGAGGCGGTCGGCACCTTCAAGCCCGAGGTGCTTCCCGGGATCATGAAGCACAACGCCGCCCGTCTGCTCGGGCTGGCTCCGGAGGCGGCGTCATGACCGCCTCCGATCCCCTCGACCGCTACGGCCTCGCCGAACGCCACCTGAGCGCGTCCGCGCTGGCGGCGCTCGCGGGCCTGCGCGAGACACTGGATCAACGCATCCGCCCGCTGCTGTCGGACGCGTGGGAGCGCGCGGTCATGCCGGACGCCGTGCTCGACGCTCTGGTGCCGCTGCGGCTCATGGAGCCCGAGGGCGTCGCGCCCGACGAGGCGGACTCGAGCATGTTCTCCGGTTTCCGCAACTTCGTGCTGGCACGCACGGACGCTTCGGTCGCCACGCTCTACAACGCCCAGTCGGGACTGTTCCGCACGGCCGTCCGCCACGGCGGCTCCGTCGAGCAGGCGCAGCGCTGGGACCCGCTGGTGCGCTCGTTCGAGCTGCGCGGCACCTTCGCGCTCACGGAGCCCGAGCACGGATCGGACATCGCCGGCGGGCTCGCCACGCGCGCCCGCCGTCAGGGCGACACCTGGACGATCGACGGCGAGAAGCGCTGGATCGGCGGCGCCGCCGCCGCCGACGTCCTCGCCGTGTTCGCGCGGGACGAGGCCGACGGACACGTCAAGGCGTTCCTGGTGGACCGCGACGCCCCGGGCGTGGAGATCCGCCCGCTCACGGGCAAGGTGTCGCTGCGCCCCATGCAGAACGCGCACATCGTGCTGGACGGCGTCCGCGTCCCCGAGGAGCGCCGCCTCCAGCGCGTGGAGTCGTGGCGCGACGTCGCCGGGCTCCTGCGCCGCATGCGCTCGGACGTCGCCTGGATCGCCACCGGCCTGCAGGCCGGAGCGCTCGACGCCGCCCTCGCCTACGTGCGCCGGCGCGAGCAGTTCGGGCGTCCCATCGGCGGCTTCCAGCTCGTGCAGGAGAAGCTGGCACGCATGCTGGGCAACGTCACGTCGTGCCTCGCGCTGGTGACGCAGCTGTCGGCCTGCCAGGACGCCGGCGAGTGGAGCGACGAGAACTCCGCCCTCGCCAAGATGGTGACCGCCGAGCGCGCGCGCGAAACCGCCGCGCTGGCGCGCGAGGTGCTGGGCGGGAACGGCATCCTGCTCGAGCACGACGCGGCCCGCTTCTTCGCCGACGCCGAGGCCGTCTACTCCTACGAGGGCACGCACGAGATCAACGCGCTCATCGTCGGCCGTTCGCTCAGCGGCGTCTCCGCCTTCACCTGATCCCACGACCAGCGCCCGCCCGGGCCGCCACGCATCCCATCCACAGGAGGAACACCATGACCACCACCGTCACCTACGACGAGCTCCTCGGCCTCACCGGCCGCGACCTGGGCTGGACCGAGTGGGCGGAGATCGCCCAGGAGCGCGTGAACACGTTCGCCGACGCGGTCGACGACCACCAGTGGATCCACGTCGACCCGGAGCGCGCGAAGGACGGCCCGTTCGGTCAGGCCATCGCGCACGGCTTCCTCACGCTGTCGCTCGCGACGCGGTTCTGGAGCGAGCTGCTGGAGCCGGAGGGCGTCACCACGCGCGTGAACTACGGCCTGGAGAAGGTGCGCTTCGTCTCGCCCGTGCCCGTCGGCGCGCGCGTGCGCATGAACGCCGTGGTCGCCGAGGTGACCGAGGTCAAGGGCGACGGCGTGCAGCTCGCCGTGGACCAGACGTTCGAGGTCGAGGGCTCCGAGCGTCCCGCCGTCGTGGCGCGGTCGCTCTACCGCTTCTACCGCTGAGCCCCGTCCATCCCCTCCCCACCCCCCGACCTCACCGACGAGGAACGACATGCATGAGCTCGGCATCGGTGCCTGGCCAGCCAAGCGCCGCCTGAAGAACCCCGACAAGACCGCCCTGGTGTTCGGCGACGAGACCTACACGTACCGGCAGTTCGCGGACGCGGCCGACCGGATCGCGGCGGTCCTCGCGCTCCACGGCATCGGCAAGGGCGACCCCGTCGCGTACCTCGGCGAGAACAGCCCCGCGTTCCTGCAGTCGCTGTTCGCGGTGACGCAGCTGGGGGCGGTGTTCGTGCCGGTCAACACGCGCCTGGCCCCGCCCGAGATCACGCACGTGCTCACGGACAGCGGGGCGCGCGCGGTGATCCACGACC
This sequence comes from Microbacterium album, assembly GCF_014643695.1. Taxonomy (GTDB): domain Bacteria; phylum Actinomycetota; class Actinomycetes; order Actinomycetales; family Microbacteriaceae; genus Microbacterium; species Microbacterium album. The sequence goes on along the minus strand of NZ_BMJY01000007.1, from coordinate 135,970 downwards.
CGGAGTTCGCCGAGAGGCTGGCACCGGGCATCGCCGCCGCAGGCATCGACCAGGTGATCGTCACGGGCGACGGGGACGACGCCCGGCCCGGGCTGCGCCGCCTCATGGCGGAGCGGCTCGGGGGGCACATGGCGGTGCCGGTCACGCACGCGGACCCGGCGATCATCATGTACACGTCGGGCACGACGGGCAAGGCGAAGGGCGCCGTGCTCACGCACGGCAACCTCACGTGGGTCTCCATCAACTGCCTCGTCGACTACGACGTCGTCTCGACCGACGTCGCCCTGCTGATCTCCCCGCTGTTCCACGCCGCGGCGCTCGGCATGGGGGCGCTGCCCGTCATCCTCAAGGGCGGCACGATCGTGCTCGAGAAGTCGTTCGACCCCGGCCGCGCGCTGCGGCTCATCGAGCAGCACGGCATCACGATGCTCAGCGGCGTGCCCACCACGTACCAGCTGTTGGCGGACCACCCCGACTGGGACGGCACCGACCTGTCGACGCTGCAGAAGCTCACGTGCGGCGGCTCGGCCGTGCCGACGCGCATCCTCGACGCGTACGAGGCGCGCGGGCTGTCGTTCTCCCAGGGCTACGGCATGACCGAGACGTCCCCGGGAGCCACGAGCCTCGCGCCCGATCGCACGCGCGACAAGCAGGGAAGCGTCGGCCTGCCGCACTTCTTCATGGATGTGCGCATCGCAGACGAGCACGGCGACATGGTGCCGCGCGGCACGGTGGGCGAGATCGAGATCACCGGCCCGAACGTCTTCCCCGGCTACCTCAACCTGCCGGAGGAGACGGCCAAGGCCTTCACGGACGACGGCTGGTTCCGCTCGGGCGACATGGGCTTCCTCGACCCCGACGGCTACCTCTTCATCGCCGATCGGCTGAAGGACATGATCATCTCGGGCGGTGAGAACATCTATCCCGCCGAGGTCGAGAACCTCATCAACGACATCGACGGCGTCACGGGCGTCGCTGTCATCGGCGTCCCCGACGAGAAGTGGGGCGAGTCGCCCTGGGCCATCGTCACCGTGCGGGACGGCCTGGACGTCACGACCGAGCAGGTGCGCGCACACCTGGACGGCCGGATCGCGCGCTACAAGATCCCGAAGAACGTGATCGTGGTCGACGAGCTGCCGCGCACCGCCTCGGGCAAGGTCCGCAAGGCCGACCTGCGCACCCGCTTCGGCGGCGGGGCGGCCGCTCCGAAGCCCGCCGGCACGGCGGTCCCGTGGCAGACGGAGACCCTCCGCACGGTGGAGGACCGCGACCGCCGCCGCTGACCCGCGATCCTCGGGTCCGCGCCCGTCAGAGGTCGGCGGGCCCGAGGACCGGCACCTGCGCGGCGTCCTCGGCGAGCTCCTCGACGACGGGGGTGCCGTAGACGTGGAACTCCGGCGGGATGGGGGCGCCCCAGCCCGGCTTGAGCTTCCACTCGTCGGCCGTCCAGACGTAGGTCTCGGCGTCGGGCGCGAAGCGGAAGTACCCGCCGTTGGCGACCTCGATGCGGTTGCCGCCGGGCTCACGCGTGTAGAGGTAGAAGCCCTGGATCGCGGTGTGCTTGGACGGGCCCGCCTCGATGTAGATCCGCGCATCGGCCATGATGTCGGCCGCCCGCAGCACCTCCTCGCGACTCTCCACCGCGTAGGCGAAGTGGTGCAGCCGGCCGGATCCCGTGGTCTTCTCGGCGGTGTAGATCAGCTCGTGCCCCTGCAGGGTGCTGCTCATCCACGCTCCGGCCTCCTTCACGCCGTCCGGCATGAGGATCGTCTCGTACGTGCGGATGCCGAAGCCGTCCTCCCAGAACTGCCGGCACCGGCGCACGTCGCGCGCGAGCAGGTTGACGTGGTCCAGGTGCTTCACGTTCGCGCCGCGGCCGACGTACGCCTGGAAGTTCGTGGGGATGACGGGCTTCTTGTCGTCGGGGGCGACGTAGACCTCGGTCTCCCAGTAGATGCGGAAGGGGTGGCCGTCGGGGTCGAGGAACTCGTACGCCGGGCCGATGCCCTGGTCGGGGTCGACCCAGCGCCCGGCGAAGCCGTTCTCCTCGAGCCAGCGGACGCGACGCTCGAGCGCCTGCGGGCTGTCCATCCGCCACGACACGTACTCGAGCCCCGCCCGGTCGGCCGCCGTGATCTTGATCGTCCACGTCTCGTACGTGTTGAAGCTGCGCAGATAGGTGCTGTCGCCGTCCTGCGCCACGACGTCCATTCCGAGCAGGTCGTGGAAGTACCCGATCGTCTCGTCGGGCGTCGGCGAGAGGATCCCGTGGATGCCCAGGTGGGCCAGGTCGTGGATCGGCTCGGGGCGGTCGGCGGTCATGCGGGCGTGTTCCTCTCGTGCGTGTTCGTCTGTCCATGGCCCAGCGCCAGTCCGGGCGGGCCGAGAGACGGCTCGCGGAAGACGCCCTCGATGATCCGCTCGCGCAGCAGCCAGGTGTCGCCCTCGCCGCGCACGTACGTGTCGCGGAAGTCCGCCACCAGGTACACGGCCGGCGGCCCCGGCGGCACCTCGTTGCTGGCGAAGTTGTGCCACGTGCTGCGGCCCCGCACGGTCCGCTCGTCCACCTGCTCCAGCAGGAGGTTGCCCAGACCGTGACGCGTGGTGCGCGTCTCGTTGCCGGTGCGGCCCGTGTAGGAGGCGACCACCGCGTCGCGCCCGTGCAGCTCCCCGCCGTGGCCGACCCAGTGCACGTCCGGGTGGAGGATGTCGCGCAGCACCTCGTAGTCCCGCCCGTCGACCGCCCACGCCCAACGGGCGTTCAGATCCGCGATCGCGGCGCGCGCCTCCGGGCTCACCGCTCGGAACGCCACCGTCTCACCGCCACTCGACGGGATTGGACAGCGTGCCGATCCCCTCGATGGCGACCTCGATCACGCCGCCCAGCCGATTCAGGTCGACGTTCTGCACGGCCCCGCCCTTGGCCGACTTCTTCAGCGCCGTGCCCATCGCGATCACGTCCCCCGGCTCGAGAGTGAGGTACTCGGACGCGAACGAGACGACCTCCGCGACGCTGAAGCGCAGGTTCGCGGTGTTGTCGTCCGTCACCAGCCCGCCGTCGTGCGTGCAGGTGATCCGCAGGGAGTGCGGATCCGTGATCTCGTCGGTCGTGGCGACCCACGGACCCAGCGGCCCGAACGTGTCGGAGCCCTTGTACCGGGCCGGGTAGCTCACCCAGCTGTCGACGTAGCGGATGCCGTCCTCCGCCTCCGGGTCCGGGTGGATGGCGCGGTAGTGGAACGTGTCGGTGTCGCGCATGGTCGGCGAGGTCAGATCGTTGATGATCGTGTACCCGAACACGTGGTCGTACGCGCTGTCGACGGGGATGTCGGATCCGCCCGTGCCGATCACGACCGCGAGCTCCGGCTCGGGGTGCACGCGTCCCATCGGCTGACGCAGCCGGATGGGCCGCCCGCTCCCGATCAGGGAGGAGGCGGGCTTGACGAACATCGCCGGGGTGTCGGGGCCCGACATGATGCGGTCGGGGTTGGCGCTGTTGTTGAGTGCGACGCACAAGACCTTCCCCGGCCGCCGCACGGGCGGCAGCCACGCGACCTCCGCGAGGGGGATGCGCCGCCCTCCCGCGAGCGCCGTCTCGGCCGCCGCCCGCAGGTCGACGATCGACCGCTCCCCCAGGAACACCGCGTCGAGCGACGCGATGCCCTCGACCACGGCCGCCTCGTCCTCCGACACCCTCACGAGCACGGCGACGCCGCCCTCGACCTCCGCCAATCCCAGCCTCATACTCCCGCTCCTCTCTCGACACCTCCGCACCCTGCGCCCCACCCCGAGCGTTGACTAGCCGCCGTGCCGCTTACTAGCGCGGGGAGCGCTAGTAAGCGGCACAAGCGCTAGTCAACGCCGGGAGGGGAAGCTCGACGTGCGGGGGTCAGACCGTGACGACCTTGGGCGCCGCGACGGCCTTCAGGCCGTGCGCGCCGAACTCCAGGCCGTAGCCCGACGCCTTCGTGCCGCCGAACGGCACGACGGGGTTCAGGCTGCCGTGCTGGTTGATCCACACGGTGCCGGACTGGATGCGGTCGGCGACGGCGAGCGCCTCCTCGGGGTCGCCCCACACCGACGCGCCCAGTCCCTGCTCGGACGCGTTGGCGCGCGCGACGGCGTCGTCCACGTCGCTGTACTTCACGACCGGCAGCACGGGACCGAACTGCTCCTCGGCCACGAGCGGCGCGTCGTCGTCGATGTCGGCGACGATCGTCGCGCGGTAGAACCGCGGCCCGAGCTCGGACGCCGGCTCGCCACCCGTGACCACGCGGGCACCGCGCGAGCGCGCGTCGTCCACGAGGCGGGACACGATCTCGAACTGCTGATCGGTCGTCAGCGGGCCGAGCGCGCTCGACTCGTCGACGCCGGGGCCCATCGGCAGCTGCTGGGCGATGCCCGCGAGCGCCTCCACGACCTCGTCGTACTGCGACTCGTGGACGTACAGGCGCTTGAGCGCGGCGCACGTCTGACCGGTGTTGATGAACGCGCCCCAGAAGAGCTTCTCCGCGAGCGCCGGGACGTCGGCGCCGGGCAGGACGATGCCGGGATCGTTCCCACCGAGCTCGAGCGTGAGCCGCGCGAGGTTGTGCGCCGACGCCTTCACGATCTCGCGGCCCGTGCGCGTGGAGCCCGTGAACATGACCTTGTCGACGTCCGGGTGCGCGGCGATCGCCGCACCGACCTCGCGATCGCCCGACACGGCGTTCAGCACGCCCTCCGGCAGGTGCCGGTTGATGAGCTCGATCACCGCGAGCACGCTCAGCGGCGTGTACTCGCTGGGCTTGGCGACGACGGTGTTGCCCATCCGCAGCGCGGGCGCGATCTGCCACATCGCGATGAGCGCGGGCCAGTTCCACGGCCCGATCGCGGCGACGACGCCCAGCGGGTCGTAGCGCAGCTCGGAGCGGGTGCCTTCGGCCTCGAACAGCACCTCGGGCTCGAGGGGCGTGTCTGCGGCGCTGCGGATCCACACGGCGCACCCGCCGGCCTCGAATCGGGCTCCGAGGCCGGCGAGGGGCTTGCCCTGTTCGCGCGCGATGATCTGCGCGAGCTCCTCGGCATGGGCCTCGACCTCGTCGGCCGCGAGGTGAAGCAGCCGGGAGCGCTCAGCGTGGCCCAGCTGGGCCCACGCGGGTTGCGCGGCGCGCGCCGTGGCGATCGCCGCCTCCAGGTCGTCGACGGTGTGGACGGGGGCGTAGCCGATCGTCTCCCCCGTGGCGGCGTCCGGGATCGGCCGGCCCTCCTCGGGCCGGACCGACACCGCCTCGAGCAGCGAACCGGCACCGCCCTGCGGGCCCGTGGCCTCGGTCGTGGTGGTGGTCATGTGCTTGTCTCCTGTTCGGGTGTGCCTATCGCGATGTGCGTGAGGGTCAGCGGCTCGCGAAGGCGGCGACGCAGTCGAGGGTGGCGTCCTCGCCCTGCACGTCCGCCAGCTCGTCGAGCCCTGCCAGGTAATCGTCCAGCACGCCCTGTGCGTCCTCAAGCCCCTGGCTCGTGGCCAGCTCGACCCAGCCCTCGAGCAGCGAGTCCCCGGTCTCCGTGCGCCACTGCTCCGTGACGGCGGGGTCCCACTGCGTGAGGTCCTCGACGGTGTCCGCATCCAGCATCTGGGGGCACTGCTCGGCGGCCTGCCGGACGTACGCCTCGTTGCCCAGGCCGGTGCTGAGCTCGGCCGCCGCCTCGTCGACGATCGTCTTGAGGTCGTCGGGCAGGCCGTCGTACACGCTCTTGGACATCCACATGCCGAAGGATGAGTACTCGCCGAGCCCCGGGTCGGTCCAGTGCGGGAGCAGCTCCATGAGCTTGTAGTTGACGGGGAAGTCCATGCCGGCCGCCACGCCGTCGACGAGACCGCGCTCGACGCCCTCGTAGGCCTCATTGGCGGGCAGGGCGACGATGTTCACGCCCGCGCCCTCGAAGAGCCGCTGCGCCAGCGGTCCCGACACGCGCAGGGACAGCCCGTCCAGGTCCTCGGGGCCCGCGATCGGTTCCGGGCTGCCGATCAGCACGCGGCCGACGGGCCACGTGGCGAGGTGGTGCAGGCCGTTGCGGTCCATGATGGCCCGCGCGTTGTCGTTGTCCACGTGCAGAGAGTGGAGCGACTGCATGATCGCCTGCCAGTTCGTGCCGATGAAGGGGATGCTGACGACGCTCGTGGAGGGGAAGTACTGCGGGGTGTAGTCCGGGATGGTGACGCCGATGTCGGCGCGGCCGTCGCGGACGCAGTCGGCGATCTCTTGGGCGTTGCAGAGCGAGTACGCCTCGGTGCGCTCGAACGCGATGCGTCCCTCGCTGCGCTCCTCCACCATGTCGAGGAACGCGTCCTGGACCGCGGCGTTCGGGGTGCCCTGGATCGCGGACGTCACGAGCGTCAGCGTGACCTCGGGAGCCGCCGCGCCGCCTCCGCCGCCGTCGCCTCCCCCGCCACCGCCCTGGTCGACGACACCCTGGCAGCCGGCGAGCAGCAGGACGGCGGCCGCGCCTCCCAGAAGGACGGCGGACCTACGGATACGTGCTGTGAACATCGGTTTTCCTCTCCATTGAGGTGGTCCGTCGGGACTCGTCGGTGAGATTCGTCCAGGGGACCATCGTGTGGTGGGTCGGGTCCCTGCCTGATCCCACTGTGCGCCCCGCCGGCCCGGGGCGGTTGTCGGGCGGCGAACGCCTCTGGTCCAGGCGCGCATCGTCACGATCCCGGGGCTCAGCGTTGGACGAGGGATGGCAGGAACAGGCTGATGGCGGGGAACAGGAACAGCAGGGTCGTGGTGACCACGTCGATCGCGAGCAGCGGCATGACGCCCCGGAACACCTTCTCCGGCTTCACGCCGGTGATACCCGACACCACGAAGGTGAGGATGCCCACGGGCGGGGTCACCATGCCGATCTCGATGAGCTTGACGATCATGATGCCGAGCCACACCCCGCTGAAGCCGAACTGCTCGGCGATCGGATAGAGGATCGGCACGGTGATGATCAGGATCGACATCGACTCCAGGAACATCCCGAGCGGCACCAGGCACACCAGCAGGATCGCCATCACGAGCATGGGCGACAGCGGCAGCGAGCCGACCCATTCCGTGATCGCCCTGGTCACGCCCGCCGCGACGAAGAACGTCGACAGGATCGCCGAGCCGATCACGACGAAGAAGACCATGGACGTGGTCTGGGCCGTGTCGAGCAGCGCCTCACGGAAGTGACGGACGATCCCGCGGAGCCCGCCGCGACGGTTCTCGATCGCGAGGATGATGAGGGCCGCGAGCGCCCCGACCGCGGCCGACTCCGTCGACGTGAAGAAGCCGCTGTACATGCCGCCGAGCACGACGATGAACAGGATCGCGATGTGGACGACGCCGCGCCACGGCAGCGACCGCAGGCGGGTCCTCCCGGCGTGCGGCGCGACGGGGTCGGCCAGCGCCGTCCCGCCCGAGCCGCGCCCGCCGGCGCCTGCCGTACCACCCGGGGTGCGGTCGCCCGCCGCGCCCGCCTCGGCCGACCGGCCGACGATGCGCTTGGTGCGCAGCTCCGCCTGGGCGTCCCCGATCGCGTCCTCCAGCTCGGCCGGGTCCGTCCGGCGCACCTGGCGCTGCCCCGCGATCATGATGTACGCGATGTACCCCACGGCCGACAGGAGCCCGGGCAGGATGCCCGCGGCCAGCATCTGCGCGACCGACTCGCCCGCCATCACGGCGTAGAGCACGAGGAAAGTGCTCGGCGGGATCATGACCCCGAGAGTCCCGGCGATCGCGACCACGCCGGTGGCGAGGCTCGCCGGGTAGCCGGCCGCGCGCATCTGCGCCACCGACAGCTTCGCCATCGTGGCGGCGGTGCCGATGCTGGAGCCGGACACGGCGGAGAAGCCGGCGCACGCCATGACGGTCGCCACGCCGAGGCCGCCGGGAGCGCGGCGCACGAAGTGGTTCGCCACCGCGAAGACGTTCTCCGCGATGTTCGCCCGCACGGCGAGCATGCCCATCAGGATGAACATCGGGATGATCGTGAGTGTGAAGGTCGCGCTGTTCGCGAACGGCACCGAACCCAGCGTGTTGGTGGCGTAGCCCGTGCCGTGCAGCAGGGTCAGCCCGAGGGCCCCCGAGATCCCGAGCGTGAAGCCGACGGGAACCCGGATCGCCAGCAGGACGAACATCAGGACGATCGTCAGCAGCACGACGTGCCAGATCTGCATGTCAGGCCCCCTTCTCCGCGCTTGCAGGGGCGGGTGCGTCGACCTCGTCGACGCCGCCCAACTCCGGACGGACCGTGGTGTCACCCAGCAGCTCGCGTCCGCGGAGGGCGCGCACGAGGTTCAGCACGCACGCCGCGGTGAGCACCGCGAAGCCGACCACGATGATCCAGCGCAGGGGCCACAGCGGCCACATGACCAGCCCCATGCGCGTCTCGCCCAGGCCCGTGGAGGTCATCGCGCGCAGGCCGGTGCCGATCGTGAACCAGACGCCGATGCCGGTGCACAGGATCCACGCGACCACGCCCAGCACGCGATTCGCGCGCGGACCGAGGCGATCGGTCAGCAGGGTGACGGCGACGTGCGCGCCGGTCACGAGGGCCCATGCCAGGCCCAGGAAGATGGCGGCGACGAGTGACGTCTCCGCCACCTCGACCATCGAGGGGAGGCTCCGTCCGGTGAGGCGGCGGAACACGACGTCGATCACGATCGCCACCATGAGCACCACGACGGCGAACGCCGCGACGATGCCCAGCACGCGGCTGACGCCCTTGACGACGGCCTCCACGGCTACCGCTTCTCCCAGTACTCGTAGGCCTGAGTGTGGTCGACGGGTCCGAGCTCGTCGAGCGCGCGCTGGAGCGAGTCCGTGACCGCCTCGCACACGGGCGCCTCGTGCTCGACCGAGCGCTCGAGATCCCGCGCGATGCGCACGTCCTTGGTCAGCAGCGCCAGCGCGAAGCCGCTCGCGAAGCGGCGCTCGACCACGTGCGGGCCGAGGACGTGGGTCGTCGTGAAGCTCTGCCCCGTGGAGTCGTTGAAGACGTCGACCATGAGCTTCGGGTCCAGCCCGAACCGCTCCCCCGCGACGAGCGCCTCGCTCGCCGCCACGAACGCCGCGCCGGCGACGTAGTTGTTGAGAGCCTTCATCGCGTGCCCCGTGCCGAGCCGGCCGGTGCGGTAGATGCTGTGGCTCATCGTGTCGATCACCGGGATCGCCCGCTCGGCCGCGGCGTCGTCGTCGGCACCCAGCATGATCGCGAGCGTCCCGGCCGCTGCGCGCTCCTTGGCTCCCGAGACGGGCGCGTCCACCATGGCCACGCCGTGGGCGGCCAGCGCCTTGCCCGTCTCGACGGTCTCGTTGGGGTCGGACGAGCTCATGTCGACGACCACCGTGCCGGGTGCGAACGGGATCCGCAGGCCGCCCTCGTCGGTCAGCAGCACGGACCGGACGATCGCGCTCGTCGGGAGCATGAGCACCACGACCCCGCACTCCGCGAGGCCCTCCGGCTCGTCGACGGCGGTCGCGCCGATGCGTGCCGCGAGCTCCGCCGCGCGGCCCGGCGCGGCGTCGTACAGCCGCAGGTCGTAGCCGGCCGCGGCGATGTTGCTCGACATCGGATCGCCCATCGTGCCCAGCCCGACGAATCCCACCGTCTCCATGCCTTCTCCTCTGCTCATCGCCGCTCGTTCCCCCGTCACGCGCCCGGAGACGCTCCGGCGCCCGCCGTCGCGGCCGCCTCGCCGTCCATGTCGAGGGACATGCCCCGCTCGACGAGCACCTCCTCGAGCGCGCGCAGTCCCTCGTTCGACGCGGGGATGCCGCAGTAGAGCACGGCGTGCAGCGCGATCTCGCGCAGCTCCAGGGGCGTCAGACCGTTCTCGAGGGCGCCGCGCAGGTGGACGCGCAGCTCGTGCGCCTTGCCGGACGCGATCAGCATCGCGACCGTGACCTTGCTGCGGTCCGGGATCGACAGCCCCGGCCGCTGCCAGATGTCGCCGAAGCAGTACCTCGTGACGAAGTCCTGGAGCTTGTCGTTGAGGTCGTTGGTGTGATGCACCTGCTCCTCGGCACCGGCCGCCCCGAACATCTTGCGTCGCTGCTGCAGACCCACATCGTGCAGTTCATCGCGGATGACCACGGTTCTCCTCCATCCGGATCGCCTTCGATCCGTCGTCGCGCGGGCCGTGCGGCCCTCTGTCCCGAGTGTGGTCCTCACCGGGCGGCGCGGCTTGTGCGCTGACGCACACCACTGGCGCTGCCGTGCAGACCGCGCAGGAGCCCGCTACGCGGGCAGGCGCAGGGCGCGGTAGTCGCGCGGGGCGACGCCGAACTCGGCCTTGAAGACCTTGCTGAAGTGGCTCGCGTCGGTGAATCCCCACCGCTGGGCGATCTGCGAGACCGACAGCGTCGCCTGCGCCGGGTCGCTCAGGTCCAGGCGGCATCGCTCGAGCCGGCGGGAGCGGATGTAACCGGAGACGGTCAGGCCCTCGTCGTGGAACAGGTACTGCAGGTACCGCACGGAGATGTAGTGCGCGCGCGCCACGACCGCAGCGCTCAGCTCGGGGTCGTCCAGGTGGTCGTCGATCCAGAGCTTGAACGCCTGCATCTCCGCGTGGCGCGATTCGCCCGCCTGGGTGTCGCCGCCCGCCAGCTCGGCGTACACCAGCGCGGTGAGCAGGTCGAGCGAGCTGCGCATGATGCGCTCACCGCTGACGCCGTCGAGCAGCTCCAGGTTGTCGGCCATGTGCTGCATGAAGGGCGAGATGACCCCGCCGATCCCCTCGTCGCCGGCGAGGCGGACGGCCGTGATCCGGCTGATCAGCTGGGGGGCGACCTCGAACGCGTCCTGCGGGAAGGCCATCACCAGGCAGCGCACGTCGTCCGTGAACTCGATCGTGTACGGGCGGCTGGTGTCGTAGATCGCGATGTCGCCCGGCCGCAGCACGGCGTCGCGCCCGTCCTGCGCCACGAAGCCGCTGCCGTCCAGCTGCAGGCTGAGCTTGTAGTGACGCGGGTCGCGCGGCGAGATGAGCTCGGGCGTGCGCTGCACCCGGTGCGGCATCGCCGTGATCTCGCTCACGCTGACGCGGTCGATCGTGCGGCTGCGCAGCACGGCCTCGAACCGGTCGGCGTGAGCGGCCGTGACGTAGAGAGGCACGAAGCGGCCCCCGGCCAGGCGCCGCCAATCGTGCAGGGACGTCGCGACGCCCGTCTCGACGCCAGGGGAAACGGTGGGCAGGGTCGTCTGGCCGATCGCCATGGGATGCTCCCTCCGGGACCGCCGCCGTCGGGCGCTCCGCTCTGAGCACCGGCGCGGCCTCCTGTCGCGCCGCCATCCTATGGCGCAGGGCCCCGCGCTGTCTCCACCCTTGCGCGCACGGCTGTTGTCCCTGCGTGCACGCTCCGGGGCGGGCGCAAGGATCGTCGCCTGCGCAGGGGCCTGCGCCTCAGAGATCCAGCACGAGGCGCCGGCCGCGGCAGCGCGAGACGCAGATCATCATGGTCTCGCCGAGCTCGCGCTCGAGCTCGCTCAGCACGGCGTCGCGGTGGTCGGGCTCACCCTCGAGCACGACCGTCTCGCACGTGCCGCAGGTACCCTCCTCGCACGACGAATCGATGTCGACACCGGCCTCGCGCACGACCTCCAGGATCGTGCGCCCCTCCGGCACCTCGAGCACCTCGCCCGTGCTGTCCAGCTCGACCTCGAACGAGGTCTCGGGCCCGGTCGCCTCGATCGGTTCGAACCGCTCGATGCGCAGCGCGCCGGGGGGCCAGGCGTTCGATGCGTCGAGCGCGGCGTCGAGCAGGCCCGCCGGGCCGCAGCAGTACACGGCGGCTCCCAGCGCCGGCTCGCCCAGGAAGGCGGCCACGTCGAGACGGCGCCCCTCGTCCGAGGGATGCAGCGCGACGCGGTCGCCGTAGCGCTGCAGTTCGGCCAGGAAGGCCATCGATCGTCGCGAACGGCCGCAGTAGGCCAGGTTCCATTCGGCACCGCGCGCCTCGGCGGCGGCGATCATCGGCAGGATCGGCGTGATCCCGATCCCGCCCGCGACGAACAGATACCTGTCGGCGTCATCGAAGGCGAAGTGGTTGCGCGGGGCGCTGATCCGCAGCGCGTCTCCCGGCTGCACGACATTGTGCACGGCCGCGGAACCCCCGCGACCGTCCACCTCGCGGCGCACCGCGATGTCATACGCTGTCGCGTCGCGCGGGTCGCCGCAGAGGGAGAACTGACGCACGAGGTCACCCGGCAGCTCCACGTCGATGTGCGCGCCGGGCTCCCAGGCGGGCAGCGGCGCGCCGTCGGGGCGTCGCAGGCGCAGCCCCGCGACGCCGTCGGCGAGCTCGCGCTTGCTCTCGACCACGACGTCGATCGAGTCGCGCGGGGAGGGGGTGACGGTCATGTTCGTCTCCTGGGACGCGAGGGCGCGGCCGGTCAGGCCGACGGCTCGGCGTGCGCGATGAGGTGCTCGACGTGCGGGCCGAGCGCGTCGAAGGGCGCACCGAGATGGGCGGTGATGGTGAAGTGGTTCGCGTCCCGCACCCACACCAGCGGCGGGAGCGTGCCGCGCCGCTCCAGGCTCTCCCTCGCGATCCACGCGAACTGGTCCTGGGCGTCGAGCGGATCCCACTCGGCGACCGCATACAGGATCGGCAGGTCGCTCGCCGCGAGCGCCGGTCCGGGGTCGACGGCCGCGATCAGCGCGGGGTCGTCGCCGAAGTACGGCGCCATGCGCTGCGCGTCGAACCGCGTGAGCGCGTACGCGCCGCCGATCATGCTCGCGCTCGCGACACCGCCGCCCGGCACGGCGTGGAACCGTTCGTGCGCCAGATAGGTCGCCACGTGCACGGCGCCCGAGGAGGCTCCCATGAGGTGCAGGCGGCGTGCGTCGCCGCCCCACTCGTTCGCGTGCGCGCGGATCCAGCGGACGATGCCGGCGACGTCCTCGGGGCCGGCGGGCCAGGGATGGGCCGGCGCGAGGCGGTGGTTGGCGGTGACGCCGACCATGCCGCGGCGAGCCGCCCACAGTCCCACGTTGTCGTGGAAGGGTGAGCCCTCGCGGTGCTTGTCGCCCCCGACGAAGCTGCCGCCGTGCAGGAACACCACGACCGGCCGCGCCTCCCCGGCCGGCGCGTCGGGGAGGAAGAGGTCCAGCCGGTGTCGCTCGTGCTCGCCGTAGGAGAGGTCGCGCTCCACGCGCACGCCCGCATACGGTGCGGTGTCGTGAAACGGCGCCATGAGCGCGTTCGAGGCCATCAGGGTGTCGACCGTGACGTCACGGCCGATCTCCGCCAGAACGGCGCGCACGTGCGCGACGCTCAGTCCATCGCCGGCACCCATTCGACCTCCCGTCCGTCCTCGGTCTCGTACACGCGGCGGTTCGGACCGCCGAGCTCACCGGTCTCCGGCATTTCGCCCACCGCCACCTCGGGGCGGCGCGCGGGAGTGCGCGGCCGGTCGGGCCACCGGAACCAGTCCGCCGCGTTGTCGTGGAAGACGCCGGCCTGCCAGTCGGCGGGGATGCGCGAGGCCACCTCGTCGAGGTCATCCGCGTTCCAGTGCGGATACCCCGAGGAGAAGCACAGCAGCTTCTCGACGCCGTCGAACGTCCGCAGCGCTCGCACGACGCGCTCGGCGCCGTCCTCCTCCGCGGGCCGGTCGAGCGGCCACATCGATACGCGGAAATGGTCGCGGAAGTACTCGCTGGGCAGGCGCCTGACCCACGGCACCTCGCGGCGAAGACCGCGCCAGTTCACGTCGAGCCGGAAGAACAGACCCGGGATCCACGCGGCACCCGCCCCGGCGACGAACACGCGCAGCGTCGGGAAGCGCTCGAACACCCCCTGCACGATCATGCTCTGCACGTGAGTCATGATCGGGCTGTAGGCCAGGGCGGCGACCTCACCGAACGTGGCGGGCAGACCACCCGCGGTGGGGTGGCTCAGCGTGTCGGCGTTCACGTCGCCGCCCGTGTGCAGCACGACCGGCAGATCCAGCTCGGCCGCGGCCGCGTAGATGTCGTGGTAGGCCGGGTGCCCGAAGGGACGGCTGAGACCGTTCGCGGCCATCAGGACACCGACCATCCGGTCGTTCTGCCCGGCTCGGCGGATCTCCTCCGCGGCCGCCTGGGGGGTCTGGTTCGCGACCATCACGAGCCCCGTGAAGCGCTCGTCCGCCGCGAACCACCGCTCGATCGTCCAGTCGTTGATGGCACGCGCCAGTGCGATCGCGCGGTGCGCGTTCGGCACACTCGGGATGAACATGCCGCGGTCGTGCGCGAGCACCGCGCGCGTCACCCGGCCCGATCCGAACACGTCGGTGCGCGTGCGCTCGATGTCGCTGCCGGCCGGATCGGTGGGCGCGTCGGTGTCGGGGAGGTAGTCCCCGCCCGCGCGCCGGTACGGGGTCGAGGGCAGGATCGGCATGGCCCCGGCGCCACCCGGCAGCGTGCCGGGGATCCCGAGGTGCTCGCGCCAGCCGGCCGACATGAAGTCGGTGACGTCCAACTGCGACTTCCAGTGGTGGTGGACGACCGTGTCGATCACGGGGCCGTCGTACGTGGTGGCATCGACCATGACGCTCACTTCCTTCCCATGCTGACGAGCACCCGGCCGTCCTCGACGGTCACGCGGTAGGTGCGCATTTTGAATCCGGGCCAGGCCGCCTCGCCCGTGCGCAGATCGAACTCCCAGCGGTGCCAGGGACACAGCACGACCGGCGACTCCTCGTCGACCTCGAGCCTCGGCTCCTCGTCGACGAGCGTCGCGCTGAGCTTCTTCTGCAGGAAGCCCGCGCACAGCGGCGCGCCCTCGTGAGGGCAGGCCGTGCGGAACACGAAGATCTCGTCGCCCCAGCGGCAGACCCCGAGCTCCATGCCCCCGACCTCGACGCTGCGCATCTTGCGGTCCTCGAAGTCGGCGAACGCGCCGATGTCGATGCCGCGCGAGCGGCCCGTCTCGCGCACGCGTCCGTCGCGCGCGGGGCGCGCGGCACGTCGCTGATCGGTGCGGTCCGCGGCACCGCTGTCCACGGCGCTCACGCGGCGGCCTGCGTGGTCTCGGCGAGCCCGTTGAGCCGCAGGATCGAGCGCGCGTTGTCGTAGAACACCTTGGGCCGCCACGAGTCCGGCAGGCGGCTCGCCACGTAGAAGGGGTCGTCGGCGTCCCAGTGCGGGTAGTCGCTCGAGAAGCAGAGCAGGTCCTCCATGCCGCCCATCGCCTCGAACAGCTCGATCAGCTGCTCCTTGCGCGGTGTGAGCTCCATCGGCTGCGTGCTGAACTTGACGTGCTCGCGCAGGTACTCGGTAGGGCGGCGCTTGACCCACGCGCTCTCGGCGCGCAGCTCGGCATAGTGTGCGTCGAGCCGCCAGAAGAAGTTGGGCACCCAGGCCAGACCGGTCTCCACCGCCAGCACCTTCAGGCGCGGGAACTTCTCGAACGTCCCCTGCGACACGAAGCTCGCCAGATGGGTGAGCGTCGGCTGCTGCAGCAGCGTGTGCCACTCCAGCCGGGAGCCGGGGATCCCGCCGGCGGCGGTGTGGGCGAGGCCGCCCTCCGTCTCGCCCGCGGCACCGTGGAGCACGATGGGCAGGCCGACCTCCTCCGCGGCACGGTAGATGGGGTCGTACACGGGGTGCCCCAGCGGCTTGCCGAAGGCGTTCCACGAGAAGAGCACGCCGGTCACGGCGTCGTGGTGGGCGAGGCGGCGGATCTCCTGGGCGGCGAGCTCCGGGAGCTCACTCGCCACGACGATCGTCGTGCGCACGCGCTCGTCCAGGGGAACCCACTCGTCGAGCACCCAGTCGTTCATCGCCGAGGCGAGCGCGACGCTGAACTCGGGGTTGCGCTGCGCGACCTCGTGCCCGATGTCGAACGCGAGGTTGATCGCGCGCACCGACGGGTACTGGTCGAGGTACTGGGACTTCATGAGCTCGAAGCTCGTGCCCTGGCCGTCCTCGGGCAGGGCCTCGAGGCGCTTGTTCACGCCGCGCTGGAACGGATACGACAGCCCGGCCGGCATCAGCGACATGCGGGGGCCGCCGGTGCGCGACTCCAGCAGGGTGCGCCAGCGCTCCGGCAGGCGATGCATGACCTCGTCGACGCGCCGCCAGCGCTGATGCACGTCCACATCGATGATCGGCTGATCGAATCCCTGAGCAGGCTGAACCACCGCGTCCCCTTCCTGACGGTGCCATCACAGCGGTGTGAGGCGGTGATCCGAGTATCCGGCCCCCAGGTCTCGTAGGTAAAGTAACGGTAATCTGCGCGCTAAGAAGGTTCAGTTTACGTATGTGTGCAGCGACGGGAGGCGTCGTGTTTCAGGCGCGGTACACGCTGAAGCAACTGGAGTACTTCGTCGCGACGGCGGAGGCGGGCACGCTCAAGGCCGCGGCGGAGCGCTGTCACGTGTCGCACGTCGGGATCGGGATCGCGCTGACCGAGCTCGAGCGCGCGCTGGGGATCCAGCTGTTCGTGCGGCGACGCGCGAAGGGCGTCTCGCTCACGCCTGCCGGGCGGCGTGCGCTCGCCGAGGCGCGCACCGTGCTGTCGTTCGCCACCGAGCTCCAACTGCGCGCCGAGGCCGCGGGCGGTCAGGTGGCCGGCTCCCTCAAGGTGGGCTACCACCCCGGGCTGGGGCCGTTCTACCTGCCCGAGATCCTGGACGTCTTCGCACGCTCGCATCCCCGGCTCACGCTGAGCTTCCACGAGGGCACCCAGCCCGAACTCGAGCGGCGCCTGCTCGACGGCGACATCGAGGTGGCGCTGCTGTACGAGCGCCGCCCCGGCGAGGGGCTGGACCTCGACGAGATCGCGCGCCTGCGGCCCTACGTGCTGCTGGCGGCCGATCATCCGCTCGCCGCCGAGCCGGAGCTGTCGCTGGCGGACCTCGAGGGTCAGCAGCGCATCCGCCTCAGCATCCCGCTGCCCGACGAGGACGACTTCGCCGCACGCTCGGGGGAGGAACTGATCCACACGTCGAATCTGGAGCTCGTGCGCAGCCTCGTCGGCCGCGGGCTCGGCTACGCCCTGCTGGCGCAACGGCCTCCAGACAGCCGCACCTACGACGGTCGGGAGGTCGTGTCCCGCCCCCTGCGCGACGCGACGGCGGACATCGCGATCGTCATGGCGCACGCGTCGGGCGCCCCGCTCACGCGCCGGGCGACGGCGCTGCGCGACTTCTGCCGAACGATCGCCGCCTGACCGGGCGCGCACGCACGGACGCGGGCACCTCGCGCCCTCGCGCCTACGAACGCGCGAGGAACTCGTGCAGCACGCGGTAGCGGCCCGTGCGGGGGGCACCGTGCGGACGGGCCAGACCGATCACCGTCGGGGGCACGCCGTCGGAGATCTCGATGCCGCGCACGCGATGCCCGTCGTACGTGACCTCGGACGCGGGACGCTGGAACAGGATGGCGTACCCCAGCCCGCGGCCGACGAGGCACCGGGCCAGCTCGAAGCTCGTCGTCGTGTGCCCCACGGTGGGGCGGAGCCCGAGCGCCGCGAAGAGGTGCTCGGTGTTCTGGCGCGTGGGCTCGACATCCAGCAGCACGAGCGGCTCCGAGATCAGCTCCCCCAACGGCACGGATCCGCGGCCGGCGAGGGGGTGGTCCTCGGCGACGACGACGTGCGGGGTCTGTTCGCGCACGGGGTCGAACGTCAGCTGGGCCGACACGTCCACGCTGTAGAGCAGAGCGGCGTCGATCCGTCCCTGGAGGAGCAGTTCGTGCAGCTCGGGCGCGCTCGCCTCGACGTACTCGAGCTCGAGGCCCGGGTGAGCGCGCTGGAAGTCCTGCATGACCGCGGGCAGGAGGAACGGAGCGAGCGTCGAGAAGCACCCGAGGCGGAGCACCCCCGTCAGGCTGGTCGACGCCTGCCACGCGTCCTCGGCGAGCGTCTCGGCCCCCGTGAGCAGCCGACGCGCGAGGGACAGGACGCGCGACCCGGCCGGGGTCAGCGTCACCCCGCGACCCTTGCGCCGCACCAGCAGCTGCAACGAAAGGTGGCGTTCGAGCTCGTCGATCGCGAGAGCGAGCGCCGAGGCGCTCACGCGGCACCGCTGCGCCGCGGCGGCGATGGATCCCTCGCTCGCGACCGCGTCGAAGTACTCCAGCTGCCGCAGCGTGAAGGGAATCTCGGCCACGTGTCTCCCGGGCTCATCGGTTCAGCTGGGGTGCTACCGCACAAACTCATGTTTTACAGGGGTGCCGTCCCCTGTCAAGACTGGGACTGCGTGGCGCCGAGGAGCGCACGCGATTCAAGGAGGAATCATGGCGAGCAATCTCGAAGAGGCGATCTCGGAGGCGGGCGGCCCGGTCCCGCTGCTCTGGGAGTCGCAGACCCCGCCGGCGGTCGTGCCCCGCGTGGTGCAGGAGTTCTCGAACTGGCGCGACGAGCAGCTGGCGTGGCGCCGCACCGCGGTGATCTACGACCAGTCGCACCACATGGCGGACCTCAACATCAAGGGCCCCGACGCGCTCAAGCTGATCCGCGACACGGCGATCAACTCCGTCGAGAACTTCCCCGTCGACATGGCGAAGCAGTACGTCGCCGTGTCCCCGTCGGGTCACGTCATCGGCGACAACATCCTCTTCCACCTCGAGGAGGACGAGTACCAGGCCGTCGGCATCCCGCCGTCGATCAACTGGCTGCACTACCACGCCGTCACGGGCGGCTACGACGTCCGGATCTGGCGCGACGACAACTCGCTGGTCCGCCAGGGCGACCCGGTCGTGTACCGCTACCAGGTGCAGGGCCCGGGCGCGCTCGACGTCATCCGCGAGGCGACCGGCGAGGAGCCGCCGAAGCTGAAGTTCTTCCACATGACGCGCTTCACGATCGGCGGCAAGGAGGTCCGCGCGCTCCGTCACGGTATGGCGGGCGAGCCCGGGTTCGAGATGTGGGGCCCCTGGGAGGACCACGAGGCCGTGCACAGCGCGCTCCTCGAGGCCGGCAAGAAGTACGACCTCGTCCAGGTCGGCGGCCGCGCGTACCACACCAACGCGCTCGAGTCCGGCTGGCTGCCCCGCCCGCTGCCCGCGATCTACACGGGCGAGGAGCTCGCCCCGTACCGCCGCTGGCTGAAGGAGAACGCCTACGAGACGATCTCGCCCCTCGGCGGCAGCTTCCACTCGGAGAACATCGAGGACTACTACATCACGCCCTACGAGCTGGACTACGGCCGGCTCGTGGCGTTCGACCACGACTTCATCGGCCGCGAGGCGCTCGAGAAGATGGTGGCGGACGGCAAGACCGACACCCGCCGCAAGGTGACGCTGGTCTGGAACGGCGAGGACGTCGAGAAGGCGATCGGCTCGTCCCTGTTCCACCAGGGCCCGGGGGCGAAGTACTTCAACCTCCCGATGTCCCTGTACGACACGTTCCACTACGACCGCGTCGAGGCCGACGGCCGCGTCGTGGGCCTGTCCACGTGGACCGGCTACTCGGCGAACGAGCGTGCGATCCTCTCGCTCGCGGTCGTCGAGCCCGAGTTCGCCACGCCGGGCACCGAGATCACCGTCGTGTGGGGCGAGGACACCCCGTCCTCCAAGCTCCAGGTCGAGGACCACGTGCAGGTCACCATCCGCGCGACCGTGCAGCCGGCTCCCCTGACGGAGGAGGCGCGCACCAGCTACCGCGCGAACTGACGCCATGTCGACGCATGCCCCGGGCCACTCGCCCGGGGCATGCGTCGTTCCGTCCGGCGGACGAGGCCGGAGAAAATTTTCTGACCCCTATGGACTTTCCCTATCGAGATAGGTAATGTCCATCTCGGATGCGCGAAGGCGCGCAACGGACCGAAAGGACCCCCGTGGCTGACACCACCTCGCCGCAGGCGAAGATCATCGACGACTTCTCCCTGGAGATGACCGGCAAGGACGTGCCGGGTCTCCGGGAGGCTCAGGACGTGATCCCTCAGGGGACGCGTGTGAACGTGACGTTCCTCGGGAACGAGGACCTGGAGATGCGCGTAACCGCGGCGAAGGCGGTCAAGGACGCGGGCTTCATCCCGATCCCGCACATCTCCGCCCGCCGTCTGTCCTCGCAGGCGCAGCTGGAGGAGTTCCTCGACCGGCTGCAGCAGGTCGGCGCGACCGAGCACGTGTTCGCGGTCGGCGGCGACCCGACCACGCCGGAGGGCCCGTACGACAGCGCCTACGACCTGATCCGCTCGGGCGTGCTGCAGAAGTACGGCGTCAAGGAGGTGTCGATCTCGGGCTACCCGGAGGGCCACCCCGACATCAAGACCGACGTGCTGTGGGACCACCTCGAGAAGAAGGCCGCCTCGCTCAAGGAGCAGGACCTCGGCGCGGTCATCCTGACGCAGTTCGCATTCGACACCGACCCGGTCATGTCGTGGACCCGTGGCGTCCGCGACCGTGGGATCGACGCGACCATCCGCATCGGCACCCCGGGACCTGCCGGCATCAAGCGCCTGATCAACTTCGCCCGCCGCTTCGGCGTCGGCGCGAACGCGATGATCGTGAAGAAGTACGGCTTCTCGCTGACCAACCTCATGGGCACCGCCGGACCTGACAAGTTCGTCACGGAACTGGCCGACCTGGTCGAAGCCGACCCCAAGGCCGGGGACGTGAAGCTGCACATGTACGCGTTCGGCGGCCTCCGCGCCACGGCCGAGTGGTGCCGCGACTACCAGAGCAAGGTCTCCGGGGGTGCGGCCCGATGAGCGCCCAGGTGACCCCCCTGCTCGACCAGGCGTGCCTGATCGTCCACGGCCCGGACCAGCCCGGTGTCGTCGCGGCGGTCGCGGCGCTGATCGCCCGCAACAACGGCAACATCGTGTCGCTGGACCAGTACTCCACCGACCCCGGCGGGGGCGACTTCTTCCAGCGGGTCGTGTTCCACCGCGCCGACCTGGCCGCGGCGAAGGCCGACATCGAGGCCGACCTGGCCGGCACGCTCGAACCGTTCGGGATGAACTGGACCCTCACGGACCAGTCGGTGCCGAAGCGGATGGCGATCCTGGCCTCCACGTCCGACCACTGCCTGCTCGACCTGCTGTGGCGGCACCGCCGCGGGGAGCTGCCCGTGACGATCCCGATGGTGATCTCCAACCACACCAACACCGCCGACGACGTCCGCTCCTTCGGAGTGCCGTTCTTCCACGTGCCCTCCCAGCAGGGCCCGGACAAGTCCCAGTCGGAGGCGGAGATCCTGCGCCTGCTCGAGGGCAACGTCGACTTCGTCGTCCTGGCCCGCTACATGCAGGTCATCTCGGCCGACTTCCTCCAGAAGGTCGGCGTGCCGGTGATCAACATCCACCACTCGTTCCTGCCCGCCTTCATCGGCGCCGGCCCCTACCGCAAGGCCAAGGAACGCGGTGTGAAGCTGATCGGCGCGACCGCCCACTACGTCACCGAGGAGCTCGACGAGGGCCCCATCATCGAGCAGGACGTCGTGCGCGTCACCCACGCCGAGACCGTCAAGGAGCTCCAGCGCCGCGGCGCCGACGTCGAACGAGCCGTCCTGTCCCGCGCCGTCGAATGGCACGCACAGGACCGCGTCATCCGACACGGCAACCACACCATCGTCTTCTGACGATCCCGAAACCCACAACCCAACCCACAAAGAGAGGTTCATCGTGGCACCCAAGAATCTGCAGCAGGCCATCGACGAGGCGGGGAACGCCGTCGAGCTGCTGCGCAACTCGCAGATCGGCTCGTACATCTACCCGGTCGTGCCGGCCGACTTCCAGAACTGGATCAAGGAGCAGCGGGCGTGGCGCAACACGGCCGTGCTCTACGACCAGTCGCACCACATGGACAACGTGTTCCTCAAGGGCTCGGACGCCATCAAGCTGATCAGCGACACCGCGATCAACTCGGTCGCGAACTTCCCGGTCGACAAGGCGAAGCAGTACGTGCCGACCACCGCCTCGGGCCATGTCATCGGCGACGGCATCCTCTTCCGGGAGGCGGAGGACGAGTACGTGTACGTCGGTCGCGCCCCGGCGTCGAACTGGCTCATGTACCACGGTGAGAAGGGCGGCTACGCCAACCTCGACATCGAGGTCGACCGCCGCTCGCCGTCGCGTCCCTACGGCCACGCCGTGGCGCGCAAGTACTACCGCTTCCAGATCCAGGGCCCGAACGCCTGGGACGTCATCGAGAAGCTCAACGGCGGCCCGCTCGAGCAGCTGAAGTTCTTCACCATGTCGACGATGACGATCGCCGGCAAGACGGTCCGCACGCTCCGCCACGGCATGGCGGGCGCCCCCGGCCTCGAGCTGTGGGGTCCGTACGAGGACCACGACCTCATCCGCGACACGATCGTCGAGGTCGGCGCCGAGTTCGGTCTCGTCCCCGTCGGTTCGCGGGCCTACCCGTCGAACACGCTCGAGTCGGGCTGGATCCCCTCGCCGCTGCCGGCCGTCTACACGGGCGCCGAGGAGGCGGACTACCGTCAGTGGCTCGGTGCCGACAGCTACGAGGCCACGGGCACGCTCGCGGGTTCGTTCGTCTCGGACAACATCGAGGACTACTACCTGACGCCGTGGGAGCTCGGCTACGGTTCGTTCGTGAAGTTCGACCACGACTTCATCGGTCGCGACGCGCTCGAGAAGATCGACCCGGCGACCCAGCGCAAGAAGGTCACGCTGGCCTGGAACGCCGAGGACCTCGCGAAGGTCTGGGCGTCGCTGCTGGACGTCGACGGCCCGCAGTACAAGTTCTTCGACCTCCCGCTCGCGAACTACGGCTCGGCGAACTACGACGCCGTGATCGACGCGGACGGCACGGTCGTCGGCTACTCGATGTTCACGGGCTACAGCTCGAACGAGAAGCGCGGCCTGTCGCTCGCGACGGTCAACCCGGACGTGCCCGAGGGCACCGAGGTCAAGGTCGTCTGGGGCGAGCCGAACGGCGGCAGCAAGAAGGCCTCGGTCGAGCCGCACGAGCAGTTCGAGGTGCGCGCGGTCGTCAGCCCCGTGCCGTACTCGACGGTCGCCCGCAAGGAGTACCAGGGCGGCTGGCGCACGGGTTACAACAACTGACCCAAGCGCTGTGAGAATCGAGGGGCCCGGGCCGAGCGCCCGGGCCCCTCGCCTACCCAGACGACGACGTACGGACAAGGGGAAGACCGGATGAGCCTTCGCTACGCGCTCCTGGCGCTGCTGCGCGTCGGTCCGCTGTCGGGCTACGACCTGCAGAAGCAGTTCCAGGTGTCTGTCGGACACCTGTGGCACGCGCCCGACAGCCAGATCTACCCCGAGCTGCGAAAGATGGAGAACGACGGCCTGGTCGTCGGCGAGGACCAGGCGCGGGGCGAGCGTGGCACCCGGCGCGTGTATCACGTGACACCGGAGGGCGACCAGGACTATCTCCGCTGGATGGAGGAGCCCCTCCCCTACGCCCGCGTGCGGGAGCCCGCCAACCTGAAGGCCGCGTATCTCGAGGCCGCGTCCCCCGCGGCAGCGCGCGCCTTCCTCCGTGACCACATCCGCCACTGGAGCGGCGAGCTGGAGCAGTGGGAGGAGGAGCTCGTGCGCATCGACGCGCGCGCCAACCCCATGCTCATGCGCCGCATCGAGTCGCAGGACCCCGAGGAGCGCGACCGCACCGTGGCCTTCAAGCGCTTCGGCTACGAGGGTCTGGTCGCCCGGGCGCGCGCGGAGATCGCCTGGGCCGAGAGCGGCCTCGAGCTCGTCGACCGCCTGTACGGAGCCGAGCCGGTCGCCACCGCGTGACGCTTCGACAGGGAGGGCCCGGACCGGCGCACGGTTCGGGCCCTCCCTGTCGGCCGGGGGGTTCAGCCGCCCTTGACCTCGTAATCGAGCACGATGGTGCCGGGAGGGGCGTAGTTGGGCACGTCAGCGCTGACGGCCTGGCCCTCGGGAGACTCCAGCGCGGCCCCGAGGGTCCGCGCGTCGGGGAAGTCCGCCTCGAAGATCGCGAAGTAGGGGCTGTCGCCGGCGGCCGCGTGGACGTCGAGCGTGTATCGCCACGCGAGCATGCCGGGCAGCTTCGCCGCGAGAGGCAGGTGTGTGCCCTCATAGTAGGACGCGAACGCCTCGGGGTCTGCGGGGTGCGGGTAGAGGACGATGAGCTTGTGCATGGCCGCAGTCTGCCGGTGACCGCGCGGCGAGCGGAAGCTCCCTTTCCGTTTCCTTCCCGTCTCGACATGCTCCGTGCACGAGACGACAACCCGGATCTGCGACAACGGTAGTGCGGCACGTCGCGTCACCGCAGGAGGGCCGTGCCGCAGGAGGAGAGACGATGGACGAGGATCACGGCCGCTTCCGCTCACCGGTGCGCGGAGAGCTCGACGAGCGCCGCGCGGCGGTGTACGACGCGATCGTGTCGGGACCGCGCGCGCAGCGCACACGCCTGACGCCCCTCACGGACGAGGACGGCCGCCTGCTCGGTCCGTTCGGCCCCATGCTTCTCGCACCCGGCGTGGGAGACGCCGTGCAGGAGCTCGGCGCCGCGATCCGCTTCCGCGGGGAGCTCGACGACCGTCGACGCGAGATCGCGATCCTCACCGTGGCCGAGTGCGAGCGCAGCGGGTTCGAGTGGTTCGCGCACGAGCCCCCGGCGCGCGCCGCGGGGGTCTCCGACGCCGACATCGAGGCCGTGCGTGCCGGGCGGGAGCCCGGCGATGAGGCGCTGCGGATCGTGTGGCGGATCGTCCGCGACCTCGTCACCCGCGGCGCGCTCGACGACGACCTGCACACGGACGCCGTCGCCGCCGTGGGGGCCGAGGGGATCGCGGAGCTGATCTGGCTGACGGGGCACTACCGCATGCTGGCGACGGCGCTGCGCGTGTTCGACCCCCCCGTGCCGGCCGGAGCCCGAGACGTCTTCCGGTGACGCCGGTTACTCGATCAGCCCGCGGAAGTCCGCCGCCGTGAGGGCCCCGACGTGCTCGGCGCCCGCGTCGCCCAGCACGTCCCGGAAAAGGCGGGACTTCTTCTCCTGCATCGCGACGACCTTCGCCTCGATGGTGCCCTTCGAGATCAGCCGATAGACCACCACCGGCCGTGTCTGCCCGATGCGGTGTGCGCGATCCGTCGCCTGCGCCTCCGCGGCGGGATTCCACCACGGGTCCAGGAGGATGCAGTAGTCGGCCTGCGTGAGGTTGAGCCCGAACCCGCCCGCCTTCAGGGAGATGAAGAAGACGGGGACCTCGCCCGCCGTGAAGCGCTCCAGCATGCGCCGACGGCCCGCGCCCGAGACCGAGCCGTCGAGATAGGCGTACGCCAGCCCGAGCCGGTCCGCGACCGCGGCGGCCCTGCCGAGGAACGACGTGAACTGACTGAAGACGAGCACGCGGTGCCCGTCTGCGACGATCTCGTCGAGCAGTTCGGCCAGCTTGTCGAGCTTGGCCGAGGGCGCCGCCGCCTCCCCGGCCAGCTCGGGATCGAGGGCCAGCATCCGCAACGTCGTGAGCGAGCGCAGGATCTCGATGCGGTTCGCCTGCACGTCCTCCAGCAAGCCCATGACCTTCTGGCGCTCGCGCTGCAGCCGCACGGCGTACGCGCGGCGGTGGGCCGGGTGCAGCTCGACCTCGAGCACCTGCTCGGTCTTCTCCGGAAGGTCCGTCGCGACCTGCTCCTTCGTGCGGCGCAGCATGAACGGCCGCAGCCGGCGGCGCAGGCGCTGCAGCCGCTCCCCGTCGCGCTCCCGCTCGATCGGCTTGCGGTACTGCTCGGAGAACGTCCGCTCGCCGCCCAGCAGTCCCGGGGCCGTAAGAGCCGCGAGCGCCCACAGCTCCAGCAGGTTGTTCTCGAGCGGCGTGCCCGTGATGGCGAGCTTCGTCGGCGCAGTCAGGAGCCGCGCGCAGCGGTACCCCTGTGAGCGGTGGTTCTTGAGCTGCTGCGCCTCGTCGAGCACGAGCACGCGGAAGCCGAGCGCCTCGTACTCGTCGAAGTCGAGACGGAACAGTGCATAGCTCGTCACGATGAGCCCGGCACCGCCCACGCGCTCGGCGAGCGGCACGCCGCGCTTGGCGGTCGTCTCTTCGATGCCGACGGCCGCCAGGCCCGGCGCGAAGCGAGCCGCCTCGCCGACCCAGTGGCCGACGACGCTCGTGGGAGTGACGACGAGGAAGCGCGATCCCGGCTCCTCCTCGCGCGCCCGCTCGAGGGCCGCGAGGACCTGCACGGTCTTGCCGAGCCCCATGTCGTCCGCCAGGATGCCCCCGAGCCGGTGGCCGCGCAGGAAGTCGAGCCACGCGTAGCCCACGCGCTGGTACTCCCTGAGCGTCGCGCGGAAGCCGTGCGGCACCGGCACGGGCGCCAGCCGGTCGGTCTCCGCCAGCGCGCGCACCCGCTGGAGCCACTCCTGCTCCTGGGCGGCGACCACCCCGAGCGAGACCAGCTCCTGCCACAGATCCACCTGCCACCGGCTGATCCGCAGGGGCCCCGACGGCCGGTCCGACAGCGCGCGTGCCTCCTCGAGGATCCGCCGCAGCGGATCGAACTGCTCCGCGCCGAGCTCGAAGACCGTGCCGCTGGGAAGCACGAGGTACCGGTCCCGCGCGACGAGCGCGGTCAGCAGCGTCCCGAGCGGGACCGGCTCGCCGCCGACGTCCACCGCGACCTCGAGGTCGAACCAGTCGCTGCCGTCCGGCTGGGCCGACACGTGCACGACGGGCAGCTCCTCCGCGAAGCGGTAGCGGGGCAGTTCGTCGGTCTCCTCGATCCGCAGCCCCTCGACATCGCGCAGGCGCGGCAGCACGGCGGCGAGGAACTCGACCGTCTCGTCCTTCGTCAGGCTCGCGGCGCCGAAGATCGTGCCCTGGCGCACGCCGAGCAGGCCCGCCCGGTCGCCGGCCGCCGCCGCGACCGCGTCCGCGATCTCCCGCTCGTCGGCGGGGATCCGCGCGGTCGCGCCGCCGGGATACTCCCAGCGCCACGCGAGGCGCGCCAGGAGCCCGGGATGCGCGACCTGGAGCACGAGCTCCGGACGCGGCGGGGCCGGAGGCTCGTACGTGTCCGTGAGCGACCGCAGAGGCGCGAGCCGGCGCAGCCGCGGCAGGTAGTCGCGCTCGAAGTCGGCGATCGCGGCCTCGGGGATCGCGAACGGCTCCGCCTGTGCGAGCCGCGCGAAGGCGTCGGCGAGGGGTTCCCGCAGCGGCACCAGCTCGCGCACGCGCTCGTCGTCGGCGACCGCCATCGCGGCGACGGGAGTGCCGACCGGCAGCGGCCGGAGCCCCTCGGGTGCGTCGAGCTCGATGACGGGCCGCACATGGAGAGCACCGTCGCGGCGGTCGAGGGAGAAGAAGCTGTCCACCGGCTCGGAGCGCAGCACGACCTCCGGCTGGGCACGCGTGTCGGCGACCAACCGGACGCCGGCGTCGCGCAGCTCCGTCAGCACGTCCCACAGCCCGCGGCTCGGGAGCTCGTCGAGCCGGATCCACTGGGGCGCGCGGTCGTAGTACCCCCACCGGCTCGGATACCGGCGGGCGGACGCCTCCCCTCGCGAGAAGTGCTCGCGAGACTCGTAGAGCGCCGCGAGTTCGCCGAGGGCGCGCCGCTGGGGCGCGGCCAGCCCCCGCCCGTCCAGGTCGCGCCACCCGATGCCGGTGCGGATCCACGTGCCCCGGCTGCCGCGTACGGCCGGGCGCACCTGCACCCCGTCGCCACCGGCCGCGCCGTCGATCCCGACGAGCAGCGCGACCTCGGTCGCGCCCGCCGCGGGGTCCTCGTCGAGCACGCGCTCGAGGGCGCGCCGCCACGGCTCGACGCGGCCGCTCCCGCCGCCGCGACGCTGCGCGGCGCCCGCCGCGAGCGCGTGCATCACGGCGACCGCGTGCACGCACAGCGAGAACCCGCAGGACTCGCACTCGGCGTCGATGCGGCCGTCCTCCCAGACGTCCAGGAACACCGCCCACCGGCCGACGCGGGCCTCGTAGGACGAGGATTCCGGCGCGTAGGACTCGTCGACGACGCGCACGCTCCCCTGTCCGGCGAGGTGCGCACCGGAGCGCAGCACCCAGTCGGGGACGACGCCCGCGAGGGCTCCACGGCTCAGCTCGAACGGCACCACCCGAGCCTACGGCGGACCGCCGACGGGCGCCGACCTGTCGCAACAGCTACGGGTGCCGTCTGCTCTTCGAGGTCCGCGGGACAAAGCCGGTGCGGCGCCGGCCGCGGACGGCGGCCGCGACGAGCGCTGCGACACCAAGGAGGGCGAGGATGCCGCCGAGGATGACGATGCCGCGGTCGGTGGGCGTGATCCGGGTGAGAACGAAGACCGTGTTCTCGTCGAGCCCGAGGTCGAGGTCTTCGACGTACATGTAACGCGCGAAGATGGAGAAGAAGAGAGTCGCAACCGAGTAGAGGCCTGTGGCCAGGAGCGCGACCCCGACGACGACGAGAGCCCGAATTCGCGCAGCCTGCGCCGTTGCTATCTGAGTGGCCATGGGTTTCTCCTTCTTAGGGTGGGATGGGGACCAGTGGACGCCTGGCCCCCATCCGGTGGTTACGACCAGGCCCCGTCGTAGGGATTGCAGCGGTACTGGACGAGCGACTGCGCCCAGTTCACAAGCGGCCGCCAGGACTCGAGGTTGTACTGCGGCAGCGACGCCGGGAGTCCTGCAATGTGGCAGTAGAACTGCTCCTGGATGGTGTCCGTCCACCGCCACGAGTTGCTACCCAGCTTCGATTTCACCTCGTCAACGTGTGCAAACCAGGTCGCTGGACCGGCCCAGGTCTGCCCCCACGCCCGCGGCGTGACGTTGATCTTGTAGCCCTGGGAGGGGAACGTGACCGTCGGCTGGTAGTAGAGGTCTTGCCCCAGCCAGGGGTCCGCAACGATCGTAGGCATATTGCCCGCCGTCGTGATCGATCAGTTGCGTAAGTGTCGTCCCATCCACCTGGTAGCTGGTGCGGACAGGTGCACCGTTGGCGTCGACCGCCCACGCGGTAGCGACGCCGCCGATGAACTCCCCGCTCGCGCTGGTGATGTGCACCGCGCCATCCTCGTCCACGGTCAGCGTCGCGCCCTCCGCCACGTCGATGCTGTAGCTGTAGCTGTCCGGGGCTGTGGCATCGTCGAGGATGGTCAGAATCTGCACCGATCCGTCGTCCTTCACCAGCGGAACACTGGTCGCACCGTTCCCGTGCTCGAACAGCCGCACGCCTTGGCCGCCGACGGAGTCCTCCGCGACGGCCGCTGTCGCGGGAAGCCAGATCGACACGCTCGTATCTTCACCATGAGTCGTGATGGGCTCCGCTCCCGTCGATGGAACCGTAGCCGGAGTGACTGCTTCGGCGCCGCGCGCCGCGGATGCGCCGTCATACAGGGTCTCGCGAACCTCCGGTGCCACACGCGCGAGAAGCGCATCGAGGGTTTCGCTGCCCTCCGCGTTCGCGGCCGTTGCCGGCGATATCGCCAACACTCCCAGTACGGCGACTGCGAGGACCGCTACTCGTCTGTTCTTCACGTTCGTTCTCCCCATTCTGGATCCCTGGGGCCTCGAGGCGAGGCCCCACCCGGGAGACTAGGGCTAGATATGTAGATATAGCAGGGAAGCAGCAACGGAATCTTCACGATCGGCGCGACGGCACCGGCATCACGGGAGAGAACATCAGATAGAGCACGGTCAGACTCACAGCCGACGGGATCGTGATCCATGCCGGAACCAGCGCCAAAGCCACGAGGACGATCACCGCATAGGCGGGAGGCGCGCAGGGTCGCCATTGCCGGTTCTCGCGCATGTCGACCACCAATCTGTTTGGAGCGTTACGGCCGATGCTATATCTACATATATAGCTAAGACAAGGCTGACGTTCCGGAAGCTCTCGGCGGCTCGCACGGCGGTGATGCGATCAGCCATGCGAGCAGCCCCAGACCCACGATGGGAATGAGGAACCACGGGGGAACGAAGGACACCGAGACCAGGAGTGCGACCGTAATGAGCGCGGCTCTCACCCATCGTCTCCGGCCCCATGCGAACGGACCCCGGCGAACAACGAAAGCGATCGCGCCGCGGGCGATGTCGCCACGGTCCACACCGAGGTCGTCGGCATGGTCCAGATCGGCCGCCCACGTCTCGGCCATGATCCGGCTCTCCGGGTGGGGGAGGAGCGCCGCGGCTGCCCTCACCGTGGATCGTGCCGCGCGCTGCCCCCTGTGCATGCCTACGCTCCGGCTAGGCCGACGGGCCGCATCCGCGGCGAGTGCCCCAGTGCCTGCTTGTTCTCGAAAGTGGTTATCGCCGCGACAGCTAGTTCCCGCGCTTCCTCATGAAGCTGGTAGTAGCGACGCCTCGCGCCGTGCCGGGGCGTCTCGTCCTCCCAGGCGCTGGAAACCCACCCCAAAGATTCGAGGCGATCGAGGATCGGGTACACGCTGCCGCTTGGGCGGCTCGTTGTCTTGACGATCTGGAGCCCCCACACAGGATCTTCAGCCGCGACAAGCACCTTCAACACGTCGATCGTGGCTGGCGTTAGTCGAGACAATCGCTCCATATGTCGAGATGATACGCCTGGCCTATCCCCCGCAGACGCTCGCTACCAGATGCTCACGCGCTCCTCAGGGGGCAGCCACAGCGCATCCGCCTCGGTGACGCCGAACGCATCGTAGAACGCATCGATGTTGCGCACGATCTGGTTGCAGCGGAACTCGTTCGGCGAATGCGGGTCGACCGTGAGAAGCCGGATGGTCTCGGCCTCGCGCCCCTTCTGCTGCCACACCTGGGCCCACGACAGGAACAGGCGCTGCACGCCCGTGTACCCGTCGATCACGGGCGCCTCTTCGCCGCCCAGCGACAGCTCGTACGCCTTGAGCGCGATGCCGAGCCCGCCCAGATCGCCGATGTTCTCACCGACGGTCAGCGAGCCGTTGACCCTGTGCTCCTCGTCGAGGCCGCGCGGCGTCAGGGCGTCGTACTGGGTGATGAGCGCCTTCGTGCGCTGCTCGAACGCGGCGCGGTCCGCCTCGGTCCACCAGTCGTGCAGGCGCCCGTCGCCGTCGTAGCGGCTGCCCTGGTCGTCGAACCCGTGTCCGATCTCGTGTCCGATCACGGCGCCGATGCCGCCGTAGTTGGCCGCGGCATCCCGCTCCGGATCGAAGAACGGGTACTGCAGGATCGCCGCGGGGAACACGATCTCGTTCATGAGCGGGTTGTAGTACGCGTTGACCGTCTGCGGCGTCATGAACCACTCGTCGCGGTCGATGGGCCGACCGACCTTGCCGATCTGACGGTCGTGCTCGTGCGCGCTCGCGCGCCGCACGTTGCCGAGCAGATCGGCGGCGTCGATCTCGAGACCGCCGTAGTCGCGCCACCTCGCCGGGTAGCCGATCTTCGGCGTGAACGCGTCGAGCTTGCGCAGCGCGCGCTCCCGCGTGTCGGGCCCCATCCACTCGAGCGTGGAGATGCTCTGGCGATACGCCTCGATCAGGTTGGCCACGAGCTCGTCCATGGCGGCCTTGGCGGCCGGCGGGAAGTGCCGCTCGACGTACACCCTGCCGACGGCCTCGCCCAGGGCCCCTTCGGCGAGCGCGACGCCGCGCTTCCACCGCTCGCGGATCTCGGGGACGCCCGTGAGCTCCGTGCCGTTGAACGCGAAGTTCTCCGCCACGAAGGGATCCGGCAGATACGGCGCCGCGGCGCGCACGATTTTGAAGCGCAGCCAGGCCTTCCAGTCCTCGATCCGCTCGTCGGTCAGGAGCGTGCCGAGCCCCTCCAGGAAGGACGGCTGATACGCGACCGCCTCCGTGAACGCGGCGGCGTTGCCGGGCGCGACGCCCTCGAGCCACGGCGTGAGGTCGCGGCCGAGGAGCCGCTCGATCTCCGACCACGGCTTGAGGTTGTACGTGGCGACCGCGTCGCGGCTGCGCACGTTGTCCCAGTGGTGACCGGCGATCTCGGTCTCGAGCGCGATGATCCGGTCGGCCTGGCCGGAGGCGTCGCCGATGCCCGCGAGCTCCAGCATCCGCTCCACGTGCGTGCGGAAGACGCTGCGCGTGCGGGCGAACCCGTCGAGGCGGTAGTAGCTCTCGTCCGGCAGCGAGATCGCCCCCTGCACGAGGAACGGCACGTAGCGCGTCGGGTCGCCCGGATCCGGCTCGACGAACACCCCGATGACGTTCGCGACGCCCTCCCGGTCGAGGGCTCCCACCGTGCGCAGGAAGGAGGGGATGTCCGTGACGGCGTCGGCCTGGGCCAGGTGATCCTCGAGCGGTGCCGCGCCGAGCTCGTCGATGCGCTCGGTGTCCATGAAGCTCGCGTAGATGTCGCCGACCTTGCGCGCGTCCGTGCCCGGCTGCGCCGCCTGCGACTCGAGGACGATGTCGCGCACGTCCTTCTCGGCCTGCTCCGCGAGCAGGTGGAACGATCCCCATCTGGCCTTGTCGCCGGGGATCTCGGTGCGGTCGATCCACGCGCCGTTCACGTGGCGGTAGAGGTCGTCCTGGGGGCGGATCTCGGGGCTCAGCTCATCGAGGGCGATCCCGGATCGGAGAGGGGCGTCCGTCATGCTGCCACTCTACGGCCGCGGCATCCCCCTCGACCCGGTCCCCCGCGCGGAGACCGGCGTCCGGGGCCGTGCCTACCCTGAAGGGGTGAGCAGCACGAGAGCGCCCCGCGTCGGGGACGCGGCGCCCGGCCGAGAGATCCTGCGGCTGGCGCTGCCCGCGCTGGGCGCGCTCATCGTCGAGCCGCTGTTCCTGCTGGTCGACGCTGCCATGGTGGGCCATCTCGGCGTCGCGCCGCTGGCGGGGCTGGGCATCGCGTCCGCTGTGCTGCAGACCGTCGTCGGCCTCATGATCTTCCTGGCCTACTCGACCACGCCCGCCGTCGCGCGGCAGTTCGGTGCGGGGGATCTGCGGCAGGCCGTGTCGGTCGGGATCGACGGGCTGTGGCTCGCGCTCGGCATCGGGGCGGTCCTCGCGATCGTCGGCTATGCCGCCTCCCCCGCGCTCATCGCCGCGTTCGGCGCATCGCCGGACGTCGCCGCGCAGGGCGTGACCTACCTGGGGATCTCCATGTGGGGCCTGCCGGCGATGCTCCTGGTCTTCGCCGCGACCGGCCTGCTGCGCGGCATGCAGGACACGGTCGTGCCGATGTGGATCGCCGGGGCCGGTTTCACGGCCAACGCGGGGCTCAACGCCCTGCTCATCTACGGGGCGGGCTGGGGCATCGCCGGTTCGGCCGCGGGGACCGTCATCGCGCAGTGGGGCATGGTCGCCGCATACGTCGTCGTCGTGGCGCGGCTCGCGCGCCGACACGGCGCGCGAGTGCGGCCCCGGCGCGCGGGAATCCGCGGCTCGGCGCTCACGGGCGGCTGGATGTTCCTGCGCACGGTGAGCCTGCGCATCGCGCTGCTGCTGACGGTCGCGGCCGCGACGTCGCTCGGCACCCCCGAGCTCGCGGGCTGGCAGGTCGTCTTCACGATCGCGACGACCGCTGCCTTCGCTCTGGACGCGCTCGCGATCGCGGCACAGGCGCTCATCGGCCGGCACCTCGGCGCGGGCGACGTGCCGGCCGTCCGGTTCGTGCTGCGACGCACGCTCGCGTGGGGCGCATGGTTCGGGCTCGCGCTCGGGGCGGTGATCGCCGCCCTGTCGGGGGTGCTGGGCCTGGCCTTCACGGGAGACCCCGACCTGGCCGCGCTCATCCAGCCCGCCCTGCTGCTGATGGCGGTCGCCCAGCCCCTCGCCGGGGCCGTCTACGTGCTCGACGGCGTGCTGATGGGGGCCGGGGACGCGCGCTACCTCGCGATCGCGGGCGGGCTCAACCTCGTGCCCTTCCTCCCCGCTCTGGGGCTGCTCGCGTGGCTGTCGCCGGTGGGCGCGGGCGGTCTCGCGTGGCTCACCGCCGCGTTCTTCGGCGTCTATCTGTCGGCGCGCGCGGTCACGCTGGGCGTGCGCGTGCGCGGGCGCGCCTGGATGTCCGCGGGCGACGCAGACCGCTCCTCACCGGCATCCTCGGCCCGTTAGGCTCGCGGTGTGACCTCCGCAGACGCAGCCTCGACGACCGCTTCCGACCCCGCGCTCGACACCGTGGAACTGGGCGACGGACTGCGCGTGACGCGTCAGGGGTACGGCGGGATGTCGCTGAGCGACATCTACGGCCCCGTGTCGGACGAGGACGCGCTGCGCACGCTGACGCACGCCGTCGACTCCGGCGTGACGTTCATCGACACGGCCAACATCTACGGCGAGGGGCGCAGCGAGCGCATCATCTCGCGGCTGCTGCGGACCCGCCGGGACGAGGTCCAGCTCGCGTCGAAGTTCGGCATCATCATGGGCGGCTCGGTCGGCAAGCGGGGGATCCGAGGCGACCGCGCCTATGTACGGGAGCAGCTGGAGTTGAGCCTGGCGCGCCTGGGCACGGACCACCTCGATCTCTACTACCAGCACCGCGTCGATCCGGACGTCCCGATCGAGGAGACCGTGGGCGCGCTGTCCGAGCTGGTCACGGAGGGCAAGATCCGCCACATCGGGATCTCGGAGGCGACGGCGGACGAGCTGCGCCGCGCATCTGCCGTCCATCCCATCGCCGCGGTCCAGAGCGAATGGAGCATCGTCAGCCGCGACGTCGAGACCCACGTCGTCCCCGCGGCACGCGAGCTCGGCATCGGCTTCGTGCCGTATTCGCCGCTCGGGCGTCAGTGGCTCACGGGGGCCTTCGACCCCGCCGCGATGCGCGAGGGCGACGGCCGGCCCAAGTTCCCCCGCTTCGCGCCCGACGCGCTCGAGGCCAACCGGCCCGTCCTCGACGAGGTCCTGGCCGTCGCCGCGGAGGCCGAGATCGCCCCGGCCCAGCTCGCCCTCGCCTGGCTGTACGACAAGGGGCGCACGCTCGGCCTTCCCGTCGTGCCGATCCCCGGCACGCGCTCTCCGGAGCGGGTCGACGAGAACGTCGCGGCCGCGGGGATCCGGCTCGACCCGGCCCACGTCGCGCGCCTCGACGCGCTCGCCGCCCGCGTCGTCGGCCACCGATCGTTCAACCCCACCTGGGTGTCCGCCGGGCGCGAGTAGGCCCCGCGCTCGCCACCGCTCGCACGCTCAGCCCGCGTGCCGGCGGCACCACTCGTACATGACGATCGCGGCCGCGGCCGAGGCGTTGATGGAGCGGGTCGAGCCGTACTGCGTGATCTCGATGTGTCCGCTCGCCGCGGCGAGCGCCTCGTCCGTGAGCCCCGGCCCCTCCTGGCCGAACAGCAGCACGCACCGCCGCGGCAGCTCCGCCCGGTCCACGGGGACGGCCGCACCCACGTTGTCGACCGCGATGATCGGGATCCCCTCCCCCGCGGCCCACGCACGGAAGCCTGCGACGTCCTCGTGATGCACGACGTGCTGGTAGCGATCGGTGACCATCGCGCCGCGGCGGTTCCAGCGGCGGCGGCCGATGATGTGCACGGTCTCCGCGAGGAAGGCGTTCGCGCTGCGCACGATCGAGCCGATGTTCATGTCGTGCTGCCAGTTCTCGATCGCGACGTGGAAGGGATGGCGCCGGCCGTCCAGGTCGGCGACGATCGCCTCCATCCTCCAGTAGCGGTAGCGGTCGACGACGTTGCGGCTGTCGCCGTGCTCCAGCAGCTCCGGGTCGTAGCGCTCATCCTCGGGCCAGGGTCCCGGCCACGGACCCACGCCATGCGTGGATCGCTCGGGGGTGGGCTCTGCGCCCGATAGGGGGTCCGTCACCCGGAAAGGCTACCGAGCATGTGCCGTGAGACGCAGGCGCCGCCTAGCATCGGTGACGTGAGCTCGCCCGCGATCGACGACTACCTCAAGGCCGTCTACACCCACACGGAGTGGCAGGACGCCCCGATCACGCCGTCCGTGCTCGCGGCTCGGCTCGGGATCGCGCCGTCGAGCGTCACCGAGATGGTCAAGAAGCTGAGCGCCCAGGGCCTCGTGGCGCACGAGCCCTATCGCGCCGTGCGGCTGACGCCGGAAGGCGAGCGGCGGGCACTGGCGATGGTGCGCCGCCACCGCCTGATCGAGACATGGCTCGTCGAGGAGTTCGGGTACTCGTGGGACGAGGTGCACGAGGAGGCGGAGGTGCTCGAGCACACCGTCAGCGATCGGCTGCTCGAGAAGATCGACGTGCGCCTGGGGCGGCCCCGCTTCGATCCGCACGGGGACCCGATCCCCGACACCGACGGCCAGGTGCAGCGTGAGGGGTTCGTGCGGCTCGCGGACGCCCCGCCGGGTCACACGGGACGCGTGCTGCGCGTGAGCGACCGCGATCCCGCGCTGCTGCGGCGGATCGAGAACGCCGGCATCGCCGTCGGCCATACGCTGCGGGTCGCGCCCGGCGTCGTCGAGCTCGACGGCGTCCCCACGGCGCTGCCCGAGGGCGCGGGCGACATCATCTGGATCACCGCCTGATCGCGCGCGCCGGACCCGGCGGGACGTCGTCGCCCGACCCATCGGGGCGTAGTACCGGAGTATGACCCGCGGGTCGAAGATCCGCCCCCGCTCCGACGCGCCGCCGGCGGCCGGCTGCCTAGCCTCGACAGCATGATCGCGGCAGAGAACCTGACGAAACGCTTCGGCGCCAAGACCGCCGTGGACGGCATCTCCTTCGAGGTGCGTCCCGGCAGGGTGACCGGCTTCCTCGGCCCCAACGGCGCCGGCAAGTCGACGACCATGCGGATGATCGTCGGGCTCGACCGACCGGATGCCGGCAGCGTCACGGTGAACGGCAGCCCGTTCGCACAGCACCGCGCGCCCATGACGGAGGTCGGCGCGCTGCTCGACGCCAAGGCCGTGCACCCGGGACGCACCGCGCGGTCCCACCTGAGGATGCTCGCCGCCACCCACGGCCTGGGCGACCGCCGCGTCGACGAGGTCATGGAGCTGACGGGGATCGCCTCCGTGGCACGCCGGAGGGTCGGCGGGTTCTCCCTCGGCATGCACCAGCGCCTCGGGATCGCGGCCACCATGCTCGGCGACCCGCACACCCTCATCCTCGACGAGCCCGTGAACGGTCTCGATCCCGAGGGCGTGCACTGGGTGCGCGGGTTCGTGCGCTCGCTCGCCGCCGAGGGGCGGACCGTGTTCCTGTCCTCGCACCTCATGAGCGAGATGGCCCAGACCGCCGACCACATCATCGTGCTCGGACAGGGCCGGATCCTCGCCGACGCACCCGTGACCGACCTCCTGCAGACCTCGGAACGGGAGCGCGTGCGGGTACGGGTGTCGGACGCCGAGCGGCTCACCGGGCTGCTCGCGGCCACGGACGTCGCCGCGACGCGGACGGCCGCCGACACCCTCGAGGTCGAGGGACTGCCCGCCGCCGAGATCACGCGCCGGGCGGTGGGCGCGGGCATCGACGTGAACGAGCTCGTCCCCCTGCGCGGCTCGCTCGAGGACGCGTACCTCGCTCTCACGGGCGACGCCGTCGAATACCGCAGCGCCCCTGCCGTCAGCGCGGCCTGAGCAACGAAGGACCCCATGAACGCCACCACCATGACCCGCACCGCCACCCCGCGCCGCGCCACGTTCAGCGAGGCCGCCCCCGCCGTCACCTTCGCCCGGCTCGCCCGGGCGGAGTGGATCGGACTGTGGAGCCTGCGCGGAACCTCCGTCGCGCTCGCGATCGGAGCCCTCCTGACGATCGCGTCCGCCGTCGGCTTCGCCGCCATGTGGGGCTTCGCCTCCACGAGACCGGACTCGCCCCTGCCGGCCGAGGCCGCGCCGCCGCTCGTCGCGATGGCGCTGAACGGCATCGTCATCGTCCAGGTCGTCGGCGTCCTCCTGGGTGTGAGCGCGTTCGCGAAGGAGCACTCAACCGGCTCGCTGCGATCCCAGCTCGCCGCGGCTCCGCGGCGAAGGGGCCTGCTCGGCGCGAAGGCGCTCGTCGTCGGCGCGGTCTCCCTGGTGTGGAGCATCGTCGTGCTCGCGGTCGGCCTCGCGGGAGTGGCGCTGGTCTATGCGGCCTTCGACCTGCCGCCCCGCACCGGCGACGTGTTCACGGGGCTGCTCCTCCCCCTCGCCGGCGGCGCCGTGCTGGTCGGGCTCTCCGCGGTGCTGGGAGTCGCCGTGGGCGCGCTGCTGCGCTCGGAGACGTGGGGGATGACCCTCGTGCTGCTGTTCCTCCTGCTGCTCCCCGGAGTGCTGCTGACCCTGCCGTTCGACTGGGCCAACCGGATCGGCGAGACCCTGATGGGGCACACGGGAGCCGCCCTCTACACGCCCCACGAGTCGGTCGACCCCGCGGTCCTCGGCGACATCGCCCTCACCCTCGCCTGGCCGGCGGTGGCCCTCGCCGCCGCGCTCGTCGTCGTGGCGCGACGCGACGCGTGAGGCACCGGGCGCGGGATCCGCAGCGGCGGATCCCGCGCGTAGGGTCGATGCCATGACGAGCAGCGATCCGGCAGCGCCGGCGCTCGCGGAGGCGGAGGCGGATCTGCCGCGTCCGCCCGGGGCGCTTCGCCGCTGGCTGGACGCGCATCCGCGCGCGGTCGACATCGCGCTCGTCGTCGTGTGCCAGGGGCTGCCGGCGTTCCTGACGCTCGTGGTCAGCGCGGTCGTGCCCGATCCCGGACTGCAGCTGACCGTCTGGGTCATGCTCGGCACGGTCACCGCCCTCGTCCTCGGCGGCGCGGCCCTCATGGTGCGCCGTCGGCGCCCGCTGGCCGCCACGCTCGTGTGCGCGGTCATCGCAGCGCTGCCCGCGCCTCTCAGCGTGGCCGGCGGCGCGGCGCTGTTCGTGACCCTCTACTCGCTCGGGGTGTACTCCACACCCCGGCGCACGTGGATCGGGTACGGCACGGCCGCCGGCCTCGCCGTGGTCGCCGCCGGGCTCGCGGCGCTCCTCAGCGCCCCGGGGGAGGACATGATCCGCTGGGATGTGGGCGTCGGTGCCGCGACACCCGCCGCGGCGCTGCTCCCGAACGCGGTCGTACTGCTCGTCCCCACGCTGATCGGCCTCTCCGTCGGCAACCGGCGACGTTACGTCCAGGCGGTCATCGCCCGCGCGCACGATCTCGCACGGGAGCGCGACCAGCGGGCTCGGCTCGCCGTCGCGGACGAGCGGGCCCGCATCGCGCGGGAGATGCACGACATCGTCTCTCACAGCCTGACGGTGATGGTCACGCTGTCCGAAGGCGCCGCCGCGCAGGCGGAGACGGGCGGGCCGCGCGCGGCCGAAGCGATGCGCGCGGTCGCCGACACGGGACGCGCCTCGCTCGCGGAGATGCGTCGGCTTCTCGGGGTGCTCCGCGCGCCCGACCACGACGCCGAACGCGCGCCGCAGCCGGGAGGCGAAGCCGACCTCGAGGCCCTGGTGGCCCGATTCCGCGAGACGGGGCTCCCGGTGCGCCTGGTGTTGGACGGACGATCCTCGAGTCCGTCGTCCCACCCCGCAGACGGGGGCACCTTGGCGGACGAGAGCGCGCGGGTGTCGCGGCGCGGCCTCGACCTGACCGTCTTCCGCATCGTCCAGGAGGGACTGACGAACGTCCTGCGCCACGCTCCGGCGACGGAGCACGTGGACGTGGGAGTGTGGAGCGACGACGGCAGGGTCGTGGTCGAGGTCCGCAACGCGGCCCCGTCCGCCGCCGCGCCGACGGCGGGTCTCGGAGACGATGCCCGCGGCACCGGACTCATCGGTGTCCGCGAGCGCGCCGCCCAGCACGCCGGGACCGTGGTGGCCGGCCCGCTGCCGGACGGCGGCTGGATCCTGCGCGCGGAGCTGAAGGAGGATGCGTGAACGCGAATCCGCAGGACGCGAGCCGGTCAGGCGCACACGCGCCCATCCGGGTCGCGATCGCCGACGATCAGGCACTCGTGCGGATGGGTTTGCGCATGGTGCTCGAGGTGCAGCCCGACATCGACGTGGTGGCCGAGGCCGGCGACGGAGCCGAGGCCGTGGCCATCGCGGAATCGGCCGGAGCGGACGTCATGCTCATGGACGTGCGGATGCCGGGCGTGGACGGCATCGCCGCGACGGAGCGGATCGCGGCGGCAGGCCCGTTGCCGCGGATCCTGATGCTCACGACGTTCGACCTCGACGAGTACGCCTTCGCGGCGCTGCGCGCGGGGGCCAGCGGGTTCCTCCTCAAGGACGCCCTGCCCGCCGACCTGCTCGCGGCCATCCGCTCGGTGCACGCGGGGGACGCGGTGCTCGCCCCGAGCGTCACGCGACGCGTGATCGAGCAGTTCGCCCGTCCCGGAAGCGCCCGACCGCCGGGCGCGGCTCCGCCGCCCGACCCCCGGATCGGCTCGCTCACCCCGCGCGAGCACGAGATCTTCCTCGCGATCGCGCAGGGGCTCACGAACGAGGAGCTCGCCGAGAGGTTCTTCCTCTCGCCGTCCACGGTCAAGACGCACATCGGCCGGCTGCTGCAGAAGCTCGAGGCCCGCGACCGCGTGCAGCTCGTCATCCTCGCCTACGAGAACGGGCTCGTCGGCGGGTAGGGGCCTGCGCGGGCACGACTGCCCGGCGGAGCGCCACGTGCGACCCGCCCGGATCAGCGCGCGGCCCGGGCCGCGCGCGCGAAGGGCCACTCGATCCCGGCGAGCCGCTCGCACTCCTCCCAGACCCGTCGCCGCACATCGGGGTCCGCCGCCACACGCGAGGGGCGTTGCCGCACGGGCAGGCCATGGGTCAGGAAGCGCGGGCCCCAGTACTCTCCGCCGCGAACCGCGGGGTCGACGAGTGCGCGGACGAGCGACGCGGCCCCGCGCTCCTTGCTCTGGGACCACGGGGACTGGAAGCCGTCGCGGATGCGCTTCCACCGGCTCGGCTCGTTCACACCCTGCACGCGCGGCGTGCGCCCGCCGATCGAGTAGCCCGGGTGCGCCACGACGCTCTGCACGGGCACGTCGGCGTCCCGCAACCGGGCGTCGGCCTCGATCCCGAGCGCGTGCACGACGACCTTCGACTGCACGTACGCCCGCCACGCGTCGTACCGGCCCTCGAGCTGGATGTCCGTCGGATCCGGCGTGCGCAGGTGGGTCGACACGCTGCCGAGCCAGACCATGCGGGCGCTGCGGTTGCGCGACGAGGACTTCGCGAGCGTGGTGAGCAGCTCCGCGGCGAGCACGAAGTGGCCCAGCGCGTTC
Organism: Microbacterium album; assembly: GCF_014643695.1. Classification (GTDB taxonomy): domain Bacteria; phylum Actinomycetota; class Actinomycetes; order Actinomycetales; family Microbacteriaceae; genus Microbacterium; species Microbacterium album. Next base: position 95,013 of record NZ_BMJY01000007.1, on the reverse strand, counting down.
GTGGCGAACACGAGCTCGCGCCCGTCGCGCGTGAGCTGCCGCCGCCGAGGCGTGTGGACGATGCCGGCGTTGAGCAGCACGCCGTCCAGTCGCGCGCGCGAGAACAGGCCTCCCCGCACCGACGCGGCGGCCGCGCGCACTGAGCCCGGGTTGCTGACATCCAGCAGGAGCGTCTCGACCGAGGCGCCCGGCACGCGCGCCTCGATCGCGTCGTGGGCGGCGGCGAGGCGATTGGGGTTCCGGCCGCTCAGCACGACGTGAGCGCCCGCCCGTGCCAGTTGCTCGCTCGCGAAGTAGCCGAGCCCCGCGTTGGCGCCGGTGATCAGGTACATCCGTCCCGACAGATCGGGAAGGCGCGCCGGGTCCCATGCGGCTCCTGGTCGGTCGCTGGCGGGCGCGCGCTCGGTCACAGTCCGAACGATATCCCCCCGGCACCGCCCATCTCACCCGACACAGCGCAGGAGTCCCGACGCGTTCACAGAGTGTTACGGCGGGGTTCCCGGCCGGATGTGCTCGGGACGGCGACGGTCTGCACCAGGCGGCATCGGAACTGTCGCCGGCGGCGGCCTCGACCCTACGCTGGAGGCATGGCGCGACGCGACGAGATCGAGTGCTGGCTCACCGACATGGACGGCGTGCTCGTGCACGAAAACGTGCCCATCCCTGGCGCGCGTGAGCTCCTGGCCAAGTGGCGCGACGAGGACACGCCCTTCCTGGTCCTCACGAACAACTCGATCTTCACGCCCCGCGATCTCAGCGCCCGGTTGCGGGCGTCGGGCATCGACGTGCCGGAGGACCGGATCTGGACAAGCGCCCTCGCGACCGCGGACTTCCTCCGGTCGCAGGCGCCCGGGGGAAGCGCGTTCGTCATCGGCGAGGCCGGCATCCTCACCGCGATGCACGAGGCCGGGTTCATCATGACCGAGAGCGACCCCGACTACGTCGTCGTCGGCGAGACGCGCAACTACTCCTTCGAGGCGATCACGAAGGCGATCCGCCTCATCGGGCGCGGCGCGCGCTTCATCGTCACCAACCCGGACGCCACCGGCCCCAGCGCCGAGGGCCCGCTCCCCGCGACCGGCGCCATCGCGGCGCTCATCACGAAGGCCACCGGCCGCGATCCCTATGTCGTCGGGAAACCGAACCCGATGATGTTCCGCTCCGCCCTGAACCGGATCGGCGCGCACTCCGAGAACACGGGCATGATCGGCGACCGGATGGACACCGACATCGTCGCGGGGATCGAGGCCGGCCTGCACACCGTGCTCGTGATGACGGGCATCAGCGATCAGGCGGAGATCGAACGGTACCCGTTCCGCCCGAACGAGGTGCTCCGCTCGGTCGCCGACCTGCTGACGCCCGCCGACGCGTCCGAGCGCGAGGGCCACGAGGAGGCGACGGCATGAGCGAGCGGGACCTGTTGTTCGCCGTGACGATCCTCGTCGTGGCCGGCACCCTCGTCACGATGCTCGTCCAGCTGTGGCGTCGGCGCGACGACGACTGATCGCCGCGCCGGCCCGCTGCGGTTAGGCTCGTCCGGTGCGTCTCGTCATCGCCCGCTGCTCCGTGGACTACACCGGCCGCCTCAACGCCCACCTGCCCCTCGCCACGCGGCTGCTCGTCCACAAGGGGGACGGCAGTCTCCTCGTGCACTCGGACGGCGGCTCGTACAAACCACTGAACTGGATGAGCCCGCCCTGCCGTCTCGACGTCGTCGCGCCCTCGGAGGAGCTCGCGGACGCCGGCGTCGTCGAGCTGTGGAAGGTGACTCACCAGAAGAGCGGCGACGCCCTTACGGTGCACATCTACGAGATGCTGCACGACTCCACGCACGACCTAGGCGTCGACCCGGGGCTGATCAAGGACGGCGTGGAGGCCGACCTGCAGCGCCTGCTCGCGGAGCAGGTGGACCTGATCGCGGAGGGGGCGACGCTCGTGCGCCGCGAGTATCCGACCGCGATCGGTCCCGTCGACCTGCTCGTGCGCGACGCGGACGGCATCGCGATCGCCGTCGAGGTGAAGCGACGGGGCGACATCGACGGCGTCGAGCAGCTCACGCGCTACCTGGAGCTGCTCGGACGCGATCCGCTGCTCACGGGCATCCAGGGCGTGTTCGCGGCGCAGGAGATCAAGCCGCAGGCCCGCGTGCTCGCGCAGGATCGGGGCATCCGCTGCCTCACACTCGACTACGACGAGATGAAGGGCATCGAGTCGGGCGCTCCCCGCCTGTTCTGACGGGCCGGCGCACGCGCTGGTTAAGCTCGACGGTATGACGCGTTCGCCCTGGTCGTGCATCCTCTGGGACGTGGACGGCACGATCGCCGACGCGTCCGCCGGGATCCTGCCCCGCATCACGGAGGTGCTCTCGGTGCTCGGCCGCACGCCACCGTCCCCCGACGAGCTGATGCACTGGATCGGACCGCCCCTGCTGGAGTCGTTCCAGAAGCGGGCACTGCTCGCCCCCGACGAGGCGGTGCGGGCCGTGGCGGAGTACCGTGCGCTGGCGGCCCGCGACGGCTACGCGGCGTCGGTGTCGCTCTATCCGGGCGTCGCCGACCTCATCCGCGATCTGCAGGCGGCGGGCGTCGCCCAGGCGACGGCCAGCACCAAACCCCAGAACCAGGTGCGCGGCATCCTCGAGCACTACGGCCTGGCATCCGCGTTCACCGCGATCCTCGGCGCACGGCCGGAGGCGGATGTGCTCGACACGAAGGCGGACGTGCTCGGCCGCGCGCTGGAGGGCCTCACGGCGGCAGGCGTCGACACGTCGCGCCCCGTGCTCGTCGGCGACCGGCACCACGACGTGGACGGAGCCGCTGCGTACGACGTTCCGGTCGTGTTCGTGCGCTGGGGCTTCGGCGCGCCCGGCGAGGAGGAGGGCGCCCAGGCCGTCGTCGACGACGTGGGACAGCTGCGCGACCTGCTACTGACGGACGGTTGAGGAGGTGCGCATGCCTCCGCTCCCCTTCGATCCGCTCGCCTGGATCGTGCCTGCCCTCGTCGTGTTCGGGTCGACGGCGCTCATCGTCGTGGCGATCGTCGTGCTCGTGCGCCGAGCGCGTCGCGGCCGCCGGGCGCGGGAGCGTGCGGCGGCCGCCCTCGCCGAGGCCGGCGCCTCGCTCGTACGACTGGACGACGCCGTCGAAGAGCTCGACCTCGAGGTGGGACTGTCCGGCGCGCTCTACGGCGGAGACGCGCCCCCGTCGCTGCGGCGCGCGCGCATGACGGCGCAGCACACGCGCGACGAGGCCTTCACGGTGTACCGGGCCGCGAACGCGGACGACGTCCTGCCGCGCGACGCCGAGCAGGCGGCGCGACAGCTCGGGCGCCGGATCGAGCGCGCGCTGGAGGCCGTCGAGTGGGCCCGACGGGAGCATGCCGAGTGGATCGCCACACACGTGTCGGCGGCCGACCAGGTGACGGCCGCCGAACGGCGGCTCGCCGAAGTGAGAGCGCGCGTCGGCGAGCCGGACGCCCTGCTGCGGGAGCTGGAGGCCCGCGCGGATCCCGAGGAGTGGACGGCCGCCGCCGACTCCGCCGCGGCCGCGAGCGCCGCGTTCGAGGAGTGCGAGGCGCGCCTGGCCGCGGCCCGCGACGCGGTGGCGGATCCGTCGCGCTCCGCGCTCGAGGACCTCGCCTCCGCTGAGCGGGCGCTGCGACGAGCGGACGCGCAGGCGCGCGCCCTCGAGGAGGCTCACCGGCTCGTGACCCAGGCGGGACTCGCCGTCGCCGACGAGATCGCGGCCGCGCATTCCGCCATCCGGGCCGCGAGCGGCATCCAGGCCGCGCTGCCCCCCGACGACGCCGAGCGGGTCGGGCGCGAGATCCGCTGGGCCCGCGAGGAGCTGGCGCGCGTCGAGCCGACGGCGGGACGCCGGCCCGTCTCGGCGAACGAAGCGATCGCCCGCATCCGCGACCGGCTCGACATGGCCGTCGCGGAGGCGCAGACGGCCCAGCAACGGCACCGCGGGGCGCGCAGCGCCCTGCCGGGCACGCTCGCGGCGGCGCGCAGCGCGATCAGCCGCGCCGAGGCGGCACTGCCCCCGCGCTCAGCGGGTCTCGAGGCGCGCGTGCGGCTCGACGCCGCCCGCAGCGAGCTCGCCGCCGCGCGCCACGCGCATGATCCGGTGGAGGCGCTTGACGCCGCGCGCCGCGCGATCCGCCACGCGGAGGACGCGAAGGCGCTCGCCGACTACCACCGCCTCAACGAGTAGGGCGCACGGAGTAGCCGCGCTCGCCGTCGGAAACGATGAAGGGCCCGGCGACCATGTCGCACGGACCCTTCTCGGATGACCCGGCACGCGAGTGCTCCCGGTGTCACGCTGACGCGTGAATGACCCGGAGCCCGCCGCGCGGTGGGGTCGACCGCTCGATGCGGTCTGACCGGCGAAGCCGATCAGATGGGGCGGATGTTCTCCGCCTGCAGGCCCTTGGGGCCCTGGGCGATCTCGAACTCGACGCGCTGGTTCTCCTCCAGCGAGCGGTATCCGGAAGCCTCGATTGCGGTGTAGTGCGCGAAGACGTCAGAGCCGCCCTCGTCGGGAGAGATGAAGCCGAAGCCCTTCTCCGAGTTGAACCACTTGACGGTGCCCTGCGTGCTCATTTACTGCCGATCTATCGTGATGAAACCGGCGCGAACATCGCGCCGACACTCCCACGCTAACGGAGTCGGCTGTAAAGCGACAGGGCGAATTTTCCGTGTGACGTCACGCGACGCGCCGCACGACACGCCGCGCAGCCCGGGTGAGCGCCACCAGAAAGGGAGCAGCCCTCATCATTGGGGGGAAACGATGAGGGCTGGACGACCGAGGGACGTCGCTTCCAGCGTAGCGGACGATCGGCCTTCGTGTCCCCCATTAGGCGGACAGATTGTCAGACCGACCATTTCCGCGTGCCGGCCCCACTCCCCCGCTCGAGGACACCCAGGAACGACCATGATGCGCTTCGGCCCGCTCCACCACATCCCGGACGGCCTGGTCATCGGAGACCCGGGACGCCGTCACCTGCTGCTGCTCCCGGGCTCTCTCGTACATCGCGACGGGGACCAGCCCACGCGCTCGCTGCCCTGGGACGACATCGCCGCGACACGTCTCGACCTGCCTACGACGCGCTTCCGCTACCCGGGGCTCGTGTCGGCGATCGTGTCGAGCGTCCTGGTCGCCGTCACGCTCGGCGATCCCGGTCTGGACCCGGACGACGGCGCACTCGAGATCTCCGGTTCGCCGGAGACGACCCGCCTCGCGGTCAGCAGGCACCACGTCGGGCGCTACTGGATCGGCAGCGTGGGCGCCGCGCAAGCCCTGCTCGACCGCCTCGCGGCGCACGCTCCCTCGCGCGCCCTGCTCGCCGATCCGGAGGCGATCCTCCACCGGCTCGCGCGCACCGCGCGACGCGGGGGCTGGCGGGACCTGCCCCCTCGCTGACCGCGGCGCCGCACGACAAGACGTCCCTCCGCCGACAATCCGTCCCCGCGCCGACAATGCACGGGCTACACGCATTCTCGGCGCGCAGACGTATTGTCGCGCGGGGTCGGGAACGAGAAAGTGCTGAGGGGCGGCATCGACGTGTCGATGTCGCGCCTCAGCACGTGATGTGCGCGAGGGGGGAGTTGAACCCCCACGCCCTTTCGGGCACTGGCACCTGAAGCCAGCGCGTCTGCCTATTCCGCCACTCGCGCGAGAGCCGGACGACCGGCACTCAACTTCCCGAGGATATCACGTGCTCCGCCGCCTCGCGAAACGGCGGGTCGCGGCGTCGGGCGCGCCCCCGGCGGGCGCTCCGCCCACTTTTCTCCGCCGTCACGAGCCGCCGGAGCTCCCGGATCGACCCCGCGGCGACTCGCGCGCAACGTCACGTACAGGCATGCTGGCTACGATGTGCCTACCGACCGGCGGATTGAGGAGACCCGTGGGACTACTGGACAGCTTCGAGCAAGGTCTCGAGCGCGCGGTGAACCGCGCGTTCGCGAAGACCTTCCGCAGCGGCATTCAGCCGGTCGAGATCGCCTCCGCGCTCCGTCGCGAGCTCGACACGAAGGCGGCGGTCGTCACGCGCGACCGCATCCTGGTTCCCAGCAACCTCACCGTACGGCTGAGCCCGGCGGACGAGGAGCGCATGCGCTCCCTGGGCGGCGCGCTCATCAACGAGCTGCACGAGATGCTGCAGCGGCATGCGACGGATCAGGGGTACAGCTTCGCCGGCCCCGTGCGGGTCTCCCTGCGCGCGGACAGCGGCGTCACGACGGGAACGGTCGCGGTCGACTCGTCCACCGCGGAAGGCCGCATCGAATGGCGCGCGGTCGTCGACGTCGAGGGCCGGCGCCACCCGCTGTCCAAGGCGCGGACGGTGATCGGACGCGGCAGCGACGCCGACATCACGGTCTCCGACCCGGGCACGAGCCGCGCGCACGTCGAGGTGCTGTGGGACGGCGAGCGCGCCATGATGCGCGATCTGGGCTCGACCAACGGCTCCAAGCTCGACGGGATCCCGACCAAGCAGTCCGCCCTGCGCGACGGCCAGACCATCACGATCGGTCGCACGTCGATCGTCTTCCGCGTGGTCCCGCTCGCGGAGCCGGGAACCGGCACCACGGCCACGCGTATCTTCGACGCACGGAACGGGGATCTCGCATGAGCGAGAGCGAACTGACCCTGCTCATCCTGCAGGTCGGCTTCCTGCTGCTCATGTGGCTGTTCGTGTTCGCGGTCGTGTTCGCGCTCCGGTCCGACGTGTTCGGCGTGCGCGTGCGGAAGCTGCCCGAGACGGCGAGCGCACGACCCTCGAAGCGCCCCTCGCCCCCCGCCGCGCCCGCGGCCGCTCCGGCCCCCCGGGCCGCAGCGGCGTCTCCCTCCAGTCCGGCCACGACGGCGACCGCGAGCCGCATCGTCATCACGTCGGGCCCGAAGGCCGGGCTCGAGCTGCCCCTCGGCACCGACACGCTCACGATCGGACGCTCGAGCGAGGCCGGGCTCGTCATCCGCGACGACTACACCTCGAGCCAGCACGCGCGGCTGGTCCTGCGCGGCGACCAGTGGATGCTGCAGGACCTCGACTCGACCAACGGCACCTTCCACGACGGCCAGCGCGTGGCGTCCAGCTCGCCCGTCGCCGTGCGCGTCGGCGCGCCGATCAAGGTCGGGGCGACGACCTTCGAGCTGCGGAAGTAAGCCTCCGCCACCATGTTCGTCGGTTCCAGCGCGGCCATCTCCCATACCGGGAAGGTGCGGTCGAACAATCAGGACTCCGGCTATGCCGGCTCCAACCTGTTCGTCGTGGCCGACGGGATGGGCGGCCACGCGGGCGGCGACGTCGCCTCCAGCGTGGCGGTCAGCGCGCTGCAGGAGCTGGACCGCACCTACGGCTCACCCGAGGAGGCGGAGGCGATCCTCCGCGACACGATCGCCTCGACCGCGGGTGACCTGATCCAGCTGGTCGCCCGCCGTCCCGAGCTCGCGGGCCTCGGCACCACCGTGAGCGCTATCGCGATGGTCGACGACTACGCCGTGATCGCGCACATCGGGGACTCGCGGATCTACCTGTGGCGCGACGACGCCCTCACCCAGATCACGACCGATCACACGTTCGTGCAGCGCCTCGTCGACTCCGGCCGCATCACGCCCGAAGAGGCGCGCTTCCACCCGCGCCGCTCGGTGCTCATGCGCGTGCTGGGCGACATGGACCCGGATCCCGAGATCGACACGTTCATCATGCCGACCAGGCCCGGCGACCGCTGGCTGCTGTGCTCGGACGGCCTGAGCGGCGTCGTGGACGAGGCCCACATCCAGAAGGCGCTCAAGCTCGGGCTCCCCCCGGGCCGCACGGCCGACATCCTGCTGAAGTACGCGCTGGACGGCGGGGCGCCCGACAACGTGACGATCGTGATGGTCGACGTCGGCGGCCACCACCCGCTCGTGAGCGGCACGGCTACGATCGTCGGCTCCGCCTCCAACCCCCAGGGAATCGCGGTGCCCGCGGCGCGGGCCATCCTTCCCACCGGCTGGCTGCACCCGAACCGCCAGGCCGCCAACGAGCCGACGCACTTCGAGCCGGAGCCGGAGTACCTCGAGGAGCTCATCGAGGAGGACCGCCGCCGCGCGCGCCGTCGGCGGGTCGTATGGATCGCGATGCTCGTGCTGCTGGCCGCGGCGGTCGCCGCAGGCTTCTCGGCCTTCTACAACTGGACGCAGACGCGCTACTACGTGGGCGCGGACGACGACAGCGTGGTCATCTACCAGGGCATCCAGCAGTCGCTCGGACCGATCCAGCTGTCCTCCCCGCACGAGGACACGGGCATCCTGCTCGCGGACCTGCCCCAGGTGTTCCGCTCCAACGTCGAGAACACCATCAGCGCGCGCTCGCTCTCGGACGCGCAGGCGATCGTCGACCGGCTGCGCGCGATGACGCCGGAGGGCCGAGCGGACGGGCCCGCGGCGCCGGATGGCGAACAGCAACCGGATCCCGAACCCACGACACCGGACGGCGGGGAGGGCTCATGACGACCGATGTGCAGGCCGACACCGCGGTGCTCAAGGCGCTGCGGCGCGTGCGGCAGCCGCAGCCGCAGCCGCAGCGGAACCGGGAGCTGGGGCTGCTGCTGTTCGCGATCGCGCTGAGCACGGGCGCCACGGCCCTGTCCCAGCTGGGTGAGCTCGGCGAGCTCGACAACACGCTCCTGATCATCCAGGGCGTGCTCGGCGCGCTCGTGCTCGCCCTGCACGTCGTGCTGCGCCTGCGCGCGCCGCAGGCCGACCCGGTCGTGCTCCCGATCGCGACGCTGCTGACGGGGCTCGGCATCGCGATGATCTACCGGATCGGGCTGTCAGGTGCCCCCGGCACGGACAGCGGTGCCGGAATGAACCAGATCATCTACGCGGCCATCTCCGTGCTGGCGGCGGGAGCGCTGGTCTGGCTGCTGGGCAACTACCGCGTGCTGTTCCGGTACACGTATCTGTTCGGCTTCGCGGGGCTGATCCTGCTGGTGCTGCCGTTCATCCCGTTCCTCAACGGCGGCGGGAACGCGACCGTGTGGATCCAGATCGGCGGCGTCAACTTCCAGCCGGGTGAGATCGCGAAGATCTGTCTGGCCGTCTTCTTCGCCGGCTATCTCGTGCGCACGCGCGAGAGCCTCACCTCGACCGGGCGGAAGTTCCTGGGCTTCACCTTTCCCCGCGCGCGCGAGTTCGGGCCGCTCGTGGTGATCTGGCTGGTGTCGATGGTCATCATCGTCGCGCAGCGCGACCTCGGCACCGGGCTGCTGATCTTCGGGATGTTCGTGGCGACGCTGTACGTCGCCACCGGCAAGACCGGCTGGGTGCTGATCGGCGTGCTGCTGGCCGTCGGCGGCGCGATCGCCGCGTCGTTCGTGCTGCCGTATGTCCGGGGCCGGTTCGACGCCTGGCTCGGGGCGTTCGATCCCGAGCTGTACGACGCCCAGGGCGGCAGCTTCCAGCTCGTCAACGGCATCTACGGGCTCGCGCACGGCGGCCTCCTCGGCACCGGGCTGGGCCTGGGGCGCCCCTACCTGACGCCCGTGTCGCAGAGCGACTACATCATCCCGAGCCTCGGCGAGGAGCTCGGCCTGGTGGGTCTGTTCGCGATCCTGTGCCTCTACATGGTGTTCGTCGCCCGCGGCCTGCGGATCGGCGTGGCCGGCCAGGACGACTTCGGCAAGCTGCTCGCAGTCGCCCTGTCCTTCACGCTCGCGCTGCAGGTGTTCATCATGGTCGGCGGCGTCACGCGGCTCATCCCGCTCACGGGACTGACCACCCCGTTCCTTGCGGCGGGAGGCTCGTCGCTGCTGGCCAACTGGCTCATCGTGGCGATCATCCTGCGCATCAGCGACGCCGTGCGCCAGCAGCCCCGGGCGGTCATCGGATGATGAGGGAGGTCACACCCGCATGACCAAGGAACTGCGACGACTCAGCATCATCGTGCTGTTCATGTTCCTCGCGCTGTTCGCCTCGACGAGCTACATCCAGGTGATCCAGGCGGACGCGCTGGCCGATCAGCCGACGAACAGGCGCACGCTCTTCGACGCGTACGAGGTCCAGCGCGGCGCGATCATCGCGGGCGGTCAGGAGATCGCCAGCTCCGTCCCCAGCGGTGACGTCTACGCGTGGCAGCGGCAGTATGCCGATTCGCACATGTGGTCCCCCGTGACGGGATACCTCAACCCGGTGCTCGTATCGGCGACGGGAATCGAGCGGGCGATGGGACAGGAACTGTCGGGAACGGCGGGATCGGCCTTCTTCTCGCGCATCGAGCAGATCGTGACGGGCCAGCCGCCGCGCGGATCGAGCGTCATGCTGACGCTGGATCCCGCCGTCCAGCAGGCGGCCTTCGAGGCGATGCAGGGACTGACCGGCGCCGTCGTCGCGATCGAGCCCGACACCGGTCGCATCCGGGCCCTGGTCTCCACGCCCGGCTACGACGCCAACCAGCTCGCCCAGCACGACATCGAGGCGACGAACTCGGCGCACTCGGCCCTCGAGAACGACCCCCTCCGCCCGCTGCAGAACCGCGCGCTCGAGGAGCTCAACCCGCCCGGCTCCACGTTCAAGCTCATCGTCACCGCGGCCGCGCTCGCCTCCGGCGAGTGGGACGAGGACTCCGAGCTGCCCAATCCGCCGACCTTCCGGTTGCCGCAGTCGTCGGCCACGGTCCAGAACGCCAACGGCGGCACGTGCGGCGGGGGCAGCACCGTCTCGATCGCCACGGCGCTGCGCCTGAGCTGCAACGTGCCGTTCGCGGAGCTCGCGATCGAGATGGGCGACGACGCGGTGCGCGACATGGCCGAGCGCTTCGGGTTCAACCACGACTTCTCGGTGCCGCTCACCGTGACGCCGTCGTCGTACCCCGCCGAGCTGGACAACCCGCAGACGGGCCTGACCGGCTTCGGTCAGGGCCGGCTCACCTCGACGCCGCTGCAGATCGCGATGATCTCGGCGGGCATCGCGAACGGCGGCACCGTCATGGAGCCCTACATGGTGGACCGCATCGTGGGCGTGGATCTGTCGGTGCAGAAGAGCACGACCCCGACCCCGTTCGGCGAGGCGATCGACGAGGACCTCGCGACGCTGCTGACATCGATGATGGTCGCGAATGTCCAGGATGGGGTCGCGTCAGGTGCAAGAATAGACGGCGTCGATGTGGCCGGGAAGACGGGCACCGCGGAGATGGGCGGGGAAAACGACCCGTACACCCTCTGGTTCACCGGATTCGCGCCGGCCGACGACCCCGAGATCGCGGTGGCCGTGGTTGTCGAGGACGGTGGCGGACAGGGTCAGTCGGGCAGCGGGAACACTATCGCGGCGCCGATCGCGAAGAAGGTCATGGAGGCGGTGCTGAGCAGATGAGGCCAACACAGGGCGTGTCCTTCGGCGGCCGCTACGAGTTGAACTCGCGGATCGCGATCGGCGGCATGGGCGAGGTGTGGGAGGCCACCGACCACGTCATCGGCCGCACGGTCGCCATCAAGATCCTCAAAGACGAGTACATGGGCGACCCGGGCTTCCTCGAGCGCTTCCGCGCCGAGGCCCGGCACGCCGCGCTCGTCAACCACGAGGGCATCGCGAGCGTCTTCGACTACGGCGAGGAGAACGGCTCTGCCTTCCTCGTCATGGAGCTCGTCCCCGGCGAGGCGCTCTCAACCATCCTCGAGCGCGAGAACAAGCTCGAACCCGACCGCACGCTCGACATCGTCGCGCAGACCGCGTCCGCCCTGCAGGCCGCCCACGCGGCAGGCCTGGTGCACCGCGACATCAAGCCGGGCAACCTGCTGATCACGCCCGACGGCCGCGTCAAGATCACCGACTTCGGCATCGCCCGCATCGCCGACCAGGTGCCGCTCACGGCCACCGGCCAGGTCATGGGCACCGTGCAGTACCTCTCGCCGGAGCAGGCGTCCGGCCACCCCGCCTCCCCCGCGACGGACATCTACTCGCTGGGCATCGTGGCGTACGAGAGCCTCGCCGGACGCCGTCCGTTCACGGGCGAGTCGCAGGTCGCGATCGCGATGGCGCAGATCAACGAGCAGCCCCCGCCGCTGTCCGACGAGATCCCCGAGCCCGTCCGCAACCTCGTGATGGCGATGATCGCCAAGAAGCCCGAGGACCGTCCCGCATCGGCCGCCGTGGTCGCGCGCGCCTCGAACGCGCTGCGCCGCGGCGATGTGGCCGCCGCGGCCGCCGCGGTGCCCGCCATCGCGGGAGGCACCGCGCTCCTGGCCACGACCGACGCGTTCACCCAGCTGCTCGAGCCGGGCACCGAGGCGACGCGCATGCTGCCGCAGACGACGCCCGTCCCGATCGGCGGCGAGGGCGCCGAGGAGGAGCCGGAGAAGAAGAAGCGCAGCCCGTGGACGTGGCCGCTGATCGCGCTGATCGCGCTGCTGCTGCTCGTGCTCGGCGGCACGCTCTACGCCATCTTCGGCCCCGGCTTCGGCCAGCCCGAGGAGTCGCCGACGCCGGACCGCACGGTCCAGTCACCCCAGCCCACGCCCTCCGAGCCGACCGAGGAGCGCGTCAACATCAGCGACCTCGGCCTCGAGGGGCTGACGTGCGACGAGGCCGAGGCCCGCCTGGCGGAGGCCGGCGACTTCTCCTGGAACTGCCAGCCCGGCAACGCGGCGTCCAGCCCCGACCAGGTCGGCCGGATCTACGACGTCAGCCCGCGCGGCTCCGTCGCCGAGGGCACGTCGATCACGGCGACCCATTACGGCGAGATGACCCCGGTCGGACAGCCGGGATCGGCCCCCACGTTCAGCGACGTCGACGTGACGGACGAGCTCGAGGCCGGCCAGCGGGCGAGCGTGAACTGGTCGAGCTTCTCGTGCCCGTCGGGCACCGGCCAGCTGACGGGCTACACGGTGAGCCTGACGAACGCGACGTTCGAGTCGAACGGTCAGTCCAGCGCGGAGTTCGGAGCGGACCAGCTCTCCGCCGGCATCGTCGTGGGCAACTCGCCCGGACAGGTCGTGTCGGCCTCGTACACGGCCACCTGCTCCGGTAACGGTGGGGAGCCGCGCGTCTCGGATCCGTCGCCGAGTGCGGAAGCCCGGATCGTCGCGCCCCAGCCCGAGCCGACGCAGCCCGCGCCGACGCCCACCCCGCCGACCACTCCCCCCGCCCAGGGAGGCGGCGACGGCGGCGACGGCGGGACCGGCTCCGTCGAGAGCCCCGAGGGCTGAGAACGTGCGGGGACAGACCCCGCCGGGAGGAACACGCATGAGCGATCCGGGGGGATTCTCTGTGACCGACGACGAGCGCCCGGAACGGGCGAACGGCGCGCCGCCGCGCGTGCTCGCGGGCCGCTACCGCGTCGATGAGCTGATCGGCCGGGGCGGCATGGCGAGCGTGCACCGCGGCTTCGATCAGACGCTCGGCCGCGAGGTCGCCATCAAGATCCTGCGGCGCGATCTCGCGAAGGACAGCACCTTCCGCACGCGATTCCGGCTCGAGGCGCAGGCGGCGTCGCGCATGGCGAACCAAGCGATCGTGCGCGTGTTCGACGCGGGCGAGGACGTCACGACCGATGCGAGCGGGACACGGCACGTGCCCTTCATCGTCATGGAGCTCGTGCGCGGCACGCTGCTGAAGGACGTCATCGCCGCCGGCCCCGTGACGCCCACGGACGCCGTGCGCTACGTCGACGGGATCCTCGAGGCGCTGGAGTACTCCCACCGGGCCGGCGTGGTCCACCGCGACATCAAGCCCAGCAACGTGATGATCACGGACGCCGGTCAGGTCAAGGTGATGGACTTCGGGATCGCCCGGGCCGTGTCGGACTCCTCGGCGACGGTCGCCGAGACGACATCCATCCTCGGCACAGCCGCGTACTTCTCTCCGGAGCAGGCCAAGGGCGAGCCGGTCGACGCGCGGGCCGACGTGTACTCGACGGGTGTCGTCCTGTACGAGCTGCTGGCAGGACGCCCGCCGTTCCGCGGCGACTCCCCAGTCGCCGTCGCCTACCAGCACGTCAGCGAGACCCCCGCGCCCCCCTCCCAGGTGAACGCCGCCTCGCCGACGGCGTTCGACCCGGTCGTGCTGCGCGCTCTCGCGAAGGACCCCTACCAGCGCTTCCCCGACGCGGGCTCGTTCCGCCGCGCGCTGGACGCGGCCTCCGACGGTCGCGCGCCGTCGAAGCGCGAGCTCGGGGCGCTCACGAGCGAGCTCTACGGGCCCAACCCGCGGCAGGCGGCGGAGACGGCGCGGTCGCTGCGTCAGCTGTCCTCCGACAACGCCTCCGTGCGGACCCAGTCGGGGCCGCCCGTCGCCTGGATCTGGGCGGGCGTGGCCCTGCTGGCCGTGCTCGTCGCGTCGGTGCTCTTCTGGGTCGTCACGATGCGGCCGTTCGCCGAGGTACCCGGCAACGCGCGCATCGTGCCCGACGTCGCGGGCATGGTGTACGAGGACGCCGTCGCTGAGCTCGAGGACGCCGACCTCGTCGCGGTGGAGGAGCACGAGCCGAGCGATCACGTGGAAGAGGGCCGGGTCATCCGGACGGACCCGCAGTCGGGCGCGTCCGTGACGCCGGAGACGATGATCCGCGTCTTCGTCTCCGAGGGCCAGGAGGTCACGTCGCTGCCCGAGCTGGAAGGCCTCACGGAGGATGAGGCGCGCCAGGCACTCTCGGACGCGGGCCTGTCGCTCGGGTCGATCACGCCGCAGAACAACCCGTCGCTCGAAGCGGGCATCGTGCTGAGCGCGTCCTCCGGGGGAGACCAGCTCGCCGCCGGCGAGGAGGTGGCCGAGGGGGCCGTCGTGGACCTCGTCGTGGCGTCCGGCCGCGTGACGATCACGGACTACTCCGGCTACACGCTGGAGGCCGCGGTGCGGGCGCTCGAGTCTCTCGAGCTCACCGCGGAACCCCAGGAGGATCCGAACTGCGAGGCGAGCGCGGGCGACAACGTGGTCGCGCAGTCGGCGATCGGAGACGTGCCCGTCCACTCGACCGTGCAGTTGCGCTACTGCTCGGGCTGAGCTGCGGTCGGCCCGGGCGGGCTACTGGACCGTGACCTCGTCCGGGACGAAGGTCATCGCGATCCACGGGTAGAGGTGGAAGAAGAGTCCGTAGAGCACGCCGGCGAGCAGGATCAGCAGGATGAACACCCGCACCCACCAGGGGCCGGGGAGCAGGCGCCACAGGGCTGCGTACATCAGTCGACCTCCTCGGTCAGCGCGGCCGGGAGCTCCCCGGTGGAGCGCGGCAGGAACGAGTCGAACACGCCGTAGGCGACGATCCGCTCGGCGAGCGAGAATCGCGGCGAACAGCTGGTCAGCGTGATGTACCGCTCCCCCGCGGGAAGAACCTCCGGCGCCTGCGGCACATCCGCGAGCACGTCGTACTCGGAGGGCTGCACGTACTCGAGCGTGCGGAAGCGGTACGTGTACCAGCCGACCTCGGTCTCGACGACGATCGCATCGCCGATGCGCAGGTTCTGGATATCGGTGAACGGCTTGCCGAACGTCGTGCGGTGCGCCGCCAGCCCGAAGTTCCCGACCTCTCCCGGCATCTCGGTGTCGAGGTAGTGGCCGATCCCGATCGTGTCCAGCGTGCCCGCGCGCGTCACGCCGCCCGCGATGTCCACGGCGTAGTCCTCGCCCCAGCGCGGGACCCGCAGGATCGCGAAGCGCTCGCGGTCGGCCGCCTTCGGCAGGATCTCGGGCTCGTACCAGGTGTCGCCCGTCTCGGGATCGAGCGTGGGCTCGGGTGCGGGGGCCTGCGCGGCGATCTCGGCCCACTCGCGCGAGCGCTCCTCCGCGCGTGCCGCGTGCTGCGCGCCGTAGATCACATCGCCGATCCACA
Organism: Microbacterium album; assembly: GCF_014643695.1. Classification (GTDB taxonomy): domain Bacteria; phylum Actinomycetota; class Actinomycetes; order Actinomycetales; family Microbacteriaceae; genus Microbacterium; species Microbacterium album. Next base: position 79,209 of record NZ_BMJY01000007.1, on the reverse strand, counting down.
GCTGCCATGCGACGTACAGCAGCACGACCGCGCCGAGCGTCAGCAGGATCTCGCCGAGGACGCCGACGACGGAGGTCCTCCCCCGCGCGCGCGCCGCCCGCCGCGCCTGTGCCCTGCCCGTCACGTTTCGAGCTTAGCGAGCCGGATAGGATGTCTTTCATGGCAGGAGCACAGAAGCGGGGCCCCGTCGGCGGCGAGGACGAGGCGTTCGAGCCCACGCATGATCACCCGGCACCGAACCCGGTGTGGTTCAAGCCCGTGATGATCGGCTTCATGCTGCTCGGTCTGGTCTGGATCCTGGTGTTCTACCTCTCGGGTTCGCAGTACCCGATCCCCGGGATCGCGGCCTGGAACCTCCTCATCGGTTTCGGCATCGCCTTCATCGGCTTCCTGATGACCACCCGCTGGCGCTAGCCTCCGGGCCGCGAATTACACGCGTGTCATTCATCCCCAGCCGGGGATAAGCCTGTGGATAACCCTCAGAAGAGGATCGCCGGAGGCACCGCCAGCAGGGCCAGCAGCACAGCCGTCAGCCCCGCCAGCAGCCAGGCCTGAGCCCGGAACTGATCGGCACGGCGGGTGCGCGCGAAGATCAGCCCGACGAGGAGCCCCGCGATCAGGCCGCCGACGTGCGCCTCCCACGAGATGCCGCCGAAGACGAAGCCGACCGCCAGGTTGATGCCGAGGATGATCAGCACCCCCGTCACGTTCCCTCCCAGCTGCCGCCCGATCACGACGAGGGCACCGAGCATGCCGAACAGGGCGCCCGACGCCCCCACGACGGGAGTGTTGAACGACAGCAGGGCGACCGCGACCGAGCCGCCGACCGCCGAGATCAGGTAGAGCGCGAGGAAGCGCCATCGGCCGATCGTGGGCTCGAGCAGGCGCCCGATGATCCAGACCGACAGCAGATTGAGCGCGACGTGCAGGAAACCGCTGTGCACGAGCGTGACCGACACGAGCCGCCAGGGCTCGAAGCTCCCGAACTGGGGGTACAGGCGAGGCGCGTAGAACGCCAGCCACGGCTGGAGTCCGAACCCCAGCGGCGTGAGCAACAGGTTGAGGAGGAACGCGGCCCCCGTGATCGCGACGATCCAGTTCGTCACGACAGGCCGGTCCGACGCGACGAGCGCGCCGCTGCGGCCCCACCGGCGCAGCGCCCGCCGCTGCGCCGGTGTGCGCGACTTGCGCTGTTCACGGATGCACTCGGGGCAGATCACGCCGACGGCCGCCGGCGTCTGGCACTCCGGGCAGATGGTGCGCGTGCAGCGCTGGCAGAGCGCGAAGCTCTGGCGGTCCGGATGCCGGTAGCAGTAGTTCTCGGGGTTGCGGGACGGCTCGGCGACGGTCACGGCAGCACGCGGGACGGGCTTACGCCGAGACGATGTCGACGGAGTGCAGCACGACGGGCTCGACCGGGCGGTCCTGCGCCCCCGTCGGCACCTGCGCGATCGCGTCGACGACGGCCTTCGAGGCCTCGTCGGCGACCTCGCCGAAGATCGTGTGCTTCCCCATCAGCCACGGCGTCGGATCCGTCGTGATGAAGAACTGCGAGCCGTTCGTGCCGCTGAGCTTGCCCGTGAGGGCGTTCGGCCGCTTGCCGGCGTTGGCCATGGCGAGCTTGTACGGGGCGTTGAAGTCGAGCTCGGGGCTGATCTCGTCGTCGAACGTGTAGCCCGGGCCGCCGACGCCCTGTCCCAGCGGGTCGCCGCCCTGGATCATGAAGCCCGGGATGATGCGGTGGAAGATGACGTCCTTGTAGAGGGGGCCCTCGCCCGGGGCGCCGGTGGCGGGGTCGGTCCAGGAGCCGGTGCCGTCGGCGAGGCCGATGAAGTTCTTGACGGTCTTGGGCGCGTGGTCGCCGAAGAGGTTGACGACGATGTCGCCGTGGTTGGTGTGCAGGGTCGCGACTGCGGTGTGCTGAGGCATTTACACATTGTTTCAGAGGACGGCAACCCTCTGCCTCGCGCTCGCTGTTCTGGCAGTATGAGGGTGGATACCGCATCCCCACGACAGGGAGGGCCACGTGAGCCTCAGCAGAAAGCGCAAGAAGGAGCTCCGCAAGCTCCAGAACTCCGCCACCAAGCTGTGGGAGTCGCAGCAGGTGCTGGTCGGCCAGGCGGGCTCGGTCGCTCGCGAGGCGAGCCGCCAGCTCGGCCACCTCAACCGCGAGCAGATCTTCCCGAAGGTCGAGGACAAGTACCACCACTACGTCGAGCCCGTGGTCGACCGCGTGTCGCCCTACGTGGACAAGAGCGTCAAGGCGTCCAAGAAGTTCGTCGACGGCTCCGTCGTGCCCGCCGTCGGCGGCGTCGTCGGCAAGGCCATGTCGGCGTGGGATGTCGCGAACGAGACGCGCATCAAGCTCGCCCGCAACCGTGCAGGACTTCCCGTGATCGAGACGAAGAAGAAGCGCAGCGCCGGCCCCATCATCGCGATCGTCCTGGGCATCGCTGCGGCCGGAGCCGTGCTCTACGCGGCCTGGCAGACGCTGCGGGCCGACGACGAGCTGTGGGTCGCGGACGACCCGCTCGCCTCGCCCGACGCGTGACGGAACACCTCGAAGCGGCGGCATCGGATGATGCCGCCCTTCGTCGTGTCCGGGAGGCGGCCGCGGCCCGCGGGCTGGAGATCGACATCCGGGTCTCCCCGCGGGCGTCGTCGCTGGAGGAGGCCGCCGCGCTGCGCGGCATCACGCCCGCGGACATCGTCAAGACCCTCGTGGTCAAGGGCCGCGGCGACGACGCGTACCTGTTCGCGCTGATCCCCGGCGACCGGTCGATCTCGTGGCCGAAGCTGCGCCAGCTCATCGGCGTCAACAAGCTCCGCCTGCCCGATCCGGAGCTGGCCCTCGCCGCGACCGGCTATGAACGCGGCACGATCGTGCCGATCGGCAGTACGCGCGAGTGGCCCGTCTACGCGGACGAGCGCATCGTGGGCCGGCGCGTGTCGATGGGCGCCGGCGCCCACGGCTACACGCTGCTCGTCGACGCCGACGCCCTCATCACCGCCTACGGCGCCACCATCGCCGACATCAGCGACCCCATCGACGCGATCCGCACGTAGGCCGGGTCAGGCGGACGACGCGGCGACCTCGCGCCCGAGCCACCGGTATGCGTTGCGGGAGGCGATGTCCTGCCATTGGTCGTCGGGCAGCTCGAGCGAGCGGAGCGTGCGCGCGATGGGCTCTTCGCGGAGCATCGCGGGGAAGTCCGAGCCCACGAGGAGACGGTCGGCGCCCAGCAGGTCGACGAGATAGCGGATGGTACGCCGGTCGAACACCATCGAGTCGTAGTAGAAACGGCGGGCGTACTCGAGGGGAGACGGGCCGTCGTCGGGCATCACGGCGCGCTCGGGGTTGGGCGGCTCCTCGTTCCAGGAGCCGCTCCAGAAGTAGTTCGCGCGCGGCAGGGCCATGGCGAATCCGCCGGCGGCGTGGCTGAACGAGACCCTCAGGTCCGGGCACGCCGCGGCCGTGCCTCCCAGGATCAGGGAGGCCGCCGAGTACATCCCCTCGATGCCGACCACATACGTCCCCATGGCACTCGTCGGCAGCCGGTCGGTCGGCGACGGCATGGCGTGCACGAAGATCGCCAGCCCCAGGCGCTCGGCCTCCTGGAAGAACGGCAGGAACGCGGGGTCGCCGATCGACTTCCCGAGGATGTTCGAGGCGATCTCGACCCCCGCCAGCCCCCGGTCGGCAATCGCCTGCAGCTCGGTCGCGGCGGCGTCCGGATCCTGCATGGGCACCATCCCGAGCCCGATCAGCCGGTCGGGGTCGTACGAGCTCATCGTCGCCGCGAAGTCGTTGACGTGCTGAGCGAGCGACAGTCCGTCGGCGGGAGGCAGGTCGTACTTCAGCAGCGGCGGCATCGGACTGACCACCTCGGCGCCCACACCCGAGGCATCCTGCGCCTCGATGCGCCTCTCGGCCTCGAAGAACACGCGCTTGGCGGGGAAGCGCGTCTGGCCGAACACCAGCAGCAGGCCGTCGGACCCCTCGATGGGGTCCATGTGCGGGAAGCACTCGGGGGCGTCCTCGGGGTAGTCCTTGGGCAGGAAGTGGGCATGGGCGTCGACGATCACGGTCTCTCCTCGTTCGGCGGGCCGGGCGGCGGGCGGGTCTCAGGCGGCGATGTCAGGCAGACGGGTGGACGGACACGTGCAGCGCCGAGCGATCGTCGGTCTCGCCCGCGAGGGTCTCGATCGCCAGGCCCACTTCCTCGAGACCGAAGGTATGCGTGTGCAGCTTCTCGAACGGGAACCGGCCGGACTCGAGCAGCTCGATCGCCTTCTTGTTGGCGGCGGCGTCCACGCCGAACGCGCCCTTGACGGTCAGCGCGCGGTTGATGATCAGGTCGGTCACGAGCGGGATCTCGCGGTGTCCCTTCAGGCCCGCGAGCACGACGCGGCCGCCGTGGCGCACCGACTTGAGCGCGTCGGTGACGGGACCGGCCGCCATGGGCGTGAGGTCGAGCGCGACGTCGGCCATGCGTCCGTCCGTGATCTCCTGCACGGCCTCCACCACGTCGCGGCCGTCCTCCCCGTCGACGACGATCGTGTGATCCGCACCGAACTCCCGCGCGACGGCGAGCTTGTGCGCATCGGTCTCGAGCCCGGTCACGATCACGTTCGACGCACCCGCCGCCTTCGCCGCGATCACGGCGGAGATCCCGCGCTGGCCCGCGCCGAGCACGACGAGCGTGTCGCCCAGGCCCACCTCGCCGAGGTCCACGGCCCAGCGCACGCCGGCGCCCAGCGGGTTGTACATGGCGGCGACCTCGACGGGCAGGTCGCGGGAGATCTTGTGCATCACGGTGTTGGGGGAGAGGTACAGGTACTCGGCGAAGCCGCCCCACAGGCTCGGATCGACCTCGATCCCGGTCACGCCGTGCCCGTACTTGCGGAATCGGCACGCCTGGTACCGGCCCATGAGACAGTCCTCGCACGAGCGGCACGGCACGATCACCTCGAGCGCGACGCGATCGCCGACCTGCACGCCCCAGCGCTCGGCCGCGCGCTCGCCGACCTCCTCGATGATGCCCATGGGCTCGTGACCGGGGATGAACGGGTTGGGATTGGACCCCAGGTGCCCCCGGTAGATCTCGACATCGCTGCCGCAGATCCCGTTCGCCTCGACGCGCAGCAAGCCGTCGTCGGCTCCGATCTTCGGCCGCGGGAACTCCCGCATCTCGATCTGCCGGGGGCCGGTCTGCACCGCGGCGCGCACCATCTCGGTCATGTGTCCATCCGTTCTGTCATGAGGCGGTCCTGTCGGGTCAGGCGACCGCGGCGCGTTTCCCCGCGGCGATCGGCACCGATGTCGCCGACCAATCGGCGAAGTAGCGCACCACCATCGAGATCCCGGCGTTGCGGGCACCCGCCACCGCGATGAGCATCGAGGACGCCGCGCCCTGCGGCAGCGTGCGTTGAAACGCGTCGGGGTCGCCGTTTCCGCCGGGGAAGCGCACGCCGCCGTCGGCGTGGTCCTTGCCTGCGGCGGCGAGCTGAGCCGTCGTGCGGCCCGCGTGCTCCGCGAGCCACGCCGCGATCTCGGCGCGTCCGTATCCGGCGTTCGCAAGCAGTTGCGCGTGCTCGGGGCAGAGCACGAGGCCCGCCATGGCGTGCTGGAAGATCCACGCGCCGGATCGGCCGATCGTGTCGGCGAAGTCGCCGAGCAGCTGTTCGGCACTCGCGGTGTGGCGATTGTCGACGTACTCGCTCGTGCGCAGCAGTGTCGTGGTCACGGCGTTGCCCGGCGTGCCCAGCTGCTCCGCGAGCGGCGGCCAGGGACTCTCCTCCTCGTTCTCGCCGAAGCAGATGGCCCAGCGCCCGGGGAGGCCCTGCGTCGCCTGCTCGAGTTCGTGGGGACGCACGCCGAACGCGTTCCGGACGATCAGGCCGACCGCGCGCGGCACGGTCGCGTTGGGGCGGAAGCCCGGCCCGAACACGCCGCCGGCGCTGTTGAAGCCGAGCTCGTGGCGGATGGGGCCGTTCACGACGATGAGCGGTGCGGGCCCGCTCGTCGACTGCCAGCCGCCGCCCTTCGCCGCGCGCTCGCGCATCAGCGCCTCCCAGGCCGCGAGCACGACCGGGAAGTACTCGGGCAGGCATCCCGCCATCGCGGCATTGATGGCGGCCGTGCGCACCGTCACCGATCGGCCGGTCTGCGGCAGCTCTCCGATGACCTGGTCCGCCGGCAGGGGAGAGTGCTCGAGGAAGCGCTCGAGGAGCGGCTCGCTCACGGGCACGAGCGGCAGCCCGTCCGACCAGCCCTGCGCGTACGTGTACTCGATCGCCTCCTGGGCGATGTCCGGGTCGGGGGCGCTCACGCGGCCGCTCCCGTGAGGGTACGCACGATCTCGGGCAGCAGCCGCCGGGCGCGCTCATGCACCTGCTCGGGCTCGAGGACGGCCATCGGGTGCTCCGTGGTGATCCACTCGTAGTCGGGGTCTCCCTGCAGATTCGCCATCGTGCGTCCCGTCGTCGCAAAGGCGTCGGTCAGCACGACCGCGGCCGGCAGGCCCGCACGCTCGAAGTTGATGCCGTCCGCGACGGCCGCCGCGCTGCACGAGCCGCAGTCCCCGACGCCCGTCACCACGACATCCGCCGCCTCCCGGTAGCGCGACACCACGTCGTCGCCGACGGGCACCGCGAAGCTCTGCTTCGTCTGCACGATGCTCACCTCCCGCGCCCCCGCCTCCGCGACCAGCAAGCGGCCGACCTCCTGGAGGAAGGGCAGGGCGTTGTGCTTCGTGTTGTCGAGCAGCCCCACGCGCGCGCCCGTCAGTGGCCGACGGGGAGCCCGCAGGCCCGCCGACGCGTCGGGTCGCTCCTGCGACGGGGGAGCGCCGGTGGGATCGAGGATGGCATTCGGCATCGCGCCTCTCCTTGCTTCTGCGTGGTTCCGCGCGCGGGCGCCGCGCGTGACAGACGTCAGCGCGGTGTCCAGCGTCGGGGCGGTCAGCCCGCGTGGACGTCCACCGGGTAGTTCATCTCGATGCGCTCGGGCTCGACGCCGATCATGGGGGCGAGCATGCGCTTCATGAGGTCCTTCGGCACGAGACAATCGGCGCATGCGTCCGGGCCGGCAGTGATCGTCGCCACCGCTGCATCGTCGTTCACATCGAGCTCGAGGTGGTAGTCGTCGGCCTCCAGAGATCCCCGCAGGGCCTGGATCTGAGCCTCGTCGATCGCCATCGCATTCCTCCACAACACTGTGCCGGCGCGCTCCCGCGCCCCGCCGTGGTCCGAGGCTAACCGCTGGCAGAGTCGCCGGGCGCGCGCTTCCGCAGGATGGAAGGCGCACCCGTGGACCATCCGCAGCGGCGTCCGTTGCGACCGTCGCCGTCAGCGGTCTACTGTGTCGCACAGCGCTGATGGTGCTCATCGCCGCGGGGGAAGCGGGTGCCGTGTGGAAGCCCAACGAGCCACCGCCATCCGCACGACCCGGGCGCCCGGACGACAGAGCCGATCGACAAGGAGGTCTGGTCGACGATGACCATCACCGATCCGATCCCCCGTTCGCCTGCCCGGCCGGCGGCTGCCCCCGACTCCGCCCCCGAGACGCGGCTCACCGCGGCCCAGCGCGTGCTCGCCATCCTCGAGGTGTTCGACCAGGATCACCTCGTCCTGACCCTCAGCGAGATCTCCCGCAGGTCGGGCCTGAGCCTGTCCACCACCCATCGCCTCGTCGGCGAGCTGCGCCAGTGGGGCGCGCTCGAGCGCAGCGAGGACGGGCGCTACGCGATCGGCATGCGCGTGCTGGAGCTCGGCGCACTCGAGCCGCAGGGGCTGCGCCTGCGTAACGTGGCCCTGCCGTTCCTGGGCGACCTGCACGCGGCGGTCGCCGCCGACGTGACGCTGTCGGTGCGCGACGGCAACGACGTCGTGTATGTCGAGTCGCTACGCTCGCGTCGGGGCGCGCCCGTCCTCACGCGGCTCGGCGGCCGGTGGCCGCTGCACGCCACAGGGACGGGACAGGTGCTGCTCGCCCACTCCCCGACCGAGTTCCAGGACGCGATCCTGCGCGGGCCGCTCGAACGCTTCACGCCGAAGACGATCGTGGAGCCGTCGGAGCTGCGACGTATCCTCGCCGAGGTGCGCCGCTCCGGCTACTCCGTCGTCGAGGAGTCGATCACCGCGGGCGCGGTCGCCATCGCGGTGCCGGTGCGCGGACCGCGCGACCGCATCGTCGCAGCGGTCGGCGTCACCATCCGGAAGGGGAGCTGCACGCCCGAATCGGTGCTTCCGCCGCTGTCGATGACCGCCCGGGCGATCTCGCGCGGCCTCGGTGCGCCCTCCTCGCGGGGGAGGGGCTGACGCGCGCGGCCCGGTGCCGCCGCGCCTGTCAGCGCAGCAGCGCGGCGAGGCGGCGGATCGCGAACTCGTAGCCCTGCACGCCCGCGCCGACGATGACGCAGCTGGCGACATCGGAGAGGTACGAGTGGTGCCGGAACGGTTCGCGCGCGTGCACGTTCGACAGGTGCACCTCCGCGAACGGCAGCGCGACCCCCGTGAGCGCGTCGCGCAGCGCCACGGAGGTGTGCGTGAGCCCGCCGGGGTTGATGACGATCCCGTCGCAGTCGCCGCGCGCCTCGTGGATGACGTCGATCAGGGCGCCCTCGTGGTTGCTCTGGAACGCGCGCAGCTCGAAGCCGACCTCGCGGGCGACCGCCGTGGCCATGGCGAACACGTCGTCGAGCGTCTCCGTGCCGTAGATCTCAGGCTCCCGCGTGCCGAGGAGGTTGAGGTTGGGTCCGTTGACGAGCAGCAGGCGGTTGTTCACGTTGACTCCGATGCGTCGAGAGGGTGCGTCGATGGGGGCGCGCTCAGGTCTGCAGTCCGGCCATGCCGAGTGCGATGTCGACGAGGCTCACCCGCTCGATCCCGCGCACCTTCGTCAGCGGGATCCACTCCGCCATATCGCTCGATCCGTCGACCTCGTGCGTGAGCGTCCCGCCGGTCACGGTCGCTCGATACACGATGCGCAGGGCGTGCATGGGCACGGCCGTGTCGCGGCTGATGCGCCTGCGGGCGGGGACGACGTGCGAGTCGATGCCGAGGAGCCCGTCCAGGCGCACCTCGTATCCGGTCTCCTCCCACACCTCGCGGCGCGCGGCGTCCGCGGGATCCTCGCCCGGCTCGAGCCCGCCGCCGGGCATCGACCACGCGGGGGTGCGTCCCTCGATCCAGCGGGAGAGCAGCACGCGCTCCTCGTCGTCGACGATGACGCAGTAGGCCGCCACTCGCATGTCCATGCGGTCAGCCTAGCCACCCCCGCGTGACGCGCCCGCGGCGGTGCGGGCGAGTGCCGGGCGCGATCGCCCATCCTGGGCGTATCCTGAGCGCGCAGCACCTCCGACAACGACGACGGAAGGACTCCCTGTGAACGCTCTCATCCTGCTGGTGATCGGCCTGGCCATGTTCGCGGCCGGTTACCTGCTCTACTCCCGTTTCCTCGGCAGGCGCGTGTTCCAGTTGAACGCGTCCTTCCGCACTCCCGCGCACGAGTTGAGCGACGGCGTCGACTACGTCCCGACCAACAAGTACGTGCTGTGGGGGCACCACTTCACCTCGGTCGCGGGCGCGGCCCCCATCGTCGGGCCGGCGGTCGCCGTCATCTGGGGATGGCTGCCCGCCTTCCTGTGGGTGACGCTGGGCACGGTGTTCTTCGCGGGCATGCACGACCTGGGCGCGCTGTGGGCGTCGCAGCGCAACAAGGGCCGCTCGATGGGCTCCCTCGCCGCGCGCTACATCGGTCGGCGCGGCTCGGCGCTGTTCCTGGTGGTGATCTTCCTCCTGCTGCTCATGGTCAACACGGCCTTCGCGGTGGTCATCAAGGACCTGCTGATCAACACGCCGTCGGCCGTGATCCCCGCCTGGGGCGCGATCCCGGTGGCCCTGCTGGTCGGCGTCGCCGTCTACCGGCTGCGCTGGAACCTCGTCGTCGTGACGGTGCTCGGTGTCGCGGCGCTGTACGCGCTCATCCTGCTGGGCGACGCCGTGCCGATCGTGCTGCCCGAGACCATCCTCGGCGTGTCCCCCGCGACGTTCTGGATCGTGGCGCTGTTCCTGTACGCGGGCATCGCGTCGCTGCTGCCGGTGTGGGTGCTGCTGCAGCCGCGCGACTACATCAACGGCGTGCAGCTGTTCATCGGACTGGGGGTGCTGTTCCTCGGCGTGCTGATCGCCGGTCCCACGCTCGTGGCGCCCGCGATCAACACGGCCCTCCCGGAGGGCACGCCGAGCCTGGTGCCGCTGCTGTTCGTGACGATCGCCTGCGGCGCGATCTCGGGCTTCCACGGCATGGTCGCGTCCGGCACGTCGTCGAAGCAGCTCGACAAGGAGCCGGATGCCCGCTTCGTCGGCTACTTCGGCGCCGTCGGTGAGGGCATGCTCGCCCTGGGATCCATCATCGCGGCGACCGCCGGCTTCCAGACGCTGGCACAGTGGGAGGAGATCTACCACGCGTTCAACCAGGGCGGCGTGGCGGCGTTCGTCGCCGGCGGCGGCAACATCATCAACGCCGGTCTCGGGATCCCCGCGTCCCTCAGCGCGACGATCCTGGCGACCATGGCGGTGCTCTTCGCCGCGACGACCATGGACACGGGCGTGCGTCTGCAGCGCTTCGTGGTGCAGGAGGCGTTCGAGTCGGCGGGCATCAAGCTGAACAAGCTCGTCGCGACCGTGATCGTGCTCGTCGTCGCCGTCAGCCTGACCTTCAGCCAGGGCCTGGACGGGTCGGGCGGCCTCACGATCTGGCCGCTGTTCGGCACGACGAACCAGTTGCTGGCGTCACTGACGCTGATCATCGTGTCGGTCATCCTGATCCGCAAGCGCCGCAACGTGTGGGTGTCTCTGATCCCCCTCGCGTTCGTGTTCGTCATGTCGTTCAGCGCCGCGCTCGTGCAGGTGGGGACGTTCGTCTCGACCGGCAACTGGCTGCTGCTGGTGCTCGACGTGGTGATCATCCTCGCGTCCGTATGGGTCGCCATCGAGGGCGTCACGGCGATGGTCAAGGCCCGCAACGAACCGCAGGAACCGGACGACGCCGACCTGCTCGATCACGTCGCGACCGCGAACGTGCGCACGGCGAGGCGAGAGTGAGCGCGGACGCGTGAGGGTCCCCTCCCGCTGGGCCGCGTTCGTCGCGGGGCTCGACGAGTTCTACGCGGGGCCCTACCGGCGCACCTTCGCGCGGGCCCGGCGGGAAGAGGACGACCACTTCACGCTCGTCGTGTTGGCCGAGGCGCTCGGCGTGCCGGATCCGGCCGCCTATTACACCGTGGAGCTGATGCCCGCGCTCTACGAGGGTTTCCACGACTGGCACCGCCGGATGGGAATGGACCGGTCGCCGCTGGAGCACGTCTCGTGCTGCTAGACGCGCTCGACGCTCGCAGGGTGCTGTTCGTCGGCGGCAAGGGCGGGGTGGGCAAGACGTCCCTCGGGTCGGCGATCGCCCTGGCCCGGGCTCGCGAGGGGGCGCGCGTGCTCGTCGTGTCGACCGATCCGGCGCACAGTCTCGGCCACCTGTGGCAGCAGGCCCTCGGCGACGATCCGTCGCGGCTCGCGACGACGGCGGCCGGCGGAATCGTCGACGGGCTCGAGATCGACCCGGCGCGCACCGTCATGCGGCACCTCGAGGCCGTCGGCGACGCGATGCGGCGCCTGCTGCCCGAGCGTCTGCACGCCGCCGCACGTCGGCACCTCGAGCTCGCGCGCGACGCCCCGGGCACACACGAGTCGGCGGTGCTCGAGCGAGTGGCCGAGACGCTCGAGCACGGGCTGGACCGCTATGACCTCGTCGTGTTCGACACCGCGCCGTCCGGGCACACGCTGCGCCTGCTGAGCCTGCCGGGGGGCCTGGCGTCCTGGACCGAGTCGCTGCTGGCCAACCGCGAGCGATCGGAGGGGTTCGCCGCCGCGATGCGCCGGCTGGGCGGACGCGACGAGCGCGCGCGTGACGCCGAGCTGCGCCGCGTGCTCCTGATCCGCCGGGAGCGCTTCGCGCGCCTGCGCGACGTGCTCGCGAACCCGGAGACCGCGGGGTTCGTGGTGGTCTTCGTCCCCGAGCCGCTGCCCGTGGCAGAGACGCTGGAGATCCTCGATCGACTGCGCGAGCTCGGGATCGCCGTGGTGGCCGCGGTGGCGAACCGTCGATCGCCGGCGGACGCGGGCCGTCTGCTCGCCGGGCGCCGCGCTCGCGAGGAGGCCCTCCTGGCCGATCTCCGTGAGCGGCTGCCGGACGTCCCGCGGGTGGACCTGCCCCTCCTCGAGGGCGCGCTGGTGGGGGAGGAGGCCGTCGGCGCGCTCGCCGACCTCGTCGGCCGCACGTGACGCGGCAGGACCGAGCCCGTCGCTAGCCTCCCCGGAGCCCGACGAGCGCGGCTCGGTCCGTGAAGTACCGGGCGTATACGGCCTCCAGCTCCGGAGGGAAGCCGCCCTCGGGCATGATCTCGGAACCGAGATACGCGAACAGCTCGGTCGGCCGGTTGCCCTCCTTGTCGCCCACCGAGGTCTCGATGCGACCGTGCAGCTCGTCCCCGGGAGGGATCCTCACGACCTCCTCGGCGAGGATCTCGTCGACCCGTTCGCGCACGGGCGGCTCGAGCCGCTCGTAGGCGGCGTGCAGAAGCTCGTGCGCGGCGGTCGTGATGACCGCGTGGCGGTAGCGCGGGTCGTCCGGCCAGAGGATATAGATGCGGTCCAGGTGTCGCGCGTTGCCGGTGGAGAGGAAGCACCCCCCGGCGTGCGGCCCGCACACCTCCGCGATCCCGTCCGCGTCGAGGAGCTCCGGCTGCGCCGCCGTGAAGATCTCGCGTCCCTCCTCCGTGAGGAACATGCTGTCAGCGATGGCGGCGACGTCCGGCTCGAGCGCGGACGCGGTGAACACGTCCTGCAGCGGCGAGGGGAAGTCGATCAGCCCGTCGGCGCGACTCATCAGGAACGGGATGGCCGCCGCCGCGATCGCGAGGAGAAGCAGACCGGACCATCCTGCCCCACGCCTCGGCCGCTCGGACCGCGGCGGAGGCACCAGTCGCAGGTGCCTCCGCGACCGGCGCCGCGGGATGGCTGCACGCACACCGGTAGCCTGCCGCATGCGACCTCCTGCCGCCACCTCGATCCGCCGTCAGACGGGAGCGACGGGATCGAACTCAGTCCCGCCGCTCGGCGCGGACGATGACGTTCGCGCCGCCCGCCGTCGGCCGGCCGACGGCGGCGCGGATCGAGCGGAGACCGCCGATCGTGCGCCCGAGCGGGGAGCCGATGAACAGGCCCAGCGTCGCTCCTGCCGCGAGCGCGATCCCGACCATGCCGGCCGTGATGAGGGAGGACGTCGCGAACAGGATGTGCTCGGTCTCGCCCCCCGCCTCGACCAGCCCGAGGAGCCCGCGGAAGACCGCGGCCCCCGGCACGAGCGGGAGGATCGCGGCGGTCGTGACGGCGACGGAGGGAACGTGCAGCCGCTGCGCGATGATCGCGCCGACCACGCTCGCGACCAGCGCGCCCGCGAAGCTCGCCGGGGCCTGATCGAGGCCGGTCGCGCTCGTCCCCGCGAACCCCGCCCACGCGATGATCCCGAGCAGGGCGCTCACGACGATGATGCGCAACCCGGCCCCGTTGAAGACGGCCACGGCGACGGCCACCAGCACGGCACCCGCGAACTGGGCCGCCACGGGCCCGAGGGGGAGGGGCTCGCTGGGCGGCTGCATGCCGACACCGAGCGCGCGCGCGAGCTCGAGCCCGACCAGGATGCCGAGCACCACGCCGAGCGTCTGCAGCGTCAGCTCGAGGATGCGCCCTCCGGCCGTGAGCGAGAAGCCGTCGATGGCGTCCTGCGCGGCGCCGACGACGGCCAGACCCGCGAGCATCAGGACGATGCCGGACGACACGACGATCGACGCGCGCACGTCGACGAACGGCTCGATCCCCGCGCGCGCGAGCATCGCCGTCAGCACCGTGACGGCCGTCAGCACGAACGCGCCGGCGATCTGGCTGAAGAACAGGGGAACCTGCAACCGGGCCAGGCCGGCCTGCGTCAGCGCCACGCCGAGCGCCGCGAAGAACGTCACGGCCAGAATCGCCCACGACGCGCCGAACATGACCCCCACGCCCACCGCCAGCAGCGCCTGGGAAAGGACCACGACCAGGGGCCGGTAGCGGAACGGCGTGCGCCGGACATGGTGGAACCGCGCACGCGCCTCCTCGAGGTCCAGGCCCGACTCGATGTCGCGCACGAGCGCCTGCAGCCGCTGCAGCTTCGAGTGGTCGGGCACGGCGGAGCGCACGACGCGCATCAGTGTGATGGGCCACTCGTCGCCGTGCCGGTGGTCCGACACCGTCACCGAGTTGAACGTCACGTCGACGTGCACGCTGACGATCCCGTACGCACGGGTGATCCGCAGCGCGGCGAGGACGACCTCCTTCGCGGACGCGCCGACCGAGAGCATGACCTCGGCGACGCGCATCGCCAGGTCGATCACCCGGACCGCGGTCGCGTCGTCGATGACGGGCAGCGCCTGGGTGGCGGTGCGCTGCGAGGCGTCCGCGTGGATCGCCCTGCGCACGGTCTCGATCATCCGCCGACCACGCTCGCGAACCATGCGTCCATCCTCCCCGACGCCGCTGGAGATCTCATCCCCGCTCGCGCGGCATTTCCGCACGGTCGGGCGGATCAGGCGGGGCGCGTCTCCCGCTCGACACGGTCGGCGAGCTCGGAGATCCAGGCAAGCGCGTGGCGCCCCGAGGCGATCCCGTAGTCGAGCGTCGCCCTCTGGTAGGTCGCGACATCGCGGAACTCAGGAGGAACATCCACCGCATCCAGGTTCCGCTCCACCGCCGTGAGAGCCTCGAGGTCAGCGGCCGCGCGCCGCTGGATGCGCCGGAGCACCGGGGCGCGCTCGGGCGGCTCCAGCAACCCCAGGAAGAAGAGCCGGGGAAGCGCGGCCGTCTCCAAGTGGGTCCCTGCGAGCTCACCGGTCATCCAGGTGCGGAACTCGCGAGCGCCGGCAGCAGTAGCGCGGTACACCTTCCTTCCGCGGCCGCCGGGCTCGACGCTCGCGACCTCGATCCATTCCTTCTCCAGGAGGGAGTCGAGAGCGCGCTTGATGCTGCCGGTGCTGGCGCTGTACACCAGCGCGACGCCCGCCTCGAAGCTCTTCACGAGGTCGTAGAGGCTCTGCGGCGCGAGCAGCAGCAGGCCCAGGATGACGTGTCCCACGCCGGAAGCCTAGCGAGCGCGGATCCTAAGATATCTAGTAGACATATCTATGAGACATATAGGAGGCCGCATGAGCACATCCGTCCGCGTAGCGAAAAGCACCGACGCCGTCCCCGAGCGCGTGCACGCGCAGCTGCGGAACCTCGTCGAGGGGCTCGCGTCCCGCCGGCGGCTGCACCACGTGAACCTGGCCGTGGCCTCCGCGGACGGAGGCGCGCACTGGGCGGGAGCTGCCGGCCCGGAGCGGGGCACCGGGCCGGCCGTCGACCCGGAGGCCCCCTTCTTCATCGCCTCCATCACGAAGCGCTTCATCGCCGCCCTCGTCCTGCAGGCGCACGAGCGAGGAGAGCTCGACCTTGACGCGTCCGTGTCAGCCTGCCTTCCGGCGTCCGTCACGACGGGGCTGCACGTCAGAGGGGGTGTGGACCGCACGCCCCAGATCACGATCCGCCACCTCGCCAGCCACACCTCGGGCCTGCCCGACTTCTTCGAGCGACGCCGCGGCGGGACGAGCCTGTACCGACGCCTTCGGGCCGGGCAGGACACGTCGTGGAGCTTCGAGGACGTCGTCGAGATCACTCGCACGCAGCAGCGCCCCCACTTCGATCCGCAGGACCTCGCCGCCCGCTCGCAACTCGCGCGCTATTCGGACACCGGCTTCCAGCTCCTGATCCGCATCCTCGAGGAGGCCACCTCGACTCCGTTCCCGACGCTGATCGCGGACCGTATCGCCTCCCCCCTCGGGCTGACCCGCACGTGGCATCCCGCGAGCGAGCCACCGGCCGGAGCCGCGCCGGCCCTGCCGCTTCATGCCGGGCGACGGCCCGTCGCTGTGGACGGGGTCATCGCCTCCAGCAACGACCTGTTCAGCACCACCCGTGATCTCCTCGCCTTCGAGCGCGCGCTCGTGGCCGGCACTCCCTTCCGCGACCCCGCCACGCGGCACCTGCTCACGGAACGCCGCAACCGGCTGCGCAACATCCCGGTGCTCCGCTACGGGCTCGGCACCATGACGTTCTCGGTGAATCGTCTCGCCGCGCCGGGGCGCGAACCGCTTACGCTCGTCGGACACTCCGGCTCCACCGGCACCTGGCTGTTCACCTGCCCGGAGCTGGGCGTCCACGTGGCGGGCACGGTCGATCAGACGCAGGCGCAGAGCCTGCCGTTCCGCGTGATGGTCCGGTGCCTGCGGATTTGGGCGGGGGGCGTCGGTCCGAGCTAGAGCTTGGCGAGTCTCGGCAGGACCTCCTCGGCGAGCCGCTCGACCGCTCCGGCCGGGTCCTCCGGGCGGTTGCCGAGGACGACCTGCGTGATGCCCAGTCGCGCCAGGCGCTCCATCCGGCCGAGGAACTCCGGGGCGAACGGATCCGCCCCGGACGCGATCACGGTCTTCTCGATCGCGTCGTAGTCGGTGCCGAGCCGGTCGCAGTGCCCACGGAGCACGTCGAGCAGATGGGCGACCTCGTCGGGCTCGGACGACGTGAGGTTCACGATCTGGGCGTACTGGGCCGCGATGCGGAGCGTCTTGCGCTCACCCTTGCCCCCGATCATGATCGGCGGGTGCGGTCGCTGGATGGGCTGCGGGCTGTTGAGCGTCTCGGCAAGCGCATAGTGTCTTCCCTCGTACGGCCCGTCGTCGTCGCTCCACATCTGCAGCGCGATCTGGAGCGCCTCCTCGAGGCGCTCGAACCGCTCGGAGATCGCCGGATACGGAACACCGAGCGCGTGGTGCTCGCGCTCGTACCACGCGGCGCCGATGCCCAGCATGGCGCGCCCGGAGCTGAGCACGTCGAGCGTCGTGACCGTCTTGGCGAGCAAGCCCGGGTAGCGGTAGGTCACGCCCGTCACCAGGGGTCCGATGCGCATCCGCTCGGTCGCCGCGGCGAGGAACCCGAGCGTCGTGTACGCCTCGAGCATGGGCTCGGACGCGGGGGCCACGCGCTCCATCTGGAACCAGTGGTCCATCACGGTGAACTGGCTGAACCCGCCCTGCTCCGCGACGCGCGCCGCGTTGATCAGG
Organism: Microbacterium album; assembly: GCF_014643695.1. Taxonomy (GTDB): domain Bacteria; phylum Actinomycetota; class Actinomycetes; order Actinomycetales; family Microbacteriaceae; genus Microbacterium; species Microbacterium album. The sequence continues at coordinate 61,966 of NZ_BMJY01000007.1, read as the reverse complement.
ACGGAGGGAATCGTGTCGGGCGCGCCCGGCACGGAGAAGTTCCAGAAGTGGTAGCCCGCCTGCATGCGGTCAGCCTAAACCCGCCGAGCTGCCACGGACAGGGGCGGATTCCGGTCGCGGCGAGGACGAGAGCGCGCTGCTACGATCGCCCCAGCGTCGCGTGCTGGTGGCAGGCCGTGCCAGGCATGGAGGCGCCGGACCGAAGGAGTGACGATGACATCGTTCGCGCCTTCGCCCTCCCGTGACTGAGGGCGAGAAGGCCAGGCTGGTCGCCTGGAGCACCGAGATGCGCCGTGTCCACGACCGGCTGCGAGAAGCGCTGCGCGTGACGCGGGAAGCGATCTCGCGCGGGAGCCCGACGGAGCCCGCCACACGTGATCTGCTGCTGTACTGCCATGGGTTCTGCGCGGCGCTCACCGGACACCACGTCGGCGAGGACCGGCAGCTCTTCCCCGAGATCGCCGCACGGCATCCGGAGCTGGGGGACACGCTGCGGTACCTGATGCAGGACCATTCGATGATCGCGCATCTCGTGCAGGGCTTGCAGGCGGTCATCGACCGTGGCGGGAGTCCTGCCGAGCTCGACCGCCACCTGGAGGGCATCGCGGCCATCATGGAGTCCCACTTCCGCTACGAGGAACGTCAGCTCATGGGCGTGCTGCAGCAGTTGCGTCTGGCGAGGGATCCCCGGGAGGTGCTTGGCCCACTGTGAGGCCTCCGCGGCTCGCGAGATCGTAATGTGGAGATATGGGCACCGACGGTGAATCGGCTCGACGGGTGCGATCATGAGCGACGAGCAGCAGCAGAACGAGGAGAGCCGCGGCGGCGGCGTTGTCGCGTCCCTCATCTTCGTTCTCATCGGCGCCCCCGTGATCTACGCCGCGGCCACCGCCGACCTCGCGTCGTGGTCGCAGTTCGCGATCGCCCGGCACATCGTCCCGATCCCCGTCAACGAGACGACCTTCCCGTGGATACGCGCCTTCGTCGCGGTCGGCGGAGCTGTGCCCATCCTGATCGGGCTCAACGGGCTGGTCGGCGCCATCCGGAAACGGCGGTAAGCGACCCCGGCCGGCGCGACCGACCGGCTCGATCTCGCCGGCGCCGCCACCTAAGCCGGCGGAAAGGCGACGGCGAGCGCCCGGGCCAGGTCCTCCGGATCCAGGCTGCCGTCGCCCGCGGTGACGAACTCTTTGCGCAGCCGCTTGGGCCAGACCACGCGGATGCCGCGGATCGTCAGGTCCCCGGCGATGAGAGGCCAGTCACCTTCCACGAAGCACAGCACGCCCCGCACCGGCACTGCCTCGCCGACCGCCTCCTGAACGACGTCCACCTGACGCGCGACGCCGTCGATCAGCGCGTCCTTCTTGCGCCCTCCGACCTTCAAGCGCGTCGTGCCGCCGAACCCCAGGAATCCGCCCTCCGTGTAGGCTTCGGGTCGCTTGCCGCGGTATCGCTTCGCGTCGATGACCCACACGCCCGCCGTCGTCACGGCCAGGTGGTCGATGTTCGCACGCGAGCCCGGGATCCGCCTGTCGTGCAGGGCGATCACGCCGAGGTCGGCGAGCCCGTCGAGCTGGGCCCCCACCACGGTCTCCCCGACGGCGCCGGCCGACCAGGCCTGCGTGCTCTGCCGTGCGGCGTCATCCACGGCAACCGCCGCGACGACCCTTCCGATGCGGCCCCCGCCGAATTTCGCGCGAATGCGCTCGCGTTCGGCTTCAACCGCCGCCTCGTCGCGCGCTCTCCGACGTTCATACTCGCGCTGTGCCGATGCCCCTGCTGTTCCGCGATCCACAGGGTCAGCATGCTCGAATCCGGATCACAGGATGTGGAGCCTAGGAGAATCGAACTCCTGACATCCTGCTTGCAAAGCAGGCGCTCTACCAACTGAGCTAAGGCCCCGAAACGCGCCGACCGGCGCAGGAGACGGACGCCGGAAACCGGGCGAAGTCTCGGGAGAACCCCCGTTTCCCGGGGATGCTGCGTTCCGCGACCGTGGCGCGGGACTGACCCATCCTAACAGACCGGTGACCGCGCACCCCGGGGGCGGCCCAGGCAGGCGCGGGGCGACACCTCGCGCCGCGCGGACGGCGGGACCACGTCCGCGGCCCGAAACATCCCGTTCAACGCCCGACCACCTTCAGGCTGTCCCGCGTTCACTCCCCGCTGGGAGCGTCGCGACGGGTAGCCCGGCCCACGATCCGGCGTGCCCGTCGATACGAAACGCATGTGAAAGGTAGACGATGTCCCGCAGAGAAGCAGTGTTGCGGCCACGGTTAGCGGTCCCCGCCGCTACCGTGTTCGCGCTCGCGATCGGTCTGATCGCGCTCCCCCCGACCCCCGCCCACGCGGCAGCAACCCCGATCACGGTCGATGGCATGAACATCGACTCGGGCGGGGCTGCCGTCGTCAACGACGTGCAGCGCACGGAGATCGCTCCCGGGCTGATCCACGTGTCGTACGACCGTCTGGACGCAGACGGCTGGCAGCAGGTCAATGTGCTGAAGGCAGAGCTGTCCGACGAGACGGTGAAGATGAAGTACCTCTCGCCGGAGACGGTGTCCGGCGAGGGTGCCACGGTGACCGAGATGGTGGAGAGGGCACGGGCCGTCGCGGGCGTCAACCTCGACCGCTTCGACATCAACAACTCCTGGGCCGCCGCAGGCTGGGGTATCAGCAACGGCGAGATCATCAAGTCCGGCAACCCGGATGCCGCCGCGAGCGTCGGCATGACGAACGACGGCCTCGGCGCCCTGGTCGACCTGGTCCTCCAGGGCTCGGTCGTCTTCGCCGACGACACCTCGGTCGCCATCACCGGCATCAACGTGACCTCGCTGGCCAACAACGGTGTCGCGCTGTACAACTCCCAGTGGGGCACGTTCAGCCGCGCCCGCGCTCTGTCGAGCGCCTCCGCCGGCATCGAGGTCTGGATCGACGCCGACGGCGTCGTTCAGGCCGTCAACACCACGGTCGGCGAGGGAGAGATCCCCGAGGGCACCCAGATCCTCGTGGCCGCCAACGGCAGCGCGGCGGCGAACCGCCTGCAGCAGCTGCAGCCGGGCGACACCGCGACCGTCAGCTACTCGGTCCGCGACGATGCGCTGGGCATCCAGGAGGCCGGCGGCGCCTGGCACCGCCTCCTCCGCGACGGCCAGGTCGTCAACAACGGCAACGGCAGCCACTTCACCACGCGTCACCCACGCACGATGATCGGCTTCAGCGAGGACCGCCGCACGGCGTTCTTCGTGACGGTCGACGGCCGGATCCACACCGCTTCGGGCATGCTCTTCACCCAGATGAGCGCACTCATGCGCGACCTCGGTGCGCACGACGCGATCAGCGCCGACGGCGGTGGCTCCACGCAGATGAACGCGCGCCTCCCCGGCGCCCTCGGCACGTCGATCCTGAACACGCCGGCCGACGGAGTCGAGCGGCGCGACGGCAACGGCATGGGCCTCACCCTCGCCCGCCCGGGCTCCGGCGAGCTCCGCGACATCGTGATCGCTCCCGCCTCGGCGGACAAGGACGCGCGCCGGGTCTTCCCGGGCCTGCACCGCACGCTCGTCGGCACGGGCGTTGACGAGACCCTCACGCGTGTCGAGGGTCACACGTTCGCCTGGTCGAACACGGAGGGCCGCGTCACCACCGCGCCCGTCGACGAGACCCGCGTCCACGTCGTCGGCCAGCAGCGCGGCACCACCACGGTCGCGGCGGCCACCGGTGACGTGCGCGCTGAGACCGAGCTCGTCGTCCTCGGCGACCTGCAGCGCCTCACCGCCTCCTCCTCGGTCCTGTCGCTCTCGGGCCCCGAGGACTCCGCCACGATCTCGCTGACGGGTCACGACGCCAACGGCTTCCAGGCCCCGGTCGAGCCGGTCGACGTGACGATCACCGGGAACGACGCCGGCGTGCTGGCGGTCACTGACGCCGGCGACGGCACCTTCGAGCTGCGGCCGGCGGTCGCCTCCGGTGGTGTCACCCTCACGTTCTCGGTCGGCGACGCTTCCGTGCAGGTCGCGGTGACGGTCGGCATCGAGGAGCGGGTCATCTACAACATGGACAACATGGTCGCCGATGGCTGGCGCACGACGGGCTCGCGCGCCACGTCGAGCGTCGTCCCGGGCGAGGGCTACGACGGCGGCACCGCGGTGCACATGACGTACGACTTCTCGCAGTCGACGGCCAACCGCACGGCCAACTCGCGTCCCGGCGTGGGTCACCCCGGCTACCCCGTTCCCGGCCAGCCCCGCACGATCAAGGTCTGGGTGAAGGGCACGACCACGCAGGGCTCGAACCCCGAGACCTACATCGGCTACTCGGACGCGAACGGCACCTGGCAGTACTCGTACTCGGCGGCGCCGCAGGGCACCGACTGGCAGCAGATCTCGTACGCGATCCCCGCCGGCACGGCCTACCCGATCCGACTGCAGATGATCAGTGCCTACGAGACCCGCGCAGCCAACCAGGCCCGCGGCGAAATGTGGTTCGACGACCCGGTCGCCGAGGTCGCCCCCGAGGTGGAGCTCCCCATCGCGCCGATCGTGACCGACGACACCATCGTCGGCGCGGGCGCGACGGACGACTCGACCCTCCGCATCGCGGTGGTTTCGGACGCGCAGTTCGTGGCCCGCAACCCCAACAGCGGTGAGGCGCAGGGTGCGCGCGAGGCGTTCCGCGAGGTCATGGCCGCTCAGCCCGACGCGCTGTTCATCAACGGCGACCTGGTCGACGAGGCGGCGGTCGAGGACTTCGCGCTCGCCCAGCGGATCATCGACGAGGAGCTCGGCGACGCCGACTTCCCGTGGGTGTACGTCCCCGGCAACCACGAGATCATGGGCGGTCCGATCTCGAACTTCAAGGACGCCTTCGGCGACACGTTCACCTCGACCGACATCAAGGGAACGCGCTTCATCACGCTGAACACGGCCACGGGCGACCTGAGCACGGACTTCGCCCAGCTGCCGTTCCTGCGTGACCAGCTGGACGACGCCGCGTCGAACGACGCGATCACGGGCGTCGTCATCCTGCAGCACATGCCGATCGACGACCCGCTCGTGTCGAAGTTCAGCCAGCTGAGCGACCGTCGTGACGCGGCCCTGCAGCAGGACTGGATCGAGAAGTTCCGCGAGACGTCCGGCAAGTCGATCGCGCTCGTCGGTTCGCACGTCGGCATCTTCCACGCCGCGACCGAGGACAACATCCCGTATGTCCTCAGCGGCAACTCGGGCAAGTCGCCGACGCGCTCGGACTTCGGCTCGTTCACCGGATGGATGATGCTCGGCATCGAACCGGAGGCCGGCGACTGGCGTAAGGGCGGCAAGGACATCGCCGACGACAACCCGGAGTGGTTCACGACCGAGACGATGACCCGCGTCGACGAGGTCTCGATCACCACGCCGGAGCCGTACCTGGAGCTCGGGAGCACGGTCGACCTCGCCCCGAGCATCCGTCAGGACGGCACCCGTCGCGTCGCCGTCGCCTGGCCGATGAGCTACACGTGGCTCGGCGGCACCGGCGTGCACGTCGGCGACGTCGCGGACGCCCCCGAGGACGCCGTCGCCGCCATCGACCCGGTGACGCACCGCCTCACGGCGCTGCGCGACGGTGCCGGTGAGGCGATGCTCACGGTCAACGGCGTCACGGAGACGGTCTCCTTCACGCTGGGTGAGGAGCCGCGCGTGCTCGACGTGTCGGTCTCGGCGAGCACGCGCAAGCTCGCCGGCATGCAGTACGTCAACGTCTCCACCGTCAACAACGACGAGGTCCCGGTGAACATCACCATCGAGACCGAGTTCGGCTCGAAGACGTTCACGGCCGTGCAGCCCGGCAAGGCGGCGAACGTGTCGATCAACTCCCGTTCCGCGTCGATCGGCGCGGGCGAGGTCACCGTCACGGCGGTCGGCCACGTCGACGACGAGGAGATCACCACCATCCGGACGGCTCAGTACGCGGCCACTCCCGCGTCCTGATCCGGCCATCCGGGGCCCGCGCGTTCCGCGCGGGCCCCGGACCCGTTTCCGCAGGCAGTCACGAACCCCCGCGCGGTCGCCGAAGAGGGGCCGACGCGGCGCACGAACGATGCGTCCAGCGCGGCGCTCTTCGATCGAAGACGAGAGAGCCGCCGGAGGCTCGAGGATACGGTGGGGCTACCAGGACTTGAACCTGGGACCTCTTCATTATCAGTGAAGCGCTCTAACCGCCTGAGCTATAGCCCCGTGATGGCCGACTCACGTCGTCAACCTCCAAGACTTTACCCGATCCGGCGCCGTCTCGCGAATCCGCCCGGGTGCCGGATCGAGGTCGGCTCGGCCGGCTCAGTTCGACGTGAACCCGACCAACAGCCCGCCGGTCACCTTCACGGCGAGGTTGTAGATGCCAGCGACCACGGCCCCCAGCACGGTCACGATGATCAGGTTGAGAATCGCGAGGATCGTCGCGAAAGCCATCACCTGCGGGAGACCGAGGAAGGTCGAGATGCTGAGGCTGCCGTCGGTGAAGCCGCGCAAGAACTCATCCATCTGAGCGATCAGGCCCGTCGTGAGCACGACCATGTAGATCAGGAAGAAGGACACCACGGTCACGATGGCGAGTGCGACGGCCGCGAGGAACGACAGCTTCACCGCCGACCAGAAGTCGATGTAGACCAGGCGCAGACGGACCTGCTTCGCGCTGGTCTTGTGCGTGGACTTCTTCGCGAGCTTGTCGGCTACCGTGCTCATGCGTCAGTGCTTTCTCCGGGGATCTCGGGAGCGGAGTCCGCCGCGGCCTGGCCGTCGGTCTCGTCCTCGACCACGATGCCCCGCTCGCTGTTGCGTGCGATCGCGAGGATGCGGTCGTCCTTGTCCGGACGCGCGAACAGCACGCCCATGGTGTCGCGGCCCTTCGCGGGGACCTCGGCAACGGCCGAGCGTACCACCTTGCCCTTGGCGAGAACCACGAGCACCTCGTCGTCCTCGGAGACGATGAGTCCTCCCGCGAGACCGCCCCGGTCGTCCGACAGCTTCGCGACCTTGATGCCGAGCCCGCCACGCCCCTGCACGCGGTACTCCTGCACGTGCGTGCGCTTGGCGTACCCGCCCTCCGTCACCACGAACACGAAGCCTTCGTCTCGCACGACGGACGCCGACAGCAGGCAGTCGTCCGCGCGGAAGGACATGCCCTTCACGCCGCTCGTCGACCGGCCCATGGGTCTCAGGGCCTCGTCGGTGGCCGAGAAGCGCAACGACATGCCGCCGCGGCTGATGAGGAGGATGTCGTCCGTCGGGTCCACGAGCAGCGCACTGACGAGCTCGTCGTCCTCGCGCAGCTTGATCGCGATGATGCCGCCCTGGCGGTTCGTGTCGTACTCCGCCAGACGCGTCTTCTTCACGAGGCCGCTGCGCGTCGCCAGCACGAGGTACTCGGCGGCGGCGTAGTCCTTGAGCTCGATGATCTGGGCGATCTGCTCGTCCGGCTGCAGGGCGAGCAGGTTCGCGACGTGCATGCCCTTCGCGTCGCGCCCGGCCTCCGGCAGCTCGTAGGTCTTCGTCCGGTACACCCGGCCCTTGGTCGTGAAGAACAGCAGCCAGTGGTGCGTCGTCGTGACGAAGAAGTGCTCCACCACGTCGTCGGCACGCAGCTGCGCGCCGCGGACGCCCTTCCCGCCACGGCGCTGGGACCGGTAGTTGTCGCTGCGCGTGCGCTTGACGTAGCCCTCGCGCGTGACCGTGACGACCATGTCCTCCTCGGCGATCAGGTCCTCCATGGACACGTCGCCGTCGAAGCCGTGCAGGATGTGCGTGCGGCGCTCGTCACCGAAGCGCTCGACGATCTCGGTCAGCTCCTCGCGCACGATCGCGCGCTGCCGCAGCTCGTCCGCGATGATCGCCTTGAAGTCCTCGATCTTCGCCTCGAGCTCCGCGGCCTCGTCGACGATCTTCTGGCGCTCGAGGGCGGCGAGCCGGCGCAGCTGCATCGACAGGATCGCATCGGCCTGGATCTCGTCGATGCTGAGCAGTTCCATCAGCCCGGTGCGCGCCTCGTCGACCGTGGGCGACCGGCGGATCAGCGCGATGACCTCGTCGAGCGCGTCCAGCGCCGCGAGGTATCCGCGCAGGATGTGCATGCGCTTCTCGGCCTCGCGCAGACGGTACTTCGTCCGGCGCACGATCACCTCGAGCTGATGGGCGATCCAATACTGGATGAACCCGTCGAGCGGCAGCGTGCGCGGCACGCCGTCGACGATCGCGAGCATGTTCGCGCCGAAGTTCTCCTGCAGCTGCGTGTGCTTGTACAGGTTGTTCAGCACGACCTTCGCGACCGCGTCGCGCTTGAGCACGACGACCAGCCGCTGCCCGGTGCGGCCCGACGTCTCGTCGCGGATGTCGGCGATGCCGGTGACCTTGCCCTCACGGGCGAGCTCGCCGATCTTCACGGCGAGATTGTCGGGGTTGACCTGGTACGGCAGCTCGGTGATCACCAGGCACGTACGGCCCTGGATCTCCTCGACCTCCACGACCGCGCGCATCGTGATGGAGCCGCGACCCGTGCGGTACGCCTCGTGGATGCCCTTGGTGCCGAGGATCTGCGCGCCGGTCGGGAAGTCCGGACCGGGGATGCGCTGCATCAGGCCCTCGAGCAGCTCCTCCCGGGGAAGATCCGGGTTGGCGAGCGCGAACAGGGCGCCGTCGGCCACCTCGCGCAGGTTGTGCGGCGGGATGTTCGTGGCCATGCCGACCGCGATGCCGACGGATCCGTTGACGAGCAGGTTCGGGAAGCGCGCCGGCAGGACGGTCGGCTCCTGCGTCTGCCCGTCGTAGTTGTCCTGGAAGTCGACGGTCTCCTGCTCGATGTCGCGCACGAGCTCGAGCGCGAGCTGCGCCATCTTGGTCTCGGTGTACCGCGGCGCGGCGGCGCCCTGGTTGCCGGGGGAGCCGAAGTTCCCCTGTCCCTGCGCGAGCGGGTACCGCATCGACCACGGCTGCACGAGACGCACGAGCGCGTCATAGATCGCCGAGTCGCCGTGCGGGTGGTACTGACCCATGACCTCGCCCACGACGCGGGCGCACTTCGAGAACGACTTGTCGGGACGGAAGCCGCCGTCGTACATGCCGTAGATCACGCGGCGGTGCACGGGCTTCAGGCCGTCGCGCACGTCGGGCAGCGCGCGCCCGATGATCACGCTCATCGCGTAGTCGAGGTAGCTGCGCTGCATCTCCGACTGCAGGTCGACCTGGTCGATGCGGCCGTGGTTGTGCGCGGGCGTGAGGTCGGGGCGCTCTTCGTCAGTCATGGTGGGGACTCAGTTCACTTCTGTTCTCGGGATCGGCTTGCGACACTTCGACTCGCCACTAGATGTCCAAGAACCTCACGTCCTTGGCGTTGCGCTGGATGAAGGAGCGGCGGGACTCGACGTCCTCGCCCATGAGCACCGAGAAGATCTCGTCCGCGGCCGCCGCGTCGTCGATCGTGACCTGGCGCAGCGTGCGCGTCTCGGGGTTCATCGTGGTGTCCCACAGCTCGGAGTCGTTCATCTCGCCGAGGCCCTTGTAGCGCTGGATGCCCGCGTCCTTGGGGATGCGCTTGCCGGCCGCCAGGCCCTCCTTGAGGAGAGCGTCCCGCTCCCGGTCGCTGTAGACGTACTCGTGCGCCGCGTTCGACCACTTCAGCCGGTACAGCGGCGGCATGGCGAGGTACACGTAGCCGGCCTCGACGAGACCGCGCATGTACCGGAACAGCAGCGTCAGCAGCAGGGTCGTGATGTGCTGGCCGTCGACGTCGGCATCCGTCATCAGCACGATCTTGTGGTAGCGCGCCTTGTCGATGTCGAACTCCGGACCGATCCCGGTGCCGAAGGCCTGGATCATCGCCTGGACCTCTTTGTTGCCGAGGGCCTTGTCGATGCGCGCACGCTCGACGTTGAGGATCTTGCCGCGCAGGGCGAGGATCGCCTGCGTGTGCGGATCGCGTCCGCCGACCGCGGAGCCTCCCGCCGAGTCTCCCTCGACCAGGAAGATCTCGCTGATCGACGGATCCTTGGACGTGCAGTCCTTGAGCTTGTCGGGCATCGCGGCCGACTCGAACACGCTCTTGCGGCGGGCGGTCTCGCGCGCCTTGCGCGCCGCGAGCCGGGCGGTCGCGGCGTCGATCGCCTTGCGGATGATGTTCTTGGCCTGCTGCGGGTTGCGCTCGAACCAGTCGCCGAGCTGATCGCCGACGACCTTCTGGACGAACGCCTTCGCCTCGGTGTTGCCGAGCTTGGTCTTGGTCTGACCCTCGAACTGCGGCTCGGCGAGCTTGACCGACAGCACGGCGGTCAGGCCCTCGCGGACGTCGTCGCCCGTGAGATTGTCTTCCTTCTCCTTGAGGATGTTGTTCGCGCGCGCGTACCGGTTCACGAGCGTCGTCAGCGCGGCGCGGAAGCCCTCTTCGTGCGTGCCGCCCTCGTGGGTGTTGATCATGTTCGCGTAGGTGAACACGTTCTCGCTGTACGAGGTCGTCCACTGCAGCGCCATCTCGAGCGCGATGCGGCCGTCGGCCTGCTCCTGCTCGAGCACGATGATGTCCTCGTTCACGCGCTCGGCCTTGCGCACCTTGTTGAGGTACTCGACGTAGTCCACCAGGCCGCGCTCGTAGTAGAAGACGTCGTTGCGCTTGACCATCTCGGTGGAGCCGTCCTCGCGCTCGGCCTCCTGCGATGCGTCGGGACGCTCGTCGTACAGCTCGATACGCAGACCCTTGTTCAGGAACGCCGTCTGCTGGAACCGCGTGCGGAGGGTCTCGTAGTCGAAGTCGGTCGTCTCGGTGAAGATCTCCGGATCCGGCCAGAACGTGATCACGGTGCCGGTCTGGTCGGTCTCCTCTCCCTTCTGCACGGGGGAGAGCGGGACGCCACCGTTCTCGAACGACTGGCGCCACACGTTGCCCTGCCGCTTCACGACCGCGTCCAAGCGCGTCGAGAGCGCGTTCACGACCGAGGACCCGACGCCGTGCAGACCACCGGAGACCGCATACCCTCCGCCACCGAACTTGCCGCCCGCGTGCAGCACCGTGAGGACGACCTCGAGCGTCGACTTCCCCTCGGTCTTGTGCGGGTCGACGGGGATGCCGCGGCCGTTGTCCTCGACGCGCAGGCCGCCGTCCTCCAGCAGCGTCACGACGATCCGGTCGCAGTGGCCGGCGAGATGCTCGTCGACCGAGTTGTCCACGATCTCGTACACGAGGTGGTGCAGACCGCGCGGGCCGGTCGAGCCGATGTACATGCCGGGCCGCTTGCGGACCGCCTCGAGACCCTCCAGGACCTGGATCGCGTCGGCACCGTAATCGCCGCCGACCTTCTTCGTCCCGCCGTTCTGGGGAGCCGCAGTCTCGGGAGGGGTGTCGCCCTCGCCGGTCCGGTCCCGATCCTGCGGGTTGTCCGCTGCGTCCTGAGGGCTGTCGCTCGTCATCTGAGAAGGCGCTCCACATCTGTTCTCGGGTCCCCTCGATCCTAGCAAGGGGGAGGCCCTCACAGGCCGTGAAAGGCCGTCTGACGCGAGAAAAGTGGGGAGGGTATCCCGGGACCTGTCCTACCCGTAGGTATCGCGCGGGCCGCGCCCTGGAATCGATCTGCGACCCCATTTCCAGGTGGGGACGTCCGGCCCCACGAACCGTACGGACTCGACGCCGGCCTCCGGATACCGCGTGACGATCTGGGTGAGGATGTGCGCGCGCATGTACGTGAGGTTCTTCGCCCACGCGGTCGAGTCGCACTGGATCGTGAGCATGCCGTCCACGAGCGACACCGGGCTGGAATGACGGGCGGTGTCCGCGCCCGCCACCTCCTCCCATTGACGCACAAGGTCCTCGCGCGCCAGCTGCGGGGCCCAGCCGTGAGCCTTCGTGAGCACGTCGATCGCGTCGCCGAGCGATCCGGGGTCGCGACCCGGGGTGAACGGCTGGTTCTCGTCGTCGTCGTTCCGGCGCCGCTGCCGCTTCCGCCACGCACCGCGGCGGCTGGGCTCCAGGCCCCGCAACCGCAGATAGGTGGCGATCGTCTCGGGCACCTCGGCGTCGCTCATCCGTCGCCCCCTGCGGGTCCGGCGCCGGCCTCGTCGTGCGCCGGCGCGTCGATCGGGTGCTCCGACAGTGCGCCGAGGACGCGGCCGGCCTCGATGCGGATCGCGCCCGCCCGAAGCGGATCGGGAACGTCGCCCGCGACCGCTGCCGTCACGATCACCTGCTCGTACCCCGACACGACGCCCGCCAGGCGGGCACGTCGGTCCGCGTCCAGCTCCGCGAAGACGTCGTCGAGGATGAGCACGGGGTCCCCGCCCGGCGACTCGGCCCGCAGCAGCTCTGCCGACGCGAGCCGCAGGGCGAGCGCGACCGACCAGGACTCGCCGTGCGACGCATAGCCCTTCACGGGGAGTCCGCGCACGCGCAGGATGAGGTCGTCGCGATGCGGTCCGACAAGCGTCAGACCCCGATCGAGCTCGGCGGCACGGCGGGAGCGCAACGCCGCACGGAACAGCTCGGCGGTGGCCCCCGTCGGCGCGGCCTCCCCGGGTGCGGAGTCCTCGTCCTCGGGGTCCGCACCGCTCACCGACAGCGCCCACTCGAGCTCCGGCCGGTGATCCGCCCCCGCGATCGCCGCGTAGGCGTCGGCCACCGGACGCGCCAGATCCTGCGCGAGCCGGATCCGGGCGTCGATGATCTCCGAGCCGAGCGCGACGAGCTTGTCGTCCCACACGTCGAGCGTGGGCAGCTGCGCGTCCTTCAGACCCCGGGCCCGTGCGGACTTCAACAGCGCCGTGCGCTGGCGCAGCGTGCGGTCGTAATCCGCGAGCACCGCCGACATACGAGGGGTCCGCTGCACCAGCAGCTGATCCGCGAAACGACGACGCGACGACGGATCGCCGCGCACGATCTGCAGATCCTCCGGAGCGAAGAGCACCACCTGGGCGTATCTGGGCAGCTCGGCCGTCCGCACGGGGGCGCCCCCGATGCGCGCCCGGTTCGACCCCTGCCTGTTGACCTGGAGCTCGAGCGTCACGCGGCGCTCGCCGTGCGCGAGCCGCGCCCGCACGAACGCGGCATCGCACCCCTCCCGCACCAGCGGCGCGTCGGCCGAGACCCGGTGCGAGCCCAACGTGGCGAGGTACGCGATCGCCTCGGCGAGGTTCGTCTTGCCCTGACCGTTGCGCCCCACGAGCACGTTCGCCCCGGGAGACAGGGCGAGCTCGGCCTCCGCGTAGTTGCGGAAGTCCTTCAGGCTCAGGTGCTCGACGATCATGTTCTCCACGCGTGGGAGAAGGAGGAGAACACTACCGAAGAAGCAAATTCGGCTGCAGCAGGTACTTGAAGGAGTCGTTGCCGGCCTGGTCGACCGACGTCTGGCTCGTGATCAGCACCGGGCTGAGCTTGTTCGCGTTGTCGCTCGAGGTGAACGTGATGCGGACGAACTCGCTGCGCACGGCCGCGAGCGACTCCAGCAGGTACTGCGGATTGAGGCCCAGCGTGACGTCCTCACCCTGCAGGTGCGCGTCGACCGATTCGGAGGCGCGCGCCTGGTCGCCGCCCGAGGCGTCCATGGTCACCGCCGAGGTGGTGAAGGTGAAGCGCAGCGGCGCCGACCGGTCGAGCACGAGCGCGACGCGGCGCACGGCCTCCATGAGGTCGCCGGTGTTGACGACCGCGTAGTGGTCGGTCTGCTCGGGGAACAGCCGCCGCACCGGCGGGAAGTTGCCCTTGATGAGCAGCGACGTGACCGTCTTGTTGCCGGCCGTGAAGGCGATGATCTCCCGGTCGCCGGATCCGGAGAAAGCGATCGAGATGTTGCCGCCGTGCCAGAAGGTCTTGCCGACCTCCTGAAGCGTGCGCGCCGGCACCAGCGCGTGCGCGTCCTGCTGCCCGCCGTCCCAGTCGATGTCGCGCAGCGCGACCCGGTAGCGGTCGGTCGCGACGAGGCTCAGCTGCTGTCCCGAGACCTCGAGCTGAACGCCCGTGAGCACCGGAGTCACGTCGTCGCGGGACGCCGCGAACGCGACCTGAGCGATCGCGGTGGCGAAGTCGTCCGCGGGGACGAGACCCGATTCGCCGGAGACCTCGGGGATCGCCGGGTATTCCTCGACCGGCATCGACGCGAGCGCGAACCGCGCGGAGCCGCACGTGAGGGCGATGTTGCCGTCCTCCTCGACGGCGACCTGGATCGGCGCCTGGGGCAGCCGGCTGGCGATGTCGGACAGCAGACGCCCGTGCACGAGGATCGTGCCGGGTTCGTCGATCGTGGCCTCGATCGTCGTCCGCGCCGAGGCCTCGTAGTCGAACGCGGACAGCGCGAGCGCGCCGTCCTCCGTCGCCTCGATCAGCACACCGGCCAGGATCGGCTGCGGGTTGCGCTGCGGTAGGAGCTTGACGACGAACGACACGGCCTCGCTGAAGACGTCGCGGTTCACGTGGAACTTCACTTAGCGCTCCCTGGGATCACGGGCATCCACGGATCCGCGTCCGTGGGCCTCCCATGCTAGTGCCCGCGCCGCGGGCTTGTGATTCGGCGCCCGACGCCGAGGAGGTCATCGCAGTCCCGGGGAGGAGAAGAGATCTGTAGTGGTAGTAACACCTGTGGATAATGTGGATAAGTCTGTGGATCCCGCTCGCTCGTAGGGAACTACATCCGTGTGAGATGTGGAGCGGCTGCGGATGGCCCGGGGACGACATCCTCCTCGGCGCGGGAGGGCCGAGGCGGGATTCCACACCGCCCGAGCGTGTCGTTCACATGCGCGGAGGCGTGTCTCCCCAGTTATCCACAGGTTGTCCACACTGGGGAGAAGTCTTATAGAGGCAGTCTCCGAGCGCTGTCAAGGACGGATCAGGGCATACGTCACGCCCCGTGTCACGTGCACGGACCGGAATAGGGAGAGCGAGACTCAGGGCGCGGCGATGACGCGGACGGGTGCTCCGCGCTCCCACGCGCCCACAGCCTCGAGCGCATCCGCGTAGTACCGGCGGTACTGCTCGCGCGTGGCATAACCGAGGTGCGGCGACAGCACGGTGCGCGGGGCTGTGAGCAGCGGGTCGTCCGCCGAGATCGGCTCGTGGTCGAACACGTCGAGGGCGGCCCCGCCCAGCGTGCCGGCGTGGAGAGCCTCGACCAGGGCCTCGGTGTCGACCAGTCCCCCGCGCGCGGTGTTCACGAGGAGTCCGTCGGGACCGAGCGCGTGCAACTCCGGCGAACCGATGATGCGGTGCGTGCGCTCGGAGAGGCGCAGGTGCAGCGTCGCGATGTCGGCGCGCTCGAACAGCTCCCGCTTCGACACGTGCTCGGCTCCCGCCGCAGCGGCCCGCTCGGCGGTGAGGTTCTCGCTCCACGCGATGACCCTCATGTCGAACGCGCGGGCATAGGCTGCGATCCTCGTCCCGATCCGCCCGAGCCCGACCACTCCGAGCGTGCGGCCCGCGAGCTCCCGGCCGAGACCGGTCTGCCAGCGCCCCTCTCGCAGGGACCGCTCCTGCCGCGGGATGTCCCGGGCGGCGCTCATCAGCAGTGCCCAGGCCAGTTCGGGGGCAGCCGCGGCGGACCCGCGCGTGCCGCACACGACGATTCCGAGGTCCGTGGCGGCGGTCATGTCGATCGCGGCGTTGCCGGGACCGGTCGTGATGAGCAGTCGGAGGAGCGGGAGCTGCTCGAGCACGCTGCGCGGAAACGGCGTGCGTTCCCGCATGGCGACGATCGCGGTGGCGTCGCGGAGGTGGGCGACGAGCGCGTCGGGGTGGTCGTGATGCTCACGCAGGGCTTGGACGTCCCAGCCGGTGAGTTCGCCCCAGGGCGCCATGTCCAGCGCGACGCCCTGGTAATCGTCGAGCAGGACCAGACGTGGACGCACGGCGGTGTCCTCAGCGGCGCCCGAGCTGGGTGGTGATCTCGGTGACCTGGTTGTAGATCGAGCGGCGCTCCTTCATCAGGTCGCTGATCTTCTTATATGCGTACATCACCGTCGTGTGGTCGCGTCCGCCGAACAGCTGCCCGATCTTCGGCAGCGACAGGCTCGTGCGCTCGCGGCACAGGTACATCGCGATCTGGCGGGCCTGGGCGACCGCCTGCGAGCGGCTGGAGCCGTACAGGTCGTCGACGGTCAGCTTGAAGTACGCGGCAGTGGCCGTGATGATGTCGGTCGGCGAGACGATGTTGTCCTCGGCCTGGTCGACGATGTCGCGCAGCACGTTCTGCGCCAGCTGGATGTCGACGTCCGACCGGTTCAGGCTCGCGAACGCCGAGACCCGGATGAGCGCGCCTTCGAGCTCGCGGATGTTCGTCGAGACCACCGTGGCGATGTACTCGACGACGTCGTCGGGGATGTACAGACGCTCGGACTGTGCCTTCTTGCGCAGGATCGCGATACGGGTCTCGAGGTCGGGCGCCTGCACGTCGGTGATCAGGCCCCACTCGAAGCGACTGCGCATGCGGTCCTCGAAGCCCGTGAGGTGCTTGGGCGCGACGTCGCTCGTGATCACGACCTGCTTGTCGTGGTCGTGCAGGGTGTTGAAGGTGTGGAAGAAGGCCTCCTGGGTCTCGGCCTTCCCCTGCAGGAACTGGATGTCGTCGATGAGCAGGATGTCGACGTCCCGATAGCGCGCGTTGAACGCAGCTCCGCGGTTGTTCGCGATCGAGTTGATGAAGTCGTTCGTGAACTCCTCGCTCGAGACGTAGCGGACCCGTACCCCCGAGTACAGGCTCTGGGCGTAATCGCCGATCGCGTGGAGCAGGTGGGTCTTTCCCAGACCGGAGTCGCCGTAGATGAACAGCGGGTTGTACGCCTTGGCGGGGGCCTCGGCGACGGCGACGGCCGCCGCGTGCGCGAAACGGTTCGACTGCCCGATGACGAAGTTGTCGAAGGTGTACTTCGGGTTCAGGCGCGTGTCGCTGCGGTTCGGCGTCGACGACGGCGGGTCCGCCGTGGGGTTCTCGCCTACGGGGCGGTGCTGCGGGGGCTCGGGCGCGGGGGTCAGGGGTGCCGCGTACTGGTTCTCCGAGAGCTCGGGGCTCACGGTGACGCGGAAGGTGTGCGCGTCACCGCCGATGCGCGCGAGCGCCTCCATGATGGGTTCGCGCAGACGCTTGCCGATCTGGGCGGCGGTCAGATCGTTCGGGACGTCCAGGTACAGCGTCCCGCCCATGACGCCCTGCGCCACGGCGAGGCTCAGGAAGCCCTGCATCTGCGGCGTCACGCGCGGGTCGCCCTGCAGCTCCGCGAGCACCGCACGCCACACCGGGACGTCCGGGATGCCGTGGTCCGACGGAACGTCTTGCGTCGACATGGTCCCCCTCCAAGGCCGTGGACGATCCACAGGGCATCCTTGCGGGAGAGGATGTCGTGGCGCGCACTGGGGTCGCCGGCCTGTGGATAACTGGTGCAACGCTAGCCACCCGAGGGCCGGACGGCAAACCCTTCTTGCAGATCCGCGCGACCGGATCCGACCCGGGCCGCCGCGTGTCCCTGCCGGCCCCGGCCCCGCCCTGTGGAGATACTGGCAGGTCGCGGTCCTGGTTTGCGAGAATCCCGCGACTGGACGTAACCTAGATCGGTTGACTTATGCCCTCACGGGCACCCACCACGTCTCCCGCCGTATCGATCCGGGTGACCTCTTCTCCGGAGTGATTCCATGAGCAAGCGCACCTTCCAGCCCAACAACCGCCGCCGCGCCAAGAAGCACGGCTTCCGCGCTCGCATGCGCACCCGCGCCGGCCGCGCCATCATCGCCGCGCGCCGCGCCAAGGGCCGCGTCGAGCTGTCGGCGTAACACCGACCGCTGTCCCGGGGCCGTGCTCGCCAGGCCGACACGACTGACCCGCGGGGACGACTACAGGTTCGTCGTCCGGCGGGGAGCTCGGTGCGCGGGGACGCACACCGTGACGCACGTCGTGCTGACGGACGAGCCCCGGCGCGCGCGGTTCGGCTTCATCGTCAGCAAGCGCGTCGGCAATGCCGTCACCCGCAACACCGTGCGGCGGCGGCTCAAAGCAGTGTGCGCGGAGGCCCTGCCGGATGTACGCACGGGCGCCGATGTCGTCATCCGGGTGCTGCCCTCCGCCGCGACGGCGTCCTTCCAGGAACTGCGTGCCGAAGTGACGCGCTGTCTCGCCCGCAGGTCGAGTGCGGCGAGCGAGCGCAGCGAGACGGAACGCGCCGTCCGGACCGGGCAGAGCGAATGAGCGTGCTGCCCGCGTCCGCGCGTGGGACGGCGCGCTTGCGCGCGTCCGAGATCCTGGGCGCGATCCCGCTCGTCCCCCGCAATGCCGGCATCGCCCTGATCCACGCTTATCGCGCGACCATCTCGCGGCTGTACGGCGACGTGTGCCGCTATTACCCGTCGTGCTCGGCGTACGGCCTCGGCGCCGTGCAGCAGCACGGACTCGTGAAAGGATCGGTTCTCGCGGGCGCGCGCATTGCGCGTTGCCACCCGTGGGCAGCCGGAGGTGAGGACGACGTGCGTCCCCACCCGTCCTTCCGATACGACCTCACACCCCACGGCTTCGTCGTACCCCTCCGAAAGGACTGATCCTTCGTGGACTTCCTCCAGACCATCCTGTGGCCCATCAAATGGGTCATCGAGCTCATCCTCGTCGCATGGCACGCGGTGCTCACAGCCGTGGGGCTTCCGGCCGCGGGCGGCATCACGTGGATGCTCTCGATCGCAGGCGTGGTGGTCGTGGTGCGCGCCGCACTCATCCCGCTGTTCGTCAAGCAGATCAAGAGCCAGCGGGCCATGATGGAGCTCGCGCCGGAGATCAAGAAGATCCAGGAACGGTATCGCGGCAAGCGCGACCAGCTCTCGCGCGAGGCCATGAGTCGCGAGACCATGGCGCTGTACAAGAACCACGGCACGAGCCCGCTGAGCGGGTGTCTTCCGATCCTCATCCAGATGCCGGTGTTCTTCTCGCTCTACTTCACGCTGTTCACCGTGAAGGAGCACGCGCAGGCCGGCCGCGGCGGGGTCGGGGTGCTCGACGCAGAACTGACGAAGCAGCTCAACGACGCGAAGCTGTTCGACGTCGCGCCGTTCTCCGAGACGCTCATGGACGCGTGGAACATCCGCCCCGACGGCTGGGAGATGACGATCGTCATCCTGGCGATCCTCGTGGTCCTCATGATCGCCTCGCAGTTCTACACGCAGCTGCAGATCATCTCGAAGAACCTCTCGCCCGAGGCCAAGACCGGCCAGGCGTACCAGATGCAGAAGATCATGCTGTACGTCCTGCCGTTCGCGTTCGTCTTCTCGGGCGTCTTCTTCCCGCTCGGCGTGGTCCTGTACTGGTTCTTCAACAACCTGTGGACGATGGGCCAGCAGTTCGTCGTGATCCGGGAGCTGCCGACGCCCGGCTCGGAGGCCGCGAAGGCCCGGGAGGAGCGCCTGGCGCGACGCGGCAAGGCGATCAACTCCAAGGGGAAGGTCGTCTCGATCGCGGAGTACGAGGAGGAGCAGCGACGGCTGCTCGAGGAGGCCGAGAAGCGCAAGGCGCAGCAGCCGAAGCGGCAGCAGCCGATGGGCAAGCAGCGTGCCAAGAAGCAGGGGAACAAGCCCGACGGCGGCTCGTCGCCGGGACGCGCTCCGGGATCTAAATAATCGCCCTGGACCTGCGATTTTCTGAACTGAGGGATACGGATATGACCACGACACCTGTCAGCGACGACGCACCTTCCGCGGCCGATCTCGAGGCCGAGGGAGACATCGCGGGCGACTATCTCGAGGGCCTGCTCGACATCGCCGACGTGGACGGTGACCTGACCCTCGACGTGCGTCAGGGGCGCGCCTACGTGAGCGTGGAGTCCGACTCCGGATCGCTCGGCGCGCTGTCCGATCCGGACACCGTGCAGGCGCTGCAGGAGCTGACCCGGCTCGCGGTGCAGGCGAAGACGGGCCGCTTCTCCCGCCTGATCCTCGACATCGGCGGTTCGCGCGATGAGCGCCGGCGGCAGCTGGAGAAGCTGGTCGACGCGGCCGTCGCACGCCTCGACGAGGGCGCATCGCAGGCGTCGCTGCCGGCCATGTCGAGTTACGAGCGCAAGATCGTCCACGACATCGTTGCGGAGCGTGGCCTCCTCTCCGAGTCGTACGGCGAGGGTGCCGAGCGCCACGCGGTCATCCGCCGCGCCTGAGCCGGTCACTCGGGGACGCAGACGCGCGATGATGGTGGAGGGTCTCGAGGCCGAGCCGGCCGCAGCGGCGACGCTTTTCGGCGACCGCATCGCGCTCGCCAGGGCGTTCACACGCGCCCTCGCCGAGCACGGGGAGCAGCGCGGCCTCATCGGCCCGCTCGAACTGCCCCGGCTGTGGACGCGTCACATCCTCAACAGCGCCATCGCCGCTCCCCTGTTTCCCGCCGGCGGACTCGTCGGCGACGTGGGCTCCGGCGCCGGATTGCCCGGCCTCGTCCTCGCAATCGCCCGCCCCGATGTGCGATGGGTGCTCATCGAACCGATGGAGCGGCGCGTCGCCTGGCTGGACGAACAGGTCGCGACGCTCGGCCTCGAAAACGTCGAGGTGCTGCGCGCCCGCGCCGAGGAGGCGGGCCGATACGAGGGGATGCTCGACGCCGTGACGGCACGGGCGGTCAGCGCGCTGCGCACCCTGATCCCGTGGACGGCGCCGCTCGTGCGCGACGGCGGGGAACTCATCCTGCTCAAGGGTCACAACGCCCCGAACGAGATCGACTCGGCGCAGAAGCAGATTCGCAAGTTCAAGCTGTCGGACGTGCGCGTCGAGGTGCTGGGCGAAGGCGTGCTTGCCGAGGAGACGCGCGTGGTGCGCGCGACTGTGCGCGCCTCCTGATCCCCTCTGGCACTCTGCCTTCGTGCGCGTTGTTTCACGTGAAACTCGCGTGGAGGGGACCGCTGATCCCCCGTTGGCGAGCGCACGCGGAACGGTCTCGACCGCTATGAAGTACCGGCTCCCACCAGTACGGCGTCACAGTTCGACTGAGCTTGGAGCTTGTGCCATTGCCCGTCGAGCGCCGGCTCGAGTACGTCGGCGACGTAGTTCTCGGGGTTGACGAACAGGTACGCCTTCGCGTCGCCTTCCCACCAGAGACGCAACGCCTGAAGCCAGTAGGCTGCCATCACAGCATCGCCGTCCCGCTGTGCTGTCAGTGCTGCCGTCTCTGCGGCGCACGTCCACCAGCGGTCTGCCTCGCCCAGGCCGTAGCCGACCGTGTAGAGCGTTCCGCCTGTGATCTCCTTAAGCCGGTCTGGAAACGGGTACACCTCCGGGATTGGAAGCGGCCAATCCTCAGTGACACGCTGCCACTCGGCCTGCAGCTCTTCGTAAGGCGCGAGGTCGCATATGTCCCGCGTACTGCATTCGCTTGCCTGTGCGAGCAGGTCCTCGTACGCGAACGCCTCGAGCACGGGCGGGTTCTCCAGTTCCACGCCCCGCGAGGCGGCCGAGGACGCGGGGGTTTCCGTGGCGGGCTCGGGTGCTGCTACGGTTGGCGTGCTCTCAAGGGGGGTTGCCGCGCATCCCGAGAGCGCGAAGGCAGTGATTGCGAGTACGGCAGGTAGGGTGCCGGTGGTGCGGGTTGCGCGGCGGGGCATGTCCTGATGGTATGGCTTGGCGCGGAGTCCACCCAAGCCTTTCCGGCACTTCGTTTGTCAGCGTAGTGGGCCCGTGCAATGCGCGAACTGAGAGAGGCGATGAAGCGACGCGCCCCTCCAGTCGTAGCGGATCAGAGGTTTCATCCTCCGGCTAGTGTTTTTGGGGTCCGCGCGTCGGAAGGAGGGCTCGCCTTGATCACTCGATGCGGCCGACTTCCGTGGCGTTTCACGGGAAACGCGATCCAGGTTTCGCGCCAGCGCCTCCCGCTCGTGCAGCGCTGTGCCCCGACTCCGATCGACAGGCAGCGACCTGAGGCGGTCGCTTTGGTCCACCTCGGTAGCCGATGTTTCACGTGAAACAAGTCGACGAGTCGGTCGTCCTTTTACGCGGTGGTTGCGTGTGTCGTTTGGGAGGGCGCGTTCTCCGGAGAGCCTCGAGTGCGGTAGCCGCCGCCACGCGGCGTTGCGCGTTTCACGTGGAGCTTCCGGGCTGGCTGGATGTGGGCGAGCCCCTGGTGTCGTCGTTCCCTCTTGCTGACGCGTTGTGGACCGCCCGCCTTGGCTTGGCGACCCAGTCGCTCGTTGCCTGGCCGGGCCGGCAATGTCTCTGACCGCGCCCGGGTGCCTCTTGCGCGTCGGACCATAGGTGAGGACCTCGGCCACCCTCCGAGTGAACGGCGAACAGCGATGGGCAATCCACGTGGCACCGGGCGTCAATGCCCGGGCCGATCAGCGCGTGTCCGCGGTTGCCGTGTTTCACGTGAAACGTGCACCCTGGGGTAGGTCGTCCCTTCTTCCCACCTGCGTCGCGCCCCGGGTGGGACCGCTCCGTTAGGGAGGCGTGTCGCTTTGCTCGGCGCGTCGGCGCTTCGTGCCCGGTTGGCGGGCGCACTCGCGCCCGCACGCTCGCTTCGCTCGCACCGGGTTGAGGTGGGTGGGTTGCGGTGGGGTGGTTTCTCTCCCGCTCGTTGAGCGGAGGCCGCGGAGCGGCCGAAGTCAAAACGGGTTGAGCGGAGCGGCAGAGCCGCGGAGCCGAAACCGGCTGCAATCCTCCGGCGCGTCGGGGTTGGGGTGTGTTCTTTTTTCTCCCACGCGTCGGGCCCCGAGGGGCCGCTCCGCGAGGGGGGCGCTTCCGCTTCGCTTCAGCGCGCCGGCGCTTCGCGCCTGGTTGGCGGGCGCACTCGCGCCCGCACGCTCGCTTCGCTCGCACCGGGTTGAGGGGGGTTGAAATGGGTGGGTATGGGTATGGGCTTGTTACTGCTCGTTGAGCGGAGCGGCGGAGCCGCGGTGTCGAAACGGGCTGAGCGAGCGGAGCGCGGCGAAGCCGGGGTGTCGGTTGAGGAGTCGCCACCGTTCGTTTCACGTGAAACATCGTCTCCGAGTCGCGGGGTGCCGACGCCTGATCCCCGTCGTGGTCACGTGAACGGTCGAGTCTGGCTGTGCGTGGGCGGGGGTGGGTGTCAGGAGCGGCGGCTAGAGTGGGGGAGGTCATACGGCTCGCGAAGGGAAGAGTGTTTCACGTGAAACAGTCCGAGAAGGCGGCGTCCTTCGCACTACCCGAGGACACGCCGCTCGCCCGGGAGCTGGCGGACTTGGCGGCGCGGCGACGCGCTTTGTCGGAGGTGAGCGTCGAGTTCTCCGGGAGGACCCGCGTCCTCACGATCTCAAACCAGAAGGGCGGCGTCGGTAAGACCACGACCACGGTCAACATCGCTGCAGCGATCGCCGCGCTCGGAGGGCGTGTCCTCGTCGTCGACCTCGACCCGCAGGGGAACGCCTCGACCGCACTCGGGATCCCCCACGACGCCGACACCCCGAGCATCTACGACGTGCTGATCGACGAGTTCCCGATCGCGGACGTCGTGCAGCAAAGCGCCGAGTCCGAGCGCCTCTTCTGTGTTCCGAGCACGATCCATCTCGCAGGCGCCGAAATCGAACTCGTGACTCAGGTCGCGCGCGAGCAACGCCTCAAGACGGCGATCGACGACTACCTCGCTCGCGAGGACACGCGACTCGACTTCATCCTGATCGACTGCCCACCGTCGCTCGGGTTGCTGACGATCAACGCCTTCACGGCGGCGGAAGAGGTCTTCCTCCCCATCCAGTGCGAGTACTACGCGCTCGAAGGCCTCAGTCAGCTGCTCGGGAACGTGCGCATGATCCAGAAGCACCTCAACCCGCGGCTGCGCCTGTCGACGATCCTGCTGACCATGTACGACGGGCGCACCAAGCTGTCGCAGCAGGTGGCGGAGGAGGTGCGCAGCCACTTCCCGGAGGAGGTGCTGAGCACAATGATCCCCCGGTCGGTGCGGATTTCCGAGGCGCCCAGCTTCGGGCAGACGGTCATCGCGTACGACGGGAACTCAGCGGGCGCGATCGCGTACCGGGAAGCAGCGGTGGAAATCGTGCGTCGCGACGGCCGGCCGACAGGCGGCGAGTCGCGCGCGGAGAACGGAGAGTCTTGATGGCGAAGCGAGCGGGTCTGGGCAGGGGGATCGGCGCGTTGATCCCGACCGCGGAATCGAGCGAGACGCGGCCCGTCGACGTGTTCTTCCCGGGCGGGCCCGGAAAGACGGCCACGGCGACGGTGGAGCGGGAGGCCGAGCAGCCCGCGGTCGCCGGCGACGACCTTGTCGCGGTACCCGGGGCGCGCCTCGTCCACATCGACCCCCACAGCATCGTTCCCAACCCCCGACAGCCGCGCACCCATTTCGACCCGCACGACCTCGCCGAGCTGGTCCACAGCGTCCGGGAGTTCGGCGTGCTGCAGCCGGTCGTCGTCCGCGACAAGGGGGACGGCACCTACGAGCTCATCATGGGGGAGCGGCGCACGCGCGCGTCCCGCGAGGCCGGCCTCACCGAGATCCCCGCGATCATCCGCGACACGTCGGACGAGGATCTCCTCCGAGACGCGCTGCTGGAGAACCTCCACCGTTCGCAGCTGAACCCGCTCGAGGAGGCCTCGGCGTACCAGCAGCTCCTCGAGGACTTCGGTATCACCCAGGACGAGCTGGCCAAGCGAATCGGGCGCTCCCGACCCCAGATCAGCAACACCATCCGCCTGCTGCGCCTGCCCGTGCCCGTGCAGCAGCGGGTCGCGGCCGGGGTGCTGAGCGCCGGCCACGCACGAGCGATCCTCTCCCTCGAGGATCCGGAGGCCATGCAGCGCCTCTCGGACAAGATCGTGAACGAGGACCTGTCGGTGCGAGCGGCCGAGGCCGCCGCGAAGAGCGTCGCCGCAGAGGGTGCGGCGCGCTCGCCCCGGCCTCAACCGGGTGCCCGGCGGGCCTTCCTGAACGATGTCGCCGATCGTCTCGGAGATCGCCTGAACACCAAGGTGAAGATCGACCTGACTTCGCGAAAAGGCCAGATCAAGATCGATTTCGCGACGATCCAGGACCTCAACCGGATCCTGGCGGAGCTCGGCGAGGAGGGGTACGGGCAGTAGACCGCCCGCCCAGTCTTCGCACGCTAAGTCACGGCGTCCGCTCGGTCAAGGGCCTGGGGGCGCGCGCAGGTCGTCCGTAGCGTGGCCTCACATCCACCACGCCAAGGAGGTTGCCGTGACCGACACCACGCCCCAGGACGACCCGCGCGAGCCGGCCGGGTCCTTCCCGTCGCAGGAGCAGCCCTCTCAGCCGGGCCACACGTCAGACATGGCGCCGACCCCCGACCACGGCGAGAGCAGCTGGGTCGGGCGCGGTCGGCTCACAGGGAACAAGGCCCTCATCACCGGCGGAGACTCCGGTATCGGCCGGGCCGTCGCCATCGCCTACGCGCGGGAGGGCGCCGACGTCGCCATCGTCTACCTGCCGGAGGAGGAGGAAGACGCGCAGACGACGGAGCGGTTCGTGCGCGAGGCGGGGCGCGAGTGCGTACTCCTGCCCGCCGACCTCACCGACGAGCAGGCGTGCATCGACGTCGTGGCCGCGGCGCGCGAGCGCCTCGGCGGTCTCGACATTCTCATTCCCAACGCGGCATATCAGCGTCAGCGGGAGGGCGTCGACGACCTGCCGGTCTCCGAGATCGAGTTGACGTTCCGCACCAACCTGATCGCGCCCATGGTCCTGGCCCGAGAGGCCGTGCCCCATATGCCGGCGGGGTCATCGATCATCGTCACCACATCGATCCAGGCGTCGGAGCCGTCTCCGGGGCTGCTGGACTATGCGATGACGAAGGCGGCGCTGGTCGCCTTCACGCAGGCGCTCGCCCAAGACCTGGGCCCCCAGGGCATCCGCGTCAACGCCGTGGCCCCCGGTCCGATCTGGACGCCGCTGATCCCCGCGACCGGCTTCCCCGAGGAGAAGGTCGAGAACTTCGGCCAGGAGACCCCGCTGGGACGTGCGGGCCAGCCCGTCGAGCTCGCGGGCGCCTATGTCTACCTTGCGAGCGAGGAGGCGTCGTATGTCGCCGGCGCGGTGATCCCCGTCACGGGCGGGAGGGGGTTCTGACATGCCGAACGACAGGATCAAGGACGAAGAGCTCTACGAGAAGCTGCGCGACGAAGGCAACTCGAAGGAGAAGTCCGCGCGGATCGCGAACGCCGCCGCCCGGGACGGCCGGGAGAAGGTCGGCGAACGGGGCGGGCACGGAGAGAGCTACGAGGACCGGACCGTGGACGAGCTGCGCGACCGGGCGAAGGAGCTGGGCATCGAGGGCGTGTCCAAGCTCAAGAAGGACGAGCTGATCGACAAGCTGCGGCACCACTGACGGGATGCCGGGCCGTCCACAGGACGGCCCGGCATGCCCCGCGGCGCACGTAGGCTGAGGGGGTGGATGAGCCCCAGGAGCAGCACCGACGACGCGCAAGCGTCGAGGTGCTGCGCGCCGAGGCGGCAGACGAGCTGGCGGTCCTCGTGCAGGAGCGGCTACGTGGCGGCGAGGATCCGTGGGACTTCATGGAGGATCTTCCCACGGTCGACGAGCTGGTCGTCTTCATGCTGCGCGCCGAGCACATCGAGGCGGACGGCGGCCTTCGTCCGACCGCGGCGCGCAATCAGCGCCTGCTGCGGCTCATCGCGCACGAGTACCCGGAGCTCACCCGCGCCGTATGGCGTCTCGTGGGCCAGGAGAACACCCACCGCCGCTGGGACGCGGTCGTCCGCGTCGTAGGTCAGTAGCCTCGCGCCACGCGGCGGGCCCCCCGAGCACGGCCCGCACCGACGACGATGCCCCCGGAGATGAACTCCGGGGGCATCGTCGAGTGAGGGCGCTGATTACTTGAGGAACTCCGCGAGATCCTGCTCGAGCGCGAACTTGGGCTTCGCGCCGATGATCGTCGTGGCGACCTCGCCGTCCTTGAACACCTTCATCGCGGGGATGGAGGTGATCTGGTACTTCATCGCGAGGTCCGGGTTCTCATCGACGTTGAGCTTCAGGATCGTGATCTTGTCGGGGTTCTCGGCCTGGATCTCGTCGAGGACCGGCGCGACCATGCGACACGGGCCGCACCAGGCCGCCCAGAAGTCGACGAGCACGGGACCCTCGGCCTGGAGGACATCCTGCTCGAACGTGGCCGACGTGGTGGCCTTGGCGGTCATTCTCTTCTCCTGTCGTGAGCGGTCATTCGCGTAGTGGCGACAACGTCGCCCTGCGCAGTCTTGTTCCCGGCCTCAGGCCTGGACCAGCTGGTCCTCGGTCGGCGCCGGTTCGCCCGCGTCGCCGAGCGACGCGAGGTAGTGCTCCGCGTCGAGAGCGGCGACCGTGCCGCTCGCCGCTGCGGTCACGGCCTGGCGGTAGGTGGGGTCGATGACGTCCCCCGCCGCGAACACGCCCGTGACGGACGTGCGGGAGGAGCGTCCCTCCACCGCGATCGTGCCGTCGGCGGTGAGCTCCAGCTTGTCGTGCACGAGGTGCGTGCGGGGGTCGTTGCCGATCGCGACGAAGAGCCCCTCGAGGGCGAGATCGCGCGTCTCGCCCGTCACGGTGTCGCGCAGCGTGACGCCCGAGACCGCGTCCTCGCCCAGGATGTCGGCGACCTCGCTGTTCCACACGAACTCGATCTTCTCGTTCGCGAGGGCGCGCTCCTGCATGATCTTCGAGGCCTTCAGTGTGTCGCGGCGGTGGATGACGTACACCTTCGTCGCGAACTTCGTGAGGAACGTGGCCTCCTCCATGGCCGAGTCGCCGCCGCCGACGACCGCGATGGTCTTGTCGCGGAAGAAGAAGCCGTCGCACGTGGCGCACCACGACACCCCGTGGCCCGAGAGACGCTCTTCGCCCTCGAGGCCCAGCTTGCGGTAGGCCGAGCCCGTGGCGAACACGATCGCCTGGGCCTCCTCCACCGCCCCGCTGCCGAGCGTGACCCTCTTGATGTCCCCGCTCACGTCGAGCTCCGTCACGTCGTCGTAGCGGATCTCCGCACCGAAGCGCTCGGCCTGCGCCTGCATGCGCTGCATGAGGTCGGGGCCCATGATGCCCTCCGGGAAGCCCGGGAAGTTCTCCACCTCGGTGGTGTTCATGAGCTCGCCGCCGACCTCGACGGAGCTCGCGACCACGAGGGGACTGAGGTTGGCTCGCGCCGCGTAGATGGCGGCCGTGAATCCGGCCGGACCCGATCCGATGATAATGAGCTGTCGCACGCGCGCCTCCTAGGTTCGTCTGTGCCTCAACACATGCTAAGCGCGCGCTATTCCATAGATCAACATCTATAAGACATTCGTCGGATGCTCGTTCGGAGCTCCGCGTGCAACACGAAGGACCCGGGTCGGCGGGAACCCGGGCCCTTCGCGGGTCAGTGCCGCGTGGCGCGATCGCGTCCGAGGAGCACTCCCAGCGCGATCATCGTCACCGCCAGCACGAAGTGCAGCCAGTTGTCAGCCGTGTTCAGCGGCACGAAGTTGGCGTCGTGGTCGTGCGGAACGACGAGGCCGTACAGCCAGAGCACGCCGTAGACGGCGCCGCCCCAGATGAGGTAGTGCTTCGACGCCCCGAACGCCTTGGCCGCCGCGACGCCCACCACGCCGTAGAGCAGATGGACGACGTTGTGGAGAATCGACACCTGGAAGATGCCCATCAGCATCGCCTCGGAGCCGTGGCCGGCGAACTCGAGGCTTTCGATGTTCGTGGTGAGGCCAGGGATGAACCCGCCCAGACCGACGATGAGGAAGACGATCCCGTAGATGAGGGCGGCCTTCTGCAGTGCGGTCTCGGCGAAACGCCCGGTCCGGGCGGTGTGTGCAGTGCTCATGTCTCTCCTCGATTCCTCCGCGCGCTGTGGCATGTCGCGGAACAGCAGAGAACCACGTCCTGGGGAACCGCTGACAGGGGCTTGACTCCGGCGCGTGGATCATGCCGGTCAGACCAGTCGGGGACCGTGCGTCGGAGACGGGACCGTCGTCAGCGGCGGATGAGGCGCCGCACGAGACGGATGGCCGTGCCGAGTTCGGGCGTGCGGAACACCGCCAGCAGGCCGACGTAGACGAGGGCCGCGGCGCCTCCGATCAGCGCCGTCCCGAGCGCGCCCGGGATGCGGCCCGACGTCATCCAGCCGGCGTCCCCGCCGCACAGCACGTACACGAGCGCGCCCGCGCCGGCCGCGGGCAGCGCC
This sequence comes from Microbacterium album, assembly GCF_014643695.1. Lineage (GTDB taxonomy): Bacteria > Actinomycetota > Actinomycetes > Actinomycetales > Microbacteriaceae > Microbacterium > Microbacterium album. Next base: position 32,869 of record NZ_BMJY01000007.1, on the reverse strand, counting down.
GCCAGCGTGAAGCGGCCCAGGGCGGCGAGCGAGCGGCCCATCCCGAGCGTGCCGAGCCGGCGTCGCAGCAGCCAGCTCGCGAGCACGACCTGGGCGATGCTCGAGATGGACTGGCTGACCGCGACCGCCGCCGTGAGGTGCTCGGGCGGGAACACGAGGCCCGCCAGCAGGGCGAGCCCGATCGCGATAGCGGCCTGGAACGCGGTGAACAGGAAGGGTGTGCGCGTGTCCCCGTAGGCGTAGAACGTGCGTTGCACCACGAACTGGACCGCCAACGGCACGAGGCTGACGAGGAACCCGACGAGCACGGGAGCTGCGGCCGCGGCCTCGGCCGCACTGCCGGTGAAGACGCGTGCGGCCGGCACGGACGCGACCATGAGCGCGGCGGTGGCGAGGATCACGAACAGCCCGAGGGTGCGGATGCTGCGCGCGATGTCGGAGCGGACGTCGTCGTCGCGGCCCGCGGAGGCGTGCTCGGACAGCTGCGTGAAGTACGGCGTCCCGATTGACATCACGATGATCGAGTAGGGCAGCATGAACACCAGCCATGCGCTGAACCACACGGTCGAGGACGGATCGTCCCCCGAGGCGGCCGAGATCACGCGCTGCTGCACGGTGGACACGACCAGGCCCACGATCAGCATGGCGAAGCTCCATCCGGCGAGCTTCCGGATCTCTCCGAGCCCCAGGCCGCGCCAACGGAAGTCGGGGCGCAGGCTCAGGCCCGTGCGCCGCCAGAACACCAGCAGCAGCGCCGTCTGGGCTGCGATGCCGAGCGTGGCGACGCCGCCCATGACCGCGATCATGAGCGGATCCCACTGGTCGACCTCGTTGCGCTGGCCCCCGAAGAGGGCGATGAACAGCCCGAACCCGACGATGGAGATGACGTTGTTGACGATGGGCGCCCACGCGTAGGGACCGAAGACCCGGCGCGCGTTGAGGGTCTCGCCCACGAGCGCGAACATGCCGTAGAAGAACACCTGCGGCAGGCACCAGTAGGCGAAGGCCGTCGAGAGCGCCGACTGCGCGGGTCCCCAGTCGTCGCCGAAGAGACGCACCAGGAGCGGCGCGCAGAGCATCGCCAGGGCCGTCACCGCCAGCAACACGACCGTCCCGAGCGTGAACAGCTTGGACAGGTGCGCGCGGCCGCCATCCTCACGCGCGCTCCACTTGACGATCTGCGGCACGAGCACCGCCGTGATGAGCCCGGCGGACAGCACCTGGAAAAGGTAGTTGGGCAGCTGATTGGCGATCGTGAACGCGTCGGACGCCTGCCCCACCGCGCCGATCGCGGCGACGAGCACGATCGTGCGCAGCAGCCCCGTGACTCGGGAGACGAGCGTCCCGGCGGCGATCAGCGCGCTCGATCGGCCGAGGCTACTCATGCCGACCTTCGGGCGTGTGCGGGCTCCCCGCCTCGGCGAGGCGCGCGCGCCGCGCTCGCCGACTGCGCCGGACCGTGCGCACCACCCCGGTGATCACAAGGCCCGTGACGAGTGCGATCAGGATGCCGATGCCGACACGCTCCCAGTCGGCGCGGACGGTGACCTCCATGGTCTGGGTGGGTCCGATCTGCTCGCCCGTGGGGCTCAGCAGCGTCAGCGCGACGCGCACCTGGCCGCTGCCGACCCGGGCTTCGACCGGGACTTGGATGCTCGTGCTGCTGAGCGGCTGCGCCGTGACGGTGGTGAACTCGGTGACGTCCAGACGGGGATCGTCCGGCTGCGCGATGAGTGTCGCCGTCACGGGGTACGGCAGGTCGTTGTGGATCCACACGGGAAGCGCGGCGCCCGCGCTGACGAGCTGCACGGTCGTCGGCTGCTGGATGCCCACGCCCTCCGCGCGAGCGCGAACACGCTCGAGGTGCGCGCGAGCCGCATCCCGCCACAGCGCCGTCCGGCCGTCCCACGCCACGGACAGCACCTGCAGCGCCTCCGCGCGCGCCTGCCCCGTGAGCAGCTCGGGATCCTCGAGCACCGTGGCCGTGTGGGACAGGCGCGCCTCGCCCGCGAGTGCCTCGGCGACGAACGCGACCCTCGGCTCGTCGGGCTCGGCCGTCGTGGGGGTCAGCCGGGCGGGAGGCGCCTCGAGCAGGTCGCGCAGGCCGAGCGGCTCCACCGCCGCGCTCGCCGTGACGATGTCCAGGGCTGCCGCGAGCCCGTCGGCATCGACGGCTGCCTCCGGCACCTCGCCGTCGTCGAGGACGCCCGCCATGCGATCGAGCGCCAGCAGGAGCGGTCGACCGCCCGTCTCGTCCCCGGCGAACCATAGCTCGGCGGCTGCGGCGACCTCCGCGGCCGCCCGGGCGGTCTCGTCCTGTTGCCGCGCGATGCTCTCGAGCGCAGCCGAGATGCCCGCGTCGTACGCGAGCAGTCCCTCGCCGCGCGCCCCGACGGAGGCCCGGTCGGCCCCCTCGCGCAGTGCGCGGGAGGCGACGAGAGCCACGGCGTCGCGGTCCCACGCGCGCAGACCGTCGAGGACCTCCGGGCCCATCGCGTCCCGCATGGGCCAGTACACGGACCCGGTCGCGCGGCCGATGTCCAGCAGAGCGTCCAGGTCGGGCGGGGTGTCGTCCGGTACGCCCGCGGGCGACGGCGACGGTGTGGGGGAAGACTGCGGGGCGGGGGCCTCATACGCCCCCAGGCTCGTGGGGCGGAGCGGGCCGTCGAGGCCGGCGTGCACCTGGGCGGCCACGTCCGCGTCGGCGAACTGCAGCGCGAACCGCTCGTTCGCGAGCATTGTCAACCGCGAGAGCCACGTCTGCGCGCTCGCGGGGGCCGTCTCGCCCAGAGCGCGGATCGCGGCGGGGATCGCGGGATCGACCGCGAGGATCGCCTCGGACCCGGCGGCGGCGTCCAGCTGCGCGGTCAGCAGGCCGTCGGGCGCCGTGAGCGCGGCCAGTTGCGCGGACGTGAGCACGCCAGCCGTCGTCGCTGGCGCCGTGATCGGCAGCACGATGCCGACGGGACGGGGGCTGTCCGCCACGACGACGACGCTCTGCACCGCTGTTCCCGCCAGTTGCGCTCGTACCGGGTACACCCCGGGACCGAGATCGGCGATGGCGTCCTCGGAGGAGTCCACCCGCACGCTGACGCTCGAGGTTTCGCCCGGTGCGACCTCGTCGGTCCGGGCCGCACCGACGGCCGTGAGGGGGACGTCGAGTCCCTCCCCGCGCAGCCAGGCCCGCAGCGCATCCCGGTCGCGGAGCGGCTGCTCGCCCAGGTGCAGGATCGCCGTCCCGGGTGGGAGGGCCTCGCCGGAGGGGTTGTCGATGTCGAGGACGGCCGTGAACGGCGCGCCGGGCGTGGTCACCCCGCGCGTCCCGGCTACGAGGCTGAGCTCGACGCTCCCGTCGTCGTCCTCCGTCGCCGCCTGGGCGGGCGGCGCCACGGCGCCGAGCGCGCCGGTGAGCGCGACGGCGGTGAGCGCGGCGAGGCGCCGCCACCTGCTGCGCGCGGTCGTGCCCCGGGGGCGTTCCGTCATCGTCATGCTGCTTCTGCTCGTGTGCGATGGGCGACCGCACGGACGCACACGATTCTACGGAAGCGGCTGGGCGGGACCCGAACGAGGTCGGCGCGGTGGCGGTTCGCCGGGCGGCACGACCCGGCCCAGACGTGGGGGCCCGGGATCGGAAGATCCCGGGCCCCCATCTGGGATGCGACTACGCCGTGAGCTCGGGCGCGACGTCCTGCGCGGCCTGCATCGAGCGCTGCACCTCGATCTTGCGCGGCTTGGCCTTCTCGCTGATCGGGATGATGACGCTCAGCACGCCGTTGTCGTACGTGGCGGAGATGCCGGCCGTATCGATGCCCTGGCCGAGGTTGAGCTGGCGCAGGTACGAACCGGTGGCTCGCTCACGGGTGATCCACTTCACGCCCTCCTCGCTGCGGGGCGTGCGTTCGGCGCGGATCGTGAGCAGCTGGCCGTCGACGTCGATGTCGACGCTGCCGGGGTCGATTCCCGGCAGGTCGGCGCTCAGCACATAGTGATCGCCGTCGCGGTAGAGGTCCATCGGCATGAGTCGCGGACCCTGCCTGTCGAGCAGCTGCTCCGTCACGCGGTCGAACTCGCGGAACGGGTCGAAGAACATCGCCATGGGATCCTCCTCGTCGATCGCAGTTTGCGTGAACCTGAGTCGATGTGACTCAACTTCATTATTAGCACTCTCGGCCCAGGAGTGCTAATAGTCGTCTGAGAAGACGTTATGAGTTCGCCGAGCGGGCGGACGCCTGGGACCGGTTGAATTGGGGGCGTGATGCCGCACGCCGATCCCGCGCTCTGCTCCGCGCTCGCCGCCGACCTCGCCGCCGCCGGCTTCCGCTCCGACGCGCTGCGCGACGCGTGGGGCGCGGAAGCGGACGCGGCGATCGGACGAGGTCTGCGCGTGCCCGCGCTGCGCACGCTCGCCGCCCGCACCGATCCCGTCGCCACGCTCGCGCGCCTCCTCGTGCTGGGTGTGCCGCAACCGCGGGACGCCGTCGACGCCGCGCTCCCGCGGACGGGAGCTGACGGTCTCGCGACGCTCGGGCTGGCGGAGACCGGGGGCGGCGAGGTCCAGCCCCGCGCGATCGTGCGGCCGCAGTCCTATCTGGACACCGAGGGGACCGGCGAGTGGTGGTTCGCCAGCGACCTCGACGAGCTCGCGGCGGGCGGAGGCCCGCTCGCGGAGGATCACGTGCTCGGGGTCGGCGGTGCGTCGCTCACGCTCGCGGGACTGCACCTGCCGACCCCGGCACGGCGCGTGCTCGACCTCGGCACCGGGTGCGGCATCCAGGCGCTTCGCGCGAGACGCTACGCGAATGCGGTCGTGGCGACGGATCTCTCCGAACGCGCGCTGGGCTTCGCGCGACTGAACGCCCTCCTCAATCGCGACGAGCGGATCGAGACGCGGCTCGGCAGCCTCTTCGAGCCCGTGACGGGGGAGACGTTCGACCGCATCGTGTCCAACCCGCCGTTCGTGATCACGCCCCGGGCGACGGGCGTGCCGGGATACGAGTACCGCGACGGCGGCCTGGTCGGAGACGCGCTCGTCGAGCGGCTGGTCGCGGACGTGGGCGCGCACCTCGCACCGCCCGGAGCGGGCTCTCACGGCGGCGTCGCCCAGTTCCTGGGCAACTGGGAGAGCCGCGACGGGGTGCCGGGACTCGACCGCATCCGCGCGTGGGTCGCCGCCTCGCCCGTGCCGCTCGACGCGTGGGTGGTCGAGCGCGAGGAACTGGATCCGGTCAGTTACGCCGAGATGTGGATCCGCGACGGCGGCACGGCGCCCGGTTCCGAGCGTCACGACGCGCTGCTGTCGGCATGGCTCGATGACTTCGGCGCGCGCGGTGTCACGGCGATCGGGTTCGGATACGTGCTGCTGCGCCGCGCAGAGGGACGGCCGACGCTGGATCGGTTCGAGCGGGTGACCCACCCCATCCCGTCGGAGGGAGGGCTCGGCGCGCACCTCGCGCAGGCGCTCGAGGCGCACGACCGGCTCGCGCGCATGGACGACGAAGCGCTCGCCGCGGCGACGCTCCGCACCGCCGCGGACGTCACCGAGGCGCGTCACCACCTGCCCGGCGTCGGCGACCCGCAGGTCATCGAGCTGCGCCAGGGCGCCGGCTTCGGCCGCGCCGTGCAGGCGGACCCGGGACTGGCCGCCCTCGTGGGCGCGTGCGACGGCGACCTGCCCGTCGGGCCGCTGGTCGCCGCGATCGCGGACCTGCTGGAGGTCGACCGCGCCGCCCTCCGCCACGAGCTCTTGCCGCGCGTGCGCGAGCTGCTGTTCACGGGTTTCCTGCGGTTCGCGGCCTGAGCGCCGCGCCGGAGCGGATCTACGCGCGCAGCAGCGACTTGATCGCGCGACGGTCGTCCATCGCCGCGTACGCCTCCGCGACGTCCGCGAGCGGCAGCGTCAGGTCGAACACGCGGCCCGGCTCGATGTCGCCCGCGAGCACTTCCGGCAGCACCTCGTCGATGTAGTTGCGGACGGGCGCGACGCCTCCGCGGACGCCGACGTTGGTGCCGAACATCGTGCGGACGGGCAGCTCCGGCCCGCCGTGGGGAACGCCGACGAAGCCGACCTGCCCGCCGGGGCGCGCCGAGCGCAGCGCCTGGTCCATGGACTCTTTCGTGCCGACGCACTCCAGCACGGCGTCCGCCCCGAGGCCGTCCAGGAGGTCCTTCACCTCCGCCACGCCCGCGTCGCCGCGGGCGGCGACGACATCCGTCGCGCCGAACGCGCGGGCGAGCTCCTGACGGGGCTCGTGGCGCGACATCGCGACGATGCGCGCCGCGCCCAGCCGCGTCGCCGCGAGCACGCCGCTGAGACCGACCGCGCCGTCGCCGACGACCACCACCGCGGAGCCCTCCCGCACCCCGGCCGAGACCGCCGCGTGGTGCCCCGTGAGGAATACGTCGCTGAGGGTCAGGAGGCTCGGGATGAGCGCGTCGTCCGGCGTGCCGCCGGGCACGACCGTCAGGGTCCCGTCCGCGTGCGGCACGCGCACGAACTCGCCCTGACCGCCGTCGCTGGCCACGCCCGTGTGGTCGGGTCAGCCCCACCAGCACAGCTCGCGGCAGGACGTGCTGAATCCGTACCGGCAGTTGTCGCAGGTCATGTCGCAGTCGTAGAACGGCGCGATGACGAAGTCCCCCGGCTTCACCCGGGAGACGTCCGCGCCGACCTCCTCGACGATCCCGACGAACTCGTGACCGATGCGCTTGGGCTCCGAGGGCGCGGGAGTCACGCCGCGGTAGTGCCACAGGTCGGACCCGCACACGCACGCGGCCACCACGCGAACGATGGCGTTCCGCGGATCCGCGATGACGGGATCCGGCACCTCTTCCCAGCGGACGTCCCCGGGCCCGTACAGCAGTGTCGCGCGCATGCGCTCAGCGTAGCGCCGGGGCATGCTCGCCCGGCGCCCGATTATCCTCGAGTAATGCTCAACATGGCCGCCGGTGTCGCACGCCTCGGCGAGCTCGCGGCCTCGCCCGTCGTCGCCGCGCTCGCGCGCGCCTTCGCGGACGCGGGCCACGACCTCGCGATCGTCGGCGGCCCGGTCCGCGACGCGCTGCTGGGTCGGGACACCCACGACCTCGACTTCACGACGGATGCGCGGCCCGACCGCATCCTCGAGATCGTGACGCCCATCTCGTCGGCGCAGTGGGACATCGGCCGCGCGTTCGGCACGATCGGCGCGCGGGTGCGCGGCGAGCAGGTCGAGATCACGACCTACCGCGCCGACAGCTACGACGGAGTCACCCGCAAGCCCACGGTGGAGTTCGGGGACACGCTCGAGTCCGACCTCGTCCGTCGTGACTTCACGGTCAACGCGATGGCGCTGCGCGTGACCGACGTCCGGCTCGTCGACCCGACGGGTGGCGTCGAGGACCTCGTCGCCGGGGTGCTGCGCACCCCGATCGACCCGCGCATCAGCTTCGGAGACGATCCGCTGCGGATGATGCGCGCGGCGCGCTTCTCATCGCAGCTCGGCTTCGACGTCGAGAACGGCACGCGCGCGGCGATCGAGGAGCTGCGCGAGACGCTGTCGATCGTGAGCCCGGAGCGCGTACAGGGCGAGCTGACCCGCCTCCTGGCCACCGAGGACCCCGTGCGGGGCATCCGCGTGATGGTCGAGACGGGGCTCATCGAGCAGTTCCTGCCGGAGGTCTCGGCGCTGCGTCTCGAGGTGGACGAGCACCACCACCACAAGGACGTCTACGAGCACTCGCTCACGGTGCTCACGCAGGCGATCGAGCATGAACACGTCCGCTTCCCCGGCGCCGCGCCGGACGTGCCGTTGCGGCTGGCCGCGCTGCTGCACGACATCGGCAAGCCGCGCACCCGCAAGCTCGAGCCCGGCGGCGCCGTGTCGTTCCACCACCACGACATCGTGGGGGCGCGCATGGCGCGCAAGCGCCTGCAGGCCCTCCGGTTCGACAGCGACACGATCGCCGCGGTCTCGCGCCTGATCGAGCTGCACCTGCGCTTCTTCGGCTACGCGGAGGGCACCTGGACGGACTCGGCGGTGCGCCGCTACGTACGTGATGCCGGCGACCAGCTCGAACGGCTCCACATCCTGACGCGCGCCGACGTGACGACGCGCAACCGGCGGAAGGCCGCCCGCCTGGCGGCCGCGTATGACGACATCGAGGCCCGCATCGTGGCGCTCCGGGAGCAGGAGGAGCTCGACTCCATCCGCCCCGAGCTCGACGGGAACCGCATCCAGGAGGTCCTCGGCATCTCTCCCGGTCCCGACGTGGGGAAGGCCTATCGCTTCCTGCTCGACCTGCGGCTGGACGAGGGCGTGCTGGGAGAGCAGGAGGCCGAGCGGCGCCTCCGCGAATGGTGGGCCGCGCAGGGCTGAGTCCCGCCGGAGCGGCACGCCTCCCGGGACGCCGGGACGGCGTCGGTTAGGCTCGGACATCGACGTCCCCGTCGCCGCACCCCCCCACCCAGCGCTTTGCGGCGTTGCCGCCACGAACAGCACTGCGAGGCCGAGTGACCACTTCCCGTCATCCGAGCGATCCGGTCCCCGCCGAGGACGCCGCGCCGGGCGCTCCCGACGCGCGACGCCCCCTGCGGGTGCTGCTGGGGTGCGACACGTTCTCCCCGGACATCAACGGCGCCGCGCGCTTCGCCGAGCGGCTCGCCGCCGGGCTCGTGCAGCGCGGACACGAGGTGCACGTCGTGGCGCCCAACACGCGGCATCGCCTCGAGCCGCCCCGCACCGAGACGATCGAGGGCGAGCCCATGACGCTGCATCGTCTTCCGTCGGTCAAGCTGTGGTGGCACGAGTGGCTGCGCTTCGTGTGGCCCTGGCGCTCCAAGCACCACGCGCGCCGCGTGCTCGACGCCGTCAAGCCGGACGTCGTGCACATCCAGTCGCACATCGTGATCGGGCGGGGCCTCGCGCGCGAGGCGCGCAAGCGCGGCCTGCGGGTCATCGCGACCAACCACGTCATGCCGGAGAACATCCTCGACCACACGGCGATGCCCGACTGGGCGAACCGGATGCTGATCGACGCGGCCTGGCGGGACGCCAAGCGCACCTTCGGGCTCACCGAGGCCGTCACGACCCCGACCCAGCGCGCCGCCGACTTCCTCGAGAAGACGATCGACCTGGCCGGCGTCATCCCTGTCAGCTGCGGCATCGACCGGTCGCAGTACACGGCCGACCTGACGCCCCGCAGCGAGAACCGCATCGTGTTCGTGGGCAGGCTCACCGCCGAGAAGCAGGTGGACGTCATCCTGCGCGCCGTCGCGAGGCTGGATCCCGCGCTCGATGCTCGGCTCGATCTGGTGGGCGGCGGGGACCAGGAGGGGGCGCTGCGCCAGCTCGCGCGCGAGCTGGGGATCGAGGAGCGCGTGGTGTTCCATGGCCGCACCAGCGATCAGCAGCTCCGGGCGACGCTCACGGCGGGCAGCGTCTTCGCCATCGCGTCGATCGCGGAGCTGCAGTCGATCGCGACCATGGAGGCGATGGCATCCGGACTGCCGGTCGTCGCGGCCGACGCCGTGGCATTGCCGCACCTGGTCCACGAGGGGGAGAACGGGTACCTCTTCACGCCGGGCGACGCCGACGAGCTCGCGGCGAAGCTCACGGCCGTGCTCACGGCGCCTCCCGAGGAGCGGTTGCGCATGCAGCGCGCCTCGCTCGACGGCGTCGTGGTGCATGACATCAACCGCACGCTGGACACGTTCGAGGCGCTCTACCGCGGGGACGAGCTTCCCGCCTAGGCGGGGCAGAGTTCTGACAGGGGCCCGGCATGCACATCGTGATGTTCGCGGACCAGCACGTCGAGACGCTCGGCGGTGCGCAGGTGTCGCTGCGCCTGCAGCGCCGCTATCTCGAGCGGGCCGGTCACCTCGTGACGATCGTCGCGCCGCGCCGGCACGGACCGCGAGCCGCCGTCGCCGCGGATGATCCCGGCTACGTGGACACGCCGTCGCTGCCGCTCTCGCTCGACCGGGAGTACTCCTTCAGCGTGCCGGGGCGGGCCGCGGACGCGATCGTCGACCGTGCACTCGCCGCCAGGCCCCGTCCCGATCTCGTGCACGTCCAGGCCGACTTCTGGGAGGGCTTCCTGGGCTATCGCTTCGCCGCGAGGCACGGCGTGCCCGCCGTGCACACGATGCACAATCGCGTGGACGTCGGCATCGCCGCGATCGCCCCGGTGTTCCCCGGTCTGGTGCTGGGCGGCCTGAACGCGTGGCGCCGACTGGCGCTGCGCGGTCTGCCGGGTGGTGCAGTGCGCGGCGCGGACGGCTGGGCGCACCTGCGCGGCCTCGCCGCGGGCGCCGCGGCGGTCACCGCACCCTCCGCCCACTTCGCGCGCCGGCTCGAGCAGCACGGGGTCTTCCGCGCGGTGGACGTCGTGTGGAACGGCATCGACGACGAGCTGCTCGATCGCGTGCTGGCATCCGGGCGCGGGGAACCCCGTACCGGCCCGCCGCGCTTCGTGTGGCTCGGCCGGATGAGCCCCGAGAAGCGGCTTCTGCCCTTCCTGGAGGCGGTGGCCGCGGCAGGAGCGCCCTGCGCGGTGGAGGTCATCGGCGGCGGCGGGCAGCTGCGCGCGGCCCGCCGCCTCGTCGCCCGGCGCGGGCTCGAGCGGACCGTGCGATTCGCCGGCCGGCTTCCCTACGAGGAGACGCTGCGCCGCATCGCGCGCGCCGACGCGCTCGTGCAGACCTCGATCGGCTTCGAGACCCAGGGGATGACGCCCTTCGAGGCGGCGTCGCTCGGCACACCCGCGATCGTCAGCGACCCCGACATCGCGGCCGAGTTCGCGGCCGGCGTCTGGCGCGTGGAGCCGCGCGACGACGAGCCCGGGCGCATCCGCGCGCTCGCCGAGGCGCTGCGCCGCGCCGCGGCGGAGATCGAGCAGGGAGCGGCGCCGGCGCCCGATCCGGGCATCGCGGCGAAGTTCCGGCAGTCTTCGCGCACCGACGCGATGCTGGCGATCTACCGCCGCGTCCTCGCTTGAGAGCCCGCGCGCCGATCGGGTTCCGCGACGGTCAGTCGCGATCGGGAAGGCGCTGCCAGTCCGTCTCGACCGCGCGATAGCCGTCGCGGGCGAGTTCGCGCAGCGTCGCGGCCACGAGGACGAGTGTCGGCAGGCCGAGCAGGACGAGGGCGATCACGGTGGTCATGGCAGACATCCTGCGCGTGCACGAATTCCGTCACGAGTCGCAGGATGGTCGTCGATCGAAGGAAAAGTGCCAGCGAAGGGGGCCGCTGTGAAGACGGTCGCATGCATCGTTCAGGAGGGGTTCGCGCCGTTCGAGTTCGGCGTCGCCTGCGAGGCGTTCGGGCTCGATCGCACCGAGGACGGCATCCCGAGCTTCGACTTCCGCATCGTCACGCCGGTACCCGGCGCCGTGCCGTCGAAGATGGGCTTCTCGATCAACGTCCGTGACGACCTGTCCTTCGCGTCCGAGGCCGATCTCGTCGTGGTGTCGCCGATCCCGCACCCCTCCTGGGCGGACGTGGATCCGCGGGTCCTCGATGTCGTCCGGCACGCCGCGGACCGTGGCGCGTGGCTGCTGAGCATCTGCAGCGGCTCCTTCGTGCTCGGCGCGGCGGGGGTGCTCGACGGGCGCCGCGCCACGACACACTGGATGTACGCGGAGCGGATGGCGCGCATGTTCCCGCGCGTCCAACTGGATCCCGACGTGCTGTACGTCCAGGACGGGCGCATCATCACCAGCGCCGGCACTGCCGCCGGGTTGGATGCGTGCCTTCACCTGCTGCGTCTGGAGCTGGGAGCCGAGGCCGCGAACGTCATCGCCCGGAGGATGGTCGTGGCGCCGCAGCGGGACGGCGGCCAGGCGCAGTTCATCGTCAGGCCCCTGCCGCAGACCGCGGGACTGTCGCTCGCGCCCGTGGCCGACTGGGCGCTGGAGAACCTGCACCGCGAGCTCACGGTCGAACAGCTGGCGGCTCGCGCGCACATGTCGCCGCGTACCTTCGCGCGGCGGTTCAAGGCCGACTACGGCACGACGCCCGCGGCCTGGCTCGCGCGGCAGCGGGTGATCCACGCCCAGCGCCTGCTGGAGCGGACCGAGTGGGGTCTCGATCGCATCGCGGCCGAGTGCGGCTTCGGCTCCGCGGCCGTGCTGCGCCAGAACTTCGCGCGCGTCCTCGGCACGGCGCCCACCGCCTATCGCGCGCGCTTCACGTGCGCTGCCCGGAGCGGCCAGGCGGCCGGCGACCCGTCCGCCCCCTCCCCGGCGGCATAGTCGTGCGACTGCCCGCGGCGTCAGGGCAGCACGACGGGAAGGAGCAGCTGCACAAAGCCGCCCCAGAGCGCGAATCCGATCAGCGAGGCGAGGCTGAAGCCCAGGGCGACGGCGGCCAGGGTCTTCCGCTCGTGTCGCAGGGCCAGCACAGCGCAGACGGCGGCCGCGGCGGTCATGGCCAGCAGCCCCATGGTGAGAAGGGCGAGGCTTCCCTGACCACTCTCGCGCAGCGGCACGAGCCGCGCGAGGATCCCGGCGGCCAGGTCGATGAGGGCCGAGACGGCGACGAGGGCGATCGCGACCGCGCCGAGCGTGTTCCGCGTCCCGGACGGCGCCGCGGACGGCACCGGCCCGAAGCCGGGCGGTGTCGCCGGGTGCGGCGGAAACGGATCGGCGGGAACACTCACGAGCTCAGGCTAATGCCGGCCCCTGTCCTGACGGTGGGAAGTACTACCCGCCGGCGATCCGTCCTGCTAAACTTGAGCCCAAACGACTCAACTTTCCGAGTCGTGGGGGCGAGACGTCAGGAGGCGACATGCAGGCCCAGCCGCAGCAGGAGGAGCAGCAGAGCGCACTCGAGCAGTTCGGCATCGACCTGACCGAGCGCGCGCGTCAGGGGAAGCTGGACCCGGTCATCGGGCGCGACGCGGAGATCCGGCGCGTCAGCCAGGTGCTCACGCGCCGCACCAAGAACAACCCGGTGCTGATCGGGGAGCCCGGCGTCGGCAAGACGGCCGTGGTCGAGGGGCTGGCCCAGCGGATCGTCGCGGGCGACGTCGCCGAGAGCCTGAAGGACAAGCGCCTCATCAGCCTCGACATGTCGGCGCTCGTCGCCGGCGCGATGTATCGCGGGCAGTTCGAGGAGCGGCTCAAGAACGTCCTGAAGGAGATCACCGAGTCCGAGGGCCGGATCATCACGTTCATCGACGAGCTCCACGTGCTGATGGGCGCCGGGGGCGGCGAGGGATCGGTCGCGGCTTCCAACATGCTCAAGCCCATGCTGGCCCGCGGTGAGCTGCGGCTCATCGGCGCCACGACGCTCAACGAGTACCGCGAGTACATCGAGAAGGACGCCGCCCTCGAGCGCCGCTTCCAGCAGGTCTACGTCGACGAGCCCAGCGTCGAGGACACCGTCGCCATCCTGCGCGGGCTCAAGGGACGGTACGAGGCTCATCACGGCGTGACGATCAGCGACAGCGCGCTGGTCGCGGCCGCGGCGCTCAGCAACAGGTACATCCCGAGCCGGCAGCTGCCGGACAAGGCGATCGACCTCATCGACGAGGCGATGAGCCGCCTGAAGATGGAGATCGACTCCAGCCCGGTCGAGATCGACGAGCTCAAGCGCCAGGTCGATCGGATGCGGCTCGAAGAGCTGGCCCTCAAGAAGGAGAAGGATGCCGCCTCCAAGGAGCGCCTCGCGAAGCTGCGCGAGCAGATGGCCTCCGCGGCCGAGGAGCTCGCCGGACTCGAGGCGCGCTGGGAGCGCGAGCGGGGCGGGCTCAACCGCGTGGGCGAACTCAAGAAGAGCCTCGACGAGGCCGTCACCGAACGCGACCGGGCGATGCGCGAGGGCAACTACGAGAAGGCGTCCCGCCTCGAGTACACGACCATCAAGCAGCTCGAGGCGCAGCTGGCGGAGGCCGAGCGGCAGGCGGACGCCGGTGCGGACGAGCCGCGCATGGTCAACGAACAGGTGACGGAGGACGACATCGCCGCGGTCATCGCGGCGTGGACGGGCATCCCCGTCGGCCGGCTGCTGCGGGGCGAGACCGAGAAGCTGCTGCACCTCGAGAACGAGCTCGGCCGTCGCCTGATCGGCCAGCGCGACGCGGTGAAGGCCGTCTCCGACGCCGTGCGCCGCTCGCGCGCCGGCGTCGGAGACCCGAACCGCCCGACCGGGTCGTTCCTGTTCCTCGGCCCCACGGGCGTCGGCAAGACCGAGCTGGCGAAGGCGCTCGCCGAGTTCCTGTTCGACGACGAGCGCGCCATGGTGCGGATCGACATGTCGGAGTACGGCGAGAAGCACTCGGTCTCGCGGCTCGTGGGCGCCCCTCCCGGCTACGTCGGGTACGAGCAGGGCGGTCAGCTCACCGAGGCCGTGCGCCGCCGGCCCTACAGCGTCGTCCTGCTCGACGAGGTCGAGAAGGCGCACCCCGAGGTGTTCGACGTGCTGCTGCAGGTGATGGACGACGGTCGCCTGACCGACGGCCAGGGCCGCACGGTCGACTTCAAGAACGTGATCCTGATCCTGACCTCGAACCTGGGTTCGCCGATCCTGATCGATCCGACGCTGTCGACCGAGGTCAAGCGCGAGCAGGTGATGCAGCTCGTGCGGCAGGCGTTCAAGCCCGAGTTCGTGAATCGGCTGGACGACATCGTGATGTTCCAGGCCCTCTCGCAGGACGACCTGGCGCAGATCGTGGAGCTGCAGGTCGACCTCCTGCAGCGTCGCCTGTCGGACCGGCGCCTCACGCTCGCCGTGACCCCGGACGCGCGAGCGTGGCTGGCCGAGCGCGGGTACGACCCGGTGTACGGCGCGCGCCCCCTGCGCCGCCTGATCCAGACGGAGATCCAGGACCGGCTCGCCCTCGCGATCCTCTCCGGCGGCGTGCGCGACGGCGACCTGGTGCGCGTGGATGTCTCGGCCGACGGGTCGCAGCTCGTCGTCACGAGTGGCGGTCAGCCGACCGCGGAAGATGACGCGGACGAGGACGAGGTCATCGAGGCCGTCATCGACGAGTGAGGCGTGAAACGCGCGAAGGGCCGGCGGACGATCCGCCGGCCCTTCGCGCTGATCCGCTCAGGCGTCGACGATGACCGAGTCGCGGAGCGGGCGCCGCACGCGGGGCGCGGTCTCGCGCTCGAGGAGCTTCTCGGGCAGCGACCGGTGGTCGCCGAAGACGCCGATCGCGGAGACCGTCAGCGGGACGAATCGCTCGTCGAGGCCGAAGCGTGCGCGCACCGCCTCGACGTCGAAGCCTCCCATCTGGTGCACGTGCAGGCCCTCGTGGTGCGCCTGGACCGAGAAGTGCGCCATCGCCTGGCCGAGGTCGTACTGGGCCCAGCGGCGCGGCTCGCCCGCCTCGTCGGCGACCTCCGCGATCGCCACGAGCAGCACGGAGGCGTTGGGGGCCCATGCCCGGTTGAAGCCGACCAGCGCCTCGGCGATCGCCGCGTGCTCCGTCGAACCGCGTCGGGCGACGATGAAGCGCCACGGCTGCGTGTTGCTGGCCGAGGGGCTCCACCGGGCAGCCTCGAGCGCGCTCGCGAGCTTCGCCTCGTCGATCGGTGCCTCGGCGTCGAAGGCGCGCGGGCTCCAGCGCTCGGCGAGGACGTCCAGGACGGGGTGATCGGTGGTGGCGGTGCGGACGAGCGTGGCGGCTCCCATACGGTGACTCCTCGGTTCGGTGGATGAAGACCGGGCGACATCGCCGCCCTCCGTGACCATAACCGCTCGCGGGGCGCGGCCATTCCGGCCGCGCCCCGCGTAACGGAGGCGCGCTCACCCGCGCAGGGCCTCCTTGAGCTTGACGCGGGCCCCCATGCGCAGCAGCGAGTTCTCGTAGATCTTCGCGCCGAGGGCGATGACGAGCGCGCAGGAGGCCAGGAGCACCCCGAGCGCCACGAGCGGCTCCCACCACTGCGCCTCGTTGAAGTACAGCCGGATCGGCATCGCGACCGCCGCGGAGAACGGCACGTGCGACAGCACGGTCATCACGATCGTGTTCTGCCCGAAGATCAGGACGAGGAAGTAGGGGATCATCGTCAGGTAGATCACGGGAGTGAGCGTCGGGCCGGAGTCCTCCTGCCGCGAGACGAGCGATCCGGCCGCGGCGAACATCGCCGCCAGGAGCAGGAAGCCGAACAGGAAGAAGACCGCGAACCACACCAGCGGCGCGCCCAGCCCCTGCAGCAGGGCGGTCTGCTGCGTGATCACCAGGCCCACGATCGCGACCGCGATGAGGAGCACGATCTGACCGATCGCCAGGACGGTGTTGCCGAGCACCTTGCCGGCGAGCAGGACGCGCGCCGGGATCGCGGAGATCAGGATCTCGACGACGCGGGTCTGCTTCTCCTCGATCACGCTCATCGCGATCGGGGAGCCGAAGGTCATCGCGGCCATCATGAAGATGATGCCGAAGATGAGTCCGAGGATGTAGCGCATCGGGCCGTCGCCCGCGGCGTCCGGATCCAGCAGCTCGACCGATGGCATCACGGACAGCTGCATGAGCAGCGACTGCGGCGCCGACTCGTTGGCGACCACGAGCAGGCCGGTGGGGGAGGCGTCGTCGGGCAGCACCGCGGCGTCCACCTCGCCGTCGCGCACGAGCGCCTCCGCCTCGGCGCGGTCGGTGACCTCGGTGACCTCGATGCCCGGCATCTCGGACAGCTGCGCGGACGTCGCCGCGGTGGCCGCCACGGGGGTGCTGCTGTCGTCGTTGGCGCTGAAGCCCATCCACAGCACGCCGCCGAGTGCGAGCACGAGCAGGATCGCCGTGGAGATCAGGAACGAGCGGCTGCGGAGCTTGCCGCCGATCTCGCGCTCGGCGACGAGCCACACGCCCTGCGCCGTCGAGAGGGTGGGGGGAGCGGGCCGGGAAGCGGTGGGAGTCTGCGTGCTCACTGGATGACCTCCTTGAAGATCTGGGCGAGGGTGGGACGCTGCGGGGCGAAGCTCGCCACGTCGCCGAGGGAGACGGCGCGGCGCAGCACGCGCTGGGCGGCCTCGTCGCTGTCGGCGTCGAACACGGCGTACCCGCCGTCGAACTCGACGACGTGGATGCCCGCCTCCTCTCGCAGCCAGCCGGCGTCGCCCGAGGAGACGAGCTCGAACCGGCGGCTGGAGTGCGCGGCGCGCAGCTCGTCGCGCGATCCGCTCGCGCGGATGGTGCCGCCCGCGATGATGACCAGGTCGTCGCACAGACGCTCGACCACATCGAGCTGATGCGACGAGAACAGCACCGCGGTGCCCTGTGCCGCGCGGTCGGCCAGCACGCCGGCGACGACCTCGACGGCGAGGGGGTCCAGGCCCGAGAACGGCTCGTCCAGGATCAGGACGGACGGATCGTGCACGAGAGCCGCGGCGATCTGGGCGCGCTGCTGGTTGCCGAGCGACAGCGCCTCGATGTTGTCGCCCAGTCGCTCGCCCAGGCCCAGCTGCTCGAGCAGCGCGGTGGCGCGTTCGGTGGCGTCCGAGCGCGAGAAGCCGTGCAGCCGCGCGAGGTACACGATGTGCTCGAGCACCTTCATCTTCGGGTAGAGGCCGCGCTCCTCGGGCATGTAGCCGAAGCTGCGCCGGTCATTGGCGGTGACCGGCGCGCCGTCGAGCGCCACCTCGCCCTCCTCGTGGGCGAGCAGACCGAGCATGATCCGCATGGTCGTGGTCTTGCCGGCGCCGTTGCCGCCGACGAAGCCCGTGAGGCGCCCGGGCGGCACGTCGAACGACACGTCGTCGAGCACCCTCCGGTCCCCGTACGTCTTGACGATCCCGCGCAGTGTGAGCATCCGCGATCCTTTCTGTCCGTGCTTTCACGCTAGGGAGGGCGCGCCGCGCGGGCATCCCCCGCGCGGCGGATGTTCGCGCGTGCGGCTCCGCCGGGGTGGGGAAGCCGCGAGCGGGACCGGACCGGGCGCTCAGGCCAGACCGTGGCGGTGGGCGTAGACGACCGCGGCGACGCGGTCGCGCGCGCCGAGCTTCTGCAGCACGTTCGACACGTGGGTCTTGACCGTGGCCTCGCCGATGTAGAGCTGCTGCGCGATCTCCGCGTTGCTGAGGGCCTGCGCGAGCAGGCGCAGCACCTCGCGCTCCCGCTCCGTGAGTCCCGGATCGATCTCGGGAGGCCGCACGGGTACGTCGCTGCCATTGCCGGACGTGCGCGCGAACCGCTCGATCACCCGGCGCGTGACGCCCGGCGCGAGGAGGGCGTCGCCCGCGGCGACGACGCGCACCGCCGAGACGAGCTCCTCCGGGCCGGCGTTCTTGAGCAGGAAGCCGCTGGCCCCCGCGTCGAGCGCCGCGAACAGGTAGTCGTCGCGGTCGAAGGTCGTGACGATCACGATGCGGGGCGGAGCGTCGCGCGCGGCGGCGAGGATGCGCCGCGTCGCCTCGATGCCGTCGAGATCGGGCATCTGCACGTCCATGCAGATCACTTCCGGCCTCAGCGAGGCGGCCGCGGACACCGCCTCCGCGCCGGTCGCCGCCTCGCCCACGACGTCGATTCCCGAGGCCTCGAGGATCATCCGGAACCCCATGCGCATGGTCGCGTGGTCGTCGACGAGCAGCACGCGCACACCGTTCATGTCGTTCATGCCGTTCACGCCGGCACCGCCGTCCGGACCGGCACGCGCACTCGCACCAGGTAGCCGCCTCGCTCTCGCCGGCCGAACTCCAGCGTGCCGCCCGATGCGATGGCCCGCTCGCGCATCCCGAGCTGTCCCATCCCGGGGCGTGCGCCGGGCCGCACGCGACCCGTGTTGGTCACCTCGAGTTCGACGGCGCCGGGCTCGTAGCGCAGCCGCACGTCGGCGGTGACGCCCGGCCCGCCGTGTCGTCGTGCGTTGGTGAGCGCCTCTTGGGCGATCCGGTACAGGTTCACGTGCACGATCTCGGGCACCTCCACGGGATCGCCCACGACGGTGAAGGTCGTCGGCGTGCCCGCCGCGGACACCTGGCGCGCGAGCGACTCGAGCCGGTCGAGCCGCAGCGTCGACGGCGGGGCGTCCTCGTCCTCCGGCGTGCGGAGGGTGTCGAGGAGATGATGCAGTTCGTCGATCGCCGAACGAGCCGAACGCTCGACGGACTCAAGCATGGCGCGCGCGGCATCCACGTCCCGGTCGAGCACGGTGCGCGCGGCGCCCGCCTGCACCCCCATGGCCGACACGTGGTGTGCGACGACGTCGTGCAGCTCCCGCGCGATCCGCACCCTGTCCAGCGCGACGGCCTGCGCGGCCGACGTCTCGCGCTCCTCCTCCAGCTCGCGCGTGCGCTCACGGAGTGCATGGCGGTCGAGTGCGGCGGCGTACGCGCGATCGCCCAGGTAGTACGCGCCGCCGAAGTACGCCGCGTTGATCAGCCACTGCATGAGCATGAACGCGACATACGGCGAGAATGCGCCGGCGTACATCTCGGGGTCCTCCGTGGGGTGCACGGCTCCGAGGTAGGTGTTCACCAACAGCCATACGAACATCGCCACGATGATCAGGATCCGCGCCCACGCGGCTCTGCGGCGGTCGTTCACCCAGGCGCCGATCGTGAAGAGCGCGGCGAACATCGCCACCTGGCTCACGTACAGCTCGGGCAGCGCGAAGATCGACGCCTGCGCGAAGTACGCGCCGCACACGACGACGGCGACAGTGATGGGCAGCCGGCGGCGCAGCGCGAGAGGGAGCGTCATGAGTGCGCTGAAGACGACGAGCCACGGGCTGCCCCCGTGCTGGAGCTCGACGATCCCCGAGATGGACGACAGCGCCAGGCTGATCATGGCGGTGACGAACAGCCCGCCGGCGAGCAGGCCGTCCAGACGCAGATCGGCCGCGGTGGGGCGAGGGCGCACGAGCGGTGCGTCGGGCGGGGCCGGGTCCGTTGCCGGCCGCGCCGGCGCGCGCGTGAGAAGCGACATGCCTCCACGGTACGGAACGCACCGCGGCCCGTCCTCCCTCGCGCGACGGACCTGGAGTTCTCCGTCGCGGACGGTGGTCAGCCGAAGATCATCGGGACGTCGTCCTCGTCGGCCGGCTCGAGGTCGAGGTCCACGACGACCGGCACGTGATCGCTCGGGGCGTCGCCCTTGCGCTCGTCGCGGTGGATCGCCGCGCCGGTCACCGCGTCTGCCAGAGCGCGTGATCCGAGGATGAAGTCGATGCGGAGCCCCTGGTCGCGTGGGAACTTGAGGGCCTTGTAGTCCCAGTAGGTGTAGCCGGTCGGCACGAGCGGGCGCACGACGTCGGTGACGCCGGCCGACTCGAGCGCCGCGAACGCCTCGCGCTCGGCGGGCGAGACGTGCGTCGTGGCGCCCTCGACCACCTGGGGGTCGCCGTTGTCGGCGTCGGTGGGGGCGATGTTGAAGTCGCCGACCAGCGCGAGCGGCAGGTCGGGGTCGGCCGCCAGCGTCGCGCGCGTGTGCTCCTCGAGCGCCTTGAGCCAGTGCAGCTTGTAGACGTAGTGCGGGTCGCGTAGCGAGCGTCCGTTGGGGACGTACAGGCTCCACACCCGCACGCCGGCCACCGTGGCGCCGATCGCGCGCGCCTCGAGCGGCGCGTCCGGGCCGTCATGATCCTTCAGGAAGCCCGGCATGCCCGGAAAGGCATATTCGACGTCCTCGATGGGCTCACGGCTCGCGATCGCGACGCCGTTCCACTGGTTCAGGCCGTGGGCCTCGACGTGGTACCCGGCCGCCTCGAACTCCGCGTACGGGAACTGCGCCGGCGTGCACTTGATCTCCTGCATCGCCAAGACGTCGATGTGCTCACGCTCGGCGAAGGCGACGATGCGCCCCACGCGGGCGCGGATCGAGTTCACGTTCCAGGTGGCGAGACGCATGGAACCAGCCTAGGTCGTGCCGCCGACGCGAACCCGTCACTCGACCGCCGCGATGAGCATCCGCGCCGTCCGTAGACTGTTCGGCATGCCCGCCTCCTCTCCCGAGATCGAAGCCGACCGGCAGGCGCTCGTGCGCCTCATCAGGGACGAGGCGGTGTTCCACGGCGACTTCACCCTCTCGAGCGGCAAGAGGGCCACGTACTACGTGGACATGCGCCGACTCACGCTCGACCACCGTGCGGCACCGGCCATCGGACGAATCATGCTCGACCTGATCGCCGACATCCCGGACGTCGTCGCGGTCGGCGGGCTCACGCTCGGGGCGGACCCCATCGCGAACGCGATCATGCACGAGTCCGCGCGCACGGACCGTCCGCTCGACGCCTTCGTCGTGCGGAAGGAGCCCAAGGACCACGGGCGCGGACGCCAGATCGAGGGCGCCGAGGTCGCGGGGCGCCGCGTGGTGGTCGTCGAGGACACCTCGACCACCGGGCAGTCGGCGCTCAAAGCCGTCGAGGCGCTGCGCCGCGAGGGCGCGGAGGTCGTCGCGGTCGCCGTGATCGTGGACCGCTCCACGGGAGCGCAGGCCGCGATCGAGGCCGCCGGTCTCGAATGGCGCGCCGCGATCGGGCTCGCCGACCTCGGCCTCGACCCCCAGTAGCGCGAGAGGCCCGAGCCGTGAGCGCCCGTCTCGCCCTGGCCCTCGATCTCGGGGGGACCAAGCTGGACGCCGCGCTCGTCACCGGGGCAGGCGAGGTGATCGCCGCGAGTCGCAACCGCCGCCCGACCGGGCGATCCGCGACTCCCGCCGACCTCGACGAGGCTCTCGCCGGCACGATCGCGCAGGCGCTCGAGCAGCTGCCGGCGGGAGCCGAGTTCGCGGGCGTCGGGATCGGAAGCGCTGGTCCCATCGACCGCGCGGACGGCGCGATCTACCCCGTCAACATGCCGGGGGTGCACGGCTTCGGTCTCACCGGAGCGGCGCGCGGGGCGGCGGCACGGGTGCTGGGGAGCGACGACTTCCCGGTGCGACTGCGCCACGACGGCGGCTGTCTCGCGCTGGCGGAGTCCTGGCTGGGCGCCGCCGCCGGCGCGCGCGCATCGCTGTCGATCGTGGTGTCCACGGGCGTGGGCGGCGGGATCGTCGTGGACGGCGCCCCGATCGGCGGGGCCTCGGGCAACGCGGGACACCTGGGACAGCTCGTCGTCGGCGACAGCACCCTCGAGGAGATCGCGTCCGGGCCGTCCAGCGTCGTGTGGGCGCGCAGCCGCGGATGGGCCGGGGAGACGGGCGAGGACCTGGGGCGTGCCGCGGCCGCGGGCGACCGCACGGCGCGCGCGGCCATCCAGCGCTCGGCGCGGGCCGTGGGCCTCGGCTTGGCGAACGCCTCGACCCTGCTCGACCTCGACGTGATCGCGATCAGCGGCGGGTTCTCGCGCGTGTCGGACGACTACGTCGACCTCGTCGGCGCCGCGCTGCGCGAGAGCGCCGTGCTGCCCTACGCGCGCGCGACGCGCGTGGTCCGCAGCGCCCTGGGCGACGAGGGCCCGCTCGTGGGCGCCGCCGCGCTCGTCCTCCGCTGACCCGGACGGCCCGCCGCCACCCGCATGCGGATCACCGCTGCGGGGCGAGGCCGAGCTCGTAGGCGAGGATGACCAGTTGCACGCGGTCACGCAGCCCCAGTTTGGCGAGAATGCGCGTCACATAGGTCTTCACCGTCGCCTCGCTGAGATGCAGGTGTGCCGCGATCTCGGCATTGGACATGCCGCGGGTGAGGGCGCGGATGACGGCGAGCTCGCGCTCGGTGACGTCGCGCAGCACCTCCGCGGCGTCCGCGCGATCGCGGGATCCCGCGGGCGTGCGCTGCACGAAGCTGGTGACCAGACGGGCGATCACGGATGGCGCGAGTACCTGCCGCCCCTGGTGCACGGCGCGGATGGCATCGAGCATGTCGGCCGTGGGCGACGTCTTCAGCAGGAACCCGCTGGCCCCGGCCTTGAGACCTTCGAAGACATACTCCTCGAGATCGAACATCGTCAGCAGGAGCACCCGCGGGCCAGGTCTCTCGGCACGCAGCAGCGCGATCCCCTCGATGCCCGTCGTCCCCGGCATCTCGATGTCCATGAGCACGACGTCCGCGGCAGCGACGATCGCGAGTCGAGCGGCCTCGGCACCGTCCTCGGCCTCGCCCACCACGGTGAGATCGGGTTCGGCGTCGATGATCGCCGTCAGTCCGGTGCGGATCAACTCCTGATCGTCGGCCACCACGACGCGGATCACGAGGGCGTCTCCGCGGCCGCCCGCGCGGCGACGACCGCCGGGCGCCCCCGTCCGTCCTGCACCGGCATGCGGGCATGCACGACGAACCCACCCGCGCTCGCGCCCGCCTCGAACTCGCCGCCGCACGCGCGCACGCGTTCCTCGAGCCCGCGGAGCCCCGAGCCGCTGCCTTCCTCGGTCCCGCGCCCGACGACCGGTCGGCCGGTGTCGACGACGCGGATGTGATGCGTCCGTCCCTCCACCCACGCCTCGATGGCGATGTCGCCGCCGACGGAGTGCCGCAGTGCGTTGGTGAGCGACTCCTGCACGACGCGATACAGCGTGCCGGTGATCGGCGGAGCGCTCGGAAGCTCCGCAAGACGCAGTTCGACCTTGTATCCGCAGCGGCGGACGCCGGCGACCATTCGCTCCAGCGCCGCCCGCAACTGCCCGGGCTCGGCGTATCGCCGGGTCGCGTCGCCGAACTCGCACGCGTCGAGCGCGCCGAAGAGAGCGTCGATCTCGGCGAGCGCGTCCTCGCCGGCCTGCACCACGGCCTCCAGCGCGGATCGCGCCCGTTCGGGCGCCTTCTCCCGCAGGGCGAGGGCGACGCCGGCCTGCGTGACCATGACCCCCACCGCATGGCCGGCGACGTCGTGCAGCTCCTTCGCGAGCCGGAGCCGATCGTTGCGCACCGCCTTCGCCGCGGCGGTGTCCAGTTGCGCCCGCAACGACTCCCCCTGCGCGCGGGCGGTGCGCAGGATCCGGTCACGCTCGCTCCACGCCCACCCCGCCATCGTGGGCAGGAGGAAGACGGTGGCGATGAACGCGATCGCCATGGGTCCGTTGGGCAGCGCCACGACGACCGCCGCACCGCCGAGCGTCCCGGTGATCGACCATCGGCCGCGCACCTCGGCCGTGGCGAGCACCCATGCGATGACCGCGTACGCCAGCGCGGCCGGCATGAGAGATTCGGGGTCGGCGGGCATGTCGAACAGGGCGCACAGAGTCGCCGCAGCGAGGCCGAGGCCTGCCGTACGCGGGAACGCGTGCACGAGCACGACCGCGAGGATCGCAGTGCCCCAGAGCACTGCGGTGGTCCACGAGCGGTCCCACTGCGGGTGGGTCACGATCAGGCCGAGCATGAGGCCGATCGGCGCGAGTGTGCGCGCCAGCAGCGGCGCCGTCTGGCCGAGCCCGCGAGCCCGACGCGGAGGGGCCTCGTCGGGCTCGGCGCGCAGCAGCCCGAGCAGGCGGCGCAGCTCGTCCACGGCATCGGCACCGCGCTGCTGGATGAGGGAGAGTTCCGTGACGTCGAGGCCGGCGCGTGCCCGGTGAGCGGACGCGCGCATGTCGAGCACCGCGACGCGCAGGGTCACCAGGGCGCGATCGGCGAGCCGGGCGCGTTCTTCGACCACGCGATCGACGCTCACCGCATCCGGGTCGGCATCCTCGAGTGCGCGAGCCTCGGCGACGGCTTGCTGCGCTCGGAGCGCCCGGAAGCGCACGACGCGACCGAAGACCCACATCGACCCGAACAGCACGATCGACACGACGAAGGCGCTCAGAATCGATGCGGGTTCGGCCCGCAGCGCGCTCGTGACGACGCACACCGCGGTCAGCCCCGCGCCGACCCAGGTCGAGCCGACCGAGCGCCCCGCACTGTACAGCGCGATCGCGAACGGCAGCACCATGTCGACGGTTCCCCACGGCGCGCCCGCCAGCCACGTGACCGTGCTGGCCGCGGCGACGAGCGCGACCGAGGAAACGGCGCGACGATCCACGCCGAAGACTCCGAGCACGACGAGGGGCACGGCCAGCAGCGCGGTGGGCGGCGCATCCAGGAGGAAGACGACGACCCAGGCACCGACGAGCAGCGCCGCGCACGCTCTCGCGCCGGCGCTGCGCATCCACGTGGGCCCGCCCGGGCTCATGGCATCAGGGTAGTGGTCACCGCACGGATGCGGGGAGCTCAACGCCGGACGCGCGCGCGCCTCGCGATCACGAGCGCACCGAGAAGCAGCATGAGGCTTCCGGCGCCGAGAAGCCACGGGCTCGCCTCCCCTCCGGTGACCGGGAGTGAGTTTCCGTCCCGTGCCCCCGGTGGCTGCGCGGCATCCACCGATCCCTGCCCCTGACTCGGGCTTGGAGCGGGGTCGGGAGTGCCGGTCGGGCTCGGAGTGGGGTCGGGAGTGCCGCTCGGGCTCGGGCTCGGACTCGCGGTCGGAGTCGGAGTGGGAGTGGGAGTCGGGCTCGGGCTCGCGGTCGGGGTCGGGGACGGGCTCGCGGTCGGGGTCGGGGACGGGCTCGCGGTCGGAGTCGGGCTCGGAGTGGGAGTCGGGCTCGGGTTCGGCGTGCCGCCGACGAGCGAGGCGGTGTCCTCACGGTAGCTGACGGCGAACTCGATCTCCGGGTTCACCGAGAACCGCACGGCCGACTCCGCGCGCCAGGCGGCGTTGGGCAGTGTCTCGTCGAGGATGAACCCGTTCGCAATCCGCTGCTCGATTTCGTCGTCGGTGAGCGGAGCGCCCGTCATCGGATCGCGCAGCCGGCCGTCGCTGTAGTCGTCCGGGGTGATCGGACGCCAGCCGGGGAGCCCGGTGGGCGCGCCGTCGTCGTCGGTCGTGACGCCCGGCCACGGCAGGATGTGTCGGATGCCCCGGTCGACCGGGTCCAGGGTGACGTCGAGTGGTTCCACATCGGCGATCGGACGACCGTCCGCATCCACCGGCCACCACCGCATCGAGATCGGAAGCTCCTCGAGCATCGGCGTGGTTGCCGCGCTGACGATGAGGTACGGCGCACCGTTCACCAGACGCGCGGTCACGTTGGCCGTGATGTGGCCGAGCGCGAGGGTCGAGTCATCGCAGTCGTTCCCGGGGCGCCCGTCCCCCAGCGCGGTCGCGCAGGCGGTGAGCACCGCCGAGGCGGCGGTCGGAGGCACCGCGGTCGCGGGCAGGCTCTCGGTGAGCGTTCCCTCGTCCACGGTGACCGGGGGCTGCGCGATGGGGCGCACCGTCGCGGTCACGAGGATCTCGTGCGTGTCGAGCACGTCGAGACGGTCGCCCTCGACGAGCAGCCAGCTGCCGTCGCGGCCGTCGGGGTGCGCGCCGATCAGGTCGGCACCGTGCACGATGGTCCACCCGCCGGCATCCACCGCGGTGATCTCGATCTCGGCGGGCACCTCGTGGGCGACCTGGACACTGTTCACGGCATCGCCCCGGTTCGCCACCGTCAGGGAGTACGTGAACGACTCGCCGCTGACGCGACCGTCCCCCGCGGTGTGCGCGACGGTGAGCGCGACGTTCGCTCGCGCCTCGACCCGGATGATCGTCGTGTCGGTCGCGGTGTTGTTGCTCATGTCGCGTTCCGGGCCGAGCTGCGGATTGCCGGCGATCGTCGCGGTGTTCTCGATCAGGTGCTCGCCCGCCCCGAGCTGGTCGGCATCCGCGGTGCGCACGGTCACGGTCCGCACCGCCTCGGCTTGCGGCGTGAGGGCGAACTCCGGCCAGGTGACCGTCCCGTCCGCCGCTGAATACACGCCGCCGTCGCTCGCCGACACGAAGCTCACGCCGGCGGGCAGCGTGTCGGTGACGACGATCTCGTCGACCGTGATCGCGCCACGGTTCGAGGCGGTCAGCGTATAGGTGAGCTCGGTGTCCGGGCCGGCGGTGTCGACCCCGTCGGTCTTGGCGATCGCCAGATCGGGGGTCTGCGCGACCCGCACGCAGCCGGTGACGAGCGCGTCGAGCACGGCCGACGCGTCGCGCTGGAACTGCGTGATGGGCCAGGCCGCACCGCCCGACACCTGGGCGAGCCCACCCGGCAGTGCTCCGTAGCCTTCGTTGGTCGCCAGGTCGCTCGTGATGATGGAGAACACCGCGGCATCGCGGCTGCGGATCGCGGCGAGGGCCTCCTCCTTCGTGGTGGCGGGCAGCGCGGATGTCGCTTCGCTCACGGCCGCGTCGCTGATGAGCACCAGACATGTCGCGGCGTGGCCGCGGAACTGCAGGTCGGATCCGGTAGCGACCTCCACACCGTGATAGCCGTTCGCGCTCGCGCTCGACGTCCGCAGGCGGCCCAGCGCCGCCGCGTATTCCGTCATGTTCTGGGTGACGGGACTGAGGACGTGACCGAACCCGCCGGTATAGCCCCCGGCGTAGCCGACGAGCCCTACGCGGTGATCGAGGTGTGCGCCGAGCCCCTGGTTGATCTCGTGGATGCGTTCGATCACCGCGCGCTGATAGCTGGCCATGCTGGAGGACTCGTCGACGACGAAGACGATGTCGGCGGCGGGCACGTCGACGTCACGCTCGAGGGACGCGGGATGGTGCAGTGCCGAGCCCGCGAAATCGATCGCGAGCGACTCGGAGGCGGAAGATCCGGGAAGCAGCACCTCCGCGTATCCGTCGTCATCCGTCTGCGCCACCGCCGATGTGGTGCCATCGGCGGTGATCGTCATCGGCGCGGAACCGACCGGGTGCGAGGTGAGAGCGTCCAACAGACGGATTCTGACCCGCAGGTCGTCGCCCGCGGCCGCCGCTTCGATGATCTGCAGGTAGGCGGGGCGCTTGTCGATCGTCGCCGTGAGGGTGCCCCGGGTCACACCGCCGTCGCCGTCGTCGGCGGTGAGGGTGATCACGTAGTCGCCGGGCATCGCGTAGACGTGCGGCTGCCGCAACAGAGTGCTGCTTCGGCAGTCACCGGAGACCTCGGTGGTCTCGCCGTCGCCCCACTCCCATGTGCACCGGACCTGGTCGACCGGATCGGTCACCGACGCCTGCGGGGTGACGGGAACGCCCGCGACTCCGGTGAGATCCGCCCCCGGAACGACCGTGGGCGCGACGTTGGCGACGGTGATCTCGTGTGTGACGGAGGTCCACAGGTAGTCGGGCGTGAGCGCGCGCACGGTGAACCCGCGCACGCCGTCGTCGGGCATCGGGTAGATGCGGGCGAAGTCGGCAGCCACGATCGACACCGATGCTCGCCAGTCGAAATCGATCGTCCACTCCACCGCCGGGGTGCTGCCCACGGTGTCGCCGAGGATGTACACCTGCGCGCCCTCGTTGACGGTCCAGGGCGCGGGGATCAGGTTGGTCGGGCTCGTGCCCAGATCCACCTGCAGTGCGGGGGCGTGCGGGACGACATAGGTGCCCGTGGTGGTCTCCACGTCCCCTGCCGCGTCGGTCACCGTCAACGTGACGTTGTAGTCGCCCGGCCCGGGGAAGGTGTGGACCGGGTGCTGCTCGGAAGACGTCGTACCGTCACCGAAGTCCCACGCCCACGCGGTGATCGTCTCCGGACCGGCGGACAGGTCGACGAAGGGCACATCGATGTGCGAGCCACGCGCGGGCGAGTAGACGTCGATGTCGGTCAGAGCCATGTAGTCACGTACGCCGTGCACGGCCGGCAGCCGCACCTGCACGTACTTGGCGGCGACCGGCTCGAAGACGATCCAGTTCTGCTGTCGCGCGAAGTCGGGGATCGGCATGCCGGCAACCCGGGTGAAGTCCTCGGCATCCTGCCCTGTCGTCGACACCCAGATCTCGGCCGCTGTCGGCACCCCCTGCGGCGACGACAGCATGACGCGGTCGATGACGTGCACGTCGCCGTTGCGCAGGAGCACCGTGATCTGCTGGTCGGTGACGGCACCCCGCTCGGAGCGCCATTCCGTGGCAGCGTGGGAGATCGCGTTCTCGGCAGGGTAATTGCTCCAGTGACTCGACGCGGAGGTCACCGTCGCGCCCACCCCCGCGCCGTTCGCGACGTTCAGCCCGTCGACGGTGAGCGCCTCGACCGTGCGGAGGCGAACGTGGTCGCCACTGTGGGGGCGCAGGTCTCGCAATTCGATGAAGCGCGCCTCGACCGGGGCGGGGAAGACGAACTCCTCCCCGCCGCTCCCGCGCGACACCGCCACGTTCTCGAGCACGGGCGAGAACGAGCCGGGGTCGGCGCTGGTGGAAGCGTAGATGGAGAGGTTCGCCGGGTCCTGCGACGCGCCGGTGCGGATCACACGGACCCGGTCGATCAGATGACTGCCCTCGCCGCCGACCTCGAAGCGATACCACTGGTCTGCGCTCTGACCGCTCGCGCTGCGCCAGAATGTGGTGTTCGGCAGGAGTGCATGACCGGCGCTCGCCGGATCGTGCGTGGACGAGGCGTCGACGAACGTCGCCGCCGGACCGACGGGGAGCGACACGATGCCGCCGTCGCGGCCGGCGGTGGGCAGCTCGATCCGCTGGACCTCGATGTAGTCGGTGGCGCCTGTCAGGCCGCCCAGGTTGTTCACGAGCGTGAGCTTCGCGTAGCGAGCGGTCTGGGCGGGGAACGAGAACTCCTGGGTGCCGACGGCGCTGTCGCGGCGGTCGGTCACGACGGGGACGAAATCACCGGCCGCGAAGCCGCGCTGCGAGAGGGAGAGCACGAAGTCACCCAGGCCGCGCGCGGTGGTGGCGGAGGAGATGCGGACCCTGTCCACGAGGTCGCCGCCGCCGCCGGCGAGCTCGAACACGATCTCCTGGTGTGTCGCCTCCCCCGCGGCCGTGCGGTAGGTCGTCGTGTTCGGCGCGATAGCGTTCGCCGGGCTGAACGACGCCGAGGCGTTCACGCTGGTCGCGATGAGCATGCGGGCTCCGCTGGCCAGGTCGGCGGCGTTGTACGCCTTCGCGACGGTGAATGCACTGCTCAGGTCAGGTGCCGGGGGCTCCGTCACCGGAGCGGTGACGACGATCGCCTGCTCGTGCGATGCCCAGGCGCCGGAGGTGTCCTGCACGATGAGCGTGACCGTATACGTGCCGGGCTCGACGAAAGTGTGCGTGACGGGTCCGTCGCCGACCAGCTGCGTGCCGTCGCCGAGATACCAGGTGTGGGTGATCGCGTCGCCGTCGGGATCGCTGGACGTCGACGTGAAGGTCACCTGGAGCGGGGCGACGCCGTCGGTGACGTCCGCGGTGAACGCGGCGACGGGGGGCTGACCGACGGGGACGGACGCCACCACTTCGCCGGTCTTGGTGGCGCTGGCTCTGCCGTCGCTGACGACGAGCACGACGCTGTAGATGAACCCCGTTTCGAAGGTGCGCGTCACCTCCGCGCCGGTGAGGGTCTGGCCGTCGCCGAAGTGCCAGGTGTGCGTGAGTTCGTCGCCGTCGGGGTCGCTCGAGGTGGAGGTGAACGTGACTTCGAGCGGGTCGCTGCCCGGAACCTCGGTCTGGACGAAGTCGGCGATCGGCGGGGAGTTGGGCGGCTCGGCGGGGGGTGCGACGGTGATCGTCTGGACCGCCTCATCCCAGGCCCCGTGGGGATCGGTCGCCAGCAGCGAGACGGTGTAGATGCCGGGCCGGGTGAAGGTGTAGGTGACCTCGGAGCCGGTGCGGCTCGCGACTCCTCCGATGTCCCAGGCGAGGGTGAGGGGATCGCCGTCGGGGTCGCTCGACGTGGACGTGAAGACGACGGTCAGCGGAGCCTCGCCCGCGGTGACGGATGCCGTGTAGGCCGCGACCGGCGCGTTGTTGGGCGGGGGCGCATCGGCGCGCTTGCGCTGCTCTGATGCCTCCACGCTCAGCATGCGGCCGAACTCGTCGAACGCCGTGATCGTCTCGGGGAGGAGGCCGCGCACATGGGCGAGTAGCGAACGCGCGTTGACGCCAGGATCCTCGAGAGAGACGAGGTTCGTCCCGCCGACGAGGATGTGCTGATAGTCGGCCTCCAGCTCCGCGAGGCTGTCCTCGGCGATCTCCGCGTCGCGAAGCTGAGCGAGCTGCTCGGGTGTGTGTCCTTCGGTGCGGATGCGTTCACGCTCAGCCATCGCCGCCGTGTAGTGCTCGACGGTCGTGATCGGCTCGGCCATCTCGGCCTCGCCCTCCAGACTCGGCTGGAGGATCTCGATGCGCCGCAGAGCCTTGACCTGCTCGCGTGTGAACTCCGATGCGGCATCCGCCTGGATCGCGGCGGCGTCCCAATCCTCGGCGATGACAGCACCCTGGTACCGCTCGAACGCGATCCGCGCGGCGGTGCCGTAGGCGTTCGCCGCGTCATAAGCGGCGTACAGGTCGCCGTGCGCGGCGAGGGTCGGCGCGAACTCGTCGCCGAGGTCGCTGGTGTCGGCGAACGCGAACACCGGCGGGGCGACCGTGGCGAAGTCCGGGTCGGGCGGGTCGTTGGCGATGTCGGCCATCATCTTGGTGACGCCGCAGGACACTTCCTTCAGCATCGTCCAGGCCGCGGCCACCGTCGTGGTGTCGACGAAGTAATCCCAGGCCGCCGCGCCGCCGCCGAGCACCAAGCCCATACGTCCACCGTCGACCTTCTTGTACATCTTCTTCCCCGCCGAACCGGCGTTGCGGAAGCTGCGCAGGTGGGTCGCCATGCACACCGCGCCCGTGCCGATGCCGAAGCTCGTCGCGTGACGCTTCCACGCTTCGAGCTCCTCGCGGCCCCCCGTGGGGTCGCACACCTGGCTGCAGGGGTGCACGGTGAACACATCGGACAGGGCGACGCCCTTGCGATCGGGGCCGGTGCTGAGCAGCCGCCACTGACCGACCTGCAGCCATGGACCGTCCAAGGGCATCCCCGGGAGCGTGCCGAGGCCGATGTAGAAGTTCGGCGTGCCCCATGCGGGGGTTTCGCAGGTCGCCCCGGAGGGGCTGGTCACGGTCGCCTCGACGACGCACACGTAACCGCCGGTGATGTCGGACGTCATCGTCGCGTACAGCACCGAGTTGGCGTAGAACTCGTACGTGGGGATGCCCGAGCTGTCCGCCGGCATGATGTTGTACAGGGCGGCCGAGGCCGGCTGCTCGTCGAGCGCGAGATGAGCGGCGGCGCCTCCGCCGATCGCCAAGACGATGCTCAGGAGCATCGCCGTCCAGCGCCGTCTGCCGCTCACTTCGGGTGCGTCTGTCATCGAACCGGTACTCCCGCCCGCATCAGCTGGTTCTCGTGTGCGCGCGATGATCGGCCGCGGTGCTCGCGGCGCGCCGGTGCACACGGACCAGAACGTAACAGCGGCCGCGCGGGCCCACTATCAACTTTCGGGGACGTTTCGATGCGACTTTCGGTGGTCGGCTGCGGATCGGGGCCCGGGGTGCCGGCGGCCGGCGGTCAGCCCTCGAGGAGGGCCGAGGTGCGGGGGCCGAGCCCGAGGGCTGCGGCCGCGCGCAGCTGGTCGGCCGTGTCGACGTCGCGGCGGAGGGACGACGTGGTCGGCAGGTCGATCGGGGTGTAGCCGGCGGCCGCGTGGCGGTCGCGGGAGCCGGAGCCGAACAGCGGCACGAGGCCGGCGCCGGCGCCGGCGGTGAGGAGCGTGGTGCCCGTGTCCTCGGCGTCGGCGACGAAGCCGCGGGCAACGGCCTCGGCGCGCGCGAGCGCGTCGTCCAGGTCCGCGGGATCCAGCGCCGGCAGGTCGCCGAGCAGAGCGGCACGCGGTCGCTCGGGATCCGCGCTCGCCGCGCCGGCCGCGACGGCGGCGTTGAGACCCGCGCCGGGGTCGGCGACGACGCGCGCCGGGGTGGCGCCGGCAGCCGCCGGAACCCCCGCCGCGACGTCGGGGTCGGACGTCACGATCACGACCTCGGCGACGCGGGCGGCGCGGGCGACGGCCGCAACGGTGTCCAGCGCGATCGCCCGCGCCATCCGCTCGCGGGGTCCCACCGCCAGACGCGACTTGCCGGTGCCGCCCTTGACGGGCACCACGACGGTCCAGGCCGGCGTGGTGCGGGGGTCGTGGTTCAACGGAAGCGCTCGCGCAGGCGGGGCAGCACCTGCTCGCCGTAGAGGCGGAGGAAGGTCTCCTGGTCGTGGCCGGGGTCGTGGAACACGAGGTGGCGGAACCCGAGGTCGACGT
>NZ_BMJY01000006.1:139107-177054 GCF_014643695.1 Microbacterium album | reverse complement strand
GTCGGCGACGGGTCGGTCACCTCACCGCCGTAGATGCGGAACCGGGCATACGTGTCGGCGCCGGTCTGGACCTCCCCGAACGTGACCTGGTAATCGGCGGTCCCGGTACCGGCGGGCACCGTCACCATCACCCGCTCGCCGTCCTCGAACGTGCCATTGCCGTCGAGGTCCATCCACGCGGCCAGCGTCACATCCACATCCGAATCGTTCGTCGCCGTCACCGTCACCTCGGTCGTGCGACCCTGCGTCGCCACGATCGGCTGGGCCACGCCATCCTCATCGTTCGGCGTACCGTTCAGGTCATCCCCGTCCGCACCCGGGCTGGGCTGACCATCCGGCTCCGTGTCACGCTCGACGCCCAGCGTCGGGCCCACCGCGATGTGCGCGGCACCATCAGCGGCGATCGTCGTGCCGTACGAATCGGGCGCATCCCCGAACTCACAGACCGGCGTGAACGAGATATCGTCGATGGCCAGGTCGTTGCCCGCCAGCCCGGGCACGTTGTTCACCATCTCGAGGCGCACCGTCTGCTGCGTCGCGACGAACTCCAGGCCGTACTCTGACCACTGCAGCGTAGGCGTGTGCGGCATGGGACCGGTCTCCGCCGACGCCAACTCCCGACCCGAGGCCGGGTCGACGACCCGGAACGTGACATCGGGCTCGATGAATCCGGCCAAGGGCAGGACGTTCGCGAACCAGGCCGAGAAGTTGTACGTGCCGCCGGGCGCGAGCCCTGTGAAGGTGCGCTGGAAGAAGAGCCTCGGCTCGTCGGCCGCGTTGACGACCATCATCCTGCCGTCCGTGTCGCCCGGGGTCCGGTCCTCGCCGACGTGCCAGTTCACGTGCGCCAGATGGGGACTGCTGACGATCGCGTACTCGTCCTCATCGATCATTCCGGAGGGCTTGGGCGCCCCGACATA
The DNA here is from genome assembly GCF_014643695.1 of Microbacterium album. Taxonomy (GTDB): domain Bacteria; phylum Actinomycetota; class Actinomycetes; order Actinomycetales; family Microbacteriaceae; genus Microbacterium; species Microbacterium album. Next base: position 176,134 of record NZ_BMJY01000006.1, on the reverse strand, counting down.
CGTATAGCCGGTCTGCCCCGTCGGCAGCTCAGGCCCGTAGCCCGTGCCGGTGCCGAACGTCTCGACGAACGGCGTCGCGCACGACAGCGGCATCGACGTCGCCACCTGCGCGAGGTGGTCCTCCACCTCGCCGTCGGACGCTGCGCCGAGCGCACGCTCGTCGACGTCGGGAGTCGCCGGGTCGTCCACGAGCACATCGCTCGTGAGCCGCAGCCGGATGACCGGCGTCGTGCCGTCGACCGTGGCCGGGATCCCGACGAACGGAAGCTCGACGCTGGTCGCCCCATCGGGCACGGTCACCGACGCGAACTCCGACGCCTCGAAACGCCCGCTTCCGTTCGAATCGATCCAGCCGTACAGCGTCGCCGGCTGCCCCGTCGTGTTGGTCACGGGCACCGTCAGCGTCACACTCGTCGCCCCCGGGTTCAGCACGACCCGGCTCGAGAACGCGTCCTCGTCGTCGATGCCGTTGATGTCATCGCCGTCGGCACCTGGCGTGGGCTGACCGTCGGGCTCGGCATCGATCTCGGCCCCGAGGCGCAGACCGTCGACGATGATGTGGCGGGCGCCATCGGCAGCCCGCGTGGTGCCGTAACTGTCGGGGGCGTCACCGAAGTCGTACTCGACGGGAACCGGGCACCCGGTCACGGTCTGCGGGAGGCCGAAGCGGCTCGCGGCACCTGCCGGCAGCGGGAACCCGCCGGTGACGAGCTGCGGATCGGCTGCGTCGTTGGGCGCGTTCACCACGCTGAGCGCAGTCGCCGTGTTGTTGGCGACGTACATTCTGCCGTCGGGACCGCGCCGGATCTGGCCGCCGGTCGTGCCGATGCTGCCGACGTTGCGCTCGGTCGCCTTCACCTCGGCGCCAGACGTCGCTCCCTGGAGGTCGTAGCGGTAAAGCTGGCCCCCACCGAAGATCTTGGTCGCATAGACGAACCGCCCGTCAGGCGAGAACTCGGCGTTGTACCCCATGCCACCCGAGCCCTGAGCAGTCGGCAATGACCACGACATCTCCTGCGCGAACCGGCCGGTCTCAGCGTTGAAGCGCAGCACACGCACGATGCTCGGCTGCGTACCCGCACTTCCGCCTGCTCCGGAGGTGATGCCTGCAGACAGGGCGACCACTCGGGAGTAATCAGCGCTGAACGCGAGCGATCCATAGCCGTTGAAGTTGTTCGAGGGCATGACACTCACAACGGGCTCTCCGCTCACCGGCCCATCCGCGTCAAATTCATAGGCGAGAATGTTCGGCGAGTTGTTCGTGTAGGTGAGCACCCAGAAGCCGGTTCCATCCGCATTCGGCACCGCAGTGATCGCCTCCGACGCCGTGCCGGGCGCGCCCAGCGGCACGTTCTTGACGTCGGTCACGTCACCCAGTCCGCCCCGGGCGGTCATATCGACAACCGAGTACCGCAGGTCTCCGTTCGGACCGGCGCCGACATCGGTGCTCGTGGTGACGACGAAGTAGCGTCCGGACGCGCCCAGCGCGGGGAACGCGGCGACCGTCTGGGTGGCCGAAGGGTTCCCCAGCAGCCCTGTGCCGTTAGGCATCGGGTTGCCCTCGCGATCGAACACCGACTGGCCATTGCTCCAGAACTGCAGGTCGCCGGCGCTGTCCGTGACGACGGTCGAGCCCTCCATGGTGGTCTGATTCCCCAGGAATGCAGTCGCAGTCGTTCCGGACGTTCCGAAGTCGATCGCGCCGTTCTGCCCGAAGAACCAGAATCGTTCGGTCGCGCGGATCTGATCGGGAACGCACACGGCCGGAAGCGGCGCGTCAACGACGGTCACCGGGTAGTCTTCGACCTCACCCGCGCTGGCCGCACCGGTCGGAAGGGCAGCCGCCGCGGCGATGTCACCGGGGAAGAGACGGAAACGTGCATACGTCTCCGTCACATCCGCCGCAGTCGCGGGAAACACCAGCTGGTAGTCCGCGGTACCGGAGCTCGCCGGCACGCTCAGAACCACTCGCTCCGCCGCATCGAAGGTGCCGTTCCCGTCGAGGTCGATCCAGCCGGCCAGCGTCGCCGGCTCGGCCGTGTTGTTCGTCGCCGACACCGTCACCGTCGTCGGCTCGACCCGGACCACACGGATCGGGTCGGCCACGCCGTCCTCGTCGTTGATGCCGTTGTTGTCGTCGCCATCCGCACCCGGGGTCGGCTGACCGTCGGTCTCGGAGTCGATGAGCGAGCCAAGCATGAGCGGCGCGGTGTTCGTCACGGGGTCGTAACCGGGAATGCTGTGGCGCGGGCCGTCGTTCGCCAGGGTCGTGCCGTAGCTGTCCGGCGCGTCGCCGAAGTCGATCGGCAGCGGAGAGTTGAAGCACCGCGCACCGTCGTTCAGGCCGGACGCCGGTCCCTCGGCGAAGAACTCCGCCTCGGCAGTGGCCATGTCGATGCGCCAGATGCCGCCCGTGGTGTTGTCCGCACCGTAGAGGAACCCATCAGGATCGGAGTAGACAGCGCCGAAGGCGGTTGCGAACTGCCCGTCCGGGTGCTGGAGAGCGCCGAGCGCGCCCACGACCGAGGACGTGTGCGACTCGGTATCGAAGCGCACCAGAGAGAACTGGCGCGGGCTGGTCGCCGGCGCGTTCATCGCGACGAAGTACAGATCCCCGTCGTCGACGTTGAAGCCCCAATCCCAGCCGATCTGCAGGCCCGCCGGCATGGAGACCGGGCCGGCGGCGAGGACCTGCATGTAGGTCGGAGACGACGGGTCGCTGAGGTCGATCTCCGCCCAGTTCGCCGAGGTGCTGATCCAGAGGTGGCCTTCGGCGTCGAAGTCACCGATGTGGGCCGTCCCGGTCCAGGCCGCGGGTATGCCCGGGAAGCCGGTCCAGTTGCTCGGCATTCCGAGGTCTGACGTCGTCCCGTCGGCCCCGATCCGCTTGATCGTCGGGTCACCGGTGTAGCCGATGCCGTACAGATAGTTGTCGATGGGGTTGTAGCCCACCGCGTTGATGTTGCGGGCATCGATAGCCGTGCCAGTCTGCTCGTACGCCCCGGTAACCAGGTCGACGCTATAGACGTCCGTCGGCTCCCGCTGGAACAGGAGGCCGGGAGCACCGGGCAGGCACGAGAACGTGTTCGGCGCCGGAACCTCGGTGACCGTGAGGGTGGTGTCGGCGTCCGGCACGAGGTTGGCGACCGAGGACTCCAGGTTATCGGTGCTGTTCCGGTAGCTGCCCGCGGCGTCGGCCGTGACGTTCACTGTGATCTCGCAGGTCGCGCCCGGCGCGACGGAGATGCCGCCCGCCGCGATGGTGGTCGCACCCTCGGCCAGCGGGTCGCCGGATCCGTTCGTGATCGTCGGCGTGCCACAGGAGCCGTTGTCGGTGGCGGTGCCGTCCGCGACGCGGAGGCCGCTCGGCAGGTTGTCCGTGAAGTCCAGCGGCGTGAGGGTCGGCTGCGTGGGCTCATCGGGGTTGCTGATCGTGAAGGTCAGCTCACTCGTGACACCGACCTGGACGCTGGCGGGGCTGAAGGCCTTCGTCAGCGGGGCGGTCGGGTACGACAGCGTGTAGCCCCACGAGTCGTTGCTGCCGATCTGCGGCAGCGTGCTGCCCGTGGTGTCGTTCACGAGGTTGAAACTCGAGATCGGGTCCGCCGACGTCAACCGGAAGGAGCCGCAGGCGCCGTTGGGGTTCGACCCGTCGTTCCCGGCGCATCCGACGTTGAGCGCCGGCTGGAGCACCGCGTTCAGCGTATTGCCGGACACCTCCATCGCGTTGTTCTTGGCGAGTTCGGTGAGCGAGAAGTCGCCCGTCACGTCGAGCCGGGACGCGTCCAGGTTGGTGACGTGGATCACCGGGGCGATCACCGGCGTGCTGAACTCGACGGTGGATGTTCTGGACCCGCCGCCCAGGTGGGGCCCCGCGCAGTTGTTGTCCGCGGAACGGGCTGCGGCGGGGGCATCGGGCTCGAGGAACTCGGGAACAGTGTTCACGCCGGCCGACCCGCTGCCGAACATCACGCAGGTCCCGGTGACGTCCGTCGTCTGCTCGGTCGCCGTCACCCCGCTGTCAAAGGTGAGCGTCCGGCTGGCGCCCACTCCGGTCCCCGTGACGGGCGACACGTCGGTGACCCACTGCTGCGAGGGCGCGACGGCGGCCGCCGCGGGTGTCGCCGGGGCCAGGGCCATGACGGCGCCGCCGGTGAGCAGGCCGCCCACCAGGGTGAGCGCGGCGAGAGCCGACGTGCTGCGCAGCGCCGACCGCTTCCCGGAAGCGGTCATGAAGGTCCGTCGCGCCACGCGCGGCTCGTACCGGCGCCTCATGCGTGCGTCCCGGTGACACAGGTGGATGCGCGGCCGCCAACGGTCATCTTCATCGTCTCCCTCAGAGCGTCCGAGCGGGCGATCGCTCGTCCGCACCTCAGGCTTAGTGGCGGGCCCGAGGGGGCGACAACGAACCTCACCCCGGGATCACCCGGGGGTGAGGTTGACCGCGTCGGGCGCGGCTCAGCGTCGGGGCGCGGCTCGAGCGTCGGCGAGGAGCGGCCGGGGAGGCGCGCTTCCGCCGCGCGACGGGCGACCCTCCGGAGGGGCTGCGCGTCAGGGGATCAGCGGGCTGAGCCGCGCTCGATCAGTCGACGCGCCGGTCGTCGGAGATGAGGTGCAGAGCGAGGGCGACCGCGACGGCGTCCTCACGACTGTTCACGCCGAGCTTCCGGTACACGCTCTTCAGCTGCGTCTTCACGGTGTTCGGCGAGACGTGCAGCGCCGCGGCGATGGCGGGCGCCGACGAGGTATGGACCAGCTCGGCGAGAACTTCCAGCTCGCGCCGGGTCAGCCCCGGCTGCGATCCCATCGGGGCGAGCACCGAGCGCAACGGCACGGCCCGCACCAGCTCGCCGTACCCCGCCGCGTCCAGCGCTGCGATGACGCGCTCGAGGTCGTCGGCCGGGATCAGCGCCAGCGGCAGGCGCTGTCGCGTGGACGTCAGCAGCGCGCCGAGCTGCTGGCTGAGGTGCGGCGCGCGCACGCTGTGCGGCAGCCGCAGGTGCACGGCGGTCTCGATGGCGAGCGCCTCGGCGCGCAGGCGCGCCGAGAGGTGCGCGCCCGCGAGCGCCCGCACCTCCGCGAGCGCGGAGCCGTTGCGTCCCATCACCAGGTCGATGCGCGCGCGGTGCACGCGCACGTCGGCTCCGCGACCGCCGTCGTGGCGAAGGAGCGCGGCCGCCGCGTCGACGTTCCCGAGGGCGAGCTGCACGAGGACCCGCGCGCCGCAGAGCTGGCGCCGCGCGACGCGGGAGCGCGCCTCGGCGCCCCGGGCCGCCACGATCTCCTCCAGGCGGGCGAGGGCATCCCCGGGGCGTCCGGCCACCAGGCCGGTCCACGCCTCGATCTGCGCGATCGCGGCCCAGTGCTCGATGGTCCGGCGGTCGTGCACCATGGCGCCGAGGTGCTGCCGGGCGGTCTCGGCGTCGAACCGCTCGAGCGCCGCGACCGCCTCTGCCACGCGATAGAAGGTGCCGGCGTACATGCTGCGCTGGAGGTCGGTCCAGCCCCCGGTGCGGGCGTACTCGAGGTGCGCCTCGGCCTCCGGAAGGTCGCCCCGCAGCGCGTGGAGACCGGCGAGCATGGCGAGGTTCCCGAACCCGGGCGACGGCGAATCGGGCGGCCCCTCCGCCAGTCCGCGCTCGTACGCGGCCATTGCCTCCTCCACACGGCCGGCCGCGTGGAGCGTGGTGCCGAGGTGGGCGTAGACGCGCGTGAGCTGGCCGATCTTCGCGCGGCCGGTCTCGTCCAGATCGTCCAGCATGCGCAGCGCCTCGCGGGCCGCGGGCACCCCTCGGTCGGACAGGCCGAGCAGGCGGAACGCGACGGCCTCGCCCGTACGGATGAGCGCACGATCGACCATGTCCACTTCGCGGTTTTCGCTCCGCGCGGCACGCACCGCCGTCACCAGCAGCCGCAGCGCGCGGCCGCGCTGGAACGGCGAGACGAAATATGTCAGGCCGAGAAACGTGGCCAGCAGCGGCTGCGCCATCACGATCTGTGTGGGCACCGTGCTCAGAATCTGCTGCGTCGCCGGCTGCTGCCCGAGCAGCTCAAACCACCCCCGGCAGATCACGTCCACCGCGGCGCGGTAGTCCCCGGCGCTCACGGCGGCTCGGAGGGATTCGACGTGCCGCTCGCCCTCCCGAGCGATCCGGATCAACACCTCCGGCGTCGCATTGTCAACGCTGTTGGGCACCGGGGGTTCCTCCATCGCGGCATCGTGCTCGTCCATCGCCGTTCGCCCCGGCCGCTCCGCCAAGCGGAACACCGGAACGTCGGCATATCGGTCAGATTACGGTCACACCATATGCCGTCGGACACCTGCGGCACCAAATCCGGCGCCCGACACGCGCGGCCGGGGCGGCGATATCTTGTTGCCGTGCCCTTCGTATCCTCGGGAGTGTTCGTCGGTAGGGAAGCCGAAGTCGCCCGCGTCACGGATGCGCTGCACGGCGCGCTCACGCCCGATCTGCCGACGTCGGCCTGCATCGTGGTGGGTGAGGGCGGCTTCGGCAAATCCGCGTTGCTCGACGCCACGATCTCCCGGCTCACCGCGGCCCTGCCGCATGCAGTCCTGTGGGCGGCGGGTGATCCCGCGGAGACGAACCTGGATTACGGCGTGGCCGATCAGCTCATGCGGTCGGCGCGTCCGGTGGCTGCGCGCACGCCGCGCTTCGCCCGCGACGCCGAACCGATCGAACTCGGCGCGCAGCTGCTGCGGCTGGCCGACGAGGTGGGCCGCGCACAGCGGCTGCTGTTCGTGATCGACGACGCGCACGCGGCGGATGAGCCCTCGTTGCAGGCGCTCGCGTTCGCCACGCGGCGGTTGAAGGCGGATCAGGCGGCACTGCTCATCGCGACACGGCCCGCGGGCGTGCGGCGGCTGCCGCAGGCGCTCATGCGGCTCAGCGAGGATCGCCTGGTCACGCTCGCGCCGTTCACGGAGCACGACGTGGGAGAACTCGTGCGGGCCGTGCACGGCGCGGAGGTCGAGCCGCAGGCCGCGCAGCGCGTCTTCCGCCACACCCGCGGCCACCCGCTCCTCACCCGCGTGCTGCTCGATGCCCTCACGGCGAGCGACCTGCGCGACGACGAGTCGCCACTGCCCTCGTCGCTGGATCAGCTGGCCGTGGACCGCCTGGTGCGCTGCTCCGCGCGAGCACGGCGCCTTCTCGAGGCTCTCGCGGTGCTCGCCGCGCCCAGTCCGGTCGGCGTGGCCGCGGGGCTCGCGGGCATACAGGACCCGATGCCCGCGGTGACGGAGCTGGGCGATGCCGGGCTCGTCGACGTCGAACGATCCCCGAGCGGCACGACGCTCATCATCCGGCACCGCCTCATCCAGGAGGCGCTCTACGCGGCCCTGCCGCCGGACGATCGGATCGCCCTGCATGCGGGCGCGGCGGGGGTCACCGCGGGAACCGCGGCGCTCGGGCATCGCGTGGCCGCCACGACAGGCGAGGACCCCGGGCTCATCGACGCGCTCACCGCGCAGGCCGAGGCGGACGAGCGGCGCGGCGCGCGCAGGGCCGCGGCCGAGCTGCTCTTCACCGCTGCCGACCTTCCCGGCGCCCCGCATCGGCATGAGCTGATCCTGCGCGCGGCGGACCACCTGGTCTCCGCCGGCAAGATCGCCGACGCGCGGCTGAACGTCCTGGCCGCGTTGCCGGACAGCGCTCTGCGCAGCTCGGTGCTGGGTCGCGCCAAGATGGCGGAGGGATCCTTCGATGAGGCGCGGGGGCTCCTCCAGCAGGCGTGAGAGCTCGCCGGGGCGCAGGAGGCCGCGGCGACCACCACCGCGGGCATCGCCGAGAGCCTCGCCGTTCTCGCGCTGAACGACCTCGACCCCGCCGCCGTCCTGATGTGGGGGGACAGACTCGCGGCGACGGGCGCACCGGGAATGCCGGTGACCATGCTGTGCCACGGCCTCGCGCTGCTGAACCGGTTCGAGGAGGCGCGCCTGCGCGCCGAGGCAACACTCGCGACCGTGCACCCGTCGCGGCACCATCTCGCGGATGCGCGGCTGGCGCGGGGCATCGCCTGCGCGTGGTCCAACCGGCTGGATGACGCTCGCCGGGACCTGTCCGCCGTGCTGGGCGCCTCCCAGGAGCGGTCGCTGATGCAGGCCGTGACCGCGCGGGCGCATCTGGCCGACGTGCACCTGCGCGACGGCCGACTCGCCGACGCGAGCGATGTGGCGGACGAGGCGATCGACCTCCTCGAGGACAGCCACGCCGTCTGGCTCACGCCGCTTCCGCACAGCGTCGCGGCGTATGCCTTGGCCGAGGCCGGCGAGTTCGACCGCGCCGAGCTGCACGCCCGGATCGCCTCGGACTCGGCGGCCGCGATCCAGAACGCGCCGGCGATGATCTGGGCCGAGGCGGCGTGGCTACGGCTGGCGGACGCGCGGGCCGACGATGCGCAGGTCGTGCGCACCGGAGACCGCATGCTCGCCGCGCGGCTCGACGCGGTCGCCGAGGGCGTGAACCACTGGCGTGCGAGCTACGCCGAGGCGCTCGCGCGGGTCGACCGCCCGGACGACGCGGCGGCCGTCCTCGAGGCGCTCGAGCACCAGCTCGCCCAGGCGGGCGACCACTCGATCCAGTGCGAGATCGCCCGCGCTCGTGCCGTGCTCGCCGCCCGCCAGGGCGACGCGGAGGGAGCCGAGTCCGCGATCGATCAGGGCCTCGCCCTCGACCCCGAACTGTCCCGCCCGCTGCCCCGCGCGCGCCTGGAACTCACCGCCGGCTCCCACCTCCGCCGCCTCGGACGGCGCTCGACCGCGGCCGAGCTGCTGCGGAGCGCCGAGCAGCGGCTCCGTCGCATCGGAGCGACACCGTGGCTCGAGCGGTGCACGCGGGAGCTCGACGCGTGCGGTCTGCGCCCCGCGAGACGGTCGGGGCCGGCATCCGAGGCGAGCCTGACCAGCCATGAGCGCCGCGTCGCGCATCTCGTCTCCGAGGGGCGCACCAACCGCCAGGTCGCGGACGAGCTGTACGTGAGCATCAAGACCGTGGAGAGCCACCTGTCCCGCATCTACACCAAGCTCGGCGTGCGCAGCCGCCTCCAGATGGCGGCCGCGCTGCGCGCCGCTCAGGACGGTTAATCCTGCTTCCCTCCCGCGCGCCGGGGCCTCGCTGGAATCAGACCAGCTCGCGGGCGAGGTACCGGGCCAGGTACCGGGGCGTCTCGTCGTTCGTCATCGTGTACCGGAAGCGCCCGCCGACGGACCGCCGCCGCTGTCAACGAGGCCGTCGGCTACGGGCCCGTCGCTCAGGCGAAGGGGGCGGCCTCGCGGACGGGGGGTCACTCCAAACCGAAGTCGAGCGTGCCGGGGGTCTCGCACGCGGTGAACAGACGCTCGGACGCGCCGGCCGCCTGCTCCCCCTGTGACTGCGCCCACTGGGCGATCCCCATCCAGTCCTGCGCGAGCTGGAGCTCGGAGATCTCCGCGTACAGCTCCCGCACGGTGACGAAGTCGTCGTGCAGCTCCGCGGGCGCGGGGGCATCGATCCCCGCGAACGCCTCGTTCGTCGCGCTCAGCAGCTCCGGGACGCTGCCGTGCTCGCGGTTGTTGACGGCGACCGCGTCGTTGAACTGCTCGCAGAAGCGGTCGTCGCCTCCGCCGGCAGGCGCGCTCGGCTCGGCGGACGGCGCGCTCGCGTCGGTGGACGGCGCGAGGGCCGAGGCTTCGGGATCCGGCTGACCGGGCACATCGTCGGGCCCGGCCGCCGGGGCCCCGCATGCCGTCAGGGTGACGGCGGTGAGAATCGCTGTGAGCGTGAGCAGGACACGACGCATGATGATCCGATCGACCGGAACTGCAGCGGGACACCGACAGGGTGCCACCGACCACCGCCCCGCCGCAAGAGCCCTCGCACCGCCGCGCCGTGTCGGTCGCACTCGTCGAGGAGTCGGGCACCGCCACCATCCGCCACACGCCTCGCTGAACGTCGGCGCAGCACGTAAGGCACATTCGGTTGACATGGTGAACATCGGAGTCGATACTGGTAGACACGGTAGACACCGCAGCAGACTCGGCGAATCGGAGGTGGGAGGATGGCCATCGCGCCTCTGGATGCCCAGCACAAGCGGTCGCAGGAACGCGCTGCCGAGAGCATCACGAACGAACTGCGCAAGCGTCTGCTCGACCTCGTCGATCACGGCGTGCAGCTGACGGCGCTCGGGAACCCTGAGGCAGTCGCCGGCGCCCTGGTGGACAAGCTCCCTGTCGCAGTGAACCCGTGGCGTGACGTCGTCGGTCCCTGCTACACCAGCGGTGCGCTCCAGCGGGAGATCAACCGCGGCCGCGGCGCGGTCTCCAAGGCCGTGCACGAGCTGCGCGCACTGCGCCTGGTGACAGCCGACCACCAAACGGTGTATCCGGCCTTCCAGGTGCATGGCGGCGCCCTCGTGCCGGGGCTCAGGGACGTGCTTCTCGCGCTTCGCGAGGGAATCGACGACCCGTGGACGTGGGCGCAGTGGCTGAACGCGAGCCGCCCTGCGCAGGACGACACTGTGCCCCGCCGTCACATCGACGACCTCATCGACGGCGACGTCGACCGTGTCGTGGCCGCAGCCAGGCAGACCGCCGCGGCCTGGGCCGCATGACCGCGAAGCAGCCCCTCCCCGACCCTGCGACCGACTACACCGGCTTCCCCGCGCACACCGTCCTCGCGGGCGAGGAGATGTACCGCGCCCACACCTCGGGCAAGGGCGCCTGGTGGTTCGACAACGGCACCGCGGGGCGCTTCAACCTTCACGGGCGACACGGCACGTGCTGCACGGCGACCAGCGTCGACACGGCCGTCCGCGAGAAGGTGCGCGACGAGGTGTTCGCCACAGGTGTCGTCTCTCGCGCCTTCGCGAACTCGTTCGCCGTCTCGACCGTGTCGGCGCCGCGCGATCATCGCTGCGCTGCCGTCAGCTCCACCGCGGCCGCCGGCTACCTGGTCGTCCGTGAACTGGTGACGATGGCGGACTACTCCGTGCCTCGGGCCTGGGCCGAGACTCTCCATCGGGCCGGATTCGATGGTGTGTTCTACGGGTCCGCGTACACCACGGGAGACGCGAGCGCCTACGCGCTCTTCGGCGACGCAGGAGAGCCGACCACCGCCGGCTTCACCGAGGCGCTCTCCCTCACGGGACCCGACGCGTGCACGAGCATCGGCATGAAGGTCGAAGGGCCTCCACCCGCTCACGCGCTGACCGTCATCTCGTAGGGCTCGAGGCGTTCAGCGCCGACGCCTGCAGACCGAGATCGGTCGACCTGCACGATCGCAGACGATCACGGAAGGAGCCCGGCCGATGGCCGGGCTCCTTCTCGTAACTGTCGTCTATGTCGCGACTCATCTGAGACACATGTCCCGACTCATCACACGGTGGACCCAGGGGGATTCGAACCCCCGACCTTCTCATTGCGAACGAGACGCGCTACCAACTGCGCCATGGGCCCGTGAACTCGGACTACATTACCAGACCGTGCGCGCGCTCCCGCACGCAGGCAGGTCCCGGGGCGGCAGTCAGCTCGCGGCGCGACGGGCGAGGAGCTGACGCACGTGCTCCTCGATCTCGCGGTCGTCGACGTAGCCCATGCGCGCGTACGGCGACTCGCCCGCCGCCGCAGAACTCGCCGTGGGGGATACCGCCGCGGGCCGGGCCGTCTCGATCGGGACCGGCGCGGGCTGGCGGCGCCGCTCCTGGGCCTCCAGCGCCTCGGCGCGCTCGCGCAGCGCCTCCTCGCGGGCCGCGCGGCGCAGCGCCTCGCGGGCCTCGTGCTCGGCCTGCGCGCTCTGGGCGCGGGAGCCCGACACCGCCGTGAGCGGGGCGGGAAGCTCGCGGGGCACCCACCCGCGATCGGCCTCGTCGATGAGCGCGACGGGAGCCCGGCGGGCCGGCGCGGCCACGGGCTCCGGCCGCGCGCGACGCGCGGCGCGCGCCTGCACCGCGGCCATCCGCTGGAGGGTCGCCATCCCGACGATCGCGACGGCGGCGCCCACGCTGAGCCACAGCGCACCGAGTCCGGCCACGAGCGCCCACGTCCCGAGCCCCGCCGCGGCGAGACCCGACGCGACGAGGGCCGTCGCGACCAGGCGCACGCGCCGGCGCGCCTTGGCCTGGCGCAAGGCGGGATCCAATCGGATCGCGGCGAGCTCCTGCCGCTTGCGCTCAAGGGCGAGCAGGTCCTGCTCGATCTGCAGGCGGCTGCGCTCCGCCTGCACCCGGCGGGCGAGCTTCTGCTTCGCCGCGGCCTCACGCGCCGTGAGCTCGACGCGCACCTCCTCGGGCGTCTCGCTCGTCTCTGCCAGGATGCGCAACGCCTGGTTCAGGCGCACCGCGTTGCGCTCGGCGGCGTTGAACCGCATCTTGCTCTGCCACGTCGGCAGCAGGTAGACGAGCCACAGCAGCACGATGACGGCGGCGATCACGCCCCCGCCCAGCAGCTGCCCGTCCATGCGAACCACGGTAGGCGACAGCCGGTCGCGGACCGGGCAGGTCGCGGCGTGTCGCGCGGCATCTTCAGCAACCCGCCCCTATAGCGGCTCGCCACCCGAGGCCTGCTACCCCAGGCCTGCTACCCCAGGCCTGCTACCCCACCATGCGATCCGACGGCGGGATGTCCGCGGCGTGCCGCGGCGCGTGCCCCGACACCCAGCGATGCAGCACGCCCTCGGGAACGTCCTCCGTGGTGAGAGCGAACGCATAGTGGTCGCGCCAGTCGCCGTCGATGTGGATGTAGCGACGACGCAGACCCTCGTACCGGAAGCCGAGCTTCTGCACGACCCGCAGGCTCGCGGCGTTCTCGGGGCGGATGCAGATCTCCATCCGGTGCAGCTGCAGCTCCGTGAAGCACAGGTCGGTCGCCAGCGCCACGGCCGTCGGCGTGATCCCCCGGCCCGCGAAGCGCTCGCTCACCCAGTACCCGATCGTCGCCGACGACAGCGATCCGCGCGCGATCCCCCACACGTTGAGCTGACCGGCGACCTCACCGTCGTACTCCATGACGAACGGCACGCCCGCGCCGTCGCGATAGTGCTGCAGCAGCCGCCGGATGCTGGTGCGCGTGTCGATGGGCGCGGGACCGCCCGGGTTCGTCGCCTCCCAGGGACGCAGCCACGACCGGTTCGAGACCAGCTCCTGCTGCAGGACGCGCGCATCCCGCTGCCGGACGAGCCGAATCGAGACCGGGCCATGCTGTCGCGGTGCCAAGCCGTCCATCCGGCTCCCCCGATCCGTCCCGATGCGTCCGCGCCCGGAACCCCTGATGTGCGGCTACAGCGTGGTCGCGAACTCCTTGAACCACGGGCGCAGCTCCGGCCCGAGGTCCGGGCGGTCGGCGGCGAGCCGCATGATCGCCTTGATGTAGTCGACTCTATCCCCGGTGTCGTAGCGACGGCCGCGGAACACGACGCCGAACACGCCGGGGCCTTCCGGATCGGCGGCGACCTCCTGCAGCGCATCCGTCAGCTGGATCTCGCCGCCCTTGCCGGGCTTGGTGCGCTCGAGCACGGGGAAGATGTCGGGAGTGAGCACGTAGCGGCCGATGATGGCGAGGTTGGACGGCGCGTCCTCCTTCGCGGGCTTCTCGACCAGGCCCTTCACCCTCACGACGCCGTCGGTGTCGGTCGGCTCCACGTCGGCGCAGCCGTACAGGTGGATGCTGTCGGGGTCGACCTCCATGAGCGCGATGACCATTGCGCCACGCTTGGCCTGCTCGGCGATCATCGTCGTCAGCAGCTCGTCGCGCTCGTCGATCAGGTCGTCGCCCAGCATGACCGCGAACGGGGAGTCGCCGACGTGCGCGTAAGCGCGCAGCACGGCGTGGCCGAGACCCTTCGGCTCGCCCTGACGCACGAAGTGGATGTCGGCCATGTCGCTCGACGCCTGCACGCGCTCGAGCCGGCCGTGGTCGCCCTTGTCGAGCAGCTTGGTCTCCAGCTCGGGGACCGAGTCGAAGTGGTTCGCGAGGGCGTTCTTGTTGCGCCCGATGATCATCAGCACGTCACGGATGCCGGCGGCGACGGCCTCCTCGACGACGTACTGGATCGCCGGCTTGTCGACCACGGGGAGCATCTCCTTCGGCGTCGCCTTCGTGGCCGGAAGGAACCGGGTCCCGAGACCGGCCGCGGGGATGACTGCCTTGATCTGCCCTGACTGCGTGGTCGCATCCTGCATGGTGACATCGTAGGCGATGCGAACGGGTGTCCCTGACCATGCCGCGCGCGCCGCCACCGTACAATCGGCGCCATGACGGACGCGCTCGATCAGGCCAAGCGTGCGCTGCGAGCGGAGCTCCGCGAGCGGCGCCAGCAGCTCTCCGACGCGCAGCGCGCCGCTGCGGCCGAGGGCGTGCGCGCGCAGCTCGACGCCCTCGTGACGGCGCGGGGGGCGCGCAGCGTATCGTGCTTCCTCTCCTCCCCCACCGAGCCGGGCACGCGCCCGTTCATCGAGGCGGCCATCGCGCGCGGGATCCGCGTGCTGCTGCCCATCACGCGCGAAGACGGGCTGCTCGACTGGACCGTCGCCTCACCGGGCGGCGAGGAGGTGGTCGGCGCCCTCGGCGTGCCCGAGGCGGTCGGCGAGGTGCTCGGCCCGATCGCCGTGAACGACGTCGATCTGATGATCATCCCCGCCGCGGCGATCGACCGCAGCGGCATGCGCCTGGGCTGGGGGCGCGGCTTCTACGACAAGACGCTCGGGTCGATGGACCGGCGTCCGCCCGTGTACGCGGTGATCTATGATTCGGAACTGGTCGACAGCCTGCCGCGGGACGTCCACGACCAGCCGGTCACCGGCGTCGTGACGCCCACGCGCACGCTGGATCTTCCGGCCGACACCTGATCCACCGTTCCACCACGCGAGGACGTATGCCCACCTATGCCTATGCCTGCAAGTCCTGCGGGCACCGCTTCGACGCCGTCCAGTCCTTCAGCGACCCGGCCCTGACCGACTGCCCCCAGTGCGACGGCGCGCTGCGCAAGGAGTACGGCTCGATCGGAGTGACGTTCAACGGCTCCGGCTTCTACCGCACCGACTCCCGTGCGGGATCGACGGGTTCCTCCGACTCGGGCGGCAGCGGCTCCGGCGGCAGCGGCTCGGGATCCGGCGGATCGGGCTCCGGCGGCTCCGGATCGAGCACGAGCAGTGGCGCGTCGTCGCCGGCTCCTGCATCATCGAAGGCGCAGACCGCGTCCGCTTCGGGCGCGTAACCAGGGGTATTCGCCGCCGGCACCCGGCGCCCGACAAGGAGACACCACATGGCCGAGAAGAAGGGCCTCGTCGCGGGCTTCAAGGAGTTCATCGCGCAGGGCAACGTGATCGACCTCGCGGTCGCGGTCGTCATCGGCGGCGCGTTCGGCGCGATCGTGAACGCGGTCGTCGAGAACGTCATCAACCCGCTGCTCGGCGCGTTCGTGCCGTCCGGCGACCTCTCGACCTGGGTCATCACGTTCCCGGGCCTGTTCGCCGAGGTGAACCTCCGGATCGGCGGCATCATCTCGGCCGTGATCAACTTCCTCGCGATCGCGCTCGTCGTCTACCTCGTGCTCGTACGCCCCTTCACGGCGCTGAAGGCGCGGATGGACGCCCGCCTCGGCGTGGAGAAGGAGACCGAGGCCCCCGCCCCCACCCAGGAGGAGCTGCTCGCCGAGATCCGCGACCTCCTCGCCAAGCAGCAGAAGGCCTAACGGGGGCCTCCCACCTCGGTTTCGACTACGCGGCTGCGCCGCTCCGCTCAACGACCGGAACCGCCCACCCGGGGGCCACCCATCCGCTCGTTGAGCGAGCGCAGCGAGTCGAAACGGGCTGAGCGAGCGCAGCGAGTCGAAGCCGCGCCCGACCCCGTGCGGGGTCAGTAGTGGGGCGGGACGTCGCGGCGGAGGCGGTCGTCGTTGGGGCCGCGGTCGTCTGCGGGGGGCGCGGGGGGCTCGTCGCCGCGCAGGGTCGCCTCCGCGTCCGAGTCGCCCAGGGCGCCCGGGATGGGCGTGAGCCTGGCGCGGCGCGCGCCCACGACGCGCACGATCCGCTGCCGCGACGCGTCGCCGGACCCGTCGCCGGAGCCGGAGCCGGAGCCGGACGCGTCGCCGGAGCCGGGCTTGTCGCTCACACCTCGAGCGGCTGCGTGTCGCCGTCGGCGCGCTTGGCCTCCGGGGAGACGCCGAGCACGGCGGCGATCCGCTCGGCCACGGCGGCCGGGTCGCTGTACAGGTCGAAGGCGTGCACGCGCACGTAGTGCCACCCCAGGCGGCGCAGCACGTGCGGCCGCAGGCGCAGCGACTCACGCAGCGACTCGCCGCGCGACTCGGGGTCGGACTCCACGACCACGGCCTTGCCGTCGTGCTGCGCGACGAGCGGCAGCAGCCCGCGGTAGTCGACGTCGACGGCCACGCCCAGGCGGCGCAGCTCGCGCGCCAGCGCGAGCGTGAGCGGATCCGCCAGATCCTCCAGCCGCGCCTCGCGCCCGCGGGCGGCGATGCTGCCCAGGATGCCCATGAGCGTCGCGGCGCCATGCTCGAGACGCCCCTCGTCGAACGCGGACGGCCGGATCGACGACACGATCACCATCGACCGGCGCGCGCGGGTCATCCCCACCGTGAGCAGTCGCTCACCGTCCGGCGTCGACAGGTCGCCGAAGTCGCTCAGCACGCGCCCGTGCTTGGTGAGGCCGTAGCCCAGCGAGAAGATGACGCGGTCGCGGCTCTCGGCCACCGACTGCTCGAGCGTCAGCACGGCGAGCGGCTCGGCGGTCTCACGCGAGACGAAGTCGGCGACGTCCGAGCGCCCCGCGAACGCGGCCGTCACCGCCTTGCGCACGCGCTCGGCGTGCTTGCGGCTGGCGGTCACGACCATGAGCGACTCGCGCGGCCGGTTGACCGCGTGCTCGACGACGAGCGTCACGACGCGCGCGACCTCGGCATCCGGGCTCTCGATGGATCCCGTCACGGGGTCAGGGGTGCCGGATCCGCCCTCGACGTAGTCGACCGACAGGCTGCCGCGGCCCAGATAGGACCCGGCCCACGGCAGCGACACGATCTCGCCGCCGTAGAAGGCGTCGTTGACGAGCTCGGCGAGATCCTCGCCGCCCGCGCGGTAGCTGCGGGTGAGGGTCTCGACCGGGAGCACCTCGGCGAGGCTCTCGAACACGCTCTCGCTGTCGACCGTGGCATCCCCCGTCGAGTCGCCCTCCGCGGCGGCGCGCGTCGCCACCGTGAACGGCGTCGGCCGCTGCGTGACGGGATCGCCGAACGCGACGACCTGATGCGCGCGGCGGATGGCCGGCACGGCCTCCGTGAGGCCGATCGCGCCGGCGTCGGCGATGATCGCGACGTCGAAGGGCGGGTCGTCCGGGATCGCGGGCACCTCGTACGGCGCCGCGAGCCACACGGGAGCGAGGATGCGGCCGAGCGTCGGCGCGGAGCGCAGCAGGTGCCGCGGCGTGATGTCGCCCTCCGTGAGCGCCCGACGCAGGCTCGCGGACTCCTCCGGCTCGTCCACGATCCCGATGCGCCACTGCGCCGCGAGCTGCCACGCCAGCAGCGGACCCGACGCCGAGGCGTGCGCCTCGTCCACGAGCCGGAAGTCGCGCTCCAGGCGATCGACGACCGACGTGTTGGCGCCCAGCAGCGCGCGATCGGTCTGCAGCATGTGCTCGAGCGCCGACTGCCACCACGCGAACTCGAGCTCCTCGCCCACGCGCTCCTCGTCGACGTGGCGCACCGACAGCTCGGTCAGCAGCGGCTCCAGCCCCAGGCGCGCGAGCTCCGAGCGCAGCTCGGCGCGCTCGACGATGTTGTCGAAGACCTCCGACTCGGCCGCGAGGCCCGCGAGGGTGCGCACGAGCCGCTGCACGGGCATCGCCGCCAGCCGCGAGCCGCGCCCGAGCGCCTTGT
Source organism: Microbacterium album (assembly GCF_014643695.1). Taxonomy (GTDB): domain Bacteria; phylum Actinomycetota; class Actinomycetes; order Actinomycetales; family Microbacteriaceae; genus Microbacterium; species Microbacterium album. The sequence continues at coordinate 158,249 of NZ_BMJY01000006.1, read as the reverse complement.
CGAGGTCGGTCAGCTCCGCCTCGACCCGCTGCCACTCGACCTGGACGTCGCCGAGGCCGAGCGGGATGTCCGGGATCGTGCCGACGTCCACGAGCTTCTGCCACTGCGCGCGCTGGTGCTGGATCCGCACGAGCGCGTCGTGCATGTCGGCGACGTGCACGCCGGGCCGGACGTACTCCTTGGCGAGCCGCTTGAACCGGCGGCGCGCGGCGCTCGACATGCTCTGCGACTCGCGGCGCGACCCGTACGCGCGGATGAGGTCGGACAGCGGCCGCTCGAACACCGTGGGCATGAAGCGGTCGAGCGAGTCGCGGATGCCGATCAGCAGCCGCAGGAACTCGCCCAGCTCGTCGACCGTGGTGAACGGGCGCATGCGCGTCTGGGCGATCAGCTCGTAGCCGCGCTCGAGCAGCTGCGGCACGCCGGTGCGGTGCAGGCGCCCCGCCTGCTCGTGGGCGCGGCGCGCCTCCTCGGTCGTGGCGAACGTCACGCCGTACCAGGGCGAGTCGTCCGGGCCGACGCGGAACTCGCCCAGGCGCGCGGCGAGGGCGAGCGTAGACGCGGCCTTGCGGCGGTCGCCGGCCAGGGCCTCGAGCGCGCGCAGGCTCAGGCGCGCGGACGTCGACGGCGGCTCCGGCAGCGAGGCGAGCCGCGTCAGCGCGCGGGTCGCGTCGAGCACCGACACGCCGAGCCGGTCGTGGGTGCGGGTGAGCGCACGGCGGTAGTCGCGCAGCACCGTGCGCAGGCGCACGAGCGCGTCGTCGATCTCGGCGACCTTCGGCTGCGTGGCCTTCTCGTTGCGCACGATCGCCCGGATCAGGTCACGGCGCAGCTCGGTCGGAGACACCGCCAGGGCGTCCAATCCGATGCCGGCGAGCCGGTGCCGCACGCCGTCCAGCGTCGAGCGGCGCGCGCTGACGACGAGCACCCGCTTGCCGGCGCGCACGAGCGCTCCGACCGCGTTGATGACGGTCTGCGTGCCGCCCGTACCGGGCAGCGTGTGCACCACGATCGACTGGCCCGCCGCGATCCGGGCGAGCACCGCCTCCTGCTCGGCGTCGGCGTCCAGCAGCAGCGTGTCGGCGGCGGGCGCGCGCTCGTCCGGGCTGGTGACGACCGGGCGGCGCGCGTCGCCGTCGAGCGCCGCCAGATCCTCGGGATGCCCGGCCAGCGCGTTCAGCAGGGGGTGGTCGAGGTCGACCAGGTCGCGCGACATCACGGCGCCCACATCCGCGAAGGTCGACACGATCAGCCTGGGGCGCACCGCGAACGTGTCCACGTGGGCGGCCACGGCGCGCAGGTGGTCGATGACGGGCTGCGGCTTGAAGACGCCCTCGTCGTACGCGAGCGCGGCGAGGGCGTCGCCGTCGAGGTCGACGCCGAAGTGGTCGCGTACCGCGCGCACCAGCTCGGGGTTGACCGAGAAGCGGCCGTGCAGCTTCAGCTCGAAGTCGCTGTGGTGGCGGCGCAGGGCGAGCGGACGCAGCAGGACGGGAGCCGAGAAGTGCTCGTCTCCGATGCGCCACGCCGCCATACCGACCGCCAGCCGCACGGCGTCGATGCCGCGCACCGTGCGCAGCTCGAGGTGCTTGGCCGTGATGCGCTCGGCAGCGATGCGGGCGGCGCGCAGGGCGACCTCGTCACGGAAGAGGTTCGACAGCAGCGTCGACTTGCCCGTGATGAACTGCGGCAGGCTGCCCGGGTGCGCCTTGGTGATGTCGATACCGGTCTCGGGCGACTCGCGTCCGTCCGGCCCGAGCGGGTAGTGCAGGAGGGGGGAGACGCCACCCAGACCGCTCGCGATCGTGCGCAGCCGCTGGCGCTGAGGGTCGGCGACGTGCGCGACCACGACGCCGGGCTCGGCCACGCCGAGGTCCGTCGGGGTCACGAACGCCGCGGTGTCGTCCACCGCCGCGCTGCCTTCTACTCGCCACACGTGAGCCAGGGTAGGCGCGGGTGGGGCGTTCGGCGCTCCGCACCGCGGAGTTTCGCCGGATTGGGCACGGCCCGCCACACCTCGTCCCCAGCCGGCGAGGCGGGCCCCGTTGCCCCGTGTGCGCACGCCTCGACCGTGTGCCGTCGGCGGTGGGCGCCAGGATGGGAGCGTGACCCTCCGCTACGACCTGCTGCGCACCCCCGTCGGCCTGGCGATCGCCGTGCTGTCCGAGGACGGCGTGCTGGCGCTGCGCGTCACCTCGGACGATCCGGAATGGGCGCTGGAGCTGCTCGCCCGCGCGCACGGCATCGCGCCCGCGCACGCACCCGGTGCGGCGGCGGCCCTGGATGAGCAGCTCGCGGAGTACTTCGCGGGCGACCGGCGGGCCTTCACGGTGCCGCTCGACTGGGGCCTCACGCGCGACTTCGCGCGCACCGCGCTGCAGCGGGTCTGCGAGATCCCGTACGGGGAGACGGCGGCCTACGGCGAGATCGCCGCGGCGGCCGGCCGACCGCGCGCCGCGCGTGCCGTAGGGACCGCGTGCCGCACGACTCCCCTGTCGCTCGTGGTCCCCGTGCACCGGGTCGTACGCGCCGACGGCTCGCTCGGCGAGTACGGGTCGCAGCCCGAGACGAAGCGCTTCCTCGTGGACCTGGAGCGCGCCCGGCGACGACACGAAACGGAGAACCCATGACGCAGGATCTGATCACCGGGCCCGACGGGCTCGCCCGGCCGCTGTGGGCATCGCGCGACCCCCTTCTGCAGGCGTACTACGACACCGAGTGGGGCATGCCGGTGCGCGACGAGCGCGGCCTGTTCGAGCGGCTCAGCCTCGAGGGCTTCCAGGCGGGACTGTCGTGGGCGACGATCCTGCGCAAGCGCGAGAACTTCCGCGCCGCTTTCGCGGGGTTCGACCCGGACGCCGTCGCGCGCTTCGGCGACGCGGACGTCGAGCGGCTGCTCGGCGACGCCGGGATCATCCGCAACCGCGCGAAGATCCTGGCGACCATCGGCAACGCGCGGGCCACGATCGAGCTGCGGGCCGACGGCGGCCTGGCCGAGCTCGTCTGGAGCTTCCGGCCCGACGCGACCCCGGCTCCGCGCGCGCTCGCCGAGATCCCGTCCTCGTCGCCCGAGTCGGTCGCGCTGTCCCGCGAGCTCAAGCGGCGCGGCTTCCGCTTCGTCGGCCCCACCACGGTGTTCGCGCTCATGGAGGCGGTGGGCATCGTCGACACCCACCTCGTGGGCAGCCACCGGCGCGGCACGAGCGGGGTCTGGGCCGACTGATCACGCTCGGCCGCCGCGGCGCCGCGGCGGGTGCTCATGCGATCAGCGCGATCATCGCCGCCGCCAGCTCCTGCTCGTCGAGCGGCTCGCTGCGGCGCGCCCCGACGGCATGCACCAGCACCCCGTCGCAGAAGTCGACGATGCGGCGGGCCCGGCGGCGCGGGTCGTCGGTCACGCCGACCGCGCGCAGGAGCAGCTCGACGCGGTCGACGAAGCGGGCGTGCGCGGCGGCGACGGCGTCGGGGCGGTCCAGCGAGAGGATGAGGCGCGCGCGGGTCTGGGCGGCGTCGCGCTCCCCCAGCGCCACGACGGCCGCGGCGAGCATCCCCGCCAGCTCGGAGGGTGAGCCGGGCAGGCTGCGCCCCAGCGACTCCCACGCCGCCAGGTCGCGCTGCTCCATTCGGGAGATGGCCGCGGCGACGACGGCGTCGCGCGTGCGGAAGTAGTTCGACGTCGTCCCGGCGGGCACGCCCGCCGCGCGATCCACCGCGCGGTGCGTGAGCGCCCGGAGCCCCTCGCCGGCCACGATGGCGATGGCGGTGTCGGCGAGCTCGGATCGGCGGTCGGCCATGGCGGCATCCTAACGAGGCCATCCAGCTACTGACTGCATCCGTAGTGATGGGACACTACATCCATAGTACGCTGTCGGCATGCAGTCCATCGTGATCGTCGGCGGCGGCATCGCCGGCCTCACTCTCGCCGCCGCACTCGATCCGAACCGGTTCGACGTCACCGTGCACGAGCAGCGGCCCGACCTCCCCGTCGCCGGCACCGCACTGGCGATGTGGCCCGAGGCGCTCGAGGCGCTCGCCGACATCGGCGCGCTCGACGCGCTCGGCGACGCTCCCCGCGTCGAGCGCTTCCGGCTCCGGGCCGCCTCGGGCAGGACGTGGATCGATGCGCCGGTGCCGGGCAGCCTCCTCGTCAGCCGCGGCGATCTGCTGCACGCGCTCGCGGATGCCGTCCCCGCGCAGACGAAGCGCGTCGTCGGCCGAGTGGACGCGCCGCCCCCGGCTCCGGCGGGCGCCGTCGTCGTGGGCGCGGACGGCGTGCACAGCGTCGTCCGCGCGACCGTCGCGCCCCGTCGCGCCGCGGCGCGGCTCACACCGTACCTCGCGGTGCGCGGCGTGCTCCCCGACGGCGTCGACGAGGAACTGCACGGCGAATACTGGGGGCGCGGCGCGCTGCTGGGCATCAGCCCGCACCGCGACGGCACCAACTGGTACACCGCCTTCCGCAGCGACGCCGGACCCCGGCGGATCGACACGACGCAGGCGCTCAACCTCGCCCGGGCCCGGCACGCCGGCAGCCGAGCCGCCGGCATCCGGGCGGTCCTCGACGCCGCAGAGCCACCCACGACCCTGGCGCAACGCGTATGGACCACGCCGCCCCTTCGCACCTTCGCCGCGGGACGGACCGTCCTGATCGGCGACGCGGCCCACGCGATGACGCCCAACCTCGGCCGCGGAGCATGTGAGTCCATCCTCGACGCCGTCTCGCTCGCGCGCCTGCTCTCGCGGCTGCCCGTCGACGATGCGCTGACCGCATACGACCGCGAGCGGCGCCGCCGCACCCGTCGCATGCAGCGCGCGTCGGAGATCATGATGCGCGTCGCACTCGCCGAGCGCGGGGCGGTCCCGCGGGATCGGACGATCGCCCTCCTCACTCGTCTCGCCGCCCGGCGCGCAACAACGCGGACCCCGACCTCGCCCCGAGGCGACGAATGACGATCGAATAGCGGAATCCGTCGTCGCGGTTCGCAGCGATGGCACCGGCGCATCCGCGGAAAGCGGCGGCGGAAAGGTGCGCCTGCCGGGATCGGGAACCGCGCGAGGTCCCGAGTGCGATCGTCCGCCCGCGCAGAAGTCGTCGACGGGCTGGCGGCTCACCGTCGCGGCATTCGCGGTCGAGCTCCCGCCACTCGCGCCGGTGATAAGTTCGACGCTACATACGACGACGATGGGGCCGTCACCCCGAAAAGACCAAAGGGGCCGTCACCCCGAAAGCAGGTAGCCGGTGACCCTCCAGGAGCAGCGCGCAGACGACCGCCGCCTCGTGGCGGACGCGGTGCGGGAACTCGCGCGACAGACGCGATTCCCCGTGGCCTTCGGCGGCCTCTTCGAGGACGGCGCCGCGCGAATGACCGCGTTTCTCGGCAACCACACCAACGCGCTCGAGGGCCTCGCCGTAAAAATCGAGCGCGGCCTCGGGGGCCGGGCGATGCAGGAGCTGCGGCCGCGCATGACGGGCGATTACCGCTCCGCGCGGCAGATCACGCATGACTATGACCGGTACATCCTCGGGGAGGGCATCGGTACGCTCCTGGCCGCGCCGATCATCGTGGAGGGCCAGCCGCGCGGCGTGCTCTACGGCGGCACGTGGGGCCCCTGGGGCGTGGGCGATGTGAGCGCCGCGCCGGCGATGCGCGTGGCCGATGCCGTCGCGACCGAGCTGCGGGTGCGCGCCGAGGTGGACCGCCGCGTCGCTGCCCTGCGGGACGTGACCCCGCACGACACGCACAGCGTATCGCGCGCTCCGGAACCCCTTTCGGCATCCCAGCGCGAAGAGCTTCGCGAGAGCTATGCCGAATTGCGTCGAATCACAGCCGATGTCGCGGACGCGGACATTCGCGGGCGACTCGAGGAACTCGAGCGTAAGCTCGCCTCCCTTTCCGGACTGCCCGAAGCCTCTGCAGCGGTGAAGAAATCGGACGTCAAGCTGTCACCCCGGGAGATCGACGTCCTGGCGAGAGTCGCGTTGGGAGAGACGAATGCCGAGATCGGCGCGCTGCTCGGACTCCGTGAGGCGACCGTCAAAGCATACCTGAGCTCTGCCATGGCGAAACTCGGCGCCTCGACACGCCACGCCGCCGTGGCCCGGTCTCGTAAATGGGGCCTGCTTCCTTAATCCTCTGCCCGGCGCCTTTGCTCCATATCGGACCCCTATCCGGCGCGACGGACCGCAAAACGCCGGGCAGAATTACCCACCGGTATGCCGGCATGACGAGTTATGATCTCCTCATGGCAAGGAAAATCGTTCATCAGCTCGTCGACGACCTGGACGGCACCGTCCTGGAGCCCGGCGAAGGCGAGACCGTACTCTTCTCCCTTGACGGTAAGAGCTACGAGATCGACCTCACCGCGGAGAATGCGCAGTCTCTCCGCGACACCTTCACGCCCTATATCTCGGCCGCCCGACGCATGTCGGGTGGATCCTCGTCCTCTTCGGCGCCTCGGGGGCGGCGCCGCGGCGGTCAGACGGACTACGGTCCGATCCGCGAATGGGCCAAGCAGAATGGCTACAAGGTCTCGGAGCGCGGTCGCGTTCCGGCGACGATCATCGAGGCGTACGAGGCCGCGCACTGACGCGCCTCTGAGCCGGTCACGCCCGGCGCCCGATGCAGGTGTGTATCTGCTGGGCGTCGGGCGTGATGCTTGCATCCCGCTCTCATTCTCGGAATCGTGGCCGGTCCCGAGGGAAGGAGAGCACATCATGCTCACGCTCACCGAGAACGCCGCGGACGCCGTCCGCACCATCGTTTCGCAGACCCCGGATGCCGCGACCGCGGGTCTTCGCATCCAGGGCACGAGCGCGTCTGCCGAGGGCTACGCGCTGACGCTCGCGCCGGCGCCCGAGCAGGGCGACACCGTCGTCGAGAACGGCGAGGCCCGCGTCTTCCTCGAAGAGGCTGCGGCCGGCGAGCTCGACGACAAGGTGCTCGACGCTCAGGTGACGCAGGAGGGCGTTCGCTTCGCGCTCGCCCTGCAGCAGTAGCGCGCGACTCCCCGCACGGCGCCATCCGGCTCGGCCCGGGTGGCGCCGTGCCGCGTCCCGCACCCGGCTAGACTGGCCGGGCCAGCCTCTGTAGCTCAATGGAAGAGCAGTTCCGTCCTAAGGAAACGGTTGGGGGTTCGAGTCCCTCCAGGGGCACCGATGCGGGGTTACCCTTGCTGACGTGAGCCGGATCTTCTCGATGCCTTTCGCATCCGTGTACCCCCACTACGTCACGAAGGTGGAGAAGAAGGGCCGTACGCGCGAGGAACTGCACCAGGTGATCACCTGGCTCACGGGTTTCGACGACGCCGAGCTGGCTCGCCACCTCGAGGCGGGCACGACGTTCGAGGAGTTCTTCGCGGACGCCCGCTTGCATCCGAACGCCTCCCTCATCACCGGCGTGATCTGCGGCAAGCGCGTGGAGGACATCGAGGATCCCCTCATGCAGAAGATCCGGTACCTCGACAAGCTCGTGGACGAGATCGCCCGCGGGAAGGCGATGGAGAAGGTCCTCCGCGCGTAGCGCCTCGCGCCCTGCGCGCTACGGGTACGGGTGGCGGTATGCGACGTGAATGACGCGATGCGGATGACGGCAGGCCGTGTCCACAGGGCGGATCGGTCGGAGCCGCAACAGAGCGGGGGCGCCCGGCACAGGATCTGCGTGGGCCCGGCCCTCGTGGCCTGGGCGCACGCTCACCGCGGCACGCCGACCGAGGCCGACGCGCTCCTCGACGCGCTGGGGGATGCGCAACGGCGGCGCTGGGCCGGGCTGAACGGCACGGCGGCGAGCAGGTTCCTCACGGGACGGATGCTGCTGGCCGAGCTGATCGGAGAGCTCGCCCCCGGTCATCCGATCACGCTGTCGAGCCGGTGCGACCGATGCGGCGGCGCGCACGGGCGGCCACGGGCCGTCGCCGCGCCCGTCGTGCTGAGCGTGGCGTATGCCGGACCGCTCGTGGTCGCGGCCGCGGCCCGCGCCACCGAAGCCGCCGCGATCGGCGTCGACGTGGAGGCGGGGGATGCCGCGCAGCGACTGCCGGATCTCGACCGGCTGTTCGCGCCGGCGCCGCCGCCGGATCTGCGCGGATGGACGCGCATCGAGGCCGCGCTCAAGGCCGACGGGCGCGGCGTGCGCGTGCCGCCCGCGGACGTCCGGTTCGGACCGGCCTCCGCGCTCTCCCTGCCCGGCGCCGTCATCGCGAGCGTGCCGGGCCGCGCCCCCGCCATCGAGGTCGCGACGATCCCCGGTCCCGCGGAGCACGTGCTGAGCATCGCGATCGCCCCTCCCCCGCGCTCGTGACGCCGGAGCAAGGCGCCGGATCGGTGGGTCAGGGATTCCTGAAGACGTCGTGACCGCCGACCCGCCGCCAGCGCACCCGCACCTCGCCGTCGACGGTCACGAGCTCGAACGTCGCGCGGCCGTCCGGCGAAGCGAACGACCACGTCATCTCGAGCACCCCCGGAGCGGACCGCACCGATTTGACGCGCAGGGATGCCGGCCAGGGCGTCGCGGGATCCGCGGCGTAGGCGTCACAGGCGGGCACGAACTTCTCGCGAACAACCCGACGGAACTCGGCCAGGTGCTCGGGCTTCAGGCGACGCACGTCGCTGTCGAAGCTCGGCGTGACCTCGAACTTCACGAGGACTCGTCAAGCCGATCGACGTGGGCGAGGAAGTCCTCGCCCGTGTCGAAGGTCGTGACCTCGCCGGCTGCGACGTGCTCATCGACCTCGCGCTCACGCTGCTGCCAGCGCTCCGTCCAGAACCAGGCCTGATCAGCGGGGACCGGTAGAGAGGGCCGGAGCTCGACGACGCCGTCGGGCCGCTCAGTCACCTCGAGCTGAGCACCGGGCTCGTCCAGGTGCAGCCGCTGGCGCAGCTCCGCGGGCAGCGCGATGACGCCCCGGCGCTGGACGCTCACGTAACCGTGGAACTCTGCGGTGGACATGCGTTCAGTATCGCAGCTGGGCCGTTCAGCCGTAAAGCGGCTTCCCGGCCGGCACGGGGATGTCGGGCGGCTCGCCCCCGCCCGATCAGGCGGGCAGGGGCGGGAGCGCGGGGAGGGCGGGGGCGTCGAGCCACGGGGGCAGGATCGCCGCGGCCTCCGCGCCCGCGAGCTCCGCGCACAGCGCGAGGAAGTCGGCGGTCGTGGCGGTGGCCGCGCGATGGCGGCGCGTCCACTCGCGCAGCAGCTCGAAGAACGCCGCATCGCCCGCCGTGAGGCGGAGAGCGTGCAGGGCCAGGGCGCCGCGCTTGTACACCCGGTCGTCGAACATCAGCTCCGGGCCCGGATCGGACAGCACCAGGTCCTGGGGAAGCTTCGACAGGCGGGCGTGGTGGGCCAGCGCCTTCGCGTGCGCGTCGGCCCCGCCGGACTCCTCCGACCAGATCCACTCGGCGTAGCACGCGAAGCCCTCGTTGAGCCAGATGTCGCGCCAGCGCGCCACGCCCACGCTGTTGCCGAACCACTGGTGCGCCAGCTCGTGCGCGATCAGGCGCTCGAATCCGCCGCGTCCGTCAACGTGGTTCGCGCCGAACACGCCGACGCCCTGCGCCTCGAGCGGGATCTCCAGCTCGTCCGGCGTGACCACCACGGTGTAACCGGGCAGCGGATACGGGCCGAAGCACCGCTCGAACGCCGCCATCATGCGCGGCAGGTCCGCGAAGTCGGCGTCGACGCGGGGCGCGAGGGCACGCGGATGCACGAGCGCGCCCCGCACGGACCCCAGGTCCACGGGACGTCGCACGTAACGCCCGAGCTGCACCGTCACGAGGTACGTGGGCGTCGGCACGTCGTACGCGATGGCCCACGTGCGCCGCCCCCGACGCACGGGCGGCACGACCGCGTCGCCCGTGACGACGGTGTAGGCGGCGTCCGTCGTGAGCTCGATCCGGTACGTGGCCTTGTCGGCGGGCACGTCGTTGCACGGGAACCACGTCGGCGCGCCCGTCGGCTGGGACGCGACGATCACGCCGTCCTCCAGCTCCTCCCAGCCGATCGTCCCCCACCGCGTGCGGCGCGGCCGGGGCGCGCCGGCGTACGACACGGTGAACGCGAACTCCTCCCCCGCCTCCAGCGGCCGCCCGAGCGTCACGCGCAGCTTGCGGTCGCTCTGGCGGTGGGCGAGGTCGGCCCCGTCGCCGGCGCGCACGCGCGTCGCACGCAACCCGACCAGGTCGAGCGACACCGTCCGCGTGACGGCGAGCGCGGTCCCCCGCACCGTCGCGACGCCGCTCAGGCGGTTGGTCGACACCCGGTAGTCCAGCACGAGGTCGTAGTGCCGGATCCGGATGCCCGGATCCCCGCTCTGGGGGGTGTACTCGTCGACCGTCACGAACGGCCCGACCCGGCTGCGACCCGGGCGTACCGCCGCACCTTCACCGCGCGCCACGGCCCGATCGGGTTGCCGCTCCAGCGGCTGCCGACGGGGACGACCTCGCCGCGCATGACGAGCGACGCCGGCCCCACGGTCGCGTCCGCGCCGATCGTCGCGGCGGGCAGGATCACGCTGTGAGGTCCCAGGGTCGCGCCCGGTTCGAGGGTCACGGTGTCGATGCTCATCACACGATCATGGAACAGATGGGTCTGGACCACGCATCCGCGGTTCACGGTGGCGCCGTCGCCCAGGGTCACGAGGTCGGGCTCGGGCAGCCAGTAACTGTCGGTCCACACTCCGCGGCCCACCTTCGCCCCGAGCGTGCGCAGCCACATCGCGAGCGCGGGCGTGCCCGCCGCAGCGTTCGCGAACCACGGAGCCGCGAGCATCTCCGTGAACGTGTCGGACACCTCGGTGCGCCACACGAAGCTCGACCACAGCGGATGCTCCCCCGGGCGGATGGGACCGACGATCGTCCACTTGGCCAGGGTCGTCAGGCCCGCGGCGAGCGCACCGGCGCCCAGCAGCACGACTCCCGAAAGGAGGATCGCTGCGACCAGGCCGAGCTGCCCGATCAGGGCCGCCAGCACGAGCATCACGGCGGCGCCCAGAGCGCAGGTGAGGATCACGGGCACGATCCGGCACAGCTCCCACAGGGCGCGGGCCACGCGGAGGGAGGCCCGGGGGCGATAGGTGCGCTCCAGGTCGGCCTCGTTGACGACGCGGCGCAGGCGCACGGCGGGCGACCCCAGCCAGGAGGAGCCGGCCTTCGCCTTCTGCGGCGCGACGGACAGCACCGCCACGAGCGCGTTCTTCGGCACGCGGTGTCCCGCGGCCGCCAGGCCGGAGTTGCCCAGGAACGCCCGCTTGCCGATCCGGGCCTTGGCCAGCCGCATCCAGCCGCCGCGGAGCTCGTAGGTGCCGACCATCGTGTCGTCCGCGAGGAACGCGCCGTCGTCGATCTCGGTCATCGACGGGATCAGCAGCACGGTCGACGCCTCGACCTCGCGGCCGACCTTCGCACCCAGCAGGCGCAGCCAGATCGGGGTGAACAGGCTCGAGTAGATCGGGAACAGCAGCGTGCGCGCCGAGTCCAGCAGGCGCTCGATCGTCCACGCCTGCCACGCGATGCGGCCGCGCACCGGATGGACGCCCTCGGCCAGCCCGAGCGACAGCAGGCGCACGAGCGCCACGACGCCCGCGGCGAACGTCAGGCCCGCCACGAGCACGCCCGGCACGAGCCATGCCGCCACGGCGGGCACCGCGGCCGCCAGCGACTCGGCGCCGCGCATGCCCTGCGCCACGACGAGCCCGCCCGCCGCGAACCCGGCGAACGGCAGCAGGCCCACGGCCGCCGACGAGCCCGCGTACGCCCACAGCCACCGGCGCCGGGCGGGCGGGCGGTGCGGCGCGAAGGGTCCGGTCGCCGCGCCGACGCGGGCGGCGGGCGAACCGGCCCAGCGCTGGCCGGCCTTGACCCGGCCGAACACCGCCGAGCCGGGCGCGACCTCGGCGCCGCGGCCGATGCGGGCGCCGGGTGCGAGCGTGCTGCGCGCGCCGATCGTCGCGCCCGCGCCGATGCGGATGCCGCCGATCCGGACCGTGTCGCCGTCGATCCAGTAGCCGCTGAGGTCGACCTCCGGCTCGATCGCCGCGCCCGCTCCCACCTGGAGCATGCCGGTCACGGGTGGAAGCGTGTGCAGGTCGACGCCCGGGCCGATGCGGGCGCCGAGCGCCCGCGCGTAGTACGTCACCCACGGGGCGCCGGCCAGGCCGACGGGATCGATCTGCTGCGACACCTGCTCGGCCAGCCACAGCCGCACGTGTACGCCGCCGCCGCGCGGGTAGTCCCCCGGTCTCAGGCCGGCCAGCAGCAGGCGCGCGGCCAGCGCCGCGATCGCCATGCGCCCGAACGGCGTGGCGAACACGAGGATGCCGATCAGGATGAGCCACCCGGGCGCGTCGGGCAGGAACTCGAAGCCCGGGACGAGCTGCAGCAGCCAGCTCGCCGCGAGCAGCCACACGACCCAGCGTGCGCCGCCGAGGGCGAGCAGCGGCGCCCCCAGCAGCGTCTGCAGCCGCTGCATGCGGCGCGGCGTCGGCCGGGCGGTGCTGAAGCCCGACGGCTCCGCGTCGCGGGCGGCCTCGGCCTCCACGGCGGCGGCCATCTGGCCGAGTCTCGGCAGGTCGTACACGTCGCCCATCGTGAACTCCGGCGCGCGCGCCCGGATCCGCGACACGAGCTGCGCCGCGGCGAGCGAGCCGCCGCCGAGCTGGAAGAAGTCGGCCGACTCGTCGGAGGGGCGCGTACCGAGCACCGCGACCCACTGCTCGGCGAGCCACGCCGCCGTGTCCGACAGGCCCGAGTCCCCCGCGTCACCGCTCTCGAGCGGCCACGGCAGTGCGGCCTTGTCGACCTTGCCGGACGTGCGCACGGGCAGCTCGTCCAGCACCGCGAGCAGCGGGATCAGCGGGGCCGGCAGCGTCTCGGCGAGCTCGGCGCGCGCCGTCTGCCGGTCGAAGCCCTCGGTCGGGACGACGTAGCCGACCAGCAGCGGCACGCCGCCCTCGGAGCGCTGCACCGCCACGGTCGCCGCCGACACGGCCGTCAGGGCCTGCAGCGCCGCCTCGACCTCGCCCAGCTCGATGCGGCGTCCGCCGATCTTGACCTGGTCGTCCGCCCGCCCCTGGAAGACCAGGCCGGCCGCGTCCGCGCGCACGAGGTCGCCGGACCGGTAGGCGCGCTCCCATCCCAGCGTCGGCATCGGGGCGTACTTCTCGGCATCCTTCGCGGGATCCAGATAGCGCGCCAGGCCCACGCCGCCGATGATGAGCTCGCCCACCTCGCCCTCCGCGACCGGCTGCCCCTCGGCGTCCACGACCGCGAGCGACCAGCCGTCGAGCGGCAGGCCGATGCGCACGGGCCCGTGGCCGTCCATGAGCGCCGCGCACGCGACCACGGTCGCCTCGGTCGGCCCGTACGTGTTCCACACCTCGCGCCCCTCGTCGACGAGCCGCGCGGCGAGCTCGGGCGGCAGCGCCTCGCCGCCGAAGATCAGCAGGCGCAGGTTCTCGATCGCGTCGGCGGGCCAGAGCGCGGCGAGCGTCGGCACGGTCGACACCGCCGTGATCCCGTGCCCGACGAGCCACGGGCCCAGATCCTCGCCCGAGCGGACGAGCGCGCGCGGCGCCGGCACCAGGCACGCCCCGTGCCGCCACGCGAGCCACATCTCCTCGCACGACGCGTCGAAGGCGACCGACAGCCCCGCGAGGACGCGGTCGCCGGGCCCGAGCGGCGCGTCCTGCAGGAACAGGCGGGCCTCGGCATCGACGAAGGCCGCGGCCGAGCGGTGCGTGACGGCGACGCCCTTCGGGACGCCCGTCGACCCGGACGTGAAGATGATCCAGGCGTCGTCGTCGATCCCGGGCGGCTCGATGACCGGCGTCGCGTGAGTGCCCGGATGCGGGTCCTCGCCCGCGAACAGCGTGGCCGCCGCGGCGCTGTTCCGGGCCTCCCCCGCCGCGGGGCGGAACGTCCCGTCCGCGCCGATGACGCCGCGCACCCCGGCCTCGCCGAACACGAGGTCCGCGCGCTCCTGCGGATCGTCGGCGTCGACCGGCACGTAGGCGGCACCGGCGGCCATGATGCCGAGGATCGACAGGTACAGCTCGCGATCGCCCGACGGCATCCGCACGCCGACCCGGTCGCCGCGGACGACGCCCTGCTCACGCAGGCGCGCGGCCGTGCGCCACACCAGGGCGAGCAGCTCTCCGTAGCTGAGTGCGCCCGTCTCGTCCTCGATCGCCGAGGCCTCCGGATGCCGCCGCGCCGTCTCGCGCAGGATGTCGATCAGCGTGCGCGGGGCCGGGGCCGCCGCGGCGCGGTCGTAGACGTGCCGCACCGGATCAGGAGAGCAGCTCGATGAGCTGCGCCTTCGTCAGGCGCGAGTACCCGCGGTGCTGGGCCGCGCGGGCGCGGGCCCGCAGCTCGGGCACCGTGAGCGACGTCAGGTCGTCGGCCTGGAACGGCGCGACCGCGGCGCGCGGCTTGCGGCGCTCGGGGGCCGGCTCGGCCGCCACGGACGGGGCCGGGATGCCGTTGACGGCCGGCGACTCGACGTCGGCGGGAGGCGCGACCTCGGCGGTCGGCACCTCAGCGGGCGAGGGCGCCTCGACGGGCGAGGGCGCCTCCGCGCGCGACGGCAGCTCGGGTCCGGCCGGGGTCTCCGCCGCCGCGGCGCGCTCCGCGCGCTTGCGCGCCTTCGCGACGAGCTTCTCGGCCGCCTTCTTCTCGGCCGCCTTCGCCTCGAGCTTCGCCTCGATCTTCTCGGTCGCCTTGGTCAGCGCCGCGACGGCCGCCGTCGCCGTGCGCTCGACCTTGCGCGGCTTGCGGACGAGCTTCTTCTTGGAGACATCCGCCGCCTCCTTGGCCTCTTCTGCCAGCGACAACAGCTTCTTGGCGTGCTTCTTCGGCAGCGTCTTGCTGAGCCGCTTGGCGTCCTTCGCGGCGTCCGCCGCCGCCTCCGCCGCCTGTGCGGCCTTCTCCGTCTTGGACTTCCTCGCCACGACCGGACCCCCTTGCGTCAGTGTGCCCGCGCCCCCTCCGAGCGGGGCGTTGATGCGGCCCACAGAATACAGGGCTCAGGAAAACGGCCGGGGCGGACAGACGCGGACACGCCGCGAACGCGGACTCTCGGCGCCGTCAGGCGGCGAGGGCCAGATAGGGCTCCCACCGCGGGTCGGTGCGCTCCGCGCCGCGGACGGTCCACGCGGTGCCGTGCGGCGGGCGGGGCGTGATCCGCAGCTCCCAGCCCATCTCCTGCGGCGTGCGGTCGCCCTTGACGTTGTTACAGCGCAGGCAGCAGGCGGCCAGGTTCTCCCAGGAGTCGGCGCCGCCACGGGAGCGGGGCAGGATGTGGTCGATCGTGGACGCCGCCTTGCCGCAGTACGCGCACCGGTAGCCGTCGCGGCGCAGCACGCCGCGGCGGGTCACCGGGATGCGCCGCGCGGCCGGCACGCGCACATACCGGGTGAGGATGATCACCGCCGGTCGGTCGTACGAGGCGCTCGTGCCCCAGACGGGTTCGTTCTCGTCGCGCTCGATCACGGTCGCCTTCTCGTTCATCACGAGCACGAGGGCTCGCTTGAAGGAGATCACCGCGAGGGGCTCATAGCCCGCGTTCAACACCAGCGTGCGCATCTGCGTCCTTTCGATGGGTCCCGGACGGCTTCCGGGCTCTCGAACCAGCGCCACCTGCAGGTGCGAAGGGTGTGCAGAGACGAAAAAAGGCGCTGTCACGCAGACAGCGCCTCAGGCGCGGGGAGACCGCGACCCGTGTGCACACGATGCCGAAGGACGTAACGACCGAGCGCATCCGTGGTGCGGATGCGGGGTATTCGGTCCATCGGCTTCTCCCTTCACGCCTCTCGGCGACGGGAACAGAGTAGCCCACCGCGGAGGGCCCGGCGTCGAACATCCGGTGAACTTCCGGGTGTGTCGACCTCCGCCGCGACCCGCGACGCGACGAGGCCCGCACCCAGAGGGGCGCGGGCCTCGTCGCGTGCGGCCGGAAGGCCGGGGCTCAGGGCAGCCAGTAGAGCGGGTCGACGATGCCGCCGTTGACCCGGATCTCGATGTGCAGGTGCGGGGCGGTGGACCGGCCCGTCGAGCCGACGTAGCCGATGATCTCGCCCGCGCTGACGGCCTGGCCGGCCGAGACGGCGATCGTCGACATGTGCGCGTTGCGCACCTCGACCGCGGCGCCGTCGACCGTGGAGTTGAACGTCACGAGGTTGCCGTACGCACCCGAGTAGCCCGAGTACGACACGACGCCGTCGGCGATCGCGTAGATCGGCGTTCCCGTCGGGGCGAGCAGGTCGAGACCCTGGTGGCCGCGGCCGGCGCCGAGGCTCTGGCCCACCGTGTACGACCCGGGGGACAGCGGGTACACGACCGAGCCGCTCGCGGCCGGGGCCGCGTACGTCTGGGGCGCGACGGATGCAGTGGCGGGCGCGGCGGCAGCTGCCGAGGCTGCGGCAGCCGCGGCGGCCGCAGCGGCCTCCGCCTGCTCGCGGGCGCGCTCGGCGGCGGCCTTCTCGGCGCGGGCCTGCGCGATCTCCTCGGGAGTGGTCGCGGAGTAGTTCGAGCCCGCGATCTTGGGCTTCTCGACCTCGGAGGCGACGACGAGCGACTGGGCCTGGTCGGCCGCGACGTCGTGGATCGTGACCGCCGTGCCCTCGGAGCGGATCGCGGCGTACGCCGGGACGGCGACTCCCGCGATCAGCGCGGCGACGGCGGCGAGGGTGCCCGCCGCGCGCAGCGGGCGGATGCGGGGGGCGGCCGCACGGCGGGCCTCGCGCTCGGCGCGGCGAATCGTGGAGCGGACGAGCGCCGGGGAGCTCACGCGCGCCTCGGCGCCGGTGGGAGCGAGGCTCGTCCTGTCGGTGTCGGGTGCGACGGGTGACGAATCGTTCTCGGACAATCTGGTTCCTCCATCGCCTCGCGTTCGGGCACGCCGGCTCGTCAGCACTGGTTGTCGGGGCACAGTGTGCAGTCCGTGGAAACGACGAGCCGCTCAGGCGATTTCCCACGGATCAGCCCGAGTGAGGTTCACCCCGGGCATCCCCCAAGAGTAGAGGAAGATAACGAAATTGTCACACTCATCCGGAAAATGTGTGGAGAACCGGGCGGAACGGGTGCCGACGCTCGGGCCTGGCGAGCCCCGAGACGCCCGGAACGACGCGGCTCAGGCCGGGACGCGGTCGTCGACGAGGAAGATGTGCGAGGCGATCTCGACCGGCAGTTCCAGGCCGTCCTCCTGGCCGTCCATCTGCACCAGGACGTAGCCCTCGTTGTACCGGTAGGCGCCCAGTGCGCCCGGCACCACGCCGGCCTCCCGCAGCTGCTGCAGCAGCTCCGGGTCCACCTGCGCGGGCTCGGCGAGGCGGCGGACTGTGCCGCGGACGGGCGCGCCCTCGGCGTTGAGGCGCTCGACGAGGCCTACGACCCCCTCCTCGAACGTGTGGGCCGGCGTGCCGCCCAGCTGGTCGAGGCCCGGGATCGGGTTGCCGTAGGGCGACTCCGTCGGGTGGCCGAGCAACTCCACCAGGCGGCGCTCGACCTGCTCGCTCATGACGTGCTCCCAGCGGCACGCCTCCTCGTGGACGTACGCCCAGTCCAGCCCGATCACGTCCGACAGCAGGCGCTCGGCGAGCCGGTGCTTGCGCATGACGTCGACGGCCTTCTGGCGCCCGGCCTCCGTCAGCTCGAGGCGGCGGTCCTCCCCCACCACGACGAGTCCGTCGCGCTCCATGCGGCCGACGGTCTGCGACACCGTGGGGCCGGAGTGGCCGAGCCGCTCCGAGATGCGTGCGCGCAGCGGCACGATGTTCTCCTCCTCGAGCTCGAGGATGGTGCGGAGGTACATCTCGGTGGTGTCGATCAGGTCGGTCATGGCAGCCCTGTCAGAAGTAGCGGAATCGCGCGGGATCTCAGGCCATCCTATCGAGCGCGGATCGGCTCAGGCGCGTGCCCGCGCCCGCGCAGGCCCCCCATCCGACCGGGCCGCGGGCGGCGGCTCGGCCGCTCGTGCGATGGTCCCTAAGATGGGGCGCATGACGCTCACGATCCCCGCCGACCTGCTGCCCGCCGACGGACGATTCGGCTGCGGGCCCTCGAAGGTGCGGGCCGAGCAGATCGAGGCCCTGGCGGCCGTGGGCACGTCCCTCCTCGGGACGTCCCACCGTCAGGCACCCGTCAAGGACCTGGTCGGCAGCGTGCGCGAGCGGCTCGCGCAGCTGTTCCGACTGCCCGACGGCTACGAGATCGTGCTCGGCAACGGCGGGTCCACCGCGTTCTGGGACGCCGCTGCCTTCGGCCTGATCGAGCGCCGCAGCCAGAACCTCACGTTCGGCGAGTTCGGCGGCAAGTTCGCCAAGGCGGCCAAGGCGCCGTGGCTCGAGGCTCCCGACGTGCGCGAGGCGCCCGCCGGGTCGCGGGTCGAGGCCGCCGCCGTGGCCGGTGTCGACGTGTACGCGTGGCCCCACAACGAGACCTCCACCGGCGTCGCGGCGCCCATCGCGCGCGTGCACGGCGACGAGGGCGCGCTCACGGTGATCGACGCGACGAGCGCCGCCGGGGGCATCGACTTCGACGTCACGCAGACGGACGTCTACTACTTCGCCCCGCAGAAGAACCTCGGCTCGGACGGCGGGCTGTGGCTCGCCGCCATGTCCCCGGCCGCCATCGAGCGCATCGAGCGCATCGCGGCGAGCGGCCGCTACATCCCCGACTTCCTGAGCCTCGCGCAGGCCGTCGACAACTCGCGCAAGCAGCAGACGCTCAACACCCCCGCGCTCGCGACCCTCCACCTCCTCGACAGCCAGCTCGACTGGATCCTCGGCAACGGCGGGCTGGAATGGGCGGCCGCGCGCACCGCGGAGTCCTCGAGCGCGCTGTACGCGTGGGCGGAGGCGTCGGACGTCGCGACGCCCTTCGTCGCGGACCCGGAGCACCGCTCGCCCGTCGTCGTGACGATCGACTTCGACGACAGCGTCGACGCGGCCGCGATCGCCAAGACGCTGCGCGCCAACGGTGTCGTCGACACCGAGCCCTACCGCAAGCTCGGGCGCAACCAGCTGCGCGTGGCGACGTTCGTCTCGATCGAGCCCGACGACGTGCGCCAGCTGATCCGCTGCATCGACTTCATCCTCGACAACCGCTGACACCCGCCCGACCCGGTTTCGACTGCGCGCTTCGCGCTCCGCTC
>NZ_BMJY01000006.1:0-139097 GCF_014643695.1 Microbacterium album | reverse complement strand
GGAAGACCGCTCGTTGAGCGAGCGCAGCGAGTCGAAACGGGTTGAGCGAGCGGAGCGAGTCGAAACCGAGCTCAACCCCCGTGTCAGGGGCGGGTGAGGGTGCTGCGGGCGGGTCGGTAGATCCCGCGTCTGTCGATCCAGGGCGGGGCTTTGATCACCGGGGTGCCGACTCTCATACGGACGTCCCACCCGGAGTGGTCGAGGTTGTGGTGGTGCCACCAGCACAGGAGCACGCCGTTGTCGGTGTGGGTGGGGCCGCCGTTCGCGTGTTCGTCGACGTGGTGGATCTCACACCACGCCGCGGGGATCGTGCAGCCGGGGATGATGCACCCGCCGTCGCGGGCGGTGATCGCCCGGCGCTGGTGGGCGTTGAACACCCGCTCCGGGGTGCCGAGGCGGACGATCCTGCCGGTGCTGTCGTGGATCACCTTCTGCACGGCCCCGGTGCGCGCGATCCGGTGCGCAGTGGACACCGGGACCGGGGTGCCGTCGATCCTCGCGGCTGCGGTGGGGTTGTGGAGGTCGTCCTCGGCGACGGTGACCACCAGCGTGGGGGCGGCACCGCCGAGCGTGGGCGTCTCGATGGCTTTGGCGGCGGCTTGGATGATCACCGCCAGCACGTCGTGACGCTTCTGCGCGTTCGTTCGCGGGTCATCGACAACCTCGTCCGAGGACCACGCGGTGTTCTCGTCCCGGTCTTCCGGGTCGACGGTGGGGGTGAAGCGGACGGCGGGGTTCAGGTGCGCATCCAGCAGCCGTTGCAGCCCGGCGGCGACCTCGGGGAGGAGGGACCCCCGTAGCGGGACGACCCCGTCCCGAATTACTCCCAGGGTCAGGCCCCGGTTCCGGGCAGCGCGTTCCGCATCGGGTTCGGGGCCGTCTTGGTCGAGGTAGGTCGCCCAGGTGCGGGCGTGGACCTCGACCTCCGCGAACGTGGGCGGGATCATGCCCGCCTGCTCGTCCAGGGTGCCGGTGGCGTAGGCCACCGTGGTGGCCTCTGCCGCGTCCCACTGGACGGGGTCGGCACGATCCTGGGCCTTGCCCAGTGCTGTCGTGATCTCGTGGGCGGCATCGAGCCCCAGGGCACCGTCCCGTAACGCTTCGCCGACGTGGGGGAACCGGGCCGGGAGCTCCTCACCCGTGAGAGACACCCGGGGGCGGGTGTGCTTGTCCAACCGGATGCGGGCGTTGATCGACCTCGAGGACGCACGCGTCGTGCGCTCCAGCAGCTCCACGCCGTTCCGGCACCCGTACCGCGCCGACAGGCGGTCATCCGCACCCCGGGCGGAGCGGGTGTCGACCTCCCCGGCCAGGCGCACCCGGGCGGCGTCGACCACCCGTCCCAGCGCCTCCACGGCGGTGACTGCCGCTACCAGATCAGCGTCCGACAACGCCGCCGTGTTGTGGATCAGGGCACGCAGCTCACCGGGTGAGGGGAACTCCTCCCCGCTGGTGGTGTACCGGTGATCCATACCTCCACGGCAGGGAGGACCACCGACATTCCCGCGCGAGAAACCGCCGATCCACACCCCAAAACGAAACCCCTGGACAACCCGCTTCCGACGGTGACTGTGGACGAGGAGTGGGGCCCGCGCCTGCCGGCCTCGGTTTCGACTCCGCGGCTGCGCCGCTCCGCTCAGTGAGCGGCCAGACGCGCGACGTCAGTCGTCGTCGTCCTCATCGTCGTCCGACTCGTCATCGTCATCCTCGTCAGACTCGTCCTCGTCGGAGTCATCGTCGTCGTCCGAATCGTCATCGTCGTCGTCGGACTCGTCGTCCTCGTCCGAGTCATCATCGTCATCGTCATCGTCCGACTCATCATCGTCATCGTCATCGTCCGACTCATCGTCGTCATCGTCATCGTCCGACTCATCGTCATCGTCCGACTCATCATCATCGTCGTCGTCCGACTCGTCGTCGTCCGAGTCGTCGTCCTCGCCGCCGGTGTCGAGCGCGTCGATGTCGACGCCGTCGACGTCCCCCGCGTGGAGCAGGGGCGAGTCGTCCTCGTCGAAGTCGTCGTCCTCGTCGTCGTCCGAGTCGTCATCCGCACTCCGGTGCGCGGCCGCCTCCGCCTCGGCGGCCGCCTGGGCGGCCTGATACTCCTTCAGCCGCACGGCCCACGGCACCCACTCGGGCGCGAGCAGGGCGTCGTCGCCGGGCAGCAGCTCGGCCTCGAGCACCGTCGGCTCGGATCCCTCGACGACCGCGAGCGACACCGTCCAGTACCAGCCGGGATAGCCGAGCAGCCGGTTCTCGAACCGCAACGAGACCACGCCGTCGCTCTCGACGAGGTGCCCGGCCGGCTCGCCCACGCTGGACGGGTCCGTGATCTCGTGCAGCGCCGCGAGTGCCAGATCGTGCGCCGCCAGCAGTCGCGCGTCGGGCTCGCTCGGCGGGAGCGCGCCGTCCGTCACCGGCTCGCCGTCGCGTGCGTCTTCCGCGTCAGACATCGAGCTCATCGGCGACCTTGCGCAGCACGGCGGCCGTCTTGCGGGCGTGTCCCGAGGACGGATAGCGGCCGCGGCGCAGATCCGCGCCGATGCCGTCGAGCAGCTTGACGAGGTCCTCGATGATGACGGCCATGTCGTCGGCGGGCTTGCGCTTCGCCTTCACGAGGCTCGGCGGAGCCTCCAGCACACGCACCGAGAGCGCCTGCAGACCCTTGCGCCCCTCGGCCACGCCGAACTCGAGGCGGGTGCCCGCCTTGGGCGCGGGTGCGCCGGCGGGCAGGGCGCTGGCGTGCAGGAAGACGTCCTGGCCGTCATCGGACGCGATGAAGCCGAACCCCTTCTCCTCGTCGTAGAACCTGACCTTGCCGGTGGGCATGACACACAACCTCTGGATGCGGTGAAGAACGAACGCGGGACCGGCGGATCCCGCACATCCAGCCTAACGCGCCACCGCATGCCGCTACTCTGAGGAGGATGAGCACGAAGACCCCCGAGGACCCGCCGGTGCGCCGGATCGATCGGATCCTGGCATTCATGTCGCTCGGGATCGCCGTGCTGTCGGTCCTGTGCTTCTTCGCCATCATGATCGGGCGGGCCATGGGCATGACGAGCACGGAGGACTACGAGGCCGGGCTCTGGCCGATCGTGAGCGCGATCCCCCTCTTCGGCCTGCCGATCGCGTTCGTCCTGATCCTCGTGCTGCTCATCATGAGCTTCGTCCGGAGGGGCAAGGCGGCGCGGCGCCCCTGACCCACCGACGTGAGCGCCGTGAACAGCACCGAAGCCCGCATACTCGCGGAACGGCTCGCGGCTGCGGACGACGCCGCCCTGGCACGCCTGCTCGAGTCCCGGCGCATCGCGCCGCGCGCCCCCTGGCACGACTTCTTCGACGCGGCGGAGGCGCTGCTCGCACCGGACGCCGTCGCGCGCGCCGTGGCCGCACTGCCCCGCGACGCGCTCGCGCAACTGGCGGCGCAGAGCGGGCCGGAGCGGCTCGGACTGACGGATCCCGACGGCAGGCCGTACCAGGCGGTGCGCGTCGCCCTCGGCGGGATCGCCCCCGTGCCCACGCCCGACCGCACGCCCGCCGCGGCGAGCGAGTCGGCCGCCGCGCACGCCGCGGAGCGGGCGTTCACCACGCTGTCGACGCTCGCGGACGTGCTCCTGCTGGCGGTGCGCACGCCGCTGTCGCGCGTCGGCTCCGGCACACTCGGCGCCTCCGACCGACGCCGCATGCTGCAGGCCGAGATCGTGCGGGACCTACACGAGGCCGACGAGCTGGTCGCGCTGGCCGAGGTCACGGGGCTGCTGGCCGTGGCGGACCGCGCCTGGCTCGTCACGCCGCGCGGCGCCCAGTGGGTGGCCGAGTCGACCCCCGTCCGGTGGGCGCACCTCGCCACCGCTCTGCGCACCGCGCTGCCCGCGGGCCTGCGCTCTCCCGGCGGGGGCTGGATCGCCCCCTCGCTGTGGGGCGACGCGTACCCCCTGGACGAGGAATGGCCGGCACGCGCGCGTCACTGGCGCCGGCTCATGGAGCTGACGGGGCTCACCGCCGAGGGGGAGAGCCGCGACGAACCCCCCACCGAGCCCGCCTGGGCCGTGTCCCTGCGTGAGGGGGGCGACGCCGATCCGGCCCCGCTGGTCGCCCTGCTGCCGCACGAGGTGGACCGGGTGTTCCTGCAGAACGACCTGACGGCGATCTCGCCCGGGCCGCTGGCCCCCGCCCTGGACGTGCGGCTGCAGGGCATCGCGACGCGGGAGTCCCACGCGCAGGCATCGACCTACCGTTTCACCGAGTCCTCGATCGCCGGCGCCCTGTCCGCCGGCGAGACCGCCGCGGGCATCCTCGAGTTCCTGTCCGAGATCTCGTTGACCGGCGTGCCGCAGCCCCTCGAATACCTCGTGCAGCGGATCGCCGAGCGGCACGGGCTCGTGCGGGTGGCCGTGGATCCGGACAGCGGCCACACGGTCGTGACCAGCCGCGACGCGGGGCTGCTCGAGACCATCGCCGTCGACCAGGCGCTGCGCGCCCTCGGCCTGGTGCCCGACGGTGAACGCCTGCGTACGCGCGTCGCGCGAGAGACCGCGTACTGGGCCCTCGCCGACGCCCGGTACCCCGTCGTGGCGGTCGACCGGCACGGCCGCACCGAGACGCTCGCCCGCCATCGGATCGCGGCGGCCGAGGACGATGCCGGACCCGAGGATCGCTACGCCGCGCTCGTGGAGCGCCTGCGCAGCGCGCACGGAGCGGACGCCGACCGGGCCTGGCTCGAGCGCGAGCTCGACGCGGCCGTCCGCGACAAGGCGCTGCTGTCCGTGGAGGTCGCCCTGCCCGATGGCTCCACGCGCTCCTTCACGCTCGAGGCGACCGGGCTGGGAGGGGGCCGCCTGCGCGGTCGGGACCGGGGCGCCGACGTCGAGCGGACGCTGCCGGTCAAGAGCATCACGTCCGTGCGGCATGTGTGACGGATCGGCCTGTCGTGCCGCTCGCGGCGTTAGAATTGTCCGCTATGGCTGATGGCCCCCTGATCGTGCAGAGCGACCGCACCGTACTGCTCGAGGTCGCGCACCCGGACGCGGAGACGGCGCGCCACGAGCTGGCGATCTTCGCCGAGCTGGAGCGCGCGCCTGAGCACATCCACACCTACCGCATCACCCGGCTGGGGCTGTGGAACGCGCGCGCGGCCGGCCACACGGCCGAGGACATGCTGTCGACGCTGGATCGCTGGTCGCGTTTCCCGGTGCCGCCGTCGGTGTCCGTCGACATCCGCGAGACCGTCGAGCGATACGGCCGGCTGACCATCCGGCGCGGCGACGACGGCGAGCTGCTGCTGACGTCCACGGACCGCGCGGTGCTGGCCGAGGTCTCGCGCAACAAGCGCATCCAGCCGCTGCTGATCGCGCAGCCCTCGCCCGACACCTACGTCGTCGACGCGTGGGCGCGCGGCCACATCAAGCAGGAGCTGCTCAAGATCGGCTGGCCCGCCGAGGACCTCGCGGGCTACACGCCGGGCACCCCGCATCCCATCGACCTCGACGAGGGCGACTGGGCACTCCGCCCCTACCAGCGCCAGGCGGTCGACACGTTCAGCGAGGGCGGCTCGGGCGTCGTGGTGCTGCCCTGCGGCGCGGGCAAGACCCTGGTGGGCGCCGGCGCGATGGCGGCGACCAAGACCACGACGCTGATCCTCGTGACGAACACCGTGTCGGCGCGGCAGTGGCGCGACGAGCTGCTCAAGCGCACGACGCTCACGCCCGAGGAGATCGGCGAGTACTCGGGCCAGTCCAAGGAGATCAAGCCGGTCACGATCGCGACCTACCAGATCCTCACCGCGCGCCGGAAAGGTGAGTATCCGCACCTCGCCCTGCTGGACGCCCTCGACTGGGGCCTGATCGTCTACGACGAGGTGCACCTGCTGCCCGCGCCGGTGTTCAAGCTGACCGCCGACCTGCAGGCGCGCCGCCGCCTCGGCCTGACCGCCACGCTCGTGCGCGAGGACGGCCGCGAGGGCGACGTGTTCAGCCTGATCGGGCCCAAGCGGTTCGACGCCCCGTGGAAAGAGATCGAGGCGCAGGGCTTCATCGCCCCCGCGGCCTGCTACGAGGTGCGCGTCGACCTGCCGCCGAGCGAGCGGCTCGAGTACGCCGCGAGCGCCGACGAGGAGCGCTACCGCCTCGCCGCGACCGCGCCGGCCAAGATCGACGTGGTGCGCAGCCTCATCGCCAAGCACCCGGGCGAGCGCGTGCTGGTCATCGGCCAGTACCTGGAGCAGCTGGACGAGCTCTCACGCGAGCTGGACGCGCCGAAAATCACGGGCGCGACGCCCGTGGACGAGCGCGAGGAGCTGTTCCGGCAGTTCCGCGAGGGTGAGATCTCGCTGCTGGTCGTGTCGAAGGTCGCCAACTTCTCGGTCGACCTGCCCGAGGCGTCCGTCGCGATCCAGGTGTCGGGGTCCTTCGGCTCGCGCCAGGAGGAGGCCCAGCGCCTCGGCCGCCTGCTGCGCCCCAAGCAGTCCGGCCACACGGCCAGCTTCTACACGCTCATCGCCCGCGACACGGTCGACCAGGACTTCGCCCAGAACCGCCAACGCTTCCTCGCCGAGCAGGGCTACAGCTACACGATCCTGGACGCCGAGCGCCTCGAGGCCGCGTAGCGCGGCCGGCTCCTGCGCCCGACTGCCAGCATCCACCGATTCGGAGATCTGCACCGTTTCGGAGCGTTCGCGCGGATCGGGTCCTACACCGTGGATTTCTCCGTCGTCCGCGGCGGTACCGGTGCAGGATCGAGGCCCGGGTCCCGCGGCGCCCGCCGCGCGCGGAGCGCCAGCAGGCGGTCGATCACCACGCCGAGGCACACCGCGATCACCACGCCGAGCAGCGCACCCAGCAGCGGGGCGTCCTTGAACCAGTTGCCGGCGATCACGCCGATCGTGACCGAGTAGGCCGCCCAGACGACGGCCGCGAGAGCGGCCAGCGGGAAGAACCGGCGCGGCGGATAGCGCGTCGCGCCCGCCGTCAGGTTGACGGCGACGCGGCCCATCGGGATGTACCGCGCGATGAGGATGAGCGACGCGCCCCGTCGGGCCAGCCCCCGCTGTGCCCAGCCCAGGGCGCGTCGCCCGCGCACGGTCCGCATCCACCGGAAGCGCTCGAGCCCGATCGCCCTCCCCAGCAGATACGTCCCGGCGTCCCCCGCGAACGCGCCGACCGCGGCCAGGACCCCGACGATCCATGGCACGGGCGAGCCGGTGGCAGCCCCGACGGCCGCCGCGGTCACCACGACGGTCTCGCTCGGCACGGGAGGAAACACCCCGTCCAGCGCGCTCGCGAGCAACGCGAGCGGGTAGATCCAGACCGTGCCCGCGGCCACGAGCAGCTGGTCGCCCACCGCCGTCAGCCACTCGAGCAGCTCCCGTCCCATCCCACTCACCCTTCGACGCTAGGGGCCGGCCCGGCCGGCCGGATCCCCCGGAGGGCCCATCCGCGTACATCCAACGGATGATCCTGGCCCCTCTCGACGCTAGGCGGCGCACGCACGCGTGTCAGTCGGGATATCCCCCGTTCTCCCCGCGGCTTCCCGCAGGGCCGTTTCCGGGTTCCCCCCTACCCGCAGGGGGCGTAGCGTACTGGATCCGTGCGAGGAGCGACGATATCCAGCGGGATCATCAACAGCACAGACATAATGGGCGCATGACCGCACCGCGCATCCTGGTCGTCGACGACGAGCCGAACATCCGAGACCTGCTCTCGCAGAGCCTGCGTTTCGCGGGCTTCCAGGTGAGGACCGTGGCCAACGGCGCCCAGACGATCTCGGCCGTGCTCGAGGAGGAGCCCGACCTCATCGTGCTGGACGTCATGCTGCCCGACATGAACGGCTTCAGCGTCACCAAGCGGCTGCGCGACGCCGGCTACACCGCCCCGATCCTCTTCCTGACCGCGAAGGACGAGACCGAGGACAAGATCAAGGGCCTGAACGTCGGCGGCGACGACTACGTGACGAAGCCGTTCAGCCTCGACGAGATCGTCGCGCGCATCCAGGCGATCCTGCGCCGCACGATGCAGAGCGACGAGGAGGAGCAGGTCATCCGGGCCGGCGAACTGACGATGGATCAGGACACGCACGACGTGTACGTCGGCGACACCGCGATCGATCTCAGCCCCACCGAGTTCAAGCTGCTCCGCTACCTGATGCTCAACCCCAACCGCGTGCTGTCGAAGGCGCAGATCCTCGACCACGTGTGGGAGTACGACTTCAACGGCGACGCGGGCATCGTCGAGAGCTACATCTCCTACCTGCGCCGCAAGATCGACCCGCACGCGTCGGAGTCGCTCATCCAGACCAAGCGCGGCTTCGGCTACATGCTGAAGGTGGACAAGGCGGGCTGAGACCCCCGCGCGGCGGCGCGCGTTGCCCGCCGCGATCCCGCAGAGAGGCCCCGTCCTGGCGAAGAAGACCGACGCGATCACCCGCTGGTGGCGGCGCATCAGCCTGCGCGCCAAGGTCACCGGTGTCACCGTGACGGTGCTGGCCCTCGGACTGCTGGCGACCGGCGTCGGCACGACGCCCATCCTGCGCGGCGCGCTCGTGGGCAACATCGAGTCGTCCCTGCAGCAGCTCGCGGTCACGCCCGTCGGGGAGCAGCTGTTCAACATCTCCGGCGACGAGGTGCGGGGCCCGGTGTTCACGACGCGGGCGAACGCGCCGCGCACGGACTACTACGTCGCGATCTACGGCCCCGAGGGCGACCTGCTGGCCACCGGCGGGGGTCGCGGACCCGGCTTCCCCCGGCCGCTGTTCCACAGCGAGTACCCGCTGTCGAACGCCTACGCCGACCAGGGCAAGATCTTCGTGCTCACCGACGGCGCCGGCGAGGTGTTCCACGCGGCCGTGGCCGTGAACCCGCTGCCGCAGAGCGGCACGTTCTACACCCAGATGGTCGCGCTGCCGCTCGACGAGGTCGACCGGTTCATCGGCACCTACTTCGGCATCTTCACGCTCGTCTCGCTCGCCACCATCGTGTGGGGCGCGCTGCTGACGCGCTGGGCGGTCACCCTCACCTTCCGCCGCTTCAGCCAGGTGGAGAACACCGCGATGTCCATCGCGGCGGGCGACTTCAGCCAGCGGCTGACGGACATCGAGCCGCACACCGAGATCGGGCGCCTGAAGTCGGCGATCAACACCATGCTCGACCGCGTCGACGCGGCCCTGTCCCAGCGCGACGCCACGGTGCGGCAGATGCGGCGGTTCGTAGGCGACGCGAGCCACGAGCTCCGCACGCCGCTGGTGAGCGTGCGCGGCTACGCGGAGCTGTACCGGATGGGCGCCATCCAGGGCCCGGAGGACACCGCGCGCGCGATGGAGCGCATCGAGAAGGAGGCGATCCGGATGGGCGTGCTCGTCGAGGACCTCCTCGCGCTCGCGCGCCTCGACGAGCGCCGCGAGCTGGACATCGCGCCCGTCGACCTGCGCCCGCTCGCGCGCGACGCCGCGCTTGACGTGCGGGCCGCCGATCCGGCGCGCCTCGTCACGGTCATCGACACGACCGCGGAGGCGCTCACGGGCCCGATCGCGATCAGCGCGCCGGTCGAGCCGCCCGCCGAGGAGCACCGCGACGGCGTGACGACCGACACCAAGAGCATCCCCCGCCGCCTGCCGCGGTCGATCACGGCGGCGACCGAGGGGCTGGCGTCGATGCTGCGCCGCCGCAACCGCGCGGCGGGCGAGCCCACGGGGGAGATCGAGGTGCCGCCGCTCGACTTCTCGGTGCCGCAGGCCATGCGCCCCGTGGCCGTGCCGCCGGTCATCCTCGGCGAGGAGCACCGCGTGCGCCAGGTCATCGCCAACCTGCTCGGGAACGCCCGCCGCTTCAGCCCGGAGGGCTCGCCCATCGAGATCGAGGTCGGCGTGGACATCGAAAAGGACATGGGGTGGATCGCCGTCGTCGATCACGGCGAGGGCGTGCCCGAGGCGATCCGCGACCAGATCTTCGAGCGGTTCTGGCGTGCGGACACCTCCCGCGCCCGGGAGACGGGCGGCAGCGGCCTGGGACTGGCGATCGTCGCGTCCATCGTCGAGGCGCTGCACGGGGCGGTCGCGGTCACGGACACCCCCGGCGGCGGCGCGACGTTCCGCGTGTCGTTCCCGCTGGCGCAGCGGCGCGACATCGCGGACCACGCATACATCGAGACGCAGCCGATGCCGAAGCTGCGGCCGGACGAGGATGCGGGCGGCGCGAACGCCGGCGCGTGAGCGGTCCGCCGCGCCACTCCTCGTCCCCAACGCCCCCGTCGCGCGCCGTCCCTCCCGATCCGGGACCCGGGTGCCCGTGCGGGTCTGCGGGAACCTAGCGTGAGACGGCGTCCATGAACCTCACGAACCGGGAGACACACGATGCCCGCATACTCCGTCGACAGCGACGCCGTCCTGACCGCGACCGCGCAGGTGCACGCCACGGCCGAACGCATCCGCGCCGAGACCGAGGCGCTGCTCGGTCAGCTGCTGCACCTGCAGTCGTCGTGGCAGGGCGGCGCGGCGAGCGCATTCCACGGCACGATCGAGCAGTGGCGAGCCACCCAGCGCACGGTCGAGGAGGCGCTCGCCTCCATCGGCCAGGCCCTGGGCGTCGCCGGCGCCCAGTACGCCGAGACCGAGCACCTCACGGCCGGCATGTTCCGCTGACGCCGACACAGCAGAGCGGCCCCTCCCGGAGGAGGGGCCGCTCTGCTGTGTCGGACGGGAGTTGAGCTCGGGCGCTCACGTGCGGGTTTCGACTCGCTCGCTTTGCTCGCTCGCTCAACCTTGATCCGTCACGACTCAACGCCGCTTCGCGGCATTGAGTCGCGCCGCATCAAAAGTCCATGCCGCCCGTGGGGTCGCCGCCGCCGGCCGGGGCCGCGGCCTTCTCGGGCTTGTCGGCGACGACGGCCTCGGTCGTGAGGAAGAGGCCGGCGATCGACGCGGCGTTCTGCAGCGCCGAGCGCGTCACCTTGGCGGGGTCGATGATGCCCTGCGCGAACAGGTCACCGTACTCGCCCGTCGCGGCGTTGAGGCCGTGGCCGACCGGGAGGTCGGCGACCTTGTTCGCGACGACGCCCGGCTCGAGACCGGCGTTGAGGGCGATCTGCTTCAGCGGAGCCTCGATCGCGACCTTGACGATGTTCGCACCGGTGGCCTCGTCGCCCGTGAGCTCCAGGCCCTCGAACGCGGTCTTGCCGGCCTGGATGAGGGCGACGCCACCACCGGCGACGATGCCCTCCTCGACGGCGGCCTTCGCGTTGCGGACGGCGTCCTCGATGCGGTGCTTGCGCTCCTTGAGCTCGACCTCGGTGGCCGCGCCCGCCTTGATGACGGCAACGCCGCCGGCGAGCTTGGCGAGGCGCTCCTGCAGCTTCTCGCGGTCGTAGTCGCTGTCGGTGTTCTCGATCTCGCGGCGGATCTGGGTCACGCGGCCCTCGATCTGCTCCGTGTCGCCGGCACCCTCGACGATCGTCGTCTCGTCCTTCGTGACGATGACCTTGCGGGCGCGGCCGAGCAGCTCGAGGTCGGTGTTCTCGAGCTTGAGGCCGACCTCCTCCGTGATGACCTGGCCACCCGTGAGGATCGCGATGTCCTGCAGCTGGGCCTTGCGGCGGTCGCCGAAGCCGGGAGCCTTGACGGCGACCGACTTGAAGATGCCGCGGATCTTGTTCAGCACGAGCGTCGCGAGCGCCTCGCCCTCGACGTCCTCGGCGATGATGACGAGCTCCTTGCCCGCCTGGATCACCTTGTCGACGACCGGCAGAAGGTCCTTGATGTTCGAGATCTTCTGGTTCGCGATCAGGATGTAGGGGTCCTCGAAGACCGCCTCCTGGCGCTCCGGGTCGGTCACGAAGTAGGGGTTCAGGTAGCCCTTGTCGAAGCGCATACCCTCCGTGAGCTCGAGCTCGGTGCCGAAGGTGTTCGACTCCTCGACGGTGACGACGCCCTCCTTGCCCACCTTGTCGATGGCCTCGGCGATGAGCTCACCGATCGCGGTGTCGGCGGCCGAGATCGACGCGGTCGCGGCGATCTGCTCCTTCGACTCGACCTCCTTGGCCTGCTTGAGCAGCTCGTCCGAGAGCGCCTGGACGGCCTTCTCGATGCCGCGCTTCAGGCCGATCGGGTCGGCGCCGGCAGCGACGTTGCGCAGGCCCTCGCGGACGAGCGCCTGGGCGAGGACGGTCGCGGTGGTCGTGCCGTCACCGGCGACGTCGTCGGTCTTCTTCGCGACCTCCTTGACGAGCTCGGCACCGATCTTCTCGTACGGGTCGTCGAGCTCGATCTCCTTGGCGATCGAGACGCCGTCGTTCGTGATGGTGGGGGCGCCCCACTTCTTCTCAAGCACGACGTTGCGACCGCGCGGGCCGAGCGTCACCTTGACGGCGTCGGCCAGCGTGTTGAGGCCGCGCTCGAGGCCGCGACGGGCCTCCTCGTCGAAAGCGATCATCTTTGCCATGTGTGTGTCGTCCCTCCCGGACGTAGGCGTGTGGTCTTAGCACTCCATTCCCGCGAGTGCTAACGCCATTCTGGCACTCACCCCCACCGAGTGCAAGCCACTCGGACAGCGGTGGGCGCAGCCCATCCGGGCCGCGCGACGACGCCGCTCCGGCCGTTCCGGCGGGCGCATCCCGCGCCGCCGGGCGACGCGTCACACGACGCGAACGGCCTCGGCCTGCGGCCCCTTCTGCCCGGCGCCGACGGTGAACTCGACGGACTGCCCCTCCTCCAGCACGCGGAAGCCGCTCATCTCGATGTTCGAGTAGTGGACGAAGACGTCCTGGCCGCCGTCGGCCACGGTGATGAACCCGTAGCCCTTCTCGGCGTTGAACCATTTGACGGTGCCCTGGGTCATGCGAACTCTCCTGGTGCGGGTGCTGATACGCGGGAATCGTATCCGCGCGTCCGCGCTCCGGGAGCGTCAGCGGACGAGTGTTGACACGTCCGCTTCGAACTGTTTACCCGCCTGAAACACGGTCGAGGCCCACGACCACGGTGACCTCCAGGATCGGGTCCTCCGGGCTGTGGTACTCGTCGCTCTGCTCCACGCGGGCCCCGCCGATCGTCTCGGCGATGCCGAGGGCCACCGCCTCCTCGTCCGGCGACGCGTAGTACACGGTCGTCTCCGGGAAGTCGGTCACGGAGGACGGGGACGGGATCACCATGTCCTCGCTCCAGCCGGCCGCCGTCAGGTGCTCCGCCGCCTCGTCCTCGAGCCCGGGCGTGGCCGTGCCGTTGAGGATGAGCACGCGGTAGTCGGTGTCGATCACGGGCTCAGCCGCTGGGGGCCGCTCCGGGGCGGGAAGGATGTCCACCCGCTGGGAGAGCAGCAGGAAGGCGAGGATGCCCGCCGCCGTCAGGACCACGGTCGCGAGCGCAGCCCACAGGAAGACGACGAGCCGCGACATCCGCGGGGGCTCGGCGCGGTGCGCGCCGACGCGCTCCGCCTGGCGGGGCACATCGTCGAAGCGGTCCCGGGGATAGCTGGTCGGCACCCCCCGATGCTACCCGGAGCGCGCTGATCGTCCCGCGCGCACGACGGCGGGTCAGCCCGCGAGGCGCGCGCCGCCGGCGGCGCGACCGCGCTCCGGACCCCCGCGACGGGCCGCCAGCCGGGCGTCGCGCTGCCGGCGCAGGCGGCCGACGAGCAGCGGATCGGCGGCGATCGCCTCGGGCGCGTCGATGAGCCGGCCGAGCAGCTGGTAGTAGCGCGCCGGCGTCAAGCCGAGCCGGGCCCGGATGGCCTCCTCCTTGGCGCCGCCGTGCCGGCGCCATTCCGCCTCGAACGCCAGGATCGCGCGGTCCCGGTCCGACAGCCCGCCAGCGGCGGATCCTTCCGGCGGCGAGGACGCAGGCTGCGAGGACGACATGGGACCACGCTAGGCGCGGGGACGCTCCCGCGCCGGGAGGCGCTCCGGGCGGGATCCGACCGCGTGCGCGGCTCAGCGTCCGACGCCCTTCGAGGGGATGTCCCACTCCGTGCCGGTATGAGCCAACCCGTGTCCCACATCGTGCCGCTATACGCACGCCATACCGACAACAAGTGGGACACACACATCGGGAGCGACGCGCGACACCCACACCGACGACCGGCACCCTCGACGGGGCGTCCCACTTCAGGCCGGTATGAGCCCGACCATGTCCCACTTCGCGCCGCTATATGCGGGTCATACCGACAACAAGTGGGACACGCTCGTCGCGAGCACGGCGACGGCGGCCGCGGCGGCCGCGCAGCGGCGCCGGGCTCAGTGGCCGGCGCGGCGCGGTTCGATCCACGCGCCCAGCGGGTCAGCGGCGGCGAGGACCTCGCCGTCGAGAGCGAGCGCGAAGCCGGGCCAAGCAGCCGCATCGATGGGCGGACTCCAGGCGTCGTGGAGGCCCGGCTGGTCGAGCGTGATCCAGTGCGCCCCGCGGTGCTGCCCGGGGAGCGGGGCGCGGACGCCTGCCGGATCGCGCAGTGCCGCGATGAGCGCCTCGCGCCGCGCCCGCGGCACATAGGGAAGCACACCGGGGGTGGTGACGACGAGTGTCGCGTCGACGGGGGCCCGCGCGGCGACGCGGCGCACCAGCGCGACATCGGAGGCGTCCCCCGCCACGAGCAGCGGCGGATCGGCGGCCACGACGTCCAGCGCGGCGGAGATCCGTTCGGCGCGATCGCGCTCCTCAGGCCAGACCAGCCCCTCCAGCCATGCCCTGTCGCCTGCGTCGCGCGCATCCAGGGGCTGCAGGTCGATGCCGCCTCGCCAGACGATGCGCGGCAGCGCGTCGGGCAACTCGAGCGGCTCGGCGCCGCGCACCTCCGTCTCGAGCGTCACTGCCGCGCCGCCCCGCGGCCCGAGCTCGAGACCCGTCCTGCCGTATCGGTACGCATAGCGATCGGGGTAGAGGCACAGCCCGCCCGAGGCGCCCAGCTCGAGCAACGCGAGCGGCCCGGGTATGCGGGCGAGCGCGGGCAGCAGCGCCGCGCACCTCAGCGGCTCGTTGGTCTGCAGCGTGCGCGCCGAGCACTCGGCCACGACCCGTGCCGCGTTCGCGCGCACGAACGCCGCCCACGCGGCGAACGATCCGGCGCCCGCGGGTTCGACCGGGGCGCCCAGCATGCGCGTGACGGCGAAGACGAGCGGCGGCTGCCGTCGCTGCGCCGGGATGCGGGCGAGGATGCCGCACAGCTCGGGATCGGCCGCGACGCCGGTCGCCCATTCCGCGTACACGGCTGAGCGGCCGGGCGCCTCCTCGCGGGCGAAGCGCGCGAACCGTTCGGCGACCGCCTCGGCCTCCGCGCTGTCGGGACTCTGCGTCATCCCCTCATCCTCTCGCGCCGCGGACGAGCGACGCCGGCGCGACGCCCGGGCCCGGGGGCGCCGCGCGGGCGTACGCTGGATTCAGGCCATCGGGAGGGAATCCATGTCGTACAAGGTCAGCAAGTCCGAGGAGGAGTGGCGCGCCGAGCTCACGCCGGAGCAGTACGCCGTGCTGCGCGAGGCCGGCACGGAGCGCCCCTGGACGGGAGAGCTGCTGGACGAGGATCGCGCCGGGCTGTACACCTGCGCCGCGTGCGGGGCCGAGCTGTTCAAGAGCGGGACGAAGTTCGACTCCCACTGCGGCTGGCCCAGCTTCTACGAGTCGGTCCGCCCCGACGCCGTCGAGCTGTTGGAGGACACCAGCCACGGGATGGTGCGCACGGAGGTGCGCTGCGCCACGTGCGGATCGCACCTGGGACACGTCTTCCCCGACGGCTTCGGCACGCCCACGGGCGACCGTTACTGCATGAACTCGCTGTCGCTCGACTTCCGCCCCGAGTCCTGAACGGCACGCGATGAGCGCGCTCGAGGCGATGCGCGTGCGGCGTTCGCTCTTGCGCGTGACGGACGAGGCCCCCACACACGCCGAGCTGGTCGAGCTGGTGTCGGCCGCCGGCCGCGTGGCCGACCACTCCGGCCTCGCCCCGTGGCGGCTGATCGAGCTGCGCGGGGACGACCGTGAGCGGCTCGGGCGCGCCCTCCACAAGGCCGAGCGCAAGCGGGGCGTGTCGACGAAGCCGCTTCGCGCGCCGCTGCTGATCGCCGTGGTGGCCCGGATCCGCCCCTCGCACAAAGTGCCGGAGTGGGAGCAGGAGGCGGTCGCGGCCGGCGTGGCCCACATGCTCAGCCTCCTGCTCGACGAGGCCGGCTGGGGCGTCTTCTGGCGCACGGGAGACGCCACGCGTTCCAAGGCGGTGGCCAAGGCACACGGGCTGGCGCGGAACGAGCGGCTGCTCGGATGGCTCTACGTCGGCGGCAAGCCCGAACGCTCCCGGGAACTGCGCATCAAGACCGTCGACGGCGAGCGATTCCTCTCGTCCATGCCCCGGAAGAAAGACAAGAAGGGCAAGAAGAAGTAGCGGACGGCAGGGCCGGCCGTCCACGCGTCAGCGGACGGGCCGTCGCGCGAGCGCCGTGACCGCGACGCCGGCACCGGCGATCAGGACCGTCGCCGCCGAGCGCCACGGAGACGGCGGCACAGCGGGCGGCCACAGCGCGTCGAGCACGAGCGAGCCCACGAGCATCCCGAAGACCGAGCCCAGCGTGAGCAGCAGCACGCCGATGCGCGGCGCGAGCGCCGCCGACATGGCGATGTAGACGACGCCCAGAGCCCCGCCGAGATACAGCCACGGCTCGGCCGGGAACGGCGCCACGCCCACGGCGGGCACCTGCACCACCGCGACGACGCCCAGGACGAGCGTGCCGCCGGCGAAGTTGACGAAGGTCGCTGCGGTCGCCGAGGCGGTCTTGCGCTGGAGCCGGCCGTTCGTCGCCTGCTGCCAGGCCAGCGCCGCCCCCACGAGCACCGGCAGCAGCAGCAT
The DNA here is from genome assembly GCF_014643695.1 of Microbacterium album. Classification (GTDB taxonomy): domain Bacteria; phylum Actinomycetota; class Actinomycetes; order Actinomycetales; family Microbacteriaceae; genus Microbacterium; species Microbacterium album. Next base: position 122,287 of record NZ_BMJY01000006.1, on the reverse strand, counting down.
CCACAGCGGCACCTCCCGCAGCGTGCCGCCGGTGAGAGCCACTCCCACCGCGGCGAGCGCGAGCGCGACGCCCGCGACGCGCGGCATCGTCACGGCCGTGACCCCCGAGGGGCTGTAGCCCGCGCGATCGAGCACGAGCCCGTTGAGCGTCTGCCCCGCGACGACGCCCACCGTGAACAGGGCCGTACCGATCACCCCCACGACGGCGCCCTGGGCCCCGGTCGTGAGCGCGCCCGCCGCGCCGCCGATCAGGATCCACCACGGGATGTCGCGCGCGCGCATCCCTCGCCACAGGCGTGACATCCCCGCACGCCCCGAGGGCAGCGCCGCGACGACGACCACCATGATCACGAACCCCGAGCCGAAGGAGACCAGCGCCGCCATCACACCGTTCTCCAGCGCGGCCCCCAGCCCGCCGTTCACGCGGGACTGGATCGCCGTGAGCAGTCCGACGCCCACGGCCCCGGCGACCGGCAGCAGCCCGCGGCGTCGACCGCGCGGGGCGGAGGGCTCGGCGGGAACGCGCACCGCCCCACCCTACGCCCGCGCGACCGGACGTCCGCGCACCGTCCCAGGCGCACGAATCTGCGCCGCCGTGCCCTACCGCAGGGGCACGAACGTGCGCCGCGGTTGCCCTAGTGCAGGCGCACGAACGTGCGCCGCGGGGCGACGGAGGCGATCTCGCGCAGCCGCCGGATCCGCTCGGCCGTGGCCGGGTGGGTGCGGAACAGCCCCGCGATCCCCTCGTCGGCCAGCGGGTGGGCGATCATCAGGTGCGCCTGCGACGCCGCGGTCCCCTGCGGCTCGATCGGCGTGGCGCGCGCGCCGCGCTCGATCTTCTGCAGCGCGCTCGCGAGCGCGATCGGGTCGCCGGACAGCCGCGCGCCGTCGAGGTCCGCCTCGTACTCGCGCGTGCGGCTGATCGCGAGCTGGATCAGGCCGGCGGCGAGCGGGCCGAGCACGAGCATCAGCAGGATCGCGAGCGGGTTGGGCGCGTCCTCGTCGTCCGAGCCCCACGGCAGGAACAGGGCGAGGTTGGCCAGCGAGGTCACGATGCCCGCCAGTCCCGCCGCCACGCTCGAGATCAGGATGTCGCGGTTCGCGACGTGCGCGAGCTCGTGCGCGAGGACGGCGCGCAGCTCCCGCGGGCCGAGCAGGCGCAGCAACCCCTCGGTCACGCACACCGCGGCGTGGCGCGGATCGCGCCCGGTCGCGAACGCGTTCGGCTGCGCCAGCGGGCTCACGTAGACGCGCGGCTCCGGAAGGCCCGCGGCGGCGGCCAGTTCGCGCACGGTAGCCCGCAGCTGCGGCGCCTCCACGTCGGTGACGGGACGCGCACGCATCGAGGCGAGCGCGATGCGATCCGACCAGAAGTACGCGATGCCGTTCATCGCGAGCGACACGACGACGGCCAGCGCGAGGCCCGTGCCGCCTCCGACCCCGTAGCCGATCGCAAGGATCAGGGCCGTGAGCGATCCCAGCAGCAGCGCCGTCTTCCATCCGTTGCGGTAGTGCGTCATCCGAACCAGCTCCCCTCTCCTCTCGCGCACTCCGATTCGACTCCGACTGCAAACCTGCGTCGAGTCGACTCAACTCTTATTGTTCATGACGCCGTCGAGACGTTCCGTATTCCCGCGCTCCTCGCGGTGTCTCGGGTGCCGACGCCGTCGGTCGGTCCACGGAGCGCAGCGTGGCACTCGACACGAACCTCGGCGACGCGGTTGGATCGCTGCACGAGACGTCAGGGAGGTGGATCGTGGACGCAGCGGCGGAGCCCGTGAGACACCGGGTCGGGTTCATCAGCCTCGGGGTCATGGGCGCGGCCATGGCCGCCCGGCTGACCGGAGCCTGGCCGTTGCTGGTCTGGAACCGCACGGCCGCGGCGACCGAGCCGCTCGCCGCGGCCGGCGCGGGCGTGGCCGGATCGCCGGCCGAGGTGTTCGCGCGGTGCCCGGTCGTCATCCTGATGCTCGCCGACGAGCGCGCGCTGGACGACGTCGTCCGGTTCGACGGCTCTGTCGACTACCGGGGGACGACCGTCGTGCAGATGGGCACCGTCGCCCCGGCATACTCGAGCGCCCTCGGCGAGCGCCTTCGCGCGGCGGGCGGACGGTACGTCGAGGCGCCCGTCTCCGGCTCTCGGCAGCCCGCGCTCGAGGGCGCTCTGATCGCGATGGTGGCGGGCGACGACGCCGACGTCGAGCGCGTGACCCCCGTGCTGCGCCCGATGTGCGCGCAGATCTTCCGGTGCGGAGCGCCGCCCGACGCTCTGACCATGAAGCTCGCGGTCAACACGTTCCTCATCACGCTGGTGAGCGGCCTGGCGGAGGCCTTCCACTTCGCCGAGCGACACCGCCTCGACCCGGCGCTGCTGGAGCGGATCCTGGCAGCGGGCCCCATGGCGTCGACCGTGTCGACATCCAAGGCCGCCAAGCTCGCGCAGGAGGACTGGAGCGTCCACGCGGCGATCCCCGACGTGCTCAAGAACAGCCGCCTCATCGTCGACGCGGCCCGGCGCTCCGCGACCGCCTCTCCCCTCATGGAGGTGTGCACGCAGCTGTTCGCGGAGGCGGAGCGGCTCGGCCACGATCGGGACGACATGGCCGCCGTGGTGTCGGCGATCCGCGACCGGACGGCCCGGGGCGAGGTGCGCCCGTGACCCCGGACGCGGCCGGGCCCGCTCGCGACGAGGTCGGCGCGCTGGGCCCGGTAGGACGGCGCGCCGCGGCGGACCTGGGGTTCGCGGACGACGAGCTGGCGCGGGTGGAGCCGCCCGCCGAGCCGCCGCGGTGGCGTTCCGCTCTGCGGGTCGCGGAGCTGGCCGTGGACAGCGTGGCGCTCGCCTCCCTCGCCCTGAACGCCGTGCTCGCGTCCCGCTCGGGACAGCCGGGGCCCGCGCCCGTGCGAGTGGACGGGGCGCGCGTCGCCGCCTCGTACGGCAGTGACCGCCTGCTGCGGATCGACGGGACCGCGCCGGACGTGTGGTCACCGCTGTCGGGCTTCTGGCGCGCGGAGGACGGCTGGATCCGCACGCACGGCAACTACCCGCACCATGCCGAGCGCCTCCGCGGGCTGCTCGGGCTCGGATCCGACGCGCAACGCGCGGACGTCGAGCGCGCCGTTGCACGCCGGTCGGCCACGGCGCTCGAGGAGGCCGCGGCCGAGCACGGCGCCCTCGCGATCGCGGTGCGGGATCCGCAGTCGTGGCGCGCGCACCCGCAGGCCAGGGCCGTGGCCGGGGCGCCGCTGGTCGCGCTGGACCTCGCCGGCCCGGCCGACCCGCGGCGGTGGCGCGCGGCGACCGCCCCGCAGCGGAATGGGCTGCCCCTGGCGGGCGTGCGCGTGCTGGACCTCACGCGCGTCATCGCCGGGCCCGTGGCCACCCGCGACCTCGCGCTCGCCGGCGCCGACGTGCTGCGGGTCGACTCGCCACACCTGCCCGAGATCGAGTGGCAGCACCTCGACACCGGGCACGGCAAGCGGTCCACGCGGCTCGACCTGGGCGCCCGCCGCGACCGGCGCGATTTCGACGAGCTGCTCGCGTCCGCGGACGTGCTCGCGCTCGGCTACCGCCCCGGCGCGCTGGAGCGGCTGGGCCTGGATCCCGCGACGCTCGCCGAACACCGCGCGGGACTGGTCATCGCCGAGGTGTCGGCCTGGGGCGTCACGGGCCCCTGGAGCCGGCGGCGCGGCTTCGACAGCCTCGTGCAGGCGGCGTCCGGCATCGCGATCGCCGAGAGCCGCGACGCGGGCGCGACCCCCGGTGCGCTCCCCGTGCAGGCGCTGGACCATTCCGCGGGCCACCTCCTCGCCGCGGCCGTCGCCACGGCGCTGCGCCGCCAGCGCGCCTCCGGCGGCACGCTCCGCGTCGGCGTGAGCCTCGCCCGCGTCGCGCAAGAGCTGCTGGAGGCGGGCCCCGCCGGCGCGCAGCCGACCGCGACTGAGGACCGCCTCCCCACCGCGACCGCACCGCTCGCGGGACCCGAGCCGGATCCGCCCGTGGTCACCACGGCACCGCCGCCCCTCGCGTTCGCCGCCGCCCCCGAGGTCTGGCCCCGCATGGCACGTCCCTGGGGACGGGACGCGCCCACGTGGGACCCACTGCCCACGACCGCGCACGGGTGACGCGCGTGCCGCGATGGGCTAGCGTGGCCACCATGCCGAAGCTGCTCGTGCGCCGCCGCCAGGACCGCATCATCGCCGGAGTCTGCTCGGTCGTCGCCGACCGGTTCGACATCAGCCCGACGCCCGTGCGGGTGCTCGCGGTGCTCGGTCTGTTCTTCTTCGGCTGGACGATCCCGGTCTACATCGCGCTGTGGGTGGTCATCCCCTCGGAGTGAGCGGGCCCCGCGGCTGCCAGACACTCCTTAGACGGTGCTCGGACGGGCCACCGGGACGATGGTGACGAGGCCGACGCTTCGCTCACCGGCCATGGGGATCCGAGAGCTGTCCGTCCGCATGCTGGTCCTGATCGGAGCGAAAACGCTCCAGATCCGGGCTCCTGCCCCCGCCGAACAGCTCCCGGAACTGCGCGTTCGGCCGGTACGGAGAGGGGGAAACCGGGAGTCTTTGATATCATCTCGCACAGAGTGATATCGCAGGCGGGAGGTGACGATTGGCTGCCATCACGATCCGAAGCCTGCCGGACGAGGTGCACCGCGCACTCAAGGCACAGGCACAGCGGCACGGTCGAAGCACCGAGGCAGAGGTGAGGTCGATTCTCTCGAGCGCCGTCCTGCCTCAGCAACGGGTGCGGATGGGACAGGCCATGTCGCAGATCGGGCGCCGAGCGCGACTGGCCGACGAGGAGGCGGCGCTGCTCGATGACATGCGCGACCGCACACCGGCCGAGCCGATCGAACTGCCGTGATCGTCCTCGACACCAACATCGTCTCAGAGACCCTGCGCCGTGAGCCGTCGCCCGTGGTCCTGGACTGGCTGGACGCGCAGGCGCAGGACACGCTCTACCTGAGTGCGATCACGTGCGGAGAGCTGCGGTTCGGCGTCGAGACGCTCGCCGCGGGGGCGCGGCGCGACCGGCTGCGCTCGATCATCGACGCGATCCTCGAGCTGTACGAAGGCAGGATCCTGGCGTACGACGCGCGCGCGGCCATCCACTACGGGCGCATCGCGGCGAGAGCCCGCACGGCCGGCCGGCCGCTTCCCGTCGCGGACGGACTCATCGCGGCAACGGCGGCCGCTCACGGATACGCAGTCGCCACGCGGAATGATGCCGACTTCGCCGCGGCGGGCATCGAGATCATCAACCCCTGGCGCGTGAGCTAGAGTGCGCCGCGGTGCCGGCTGCGGGGCTCGAACCCACGACCCCCTGTTTACAAGACAGGTGCTCTACCAACTGAGCTAAGCCGGCGTGGTCCCGCGCGACGATGGTCGCGCGGCGGACCAGTCGAGCATACCGAGCCGTCACGCCCGGTGCTGCAGGACGCTACTCTCCGTCGGTGGGGGTCGGGGCGGGAGGCTCGTCGGTGGGAGTCGGGGCGGGGGACGGCGTCGGGGTCGCGGTGCGCAGGTAGGCGTCGCTGGAGACGTTCAGCACGAACTGCGAGAACTCCTCAGCCCGCTCCAGGGAGCCGACGTACGACTGGCCGTTCACGAGGATCATCGGCGCGCCCGACAGGGTCACGTCATCCGTTCCCGGCAGAGGCTCAGTCAGCGCGCGCTCGGTCGCCTCACGCGCCCAGGAGAAGTAGTCCTCGTTCTCGATGCACGCGCGCACGACCTGCGTGTTGGCGGCGCCGACGGCGATCGCGCGGTCCGCGAGTTCCGCGTCGGAATAGCCGTCACTGTCGGGCGAGGGCTGGTTCGTCAGCAGCTCGTGGTTGTATGCGATGAACGCCTCGGGCGCGTGCTCCCACACGCACGCGGCCGCTCCGGCTGCGCGCTGGGAGTACTTCGTGCCGTTCGACTTCGACGTCAGGAGCGCCACGGGGTGATACACGAGCGACACCGCGCCCTGCTCGACCCACTCCTTCAGCTGTGCGGCATTCGTCCGCTGGAAGACGCCGGACGCCTCTGACAGGTAGTCGACGTACACGTGGATCTCGACCGCGGGGGCGGCGTTCGTCTGCGCTTCGGCCTCGTCCGCCTCGTCGTCATCGTCCGCGCCGACCACGGTCTCGTCCAGGACGACGCCGTCGTCCTGCATGTTGGCCGGGTTCAGCGTGGGCTTCGACAGGGTCGGGACCACGGCGTTCGTGACCGCGAAGGCGACGGCCGCGACGACGGCGACGACGCCCAGGACGATCGCCGCGCGCCGGAGCACGCGGTTGCGCGCCTGACGCGCCTTGACCTGCTGGGCCTTCTCGCGCAGCGCCTCGCGCCGGCGTCGCGCCTCGGCGGTCTCGCCCGTCTCGTCGCTCGACATGCCATCCTCTTGAAGCTGAACGCGTGGCGGCCAGATCACCGCCACAACTCTCCGATGCTAGTGAGTACGGCTGAGAAAAGCCCAGACGGGGTCGCGACCGGCGCCTCCGGCGGGCGGATCCGCGTCGCGCGACACGCCCGGGCGGACCGGGCCGGATGGCCGCGTGCCATACTGAGAGCGACCCAACGGCGGGTCTGCGGGGCCTGGTTTCGAGAGGAGCCGGGCATCGCATCCATCACTACGGATCGTCCGGCACGTACCTGCCGGTGAAGGAGAAATCATGGCCTCGGTCACGTTCGACAACGCCACCCGTCTGTATCCGGGCGGAACCCGCCCCGCGGTGGACAAGCTCAACCTCGAGATCGGCGACGGGGAGTTCCTCGTCCTCGTCGGCCCGTCCGGCTGCGGAAAGTCGACCTCGCTGCGCATGCTCGCCGGCCTCGAGGAGGTCAACGACGGGCGCATCCTCATCGGCGACCGCGACGTCACCGACGTGCCGCCCAAGGACCGCGACATCGCGATGGTCTTCCAGAACTACGCGCTCTACCCGCACATGACCGTGGCCGAGAACATGGGCTTCGCGCTCAAGATCGCGGGCGTCGGCAAGGAGGAGCGCGCCAAGCGGGTGCTGGAGGCCGCCAAGCTGCTCGACCTCGAGCCGTTCCTCGCCCGGAAGCCCAAGGCGCTCTCGGGCGGTCAGCGCCAGCGCGTCGCCATGGGCCGGGCGATCGTTCGCGAGCCCCAGGTGTTCCTGATGGACGAGCCGCTGTCGAACCTCGACGCCAAGCTGCGCGTCCAGACCCGCACGCAGATCGCGTCGCTGCAGCGCCGCCTCGGTGTCACCACCGTGTACGTCACGCACGACCAGACGGAGGCGCTGACGATGGGCGACCGCATCGCCGTGCTGAAGGACGGCCTGCTGCAGCAGGTCGGCACGCCGCGCGAGCTGTACGAGAAGCCCAACAACGTGTTCGTCGCCGGCTTCATCGGCTCGCCCGCCATGAACCTGTTCCCCGCTGACCTCGTCGAGGGCGGCGTCAAGTTCGGTTCGAAGGTCGTGCGCGTCGAAGCGGGCGCGCTCTCGCGGGCCCACGGCTCCGAGGTCACCGTGGGCGTGCGGCCGGAGGACATCACCGTCGCCCCGTCGGACGGCGAGGGGCTGCAGGTCACGGTCGACCTCGTCGAGGAGCTCGGTGCGGACGGCTACCTCTACGGCCACTCCGAGATCGACGGCAAGCGCACCGACATCGTCGCGCGCGTCGACGGCCGCGTGCACCCCAGCGCGGGCGAGACGGTCACGCTCGCTCCCGCGCCCGACCACGTGCACGTCTTCGACATCGAGACGGGCGAGCGCCTGACGCCCGCCGTCGCGACCGTCTGACGCCGAGCGCCCACGGAGGCGGCGCGGCCGCGCCCGGGCCGCCTCCGACAGCGCCGGCCGCACCGCATCCAGACACGAGGTGATCCGTGCCCGAGTCCCTGCGCATCACGGCGGCCGAGTTCGATCAGAGCCTGCTCGCCCTGCCCTGGAAGGTCCCCCTCGAGCAGTGGCCGGCGAGCACGATCGTCAAGCTGCCCAAGGGCATCTCGCGCCACGTCGTGCGCTTCAGTGAGCTTTCGGGGCAGATCGTCGCGGTCAAGGAGACCACCAGCGCGATGGCGCAGCGCGAGTACGAGATGCTCGGCAGCCTCCAGCGGCTCGACGTGCCGTGCGTGCGGCGCGTCGCCGTCGTCGCGGGCCGTACCACACCGGACGGCGAGCCGCTGCCGGCCGCGCTCGTCACGGCGCACCTGAGCTTCTCGATGCCGTACCGCGCGCTGTTCACGCACGCGCTGCGCCCCGGCACCGCGACGCGGCTCGTCGATGCCCTCGCCGTCCTGCTCGTCCGGCTCCACAACGTGGGCTTCTACTGGGGAGACGTCTCCCTGTCGAACACCCTGTTCCGGCGCGACGCGGGCGCGTTCGCGGCCTACCTCGTCGACGCCGAGACCGGTGAGCTCCACGAGTCCGCCACGGGCGACGGCCTCACCGACGGTCAGCGCGAGCACGACCTCGACCTCGCGCGCACCAACATCGCGGGCGAACTCATGGATCTCGCGGCGAGCGGCCGACTCGAGGGCGGAGTCGATCCGGTCGCCGTGGCCGACGGCATCGTCTCCGCCTACCGCGCGCTGTGGAGCGCCATCCGCGACCAGGAGACGTTCTCGGTCTCGGAGTCGTGGCGCATCACGGAGCGCGTGCGGCGCCTCAACGAGCTGGGCTTCGACATCGGCGAGATGTCCATCGAGACGGTGGCGGACGGCACGCGCGTGTCCATCCAGCCGAAGGTGGTCGACGCGGGTCACCACCAGCGGCGCCTCATCCGCCTCACGGGCCTCGACGTCGAGGAGAACCAGGCCCGCCGCCTGCTCAACGACCTCGACGAGTTCCGCGTGCGCTCCGGCCGCACGGAGGACGAGGAGGAACTCGCGGCGCACGAGTGGCTCACACAGGCGTTCGAGCCGGTGGTCCGGGCGATCCCGTTCGAGCTTCGGGCCAAGCTCGAGCCCGCCGAGGTGTACCATCAGGTGCTCGAGCACCGCTGGCACCTCGAGGAGAAGCGCGAGGCATCCGTCCCGCTCGCCGAGGTGCTGAGCAGCTACATCCAGGACGTGCTGCGGCACCGCCGCGACGAGGCGACCATCATGGGCCCCCTCACCGAGGGCGTGACGGCTCCCGTGCCGACCTCCTCGCCCGCGCCCGACTGGCGCGACCTGGTCTGACCCGCGGCCTGAAGCGGAATCGCTCGTCAGAGCAGGATCGACAGCGGGTTCTCGATCCTCTTCACGAAAGCGGCCAGCCACTCGGCGGCGAGCGCACCGTCGAGCACGCGGTGGTCGGCTGAGAGCGTGACGGTCATCACCGTGGCGACGCCCAGCTCGCCACCGGCCATGACGACGGGACGCTTCAACGCGGCGCCCACGGCGAGGATCCCGGCGTGCGGCGGGTTGATGATCGCGGAGAACTGACTCGTGCCGTACATGCCGAGGTTCGAGACGGAGAAGGATCCGCCTTCGAGCTCATGTTGCTTGAGGCGCCCCTCGCGCGCCCGGCCGGCGAGTTCCCTGACTGTCGCGCTGAGCGCGCCGAGTGACAGCCGATCGGCCCCACGGACGACCGGGGTGAGCAGGCCGTTCGGCACCGAGACGGCGACCGCGAGGTCGACCGCGTCGAAGCGCCGGGTGGCTTCATCCGTCCAAATCGCGTTGGCGTCGGGGACGTCTGTGAGCGCCCCGGCAACCGCCTTCAGCACCAGATCGTTGACGGACACCTTCTCGGCACCGGACGCGTTGATTCGCTCCCGCAACGCCAGCAGCTCGTCGACGCGCGTATCGGCGACCAGAAAGAAATGCGGCACGGACGACGTGCTCTCGGTGAGCCGCCGCGCGATCGCGCGGCGCATGCCCGTGTGCGGCACGTCGGTGAAGCCGGTCTCCGGCGCGGCCGGGCCGGGCGCAGCGGTGGCGGCCGGCGCGGCATCGGGTGCCGCCAGAGCAGGAGTTGCGGGCGCTGCCGCGACGAACGCGTCGAAGTCACGGCGGGTGATGCGCCCGTTAGGGCCGGTACCGGGGATCGCGTGGACGTCGATTCCGCGCTCTGCCGCCAGGCGGCGCACCAGCGGCGTGACGAAGGTGCGCCCCGCCCGCGCCGCCCCGGCCGCTGCGGGCGGAGCCTCTGCCTCACCCACGGGAGCGGCCTCGGGCATCTCAGGCACCGTCGCCGGCTCGGGCGCGGACTCCGGCTCGGGCGCCGTCTCCGGCTCGGGCGCGGCGGGCACCGGCGCCGCCTCGGGCACCCCCGCCGCCTCCGTCGGCGACGGCGCGGCATCGGCGCCGGCCTCGGCGAGCGCGGTGTCGAGCGCCTCTCCCTGGCCCGCGATCACGGCGATCGGCGCACCCACGGCGGCTTGCTCTCCCGCACCGACGAGCGATCCGGCGAAGACACCAGCGACTTCGGCCTCATACTCGACGACCGCCTTCTCGGTCTCGATCTCGACGATCGACTGGCCGACGTCGATCGCGTCGCCCGGCTCGACGAGCCACGCCTGCACGGCTGCCTCGGCGCCTCCCGCCGCGAGCTGCGGCATCCGGATCACGGTGGCCATCAGACTGTTCCCCATCCCGCGCGCACGCGCTCCAGGCCGGCGGCGACCTCCTCGGTCTTCGCGATCGCGGCCCGCTCCAGCACCTTCGAGATCGACGGCGACGCCTCACCGCCAGTGACGCGCTCGATCGGTTGGTCGAGCCAGTCGAAGAAGCGCCGCTGCAGCTCGTCGGCGAGCCAGCCGCCGTACGACGTGCCGCGCGCGCCCTGCTCGACGATCAGCACGCGGTTGGTCTTGCGGATGCTCTCGCCGACCGTGTCCCAGTCGAGCGAGGCGCGGTCGAGCCAGCGCAGATCGATCAGCTCGCCGTCGATGCCGGTCTGCTCGATCGCCTCGAGCGAGTGCTGCACCATTGACAGGTAGGTCAGCACCGTCACCTCCGCGCCCGTGCGCCGCACCGCGGCCGAGCCGGGCGGGATGATGTAGTCGGCTTCGCCCTCCGGCACCTGGTCCGCCTGGCCGTAAAGGTCGACGTGCTCGATCACGAGCACCGGGTCCTCCAGAGCCAGCGCTGCGTTGAGCAGCCCTCGGTAGTCGGCGGCGTTCGAGGCCGCGACGATGCGCCACCCGGCGGAGGTCGCGAAGATGCCCGCCGGGTCCATCAGGTGCTGCGAGCCGTAACCCGATCCCATCGCCACCTTCGTGCGGAGCACGAGCGGCATCCGATTGTTGTCGCCGAACATGTGGCGCACCTTGGCGACCTGGTTGAACACCTGGTCGGCCGCGACCCACATGAAGTCGGGGTACATGAACTCGACAACGGGCCGGAACCGGCCGTCGAGCGCGACACCGCCGGCCAGACCGAAGAAAGCGTTCTCGCTGATCGGGGTGCCGATCACCCGGTCCTCACCGTACTTCTTCGCGAGCCCCTTGGTCGCACCGTTGGTGCCGCCATTGAGGCGGTGCACGTCCTCACCGAGCACGATGATCCGCTCGTCCTCGGCCATTCGGCGGTCGAGCGTGGCGGCGATCGCATCGACGAACTTGGTGTGCTGCCACGGTCCCGAGTGATCGACGGGATCGAGCACCGAGAGACCGTCGAGCTCGGCTCCGTCCGAGCGGATGCCTCTGTCGACGACGGCGGGATCCGGCCACAGCTCGGGGCGGATGCGACGCTTGCCGGGCGCGTCCGGATCGGGCTCGATGAGCGCGGCGACGGCGTCGGCGAGCGCCGCCTGCGCCTGCTCTCGCACGCCCGCGGCACCCGCCTCGTCGAGCAGCCCCAGCCTCCGCAGCTCGGTGGTCGTGCGGACGATCGGATCGCGCTCGCGCCACGCGGCCTCCTCGGCCTTTGGCCGGTAGCCGAACGCGCTGCCGGGGAACGGCCCGTTCTGGTGGAAGAAGCGGTACACCTCGGCCTCGACGATCGCGGGCCCCTCACCCGCCCGCATCCGCTCGGCGGCCTCCTCCATCGCGAGGTGCACGGCGAGCGGATCCATGCCGTCGACGCGCCACGACGGGATGCCGAAGCCCTGACCGCGCACCGAGAAGCGCGCGTCGGCCGTGACCTCATCGGCACGGGTCGACACCGCGTAGAGGTTGTTCTCGATGAAGTACGCGACGGGCAGCTTCCACGCCGCCGCGAGGTTGAACGACTCGAGCACCGACCCGATCTGCGACGCGCCGTCGCCGAAGTAGTTGACCGTGAGGTCGGTGGTGCCGCCGTGCTTCTGCGCCCACGCGTTGCCCGCGGCGAACGGCGCGCCGCCGCCGACGATCGCGTTGGTTCCGAGCGCACCGGCCTCGAGCCACTGCAGGTGCATCGAGCCGCCGCGCCCACCCGAGAAGCCCTGCGCGAGGCCGAGGATCTCGGCGAGCGTGCGCTGCAGCACGGTCTGCAGATCGTCCGACACGAGCGCATCGAGGTCGAGGCCTCCCCTGGAGACGTGGCCGATGACCTTCGCGAGGAACTGGTGGTGCCCACGGTGCGAGCCGTTCACCGCATCGCTCGAGCGCAACCCGACGATCGACCCGACCGCGCCGCCCTCCTGACCGATGCTCGAGTGCGCGGGGCCGTGCACCAGGCCTTCGCCTGCCAGCTCGAGCACGGTCTCCTCGAAGGCCCTGATGAGGTGCAGCTGCCCGAGGATCGTGCGCAGCAGCGCGGGATCCGCGGCGTTCCAGTCGGCAGCGGTGGACGCGAGCTGAATCCACTCCACCCCGGTCTGCAACCGCTTGCGTCTGGGCATCCTCGCCACCCTCCGTCATCGACGCCGACTCTGGCGTCATGGCCGAGAGTACGATCAGATCGGATCCAATACAAGCTCTCCGATCGATTCGCGCTGGCTATTTCGTCCAAGATGCATGAAAATGGGTCCAATCGGGCGCCTCGCGCGTTCCCTGCGACAAGGAGGTCCGCATGCCGATCCCAGGAGTCCGCGGCACCGACCACATCGGCTTCACCGTTCCCGATCTCGACGAGGCGGAGGCGTTCCTCGTCGGCGTGCTCGGTGCGGTGCGCGTCTACACGCTCGGGGCCAAGCAGTCAGACGACGACTGGATGCAGCGGCAGATCGGCGTGCATCCGCGCACGGTCATCCGGGAGATCCGGTTCTATCGGCTCGAGAACGGCTCCAATCTCGAAGTCTTCCAGTACGACGCGGCCGACGGCCAGGCGCCGCAACCGCGCAACAGCGACATCGGCGGCCATCACCTCGCGTTCTACGTCGAAGACATGGACGCGGCCGTGGCGTACCTGCGCGCGCAGGACGTCGAGGTGATGGGCGATCCCGTGGCGTCCGCCGGCGCATCGGCCGGACAGCGCTGGGTCTACTTCCGCGCCCCTTGGGGCATGCAGTTCGAACTCGTCAGCTTCCCCGACGGCAAAGCGTACGAGATCGACACGGCACTGCAGGACACACCCGGCACGGCGCTGTGGCACCCCGCGCGTCCGGCAGAGTGAACCGCATGGCATTCGACACCGACATCGACCCGCACGGTGCGTATGAGGGCACCCCTGCGGATAGCGCAGTCGCCGCGAACAGCGGGCACGGATCGGCGGGCGTGCGGATCGCCGACGGCGTACGCGCGGCCATCCTGGAGGGAGCGTACCCGCCGGGCACGCGCGTGCGCCAGGAGGATCTCGCCGACCAGTACGCTGCGAGTCGGGTGCCGGTGCGCGAGGCGCTGCGGATCCTGGAGGCCGAGGGCCTCATCACGCGGGTCGCGAACGCCGGCGCTTGGGTGTCGCAGCTCAACCTCGCCGAATGCGAGGAGTTGTACCGCGTGCGCGAGCGGATCGAGCCGCTGCTGCTGGCGATGAACGTGCCGCTGCTCGCCCCAGCGGTCGACGACCTCGCCGAGCTGGCGGCGCGCATGGAGCGCGCTGCGGACGCCGAGGAGTTTCTCTCGCTCGACCGGGCCTTCCACCTTGCGACATACGCGGCGGCGGATACGACGATGCTGCGCGAGACCGTCGTGCGCCTCTGGAACCGTACGCACCACTACCGTCGCGCCTTCACGAGGGTGGCACGCGCACACGGCGAGGACGCGGCCGTGCACCTCGACCACCGCCTCCTCGTCGAAGCGATCCGCCGCGGCGACGCCGACGAGGCCGAGGATGTGCTGTACCGCCACGTCCGACGCACGCGCGTCGAACTCGCGCGGCACCCCGAGATCTTCCCGCACTGAACGCCCCGCCGGGCCGCGGCCCGGATCCGACACACAAGGAGGCATCGTTGGCGATCGCAACCATCAACCCCACGACCGGCGAGCTCGTGCAAGAGTTCGAGCCGCACGACGCGGCCGAGGTCGAGCGCCGCATCGCCGAGGCCGACGAGGCCGCCCGCGCGCTGCGGCGGACGACCTACGCACAGCGCGCGCAGTGGATGCACGCTGCGGCTGACGCGCTCGAGGCCGACATCGACGAAGGCGCGCGGATCCTGACGCTCGAGATGGGCAAGCCGCTCGCGCAGTCCCGCGCCGAAGTGCTCAAGAGCGCCAAAGGCATGCGGTACTACGCCGACAATGCGGAGCGGTTCCTCGCCGACGAGCCGCTGCCCGATGCATCAGCGGTCGGAGCGTCGCAGGCGTTCACGCGCTACCAACCGCTGGGCGTCGTGCTCGCGGTCATGCCGTGGAACTACCCTTTCTGGCAGGTCATCCGCTTCGCCGCGCCGGCACTGATGGCAGGCAACACGGGCCTGCTGAAGCATGCCTCGAATGTGCCGCAGTCGGCGATCTACCTCGACACGCTGTTCGAGGAAGGCGGCTTCCCCACCGGATCGTTCCGGACACTGCTGATCGGATCGCGCGAGGTCGAAGCCGTGATCGCCGACCGCCGTGTGAAGGCCGTCACACTGACGGGATCCGAGCCCGCCGGCCGCGCGGTCGCCGCGACCGCGGGCCGGGAGATTAAGAAGGCCGTGCTCGAGCTCGGCGGATCGGATCCCTTCATCGTGATGTCGAGCGCCGACCTCGAGGCGGCCGCGACGACGGCCGTGAAGGCGCGCACGTCGAACAATGGGCAGTCTTGCATCGCCGGCAAGCGCTTCCTCGTGCACACGGATGTCTATGACGAGTTCTCGCGTCTGTTCGCCGAGAAGATGGCGGCACTGAGGGTAGGCGATCCGTTCGACGAGGGCGTGGACATCGGGCCCTTGGCGACACGCAGCGGCCGCGACGACCTCGCCGAGCTCGTCGACGACGCCGTCGCGCGCGGCGCGCGCGTGCTGACGGGAGGCAAGGCGCCCGAACGTCCCGGCTGGTTCTACGAGCCCACGGTGATCGACCAGCTGCCCGACGATGCCCGTCTCGTGCTCGAGGAGGCGTTCGGGCCCGTGGCGTCGCTGTACCGCTTCGCCGACCGCGAGGAGGCCGCACGCATCGCCAACCAGACGACGTTCGGCCTCTCCAGCGCAGTGTGGACGAACGACCCCGAGGAGGAGGCCTGGTTCATCCAGGCCCTGGATGCCGGCGCGGTGTTCGTCAACGGGATGACGGTGTCCTACCCCGAGCTGCCGTTCGGGGGCATCAAAGACTCCGGCTTCGGGCGCGAGCTCGCCGCCGTCGGCATCCGCGAGTTCACCAACCTCAAGACGGTCTGGAAGGCCTGAGACCACACGAAGAGACGATCTCGACGCGCAACGGCCCGGTCCCCCGATAGCAGGGAGCCGGGCCGTCGTCGAACGGTCGCCCGTGGCCGGAATCAGTAAGGGTTGGCGACGAAGAGGTCTTGGGCGGGGAACTTCGTGAGCACCTCGGTGCCGTACTCCGTGACGACGACCTCCTCCTCGATCCGGGCGGCCGAAATGCCGTCGGAGGCCGGGCAGTAGGTCTCCATCGCGAACACCATGCCGGGGCGCAGCTCGACCGGGTCCTTCAGCGAGTTCAGGCGCGAGATGATGGGCCGCTCATGCAGCCCCAGGCCGAGACCGTGCGCGAACTGCAGGCCGAAGGCGGCCAGCTCGTTCTCGAAACCGAAGTCCTGCGCCTTGGGCAGCACCTTTGCCACATCGTCGCTGCCCACCCCCGGCTTGATCGCGTCGAGCGCGGCGTCCATCCACTCGCGCGCGGTCTTGTAGGCGTCCTTCTGGCTCTCCGTCGCCCACCCGACTCCAAAGGTGCGGTAGTAGCAGGTGCGGTATCCGTTGTACGAGTGGATGATGTCGAAGAAGGCTTGATCGCCGGGCCGGATGATCCGGTCGGTGAAGTTGTGCGGGTGCGGATTGCAGCGCTCGCCCGAGATGGCGTTGATCGCCTCGACCTGATCGGAACCGTACTCGTAGAGCCGCTTGTTGGCGAGCGCGACGATCTCATTCTCCCGCACGCCCGGCCGCAGCGCGTCGACGATGTCCTGGTACACCCCGTCGACCATGGCCGCGGCCTGGTTGAGCAACACGATCTCGTCGTGATTCTTGATCACGCGCGCGTCCAACATGTGCTGCTGTGCATCGGCGATCCGGATCCCCTGGCGCTGCAGCTCGAACAGGAACGGCGGCTCGACGATGTCGATGCCGACGGGCGCGTCGGCGAGACCTGCGGCCGCGAGCAGCGACTTAATCTCCGCGACGGCGTCCTTCATCAGGTCGGCGCCGCCCTCCGGAGCGACCGCCCCCTTGAATCCCAGGAACCCCGGCCGGTAGTTCTCGTCGGGCACCCAGTCCGAGTAAAGCCTGTGATGCTTCACAGCCGACCCGAAGTCCCAGAGAATCGGGTCATGGTCGCGCATCAGCAGCGCGTACCGGATCATCTTGTCACCGAGGGCGCCGCCGATCCACGTCTGCGTCGTGTAACGGATGTTGTAGAAGTCGAACAGCAGAAACGCGCCGCACTCGCTCGCCTCCAGCGCCGCCTTCGCCCGGCCCAGCCGGTAATCGCGCAACCGTTGGAAGTCCACGCGGTGCTCGTAGTCGACGCCGTTCTGCCCGGGAGCCATGAGCGATCGAACGCCCGGCGGGCGCTGGGACGGCCGCTCAAAACGCCGGCCGCCCCCGTGAGGGCCGTGGCCGTGCCCGAGGCCGTGGCTCATGCCGTCGCCTCATCCGGCGCCTCGAGGCCGTCGCTGACGTCGGCGTTCTCCGACACGAGCTCGAGCCCGGCGCCGTGCGCGACCGTGATCAGCAGCGTCGCGAAGTCGAGGTCGACGTTTCCGTTGCCGACCTCCTGGGCGACGATGTTGCGCGTCACCGAGGTGACGGGCAGCGGCACACCCAGCTCGTAGCCGGCTTGCAACCCGAGGTCGAAGTCCTTCTGCAGCAGCACCTGCGTGAAGGTCGGAGTGAAGTCCAGGTTCACGAAGGCGGGCGTCTTGTACCTCGTGAACACCGAGCCCATGACCGAGTCGTTGAGGAAGTTCAAGAACGCCGCGCGCGTGACCCCGCCCTTCTCGACGAGAACCGTGATCTCCGCGAGCGTCTGCGTGACAACGCCGAGCATGATGTTGTGCGCGATCTTCACCAGGCGCGCCACCTCGCCCTCGCCGACATAGGTCACGCCTCGGCCGAAGTGGTTCACGACGGGCTCGAGCTCCTCGTACGCCTCACGCGGCCCCGAGACCGCGACGGTCAGCTTACCCGCGGCGATCACCGACGGGTTGCCGCTCACGGGAGTCGCGAGCAGCTGCGCGCCGCGCTGTGCGGCCGCCGCCCGCAGCGTCTCGCTCGCCTCGACGGACACGGTCGATGAGTCGGCGATGATGCGCGGTGCATGGTCGGGATCGGTGAGCAGTCCGTTCGGGCCGGTCGTGACCTCCGCCAGGTCCTTCGGGGCCGAGACCATCGTGAAGACGATGTCGCGGTCGGCAAGCCCCGCGGGGGTCGAGACGATCTTCGCCCCGGCGTCGACGAGCGGCTGCGCCTTGGCGGCCGTGCGGTTGTAGACCGTGACGTCGTAGCCAGCGTTCAGCAGTCGCTGCACGAGCTGCGAGCCCATGCGCCCGGTGCCGATCCATCCGATGGTGGGAGTGGTCATGAGTGCTCCTTCGCTCTCAGAGGTGTTGTCGTTATGGGGGGGTCAGGCTGATGCGCCGGCGCTCTTGACGGCGCCGCCGAAGTAGAGATCGGCGATCTCGGGGTTCTCGAGGATCTCCTTTGCGGGGCCGGTCAGAAGCACGCGTCCCGACTCCATGACGATCCCCGTGGTCGCCATCCGCATGCCGAATCGCACGTTCTGCTCGACCATGAGGATCGCCGTGCCGCGCGAGCGCATCACCGAGACGGACTCGTCGATGATGCCGAGCGACTTCGGGTCGAGGCCGAGCGACGGCTCGTCGAGCAGGATGAGCTTGGGATCGAGCATCAGCGACCGGGCGAACTCCACCATCCGCCGCTGCCCACCGGACAGCAGTCCGGCCCGGGTGGTCAGCCGTGCCTTCACCAGGGGGAACTGGTCGAGCACGTTCGCGAACCGGTCGCGGATGAGCGCCCGCTCGCGGCGGATCACGTAAGCCCCCATCAGGATGTTCTCCTTCACCGTGAGGTTCGGGAACAGCCCGTTGGTCTGAGGCACCTGGGCGACCCCGCGGCGCAGCACCTCGTCGGGAGCGAGACCCGTGATCACCTCGCCGTCGAGCTCGATCGAGCCCTCGCTCGGGGTGAGCAGGCCGCTGACGGCGCGCAGCACGGTGGACTTGCCCGCGCCGTTCGGCCCGACGATGCAGCCCAACTCGCCGGGGCCGACCTCGAGGTCGACGCCCTGCAACACGTTCCCGCCGCCGTAGCCGGCGACGACGCCGGTGATCCTGATCACTTCGCGCCTCCTTCGATCTCGGCCGGGACGGCCGGCTTCGCATCGAGCAGGTAGTCGTCGCCCAGGTAGGCGTCGATCACCGCCGGGTCCTTCTGGATGTGGTCGGGACTGCCCTGCGCGATCACATGCCCCTTGGCGAGCACGCGGATCGGGTCGCACAGCCCGAGCACGAACGGCATGTTGTGCTCGACCAGCAGGAATGTCTTCCCCTGCCGGTTGAGGTCGCGGATCAACTCGCCCATCCGCTCGATGAGCGTCGGGTTGATGCCGCCCGCCGGCTCGTCGAGCAGGATCAGCTTCGGATCGAGCACCAGAACTTGCGCCAGTTCGATGAGCTTCTGCTGCCCATATGACAACGACCCGGCCTTCGCATCGCGATAGGCGGCGAGCCCGACGAAGTCGAGAAGCTCCATCGCCCGCGCGGCCTCGGGTCCGCTCACGGCGCCGAGCCCGAGCTGCGGGATCGAGAACGACCGCAGCGGCGTGACGATGTTCTCGAGCACCGTCATCTCCTTGAACAGGCGGGTGATCTGGAACGTGCGCCCGATGCCCCGGTGCGCCCGGCCCCACGACGGCTCGCGGTCGATGCGCTCCCCGTCCAGCAGGATCTCGCCGCGGTCGGCCCCGAGCGTGCCCGAGATGAGGTTGAACACCGTGGTCTTGCCGGAGCCGTTCGGACCGATCAGCGCAGTGATGGACCCCTCGGGCACCGTGAAGCTACAGTCGTCGACCGCTTTGTTCCCGCCGAACGCCTTCGACAGGCCGCGTACCTCCAGCAGCGGCACCGGCGGCACCGTCGCGGGCGCGCGCTCGGTGACCGTGATAGCCGAGAGCGGCTTGTCGAGAGGCGTGAGGCGCGTGCCCGACAGGCCCACGGTGCCGCGGGTGCGTGCCTTCTCGAGCAGGGTTTGCAGGCTGGGGAGGATTCCCTTGGGCAGCAGCACAACCAGCACGACGAGCAACCCGCCGAACAACACCAGGCGCGTATTGCCTCCGCCGGCGAGGCTGTTGGCGAGGGTGTTGACCGGCTCGAGGATGAAGGCACCGATCACCGGCCCGAACAGCGTGCCCCGGCCGCCGAGGATGACCGACAGCACGATCTGGACGCTGAACAGGATCGAGAACATGTTGATCGGGTCGACGAAGCCGAGGTAGTAGGCGTACACGCCTCCGGCCATGCCGACGAACAACGCGCTCGCGCCGAACGCGATGATCTTGTACATCGGTGCGTTCACGCCGACCGCGCCGGCCTTGCCCTCGTCCTCGCGGATGGCGATGAGCCCCAGGCCGAACTTGGTGCGGCGGATCCCCCACGACATCAGCAACGACAGGCCCAGGAGCATCACCAGCAGGAGGTGGAAGGGCCAGTTGCCCCACTCCCGCGGCCAGTCCGGGATGGGCAGCGTGATGCCGCTGGTGCCGTTCGTGAGCTCGGTCCACTCGATGGCGATGAACTGCACCAGGAACAGGAACGCGATCGTGATGATGACGAAAGACGGTCCGCGCGACCGATAAGTCACGAGCCCCAGCAGCGCCGCAAGTAGCGCGGACAGGACGCCGCCGATAGGGATCCAGACAAACGGCGACACATCGGGCACGGCCTTCGCGAGGATCGCCACCGTGTACGCGCCGATGCCGACGAATGCGAACTGGCTGAGCGAGAGGTAACCCGCATAGCCGGTGATGATGTTGAGGCCGACCGCGCCGATGGCGAAGACGAGCGCGATGATCACCGTGTTCTGCGCCGACCTGCTCGGCGAGAGCGGGAACAGCACGAGCACGACCGCGGCGACAGCCAGGACGACCATCGTGACGATGCGGATGGTCCTCGGGTTCGCCCACACCGGCCCCCGGTACTCGTCCGGCGGAGCCGCGGGAAGGTTGGTCGTGTAGGCGGAGCCCTTCTCTAGATCGCTCAATGGACCGCGTCCTCTCGGAGTCGCTGCCCCAGGATGCCCTGCGGGCGCAGGAGCAGCACGATGAAGATGACGAAGAACGGCACCGCGACCACCCAGCTCGCGCCGAGCCACAGGGTCGCAAGCTGCTCGCCCACGCCGATGATGAGGGCGCCGATGACCGCGCCGGCCAGACTCCCGAGACCGCCCAGCACGACGATCGCGAGCAGTCGCGCGATCCACTGGTAGTGCGACCCTGGGATGAACGGGTACGTGGCGGCGATGATCGCGCCGCCCGCCCCGAGCGTCGCAATGCCGATCGCGAATGTCGTCGCGGCGATGGACCTGACGCTCACGCCGACGAGCAGCGCGCCTGACTCGTTGACCGACGAGGCGCGGATCGCCCGCCCCTGCCAGGTGCCGTTGAGCAGCAGATGCAGCCCGACCAGCACGACGATGGCGATGGCCGCTGCGATGAGGTTGGCCGTGGGCACGTAGAACGGACCCAGGGCGATCGACGTGTCGGTGTACGGCGTCCGCACGGACCGCGATTGGTTCTGCCAGATGTAGCCCATCACGCCCTCGAGCAGCAACGCGATGCCGAACGTCGCAAGCACCGTCATGCTCACGTGGCTACCGCGCACGTGCCGGATGATCAGGACGTAGGCGAGCCACCCGAGCGCGAACATCGCGATGACGACCACCGGGATGCTCACGAGCGGGTCGAGCCCGAGCCACCGCCAGAGCGTGTAAGTGAAGAAGGCGGCGAGGATCGCGAACGCGCCGTGCGCGAGGTTGATGACGCGCATCACGCCGAAGACCAGGGTGAGCCCAGAAGCCATCAGCGCGTACACGGCGCCGATGAGCAGGCCGGAGAGCAGCGCTTGGATGATGTTCATATCGCGTGGGTCTCCCGCTCAGAACGCGTCGCCACGCCAGCGCAGGATCTGGTCGGTGGTCGCGACGCCCTCGGGGAGGATCACGTGGCTCACGCCGTCCTGCCACTGCCCGACGAGGAACTCGCCCTTAGGGCTCCCGTCCTCGTTCCAGGCCAGCGTGCCGAGGATCGTCTCGACCTCGTTCGCCCGCAACCAGTCGGCCAGCGCCGCCTGGTCGTCGTAACCGCCCACGGCCTCCACCGCCGCGGCGAGCACCTGGCCGGCCGCGAACCCGTCGGCCGCGTCCTCGGGCGGCGTTCCGCCGAACATCTCCCGGTACTTCGCGACGAACTCGTCGTTGCGGAACGTCTCGGCGTCCTCGTGGTAGCTCGACGAGAAGAACACACCCTGGGCGTTGTCGGCGCCGACGCCGTCAATGTACTGCGCGCCGTATGTCGGCGACGAGCTCTGGTAGAGGATCTCGGGCGAGTAACCCGCGCGGTTCAGCGCCCGCACGAAGTTGACGCCGTCCTCGAACTGGGCTCCCTGCACGACGATCTCGGCACCCGAGTCCCGGACTCCGCTGACAATGGCGTCGAAGTTCTTGGTCGTCGCCGGGTAGATGTCCGCGTACACGGTCTCGATGCCGGCGGCCTCCAAGACCTCACGCACGCCGTTCACGACCGGGGAGGAGAAGGGATCATCGAGGGAGGGGTACGCAGCCGTCGCGGGCCGCTGGTCGTCCGGCAGCGCCGCGACCCAGTCGGCGAAGGTCTTCGCCTGGGTCGAGGCGATCGCCTGCTGCGAGAAGAAGATGTACTCGAAGCCGCGGTTGAACATCTCGGGCGAGGCGCAGGACGGGCAGATGTAGAGCATCCCGGCGCGCTCGGCGATGGCCGAAGCCGGGATGTTGAGCAGTGACGACTGGGTGCCGAGCAGCAGATCGACGCCCTCCTGGTCGATCAGGGCGTTGTAGTTGGTGACGACGGTGTTCTGGTTCGTGGCGTCGTCGCGGACGATGATCTCGACGTCGCGGCCGAGCAGCCCGCCCTGCTCGTTCTGCAGGGCCTCCCAGACCTGGTAGCCCTGCTGTGTGTCCTGACCGCCCTGGCTGAACTCGCCGGTGAGCGGCAGCGATGCGCCGATGCGGATGGGGCCCGCTTCGGAACCGGCATCATCCGCATCGGGGGCGCAGGCGGTGGCGGTCACGATGAGGGCGGCCAGTCCGAGGCCGGCGATCAGGGTGCGTGCGTGCATGGTGGTGCGCATGGAACCTCACCTCTCTGTCAGGTTCGATAGGACGGGCCGGCATCTTCGCACGGCGCTCTGCAATCGATTGCGGTCAGGCTACGGCGCTGGCCCTCGGCTGTCAACGCCTTCGAGCGGCGGGTCGGTCCCGGACGGCGCTATTCGCAGCAGGGCCCCGTCGAATCACGCACGACCAGCGACACCGGGATCCTGATCGTCCGGGCGTCGAGCTGCCGCATCTCGATCGCCGCGAGCAGGAGGCGCGCGGATTCCATGCCCATCTCACGGAGCGGCACGCGCACGGTGGTCAGCGACGGCGAGAAGTCGGCGGCGAAGGGCATGTCGTTGAAACCCACGACCGATACGTCCTCGGGGACGCGAAGGCCGTGGGCATGGAGTGACCGGATCGCCCCGAGCGCCACGAGGTCATTACCCCCGATGATCGCGGTCGGCCGGCGGGCGCCCCTCGCAAGCAGCTCGTCCATGGCCCGCTGGCCCGCTTCCGTCGTCAGCGCTCCGGCGTCCACCACACGCGTGCGCACGCCGGGCAGCTCGCGCGCCGCCGCCGCGAACGCATCGGCGCGCGCGCGTGTGGTCGAGAAGTCACGGGGCCCGGCGAGATGCGCGATGCGCCGGTGGCCGAGGTCGACCAGGTGCTGCACCGCTGCGGCCATGCCGCTCTCGCTGTCGTTCGTAACCACGGGATAGGGTGCAGAGCCGGCCTCGCGGTTGACCATCACCGCGAACACGCCGTCGCGATGCGCGCGTTCGACGGCCGGCTGTGCCCCGAGGCGCCCAGTCGCGACGATGAAACCGTCGACGCGGCGCTGCACGAGCGACTCGAACGCCGCCAGCTCGACCGCGTCTCGCCCGTCCGTGTTCGCCAGGAGTGCGGTGTAGCCACGCGGCTGTAGCACGTGCTCGATACCGCGCACGATGGGCGGGAAGATCGGGTTCATCAGATCGGGGATGATCACACCGATCGTCATGGAGGTCTTCGTGCGCAGACCGCGCGCGACGACATCGGGCACGTATCCCAGCTCGTCGGCCGCCGCCCGCACCCGTTCGACGGTCGCCGCCCGCACCTGCGAGCGCGTCGCCTCGTTCAGGGCGCGCGACACGGTCGCCTTGTGCACGCCCGCGAGCCGCGCGACGTCATCGATCGTGACTCGTCTGGGCATCGCGCCCCCCCTCCTGCGCCATCAACCTACCGGGGCGGCCGGTGGCGGCCCGGTCGACCGTGGGATCGTGCACCGTTCACCGATCCTGCACCGTATAGCGGGCACGGCCGATCGACGCGCCCGCGACGAGCACGAGGCTCGCGACCGTTGACCACAGGAACAGCGCGTCGTATGCGTGCGTGCCTGCGGCGAGCGATCCGGCCCACGCGCCCACCGCGCCGCCGCCGAACAGCGCGCCGGCGAACACGGCCATCCCCACGGCCCGCGCATCCCAGGTCGTGTCGGTCATCCACGTCTGGACCTGCGTGTGCATGGCCGCCCACGTGACGCCCATCAGCACCGCGGCGACGCCGACCGTCGCGGCGTCGACGCGCCATGTCAGGGCCGCGAACGCCAGCACGGTGGGAACGCCCGAGGCGAGCACAATCGCGTGTGGCTTCCAGCGGCCGTACACGAGCTTGACAGTCTGGCTCGCGACGATCACCGTGACGCCGAAAAGTGCGGTGACGAGACCCGCGACGCCGATCGACGCACCCTCCGCCTGCAGGGCCACGGGCAAGTAGCTGAACACACCGATCAGCAGCGCGCCCTCGAGGGCGCCGATCGCGAGCACGCCGACCGCCCAGGGGTTGCGCATCACGCGGAGGAGCCCGGAGATCATCCCGCCGCCGCCGTGAGCCGCCGGTTCGCTCAACCGGCCGAGCATCACGGTGACGGCGATGCCGGCGACGGCCGCGGCGGCGAAGGCGACGCGCCACGACGCCCACTCCCCCGCGGCCGACGCCGCGAGCGTGCCCGCGGTCATGCCGAGCGACAGTGCAGCGGCGAGGTTCGCCGCCGCGGTCTGCCGCTCGCGCATCGGCAGCGCGTCGCCCAGGTAGGTCAGCACCGCCGGCACGGTGGCGCCGAAGCCAGCCCCCGCGACGAGCCGCCCCACCAGCAGCGTCCAAGGGTCCGGCGCGAGCGCGGCGATCAGGGCCCCAGCCGCGCCGATGGGCGTCGAGATGCGCAGCGTGCGCACGCGCCCGATCCGTACCGACACGACCGCCCAGCCCAGCTGCATGAGCGCGTACGCCAGCACATACACGGTCATTGCGTGGCCGACGGTGTCGATGTCGACGCCCAGCTCGTCTGCGATCACGGGGATGAGCGGCGGTAGGAGGGCGCGGTCGAAGAACGTCAGGAAGGCGCTGCCGAGCAGCAGCACCAGTCCGGGCAGGGCGGCACCCATCACAGGTGCGGCGGGGTGCCGCCGGCTTCCCGGTCACGCACGAACCAGATGGCGCGCGTCTCGCCGTCGGAGTCGTTCCAGAAGCGGTGGGGAAGGCCGCTGTCGAAGGCGATCGAGTCGCCCGCGTGCAGCACCGTCGCACACCCGTCGACCTCGATGTTCAGACGCCCCGCGATCACCACACCGTACTCGCGGCCCTCGTGCCGCGTCAGCTCGTCGTGCGGCGGGATGCCGGGGGCGTACACGACCTCCAGGAACTCGGCCTCGGGCTCGCCCGCCGCGGTGAGGCGGCTCCATCGTGGGCCGCCCGAAAGCTGGATCGACGGGTGATCCGCCGCGCGCTGCACGATACCCTCGAGCCCGTCGCCGGCGGCCGGCACGGGGATGACGGATCCGTGCGGTCCGGCGGCAGGCACGGCTCCGGTGTCCGATCCCTCCAGCAGCGCGTGCACCGAGACGCCGAGGATGCCCGCCGCGGCATAGAGTGCGGGCACGCTGAACGCACCCATCCCCCGCTCGACCTGCGACACGTGGCTGGGTGAGACGCCGATCCGTCGTGCCAGCTCGCGCACGCTCAGTCCCGCCGCCAGCCGGGCGGTGCGGATGCGTTCGCCCATCCCCTCGCGCAGGTCGGTCACAGCGGCGCTTCCTGCGGCAGCCGCCCCTCCTGCGGCGGCAGCCGGCTCAATGCTGCCATGGCCTCCACGGCCGAGCGCAGCGGCTCGTCCCCCGCGGCCGTCTCGCCGTCGGCTCGACCGATCACGAACCAGATGCCCTCCGCGGTCACGTCGCCGTCGTTGACGTAGAAGTGCGGACGCGTCGAGTCAAAGCAGAACGAGTCGCCCACACGCACCCGGTGGGTCTCGAAGTCGACCTTCAGCGTGAGCTCGCCCGCCGTGATCGTGCCGTACTCCACGCCAGCGTGGCGCATATGAGTGCCGTCCAGTGAGCTGGCTGCACCGGGCTCGTATGTGACCCGGATTGCGTCGATGCCGGAACCGGGTCCCATTCCCGCCAGGCGCCGCCACACGACGCCGTTCTCCATCACGAGGGCAGGCTCGTCCTCATGCCGCTGCACGGGCGTTGTGGGCACCGCGGTGACGGGAGCCGCCCGCGCGGTGTCCAGGATGTCATCGACAGACAGCCCCAGGCATGTGGCGATCGCGTAGAGCGTCGACACGGACGGGCGCACCTTGCCGGTCTCCACCTGCGAGAGCAGACTCGGCGAGATGCCCGCGGCACCCGCGGTGGACCGCAGGCTCTCCCCCCGGGCCTCGCGCGCACGCCGGATGCGCTCACCGAGCTCGTTCATGCGGTCCCCATTCCCCCTCAGGTGGTGTTCCGAGAATAGCGCTCCGTGTACCGCCCCGATGAACATGGGCAGTGCACACCGCCTCTGCGCGCCTTCGTCCGTGCAGGCGCGATCAGCCGGCGGACGCCGCCGCGACCACGTGGAACTCGAAGCGCAGTCGCGGATCCGTCGCGAGGCGCGAGATCTCGAGGGTGGTCGACGTCGGGATGTGACCGCCGAACCACTCGCCCTGCAGCGCGTTGACGACATCCTGATCGGCCACGATGTCGGTGAAGAAGCGGATCATGTTCACCACGTCATACCGCTCGCAGCCCGCGGCCCGCAGCGCGAGATCCAGATGTGCGAACGCGTTGCGCGCCTGCCCCTCCGCATCCATCGGCATCGCATCGAACACCTCGGGGCGGTGCGGATGATCATGGTAGACGGGTGCGCCAGTGACGCCGCTGATGAACACGAGCCTGGCGCCCGACACGGTGCGGATCGCCGGGACGAACGGGCTCACGATTCCGTCGTCGTAGCCCTCGTGGTGGATGATCTCGGCGTTGCCCACGCGGCGCGGGGCGGGGATGTCACTCATGTCGTGCTCCTCTCAGAGCCGCGCGCTCCCGCGAGCTCGCGGCCGTCCTCGGTGATGCCTTGCGGCGTGATGCGGTCGTGCATGACACGACCGCCGAGCACCGTCAAAGCGCTGCGGATGCCTGCGAGGTCCTCCTCGGGACAGGTCAGCGGATCCGCGTCCGGCACCATGAGGTCCGCGTCGTATCCGGGTGCCAATCGGCCGCGCGTGCCGGACTCTCCCGTGAACCACGCGGCGTCGCGCGTATAGGCGGCGATCGCGGACCGTCGGTCGAGCAGATGCTCGGTGGACCGCGCGCCTCGCCCATCGAGCGTCCGGCCCGTCACAAGCCATGCGATGGACGCCCACGGGGAGAACCAGTTCGCACGCGTCGCGTCGGTGCCCGCGCCGATCGGGATGCCGCGGCTCCGCATCCCGGCGATCGGCGGCGCGCACGTCGCCGCGTCTTCGCCCCACGCCTCGACATAGTCGCCGCCCTTGAGCAGCAGCCGGTTCTGGACGAGAATGCCCGCACCGAGTCGGGCGATGCGGTCCAGATTCGTCGCGGACGCCGCGTCGGCATGCACGATCGACCAGCCTCGACCGGAGACCAGCCCCTCCTCGCGCTCGACCTGCTCCCATGCGTCGAGCACCCGGCCGAGCGTCCTGTCGAGCACGGCGTGCACGCTCATCCGCCAGCCGCGGCGTGCACAGAGCCGCACGATCTCCACGAGCTCCTCGTGGGCCGCGTCGCTCAGCTCGAACGGATCGAGCCCTTCCATGTCGTGGCAGCCGAGGTGCGGGATCTCACCGATGCCGGCGATTCGCAGCATGTGGTCGCCGGCGCCGGGTTGGACCAGGTCTGTGAGCGCGCGGATGTCCTCCACCTCGCCGCCGCGCGACCATGCCGAGACGAAGGTGCGCACGCGCACGGATAGCTCGCCCGCCCTCCAGACGCTGTAGAGGTCGTCGTAGTCGCGCGGAGTCATCAGCAGCCCACCGCCGTCCACCACGCCGGTGAGCCCGTGTCGCGCAAACTCGGCAGTCATCGCGCGAACGCCCCGCCGTGCCTCCTCCGCGTCGACCGCAAGTGCGGCCGCGAGGGGCACCGCGAAGGCGCCCACGCCGCGGATCTCGCCGGTGAGGCGCCCCTCGGCATCGCGCAGCAGCGTCCCGCGCTCCGGGTCGGGAGAGTCGTCCGTCCAGCCGCAGGCTGCCAGTGCCGCCGAGTTCAGCACGGCGCGGTCGTACAGCTCCTGCACGTACACGGGATGGTCCGGCGCCGCGGCGTCGAGCTCGGCACGCGTGGGGGCGCGACGCTCGGCGAGCTGCGAAGCGTGCCAGCCCCCGGTGACGGGGATCCACTCCCCCGCGGGCCGCGCGGCGGCGGAATCGCGCACCGTCCGCAGCGCCACGGCGAGGTCGCGCACATCGTCCCAGTGCAGCGTGCGGGTCCAGGCCGGCCCCGCGCGCACCGCATGGATATGGGAGTCGTTCAGCCCGGGCAGCACCCGCCGCCCCTCGAGGTCGATGACCCGGGCCGCGAGCGGCTCGTAGGGCGCGACGTCCGCGGCCGTGCCGACGGCCACGACCCGCCCGCCGGCCAGCGCAATCGCCTCCGCCTCCGCCGGGCCCTGCCCCGCATCGGCGAACGTCGTGATCCGACCGCCCCGTAGCACGAGGTCGACGACGGGTGGCGGGGCAGCCATCAGATGCTCAGGTGGCGCTCGAGCAGCACCGTGTCCACCGCCAGGTCCGGCGCCGGCCCCTGCCAGGCGACCGTTCCCGAGTCGTCGATGAGAATCACGTGCTCGGCGATCTCCAGGGCGAGGTCGACGTTCTGCTCGGCGATCAGCACAGACAGCCCGGATACCGACAGCTCGGCGAGCCGATCCTGGATCACGTCGAGCACGGCGGGTGCGAGCCCCTCGCTCGGCTCGTCCATGATCAGCAGCCGCGGCCCGGTCATCAGCGCGCGACCGATGGCGAGCATCTGCTGCTCGCCACCCGAGAGCGAACGCGCCATCGAGCGCTGTCGCTCAGCCAGCCGGGGGAAGAACTCGAAGACGCGGTCGACGGTCCAGGCACTTTCGCTGGCGTCGGCGCGGCGCGGCACGACCGTCAGGTTCTCGAGCGTGGTGAGTGACCCGAACACCCGGCGCCCCTGAGGCACGAAGGCGATGCCCGCGCGTGACACCATGTGGCTCGGCTTCCGGGTCAGATCCGAGCCCTCGAACGTGATCGTGCCGTGGGTGATCGTCGGCGGACGCAGGCCGCAGATCGCGCGCACGAGCGTGGTCTTGCCCATGCCATTGCGTCCGAGCACGGCGACCGCGCGCCCCTCCGGCAACTCGAACGTGACGCCGTGCAGCACGCGCGCCGTCTGATATCCGACGTGCAGGTCGGTGACATGAAGGGTCACGACTCCTCCTTCCGATCGCGACGGCCGAGGTAGATCTCGCGGACGGTCTCGTTCGCGCGCACCTCCGCCGGAGTGCCCGTGACGACGTGGTGCCCGTTCTCCATGCACATCACCCGGTCGGTCAGGCCCAGCGCCAGCGACATGTCGTGCTCGATCAGAAGGATCGGGATCGTGCGGGGCAGCTGCTCGATGAGCTCGCGCAGCGTGGCGCGTTCGGCCGCCGAAAGCCCCGCTGCCGGCTCGTCGAGCAGCAGGATGCGCGGGTCGCCCACGAGCGCCATCGCGATCTCGAGCTGACGCTGCTCACCGTGGGACAGCGCCGCCACCGTGTCGTCGCTGCGGTACGCGAGGCCGACGGACTCGAGCGTCTCCCGTGACCGCGCCGTGACCTGGTCACGCGATCCCTGCGGGCGCCAGAACACCCGCGCGCCCGCGGTGCCGCCGCGGGCGGCGACGCGCACGTTGTCCAACACCGTCATCTCCCGGAACAGGTTCGACACCTGGAACGTGCGCCCGACGCCCAAGCGGGCGCGCCGCGCGGTGGGGACCGCGGTCACATCCCGCCCGAACAGCTCGACGCGGCCGTCCGTCGGCGCGACGTCGCCGGCGATCATCTTGAACAGCGTGGTCTTGCCGGCCCCGTTCGGGCCGATCACGCCCATTCTCTCCCCGGCACCGAGGGTCAGCGAGATGTCGTCCACGGCGCGCACGCCGCCGTAGCTCTTGCCGAGCCCGTTGGCGACGAGCGCGGGCACCGCGGCCCCTTCCCCCTGCGGGCCGGGAACCGCGGACTCGCGCGCAGGAGCGCTCATCAGCCCTGGAAGTCCTGCGAATAGGTCGGCTGCTCGAGAATCTCCTCCGGTGACTTGCCCAACCATTGGTCCACGTCCTCGAAGGTGGCGATCGGCACGTTCTTGTACACACCGTCGACCTCACGCACCTCGCGCACGTAGACAGGGCTCGTCATGTTGTTGTAGTCGTCGAAGGACGCCTTGCCGAAGATCGAGTCCTCGAACTCGTGGGCGGTGATGGCGGCGACGAGGTCCTCACCGGTGACCAGGCCGTTCTCCTCGAGCACCGCCGCCACGAGACTCGCCGTCATGTAACCGCCCGCGACGTTCGCCGACGGGATGCGGCCGTCGTAGCGCTCAGAGTAGGCCGCGGAGAACTCCTCGACCACCGGCGACTCGCGCCCCTCGGCCCAGTACGAGATCGACCGAAAACCCTCGATGTCAGCGCCCAGCGTCCGCAGCGTGGCCTGATCCATGCCGCAGCAGTTCATGATGAGCGGCTGCGACTCCCCGAGACCCATGCCCAGGAAGCTACGGAGGAAGTCGGGACCAGGAGCGCCGCCCGCCGTTGCGACGAACGCGACGTCGGCCCCGGCCGCCTGGATCTGGGACACGTAGGTCGAGAAGTCGCTCGTGCCGTTCGGGAACCACAGCTGCTGCACGACCTCGCCCCCGCCGGCCTCGAAGCCCTGAGTGAATCCGGCGCACGACTCCCAACCGAACGCGTAGTCGGGGCACAGCGTCACGGCCGTCTCGTAGCCTTCCTCCTCAGCTGCCCACCGGGCACCGGGGAAGATCGTCTGCGAGCCCGACTGCGAGCCCGTGCGCACCGTCAGGTCGTTCGCCTGCTTCTGCGTCAGGTCATCGGCCGCCGCCACGGGGTGCAGGTTCGGGATGCCCTGTTGTGAGGTGTACGCCGCCACCGCCAGCGCCGTGTTGGCCAGCAGGGGGCCGATCACGACGTCGACCCCGTCAGACGTGACGAGCTTCTGCGCCTTGGTGAGCGACACCTCGGGGTTGCCCGCGTCGTCTTCGACGATGGTCTCCACCGTCACACCACCGGCTTCGGGGCCGTTGATCTCCCAGTACAGGTTCCAGCCGTCGACCATCTCCTGACCGGCGATCGCGAAGTTGCCGGTGATGGGCGAGATGTAACCCACCTTGAGCACCTGGGCACCGTCCTCGCCGCCGTCCGCGGCGCCGGGGTCGGCAGGCGCGGCCCCTGGCGGGGCGCACGCGGTGAGCGCGAGGGTGGCCGCTGCGCCGAGGGCGGCGAGTGCGGACAGCCGTGACCGATGTGACATCCTCTTCGACGTCATCACTGTTCCTCTCATGTGATCTTGCTGGTCGACACCCCGGCCAGCGGAGCGTCGCTTGATGCGAGCGGGTCTGCGGGCGGCCCCCCGGTGCTGCCGGGCGGCCCCGCTGAGGGCGGACCGGAGCCGAACCGCCCGAGCAGCGTGATCACGCCGCCCATGATCCCCTTGCGTGCGAAGAGGATGACCAGGATGAACACCAGCCCGAGCAGAGTGGGCCAGCGCTCGACCGAGTTCGACACGACGTTCTCGATCAGCACGACGACGGCCGCGCCCATGAGCGGGCCGAAGGTGGTGCCGACGCCGCCCAGGATCACCATCACGATCAGGAGCACCGAACGGTGCACGCCCGCCGATGACGGGCTGACGAAGTGGGTGTGCCAGACGGCCAGCAGCCCGGCGAGCCCCGCGACGAAGCCCGACATCATAAAGGCGCCGAGCTTGTAAGCGGGCACGTTGTAGCCGAGGCTGCGCATCCGGGTCTCGCTGTCTCGGATCCCGCGCAGGCTCGCGCCGAACGGGGAACGGCTGATCACCCACAGCGCCACGGTGACGAGGACGAACATCCCGACGAGGAAGAAGTAGTAGATCCAGTACGGGCCGAGCACGTCGGGTCGCCGGATGCCGGTGATGCCGTTCTCGCCGCCTGTCACGCCCGACCAGCGATACGCGAGCCCGAAGATCACCATGCCCAGGGCGAGGGTGACCATCAGGAAGAAGATGCCGCTGGTGCGCATCGAGAGCGCGCCGTAGACGAAGGAGACGACCAGCGTGACGCCGAGCGCGACGACGATCTGCATCTCGGGCTCGAGTCCCTGTCTGCTCGCCCACCCCGCACCGTAGGAAGACGCCGCGGCGATCGCGCCGTGTCCGAGCGAGGCCATTCCACCGTCGCCGACGAGGAAGTTCACGCTGGCGGCGAGCATCGCGGCGATCAAGATGGTCATCGCCAGCGAGACGACGTACTGATCCGCGCCGAGATAGGGCAGCGCGACGGCGAACGCCAGCAGGATGACCATCAGCACGAGCTGCAGCCAGGGCCACCGGGTTCGCGAGTAGAAGAAGGTCGGGCTGTTGATCGTCCTGGTGATGGGCGAGTGCGTCATGCGGGCCTCCCAAACAGTCCTGTGGGACGGAACACGAGCACCAGCGCCATCGGGGCGAAGACGGTGAAATACGCGAGGTCAGGCACCCACGCTTTCGCGAACGCGTCGATCACGCCGATGAGCACGCTGCCCACCGCGGCCCCCGGAATCGAGCCGAGCCCGCCAATGATGATGACGACCAGCGCGTACAACAGCACCTCGTCCTGGATGCCCGGACGGATCGACAGCACACCGGCGCCGACCGTGCCTCCGATCGCGGCGAGCGCGGCGCCGAGGATGAACATGCCGGTGAACACGCGATTGATGTTCACGCCCATCGCCTGGATGATCTCGCGGTCGTCGACGCCGGCGCGCACGACCGCGCCGATGCGCGTGCGGTGCTGCAGGAGCACGAGGCCGATGCCGATGACCACCGCGACGCCGATGACGAGGATGCGGTACCAGGGATAGGTCAGGGTGCCGATCGTCATCGCGCCGGGCACCATCACCGACGACGGCAGGTTCCGCGGGTCGCCGCCGAAGAACGCCAGGCACAGGTCCGCCGTCACGAACGACACGCCGACGGTCACCAGCACCTCGGGCAGCTCCTGCCCGCGCACGAACCGCAGCAGGACGACCTCGACCACGAACGCCGTCACCGCCACCACGATCACCGCGGTGATCAGGCCGACGAGCAGGTTCCCGGTCATGGCCGACACCACGACTCCGAGGTATCCGCCCAGCATGTAGAACGCGCCGTGCGCGAGGTTGATGATGCGCATCAGCCCGAACACCAGCGTCAGTCCGCTGGCGAGCAGGAACAGCAGCGCCCCGAAGCTGAGACCGTTCAGCACCTGCTGCGCGAGGAAGAGCGGCTCGAACATCGTCAGTCGGCTGCCTTCTCGCGGTGCGCCTCTCCGCGGCCCTCCGGCGTGTTCAGGTGCGACTGCGAGTCACGGATGCCGGGCAGCGGGCCGTTCACGGTGAAGTAACGGCCGCCGCCGGCGACGAGCAGGTCTTCGGCCGGGAACTTCGTGATGACCTCGCAGCCGTCGGCGGTGACGACGAGCTCCTCCTCGATGCGCGCGGCTCCCCAGCCGTCCGCCGCCGGCCAGTACGTCTCGAGAGCGAAGACCATGCCCTCCTCGAGAACTTCGGGATGGTCGAGCGACGTCAGCCGGCTGAAGATCGGCTTCTCCCAGATCGACAGCCCGACGCCGTGCCCATACTGCAGGGCGAACGCGGCCTCCTCGTCGGGAAACCCGACCTCCTGCGCCTTCGGCCACAGCGACACGATGTCGGCGGTCGTGGCCCCCGGCCGCACGGCCGCGATTGCGACGTCCATGTACTCGCGCGCGATCTTGTACGCGTCGCGCTGCGCCGGGCTCGCGGATCCCACCGCGAAGGTGCGGTAATAGCAGGTTCGATAACCGTTGAAAGAGTGCAGGATGTCGAAGAACGCCGGATCCCCCGGGCGGACGGCGCGGTCGGAATAGACGTGGGGATGGGGCGCGCAGCGCTCCCCGGAGATCGCATTGACGCCCTCCACGTACTCCGAGCCCTGGTCGTAGAGCGACTTCGCCACGAGGCCGACGCACTCGTTCTCGCGCACGCCTGGACGCAGGAACTCATAGAGCCGGTCGTAAGCGGCGTCCACCATCGATGCGGCAGAGGTCAGCAGCGTGATCTCGTCGGCGGTCTTGATCCGCCTCGCCTCGAGGAACACCTGCTGCCCGTCGACCACAGTGATGCCCTGGGCCTGCAGTGCGAACAGGATCGGCAGCTCGATGAGGTCCACGCCGAGCGGCTCACGTGCCAGCCCGAACCGTTCAAGCTCGCGCGTGACCTTGCGGGCGACCTCCTCGGCGATGCCGGCCGCGGGCGGGAATGCGCCGCGGAGCGTCGAGATACCGGCGCGGGCCCCAGTCTCGAGCCGCGGCCGCTTGGCGCCGTGGTGCGGCGCGTGGGGGTCCGCGTCAGCCTCCATGTGGGTCTCGTGCAGCCACGGGTTCAGCAAGTCGTGGTGCTTCGCGGCCGACCCGAAGTCCCACACGATCGGGTCGGACGAGCGCGTGATCAGGCAGAACCGGATGAGCTTGTCCATCGCCCAAGTGCCGATGTGGGTCGCCGACGCGTAGCGGATGTTGCCGAAATCGAAGGCGAGCAGGGCGCCAAGCTCGGAGCGGTCGAGCTCGGCGCGCAGCCGCGCGAGCCGCTCCTCCCGCAGGCGTCCGAAATCGACGCGCGCCTCCCAGTCGACCCCCATGTTCCCTCGGGTCGCGATGCTCATGTGACGTCCTCGTCTCTTTGGATCAGTGGGCTCGGTGGCGGATCAGGTGATGCGCCAGCCGCGGTCGACGTTGAGACTGTGCGCGGAGACGCCGCGGTTGAACAGCAGGAAGCGCACCGCGTCGACGATGTCGGTCATGGTCGCCAGCTCGCCACCGGGCGTGCGCGACTGATAGCCCTCGAGCACGGCCGCCGGCTTGCCCGCCCAGAACGGGCTGTCGCCGACGATCCCCGGGTGGAGCGCGTTCACGCGGATGGGCGCGAGCTCCAGCGCGAGCGTGTTCATCAGACCCTCGATGCCGCCGTTGATTGTCGACACGGTGGTCGACCCCGGGTAGGGGGCATCCTTCGCACGCCCGCCGAAGAGCACGATGCCGGTCTCGTTCGACGGCTGCAGCCGGTCGAGCAACGCGTGGATCACTTCGGTGTAGCCGATGAGCTTCAGCGTGATGAGGCGTCGGGCGCGCTCGATCGAGTAGTCCCGGATCGTGTTGGCGTCGCGCTCGATGGCGCCCAGCACAAGCCCGTCGATCGCGGGGACGTCCGCCAGCGCGGCGACGATCTGCTCGGGCTCCGACACGTCGACGGCGAGGCCGGTCGCCGCGGGTCCGAGATCCGCCGCCACCCGGGCGGCCGTCTCCGCGCTGCGGCTCGTCAGTATCACCCGATCACCGCCGGCGATGAGATCCCTCGCGATCTCGAGGCCGATGCCGGCGGATCCGCCGACGACCAGGATGGTGCGCTCCGTCACTGTTCCTCCTCCAGACGTTCCGTCAGGTACTCCCAGTCCCGCGCGAAGCGGTAGGCGTGGCGTGCCGGCATCTGCGGCGCCTGGGTCTCCAGCCATCGCACGGGAGCGCCGGTCGCGGCGAACGAGTGGACTGTGCCGACGCCCGCCCACGCGATGTCCCCCGCGCGCAGCAGGTACTCGTCGCCGTCGAACGTCGCACGCACCTCGCCCTCGGTGATGAGGTACGCCTCCTCGAGGGGGTGGTCGTGCGGACCTGCCTTGCCATCAGGCTCGTACTGCACCATGAACAGCGTCCCCAGCGTCGCGCCGAGGTCGGAGTCGACCATCATCTTCAGGGAGATGCCGCTGTACACCAGCAACGCGGTGCGCATGCTGGCTGAGACGGCCAGCAGCTCCTGCGACTGAGCGTCCTTGTCCATGTGCGCAGCGCTGATCGAGCCGAACGAGCGCATGCGCGGATCGCGGGGATCGACGCGCACCGCGTCGCGCGCGGCCAGTTCCGGCACTCGGTAGGTGTCGCCGCCGTGGCGCGAGCGCGCCGGCGGCGTGAACAGGTCGGCCCATTCCGCCCCCTGCGCGCCGACGGAGCCCCAGCGGTGCGGCACGCCGATGGGGATGACGCCGTAATCACCCGCCATGAG
Organism: Microbacterium album; assembly: GCF_014643695.1. GTDB lineage: Bacteria > Actinomycetota > Actinomycetes > Actinomycetales > Microbacteriaceae > Microbacterium > Microbacterium album. The sequence goes on along the minus strand of NZ_BMJY01000006.1, from coordinate 85,974 downwards.
GTGGACCGTGGCCTCGGGCGTCGCGAGGAGCACCTCCCCGCTCAGCACGTGGAAGCTCTCCTCGAAGGAGTGCACGTGGGTCGCGATCCGGCCGCCCCGAGCGAGCCGCGTGATCCCGAAGTCGGTGTGCGCGGCCCCGTCCTCCTCGCCGACGGCACGCCATCGCGTGACGCCCTCGGCGCTCGGGGCCACCGGCCCCGGATCGGAGTAGACGGCGTCCGCCGCCCGACGAACCACGTACCTCGCCATAGCAGTCTCCCGAGAGCTCCACCGCGGCGCCTCGTCGCGCCGTGGGTGCCGCACCGTCGTCGATCCCTCGGGTGTACAGCGCTAACCCGAGAACTGTTCAGTGCTGCTGAACCCGAGTAAACGGCTTAAGCACAGAATGTGTCAAGAGCTTGTGAACATCGACTGCGCGCGCCATCCTGGTCTCGTCCTGCTGATCAAAGGAGATCGAGCATGTCCGATACCCCCATCCCCGCTCCCGGCCAGCCCATCGTGTTCCGCAACGGCATCCTCCTCAGGATGGACGACGCCCACTCCGTCCATCGCCGGGCGGACGTGCTCGTCATCGACGGCAGAATCGCGCAGGTCGGCCCCGACCTGGCCGCCCCGCCGGGCGTCCACGAGATCGACGCCAGCGGCGGCATCGTGATGCCGGGCATGGTCGACACGCACCGGCACATGTGGCAGACCGCGATGCGCGCGTACGGTGCCGACTGGACACTCACGCAGTACTTCGTCTGGTACTACCTGGAGCACGGCAAGACCTTTCGGCCCGAGGACATCGCGGTCGGCAACCTGCTGTCGGCGCTCGACGCCATCGAGTCCGGCGTGACCACCGGCGTCGACTGGTCGCACGGTCTGCGCACGCCCGATCACGGCGCTGCCGCCGTGGACGCGCTCGCGAGCGCTCCGGGCCGCTATGTCTTCGCCTACGGCAACCTCCATCAGGCTCCGTGGGAATGGACGCAGGAGCCCGCCGTCGCGCGCGTCATCGAGGACGCGCGCTCACGCCTGTACGGCACGCAGTTGGCCTTCGACGTGCCCGGCGACGCCTCCTTCCCCGAGGCGCCGGCATTCCGCTTCGCCAAGGACATGGGTCTCTCGGTGACAACCCACGCGGGCGTCTGGGGGGCGACGGGCGACGACGGCGTGCGCCTGATGTACGAGCACGGCGTTATGGATGAGGGCTTCGTGTACGTGCACGCTGCAACCCTCAGTGACGACTCTTATCAGCGCATCGCCGCGTCGGGCGGCACGGTGTCGCTCTCCACCGAGAGCGAGCAGACCTGCGGCCAGGGCTATCCGCCGGCCGCGAAGCTGCGAGCGCACGGCATCCCAGCGTCACTGTCGATCGACACGAGCGTGTGGTTCAGCGCTGACATGTTCTCGGCGATGCGCACGACGATCGGCGCCGACCGGTCTCTCGAGCACTACATCGCGCATCAGGACGGAGCGACGGTGACCCATGCCACCCTGCGCGTTCAGGACGTCGTCGACTGGGCGACGCGCGGCGGAGCCAAGGCGATCGGACGCTGGCACGAGATCGGCAGCCTGGAACCCGGCAAGCTGGCCGACATCGTTCTGATCCGCAACGAGCACTCGCCGACGATGCTGCCGATCCTCAATCCCTACGGCCACGTCGTCTACCAGGCCGGACGCGGCGACGTGCAAGTAGTGCTCGTCGGCGGCGTGCCGGTCAAGTGGGACGGCCGCCTGTGCGGCGTGGACCTCCCGGGGCTGCGGGCGCGGCTCGACGACACCGTAGAGCACCTGCGCGGCACGCTCGGCGACGACGTGTGGCGCGCGGGCATGAACCCTGAGATCCCGGAGGCGGAGATCCTCAGCAATCCGTACCAGTACCGCAAGGGCACCCGCGCCCGCTGACCCCGGTCGTGGGTCAGTAGCCCACGGTGAAGCGCGTACGGCGGTGCTTCGGGTTCTCGATCTCGTCGAGGATCGCGATCGCGAAGTCGGCGCCGGAGATCGTCGACTCCCCCTTCTCGTTCGCCACGAGGACGTCCCCGCCCGTGCGGTAGCCGCCCGTGCGCTCGCCCTGCGCGTACGCCCCGAACAAGACCGCGGGGTGCACGTAGAACCAGTCCAGGCCCGTCTCATCCGCGCGGAGGTCGTCGAGCACGCCGATCATCTCGCGCGCCTCCGGCTGGAAGGCCTCGGGGAACTCGCCGGCGTCGATCAGCATCGGGCCGCCCTCGGCGACCAGGCTGCCGCCCGCGCCGCCCACGACGCCGAGCCGCGTCCCCTCGGGCAACGCGTCCGCGAGCCCCGCGATGCCGGGACGCACGCGCCCCGCCATGTCCTCGCGCGGAGCCACCGCCACCACCACGACGTCGACGTCACCGATGGCGGCCACGACGCCCGGTCCGTCCGTGAGGGTCGCCGTCGCGTAGGTGGCGCCCTCGACGCGCTCGGACGGCTCCTTACGCGAGACCGAGACGACCGTGTGGCCGCGGTCGACGGCCTCCTTCACGATGTGGCTGCCGGCGTAGCCAGTGCCTCCGATGACGGCGATGCGAGCCATGCTGATTCCCTTCGTCGGGTGATGCTGTCGTAGGTCGAGCGGTCCGCGAGACGCGGACCATCCGTGGCAACGCGCGTCGCGCTCCCAGGATTCCCTCAGCTCGGAAGCGGACCCACGCGCGTTGTCTAGTCGGTCGCGGCCCGCAGGGTCGCGATCTGATACAGCGCGACGGATGCCGCGATCCCGGCGTTGAGCGATTCGGTCGCGGCGGAGATCGGGATCGACACGATCTGGTCGCAGGTCTCGGTCACCAGCCGGGAGAGCCCCTTGCCCTCGCTACCCACGACGACGACGACGGGACGGTCGGCGAGCTGCAGCGAGGGCAGCGAGACGTCACCGTCGCCGTCCAGGCCCAGCACGAATACGCCCTGCTTCTTGAACTCCTTCAGGGTCGTGGTGAGGTTCGTCGCCATCGCCACGGGGATGCGGGCGGCGGCGCCGGCGCTCGTCTTCCACGCGCCCGAGTTCATGCCCGCGGAGCGGCGCTGCGGGATCACCACCCCGTGTCCGCCGAATGCGGCCGTGGAGCGGATGATCGCGCCCAGGTTGCGGGCGTCGGTCACCCCGTCCAGCGCCACCAGCAGCGGGGTCTGACCGCCCTCGATGATCCGCTCGAGCAGGTCCTGGGGGTGCGCGTACTCGTACGGCGGAACCTTCAGCGCCACGCCCTGGTGCACGCCGTCGAAGCCGGCCATGCGGTCGAGCTCGGGCCGCGTCACCTCGAGGATCGGGATGTCGCGGTTCTTCGCGATCGACAGCATCTCCTTGACGCGGTCGTCCATCTCCACCCGCTGGGCGATGTACAGCGCCGTGGCGGGGATCCGCGCCCGCAGCGCCTCGAGCACCGAGTTGCGCCCCGTGACGTTCTCGGTGTCCGTGTCGCCCTTGGGCCGCGACGTCCGGGGCCCGGGGGTCTGGGCGTGCTGTCCGCGCTTGGCGGCGAGCCGCTCGGCGGCCTGCTTGCGCTTGTGCGCGACGTGGTAGACGCGGTCCTCGGCCTTCGGGGTGGGCCCCTTGCCCTCGAGCGCCTTGCGGCTGTGCCCGCCGGTGCCCTTCGTGGGGCCCTTCTTCTTGCCCCGGCCTGCGCCCGGGCGTCCCAGCTTCGCCATCAGTTCTCCCTCTTGCCACGCCCGGCGCGGCTGTCGTCTTCGGCCGCACGGGGGGCGGCATCCGGGATGCTCCACCTCGTCCCGTCGGCGGTGTCCTCGAGCGCGACTCCCGCGGCCGCGAAGAGATCGCGGATGCGGTCGGCCGTCGCCCAATCCTTCGCGGCCCTCGCCTGCGCCCGCTGCGAGATCAGCTCCTCGACCAGCGTCGACAGGGCCGTCTCGGCGCTCGATGCCGCGGTGGACGTCGCGCTCGCGGGGTCGAGCCCCAGCACGCGCACCATCGCCGCGACGCCGTCGGCCGCCGCTCGCACCGCGGCCGCGTCGCCCGCGTCCAGCGCGGAGTTGCCGGCGCGCACGGTGTCGTGCAGCACGGCGAGCGCCTGCGGCACGCCGAGGTCATCGTCCATGGCGGCGGCGAACGACTCGGGCACCTCGCGCTCGCCCGGCGCCCCGACGGCTTCGGCGGCGCGCGCCTGGAAGCCCGTGATGCGCTCGAGCGCGGCGGCGGCTTCGTCGAGAGCGCGGTCCGAGATGTCGAGACTGGACCGATAGTGGGCGGCGGCGAGCGCGTAGCGGACGACCAGAGCCGGACGGCCGGCGAGGAGGTCGGCCGCGAGCGTGACGTTGCCGATCGACTTGGACATCTTCTGCCCGTCGACAGTGACGAGCCCGTTGTGCACCCAGAACCGGGCGAAGGGATCGCCCGCGGCGGCCGACTGGGCCAGCTCGTTCTCGTGGTGCGGGAAGCGCAGGTCCAGGCCGCCGCCGTGGATGTCGAACTCGGCCCCGAGATAGCGACGCGACATGGCGGAGCACTCGATGTGCCAGCCCGGACGACCCGGGCCCCACGGGGAGTCCCAGCACGCGTCGGCCGGCTCATCGGGCTTGGCGCCCTTCCACAGGGCGAAGTCGCGCGGGTCGCGCTTGCCGCGCGGATCGGCGTCGGTCGCGGGCTCGATCGCGTCGAGCGACTGACGCGTGAGCGAGCCGTACTCGGCCCACGAGCGCACATCGAAGTACACGTCACCCGCGGCGGCGTAGGCGTGGCCCCGCTCGATCAGGCGCGCGATCAGCTCCTGCATCTGCGGGATCGAGGCCGTCGCGCGGGGCTCGTATGTCGGCGGAAGGATGCCGATCGCGGAATATGCGCCGGTGAACTCCTGCTCGATCCGGTACGCCAGCGCCCACCAGGGCTCGTCCGCGGTGGCGCGCTCAAGCACCTTGTCGTCGATGTCGGTCACGTTGCGCACGAACGTGACCCGGCCGAAACGGTACGCCAGCCACCGCCGCAGCAGATCGAACGCGAGCGCCCCGCGCAGGTGCCCGACGTGGGGCCCCGACTGCACCGTCGGTCCGCACACGTACATCGTCACGTTCCCGGGAACGCGCGGCACGAACTCGCGCAGGGACTGCGCGCGGGAGTCGTAGATGCGGACGGACACGCCCCCAGCCTACGGCGTGGCCCATCCGAAACCCCTGCGCCCCCACGCAGGGCCCGTTGACTAGCGCCGGTGCCGTTCACTAGTGCGGGGAACGCTAGTGAACAGCACACACGCTAGTCAAGGCCGTGCGGTGGGTGCGGGGAGCGCGAACAGATGGGGTAGAACGGTCGGGTGCGCTTCGTCCTCGCCGTGCTCGCCGCGGCCGTGCTGTTCGGCACCACGGGCACGTCGCAGGAACTCGGCCCGGACGGCACCACGCCGCTCGCGGTCGGGGCCGTCCGGCTCGCGATCGGAGGAAGCGCGCTCGCGCTCCTGGCCGCGGGGGCCGCGGTGCTGCGCCACCGCCGGAGGCCCCCTCGACCGCGCCTGTCGGCGAAGCCGCTCGCGCTGATGGCGGCGACGGCCGTGTCGCTGTTCGTCTACCAGCCCCTGTTCTTCCTCGGCACGTCCGCCAACGGGGTGGCGGTGAGCACCGTGATCGCCCTGGGCTCCGCGCCCGTCCTCGCCGGGCTCCTGGAGTGGCTCCTCACGCGGCGCGCCCCCGGGCTGCTGTGGAGCGCCGCGACCGCCGTGTCCACGATCGGCGTCGCCCTGCTCGCGCTCGGCGGGGGCGCGGGCGGATCCGCGGACCCCGCCGGCCTGGCCGGATCGCTCGGAGCCGGTGCGGCGTTCGCCGTCATCGCGGTCGCGCAGCGGCGGCTGCTCGACGCGGGCTGGCACCCGTTCACGGTCGTCGGCGCGATGGGCGGAGGCAGCGCCGTGATCGCCGCCGCGGCGCTGCCGTTCACCGACCTGGGCTGGATGGCCGACCCCCGCGGCGCGGCCATGGCGCTGTGGCTGGGGCTGGCCACCATCACCGCCGCGTACGCCCTGTTCACGTGGGGCCTCGGCGGCCTCAGGGCGGCGACGGCGGCGACGCTCACGCTCGGCGAGCCGCTCACCGCGAGCGTCCTCGGCATCGTCGTGCTGGGCGAGCACCTCTCCGCGCTCTCGACAGCGGGCATCGTCGTGCTCGGCGCCGGGCTGGTGCTGCTCGCCTCCGGTCGGCCCGCTCGGCCCGCACTCCCCGACTCTTCACCGTAGAGGGCTGATCCGATGATCGAGATCCGCACCGACGACCTGACCGGCGAGCAGACGCTCCGGCTCGCCGCGCAGCACCACGCCGAGATGCACGCGAACACCCCGCCCGAGAGCGTGCACGCGCTCGACCTCGATGCGCTGCGCGCTCCCGGCATCACGGTCTGGAGCGCATGGATCGACGGCGACGTGGCCGGCATCGCCGCCCTCGCGCAGCTCGATGCCGCGCGCGGCGAGCTGAAGTCGTTCCGCACGGGCGACGCCCATCGCGGCCGGGGCGTCGCCCGTGCGCTCCTGCGCCACATCGTGGCGGAGGCGCGCGCCCGCGGGCTGACGTCGCTGTGGCTCGAGACCGGCAGCGACGCGGCGTTCGCCCCCGCCCGCGCGCTCTACGCGGGCGAGGGCTTCCGCGAGTGCGGCCCGTTCGCCGACTACACGGACGATCCGCTCTCGACGTACATGACGCTCGCTCTCTGAGCGCGTCGCCGGCGGGCGGCGAGCGCGAGGACGACCCCGGCCGCCAACACGGCCGCGCCCGCTGCCAGCGCCGTCATGAGAGCCACCGCGTCCGCGCCGGTCGCGGCGAGCGCCTCGACGGGGACGATCCGGATCGGAGCCCATCCGATCAGCTCTCCTGCGGCGTCGTACACCGCGATCCGGTGATCGCCGAGCGGAACGTCGAGCGGGATCGTGACGGCGATCGTTCCGTCCGGCCCGGCCGTGCCCGTGACCAGCAGCTGGGGCTGCGAGTACAGGTAGACGGCCACCGCGCTGCGCGGCTCGAGACCGCCGACCCGGATCGTCTCTCCCGGGCTGGCCTGGGACGGAACGGTGACGCTGCCTCGCACGTCGGCGGTGAGGGCGCCGCCGGGCAACGGCTGCCACCCCGGCGTCTGCGGACCGCCGACCGGGTCCGGCCCCGTGCCCCCGCCGCCGTGAGGGGGCCGCGGCTTCACGGGAGGCTGCGGCTTCACGGGAGGCTCGGTCCCGTCGTCCGCCGCCACGAGCTGTCCGACTCCCCAGTGCGCCGTGCTCTGGTAACCGGTGCCCGTCGGGTCGGCCCAGTTGCGGATCGCCGTGCGGGCTCCGGCCGTGCCGTCGTTGACCTGGAAGTCGAGGCCGTGGAACGTGCCCTCGCCGCCGTACTCGAGCAGGGAGATCGCGGCCTCGACGACGTAGCCGCCGTCGACGATCGCCGTCGCCGAGGTGAGCCGTCCCTGCTGGAACGCGGTGTCGCCGGTCCCGAACGAGACGGCGTTCTCCGCGCTGATCCGGATCTGGGTGTCGTCGTACCGGTATGCGCCGTTCTTGACGTTGCCGGCATCGACGTAGATCTCGACGGAGTCCTGCACCCACGGGTCACTGCCTGAGACGTCCACCTGCTCGTCGGCGACCTCGGCCAGCACGTACAGCGTGTTCCCGCGCCACAGCGTGCGCACCGTGGCGCTGGCGCCGCCCGTGCCCTCGACCTGCACGTCCGTGGACACCGCGCCAGCGGCCTCCCAGTGCTCGTCGATCTCGCCGTCGATGTCCGGGGCCTCGGCCGTCTCCACGACCTCCAGGTACGACAGCGGCTCGATCAGCGACAGGGTGCCCACGGCGCCGGGCGAGTTCCACGCGCCGATGCCGCCGATCCTGACGTCGAACGCGACGGTGTCGCCCTGCGCTGCGCCGTCCAGGGGCAGCTGTGCCGCCACCCGGACGCCCGTGTCGGTGGCCGTCGCCGCAGCGGGCACGTCGCCCGTCCCGTCGCCACGCACCGTGTAGACCGTGCCGCCCAGTTCGAGCTCGATGGCCGTGTTCGCGTCGCCGCCGGGGGCATCGACCAGGACCGTGAGGCCGTCGGGCGTCCATCGCGCCTGGAAGGCGCCCTCGCCGTCCAGCGCGTGCAACGGCAGGCGCCGCCACTCCGGCGCGTCCGGTTCCAGAGGCACCTCGCCTGCGAACACGTTCGCCGCGCGCAGCCGGTCGGGAAGGGCCGCGCCCGCCGCGCCGTAGTACGCCGGCTTGGCACGCAGCTCGTCGTCGAACAGCAGCGGCGCGCCGTTGGAGGAGCGCCAACTGCGCCCGTCGGTCAGCCCCCAGACTGTAATCGCGAAGAGGTCGTGCGCGCGGAACACCTCGAACGCGTCGCGGTAGTAGTAGCCCTGATCGACGAGCCGCGCCTGCGTCACCGGCGTGCCGGTGGTCACGTCGAACTCCGTCACCGCCTGCGTCAGGCCGAGGCCGGCGAACCGTTCGAGCGCGCCCGCCAGGGCAGAGATCGGCATGGCCAGGCTGACGTGGAACTGGTGTCCGACGCCGTCGAGGGGCACCCCGCGCTCGAGCAGTCGGTCGACGAGGGCGGCATACCGCCCCTGCTTGCCGTCCTGCTCGGTGTTGTAGTCGTTGATGAACAGCGCGACCGGACGATCGGAGCCGGCGTCGGCGTACGTCTCGTTGAACGCCTCGTCGGCGTACTCGAAGGCGAGGTCGATGTACTCCTCCCCCAGGATCCGGTACCACTCGCTGCGGCGCAGGCCGTCGGCGAACTCGCCGCCGTCGGAGACCACCTCGTTCACGACGTCGAACGCGGTCACGGGGTTGGAGGCCGATCCGTACGGGCCATACCTGTCGGCGAGGCTCTCGGCGACGGCGAAGATGTGGGTGCGCATGCGCTCGCGCAGCGTCTGCTGCCCGCTCCCATCGGCAGCTAGCGGAGCTCCAGAGGCGTCCTGGAAGAACCAGGCCGGCGTCTGGCTGTGCCACACGAGCACGTGCCCGTACAGATCGAGGTCGTTGGCCGCGGCGAAGTCCATCAGCGCGAGCGCCTCCGGGTGCGGGGCGAAGGCGCGGTCGGCGCCGTACCAGGCCTCGGGCTTCATGTGGTTCTCGGCGGTGATCTGCGTGAAGTGCCGTCGCAGCAGCTCCGCGGGCGACCCCGTGGTCTCGCGGCTGTCGATGGCCACGCCGAGCGGCACGTCGACCGTGCCCGCCAGCGACGGCAGATCCTCGATCACGACGGCGTCCGGAACCTTGAGCACGACGTCGTCGACGAGGAAGTCGCTGCGGTTGCTGCCGTTGTAGTTGGTCTCGAAGTACAGCAGCGCCTGATCGGCCGCGGTCGCCTGGAACGTGGCCGAGACGTGCGTCCAGCCGTTGTTCGAAATCCCGGAGAACTGGCCGAGCGTCGAGTAGGTGGTCGAGCCGCCGGTCGTGCGAGCGAGGCTCAGCCAGACGTCGTCGACGGGCTGCCCCTCGGCGAAGCGCACCCAGGCCTCGAGGCGGTACGCGGTGCCCGGCACGAGCAGGCCGGTGACGTCGTGCCCGATCCCGGCGCCCTGGCCGGATCGCTCCGTGACGATCGCCGCATGTGCGCCGCCGTGCGCGACGCCGGTCAGCTCGACCCTCGGAGCGCCGGCGCCCGCATCACGCGGAGCCCAGCCGCCGAGCCCGTCCTCGAAGTCCGTGTGCAGCACGACGGTCCCCGGTGCCGGCGTCTCCGGATCGGGCCCGCCGCCCGGAGGGCCGGCGTCCAGCGGTTCCGCGGAGACGACCAGGTCGTCGACCAGATAGTCGTACGGAGCGCCGGTGTCGCTCGTGCCGATGTAGACCTGCAGCTCGCTGACGTCCGCGCCGGCCGGCACCTCGTACGTGCCCGTCACGGTCGTCCACGCATCGGCCGAGACGGCTGTGTTGCCCACCCACTGATACGCGGGCTTGACCACGAACCGCGCCTGCGTGGCGGACGTGCCCTCGGCCAGCCGGACCGACATCGAGAACGTGTAACGGTGCCCTGCGGCCAGGAATCCCACGGGAGACTGGATGCCCGTGAAGTCATTGGCGCGTCCGGCCACGCGCAGCGCGAGGCCGTCGCCGGACTCGACGAACTGCAGCGTGCCCGCGCCGCCGCCGGACTGCGTCCAGCTGCCGGTCGTGCCGTCGTCGAAGTCGATGGTCTCCACGACGGTCGGGGCGGCGGTGGCCGGCGCGACCGCCCCGGCGCCGATCAGGGCGAGGCCGCCGAGGACGCCTCCGAGGGTACGGGTGAATCTGAACCTGCGCATGGCGCTCCTTTGCGCGTGCGGGGATTGTTGTCGGTGACACCATATTCCCGAGGCAAGGGTACAGCGCAAGACCCGCGTCGCATTGTGTCGGGATGCGGCGACGGCTCCGGGGCCGGGCGCCGGGCCGGGCGCGAGCTCAGGCGGGGTGCACCAGCGCCACGGCGAAGGCCTGCACGCCCTCGCCCGTGCCGGTGAAGCCAACGCCGTCGGTCGTGGTCGCCGAGACGGAGACGGGCACACCGCCCAGCGCGGTCGAGAGAGCCGCCTCGGCCTCGGAGCGCCGCGGCGCGAACCGCGGGCGCCGGCACTGCACCTGCACCGCAACGTTTCCGATCGCCCAGCCCGCCTCGCCGAGCAGGGCCCGGGTGCGAGCGAGGAACGCGTCGGCGTGCGCACCGGCGAACTCCGGGCGGTCGACGCCGAAGTGGGTGCCGATGTCGCCCAGCCCGGCCGCCGACAGCAGCGCGTCGACGATCGCGTGTGCGACGGCGTCGCCGTCCGAGTGCCCGGACAGAGCACGCTCGCCCGGCCACTCCAGCCCGGCGAGCCACAGCACGGCCCCGTCGTCGTCAGCGAAGGCGTGCACGTCCGTGCCGACCCCGACCCGCGGCAGCGCCGCCCCGGGACGAGCGACGGCGGAGTCGGCGACCGCGGGGACCGGGGCGGCCACCGATCGCGCGCGCTCGAGGTCGGCGGGAGTGGTGATCTTGAAGCCCAGTGGGTCGCCCGCAACGATCGCCACACGGTGCCCCGCGGCGGCGACGAGCGCCGCGTCGTCGGTGAAGTCCTCGGTCGCCACCGCGTACGCCGAGTCGAGCACGTCGCGGCGGAAGCCCTGGGGGGTCTGCGCCGCCGCGAGCTGCGAGCGGTCGACCGCCTCGACGATGCGCTCCCCCTCGACGCGCTTGATCGTGTCGATCACGGGGAGGGACGGGACGACGCCCCAGCCGGTCCGGTCGACGGCGTCCACCACCCGGTCGAAGACCTCCGGGGGCGTGAGCGCGCGGGCGGCGTCGTGCACGAGCACGACCTCGATCGACGGCCACAGTCCCGCAAGCCCGGCCGCGACCGACTCCTGTCGGGTGGCGCCGCCCGTGACGACGGACACGAGATCCGCCCGGTCTCCGGCGACCTCGCGGGACTCGGTCAGCGCCTCGCCCTCGCGACCCGCGGGAGCGACGACGACGAGCTGCGCCGCGGCCGTCGACGATGCCGTCAGCACGCCCCGCAGGGCGTGACGCAGGATGCTGTGCCGGTCGATGCCGACGAATGCCTTGGGCTCACCGGCTCCCAGTCGCGTGCCGGCACCGGCTGCGACGAGGACGACGGCGATTCGCGGAACGGGCGTGAGGGTCACCCCCTCAACGTACCCGCATCCGGGCCGCCCTCAACCGGGACGGCCGGGCCGGCGTCAGGACGCGAGGACCTCGTCGAGGACGGTCGCGGCCTTCTCCTCGTCGGTCTTCTCCGCGAGCGCGAGCTCCGAGATGAGGATCTGGCGCGCCTTGGCGAGCATGCGCTTCTCGCCCGCCGACAGACCGCGGTCCTGATCGCGGCGCCACAGGTCGCGCACGACCTCGCTGACCTTGATCACGTCACCCGAGGCGAGCTTCTCCAGGTTCGCCTTGTAGCGGCGGGACCAGTTGGTCGGCTCCTCCGTGAACGGGGCGCGCAGGACCTCGAAGACCTTGTCGAGCCCGTCCTGGCCGATCACGTCACGCACGCCGACGAGGTCGACGTTCTCCGCGGGAACCTCGATCACGAGGTCGCCCTGGGTGACGTTCAGCTTGAGGTAGACCTTCTCTTCACCCTTGATGACTCGGGTCTTCACTTCGGTGATCGTGGCCGCCCCGTGGTGCGGGTAAACGACCGTCTCGCCAACCTCGAAAAGCATAGATTCTATTTCCTTCCGGCGACTTCCAGGATACCACAGCGGCTATCCACTAAGGTTTGCGACCGCCCACCCCGTGTAGCGACACGCCGAAACCGCGCACGTCTCAGGGATCGAGTCGGCCGCCCCTCGGAGGCATGGGCCGGGGCACGCGCACGCGACCCCCTAGAATGTGTGGCAGGGCCCGCAGCTCGGCGGGGCCGCACGACCTGGAGGTTCCGTGAACTCCCGTACTCTCGCGTCCCTCGCCCTCGGCGCCGTTCTCGCGCTGGGCGTCACCGGCTGCGCCGCCATCACGCCGCAGGCGACCACGCTCATGTACTCCCCGTCCGACGGCGTCAACGTCCCCGACACCGACGGTGCGGCGGTCAAGGTGCTCAACGCGGTCGTCATCGCCGACGAGCAGGGCGCGGACGGCAACCTCGTGGCGGCGCTCGTCAACGCGTCCGACTCGTCGGCGCGGTTGAACGTCGACTGGGGCGGGCAGTCGCTCACCATCACGGTCCCGGCGAACGACACGCTGAGCCTCGGGACCGGCGACGTCGAGCCGGTGCTGCTCGAGGGCATCGACACCCCGGCGGGCGCGACCATCCCGATGTACTTCCAGTCGGGCGACGGCGAGGGCGTGCTGGTGCAGGTCCCCGTCCTCGACGGGTGCCTCGATCACTTCGCCGACCTCGTCCCCGGCGGCGAGCGCACCGACTGCTCGCACCTCGAGCACGAGTCGGCTCGCGGCGGCGGCCACTGAGCACCGCCCGGCACGCACGCGGAAGGCCGCGGGGATCCGATCCCCGCGGCCTTCGCGCTGTCCGGCGGCGTCTCAGCCCTCGAAGCGGTATCCCAGCCCTCGCACGGTGACGAGCATCTGCGGGTCGCTGGGGACGACCTCGATGCGCGAGCGGATGCGCTTGATGTGCACGTCCAGCGTCTTCGTGTCGCCGAAGTAGTCGCTCCCCCACACGCGGTCGATCAGCTGCCCGCGCGTGAGCACGCGGCCGGCGTTGCGCATGAGGACCTCCAGCAGCTCGAACTCCTTCAGAGGCATGTTGATCTGCTCGCCGTCCACCGCGACCGTGTGCCGGTCGACGTCGAGCGAGACGCGCCCGCCCTCCAGGATCCGCTCGTCGAGCTCGCCCTCCGCGTCGGCCGCACGCCGCAGGACCGCGCGCATGCGGGCCAGGAGCTCGCGCGCCGAGTACGGCTTGGTGACGTAATCGTCGGCGCCCAGCTCCAGGCCCACGACGATGTCCACCTCGGAGTCCTTGGCCGTGAGCATGATGATCGGCACGGCCGAGGACGTCCGCACCTGGCGGCACACCTCCGTGCCCGGCATCCCGGGCAGCATCAGATCGAGCAGGATCAGGTCGGCGCCCTGCTCACGGAACGCCGCCAGCGCGGCCGCTCCGTCCTCGGCCATCTCGACCTCGTAGCCCTCCCGGCGCAGCAGGTAGGCGAGCGGTTCGGCGAGGTCGGGCTCATCCTCGACCAGCAGCACACGCGTCATACACGGCCTTTCTTCGCTGTCGTGGCCACGGCCGCCTTGGCCGAGCGCTTCTTCTTCACGGGGACCTCGATGACGGGCGCCTCGCTCAGGGGCAGGCGCACGGTGAACGTGGATCCTCGATCCGGCTGCGACCAGAGTCGCACCTCTCCGCCGTGACGCGAAACCGCGTGCTTGACGATGGACAGGCCCAGGCCGGATCCGCCGGTGCGGCGCGACCGCGCCTGGTCGGCGCGGTAGAAGCGCTCGAACACCCGCTGCTGGTCGGCCTCGGCGATGCCGATGCCCTGATCCGTGACGGCGATCTCCACGACGCCCTCGACCGCACGCACCCCGACGCCGACCCGGGAACCCCGAGGCGAGTAGGCGATCGCGTTGGCGACGAGGTTGCCGACGGCCTCCTTCAGGATCTGCGCGTCGCCGCGCACGTACAGTCCGCGCTCGCCCCCGCGCACGAGCTCCACCCCGGCGGAGTCGGCCTGCACCGCGTGCGCCTCGATCGCGGACGCGACGACCTCGTCGATCGCGACGTCGCCCACCTCGGTCAGCTCGTCCGCCGCCTGCAGGCGCGACAGGTTCATGATGCGCCCCGTGAGGCGCCCGAGGCGATCGGCCTCCGCCGAGAGCCGCGCCGTGAACGCCCGCACCTGCGCGGGATCGTCCGCGGCGAGCTCGATCGCCTCCGCCAGCAGCGTGATCGCGCCGACCGGCGTCTTGAGCTCGTGACTGGTGTTGGCGATGAAGTCGTGCCGCATCTGCTCGAGCCGCTCCTGCTCGGTCAGATCGCGCACGATCAGCAGGATCAATCGCTCGGCGATGCGCGTCGCGCGGGCCGCCACGAGACGGGAGTCGGTCGACATGCGCCCGCGCTGGAGGCGCAGCGTCTCGGTCTCCGTGGCTCCCGAGCGCGCGTTGCGAACGAGATCCCGCAGCTCGCCGTGCTCCAGCGGCTCCCCCGCCTCGAGGCCGAGCCACGCCGCCGACGGCGAGGTCGCCATCACCACGCCCGAGGGCCCGACGACCGCCGCGGCGTCGTCCATGGCCTCCAGCACGGCCGTCACGCCTTCGGGCACCACGTCGACCGCGTCGCGGGCGACGCGCGCCCTGGCGCGGAACGCCGCGAAGAGGATCAGGGACGCTCCGGCCCCGATGATCGCCCCGAGAAGCAGGGCGAGCAGCGCGAGCTGCGTCGTGTCCATATCTCCAGAGTAAAGTCATGGCGAACGAAGGGTGGAACGGGCGGGCTCCGCGAGGAGCACGCGCCGCGGAGTGTTTACCGCGCCGGCACCGCTCGTTCACCTTCGCTCACGACAATCGCAGAGAGCGTGCGTGCGGCACCCGCCGTGCGACGCCTCCGCGAGACAGACGAAAGGTCCCCGATGCGCGAAGTCTTCCATCAGTCTCTCGAGGACGTGCAGTCTCGCCTGGTCGAGATCGCCGAGCTGGTCACCATCGCGATCGACAAGGCGACACGCGCCTTCGGCACGAGCGACGTCGCGCTCGCCGAGGAGGTCATCGCCGACGACGCGCTGATCGACGAGCGCACGTTCGCGCTCGACGAGCTCGCGATCGAGATCCTCGCGATGCAGCAGCCCGTTGCCCGCGACCTCCGCATCGTCGTGACGGCGCTCCGCGTGAGCGCCTCGCTGGAGCGGATGGGCGACATGGCCGAGCACATCGCCCAGCTCGCCCGCACGCGGTACCCCGAGCGCGCCGTCCCGAAGGGCCTCAAGGGCACCTTCGCGAAGATGGGCGAGCTCGACGTGGAGATCTCGCGCACGCTCACGGAGCTGCTGCGCACGCAGGATCTCCGGATCGCGGACGAGATCCGCAACCGCGACGACGACGTGGACGAGCTGCACGCGAGCGTGTTCGAGAAGGTGCTCAGCGACAGCTGGCAGGGCGAGGCCGGAGCGACGGTCGACGCGACCCTCGCCAGCCGCTACCACGAGCGGTTCGCGGACCACGCCGTCTCGATCGCCAAGAAGGTCATCTACCTCGGCACCGGTGACTGGGCCGCCCACGGCAAGCCCCCCGCGGCAGCGGCCGCCGACGCCGCGATCGCCGCCCGCCCGACCCCGGCCGAGTAGCCCGACAGCGAAGAGGCCCCGCCCCGGATCATCCGGGGCGGGGCCTCTTCGCGAGCGCCTACTTCTTGCCCTGCGCGGCCACGGCCGCCGCGCCGGCGGCCGCGGCCTCGGGGTCGAGGTAGCGGCTCGCGCCGGTGGGCTTCATGGCGTCGTCGAGCTCATACACGAGCGGGATGCCGGTGGGGATGTTGAGCGCGGCGATGTCCTCGTCGCTGATGCCCTCGAGGTGCTTCACGAGACCGCGCAGGGAGTTGCCGTGGGCCGTGACGAGCACGGTGCGTCCGGCCGCGAGGTCGGGCACGATCTCGCCCTCCCAGTAGGGCAGCATGCGGTCGATCACGAGCTTGAGCGACTCGGTGGCGGGAAGCTCGCCGTCCATGTCCGCGTAGCGCGGGTCGTCGGTCTGCGCGTACTCGTCGGCCGGGTCGATGGGGGGCGGCGGCACGTCGAACGAGCGGCGCCACTCCATGAACTTCTCCTCGCCGAACTGTTCCAGCGTCTGCGCCTTGTCCTTGCCCTGCAGCGCACCGTAGTGGCGCTCGTTGAGCCGCCAGGAGCGTTTGACGGGGATCCACAGGCGGTCCGCGGCGTCGAGCGCGATGTTTGCCGTCTGGATCGCGCGGCTCAGCACCGAGGTGTGGACGACGTCCGGCAGCACCCCGTGCTCCGTGAGCAGCTCGCCTCCGCGCTTGGCCTCGCTTCGCCCCAGCTCGGTGAGCCGCACGTCGACCCATCCGGTGAAGAGGTTCAGCTCGTTCCACTCGCTCTGGCCGTGTCGCAACAGGATCAGGGTGTGTGCCATGGCATCAGCCTACTTCCGCGCAGGCAGGCCCGCTGCGCCGGTTCGCGCTCGGTCCCAAAAAGAAAAGCCGAGACAATGGACCCCATGGCAGCGCGTGCGTCCCGGGGGCCCGAAGGGCGGCCCACGCGGGGCACGACCGGCACGAATCGCCTGCGGCGGGTGGATCGGTGGATCGCGCATCTGGCCGAGCTGCGGCGGGCACCCGATCCGTTCGTCGTCGACCTGGGGTACGGCGCGAACGGCGTGACGACGCTCGAGCTCGAGGCGCGCCTGCGGCGGGTACGCGGCGATGTCGACGTGCTGGGCCTGGAGATCGATCCGGAGCGCGTCGCGCGCGCCGGCGATCAGCTCGACGCGACCCGGCGAGGCGAGACCGTCTTCTCCCCCACCGCGCGCGTATCGTTCGCCCGGGGCGGGTTCGAGGTGCCGACGGCCGGTGGGCGACGGCCCGCCGTGATCCGCGCGTTCAACGTGCTGCGGCAGTACGACGAGGCGGATGTGGCGGTCGCGTGGGAACGCATGACCGACCGTCTGGCGCCGCGCGGCGTGCTCGTCGAGGGCACGTGCGACGAGATCGGCCGCGTGTGCAGCTGGGTCGATGTCTCGCCCGCCGGGCCCGTGCGCTTCACGATCTCGCTCCGGCTCGCCGAGCTCGATCGGCCGAGCATCGTCGCCGAGCGGCTGCCGAAGGCGCTCATCCACCGCAACGTCCCCGGCGAGCGCATCCACGCGCTCCTGGGCGCGCTCGACCTGGAGTGGGATCGCGCCGCCGCGCTCGCGCCGTTCGGTCCCGCGCAGCGCTGGATGGCCGCGGTCGGCGCCCTGCGCGCGGCGGGGTATCCGGTGCTGGGCGGCCGGTCGCGGTGGCGCCTGGGCGAGCTGACGGTGCCGTGGGAGGTCGTCTCCCCCGCCTGACGGCGCGTGCCACAGCCGCGTGCCGCAGCCGCGGGCCGGCCGCGGCTCAGAGGCGCGGCAGGGCGGCGCGTGCGTCGGCCGGCGGCATGCCGGTGGCGACCAGCAGGTCGACGACGAGGGGTCGCATCGCCGACACCAGCGCCTGCTCTCCCAGCGGAGCGCCGGGCAGCATCCTGGCGGGATCGAGCCGGCGCGCGAAGGCGAGCAGCGCCTCGCGCGCCACCGGCTCCTCCGAGATGTCGTCGAGCGACGCCGCGACGACGGTCGCGGCTCTCGTCAGCTCGGCCAGGGCCTCAGCGGGCACCGGCAGCGGCCGGCCGTCGTCGCACACGTACACGATGCGGCGGGCGACGACCCGCAGGTTGCGCATGGCCAGGTCCATGGCGTGCAGCATCCGGGCCTGCCGCTCCAGCTCGGCGCGGCGCCCGCGCAGGAAGGGCGAGATCCGCGCGATCGACTGCCCCGACTCCAGCGCGGTGCGCCAGGCGTCGAGCGCCGGCTGCAGGCCGCGCGCCTTCTCGAGGCCGCGCTCGGCGCGCCGCCGGTCGCCGTGCCGCAGCGCCGTCACGAGCCGCGCGGCCGCCGCGTCGAAGCCCGCGAAGAACGCGCGCGCGTCCCGCTGCACGACCGTCAGCGGGTTGCGCGGCAGCAGCGCGGTGACCAGCACGGCCAGCGCGCCGCCGATCACACCGTCGAGCAGCCGCGAGAAGGGCACCGGGGCCAGCGGGAGGATCATGGCGATCGCCGCCTGGATCGCCGCCGCGATCGCGAAGGCGGGCGATGCGGACAGGAAACGCGCAGTGAGCATCGTCACGCCGAGCGTGACGGCCAGCTGCCACCATCCGCTGCCGAACAGCAGCCGCAGCGCCTCCGAGACGAGGATGCCCGTCAGCATGCCCACCACCGTCTCGGCGACGCGGCGAGGCCGCGCGTCGCGCGCGAGGCCGAGGCTCGAGATCGCGACGGTCGCCGCGATCATCGGCGTCTCGTGCCCGAATGCGTACCGGCCGATGAGGTACGCGCAGGTCGCGGCCGTCACGATCTGCGCGACGGCGACCCACGACTCGCGCAACCGCGCCAGCCCGGGACGGGGCGAGAGCCGTGTGCGCCACGTGATCGGAACCGCCACCGTGTTCGTCGGCGGCGGCGTCGGCTGCGCGTCGGACATCCCCGGCTCGCCGGGCTACTTCGCGGGCGGCTCGGCGTCGCCCGCGGAGGGCGCGCCCGGTGCGGATCCGCCTCGATCTGCCAGCGGGCGGCGCGACAGCCGCGTCAGCCGCGGCACGCCGGCGGTCGCGCCCGCGTCGGCCGGCACGATGACCTCCTGTGCCGCCGCGATGCGCGCGCCGTCGGCCAGGACCTCGAGAGGAGCGTCGGCGGGGACGCGGCGGGCCAGCACCGCCAGCGCGATCGGACCCAGCTCGTGATGCAGCGCGCTGCTGGTGACGTGGCCGACTTCCGCGGGGGCTCCGTCGGGCCCCGAACCCTGCACCACCGGGGCGCCCCGCTCCGGCAGCACGCTGTCGCTGCCGTCGAGG
This sequence comes from Microbacterium album, assembly GCF_014643695.1. Lineage (GTDB taxonomy): Bacteria > Actinomycetota > Actinomycetes > Actinomycetales > Microbacteriaceae > Microbacterium > Microbacterium album. The sequence goes on along the minus strand of NZ_BMJY01000006.1, from coordinate 67,018 downwards.
TGCAGCAGCGTGAGGCGCCGCGGGGGATGTCCGAGGTTGTGCACCTTGGCGACGGTCTCCTGACCCCGGTAGCAGCCCTTCTCGAGGTGCACGGCCGAACGCAGCCAGTCGTACTCGTGCGGGATGGACCGGTCGTCGACCTCGCGGCTCCATCGCGGCCGCCACGCGGCGATGCGCAACGCCTCGGCCGCCAGCAGGCCGGCCGCCTCGACGTCGTCCAGCCTGCGGAGCGCGGCCCGCTCCACGACGATCTCGGTCCAGGTGTACGCGGCCCCCGGGTGCGCCGGGGTCGTGGCGTACTGCCAGCCGCCGGGCGCGACGCGGCGCCACGGGTCGTCCCAGACGACCGCCACGTCGTGCGGCCGGTACGCGGCGAGCTCCGCCCGCGTCCGGGCGCCTCCCGCCTCGGCGCAGCCCACGATCGCCAGGTCGGGCCGCTCGGAGATCTCCACGCGCGCGCGGAACCGCATGCGGGACAGCCAGGCGGCCAGCGCGGGCGCATCGCCCCCGTCGGCGAGCAGCCACGTCGCGACGCCGTCGTCGAGCACGCCGGCCGCATGCTCGACGCGGCCCTGCGGGTCGAGCACCAGCAGCTCGGCGCTGTCACCGGGCGCCAGCGCCGTGAGCGCCTGCGACGTGATCGAGTCGAGCCACGTGAGGCGGTCCTCGCCGGCGACCTGGATCACCGCGCGATCGGCGCGCGGGACGACCGCCTCCCCGGCCGCCAGCCTGCGCTGCTCGCGGATCGGATCGCCGAAGTGGGCGATGCCCTCCTCCGTGAGGACGGCGCCGGGGCGCCCGGCGAACGGATCGGACCCGAAGACGGCGTCGCTCATCAGGACACCTTCGCCAGTCGCGCCGAGGCGTGGGATCCGAGCTCTCCGCCGAGCGCTGCGATGTCCCACGCCCACAGCAGGTGACCCTCGACGAGGCCGTACAGGCGCGTGGCAGCCGCGTAGGGGCGGGCGCTCGCGCTGCGCATGACGGCGTCGGTCGCGAGGTCGATGCGCGGTCCCTTCGCCTGCCCCAGGTACAGCTCGCTGACACCGTCGGAGTGCACGAGCGAGACCTCCAGGTCGAAGCCGCCGTCCGCGTTGCGCAGCGCCTCGACATCCTCCGCGGTGCGCGCCGGGTGGGTCTCCAGCGGCGGGAGGAGCCCGGGTCCCGGCTCGGCGGCGGTCGCGGGCCGCGCCAGGCGCCAATAGCCGGTCTCGGCGTTCAGCGCACGTGCCGGACGCCCATCCGGCCCCACGAGGGAAGCCGTGGCGGCGTAGTTGAGGAACGGTCCGCCGTCGTGGCTGAAGCTGACCCGATGCGCGAACTCGCCCTCGTAGTGGGTGTCACCGACGTGATAGTCGATGACCCCGGTGCCCTCCCACACGCCGACGAGCCACGCGAGCGGAGCCAGGTCGGCGGGGAGGTCGGTGGGCAGCTCGATCATGCTGCCGCCTCTCAGCGCTGGCCGCGGAAGAGGTTCCAGACCACGGCGCCGGAAACGAAGGCGATCGCCAGGCTGGCGAGCCCCAGCAGCCCGACGAAGAAGAGTTCGAGCGCAACGAGATCCATAGGGGTCAGCTTAGCGCGTCGCCGACCGAGATGGCGGCGAGGACCATGCCCAGCGACAGTGCCCCGATGAGGCCCAGACCTCCCAGGGCCGCGACCGCGACCCGGGAGATGAACCCGTGCGCGCGACCGTCCATAAGCTGGAAGACGAACGCGGCGATGACGCAGGCGCCGCCGGCCACACCCAGCCACGGCGCTCGCCATTCGAGCGGCACAAAGACCCCGACGGCGATCGCGGCGAGGATGGCGAACGCCCAGGTGGCCGCGATCGCGGCGTGGCGCCGGGGGGAAGCGTGCTCGGGGACCGTCATCCGTCCATTGTCCGTGACGCGCTGCGATCACGGAAGCGCGGCGCGAGGCCCGCGTCACCGTATGATCCGGCACCCCCTATCATGAGACGCACGACGGGGACGCCCCCGCGTGTCACAGGAGCGGCCCCCAACCGCCCCGGAAGGACGACGCTTGGCCCAGCTGCTTGTCTTGAGCTCCGCCCCCGGCGGCACCCCCGTCCTGCCCGCGCTCGAGCTGCTCAGCCACCGGGTGCGGCAGATCCCGGCCGAGCCCGCGCAGCTCGTGAACGCTCCGAGCAGCGATGTCATCTTCGTGGACGCACGCAGCGACCTCGTGGGCGCGAAGTCGCTGTGCAAGATCCTGGCGACCACGGGGCTCGACGCGCCGCGGATCCTGATCGTCACGGAGGGCGGCCTGACGGCCGTGTCGACCGACTGGGGCATCGACGACGTCATCCTCGCGGGTGCCGGTCCCGCCGAGGCCGACGCGCGGATCCGACTCGCCATCGGTCGGCAGAGCAGCGAGCAGGCGACGACCCGCATCCAGACCTCGGGCATCACGATCGACGAGTCCTCCTATTCGGCGAAGGTGCACGGGCGTCCGCTCGACCTGACCTACAAGGAGTTCCAGCTCCTGCACTTCTTCGCGACGCACCCGTCCCGGGTGTTCACGCGCGAGCAGCTCCTCAGCGAGGTGTGGGGCTACGACTACTTCGGCGGCACACGCACCGTCGATGTGCACGTGCGACGTCTGCGCGCGAAACTGGGCGACCTCGAGCAGCTGATCGGCACGGTCCGCAACGTCGGATACCGCTTCAACGTGTACGAAGATGACCAGCAGCCGGCGGACCGGTCCTGACCACAAGCGGGGCCCGTGCCGCGGGGCCGGAATCCGTTCACGCACGCGTCATCTGACGGTGGAAGGATGGGCGCCATGATGGACGGGCTCGACAGCACGATCGTGGACACGGGCATCGGCGACGCGGAGGACGACGACTTCGACGCCGCCGTCGAGGCGCCCGACGCCCAGCTGCCCGAGAACAGGTATCACGACCGGGAGCTGAGCTGGCTCGCGTTCAACCAGCGGGTGCTGGAGCTCGCCGAGGACCCCGCCGTGCCCGCGCTCGAGCGGGCCAACTTCCTCGCGATCTTCGCGAGCAATCTCGACGAGTTCTTCATGGTGCGCGTCGCGGGTCTCAAGCGCCGCATCGTCACGGGCCTCGCCGTGCCGACCAACGTCGGGCGCCCGCCCGCGGAGGTGCTCGCGAGCATCTCGTCCGAGGCTCACGCGCTGCAGCTGCGTCACGCCGCGGCGTGGAACGAGCAGGTGCGCCCCGCGCTCGCGGACGCCGGCATCGAGGTCGTCGGCTGGTCGTCCATGAGCCCGGACGAGTGCGCGGTGCTCTACGAGTACTTCCAGGCCAAGGTCTTCCCGGTGCTCATGCCGCTCGCGGTGGACCCGGCGCATCCATTCCCGTACATCTCCGGTCTGTCCCTGAACCTCGCGATCCGCATCCGCAACGCGCGCACCGGCCGACAGGAGTTCGCGCGACTGAAGGTCCCGCCGATGCTCCCCCGCTTCGTCGAGGTGCCGGGGTCCAACCGCGGCGGCCGCGTGCGCTACCTGCCCCTCGAAGAGCTCATCGCGCAGCACCTGGACGATCTGTTCCCGGGCATGGAGGTTCTCGACCACCACGCGTTCCGCCTCACCCGGAACGAGGACATGGTCATCGAGGAGGACGAGACCGAGAACCTCATCCAGGCACTCGAGGCCGAGTTGCTGCGGCGGCGCTTCGGCCCGCCCATCCGTCTCGAGATCACCGACGACATGGACGACGTGACGCTCGAGCTCCTCCTGAAGGAGCTCGACATCACCGAGCAGGAGGTGTACCGCCTGCCCGGCCCGCTCGACCTGCGCGCCCTGTTCGATCTCGCGCGCCTCGATCGCCCGGAGCTGCGCTACCCGCCGCACGTGCCGACCACGGCCGTGGCGTTCCAGTCGCCGGAGCAGAGCAGCAGCAGCCGCGCCGACATCTTCGCGGCGATCCGCAAGGGCGACGTCCTGGTGCACCACCCCTACGAGTCGTTCGCGACGAGCGTCCAGGCCTTCCTCGAGCAGGCCGCGAAGGACCCACACGTGCTCGCCATCAAGCAGACGCTGTATCGCACCTCGGGCGACAGCCCCATCGTGCAGGCGCTCATCGACGCGGCCGAGGCCGGCAAGCAGGTGCTCGCCCTCGTGGAGGTGAAGGCGCGCTTCGACGAGGCCAACAACATCGTGTGGGCGCGCAAGCTCGAGAAGGCCGGCGTGCACGTCGTGTACGGCCTCGTCGGACTGAAGACGCACTGCAAGCTCGCGCTCGTGATCCGCGAGGAGAAGGGCGAGCTGCGCCACTACAGCCACGTCGGCACCGGCAACTACAACCCCAAGACGAGCCGGCTGTACGAGGACCTGGGCCTGTTCACGACCGACGCCCAGGTCGGTCGCGACCTGACCCGCCTGTTCAACGAGCTGAGCGGTTACGCGATCGAGAAGAAGTTCAAGCGCCTCCTCGTCGCGCCGCTGCACCTGCGCAAGGGCCTGCTGCGGCTCATCGAGCGTGAGCGCCGCCACGCACTCGCCGGCAAGCCCGCCCGCGTGCGCATCAAGGTCAACTCGATGGTCGACGAGCAGATCATCGACGCGCTCTACCGCGCCAGCCGCGACGGCGTGAAGGTGGACGTCTGGGTGCGCGGCATCTGCTCGCTGCGCACGGATCTCCAGGGCGTCAGCGACAACATCACGGTGCGCTCCATCCTGGGCCGCTATCTGGAGCACTCGCGCATCTTCGCGTTCGAGAACGACGGCTCCCCCGAGGTGTACATCGGCAGCGCCGACATGATGCACCGCAACCTCGACCGCCGCGTCGAGGCGCTCGTGCGCGTCGGCGCGCCGAAGCACATCAAGGAGCTCATCGCGCTGTTCGACCTCGCGATGGACCCGGGGACGAGCTCGTGGCACCTCGGGGCGGACGGAGTGTGGACGCGTCACAGCGTCGACGAGAAGGGCAAGCCGCTGGTGGACCTGCAGGACCGCACGATGAGCACGGTCCGGCGTCGCCGCCAGTCGCGCGTCAGCCGATGACGGAGAGGGCCGTCTACGCCGCGGGCGGTGTCGTCTGGCGGCTCGCCGCCGGGAAGGTGCACGTGCTGCTGGTGCACCGGACCAAGTACCGCGACGTCACCCTGCCCAAGGGGAAGGTCGATCCGGGCGAGATGCTCGCGGAGACCGCCGCGCGGGAGATCCTCGAGGAGACGGGGATCCGCACGCCGCTCGGAGCGCCGCTCGGGGTCTCCCGCTACGTGCTGCCGAGCGGGCGCGAGAAGGTCGTGCACTACTGGGCCGCGCACGCGACGGACGACGCGATCCGCGCGAGCGGGTTCGTGCCGAACGGCGAGATCGCGGCGGTCGAGTGGGTCAGCGCGAAGAAGGCCCGCGCCCGACTGAGCTATCCCGTCGACAGGGAGATCCTGGATCAGTTCCTGCGTCTCGTCGACGACGGCATCCGTGAGACGTTCCCTGTCATCGCGCTGCGCCACGGCAAGGCCGTGCCGCGCGACGAATGGGACGGCTCGGACGCGAGCCGCCCGCTGCTGCCGCGCGGGAAGGAGCAGGCGAAGGCCATCGTGGGCGCGCTGCGCGCCTTCGGCGTGCGCCGGATCGTGTCCAGCTCCGCGGTGCGGTGCGTCAAGACCGTCACGCCGCTCGCGAAGGCCCTCGGTCGCCGGATCGACGAGACCGACCTCATCAGCCAGGACGCGTGGGAGGACGGATCCGCCGACGTCCGGGCGGTCGTCGGCAGGCGCGTCCGCGCGGGCAAGCCGGCCGTGCTGTGCAGCCACGGGCCCGTGCTCCCGGAGATCCTGTCGGAGCTCGCCCTCGCGACCGGCACCATGCCCGGCTCCTATCTGTCCAGCGCGGCGGCGCTCGAAACGGGCGCGTTCAGCGTCGCGCACGTGTCGGCGACCAACCCCGGATCCGGGATCGTCGCGATCGAGACGCACGCCCCCCAGGTGTGAGAAGGTTCCGGCATGAGGGTGAGCTCGGGTGTGAAAACGCTGTGCGACCTCGCGATATCGCAGGATCGATGCGCGTCGTTCACCTTCTGTTTACCCGAACAGCGGAGTCTCTTCACCGCGCCGACCTAGCGTCGCAATCAGCCCTGCACCGGGCCTGATCCCCTGACCACCGATCGAAACGGATACACAGTGAAGATCACCCGCCTTTCGACCGTCGCCGCCCTCGGCGCCGTCGCCGCCCTGACCCTGGCCGGCTGCGCCAGCAACGAGAACCCCGGCGGAGGCGACCCCTCCGCTCCGGCCGGTGGGGGCGACAGCAACCTCAGCGGCACGATCAACGGCACCGGCGCTTCCTCGCAGGCCGCCGCCCAGGACGCCTGGGTCTCCGCCTTCCAGACCGCCCACGGCGACGTGACCGTCAACTACGAGCCCACCGGTTCGGGCACCGGCCGCGAGAACTTCCTCTCGGGCGCCTCGAACTTCGTCGGCTCGGACCGCGCGTTCAACGACGACGAGGTCGCCGCCGGGGGCTTCGGCGCGTGCGCCACGGACGAGATCGTCGAGATCCCCGTCTACATCTCGCCCGTCGCGATCGCGTTCAACCTCGAGGGCATCGAGACGCTGAACCTCGACGCCGCCACGATCGCCGGCATCTTCGCCGGTGAGATCACCACCTGGAACGACGACGCGATCGCGTCGCAGAACGAGGGCGTCGAGCTGCCCGACCTGGCGATCTCGCCGGTGCACCGCGCCGACGCGTCGGGCACGACCGAGACGTTCACGAGCTACCTCGAGGCCGTCGCGCCCGAGGTGTGGACGTACGAGGCCAGCGACGAGTGGCCGATCCAGGGCGGCGAGGCCGCGCAGCAGACGTCGGGCGTCGCCAGCACCATCAGCGGCGGCAACGGCACCATCGGCTACCTCGACGCCTCGCAGATCCCCTCGGGCGCCGGCCAGGTGCACATCGAGGTCGACGGCGAGTACGTCGCCTACTCGTCGGACGCCGCCTCGGCGCTCGTCGAGAACTCGCCGCTGGTCGAGGGCCGCGGTGACGCCGACCTCGTCTTCGACGTGGACCCGGCCGCTGCCACGGGTGGCGCCTACCCGATCGCGCTCGTGTCGTACCTCATCGGCTGCGTCGAGTACGAGGACCCGAACGTCGCGCAGATCGTGAAGGAGTACTTCAGCTACATCGCGAGCGCCGAGGGCCAGGACGCCGCCGCGGCGAACGCGGGCAACGCGCCGATCTCGGACGGCCTGCGCAGCCAGGTCATGGCCGCGATCGACCTCATCGTGACGGACTGACGCCGGACCAGCACGACGACCTAGGCTGATCACAGCGACGGTGCCCTCGCGCACTTCCGATTCGGGGAAGTCCTCGAGAGGATGGCGCGGGGGCACCGTCACGGTCAGGCCGCACCCGATACCGCTCCCCCACACCCGCCCCAACGACCCGAGGACTGGGAAGCCATGAGCACGTCCGAGAAGACGTCACCCCCCACCACCCCCGTGACCCCCCCGCCCCCGGCGCCCGGACCGATCAAGGCCAAGCGGCGCCCCGGCGACCTCATCTTCTCCGGCACGGCGCTCGGCGCCGGCACGATCATCCTGATCGTCCTCGCCGCCGTCGCCTTCTTCCTGGTCATCCAGAGCCTCCCCGCCTTCGAGGCCGACACCACCGGGAACCACATCCTGCGCGGCCAGTCGTTCTGGTCGTACGTCTGGCCGCTCGTGTTCGGCACCCTGTGGGCGTCGCTCATCGCGCTCATCGTGGCCTCCCCGATCGCGCTCGGCATCGCGCTCTTCATCTCGCACTACGCGCCGCGCCGCCTCGCCGCGGTCCTCGGCTACATCATCGACCTGCTCGCGGCGGTCCCCTCGGTCGTCTTCGGCCTGTGGGGCGGCCTCGTGCTCGCCCCGCTCGTCCAGCCCTTCTACGCCTGGCTGCACGAGTACCTGGGCTGGGTCCCCCTCTTCTCCGGCACGCCCTCCGCGACCGGCCGCACGATCCTCACCGCCTCGCTCGTGCTCGCGGTCATGATCCTGCCGATCATGACCGCCATCTGCCGCGAGGTCTTCCTCCAGACGCCGAAGCTGCACGAGGAGGCCGCGCTCGCGCTCGGCGCGACCCGCTGGGAGATGATCACGATGGCGGTCCTCCCCTTCGCCCGTGGCGGCATGGTGTCGGCGGCGATGCTCGCGCTCGGCCGCGCGCTCGGCGAGACGATGGCCGTCACGATGGTGCTCTCGGTCTCGGGGGTCGTCACCTTCGAGCTGCTGACCTCCACCAACCCGACCCCGATCCCGGCGAACATCGCGCTGCGCTTCCCCGAGGCCCACGACGTCGGCATCAACACCCTCATCGCGACGGGCCTGATCCTGTTCATCGTGACCTTCGCCGTCAACGCCATCGCGCGCTGGGTCGTCGCCCGCCGCGCCGAGTTCTCGGGAGCGAACTGACATGACCACCGTCGCCCTCTCGCGCTCCGAGAAGCTCGTCTCCGGACGCCTCTCGTCCTGGGTCCCGTGGGCCCTGCTCGCCGGGTCCTTCGCGGTCGCCGCCGTCGTGTTCGCGCTCGCCAACGCGACCGGTGACCTCGCGGACTTCAACATCGCGGCCACGCTGTTCGTCGGCATGGTCATCTACGTCATCGTGATCACGGTCATCTCGTCGATCGTCGAGAGCCGCCGCCACGCGATGGACCGCCTGATGACCGCGCTCGTGTCGACCGCGTTCGTCATCGCGCTGCTGCCGCTCGTCTCGGTCCTGTGGACCGTGCTCGCCAACGGCGTGGGCCGCTTCGACCCGCTGTTCTTCAGCTCCTCGATGCGCAACGTGCTCGGCGAGGGCGGCGGCGCCGTGCACGCCGTCTGGGGCACCGTGCTCATCACGCTGACCGCGACCGTCATCTCGGTGCCGATCGGCCTCATGACCTCGATCTACCTCGTCGAATACGGCCGCGGCCGGCTCGCCAAGGCGATCACGTTCTTCGTCGACGTCATGACGGGCATCCCCTCGATCGTCGCGGGTCTGTTCATCTACGCGGTGTTCGCCCTGTTCCTCCGGCCCGGCATCTCGATGGGCTTCATGGGCGCGCTCGCACTGGCGGTGCTCATGATCCCGGTCGTCGTGCGAGGCAGCGAGGAGCTCCTGCGCATCGTCCCGAACGAACTGCGTGAGGCGAGCTACGCGCTCGGCGTGCCGAAGTGGCTGACGATCGTGAAGGTCGTGCTGCCGACCGCGATCGCGGGCATCATGACCACCGTCATGCTCTCCATCGCCCGTGTGATCGGCGAGACGGCGCCGCTGCTGCTGACGGCCGGCTTCACCCACAGCCTCAACACGGATCTGATGAACAACCAGATGATGACGCTGCCGGTCTTCGTCTACAACCAGTACATGAACCAGGGCACGACGCCGGACGCCGCCGTCGGACGCGCCTGGGCCGCGGCGCTGACCCTCATGGTCATCGTCATGCTGCTGAACCTCCTCGCCCGCCTCATCGCGAAGATCTTCGCGCCGAAAATGACCGGCCGCTGAACGCGTCCCCGCTCTCACGAGTAGAAGGAAACCCCAGGTGTCCAAGAGCATCGAAGTCAACAACCTGAACGTCTACTACGGCGACTTCCTGGCCGTCGAGGGCGTGAACATCGACATCCAGCCGCGCAGCGTGACCGCCTTCATCGGCCCGTCGGGCTGCGGCAAGTCGACCTTCCTGCGGACGCTCAACCGCATGCACGAGGTCATCCCCGGCGCGCGCGTGGAGGGTGAGGTCCTGCTGGACGGCAAGGACCTCTACGGCGCGGGCGTCGACCCCGTGCTGGTCCGCCGCCAGGTGGGCATGGTCTTCCAGCGACCCAACCCGTTCCCGACCATGTCGATCCGCGAGAACGTCCTGGCGGGCGTGAAGCTCAACAACCGCCGGATGTCCAAGAGCGACGCGGACGAGCTGGTCGAGAAGTCGCTGCGGGGCGCCAACCTGTGGAACGAGGTCAAGGACCGCCTCGACCGCCCCGGCTCGGGCCTGTCGGGCGGTCAGCAGCAGCGCCTCTGCATCGCGCGGGCGATCGCGGTCTCCCCGGAGGTCATCCTCATGGACGAGCCGTGCTCTGCGCTCGACCCGATCTCGACCTTCGCGATCGAGGAGCTGATCTCCGAGCTCAAGAACGACTACACGGTCGTCATCGTCACGCACAACATGCAGCAGGCGTCGCGTGTGAGCGACAAGACCGCGTTCTTCAACATCGCGGGCACGGGCAAGCCCGGCAAGCTCATCGAGTACAACGACACCGCGACGATCTTCACGACGCCGTCGGTCCAGGCCACCGAGGACTACGTCTCCGGTCGCTTCGGCTGATCCGCGGCTGCTCGGTCGCCCGATACGCCACGACGCAGTGCCCCGCGGGCACTGCGTCGTGGCGTATCGGGCGCGTGCGTGTCGGCGCTCCGGCGGTCAGTCGCGGGGGCTGAGGAGGTAGCGGTTCATCGCCGCGGTGAGCTCGCGGTCGACGGGAAGGTCAGCGCCGTCGACGTGGGTGACGGGGGCGGCGAGACGCACGCTCGAGACGAGCCACAGCCCGTCCGCGTCGGCGAGGGCCGCGGCAGGGAGATGCTCGTAACCGGTCGAATGGCCCTCGCGCTCGAGCCAGTCGAACACGCTCAACTGGGTCGTGCCGTGCAGGATGCCCCCGGTCGGCTCGGGTGTGACGAACGTGTCGCCGCGGCGCAGGATCACGGAGGCCGTGGGCGCCTCGAGCACGTAGCCGTCGCTGGTGAGGAAGATGGCGTCGCTCGCGCCGCGGCGATGAGCCTCGCGCAGCGCCGCCATGTTCACGGCGTACGACAGCGTCTTCGCGCCGAGCAGCAGCCACGGCGCCCGGGCGGACGCTCCCCCGTCGATCCCGCGATCCAGCGTGACGACGCGGACGCCCTCCGTGCGCGCCGCGGTCTGATCCGCCGCGGGCGACGCCGTGACCCACGCCGTCGGACCCTGCAGCCCCGTCCTCACGCGCTCGACGCCGCGGCTCAGGATCAGTTTGATCGCGCTCTCGCCCGGCGGACACTCGGCCGCCGCGCGAGCGACCGCCGCACGCCACTGGGCGAGGTTCGGCTCCGGCAGATCGCACAGGCGCGCCGAATGCGCGAGGCGCTCGAGGTGCGCCTGCACCTCCTGCGGGTGACCGTCGACCACGCCGATCGTCTCGAAGATGCCGTCGCCGCGCTGGGTGCTCAGCTCCCCGACGCTCAGCGCGGGCGCATCGGGATCGATCACCCGGAGCGTGTCGGCGAAGTCGGAGCGGGCGTCGTCGGAGGCCACGGGGTCCACGATGAGGGCGAAGCGCCAGGTCATGCCACGAGCCTACGTCCGTCCCTGAGCGTCGGGTGGACATCCCGCGACAGGGAATGCGCGGGCCGCCGACATGGTTACACTCGATTGGCCGGGCCGCAGCAAACCCCGGGCTCCAACATTCGCCGCTTCGAGCGGCCTCGCGCCGAGAGGCGTTTCTGCGGTCCGGCTTTTTCTGTGCCCGGCCGCGCCCGGCGCCGATCTACGTGAGCGACTCGCGGCGCCAGAGGCGCGCGGCGGCGGCCAGATCGGCGGCGTACGTCGACAGCCGCAGCGCGCGCCTCGTCAGCTCGCTCGCCCGCGACGGCTCGGTCGGCTCGCAATCGTCGGCGAGATGCGTCGCCCCCGACGCCTGCACGCGGCAGAACGCGGCGGCGCGGTCGAGCGCGACGGCGAAGTCGCCCTGGAAGGCGCCGCGCAGGATCGTGTCGACGAGGGCGACGAGCTCGCCGGGTCCGGCGGGCATCGGCGCCCCGGCCACGACCGCGTCGGCCGACCTCAGCTCCGCGCGGCCTCGCTCGTAGACGAGCGCCGCGGTGCGCGGGTCGTCGTGGATCGACAGCTGCAGCAGATACAGGCGCCAGAGGGCGCCTGGGAGGCTCTTGGCGGGCGACCGGGACCACAGCTCTGCGATGTCGTCGATCCCATGCCGCGTCGTGAACGAGACCAGTCGCTCCACGGCCCCGGGGTCCGCTTCCTCACGCACGCGGGACAGCAGCGCCGCGGCGGTCGAGTGCGCGGCGCGGGACACCTCGGCCGGGTCCTCGGCGGCGAACAGCCGGTCGAACGTCTCGGAGGGCCGCCGCACGGGCTTGTGGAAGTCCTCGGTCATCGTTCCAGGCTAGACGCCGTCCCGACAGTGCGGCCCGCGCTCCGGCCGCTCCCAGGCGGCGTCCGGCGACGCCGGCCCCCGCCGCGGTACTCTGGAGGGGATGAAGTACATGGGCATCGCCTCGATGAGGATCCGCGCCCGCCGCTGACGGCGGCGCGCGACGTTCTTTCCGTTCCGCCGTCACTCGGCAATCGCCGGGCGGCCGTTCGTGCTGTCCCGGCTCGACCACGAGCGACGGAGACACCCTTGTCCATCACCCCTCATCCTTCTTCCCCCCTGCCCGCACTCCTGCCGGCCGGCGACCGGGCGCAGCTGTCCGCCACCGGGCTGCGCGTCGTCCGCGGCGGCCGCGCGATCCTGGACGGTGTCGACGTCGTCGTGTCGGCGCGGTCCCGGCTCGCCGTCGTCGGCGAGAACGGCCGCGGCAAGACGACCCTGCTGCACGTGCTCGCGGGGCTGCTTCCGCCCGACGCGGGCGACGTGCGCCGCGTGGGCACGCTGGGACTCGCCGAGCAGGAGCTCGACGTCTCGGGCGGCGCGACCGTCGGCGACGTCATGGACCGCGCCCTCGACGGACCGCGCGCGGCGTTGAGCGCGCTCGACGCGGCCGCGACGGCGCTCGAACGCGGCGACCCGGCGGCCGACGACGCGTACGCCGCCGCGCTGGAGGCCGCCACGCGGTTCGACGCGTGGGACGCGGACCGCCGCGTCGACGTCGCGCTCGAGGCGTTGGACGCCTGCTCCGACAGATCCCGGCCGCTCGCTTCGCTCTCGGTGGGCCAGCGGTACCGCGTGCGCCTGGCGTGCCTGCTCGGGGCCGAGCACGACATCCTCCTGCTCGACGAGCCGACCAACCACCTGGACGCCGACGGCCTCGCATTCCTCACCCGCCGCATCCGCGAGCACCGCGGCGGGGTCGCCCTCGTCAGCCACGACCGGGCACTGCTCGCGGACACGTGCGAGCAGTTCCTCGACCTGGACCCGTCGCAGGACGGCCGCCCGCAGACCTACGGCGGCGGTTACGCCGGCTGGCAGGAGGGACGGCGCTCGGCCCGGGAACGCTGGGAGCAGGAGCACGCCGCCCAGACGCAGGAGCACGACCGCCTCGCGGAAGCGGCCGACGCGGCTCGGGCCCGCCTGCACACCGGCTGGCGCCCGCCCAAGGGCACCGGCAAGCACCAGCGTCAGTCGCACGCCGCGGGTGTCGTCCAGGCAGTGGCCCGCGCCCAGTCCGCGCTCGACGCGCATCGCATCTCGGTCCCGCCCCCGCCGCTCCGCCTCGCCTTTCCGGAGCTCCGGCCACGCCGGGGCACGCTGCTGCGCGCGGAGGCGGTCACGGTGCACGGACGTCTCGACGAGCCCGTCGGTCTCGAGCTCGCGGCGGGCGATCGTCTCCTCGTCACCGGCCCGAACGGCGCCGGGAAGTCGACCCTCCTGTCGGTGCTCGCGCAGCGCCTGGACCCGTCCACGGGCGATGCTCACGCGGTCGGCGATGCGCGCGTCGCGCTCGTCGCCCAGGAGACGGAGGTGGACGACGACGCCCAGACGGCGGGCGAGGTCTTCGAGCGTCACGTGGCGCGGCTCGCGAGCCGTGGCGCCCGTGGACCGGCCGCCGACACCGTCTCGCTGGGCTCGCTGGGGCTCCTGACCCGCGAGGCCACGGGCACCCCGGTGCGGCGACTCTCCCTCGGACAGCGCCGCCGGCTCGAGCTCGCGCTGCGCCTCGCCGAGCGCCCGGACGTGCTGCTGCTCGACGAACCGACGAACCACCTCTCGATCGCCCTCGTCGACGAGCTCACCGCGGCACTGCGCGGGTCCCGCGCGGCGGTCGTCGTCGCCACGCACGACCGCCAGATGCTCCGCGACCTCGCCGACTGGCCGCGCCTGTCGCTCGGCGACTCTCGCGATGCCCAATGACGCGGCGCACCCGGGACGGCGGACGGCGGGCGGGCGCCGTCCGCCGTCCCGGGCCGCGTAAAGTGGGGGCGGGCCTATAGCTCAGTTGGCAGAGCATCGGACTTTTAATCCGCGGGTCGTGGGTTCGAGCCCCACTGGGCCCACCAGCGCTCCCGCCGCAGAGGCACGACCGGATCCCCATATGTCGGCGCGCTCATCGCCCGCGGCGACGACGCCCCAGCGTTCCCCGGCCCAGAGGCCCTGTCACCGCGGGGGATGCGCCGGTAGCCTGACGGGAGGCGCCGGCGACGGGAGGACCGCATGGACACCGCACCCGTCCCGCGTTGGCGGAGGCTGTGGCCCGGCCTCGCCCTCACCGCCGTGCTCCTGGTGACGCTCGCGGCGATCTGGTTCGGCGCGGTCCCTCGCGACGTCGCGTGCCGCGCGGACTATCCGGGCGATCCGACGTGCACCCCCGAGCAGCGGCGGGCGGTCGCGCTGGGGGCGACCATCGGCGTCACGGTGCTCTACGCCGCGCTCCTCGCGGCGATCGTCACGCTCGGACGCCGGTACCCCGTCGCGGTGGCGATCGTCGCGACCGCGGTGCTCGGGCTCGCCGGCGTGATCGCGTATCAGATCACCCTCGCGTCCACCGGATACGTCGGCGGCTGACAGAGCGGCAGCTTCGAAACGCATCGCAAGGTCAAACGCATCACGAAAAATGTGACCGGCATGTCGATCTCGCACCGCCGCCGTTCGACGCAAGGGTGAGAGGGCCACAGGGGCTCATCATGAAGGAGACGGAGAAATGCCCAAGTACATGCTGATCATGCGCGCCACGAACCAGGCGGTCGCCGCCTATGCGGAGATCCCGTTCGATGAGATCATCGCGCGGATGGGCGCCTACAACGAGTCGATGATGAAGGCCGGGGTGATGGTGGGCGGCGACGGCCTCGCGCCGGAGGCCGGCCTCGTCGTCGACTTCGATCAGACGCCGCCGGTCGTCACCGACGGCCCGTACGGCGAGACCAAGGAGCTGTTCAACGGCTTCTGGGTCCTCGACGTGCCGACCATCGAGGAAGCGGCGGAGTGGGCGAAGCGCGCGCCGCTCGGCCCCGGCAACAAGCTCGAGATCCGCCGCGTCACCGGACCAGAGGACTTCCCGGCCGACAACGAGTGGGTCCAGAAGGAGGAGGGCTGGCGCGAGGAGCAGGCGGCCCGCGCGCAGCAGGAGCAGTGACCTCCTCGGCCGACGACGGAACCGCCCGCGCCGCCTCGGCGGTGCGGGCGGTCGAGGCGGTCTGGCGCATCGAGTCGGCGCGCATCGTGGCAACCCTGACTCGCGTCACGGGAGACTTCGCGCTCGCCGAGGACGTGGCGCAGGAGGCGCTCGCCGAGGCGCTCGCGTCATGGCCCGGCTCGGGCGTGCCCGCGAATCCGGGCGCGTGGCTCGTGACCGTCGGCAAGCGCCGCGCCGTCGACCACTGGCGCAGACTGGCACGGCGCGACGAGAAGTACGTCCAGCTGGCGCTCGGAGTGGACGAGACGACCGAGCCGGTCTGGGATCCCGATGCGATCGAGGACGACGTGCTCCGGCTGATCTTCGTCGCCTGCCATCCGGTTCTCTCGCGCGAGGCGAGCATCGCCCTGACGCTGCGGGTCGTGGGCGGTCTCACGACGGAGGAGATCGCGCGCGCCTTCCTGGTGCCCGTCGCCACCGTGCAGCAGCGGATCGTGCGCGCGAAGAAGACGCTCGCGGCCGCCGCCGTGCCCTTCGAGGTCCCCACGCCCGATGCCTACTCCGCCCGGCTGTCAGCGGTGCTGAGCGTGCTCTACCTGATCTTCAACGAGGGCTACGCCGCGAGCGCGGGACCCGGATGGATGCGGACGGACCTGAGCCGCGAGGCTCTGCGTCTCGCGCGCGTGCTCGCCGGCCTCGTGCCGCGCGAGCCCGAGGCGCACGGGCTCGTGGCGCTCATGGCGCTCAGCGCGGCGCGGTTCCCGGCCCGCCTCGACCAGGCCGGCGAGCCCGTGCTGCTGGCCGATCAGGATCGCTCCCGGTGGGACCGCGGCCTCATCGCGCTCGGACGCGACGCGCTCGCGCGCGCGGACGCGCTCGGGCGGGGCCGCGGGCCGTATGCGTTGCAGGCGGCGATCGCGGAGTGCCACGGCGTCGCGCCGTCGGTCGAGGAGACGGACTGGGAGCGGATCGTCCTGCTGTACGAGGCGCTCGGGCGCATCGCGCCGTCGCCGGTCGTCGAGCTGAATCGCGCGGTCGCCGTCTCGATGGCCGAGGGCCCCGCCACGGCGCTGCGCATCGTGGACGCGCTGTCCGACCGCCTGGGCGGCTACGCGCAGCTGCCCGGAGTGCGCGCCGAGCTGCTCATCCGCCTGGGGCGCACCTCCGAGGCGCGCGCGGAGCTGGAGCGCGCCGCGCGCCTCACCGCCAACGACGGCGAACGCGCGGTGTTCGAGCGCAAGCTGCGCGCTCTGGACTGACCGTGGCGTAGCCTCATGCCCATGACCAGCACCGCCGACAAGGCCCTCACCCTGAAGTCGCTGCACGAGGCGCCGGAGATCCTCCGCGTCGTCAACGTCTGGGACGCGATCAGCGCCCGGGTCGTGAGCGACCTGCCCGGTACCAGGGCGATCGCCACCGCCGGCCACTCCATCGCCGCCAGCCACGGCCACGGCGACGGCGAGATCCCGCGCGGCGACATGCTGGCCGCAGTCGCGGAGATCGTCGCGGCGACCGATCTGCCCGTGACTGCGGATCTCGACAACGGATACGACGACCCGGCCGAGACCATCCGCCGCGCGATCGGAGTCGGTGTGGTCGGGGCGAACGTCGAAGACCGGCTAGTGCCCCTCGCCGACGCGGTCGCGCGTGTGGAGGCCATCGTGAAGGCCGCCGAGGCCGAGGGCGTCGCCTTCCAGCTCAATGCCCGCACCGACGCGTTCGTAAAGGGCGGGGACCGTCCCCTCGACGAGATCGTGGACGACGCGATCACCCGGGGACGCGCCTTCCTCGACGCCGGCGCGGCGCTCGTGTTCGTGCCCGGGGTGCTGGACCGAGACGTCACCGAGCGCCTGGTGCAAGGCCTGGGCGAGCGCAGGCTGAGCGTGATCGGCCTGCCCGGCGCTCTTCCGGCCGCGGAGTACGAGGCGCTCGGCGTCGCGCGCATCTCGTACGGGCCGCTGCCGCAGCGCGTCGCCCTCCGCGCCCTGCGCGACCTCGCCGCCGACCTCTACGGCGGCGGCGTGATCCCCGAGGACACTCCGGCGCTCAACTGAGCGCGACCGGCGCCCACTCAGGCTGAGGCGTTCCCGCTCTCGGCGAGCTCGCCGCCCGCGTGCACGATCTCGGCGAGCGCCGCCTCGCTGGGTTCGGGCGCGACGCCTGCGATGAGGTCGGTGAAGAGGCGCACACGCTGCCCCTGGGCGATCGCGTCCAGCGCGGACGCGCGCACGCAGTGATCCGTCGCGATGCCGACCACGTCGACCGACTCGATCCCCCGCTCGGCCAGCACCGCCGCGACCGTGGAGCCGTCGTCGGTCACGCCCTCGAACATCGAGTATGCGGGCCTGCCCTGCCCCTTCTTGACGTGATGGGTGACTGCGGTGGTGTCGAGAGCGGGATCGTACTCGGCGCCCTCCGTGCCCGCGATGCAGTGCGGCGGCCAGGAGTCGACGTAGTCCGGCTCACCCTGGCCGCCGTCGCCCCAGTACGCGAAGTGGCCGCCGTTGTCCCCGTCGGGATCGTGCCAGTCGCGCGACGCGACGATCGCCGCGTACTCGTGCGCGTGCTCGGCGAGCAGCCGCGTGATGCCCGCGGCGACTGCGCCGCCGCCGTCCACCCCGAGCGCGCCGCCCTCGGTGAAGTCGTTCTGCACGTCCACGATCAGAAGCGCCCTGCTCATGCTCCGAGCGTACGCCGCGTGAAGGCCGGTGTCAGCGGCGCCCGTCCGTCGACCGCGCCGGGACCATCCGGCGGGCGGGTCACCCGGCGGCGATCATCACGGCGAGCTGCACGAGGAACGCCGACACGCCCACACCCCCGCACGCCAGCGCGACTCCGGCGAGCAGCCGGGGCCAGGGAGACCGCGCCTCGAGACGCACCCGGTGCGGGGCGCCGACGCGGTAATGCACGGCTACCTCGTCCCCACGCGCGGCCGCCCGCAGTTCGGGAGTGAGGGGCGCCTCGTGCACCTCGTCCTCCCCGAACCACCGCAGGACGTCGCCGATGATGACCGCCCGCACCGGCTCCCACGTGCCGTCCACCACCCGGACGATCAGCGCGATCCCGCCGAACACGGCCGCGGCGGCGAGCCCCACCCAGCCCAAGATCTCGGTCACGGCGCCCACCACCGCCGCCATGTTCACGCCTCAGTGAGCATGCTCGAGGTCCACGCTCTCTCGCGTGTCCGCGCCGGCATCCCACTCACTCGGACAGTTTGTCAGGCCGACCGCCGCGCGCGCGATCCGCGCCCCGTCGATCGGCCAGGCACGGACGTTCGCGCGGGTCAGCCGACGGGGCCGGCGAGCGGGTCCACCGGCAGGCGCGTGCGCCCCGTCGCCGTCTCCACGGCAAGACCTTCCCGAGCCCAGTACTCGAACCCGCCGATCATCTCGCGCACCGCGTAGCCGAGGCGGCTGAGCTCGAGCGCCGCCTTGGTCGCCGCGTTACACCCCGGGCCCCAGCAGTAGACGACGAGGTTCGGCAGACCTGCGAGCTCGCCGTGCCGCTCGGGCAGCTCCCGTGCCGGGAGATGCAGCGCTCCCGGGACGTGCCCCTGGTCGAAGGATGCTCGAGAGCGCACGTCGACCACGGTCGTCGGCTCGCCCGCCGCGCGCGCCGCGGCTACGTCGGCCGGATCGGTCTCGTGGCGGAGCCGGCGCTCGAACCACGCGATGGCATCGCCCGTGTCGGCGGCGGAAGGGCTCACAGTCATCATGTCTCCATCACGCCGCATCGCGCACGCGCGCGCGAGACGCCGGACGGCCACACTGCGTCAGGATCCCGCCACGCCGGCCGGCACGGCACGCGGAAAACTGCGCACGTACGGACGGCTCCGCGGGTTGCGATCCGAGAACGTGCAGATTTCCGCCGGTGGTGCAACGCAGAAGACCCCCGGACGAGGTCCGGGGGTCTGGCTGAGCCACCTGTCGGAATCGAACCGACGACCTATTCATTACGAGTGAATCGCTCTGCCGACTGAGCTAAGGTGGCGTTCCGCGCCGCTCACGCGGCACGATGAACCATCATACCCGATCGGCGAACGCGCGCCGAACCGGCGCCGCCCGGGCGGTTCGGTCTCAGGTCAGCAGACGAGCCCGTCCTGGGGCACCTCACCGTCGAGGAGGTACGCGTCGACCGCGGCGTCGATGCAGTCGCTCGCGCCGTTGTAGCCCGTGTGCCCCTCGCCCCGGTAGGTGAGCAGCACACCGCTCGACAGCTGGGCGGCCAGGGCCTCCGCCCACGCGTGGGGCGTGGCGGGGTCGCCCGTCGTCCCGATCACGAGGATGGGCGGCGCGCCGTCCGCGGCGATCGGCTCGCGGACGCCGGTCGGCTCGAAAGGCCACTGTTCGCAGAGGCTCGGGCCGGTCCAGTAGGGCGCGATCGTCGGCGCCTCCCGCGCGAGCAGCTGCTCTGCCGCGTCGATCTGCTCCTCGGTCGGCTCGGGGTAGTCCATGCAGTTGAACGCGTGGAACGCCTGCGTGGAGTTGTTCAGGTACTGCCCGTCGTGACGGTTGTTGTAGTGGTCGGCGAGCTCCATCGCGGGGGTGGGGTCGCCCTGCATCGCCGCGGCGAGCGCGCTGGTCAGCAGCGGCCAGTTGCCCTCGCTGTACAGCGGCACGATGATCGCGGTGATGAGCGTGTCGGCCCCCAGCTCGCGGCCGTCGGCTGCGACGAGCGGCGAGCGGTCGACGGAGGCGAGCAGTGCCGCGAGGTCACCGAGCCCCTGGTCGACGGTGCCCCGGAAGGGGCAGCCCTCGCTCGCCAGGCACGCCTCCATGTAGCTGCGGAGGGCCTGCTCGAACCCGACCGCCTGCCGCGCACCGAACTCCTGTCCGGGCACGGAGGGATCGATCGCCCCGTCCAGCACCATGCGGCCCACGCGCTCCGGGTAGAGCTTCGCGTACGTCGCGCCCAGGTACGTTCCCCACGAGTAGCCGAGGTAGTCGAGCTTGTCCTCGCCGACGATGCCGCGCAGGAGGTCCATGTCGCGCGCGGTCTGCTCGGTGCTCACGAACTGCAGCAGCTCGCCGCTGTTCGCCTCGCAGGCCTCCGCGTACGCCCGGTTGCGCTCGTCGAGCTCCGCTTCCCACTCGGGCGTGCCGCGCTCGTGCTCCGGGACGTCGTAGAGATAGGCGTCCATCTCCGCATCGTCCAGGCACTCGACGGGGGTCGAACGTCCGACGCCGCGCGGGTCGAAGCCGACGATGTCGTAACGGGCCCGCACCCCCTCGCTCGCCGCGGCGGCCACCGAGTACTGGATGAACTCGTAGCCGCTCGCGCCGGGGCCGCCGGGATTGACGAAGAGCGAGCCGAGCGGCTGCTCCTCGCGCGCCTGTTGCCGGATGACGGCGAGCTCGATCTCGCCCGCGTCCGGCGTGTTCCAGTCCAGCGGCGCCGTGACGGTCGCGCACTCGAACGCACCACACGACGACCACTGCACGTCCTGCTCGTAGAAGGGGCGCAGCTCCTCCGCGATCGAGGGATCCGGGGTGCGGGTCACGGGCGGACGCTCGGCGGGTCCCGGGGGGATCTGGGAGTAGAGGCAGCCGGACAGCGCGAGCGCTCCCACGACGAGGGCCGCGAGCACGGCGACGACACGGCGGGGCGCACGACCCCGGGCCGGGGCGCCGGCAGGAGTGATGGGGCTCACGGCTTCCTTCCGCTGACGATCGTGACGAGCAGGCTCTCCAGCGCGAGAGTGGGCTGCGCGTTCTGCTCGAGCACCTCGCGGGTCTCGGCGATGTGGTCCAGCACGGTGAGGGTGCGGTCGGCCGGCCATGCCGCCGCCAGCTCCCGCAGCTCCTCGATCAGCTCGAGGTTGATGATGTCGGGCCCGCTCGCGCCGGCGTCGTCGCCGGCGGTGAGGCGGGCGGACGCGTCGCGGCCGATCCGGAGCTGCAGCATCATGACGTCGCGGTAGAGGGACTGCAGATCGGTGAGCACGCGGTCGAGGCCGTCCCGCAGGCTTCGGGTCGCGCGCCGCTTCTGGTCGTCCTCGAGCGCGGTCAGCTGGGCGCGCACGGCGGGCGGCACCCTCGACCCCTCGGGCACCCCGACGGTACGCAGCAGCGACGCACGCTCGGCCTCGTCGCGCTCGGCCGTCAGCGCCTTGGCGTCGTCCGTCGCCGCCTGCACGATCTGCCCCGCCACCTCCACGACATCGGAGATGCCGCGCACGCGCAGCACCGCGCGCAGCGTCTCGTCGCGGCGGATGCGGGATGCCTCGTCGGTCGCGAGCCGCTGAGCCATGCCGATGTGCCGCTGGGAGTGCCGCGCCGCCTGCTCGGCGAACGCCGGATCCGCACCGGTCCGCGCCGTGATCAGGCGGGCCACCTGGTCGATGTCCGGTTCGCGCAGCCGCAGCACGCGCACGCGGGAGCGGATGGTGGGCAGCAGGTCCGCGTCGCTGGGCGCGCACAGGATCCACACGGTGCGCTCGGGGGGCTCCTCGAGCGCCTTGAGCAGCACGTTCGAGGTGCGCTCCGCCATCCGGTCCGCGTCCTCCACGACGATGACCCGGTACCGGCCGACCGACGGCGAGAAGTAGGACCGCTCGACGAGCTCGCGCGCCTGCTTGATGGTGATGATCACGCCCTCGGTGCGCAGCGCGGTCAGATCCGGGTGCGTGCCGGCCAGGACCTGCCGCATGGTCGGTTCATCGTCGGGCCCGTTCGCGATCAGCGCGGCCGCGAACGCGTGCGCGAGCGGGGCTCGGCCCGATCCGGGCGGGCCGGTGAGCAGCCACGCGTGGGCGAGCGCGCTCGGATCCGCGGCCGCGGCACGGAGGGTGTCGACGGCGGCGTCCTGCCCCCACACCTCGCCCCACGGCAGCGCGGAAGCCGCCACCGTCGTCATGCGCTCCAGCCTAACCCGGGGCGGGGACGCCGCTCGGAGGCGGTCGGCGGCGTCACGCTCGGGACGATCGGCTTTTGCCCCGTGACGAGCAGGGAGAATATTGCGCTCCTCATTCCGCCCCGCCTACCCTTTGTCGCGAACGTCGCATATGCACGCCCACCACCGCGGGTCCTTACTCCCTCGAGGCAATAGATGTCCTGGAAACAACCCATGGGTAAACACCCCGCGACGGTCAGCGCGCTGGTCATCGCGGGAGCGGCCGTTGTCGTCGCTGGCCCTCTCCTCGCCTCCACGATCTCCGACAGCACCGCGGATCCACTGGGCGGCCAAACGGCGCGCGCATTCTCGGGAACCGGCTCACCCCTCAGAGCGTCGGAAACGGATATCCCTTACTCCGTTCCCCGCCCGGAACTCGACCTTGCCCTTCTGGAGTGCGAAAGTGAACTGATCGTCACGTCGGCATCCTCCTACATGAGCAAGACTCAGGCGACCTCCGCGGAGAACGAGCAGATCCGAGACCTTCTCGCAGACTTGAGCGCGCACATCGGTTTCACCGCTCCCTCCACCGTGACAGCGAACACCTCGCAACGCGTCGCGAACTCATCGGACACCTCCGCTGCGACGATCTTCACCGGAGTGAGCACGGCCGGTCGCATCGAGGTCGTCGCGGCCGTTGCAGAGGTGGACGGCCGCCTCACGGTGACGGAGGTAGCCGGCTGTTCAACGAGCGCAGCGACGCCGCCGATGGCGCCCGACGCCGTCCTCACTCCGAGCGAACTCGGCTTTCCCGATGGAGTAGCGGGATCATCCCCGTGACGGCAGCCCCGTGACGGCAGCCGGGAATCCAATCTGCGGCGGCAGATAGTCGGAGGCGCCTCAGAGCAGCGCGCGGACCCGGGTGCGGATGTCCGCGGCCAGCTCGTCGACCGGAAGCGACGCGTCCAGCACGAGGAATCGCTCCGGCTCCGCAGACGCGAGCGCGAGGAACGCGTTGCGCACGCGTCGATGGAAGTCGTCCTTCTCCGACTCGAGCCTGTCGAACGGCTTGTCCTCGGCGTCCAGTCGCGCGCGCGCCGCCGCCGGGTCCAGGTCGAGCAGCACCGTCAGGTGCGGCAGCGCCCCGTCCGTGGCCCACATCGACAGGTCGCGCACCTCGCGCGCGTCGAGCACCCGGCCCGCACCCTGGTACGCGACCGAGGAGTCCAGGTAACGGTCCTGGATGACGACGTCGCCCCGCTCGAGAGCCGGGCGCACGACCGATGCCACGTGGTGGGCGCGGTCGGCCGCGTAGAGCAGCGCCTCCGCGCGCGGGGCGATGTGTCCGCTGCCGTCCCGCCCCCGATGGTGCAGCACGATGTCGCGGATGAGCGCGCCGACCTCGGTCCCGCCGGGCTCGCGCGTGCGCACGACGGCTCGTCCCGCGGCCTCGATCCACTCGTGCAGCAGGCGTGCCTGCGTGGTCTTGCCGACCCCGTCGCCGCCCTCGAAGGTGATCCAGAGGCCGGCAGGCACCTCGGTGCTCACTTCTTGGTCGCGGTCTTGCGGGTGGTCGTCTTGCGTGCCGTCGTGCGCTTCTTGGCCGGGCCCTTCGCGCGCTTCTCCGCCAGCATCTCCACGGCCTTCTCGAACGTGATGTCGTCGATGCTCTCGCCGCGCGGGATCGTCACGTTCGTCTCGCCGTCGGTGACGTAGGGCCCGAACCGGCCGTCGCGCACCCGGATCGGCTTGCCGCTGACCGGATCCGCGTCGAACTCCTTCAGCGCGCTCGACGTGCGGCGGGCGCCGTACTTGGGCTGCTTGTACAGCTCCAGCGCCTGCTCGAGCGTGATGTCGAAGATCTGGCTCTCGCTCTCGAGCGAGCGCGAGTCCGTGCCCTTCTTGAGGTACGGGCCGAACCGGCCGTTCTGCGCAGTGATCTGCTCGCCCGACTCGGGGTCGGCGCCCACCACGCGCGGCAGCGAGAGCAGCTTCAGCGCCGTGTCGAGATCGATCGTCTCGGGCGACATGCTCTTGAACAGCGAGGCCGTGCGCGGCTTGGGCGCGGCGGCCTTCTTCGTCGTCCGCTTCTTCGGCGTCTCCTCGACGACCTCGCCGGTCTCAGCGTCCGCGGCATCCGGATCCACCGGCTCCTGCTCCTGCACGTACGGTCCGAACCGGCCGTCCTTCACGACGATGAGCTTGCCGTTCTCGGGGTTCTCCCCGAGAACGCGATCGCCGGCCACGGGCGCGTCGATCAGCTCCTGCACCTTCTCGGCCGTCAGCTCATCGGGCGCGAGGTCCTCCGGCACGTTCACGATGCGCGGCTTCTCGTCCGGCTTGTCCGGGTCGGCGACCTCGATGTACGGGCCGTACTTGCCGAAGCGCAGCGTCGCCGTGTCGGTGAGCGGGGTGGCGTTGAGGGCGCGCGCGTCGATCTCGCCGAGGTTGTCGACGATGTTGCGCAGGCCGGGGTGCTCGCCCGAGCCGAAGTAGAACGAGCGCAGCCACTCGACGCGCTTCTGCTCGCCCCGCGCGATCGCGTCGAGGTCGTCCTCCAGCGCGGCGGTGAAGTCG
Organism: Microbacterium album; assembly: GCF_014643695.1. Classification (GTDB taxonomy): domain Bacteria; phylum Actinomycetota; class Actinomycetes; order Actinomycetales; family Microbacteriaceae; genus Microbacterium; species Microbacterium album. The sequence continues at coordinate 42,382 of NZ_BMJY01000006.1, read as the reverse complement.
TAGTCGACCAACTCGGCGAAGTGCTGCTCCAGCAGGCGCACCACGCTGAACGCGAGCCAGGACGGCACGAGGGCCTGGCCGCGCTTGGCCGCGTAGCCGCGGTCGAGGATCACGCCGATGATGCTCGCGAAGGTGGACGGACGGCCGATGCCCTTCTCCTCCAGCGCCTTGACCAGGCTCGCCTCGGTGTAGCGCGGGGGCGGCGTCGTCGTGTGACCCTTGGGCTCTGCGTCCGACAGGGCGAGCACTGCGCCCTCGGCGACCTGCGGCAGCGCCTGGTTCTCGCCCTCGTCGGCGTCGCGGCGGCGCTCGTCGCGGCCCTCCTCGTACGCGTCGAGGAACCCGCGGAACGTGTACACGGTGCCGGAGGCGGTGAACTCGACGGTCTTGCCGTCGGCGTCCGCCTCGAGCGTGACGGTCGTGGTCTCGAACTCGGCGTCCGACATCTGGCTCGCGACCGTGCGCTTCCAGATCAGCTCGTATATCCGCTGCTCGTCGCGGCCGAGCTCGCCGGCCACCTCCTTGGGCGTGCGGAACTTCTCACCCGACGGCCGGATCGCCTCGTGCGCCTCCTGCGCGTTCTTGCTCTTGGAGGCGTAGACGCGGGGCTTGAGCGGCACCGCCCGCTCGCCGTACAGGGCCACCGCCTGCTCACGCGCGGCCGCGACGGCCTGCGCGCTGAGGTTGGTGGAGTCGGTGCGCATATAGGTGATGTATCCGCGCTCGTACAGGCTCTGCGCCACCGACATCGCCGTCTTGGCAGACATCGAGAGCTTGCGCCCCGCCTCCTGCTGCAGGGTCGACGTGGTGAACGGCGCATTCGGGCGCCGCTTGCCGGGCTTGGCCTCGACCCTCGTGACGCGCGCCTGCCCGGCGGCGTCGATCGCGGCGGCCAACGCGCCGGCGGCCTCCTCGTCGAGCACGACGACCGCGCGCTTGAGCTCACCCCTGTCGTCGAAGTCGCGGCCCACGGCGAGCGCGGCGCCGTCGAGACGGACGACGCGCACCGAGAACGACTCCTCGGCGCGGGCGGCGCGGGCCTGGACGCTCCAATAGCTCGCGGAGACGAACGCCATGCGCTCGCGCTCGCGGTCGACGATGAGCCGCGTCGCGGCGGACTGGACGCGGCCGGCGCTCAGCGCCTGTCCGCTGCTGCCGCTGCCGACCTTGCGCCACAGCACGGGCGAGACGTCCCACCCGTAGAGGCGGTCGAGGATGCGACGCGTCTCCTGGGCGTCGACGAGCGCCAGGTCGAGGTCGCGCGTGCGCTCGATGGCGGCCTGGATGGCGTCCTTGGTGATCTCGTGGAACACCATGCGCTTGACCGGCACCTTGGGCTTGAGCGTCTCGAGAAGATGCCACGCGATGGCCTCGCCCTCGCGGTCCTCATCGGTCGCGAGCAGGACCTCGGAGGCGTTCTTGAGCGCGCGCTTGAGCTCGGACACCGTCTTCGTCTTGCGGTCGCTGACGACGTAATAGGGGTCGAAGCCGTTGTCGATGTCGATCGAGTACTTGCCGTACGCCGCGCGGTCCTTCTCGGGGATGTCGCGCTTGTCGGCGAGATCGCGGATGTGGCCCACGGAGCTGAGCACCTCGTACTCGTCGCCGAGGTAGCTCTGAATCGACCTCATCTTCGTCGGAGACTCGACGATGACGAGCTTCTTGCCTGATGACAACGGGTGTCCTTTCTTCGATGCACACCATACACACCGAGGACTGGGCGAGCTGTGCACACAGCCCCGCCCTCACCCGCATGCAGGCCCGCGCGGACAGCGGCGGCTGCGATTCACCCCGGTGGTGGCCCTGCTCGCGCGGTCGCGACGACCGGCATCCCGGCGAAGGTCGCCGACACCGTGACGGTCGCGACCAGCCCGTCCAGTTCGCAGGACACGAGGGATGCGCGCTGGGCGCCGGCGACCTGCGCCGCGCGCACACAGGGGTCGCCGCCGACCGCTCCGCTCGCGGTATCGGCCGCGGCGAGCGCCGCCGCATCGGCGACGCCCGCCATGCGCTGGCTCTCGACCGCGGCGGAGCCCGTCGCAGCCAAGCCGAGCATGAGCACGACGCTGGCGGCGACGACGCCCGCGCCCAGCGCGGATCCCGCCATGTGCTTCCTCCCTTCTGGAGCGATTCCTTCTCGAGCGACCCGTCGTACGGATGCCTGCGGGGCTGATGCCGCGGGGGGGGTTCAGAGCCCGCCCGCGAGTGCGCAGCTGGCGGCGCGCAGCGGCACGGGCAGTCCGGCCACCGCGACCTCGGCCGTCGCGGTCACGCACACCAGGTCCTCCTGGTGCACCGCGGCCACGCGCGCCCCCGCGACGGCGCCGACAACCGCTCCGGTCGCGCGTGCCTCGGACTCGCCCCGTGCGATCAGGCGGGCCGCGTCCGCGGCGGCGTCCTGGAGCCGCACGTGAGTCGCGGCGGCGAACAGCCCGCCGATGCCGAGCGCGAGGACGACCGCGACGGCGGGAAGCGCGACCGCGAGCTCCGCGGCGACCGAGCCTCGCTCGCCGCCCGGAACCCGCGCGAACGGGCCCCCGCCGTCGCGGCCGCGAGGGCCGCGCCGTGGGACGGCGCGACCGATCACGAGACCGACAGAGCCCTGCGCACCAGATCGGTCAGGATCTCGCGCACCTCGTCGGAGCGCATGATCACGACCAGGACGCCGGCGAACGCGACGGCGGCCATCGTGACGATCGCGTACTCGGCGGTCGAGGCGCCGGTCTCGTCCGCGACGAGGTCGGGCAGGCGTCGCCGGCGCGAGGCGACGCCGGCGACGGGAGCGGGCAACGGAGTGATGGACATCGGTTCCTTCTTTCTCTTCGTTGTTCTTGCGGATCCGCCGGATCGGGTTCCGGCGGGGTCGTCCGGTCGGACGTGTTCAGCCGCCCAGCAGGGGCAGCGGCGTGGCGGAGAGCACGCCGAGCAGCATCGGCGCGACCCCCAGGCAGAGGAAGGCGGGCAGCGTGCACGCGCCGAGCGGCAGCAACAGCCGGGCACCGAGCTTCGCGGCGCGGAGCCGCCCCTCCGTGCGGGCCGACTGGCGTTCCTGCGCCGCCGCGGCGCGCAGGAGCTCCACGCCGGGCACGCCGGCATCGCGCGACAGGGCGAGCACGGCGCTGGTGTCGGCGGCGCCGGACCGCGGACCGCCGGGCGCGTGGGCGACGAGATCCTGCGCGCGCTCGATCGACGCTCCCCCGCTCAACGCGATCGCGGTCAGCTCTGCATGCATACCCGGGCTGCCGGGCGGAGGCTGGGCGGCGCGGACAAGCCGGGCAGTCCAGGCGCGGGCGAGCAGCAGCAGGCCGCACCCCACGGCGAGACAGACGATCCCGAGGGGCGTGGTGAAGAGGACGCCCAGCACATCGAAGCCGAGCCCCACGCCGATCAGCAGCCCCGCCAGCGGCAGCCACGCCATCAGTCGAGCGGTTCCGGCGGGCTCGGCGAGTGCGATGCGCACGTCGTCCCGCGCCTCCTCGGCGTCCCGCAGCGCGGACGACAGCGACCGCAGGCAGTCCGCGAGCGGGGCGCCGACCGTCGTGGCGACCTCCCACGCCGCGGCAAGATCCCGCCAGGCCTCGCCGTCCGGGCGGCGGGCGGCCCTCGGACCCGTCGCGGGAGGCTTCTCCTCCGCGTACGCAGCGATCGCCGCGGCGAGGGGCGTGCCTGCGGCCGCGCTCTGCGCGATGCGGGCCGCCGCGGGGTCTCCCGAGTCGGCGAGGTGCCGCCACGCCGCCGCGGGCGTCGCGCCCGCCTGCAGCAGCACCGCGAGCCGCAGCGCGGTCGCCGCCGCTGCGCCGTCGGGCTTCGCCGTGAGTGCCATGTGCGTCATGTCTCCTTCCCGCCGGGTCTCGCCGCAGGCGTTCCCCGATCCCGTCCTGCCCCACCGACGTCGTCCGGCGGGCGCTCCCCGCGGTGACCCCGCTCCCGCCACGGCTCGACCGGCTCGATCGCGAGGCGCCCGCCCGACTCCACGAAGCGGCCCACGCTGGCGAGCCGCCGTGCGCCGTCGGTACCGCGCTCGAGGTGCAGCACGAAGCCGATCGCGCTGACGACCTGCCGGGCGACCGCGTGGTCATCCATCCCCGCCAGCGCGCCCAGCGCCTCGAGCCGGGCCGACACCTCCGCGAGGCCGCTGGCGTGCAGGGTTCCCGCACCCCCGTCGTGTCCGGTGTTGAGGGCCGTGAGCAGCTCCCGCACCTCCTCGCCCCGGCACTCGCCCACGACGATGCGGTCGGGACGCATCCGCAGGGCCTCCCGCACGAGCCGCGCCAGCCCGACCCCGCCCGCGCCCTCGAGATTCGGCTGCCGCGCCTCGAGCGACACGTGATGCGGATGGGCAATGCGCAGCTCCGCGACATCCTCGATCGTGACGATCCGCTCGTGGGCGGGCGCATGCGCGAGCATCGCTCCGAGGAGCGTGGTCTTGCCCGTACCCGCCGCGCCCGTCACCAGCACGTTCTGCCGCTCCTGCACGATCCGCACGAGCCAGTGCCGCACCTCGGGGGCGAGCGAGCCGCCCCGCTGCAGCGCGTCGAGATCCGCGCCGCGCAACCGGGGGATGCGCACGGAGAGCGCCGTTCCGCTCGTCGCGACGGGCGGCAGCACGGCGTGCACGCGCACGCCGTCGCGCAACCTCACGTCGACGCACGGCGTCGCGTCGTCGATGTGCCGTCCGCCGCGGCCGATGAGCTCGATCGCGAGCTCGCGCACCTCCCGCTCGGACGCGCGCCAGGTCGGGTCGGGCCGCGGGCCGTCCCCGCGATCGACGAACAGGCCGTCGGCACCGTTGACGAACAGGTCGGTCACGCGCGCATCGGCGACGTAGGGGGCCAGCGGGCCCAGAGCCGCGGCGTCGATCGGCGGCGCCGGCGGCGCGGACGGACCGTGGTCGCGCGCATCCGCACCCGGCGCGCCCTTCCGGCGCTCGCGCGGCTGCACGACGAACGGTTCCATGCCCGAGACGCTAGGGAGGCTCCACCGCCCGGACACGGCCCTCGGCGCGTGAGGAGCACGATCCGGTCTGGGCGGACGCCTGTGCACGAGGAGTGCTCCGGGCGCGCCCGTACCCACCCACTTTCGGGGGTATTGCGCCCGCGCGATCCGGGCGTACATTCGCCGTGCGGCCCATTCCGCCGCGCCGCATACCGACACGTCGCAAAGGAGCGCGCAGCCGATGAACAGTCAGACCGGCACCCCCGACCACGCCGACACCCGGGTCGGTGGCGGCAGCGAGATCGACCACCTGCTCGAGGAGACGCGCCGCTTCCCGCCGTCGCCGGAGTTCGCCGCGAACGCCGTCGCGGGGGCCGAACTCTACGAGCGGGCGCAGCGGGACCGCGAGGGATTCTGGGCCGATCAGGCGCGCGAACTGCTGCACTGGCACAAACCGTTCACGCAGGTGCTGGACTGGTCGATGCCTCCGTTCGCGAAGTGGTACGCCGACGGCGAGCTCAACGTCGCCTACAACTGCCTGGACCGGCACGTCGAGGCCGGTCACGGGGACCGCGTGGCGCTGCTGTGGGAGGGCGAGCCGGGCGACGACCGCCGCATCACCTACGCGGAGCTTACGGACGAGGTCAAGCGCCTCGCGAATGTGCTCACGGACCTCGGGATCGGCCCGGGCGACCGGGTGGCGATCTACCTGCCGATGATCCCGGAGACGGTCGCGGCGATGCTCGCGGTGGCGCGGCTCGGCGCCATCCACTCGGTCATCTTCGGCGGCTTCAGCGCCGACAGTCTGCGCTCGCGCATCGACGATGCCGGCGCCAAGCTCGTCATCACCGCCGACGGCGGATGGCGCAAGGGCAAGGTCTCGCCGCTCAAGCCGGCCGTGGACCAAGCCCTGGGCGAGCGGAACGGCCTGGGCGTCCAGGAGACCGTGGAGCACGTGCTCGTGGTCCGTCGCGGCGGCAACGAGGTCGACTGGGTCGAGGGCCGCGACATCTGGTATCACGACGTGGTGCCGCAGGCCTCCGCGGAGCACGAGGCCCAGCCCTTCGAGGCCGAGAACCCGCTGTTCATCCTCTATACCTCGGGCACCACCGGCAAGCCGAAGGGCATCCTGCACACGTCCGGCGGGTACCTGACCCAGGCGCAGTTCACCCACCGCAACGTCTTCGACCTGCGCCCCGAGAGCGACGTGTACTGGTGCACGGCCGACGTGGGCTGGATCACCGGCCACAGCTATGTCGTCTACGGACCGCTCGCGAACGGCGCCACGCAGGTGCTGTACGAGGGCACGCCCGAGTTCCCCGAGCCCGGCCGCTGGTGGGACGTGATCGAGAAGTACGGCGTGACGATCTTCTACACCGCACCCACGGCCATCCGCGGATTCATGAAGCAGGGCCGGCAGATCCCCCAGGCCCGGGACCTGTCGTCCCTTCGCGTGCTCGGCTCGGTGGGCGAGCCGATCAACCCGGAGGCGTGGATGTGGTTCCGCGAGGTCGTCGGCGCCGGAGCATGCCCCATCGTGGACACGTGGTGGCAGACCGAGACCGGCGCGATCATGATCTCCGCGCTGCCCGGCGTCACGGAGACCAAGCCGGGGTCGGCGCAGGTGCCCGTGCCGGGCGTCTCGATCGACGTCGTCGGCGAGGACGGACAGCACGTCGGCAGCGGCAACGGCGGCCTGCTGGTCATCACGGAGCCGTGGCCGAGCATGCTGCGGGGCATCTGGGGCGACCCTGAGCGGTTCCGGGAGACTTACTGGGAGAAGTTCGAGTCGCAGGGCTACTACTTCGCGGGCGACGGCGCGCGCCTCGACGAGGACGGCGACATCTGGCTGCTGGGCCGCGTGGACGACGTCATGAACGTCTCGGGCCACCGACTCTCGACCGCCGAGATCGAGTCGGCGCTGGTGGCGCACGAGGCGACGGCCGAGGCCGCCGTGGTCGGCGCCGCCGACGAGACGACGGGGCAGGCGGTGGTCGCCTTCGTGATCCTGAAGGAGAGCTACCTGCGCCAGCACGGCCCGGAGGGCCTCGCCCAGCAGCTACGCACCTGGGTGGGCGAGCAGATCGGTCCGATCGCGCGGCCTCGCGACGTGTACATCGTCGGAGAGCTGCCCAAGACCCGCTCGGGCAAGATCATGCGCCGTCTACTGCGTGACGTCGCGGAGGGCCGCGAGGTCGGCGACACCACGACACTCGCCGACACCGCGGTCATGAGCGTCATCTCGGCGCAGGTGCGCTGACCGCTCGCCGCGGGCGCCACGGACAGCGGAAAAATCCACCGAATCGGAGCGGATGGCCGATCCGGCACCGCAACGGTGCAGATCTCCGCTTCCGCGGCAGATGCGCTCCGGGGGGGGTGGCGCGGGCTAGGCGAGGAGGAAGGCGACCTCGATCTCGACGGGCGCGTCGAGCGGCAGCACCGCGACGCCGACGGCCGAGCGCGCGTGGCGGCCGGCGTCGCCGAAGATCTCGCCGAGCACCTCGCTCGCGCCGTTGATCACGCCCGGCTGACCGGTGAAGGCGGGGTCGGAGGCGACGAAGCCCGTGACCTTCAGCACGCCCGCGATCCGGTCGAGGCCACCCGCGGCGGCCGCGGCCGCCGCGAGCGCGTTGAGCGCGCAGGCGCGCGCAAGCTCTGCCGCGTCGGTCGGGGCGACGTGCTCGGCGCCGTCGCCCACCTTGCCCGTGAGCGGCAGAGCCCCGTCGACCATGGGCAGCTGCCCGGAGGTCTGGACGATGTCGCCGTGGACCGTCGCCGGGATGTACGCGGCCACGGGCGGGACCACGGCCGGCAGCTCGATACCGAGCTCGGCCAGCCGCTGGGAGACGCTCACTGGCCTTCCCCCTCGAACTGACGGGCGGCCTGCTCGGCGGCGGACAGCCCCGCGTTCGCGGCGCCCGCGCCCGCCGGGCGCTTGAGATAGGCCACGAGGCCGCCCTCGGCGTTCGGAACCACCTGCACGAGCTCCCAGCCCTGCTTGCCCCAGTTGTTGAGGATCGCCGCCGTGTTGTGGATCAGCAGCGGCGTGGTGAGGTACTCCCACGTGGTCATGGAGTCTCCTTCGGGATCGGGACACGTCTGAGCCGCGGACAGCGGCGGATCGCCGCCGCGCGAGGGCGCCCTGGAGCGCCCGCACAGGGAAACGGCTTACGATCACCCTATGCCTCAAGGGAAAAGGACGGCCAGCGGTTGGCTCGGCGGGCTGCTCGGCCTCGTCGGCCTGAGCGCCATCGCAGGCATTCTCGTCACTGCTGCGGTCACCCCCGCCATCGCCGTATCGGGCTACGCCGCCCGCAGCGCGATCTCTCTGTTCGACAACCTGCCGGGCTACCTCGAGGTCACCCGGCCCATGCTGCCGACGACCATCTACGCCAAGGACCCGCACAGCGACGGACACCTCGAGCTCGCGACGTTCTACGACCAGAACCGCATCCCCGTCGAGTACGACGAGGTCGCGCAGGTCGTGTACGACGCGATCCTCTCGAGCGAGGATCCCCGCTACTACGAGCACGGCGGGGTCGACCTCATCGGCACGACGCGAGCCCTGCTGAACAACCTCCGGGGCGGCGCCACCCAGGGCGGCTCCTCGATCAGCCAGCAGTACGTCAAGAACGTGCTCATCCAGAAGTGCGAGCAGGAGGCCGAGAGCGACGAGGAGGAGCAGGCCTGCTTCACCCAGGCGACGCAGGCCGAGGGCGCCGAGGGGTACGAGCGCAAGCTGCAGGAGATGCGCTACGCGATCCAGATCGAGAAGGAGTACTCGAAGAACGACATCCTCCTCGGGTACCTCAACATCGCCAACTTCGGCGGCACGACCTACGGCATCGAGGCCGCGGCCAACTACTACTTCGGCGTCTCGGCGCGCGACCTCAACCTGCCGCAGGCAGCCACGCTGGCGGGCATCGTCCAGGAGCCGAACCGCTTCCGGATCGATCAGCCCGACCGCGAGGACAACGGCGAGGCCAACGGCTACGCGGCCACGAAGGAGCGCCGCGACTCGGTGATCCGCCGCATGCACGCCGAGGGCGCGATCACGGCCGAACAGCGCGACGAGGCGTACGCGGCCCCGGTGGAGCCGCACATCCATCCGCGCCAGACCGGATGCGTGACGGCCCTGGGCTCGGCCTACTTCTGCCAGTACGTGAAGTCGGTGATCCTCAATGACCCCGCCTTCGGCGACACCGCCGAGGCGCGACGCGACCTGCTCTCGCGCGGCGGGTTGAACGTCTACACGACACTCGACCTGCGCGTGCAGGTGCCCGCCGAGGACGCGATGCGCCAGTACACGCCGACCCACATCGACGGCATGCAGTTCGGCGCGACGGCCGTGACGCTCGAGGCCGACACCGGGCGTGTGCTCGCGATGGCGCAGAACACGAACTTCAGCGAGAACCCCACGGTGATCGAGAGCCAGCCGGGCTACTCGGCGCAGGTCTATGCCGCCGACCAGGCGCACGGCAGCGCGATCGGCTTCTCGGCCGGCTCGACCTACAAGCTGTTCACGCTCATCGACTGGCTCGAGAAGGGGCACTCGACCAACGAGGTGCTCAACGGCGTGCAGCGCGTCTTCGACAGCACGTGCAACGGCGAGCCGCTGCGCAACTCGACCCGCATCGGCAACTTCGCCCGTCACGGCGGCTACGTCGGCACCGTGCGCGCCTTCACGCGCGATTCGCTCAACTCGGGTTACCTCGCGATGGCCCAGCGCCTCGACGTGTGCGACATCAACCGGGTGGCCGAGCGCATGGGCGTGACCTACGGCGACGGCACCCCCGTGACCGCGAACTACGCGCTGTACGACGTGCTCGGCTCGAAGAACATCGCGCCGATGGCGATGGCGTCGGCGTACGCGACCGTCGCGAACAACGGCATCCGCTGCGAGCCGCGCGCGATCGACCGCATCACCGACATCAACGGCACGGAGCTGCCCCTGCCCGAAGCACAGTGCGAGCAGGTGATCGCGCCCGAGATCGCCGCGACCGCGGCGGACGCGCTGAGGACGGTCATGTACGACAGCGGCGGCACCGGCCTGCAGGCGCGCAACCACGACGGGATCCCCGTGATCGGCAAGACCGGCACGCACGAGGGCCACCAGACCTCGATGATCCAGACGTCGACCAAGGCGACGACCGCGGTCTGGGTCGGCAACGTCCACGGCACGCGGGACCTCTACTACACGTACGCCAACGGATACCGGATGGCGGACGTCCGTTACCACATCTCGCGTCTCGTCCAGGGCGCCGCGAACGCGCACTACCCCGGCGGCGAGTTCCCGCCGCCGGACCAGAACCTTACCCGGCGCGTGCTCGTCGAGCTGCCCGACGTCGTCGGCATGACGGTCGAGGAAGCCGAGCGCACGCTGCGCAGCCGCGGCTTCCAGGCCTCCGTGGGCGACCCCGTCCCCGGTACGCAGCCCGAGGGCCGCATCCAGGTGCAGGACCCGGGCGCGGGCCGCGTGGCAGGCGGGACGACCGTGAGGCTGTCCCCCAGCAACGGCCAGGGCGTCGAGGTTCCGGACGTCGCGGGGCAGTCGCCCGAGCGCGCGGTCTCGGCCGTACGCGGAGCGGGCTTCCAGAGCGTCGACCTCGGCAGCTGCACCGAGCAGAGCGGCGCCGGCGCGGGACGTGCGACGGGCACCAACCCGGGCGCCGGCACCGTCGCCGACCGCGGCACGCGCATCGTCGTCGACTACGAGCGGGCGAACTGCAGCAGCCGCGGCGGCGGGGACGACGACGACTAGTGGCCCGAGCTCCACGCAACGCGCTGGCCGCGCTGGCCGCCCTCACGGCGGCCGGCGCGGCCGCGGCCGTGTGGGGGGTCGGGATCGAGCGGCAGCTGTTCACGGTGCGCCGCCACGTCCTGCCCGTGCTGGATCCCGGCGCCTCTCCCCTGCGGGTGCTCCACATCTCCGACGCGCACATGGCCCCGTGGCAGCGCCGCAAGCAGCGCTGGATGGCGGGCCTGGCTGCGCTGCGCCCGGATCTCGTGATCAGCACGGGCGACAGCCTGGGGCACCCTGACGGCCTCGACGCCGTCCGTCGCGCGCTCGCGCCGCTCGCCGGCGTGCCGGGCGTGTTCGTGCACGGCTCGAACGATTTCTGGGGCCCCAGCCCGCGCAACCCGTTCCTCTACCTGGCCGGCCCCTCGGAGCGCCACCGCCGGGCCGTGCGGCTCGACACCGCGGCGCTCGACGCGTTCATGGCCGACGAGCTCGGCTGGCACAGCGTGGACAACGGCGCAGCCTCCCTCTCCGTGCGCGGCACACGGATCCGGCTCTTCGGCGTGGGCGACGCCCACCACGACCTCGACGACCTCGACGCCGCCGCCCGCGCGCTGCAGGCCCAGCCGCCGGCGCCGCTGACGCTCGGCGTCGCGCACGCGCCCTACCGCCGGGTGCTCGACGGCCTGCTCGGCCTGGGGGCCGACATGCTGTTCGCGGGCCACACGCACGGCGGCCAGGTGCGCGTGCCGTTCTACGGTGCGCTCGTGGCCAACTGCGACCTGCCCGTGCGCCAGGCCCGCGGCCTGTCGGAGTGGGCGCACGCGGGCCGGACCGCGCCCCTCAACGTCAGCGCGGGACTCGGCCACTCCATCTACGCGCCGGTGCGCTTCGCATGCCGCCCCGAGGTCTCCCTCCTCACCCTCGCGCCGCGCCCCTGAGGCTCGCCGCGCTGCCGGAAGCCCCTCCATCGCACGGTTATCACGCGGGTTCGGGCCCAGCAAGGGGCAGGCCTGTTCGGGCGAGCTCACGCACGATGGAAGCATGAGCACACCGAATCTGTCCCGCAGCATCCGCCGCGTCGGCCTCATCGGGGCCGCGGTCGCGACCCTGGCCCTGACCGGTTGCGCCGGCGACGACCCCGGCGCGCCTCCCGCCCTCGATCCGACGCCCGACTCGATCACCCCGCCCGACACCGAAGGCCCCACGGAGGAGCCCGCGCCGCCGGCAGCAGGCGACGGGGACGTGCCCGACGTGTACGCGGGCGTCCTCGCCGCCATCCCGCTGGCCGAGTCGAGCGCGGGCGGCCCGGCGTTCGAGGTCGACGACGGCGACGGCGGGATCTGGGAGGTGCACGTGGCCGTCGGCGGGGACGACATCGAGGTGCACGTCGACCCCACCGGCCAGGAGGTGCTCCGCTCCGACCGCGAAGCCGACCTCGACTCGGACGACGCGGCGGGCCTGGAGGCCGCCTCGATCGACCTCACCGAGGCGATCCGCATCGCGATCGCCGAGTACGGCGGCACGGCCCCGCTCGACGACGCCGGCATCGACCGCGACCGCGGGGGCTTCGCGTGGGAGGTCGCGTTCCAGGACGACGTCGAGGTCTATGTCGACGTGACCGACGGAAGCGTCATCCGCGTCGAGTAGGCCCCGGCCGGGTCACGCGGGAGCCCGGATCAGCGTCCGTACAATGCCCGCATGCCTGTCTTCGATCACCTCGGAATCACCGTCGACGACGTCCCCCGCGCCACCGCGGAGTTCGATCCGCTCCTGCGGGAGCTGGGATTCTCCCGGCAGGATGCCGACGGGTCGGTCGCGTGGTGGAAGGACGGCGAGACGGAGCTGATCCTGATGCCGGCGCGCGAACCGGGCACAGGCCCGCACGTGCACGGACGCGTCGGCTGGCAGCATCTGGCCTTCGCGGTCGGTTCGCGCGCCGATGTAGACCGCATGCACGCGATTGCGCGGGGCGCGGGGTGGACGGCCGTGCGCGAGCCGAAGGAGTATCCCCGGTTCTCGGAGCGGTACTACGCGACGTTCCTGGAGAACACCGACGGGATTCGCATCGAGTTCATGCACAACCCGCCCCGCGACGCCTAGCCGGCCCTACTTGCGCGAGACGGTGGACGAGCACCGCCCTCCGGCCGGCTGATCGCCGTGGCCGGAGGGCGGACGCGCGGTCTCAGGCCCTCGCGAGCACCTCGGACTCGAGGCGGGCGTAGCTGGACTCCATGCCGTCGGTCATGCCAGTGGCGAGCACGGTGTCGCGCAGCTCCTTGCTGTCGTAGGTGATGACCAGCGACAGCAGGGTGCCGCCCTCGACCGGCGTGAGGGTCTGCTCGTTGAGCGTCGGCGGGCCGTCGATCCCCTCCATCGCCTCGGTGGTGACCTCGCGGTGCGGCGGCTCCGACGCGCGTACCTCACCGGTGAGCGCGAAGCCGTCCTCCCCGTTCGCGTCCGCCCACGCGTACCGGTAGGTCTGCCCGACGGACGTCGCGACGGTGCAGTCCGTGAAGCGCCACCCGTCCGGGCCGAGCAGCCAGCGCTGGAGCAGCTCGGGGTCGTGGTGAGCGTCCCACACCTGCTGCGGCGTGCCGCGGATGATCCGGCTCACCCGCACCTGGGTGTCGCTGAGCAGCTGGGCCTCGGTCCCGCGGTCCGCGGCGAACGACGCCAGGTCGGCGAGCACGTCGTCGATCTGGGCCATCGCGGCCTTCGTGCCCTCCTCCATGCCCATACCGACGAGCTGCTCGAGCTCCTCCAGCGAGCCGAAGTACGTCGTCGTGGTCAGGCGCGAGCCCTCGTCGGTCTCGGAGAAGACGAACACCATCCGCATCGAGGGCATCTCGGCATTCGGCTCGCCGTCCGGGCCGGCGAAGCCGTCGCGGACCTCGAAGGACCTGCCCTCCTCTACCGCCAGGTACTCCCAGTACCCGCCGGACCGCTCGCCGTCCGGCCCGGTCATGTAGTACTCGGAGCGGCCCCCGGGATAGAGGTCGTGCCGCGTGAAGGTCGCGGGCCACGTGGGCGGGCCCCAGAACCGCTCGATCTGGCGGGGATCCGCGTACGCGTCCCACAGGCGCCGGACGGGCACGGGGAAGTCCGCGACGATGGTCATGGTGAGCGAGTCGAGGTCCTTCTCGACGGAGGTGACGGGCATGACGAGCCTTCCGTGGTGGGTGGAACAGGGGATGTGGGTCAGTCGGCGGCGAGCAGGGCGTCGAGCCGGTCGATACGGCTGCGCCAGATCTGCTCGTAGCGGTCCAGCAGAGCCTGGGCCCGGCGGATCGCGTCCGGGTTGCCGCGCACGAGGCGTTCGCGGCCGTTGCGGTGCTTGGTCACCAGGCCGGCTCCTTCCAGGACGGCGACGTGCTTCTGCACGGCGGCGAAAGACATGTCGTAGGACGCCGCGAGCTCGGAGACCGTCGCCTCCTCGCTGAGGGTGCGACGGACAATGTCTCGGCGGGTGGCGTCGGCAAGGGCCCGGAAGATCCGGTCCACCTCGTCGTCGCTGAGCGCGATCTGCGTATCTGCAACCATTTGGTTGTATGTTAGGCCGCGGCAGGGCCCCGGTCAAGCGCCGACGAGAATCCGTTCGCACGCCGAAAATACGTCCGCGCGCCGGGAATGCTGCGACCACACACATTCTCGGCGCGCGGACGTATTCTCGCGGCTGAGGCGGAGGCGGGGGCGGGGCGGGAACGAGTCAGGGCCCGCCGATGGCGGGCCCTGACTCGTGGTGTCGGGGTGACAGGATTTGAACCTGCGGCCTCTTCGTCCCGAACGAAGCGCGCTACCAAGCTGCGCCACACCCCGTGGCAACCACACAAGTCTACCTGACGGAAGGCGATGCTCGAACCCGCCAGCGGGTCGGCTCCGGCGGGCGGGGTGGCGTTCCGCTCCCGCTCGTCTCACGGCATCGACGCCCTAGGCTGATGGCATGACCCCTTTCCCCCGGGTCGTCGCCTTCGATCTCGACGACACCCTCGCCCCCTCGAAGAGCCCCATCCACCCCCGCATCGGAGACCTGCTGATCGCCCTGGCCGACCGCGTCGAGGTCGCGATCATCTCGGGCGGGCAGATCGCGCAGTTCCGGGCCCAGGTCGTGGACCGCCTGCCCAGCGCGTCCGCCGATGTGCTGTCGCGCATCCACCTCCTGCCGACGTGCGGCACGCAGTACTACCGCTACGACGGCGCCGACTTCAGCGTGCTGTACGCGGAGGACCTCACCGAGGACGAGAAGCAGCGCGCTCTCGCGGCGGTGGAGGAGGAGGCCAAGCGCCTCGGCCTGTGGGAGAACCGCACGTGGGGCGACATCCTGGAGGACCGCGGAACGCAGATCACCTTCTCCGCCCTCGGGCAGTCCGCCCCCGTCGACGTCAAGCGGAAGTGGGACCCGACGGGCGAGCGCAAGTCACTGCTGCGCGATGCCGTCGCCGCCCGGCTGCCGGATCTCGAGGTGCGCTCGGGGGGTTCGACCTCCGTCGACATCACCCGCAAGGGCATCGACAAGGCGTTCGGGATGCGCCGGCTGGCCGAGCAGACCGGCGTGCCGCTTGCCGACATGCTCTTCTACGGCGACCGTCTCGACCCCGACGGCAACGACTACCCGGTGCTCGCCATGGGCGAGGTGCGGTGCGTGTCCGTCACCGACTGGGAGGACACCGCCGCGAAGCTGGAAGCGCTGATCCCGTCGCTCCCCGTGCGCGTGTAGCGCCGCTCGGGCGGAGGTCAGCCCTGGTAGCCGTCCGGGTTCTTCTGCTGCCAGTTCCACACGTCGCGCGTCATGTCGTCGATCGTGAACCGCGCCTTCCACCCCAGCTCGCGCTCCGCCTTCGACGGATCGCAATAGGTCGCCGCCATGTCGCCCGGACGACGCGGCGCGATCACCTTGGGCAGCTCGCGTCCGATCGCCCGCTCGAACGACGCGATCAACTCCAGCACGCTGACGGGCTGCCCCGTACCCAGGTTGTAGGCGAAGAACCCCGGCCGCGACTTCTCGAGGGCCGCCACGTGGCCCTCCGCGAGGTCGACGACGTGGATGTAGTCGCGCTGACCAGTGCCATCGGGGGTGTCGTAGTCATCCCCGAAGACGTTGATCCGCTCCAGGCGCCCCACGGCGACGCGAGCGACGAACGGCATGAGATTGTTCGGGATGCCCTTCGGGTCCTCCCCGATGAGCCCCGAGGCGTGGGCCCCCACGGGGTTGAAGTAGCGCAGCGACGTGACGTTCAGCTCGGGATGTACCCGCTGCACGTCCTGCAGCACGACCTCGTTCATGAGCTTCGACCTCGAGTACGGGTTCGACAGTTCGACGAGATGCCGCGTCGACTCCTCCGTGAACGGCAGGTCGGCCGGATCCGAGTACACCGTGCCGGTGCTGGAGAACACGAACGAGCGGATGCCGTGCGCCAGCCCCACCCGCAGCAGAGCGAACGTGGAATCCAGGTTGTTCGCGTAGTACTCCAGCGGCTGCTGCGTCGACTCCCCCACGGCCTTGCGCGCGGCGAAGTGGATGATCGCGTCGAAGGGGCCGTGCTGGGCGAAGGCCGACTCCACGACCTCGTCGTCGGCCGCGTCGCCCGTGACGAGCGGCGCTTCCTTCCCGGTGATCTGCGCGATGCGCTGCTCGACGATGGCGCTGGTGTTGTCCAGGCTGTCGAGCAGGACGGCCTCGTGTCCGGCATCCAAGAGGGCGACCGCGGTGTGCGCGCCGATGTAACCGGCCCCGCCGGCAAGGAGTACTCGCATTTGTCTAGTCTCACACGCGTCGGGCACCCGCTGCGCAGGCGCCGCTCCGCGAGTGAGGCTGCTCGCTCCGCTCCCAGCGGCAGCGCTCCGCGCTCGCACGCCACGTCCGCCCCCGCGGGCGCCGCTCCGCGAGTGAGGCCGCTCCGCGAGCGCGGCTGCTCAGCTCGGGCGCGGGGCCAGCACGCCGCCCGACTCCTGCAGGTAGCACGCGCCGCACAGCGACTCGTAGGTGACGAAGTGCTCGTCGCGGACGCCCGCGGTGGCGGCGTCGATGGCGACCTGGTCGCCGTCGAACACGAACCGCCCGCCGATCACGCGGCCGTTGAAGAGCGCCTTACGACCGCAGCGGCAGATGGTCTTGAGCTCCTCGAGCGTGTGCGCGATCTCGAGCAGCCGGCGCGAGCCCGGGAACGCCTCGGTGCGGAAGTCCGTGCGGATGCCATAGGCCAGGACGGGCACGCCGTCCGACACGGCGATGCGGAACAGGTCGTCCACCTGTGCCTCCGTCAGGAACTGCGCCTCGTCGACGAGCAGACACGCGATGTCCGCCGCGTGGTCGCCGGGGATGAGCGCCTGCGAGTCGCTCGTGCGCACCCGCTCCCGCTGCGCGAGGAACAGCTCTCGCGCCGAATCCTCCGCCCCGATCAGGAAATCGACCGTGCGCGTCACGCCGAGTCGCGACTCGATCTGATCGGCGCCCTTCGTGTCGATCGCAGGCTTGGCCAGGAGCACGCGCTGGCCGCGCTCCTCGTAGTTGTACGCCGCCTGCAGTAGCGCGGTGGACTTCCCCGAGTTCATCGCGCCGTAGCGGAAGTACAGTTTGGCCACCGGTCCAGCCTAGGTCGTGTCCGGCGAACACCGATCGTCGCGAGCGGTGCGCCGGGGCAGGCGCTCAGCCGAGCCCGAGCAGCGTGACCACAAGGTTCCAGGCGCCGTACGCCGCGAGGCCGGCGCCGCCGATCCCGGCGGCGACGACTCCCGAGATCGCGACCCGGCGGCGGATGCGCCTCCGCGCGGGCGGCGGCGCCTGTCCCCGGCGCACCACCTCGGCCGACTCGGTCACCGCGTGCTTGGCCGCCGTCGTGCTGTGCAGCTCGATGGGCGCGAGCGGCGAGCCGGTCCACTTCTCCACGCCCCAAGCGGTCACGCGTGCCGTCTGAGTGCGCAGGGTCGTCGCCCAGCCGCCCGTCACCTGGGGGACGGGATCGGCCGCCAGCAGCCGCGCCGACTTCAGCACGTGCTCGACATCGCGCAGCCCGGTCTGCGCCAGCCGCACCGCGATGGAGTGCAGCCGCTTGCGCGCGCGCTTCTTCAGCATCGGGTCGGTCACCCGGGCGTCGATGCGGTGCATGGTGCTGCGCACCTCATCGAGCACCGAGTGCGCGTGCTGGAGGTAGCGCGCGGCCTGCCGGTGGGGACCCAGCGCGAGGAAGGCCGCCTCTTCACCGACGCGATCGACGGCCTGGTCGAACGCGAACACCGCACGCCGCTCGTCGGGCACGAGCGTGCCGTCGGGCTCGAACGCCGTCATGATCCACCCCCTCGCGTCGGTGCGCATCCCTCTCCGACAGCTTACGAGGGGCACGCGCGTTCGTCAGGAGTGCTGGACGGCCACGTGGGAGTGGCTCGCGCCGGGATCGGGTCGCTCAGCGGGCCTCGGCCGCACGCCGCTCCAGGACGGGGAAGACGTGCTCCACGTTCAGCGGAGCGCTGCCGGGCGACGCCGCCGCCGGGTCCTCCCACCGCAGGTCGTCGATCTCGGCCTGGGCGACGGGAGCGACGTCGCCGCGCGCGAGGAACACGGTCGCGCGCAGCGCGTGGCCGGCCTCGTTCGCGGCTCGGGTCTCGAACGTCCCGAGCGATTCGAGTTGCTCGGGGCTCACGCGGATCCCGAGCTCTTCGCGCACCTCCCGCACCGCCGTGGCGAGCGCCGTCTCCCCCGCCTCGGGCTTGCCGCCCGGCAGCATGTACGCGGAGGTGCCGCGCTTGCGCACCGTGAGCACGCGCCCATCCGCGCGCAGGAACGCGATGGCGGAGACCGTGATGACGGGCACGCTCGCCCCAGTCAGGCGTTGATGCCGAGCGCCGACGCCGTCGCGGTCGTCGATGCGCGGGCCTTCTCCGCGTCCTCGTTCAGCATCTCGCCGTAGGTGGGGATCAGCTCGCGGAGCTTCGGCTCCCACTGCGCGACCCGATCGGCGAAGCAGGTCTTGATCAGGTTCAGCATGATCGACGCCGCCGTGGAGGCGCCGGGAGAGGCGCCGAGCAGGCCCGCGATCGATCCATCGGCCGACGAGACGACCTCGGTGCCGAGCTGGAGCTTGCCGTCCTTCATGACCTGGGCGCGCTGACCCGCCTGGATCAGCTCCCAGTCCTCGGCCTTGGCGGTGGGCACGAACTCCCGCAGCCCCTCGATCTTCTTGGCGCGGCTCTTCAGCAGCTCCCCGATCAGGTATTTCACGAGGTCGAGGTTCGTCACGGCCACCTTGAGCATGGAGCCGAGGTTGTGCGCGCGCACCTGCGTGACGATGTCGAGCATCGACCCGTTCTTCAGGAACTTGGGGCTGAACGTCGCGAACGGGCCGAACATCAGCGACCCCTCCCCGTCGACGACGCGCGCGTCCAGGTGCGGCACCGACATGGGCGGCGCCCCGACCGCGGCCTGCGAGTACACCTTCGCACGGTGCTGCTCGACGAGCTTGGGGTTGGTGGTCTTGAGGAACTGCCCCCCGATGGGGAACACGCCGTACCCCTTGATCTCGGGGATCCGCGCGCCCTGCAGCAGCTTGATCGCCCATCCGCCCGCGCCCACGAACACGAAGCGCGCCCGGATCTCACCCGGCGTGCGGCCCACGTTGTTGCGGTACTTCACGTGCCACGTGCCGTCGCTCTGGCGCTTGAGCTTGGTCACCTCGTGGTTGAGCCGCAGCTCGGCTCCGCTCTCGGTGAGGTGATCGAAGAGCTGACGCGTGAGCGCGCCGAAGTCGACGTCCGTGCCCGAGGGCGTGCGGGTCGCGGCGAAAGGCTCGTCGCTCTTGCGGCGCTTCTGCATCAGCAGCGGTGCCCACTGGTTGATGACGCGCGAGTCCTCGGAGTACTCGATACCCGCGAACAGCGGCTGCTCCTTGAGCAGTTCGTACCGCTTGCGGAGGTACTCGACGTCCTTCTCGCCCCGCACGAACGTCATGTGCGGCGTGGCGTTGATGAACGTCTTGGGCTCGTCCAGCACGCCCCGCTCGACGAGCGACGTCCACAGCTGGCGGCTCTGCTGGAACTGCTCGTTGATGAGGATCGCCTTGGCCGGATCGATGGATCCGTCCTTCGCCTCGGGCATGTAGTTCAGCTCGCACAGCGCGGCGTGACCCGTGCCGGCATTGTTCCAGGCGTTGGAGCTCTCCTGCGCCACCTCGCCCTGCCGCTCGAAGGCGACGATGTTCCAGTCGGGCTGCAGTTCTTTCAGGAGCGTGCCCAGGGTGGCGCTCATGATGCCGCCACCGATGAGCACGACGTCGACGGTTTCGCTCACCCGTCCATCCTAGGACGCGAGGGATGTCGCCCCGGACCACCCCCGCGGCAAGAACTGCGGTTCTTTCCCCCTCGGAACCCGCCCCCTCCGCAGCGAAAGCACGTGCTCTCGCCGAGACCACGTCGTAAACGATGTGTGGTCGCGCAGAGCACGTGCTTTCGCGAGGGATCAGACTGCCGTGCGGGAGGTGAGGTCCGCCGCGACGAGCTCGGCGATCTGCACGGCGTTGAGCGCCGCGCCCTTGCGGAGGTTGTCGTTGGAGATGAACAGCGCGAGCCCGCGACCCTCGGGCGCGGAGAGGTCGGGGCGGATGCGGCCGACGAAGCTCGGGTCCTTGCCCGCGGCGTGCAGCGGCGTGGGTACCTCCTCGAGCGCGACGCCCGGGGCGTCCGCGAGCAGCTCGCGGGCCCGCTCCGGCGTGATCTCGCGCGCGAACTCGGCGTTGATGCTGAGCGAGTGGCCCGTGAACACGGGCACGCGGACGCACGTGCCCGCCACACGCAGGTCGGGCAGCTCGAGGATCTTGCGGCTCTCGTTGCGGAGCTTCTTCTCCTCATCCGTCTCGTTCAGGCCGTCGTCGACGAGGTTGCCGGCGAGCGGCAGCACGTCGAACGCGATCGGGGCGACGTACTTCTCGGGAGCGGGGAACTCCACGGCGGATCCGTCGTGCACCAGGTCCAGCACGCCGTCCTGCGCGAGCACCGCCTGCACCTGCCCGAGCAGCTCGTTGGCCCCCGCGAGGCCGGAGCCGGACACCGCCTGGTACGTGCTCACGACCAGCCGCTCCAGGCCCGCTTCCGCGTCGAGCACCTTGAGGACGGGCATCGCCGCCATGGTGGTGCAGTTGGGGTTGGCGATGATGCCCTTCTTCGCCTCGGCGATCGCGTGGGGGTTCACCTCGCTGACGACGAGCGGCACCTCGGGATCCATCCGCCACGCGCTGGAGTTGTCGATGACGACGGCGCCGGCCTCCGCGAAGCGGGGGGCGTGGGCGCGGCTGCCCGTGGCACCGGCGGAGAACAGGGCGATGTCGATGCCCGCGGGGTCGGCAGTCGCGACGTCCTCCACGAGGATGTCGTGGCCCTGGAACCCGATGGTCGTTCCCGCCGAGCGGGCGGTGGCGAACAGGCGCAGCTCGCGGATCGGGAAGCTCCGCTCGGCGAGGATCTCGCGCATGACGGTGCCGACCTGGCCGGTGGCGCCGACGACGGCGAGGGAGATTCCTGATTCAGCGATGCGGGTCATGTGTGGTCCTCGTGGTGCACGCGCAAGTCACCTTGCGACAGGTGGGGTTGCCCGATTCTACCGGCGCAACCACCTGCCCGGCCGCGCCGAGGTTGCACTCGGTTTCGACTCCGCGGCTCCGCCGCTCCGCTCAACGACCAACCAACACCCCGTACCTCTACCCACCCACCTCAACCCGGTGCGAGCGCACAGCGCGAGCGTGCGGGCGCGAGTGCGCCCGCCACCAGGCGCGAAGCGCCGGCGCGCTGAAGCGAAGCGGAAGCGCCTCCCTCGCGGAGCGGCCCCTCGGGGCCCGACGCGTGGGAGAAAAAGAGAAGGAGGAGAAGTCAGCGCCCGGTGCCGGCGTAGACCGTCGCCTCGATCTCGCTGTCGAGCCCGTAGGCCGAGTGGACGGCGCGGGCGGCCTCGTTGATGTCGTCGCCGCGGACGACCACCGAGATGCGGATCTCGCTGGTGGAGATCATCTCGATGTTGATGCCCGCCTGGCTCAGCGCCTCGAAGAGCGTCACCGAGACGCCCGAGTGGGTGCGCATGCCGGCGCCCACGACCGACAGCTTGCCGATCTGGTCGTCGTGCACGAGGCTCTCGTAGCCGATCGACTCCTGGTCGGCCGTGAGCGCGCGCAGCACCTCGGGCGCGGACTGCTTCGGAAGCGTGAACGAGATGTCCGTGCGGCCCGGGGACGCGCTCTGCACGTTCTGCACGATCATGTCGATGTTGGCGCCGGTCTTGGCGACGAGCGTGAAGATCGCCGCGGCGGACCCCGGCACGTCGGGCACGCCGACCACGGTGATCTTGGCCTGGCTGAGGTCGTGGGCGACCCCGGTGACGACGGGCTCTTCCATGCCGATGACGTCGGACATCCCTGACTCCTTGCTCGTGCGGGGATCGGTCATGCCCTCCCCGAGGACGTAGGTTCCGTCGTTCGAGCTGAACGACGAGCGCGCGTGGATCAGCACGCCGTGGCGCCGCGCGTACTCGACCGCGCGGATGTACAGCACCTTGGCGCCGTTCGCGGCCAGCTCGAGCATCTCCTCGGCCGTGACCGTGTCGAGCTTGCGCGCGAGGGGCACGACGCGCGGGTCTGCCGTGAAGATCCCGTCCACGTCGCTGTAGATCTCGCACACGTCGGCGTTCAGCGCCGCCGCGAGCGCGACCGCCGTCGTGTCGGACCCGCCGCGTCCCAGCGTCGTGATGTCACGCGTGTCGCGGTTGAAGCCCTGGAAGCCGGCGACGATCACGACCGCGCCGTCGTCGAGCGCCTCGCGCAGGCGCACGGGCGTCACGTCGACGATGCGGGCCGACCCGTGGTCGGCGGTGGTGATCATCCCGGCCTGGCTGCCCGTGAACGAGCGCGCCTCGTAGCCCATCGAATGGATCGCCATCGCCAGCAGCGCCATCGAGATCCGCTCACCGCTGGACAGCAGCATGTCGAGTTCGCGGGGCGCGGGGATCGGGGCGACCTGAGCGGCGAGGTCGAGCAGCTCGTCGGTCGTGTCCCCCATGGCGCTGACGGCCACGACGACATCGTTGCCCGCCCGGCGGGTGTCGACGATGCGCTTCGCGACGCGCTTGATGCTCTCGGCGTCGGCGACCGACGAGCCGCCGAACTTCTGCACGATCAGTGCCACTGCTGCTCCCGTGTATTCAGGGCGCCACGGATCGCCGCCCTCACGCCATCTTAGAGACGCCCCGGGGCAGCCTCCGACACGAGAGGCCGGACGACCTCAGCCGCGACGCTGCGCGGGTCGTCCACCGACGAGCGGATCGGGCTCCTCGGAGACGACCGCGTCGGGCACCGCCTTCACGCGGCCCGGCAGGCCCCCGGCCGCGAGCAGGCAGCCGAGCAGCACCACCGGGAACCCGATCAGGAGTCCCACGGTCAACGGCTCGCCGACCAGCAGGACGCCGAGGGCGACCGCGACCACCGGGTTGACGTAGGTGAACAGCGGCGCCCGCACGGGCCCCACTTCCGCGATGAGGGCGAAGAACGCGATGAAGGCCAGTGCCGTGCAGACGACGGTCAGCAGGGCGATCGCGGCGATGCTGCGCCCGGTCGGCGGCTCGTGGGTCGTCAGGATCGCCGCGGGCACGTAGGCGATGCCGATCACGCCGAGGGAGAGGGTGATGACCCCGAGGGACGGCACGTCCGGGAGGTGCCGCGCGACGATGAACGGGGCGGTGGCGTAGAGCACCGCCACGAGCAGCACCTCGCCGATCGCGAAAGCGTTCGGCTCGGGGCCGGCCGCCCCGCTGAGGGCCACGATCGCGACGCCCGCGAACCCGAGGGCGAGGCCGATCGCCCGCATCGGGCGCAGGGCGCCGCGCTCGCCGCGCGCGAGGCCGATCAGCGTGGCGAAGAGGGGCACGGTCGCGACCAGAAGCCCCGTGAGCCCAGAGGGGATGCTCTGTTCGGCGTGGGCGAGCAGCAGGAAGGGGCCGGCCATCTCCACGAGCCCGAACGCGAGCACCCACCGCCACTTGCGCAGCGCCGGTCGCAGCGCATCCTGCTTGAGCGCGAACGGCAGCAGCACCAGGGCGGCCCCGAGCGTGCGGATGGCCACGACGGCGGGCGGCGAGAACGAGTGGACCGACTCGCGGATGAGCAGGTACGTCACGCCCCACACGACCGACATGATGGCGAACAGCACCCATCCGCGGGCGGTGAAGCGGGAGGACGGCACGTGGCGATCCTGCCATGGACGGCCGACATCGCGGGTCGCGGCTCGGCGAATGGCGGTCGGGCGACGGTTTCTGGCCGACGGCCGCCCGCGCCCGGATCAGAGGGAGCGGCGGCCCTCGAACGCCCGGCCCAGCGTGACCTCGTCCGCGTACTCCAGGTCGCCGCCCACCGGCAGGCCCGACGCGAGGCGCGAGACGGTGATCTCGAGGGTCGTCAGCAGTCGACTGAGGTACGTCGCGGTCGCCTCGCCCTCGAGGTTGGGGTTGGTGGCCAGGATGACCTCCTGCACCGTGCCGTCGGCGAGGCGCGACATCAGCTGCTGGATCCGGAGGTCGTCCGGCCCGACGCCCGCGATGGGGCTGATGGCCCCGCCCAGCACGTGGTACAGGCCGCGGAACTCTCGCGTGCGCTCGATCGCCGCGACGTCCTTGGCGTCCTCCACCACGCAGATCAGCGCGGGGTTGCGCCGCGGATCGCGGCAGATCGCGCACGTGTCCTGCTCCGACACGTTTCCGCAGATCGCGCAGAACCGCACGCGCTCGCGCACCTCGCGCAGCAGCTCCGACAGTCGCGAGACGTCGAACGTCGGGGTCTGCAGGATGTGGAACGCGATGCGCTGCGCCGATTTCGGTCCGATCCCGGGAAGACGCCCGAGCTCGTCGATCAGCTCCTGGACGATGCCGTCGTACATTCCATCGCTCTCTCACCCGACCCGCATGGCGGGTCGATCACTGGAACCGCGTCGGCGGCTCGTAGGGCTCCTCGTGGAGGAACCGGGCCTCGAGGATCTGCCGCACGACGGCCTCCCCGTAGCGCTGCACGCCGTCGGTCTGGATGACGCGGCGCTGCACCGTGACGGCCGGCGCCTGGGGGGCCGCGGCCCGGGCGTCGGCAGGCTCGGTCGCCGCCTCCGCCCCGTCCTCGTCGTCCTCCGGGTCGACGGGAACGGCGGTGGGCATCACGTCGCCCTCGCGCTCGAGCGTCGCCACGCGGGCCGCGTCGGGCACGACCGCCTCCTCGGGGTCCTCGTCCACCGCGAGAGGCGTCGCGGAAGCTCCGGACGTCTGTGGGACGGGCGCGACCGGCCAGGACGGCGCCGCAGACGAGGCTGCGCTCGCCTCCGCGGGCGCGCCGGTCGGTGCTGCGGTGGCGGAATCTGGGATGGGCGCCACCGCCCAGTCGGTCACGGGCGCCGCGGCATACGGCGCGGTCGCGGGGCGACGGGCGCGAGGCGGCTCCGGTTCGGGCGCGGGGCCCGAGCCGTACGGGTCCTCGGGCGGGTAGGCGTCATCCGGGTACGGGGCCCCCGAGTCCTCCGGGGCCGGGTACTCGGGCGCGGTGTGCTCGGGGCCTGGGGAGGGCTCCGCGGGCGTGTCCGCGGGCGCAGCGCGCTCGGCGGGGCGTCCGCCGTCGCCGTCGGGGCGGACGCGATACATCACGCGCACGCCGACCACCGCGAGGATCGCCGAGCGCAGGTCCTCGCTCACGCCGCCCTGGGGGGTGCGGGTCTTGAACTTCTGCATGTCGGCAGCGCTGCGGAACGCCAGCTCGACCACGTCGCCCTTCACGTCGAATACGCGGGCGCCCGAGACCACGAGCCAGCTCGTGCGGCTGGCGTCCTCGAGGCGGCGCATGACCTCCGGCCACGCGTCGCGCAGGCGCTGCGCCGTGAGCGGGCCCGGGGACGCCTGCGGCGGGGAAGTGCTCGCCGCAGGCTGCGCCGCGGCCGCGGCCGGTTCGGCGGCCGGCTCGGGCGCCGACGGCTCGGGGACGCTGCCGGGAGCCACGGTCGCCCAGCCTGCGGCCGGAACGGAGTCGCCCTGCGGCCCGGCGGGCGTCGACGGAGCAACCGGCGCGGGCGACGCGGATGCAGCCGGAGCTGGAGCCGTCGGCGCAGGAGGCTGCGGGGCGGGAGCCGGCGCAGCGGGCGCTGCCGCCGGGGGCTCCGGGGCCGGGGCGGGCGCGGCGGGCGCAGGTGCGGCCGGCGGCGCAGGCGCAGGCGCAGGCGCAGGAACCGGAGCGGCAGCCGGGGCCTCCGGCGCGCGCGGGGCAGGCGCCGCCGTGGCCCCCGGCAGCGGACGCGCCCCCGGGGTGGCGGCCTCGGCGGGGGCGAGCGCGCGGGCGAGCACGCGCGCGATCATGAGCTCCAGCTGGAGCCGCGGCGAGGTCGCGCCGGTCATGGCGTCGAGCGCTGCGCTCACGACGTCGGCGGTCTTCGAGAGACGCTCGGCGCCCAGACGCGATGCCTGGGCCGCCATGCGCTCGAGCTCGTCGGAGGGGATTCCCCGTAGCACGGCCGAAGCTCCGGGCCCGGTGGCCGCGATCACGATCAGGTCGCGCAGACGCTCGAGCAGGTCGTCGACGAACCGGCGCGGGTCCTGCCCGGTCTGCACGACGCGGTCGACCGCGCCGAACGCCGCACCGGCGTCCCCCGACGCGAAGGCGTCGACGACGCCGTCCAGCAGCTCCCCGTGCGTGTAGCCGAGCAGCGCCACGGCGCGCTCGTACCCGACCGAGCCCCCCTCGGAGCCGGCGATGAGCTGGTCCAGGATCGACAGCGTGTCGCGCGGGGAGCCGCCACCCGCCCGTACGACGAGCGGCAGCACGCCCGCCTCGACGCCCACGCCCTCGCGCTCGCACAGCGACTGCACGTAGTCGAGCATGGCCGCGGGCGGGACGAGCCGGAACGGATAGTGGTGCGTGCGCGAGCGGATCGTGCCGATCACCTTGTCGGGCTCGGTCGTCGCGAAGATGAACTTCACGTGCGCGGGCGGCTCCTCGACGAGCTTCAGCAGGGCGTTGAAGCCCTGCGGCGTCACCATGTGCGCCTCGTCGAGGATGAAGATCTTGAACCGGTCGCGGGCGGGCGCGAACACGGCGCGCTCGCGCAGGTCGCGGGCGTCGTCGACACCGTTGTGGCTCGCCGCGTCGATCTCGACGACGTCGAGCGATCCACCCCCCGCGCGGGACAGCTCGACGCAGCTCTCGCACGTGCCGCACGGGGTGTCGGTCGGC
Organism: Microbacterium album; assembly: GCF_014643695.1. GTDB lineage: Bacteria > Actinomycetota > Actinomycetes > Actinomycetales > Microbacteriaceae > Microbacterium > Microbacterium album. The sequence goes on along the minus strand of NZ_BMJY01000006.1, from coordinate 15,484 downwards.
CCCTCGGCGCAGTTGAGGCAGCGCGCGAGGATGCGCGCGGACGTCGTCTTTCCACAGCCGCGCGGACCCGAGAACAGATAGGCGTGCCCGATGCGGTCGCTCCGCAGCGCCGTCATGAGCGGCTCGGTGACCTGGGACTGGCCGATCATCTCCCCGAAGGTCTCGGGCCGGTAGCGGCGGTACAGGGCGGTGGTCACCCGACCAGCCTACGGCGTGGCGCCGACGTTCTGCCTGTCACGGCTGGTCGCCGACCACCACCGGGCGGTCGGGCTGCTGGGACCACTGGCTCCAGGAGCCGGGGTACAGCGCTCCGTGCACGCCCGCCGCGGCGAGCGCGAGCAGAGTGTGCGCGGCGGTGACGCCGGACCCGCAGTACACGGCGACGGGCGCCGACAGGTCGACGCCGAGGTCCTCGAACCGCGCGCGCACCGATCCCGGTTCCAGGAAGCCGCCAGACGAATCGATGTTCCCGGTCGTCGGGGCCGAGATCGCACCGGGGATGTGTCCGGCGCGCGGGTCCATGGGCTCGACGTCGCCGCGGTATCGCTCGGCCGCGCGGGCGTCGAGCAGGGCCCCGATGCGGGGGAAGGCGGCGGCATCGTCCGCGGTGAGGACGGGGAGCGCGCCGTACCGGAGCACGACGTCCCCCGGTTCGGCCGTCGCCTCGCCCTGCTCGAGCGGGTGTCCCGCGCGCGTCCACGCGGCGAGCGCGCCGTCGAGCACGCGGACGTCCCGCACGCCGGCGTGCCGCAGCAGCCACCACGCGCGCGCCGCCACCATGCCCGCGCTGTCGTCGTACACCACGACGGGCTTGCCGGTCGTGACGCCCCACGCGTGCGCGGACCGCTGCAGGGCGTCCTCGGAGGGCAGCGGGTGCCGTCCCTCCGTCGCGGGTCGCGTCGGATCCGCCAGCTCGTGGTGCAGATCCACGAACACCGCCCCGGGGATGTGCCCGGCCAGGTAGGCGGGGCGTCCACCGTCCGGGTCCGAGAGCTGCCAGCGGACGTCCAGCAGTGTCACCTCGCCGAGTCGCGCCGCGAGCTCGCCGACGCCGATCAGGACATCACTCATGGCACCGCAGCTTGCCACGTCCTGGCGGGCGCGGCATCCCCCGCGGGCGAAGCGTCACGCCCGGTCGCTCAGCTCGGGGAGGTCGTCGACCACGACGGGCGTCGACGCCGTCACGGCCGCCGGCACGGTCGGCTCCAGAGATGTGCCGTCGTCCCGGCGCATCTCCGCGAACGGCGTCAGCGTGGGTCGCCCCGGCAGGACCGGACCCTGGTCGGCCAGCGTCACCACCGCGGGCGCCTCCGGGGTGGCGATGTAGGCCTGTCCCCGCACCTCGAAGGGCACCGGATCGCCGGAGCGCACGGCCACCCGCATCTCGTCGCGACGCAGCGTGACGTCCAGGACCGAGCCGCGCCACTGGATCGTGTAGGCCAGCTCGGGCCACTCCGCAGGCAGGCGCGGGTCGAACGTCAGCTCGCCGCGGTAGTCGCGCAGCCCTCCGAAACCGGACACGAGCGCCGTCCACACTCCCCCGGCCGACGCCACGTGGACGCCGTCGGCCGAGTTGCGGTGCAGGTCGCCGAGGTCGACGAAGAGGGCGTCGATGAAGTACTCCAGCGCCAGGTCCTGGTAACCCACCTCCGCCGCGAGGATCGACTGGACCACGGCCGACAGCGTGGAGTCGCCGGTCGTCAGCGGGTCGTAGTAGTCGAAGTCGGCGCGCTTTTCCTCCGGCGAGAAGTGGTCGCCCTGCAGGAACAGCGCGAGCACGACGTCCGCCTGCTTGAGCACCTGGAACCGGTAGATGACGAGGGGGTGGAAGTGCAGCAGCAGCGGGCGCTGCTCGGCGGGCGTGTGCTCCAGGTCCCACACCTCGCGCTCGAGGAACAGCGAGTCCTGCGGGTGGATGCCGAAGTTCTCGCTGTACGGGATGTGCATCGCGTCCGCGGCACGCTCCCACGCCTCGGGCTCGCCCGGATCCAGCGCGACCCGGTCGGCCAGCAGACGGAACGCGCCGGGGTTGCTCTCGGCCATCTCGCGCACGACGCGCGCGGCGGCGTGCAGGTTGAACCGGGCCATGACGTTCGTGAACAGGTTGTCGTTGACGACCGTGGTGTACTCGTCCGGGCCCGTCACGCCGTGGATGTGGAACGTCTCGACGCCCTGGTAGGAGCGCCAGAAGCCGAGCGTGGTCCACAGGCGGGCCGTCTCGACCAGGACGTCGGCGCCCTCCCGTTCCATGAAGTCGACGTCGCCCGTGGCGCGCACGTACTTCACGATCGCGTAGCTGATGTCGGCGTTGATGTGATACTGCGCGGTGCCGGCCGCGTAGTACGCGGAGGCCTCCTCGCCGTTGATCGTGCGCCACGGGAACAGCGCCCCGGCCTCGTTCAGCTGCGCGGCCCGGCGACGCGCCGCCGGGAGCATCATGGTGCGCATACGCATCGCGTTGCGCGCCCACAGCGGGTTCGTGTACGCCATGAACGGCAGCACATAGATCTCGGTGTCCCAGAAGTAGTGGCCCGAGTACCCGGATCCGGTCACGCCCTTCGCGGGCACGCCGAACCCGTCGGCGCGTGCGGCGGCCTGGGCCAGCTGGAACAGGCACCACCGGGTCGCCTGCTGCAGGCTGTCCTGACCCGCGATGCGGACGTCCGAGCGAGACCAGAACTCGTCCATCCACTCGCGCTGGCGCCGGTAGACCGGCTCGACGCCGTCGATCGCGATGCGGTCCAGCGTGCGACGGCAGCGGTCGACGAGCTCGCGCGCCGGCACCCCGCGCGAGGTGTGATAGCTGACCACCTTCGTGATCGTGATGGGAACGCCCGCCTTGGCCCGCACCCGGAACACCTGCTTGGCGATGTCCGGCTCGACCAGGCTGCGCGTGTCGAAGTCGTTCTCGGTGTCGATCTGGTGATCGGCCGCCACGGCGAGCGTCATCCCCGAGCCCGTGACGCGATAGGACAGCGCGGACCGCAGCTCGTCCTGCCAGTACTCCTGCGGCTGCAGCACGCGCTCGTTGATCTTGTCGGTCTTGCGCGGGTCGAACTCGGTGCCGCGCCCGGCCTCCTTCTGCGCCGCGATGGAGCGCGCCTTCGCGACGGTCGGGACGCCGCCGTAGACGTTCTCGCCGTCCTGCCGGTTGACGATCTGGGAGCTGATCGTGACGGGCGCGTCCGTGTCGAGCAGCGTGACGGTCATCCGCATGACGGCCAGGTGGCGCTCCGCGAACGACACCATCCGGTCGTCTTCGATCAGCACGTCCTTGCCCGCGGGCGTGCGCCACAGCAGGCGCCGACGGTAGATCCCGTCGCGCATGTCGAGCACGCGCTCGTACTCGCGCATCTCGGCGATGTCGAGGGTGAGCGGCTCGTCGTCGACGTAGACGCGCATCACCTTCGCGTCGGGCGCGTTGATGATCGTCTGGCCCACCTCCGCGAACCCGTACGCCTGCTCGGCGTGCCGGATCGGCCACGTCTCGTGGAAGCCGTTGATGAAGGTGCCGTGCTCGTGCGCGTGGCGGCCCTCCGGGTGGTTGCCTCGCAGGCCGAGGTAGCCGTTGCCGACCGAGAACATGGTCTCGGTCACGCCCGCGTCGTCGCCCGAGTAGCGCGTCTCGATGAGACGCCACGGGTCGACGGGGAAGCGGTCGCGGTCGATCATCGAAGGTGCTCCGTGCTTTCGGGGTTGTCGTGGGGGTGCAGGGGCCGCCGGACGGCGTCCGCGAGCTCGGCCAGGTCGGAGACGACGATGTGCGCCCCGGCGTCCGTCAGAGCCCGGGCGCCGGCGCCGCGGTCGACGCCCACGACGAGGCCGAAGCCTCCGGCGGCGGCCGAGGCGACACCGGAGATGGCATCCTCCACGGCGACGGCGCGAGCCGGATCGACGCCCGTCGTGCGCGCCGCCTCGACGAACACGTCCGGGGCGGGTTTGGAGGGCAGGTGCTCGCGCTCGGCGACGACGCCGTCCATCACGACGGGGAAGCGGTCGCGCACCCCGGCGGCGGCCAGCACGTCCTGCGCGTTCTTGGAGCTCGACACGACGGCCACCGGCACGCCGGCGGCGTCCAGCAGGTCGAGCAGGCGCACGGTGCCCGGGTACGGCCGGATGCCCTCGTCGGCCAGCACCTGGGAGAAGACGACGTTCTTGCGGTTGCCGATGCCGCACACCGTGTCGCGCTCGGCCGCGTCGGCGGGCTCGCCCCACGGCACCTCCACGTCGCGACTGCGCAGCAGCGCGGCGACGCCGTCGTACCGCTTCTTCCCGTCGAGGTGGTCGAAGTAGTCGGCGTCCGTGTACGGCGGGGTGATCCCCCAGTCGGCGAACAGGCGCTCGAACATGACGCGCCACGCGTGCATGTGCACCTCGGCGGTCGGCGTGATGACGCCGTCCAGATCGAAGAGCACCGCGTCGTACGTGGTGAGGTCGGGAAGGGACACGGGACCTCCGGTGCGGATCATGTGGGCGGGAGACATCGCCCGGACGAGGCGACGCGACCAGCGTAGTCGGGCTAAGTTCGCTTTTTCCTGTCTCCGTGAGGGAAGGACATCACACCGCGCTCAGCGTCTGGCGCGCGATCTCCAGCTCCTCGTTCGTCGGCACGACGAGCACGGTCACGCGCGAGTCGGCGGCGGAGATGACGCGCGTGCCCCGGTCGGGGGACGTGTTGCGCTCGGGGTCGATGCGGACGCCCGCGAAGCCGAGCGTCGCGAGCGCGGATGCGCGCACGAGCGCGTTGTTCTCGCCGACGCCCGCCGTGAACGAGATCACGTCAACGCCGCCGAGCTGGGCGATGTAGGCGCCCGCGTAGCCGCGCAGGCGATGGATGTACACGTCGAACGCGAGCGCCGCGGCCTCGTCGCCCTGTTCCCGGCGGGCGAGCAGGTCGCGCATGTCGGCGACGCCCGCGAGGCCCCGCAGGCCGCTCTCGCTGTTGAGCAACCGGTCGAGGTCGTCCGCCGACATCCCGGCGCGCCGCGCCAGGTGCAGCAGCACGGCCGGGTCGAGGTCGCCCGAGCGGGTGCCCATGACGAGTCCCTCCAGCGGCGTGAGGCCCATCGACGTCTCGACCGACCGGCCGCCGTCCACGGCGGTGACGGAGGCCCCGTTGCCGAGGTGGAAGACCAGCTGCCGGAGGTCGGCGAGGTCGCGGCCGAGGAACGCCGCGGCGGCCGCGCTGACGTAGGCGTGGCTCGTGCCGTGGAAGCCGTAGCGGCGGATCCGGTGCCGCTCGGCGAGCTCGCGGTCGATCGCGTACGTGTAGGCGGCGGGCGGGAGCGTCTGGTGGAAGGCCGTGTCGAACACCGCGACGTGGGGGATGTCCGCGAACGCGCGGCGCGCGGCACGGATGCCCTGCAGGGCCCCCGGGTTGTGCAGCGGCGCCAGCACCGAGAGGTCGTCGATGTTGATCTCGACCAGGTCCGTGACGACCGTGGCCTCGAAGAAGCGGGCACCGCCGTGCACGACCCGGTGGCCGACCGCGACGGGAGGGTGCTCGTCGAGGGACGGCCCGTGCTCGGCGAAGGCGTCGAGCATGAGGCGGAATCCGGCCGTGTGGTCGGGGATCCGGCGCTCGATCCGGTGCGAGGACTCCAGCACCGTGGGCGCCGGCTGCCCCGGCTCGGTGTGGAAGCGCACGCGGTGCTCGGCGACGCCCGCGTCGTCCCCGATCCGCTCGACCAGGCCGGACGCGAGCAGGCGCTCGGACGACATCTCGAGCAACTGGTACTTGAACGACGACGACCCGCTGTTGACCACCAGCACCACGCTCATCCGGCGCCTCCCCTCATCCGCTGTCCCACGCCCTGCCGATGATGTCCCACTTGCCGTCGGAATCCGCCCCGCTTTCCGACCCGAAGTGGGACATCCGGCGACGAGAAGTGGGACATCCCCGGGGGCTCATGGCTGCTGTGCCTGGATGGCGGTGATCGCCACCGTGTTGATGATGTCCTGCACGAGCGCGCCGCGCGAGAGGTCGTTGATCGGCTTGTTCAGCCCCTGCAGCACCGGCCCGATCGCGACGGCCCCCGCGGATCGCTGCACCGCCTTGTACGTGTTGTTGCCCGTGTTGAGGTCGGGGAACACGAACACCGTCGCCCGGCCGGCGACCGCCGAGCCCGGCAGCTTCGCCCGGGCGACCGCCGCGTCCGCCGCCGCGTCGTACTGGATGGGCCCCTCGATCGGCAGCTCCGGCGCGCGTTCGCGCGCGAGCGCGGTCGCGACGCGCACCTTGTCGACGTCGGCGCCCGATCCCGACTCCCCGGTCGAGTACGAGAGCATCGCCACGCGCGGTTCGATGCCGAACTGGGCCGCGGTCGCCGCCGACGAGACCGCGATGTCGGCGAGCTGCTCGCTCGTCGGGTCCGGGATCACGGCGCAGTCTCCGTAGACGAGCACGCGGTCGGCGAGCGCCATCAGGAACACGCTCGAGACGACCGACACCCCGGGTCGCGTCTTGATGATCTCGAAGGCGGGCCGGATGGTGTGGGCCGTCGTGTGCGCGGCACCCGACACCATGCCGTCGGCGAGCCCCAGGTGGACCATCATCGTGCCGAAGTAGGACACGTCGGTGACGGTGTCGGCGGCCTGTTCCTTCGTGACGCCCTTGTGCGCCCGCAGCCGGGCGTACTCCTCCGCGAACCGGTCGACGAGCTCCGGATCGAATGGGCTCAGCAGGCGGGCGTCCGTCAGGTCGACGCCGAGTTCTGTCGCGCGTCCGCGGATCGCGTCGGGCTCCCCCAGGACGGTCAGGTCCGCCACCCCGCGGGCCAGGAGCGACGCGGCCGCCCGCAGCACGCGGTCGTCGCCGCCCTCGGGGAGCACGATGTGCTTGCGGTCGGCGCGGGCCCGCTCGAGCAGACCGTACTCGAACATCAGCGGCGTGACGACGGTCGCACGCGCGACCCCGAGCACGCGGGTGAGCGCGGCGGTGTCGACATGCCGTTCGAAGAGCGCCAGCGCGGTGTCGTACCGCCGCCTCGAATCCGCGGACAGGCGTCCGCGCGCGCTCATGACCCGGACGGCCGTCTCATACGTGCCCAGCTCGGTCGTGACGATCGGCAGAGTGGAGCCGACGCCGTCGATCAGCCGCAGCACGTCCGCGGGGATCTCGAAGGGTCCGTTGAGCACGATGCCCGTGAGCGACGGGAACGTGCCGGACTGGTTGGCCAGCAGCGCCGCGACGAGCACCTCGGTGCGGTCCGCGGGGATCACGACCACAGCACTCTCGAGAAGCCGAGGTAGCACGTTCACCATCGACATCCCCGCCACGACGACGGCGAGCGCCTCGCGCGTGAGGAGCTGCTCGTCGCCCCGCAGCACCGTGGCGTCGAGGGCGCGCACGATGTCGCCCATCGACGGCGCCACGAGCAGCGGCTCCTCCGGGAGCGTCCACACCGGCGGCGGCGAGGACGCCGCGCCCCGGGTCGCGGCCGACACGGCGGCCGAGATCTCATCCATCCGCTCGGGGTCGGCCCGGTTCACGACGGTCGCCGCGAGCTCGGCGCGCCCGCGCACGAGCTCGGGCAGCGCGAGGCGCGCGAGCTGCGCCATCTCCTCGGGCGTGCGCGCGGTCGTCGTGCCCAGCCGTTCGGCCTGGCCCTGCTGCGCCCGACCGCCGAGGACGAGCAGGACGGGCGTGCCGAGGTTCGCGGCGATCCTCGCGTTGTAGGCGAGCTCGGCGGGGCTGCCGACGTCCGTGTAGTCGCTGCCGAGCACGACCACGGCGTCGCAGCTCGCCTCCACGGCCTTGAACCGGTCGACGATCGTCGACAGCGCGGCGCCGGGGTCGGCACGCACGTCGTCGTACGTGACCCCGATGCAGTCCTCGTACGCCAGCGGGGGGTCGCCCGCGCCGGGATCCGCGCGCCGGCGGTCCAGGAGCATCTCGACGACGTAGTCGCGCTCGACCGTGGAGCGGGCGATCGGCCGGAAGACTCCGACCCGCGCGGCCGTGCGGCCGAGGGCGTCCAGCACGCCGAGCGCGATGGTCGACTTGCCCGAGTGCCCCTCCGCCGAGGTGATGTAGATGCTCCTCGCCACGGGGCCAGCCTAGGTGTGTCGCCGGCGTCGCGGGAGGGGGCGAGCAGCCGGAAAGGCGTGGCAAAAGGCACAGCACCGGGGAAAAGTAAAGACTCTCCGCGCACCCGGCAGAGCCCGGTTACCCTTGCTACGTTTCCGTCCTGGGGGAGTTGGCCTGGATGCCGTCACGCGGAGAGCTGTCGCCAGTCTAACTCGCCTCGGCGGGGAGGGGGACCGCGCCGGGGGCGGTGTCCGGAATCGCAGCGGTGCCTGCAACCCACCACTCGGGCAAGATGGGAGCGGGGACCGTTGCGTCGCAGCCGGCGGCCCCGCAGCGACGGGAGTCCACACGTGAGCGAGCCGATCACCGCCGAACGCTTCCGGCAGGCGACCGACGAGATCCTTCGGGCCGTGGGCGGGGTCATCGATGGCAAGCCGCAGGCGGTGCGCAGCACCCTGGTCGCCCTGCTCGCCGAGGGCCACCTGCTGATCGAGGACGTCCCGGGGGTCGGGAAGACGGTGCTCGCCCGGGCGATCGCCGCGTCCATCCATGCCGAGGTGCGCCGCATCCAGTTCACTCCCGATCTGCTGCCCAGCGATGTCACCGGGGTGTCGGTGTTCAACCCGGCCACGCGCGAGTTCACCTTCACGCCCGGCGCCGTATTCGCGAACCTCGTCATCGCGGACGAGATCAACCGGTCGTCGCCCAAGACGCAGTCGGCCCTGCTCGAGGCCATGGAGGAGCGCCAGGTGACCGTGGACGGCCGCTCGCACCGGCTGCCGGATCCGTTCCTCGTCGTCGCGACCCAGAACCCGCTCGAGATGGAGGGGACCTATCCCCTGCCCGAGGCCCAGCGGGACCGCTTCATGATGCGGATCTCGATGGGCTACCCGGATGCGCAGGCCGAGGCGCTCATGCTGCGCCAGCGGGACACCGAGAACCCCCTCGCGGCTCTGCGTCCCGTCGTGACGGTGCGGGAGGTGGCCTCGCTGATCCGGTTCGCGCGCTCGGTGCACGTCGCGCCTGCGATCGAGGAGTACGCGGTCGCGATCGCCCAGGCCACGCGCTCTCACGCGGACCTGAGACTCGGCGCGAGCCCGCGGGCGACGCTGCAGCTCGTGCGGGCGGCGAAGGTGTGGGCGGCGCTCGACGGGCGCGGTTACGTCATCCCGGACGACATCACCGACCTGCTCGAACCCGTGTTCGCGCACCGCCTCATCCCCTCCCGCAGCACGGCGGGAGGCCGCCGCGCGGGCGACCCGGTGCCCCAGATCCTCGAGCAGATCGCCACGTCGATCCGCGTTCCCCTCGCGACCCGCTGACCGTCATGGCGTCTGCAGCTCCTGTCGGCCCCGGCACGGAGGGCACGCCGGGCCTCGTTCCCGCGGCGGTGCTCCGTGGGGCGCGGCGTCGCGCGCGGGCCCGTGGCCCGCTGACTCTCCGCGGTGCATCGGCCGTGGTGGTGGGCACGGCTTGTCTCGTCGCCGCGTACGCGCTCGCCCGTGTGGAGCTCGCCGTGCTGGGGCTGACGCTCCTGACGCTGGTGGCCGGAGCCGGCGTGGGCCTCCTGCTCGCCGGACGCGTGACGGACGTGCGGCGGTCGCTGTCGACGGAGGTCGCGCGGGTGGGAGGCGTGTCGCATGTCCGCCTGAGCCTGTCACTGTCGGCCCGCCCGATCCCCGGCGGCGCCTGGCGCGATGCGCTTCCGGACGCGCTCGCGGCCCTCGAGGCGTCGGGGGCATCCGGTCCCCTGTCGGCCGGCGCGCGCGACACCACCCAGGCCTCCTATGCCGTCGTGGGAATGCGCCGTGGACGTCATGCCATCGGCCCCCTCATGGCGGAGTCCTCCGACCCCTTCGGGCTCGTGCGGCTCCGTCGGCCCGCCGGCGAGCGCACGCCGGTGAGCGTCGTCCCCGCCGTCGTCCCGCTTCCGCCGCTTCCCGGCGCCCCCGCGGCGACCGGGGGCGCCCGGTCCGCCGCGGACCGGCACGGGCAGGGGGCCGACAACCTGATCCCGCGGCCCTACGCGCCCGGCGACTCGATGCGGCGCATCCACTGGCGGGCGTCGGCGCGACACGACGAGCTCATGGTCCGGGAGGAGGAGCGAGAGACGACGCCCCGGGCGGTCGTCGTGATCGACCGCAGCGGCGCCCGCTGGGGGAGGCACGCGGCGCAGGGCCAGGACCCGGAGTTCGAGTCGGCCGTGACGATGTGCGTGTCGGCGGCCTGGAGCCTCGTGCGCGACGGATATTCCGTCGACGTGATGGACTCTGAGGGCGTCCTGCTCGCGCTGGTCGGGGGGCCCGAGGATGTCGAGGGGATGCTCGTCGCCTTCGCGGGTGTGGAACCGGTGCCCGGCGATGCCCTGCCCGGCCTGGCGAGCGCACTCGGCGAGGCGGCCTCCGCACCGGTCATCCTCGTGGCCCGCGGCCTGAGCCACGACGACGTCGCCGGTCTCGGGTCGGTCGCGGCGCGTTCCCCGCGGTCCCTGCTGCTCGCGGCCGGGACGGATCCGGACGTGCTCGATCATGCCTCCCGCGCAGGCTGGCACACTGCTCACCTCGGCGGCGACGTGGAGGCGACGTGGGCCGCCGCGATCGGAGAGCATGCCGCGGCGGGAACCCGCACTCCCACCGGAACCCGGGAGCACCACGCACGCCGGGGAACGGGGGCTCCGTGGCAGTGACCGAGCTCACGGCGACGCGTCCCGCTGCTTCGCCCCCGTCGCCCCGACCGGGTGCGCGGTCAGCCGCCCGACCCGGCCGGCGACCCCTCGGCGAGCTCGCGCTGTCGGCGAGCGTCGGGGTCGCGACGATCACCGCGCTCGTGCCCCTCACCCGGCTCATCGTGCCCGTCTGGCTCGCCGGGGCCGTCGCGACCGTCGCCTTCGTGCTGCTCCTGGGCTGGCTCCTGCGCATGACCCGTCTGCCGGCCGCCGCCGTGGCGGCCGCGCAGCTCCTCGCGTGGGCCCTGTGCGCGACGGCGGCCACCGATCACCCGGACGCACTGCTCGGCATCCTGCCCACGCCTCCGGTCATCCGCGACCTTCCGCTCCTGCTGAGCCTCGCGAGCCAGCAGCTGCTGGAGGGCATCGCGCCCCTCCATCCCGGCGAGGCCCTGTCATTCACGCTGATCGCCGCCGCGGGCCTGCTCGCGCTCGCGGTGGAACTGCTCGGGCGGGCCACACGCACGCCGATCGCGGCGGCCGTCCCGCTCATCGCCGCGTTCATCGCGCCCCAGCTCGCCGTCCCGCGGGGCGCCGACCTCCTTCCCGCGGCGCTGCTGGCGGCCGCAGTGCTGTGGATGGCTGCGGCCGACATGCGGCTGCGCGAGCCCCGTGTCGCCCGCGGCGCCCTCGCGACCGGGTGGGCCGCGGCGCTGGCGGCGGGCGCCGTGGTCGCGGGCGTCGTTCTCGCGCCGTTCGCGCCCGTGGCGCTGCAAGGCGGGTCCGGCGTGGGCGCCACCTCCCGCATCGACGCGACCCTCGATCTCGGCAGCGACCTGCGGCGGCCCGCCGAGGTCGAGGTGCTGCGGGTGCGCAGCGACGCCGGCGGGGCACCCTACCTCCGCGTCGCCACGCTCACGCAGTTCGACGGCGAGTCCTGGGCGCCCGACGAGGCTCCACCGGACGACCTGTCGTTCCTCCCCGTCGATACGAGCGTCGGCGTGATGGAGCGCGTCACGACGATCACCGTCACCGGCCTGACGAGCGAGTACCTACCCGTCCCCTACCCCGCGGTCGAGGTCACGGGAACGTCGGGTCCCTGGAGCGTCAACGCGGCGAACCGCACGATCTTCACGCCCTCCGGCTCATCCCTCGGCCAGTCCTACGAGGTGCGGTCGCACGTGCCCCAGCCCACGCGCGAGGAGGCTCAGTCCGCGGTACGCCGCAGCCTGGGCGCCGACGGCTTCCGTGTGACCGGCGTCGGGGACTCCGCGGAGCTGTCGCCGGAGGCGCTGCTCCTGCCCCCGGACGTTCCGCCGCAGATCCGCGAGCTCGCCGTCGAGGTGACCGCGGGCACCGACAATGCGTACGACGCCCTCGTGGCGCTGCAGTCCTGGTTCCGCGGAGGAAGCTTCCGCTACTCGCTCGAGGCACCCGTGGAGGACGGGTTCGACGGTTCCGGCCTGGACGCCATCGAGCGATTCCTCGACGTCCGCCGCGGCTACTGCGTCCACTTCGCGTCGACCTTCGCCGTGATGGCGCGGACCCTCGGGCTGCCCGCGCGCGTCGTCGTCGGGTATCTGCCGGGCACGCGCACGGGAGAGCTGATCGACGACCAGGCCGTCTACTCGGTCGCGGGCTCTCAGCTGCACGCGTGGCCCGAGGTGCATCTGCGCGGCATCGGGTGGATCCCGTTCGAGCCGACCGCGACGCTCGGAGCGCCGACGTCGTTCAGCCCCGCCTCCGCGCCCCGGGAGGACGACGAGCCGCTCATCACCCCGTCGGCTGCCCCGACCCCTGCGTCCACGTCGGAGGCCGCCCCCGAGCGAGAGGATGTCGAGGGGGCCGCCCCCGAGGCGCGCGGCCCCGGGGCGAGCAGCGCGCCTCCGGTCCTCGGCGTCGTGCTCGCGGCTCTCATCATCCTCGCGGCCCCCGCCGCCATCCGCGCCGTGCGATGGAACCGCCGTCTGCGCGCGGCCGGGTCCGGCGACGCCGCCGCAGCATGGCGCGAACTGCGCGCCCTCGCGATCGACGCGGGAATGCGACTGGACGAGAGCGAATCGCCGCGCGCGTTCGGCACGCGGCTGGTCAACGACCGCGGCGTCCCCGAGGACGCAGTGCGGCCTCTCGTGACGGGCATCGAGCGCGCCAGCTTCGGGCCCGCGGAGCCACGCGAGGGCTGGGCTGCCCCCGCGACCCTGGGCCTATCGGGCGCCCTGCGCCGAGTACGGCACGCCCTGCTGCCCGCCGGCCGCACCCGGCTCTGGGCGACCCTCGCGCCGCGCTCGCTCGTGGCCCGCCCCCGGCGCCGGTGACCCGCATGGCCACGATGAACGTCTCGCTCCCGGACCACCTCAAGGAGTACGTCGAGGAACGTGTGGGCGCGGAGCACTACACCTCCGCCAGCGAGTACGACTCAGCACCGTCACCCGTCACCACCCACCGGAACGACCGGCTCAGATCCGTGGCGGTGACGGTGGGATTCGAACCCTGATCGGGAGTTCGGGCCGCCGCCGTCGATGCCTGCAACCGCGTGATCTCGCGGCAGCTGGGTACACCTCGGAACAGCTGAGAACCGGTGCGCACAGATGTTCTGTTACCAGGTCGTTCCCACGGTTGGCGGCCGCGGCGCTGTCGCTGCCGAGCCGCGCCCCGCCGACGTCGTTGAGGTGGTGGCCGTCTCGACCTCGGGTCGCAGCGGGGTTCCTCCTTCCTTTTCGGCCTGCCATCGCACCCGGGGGGAGGTGTGATATTTTTCGCACATCAGCTGCATGTTCTATTTACCTCACATCTGCCCGGTGGTAGATTTTTCTAACAACAGCTCTGGTGCTATTTTCCAAACACGAAGGGAGGGGTCCGCGTGAAGTTGCAGACACCATCAGACCTCGCCCGCCTGGTCAAGAACGCCCGCGTCCAGCGGACGCTTACCCAGCAGGACGTCGCCGACGCCGTCGGCATCACCCGCCAGTCCCTCGCCCGCCTCGAACGCGGCAACGGTGGCACCTCCTTCGACACGGTGCTCCTCATCCTCGACCACCTCGGCATCCACCTGGACGCCACCACCGACCGCCGCACCGCTGCTCCCGCCACAGTCGCCCCGAGAGGCGCCGCCCAGGCCGCGGCCGACGCCCTCAGCAAGCGCATCACACCACTGATCGGCTCGGGCACACCCGAGGCGCTCAACAAGCAGATCCTTGGCTCGCTCCCCCAGATCGACCCCTCGCTTCTGCCCAAGATCGACGCCCCTGGCCTCCTGAAGCAGGTCGAAGCCAACCTCGACCCCGCCACACTCGCCTCCCTCCGCGAAGCCTCCCGCGGACTCACCGAGCATCTCGCCATCCCCGGCTCCGTCCTCATCAATCCGCCGAGAGCGGTGGACGCCGACTCCCCGCCCACCGCGGAGGGCCAAGCGGATACTGACCCGGATGCCGCAGGGGCTATCGAATGATCCGCGCCCTCGACGTGTACCTCTACGATGCCCACGTCGCCACGATCACCCGGCGAGGCGAGAATCTGCAGCTGCGCTACCTGCCCGAGTACGTCCACTCGGACAGCCCCGTCCCCATCTCAGTGACACTCCCCGTCGTCACACCCGCCTTCGGGAACGACGACACCAAGCGGTTCCTCGACAACCTCCTGCCCGACCGCGCTGACGTTCGTTCCCGCTGGGCGCGGGAAGCGAAGCTGACCAGCGACAGCACCTTCGACCTGCTCTCTGTCCACGGCGCCGATGTCGCCGGCGCGCTCGAGTTCTACCCCGCAGGCACATCACCCAGGCAGGAGGAGAACCTGACGCCGCTCACCGAGAGGGAGATCGGCGACCGGATCCGGCAGATCCGCCGAGACGACTCCGACTGGCTGCAGCACCGCGCCGCCGAAGAAGGGTTCTCACTCGCCGGCGCTCAGGGGAAGTTCGCGCTCGCCCTTCGCGACGGCCAGTGGTTCGAGCCGTCTGGGCGGCAGCCGTCGACACATATATTCAAGCCGGGCATCCAGCCGCTGCCCGGATCCGACGTCACCGAGCACATCACCCTACAGGTCGCGCGCCTGCTCGGGATCGACGCAGCCGCATCCGTGATCGCCGAGTTCGACGGCGAGCACGTCCTCATCGTGGAGCGCTTCGACCGCTTCGACGACAAAGGCGCCATCGGCCGACTCCACCAGGAAGACCTCGCGCAAGCCACCGGGACCTCGCACGTTCAGAAGTACGAGTCCGACGGCGGCCCCGGCTACCGCGACATCTTCACGGTCTTCGACCGCAACCTCAGCGCCGCCGACGCCAAGAGCGCCAAGGAGCGGTTCGCGAAGCTGCACGTCTTATCTTGGACCATCGGTCACAACGACGGCCACTCCAAGAACTACTCCCTCACCCATGTTCCCGGTCGTAGCGTGCTCGCCCCCTTCTATGATCTCAACAGCTCGCTCCCGTTCAAGCAGCGAGAGCAAGTCCTCGCTCACGACCCTGCCGTCTTCGACAACGTCGAGCTCGCCTTCGCCGTCGACGGGGCGAACACCCTCGGCACCTTCAACGCCGACAGCATCCGACGCCTGGAAGCCGACGCAGGACTTGCCGAAGGACACCTGCGGGAGTTCGCCCTTCAGATCGCCGCACGCCTCCAGCCCGCCGTCGCCGTCGCCACCGAACCGCTCCCCGATCGCCTGAAAGCGCTCCCCGCCGTCACGCTCTACGCGCACGCCACATACACACAGTGAACCGTCCCCGGTTTGATGCCGCTTCCTTTCGAGTCTGGAAGGAAGATGTTGATCATGCCGAAGAGGATCCCGGAGGA
>NZ_BMJY01000005.1 GCF_014643695.1 Microbacterium album | reverse complement strand
CCTCCGCGAGCACGGCGTAGTCCAGCAGCTCGCGCGGCCCGAACTGCTCGGACGACGCCTTGTAGCCGAAACGCATCGGAACGGTCATGAGACTCCTTCGAGTGGATGGACAGCGCGTCGCGCGCATGCTCGGAGCGGCGGGGGCACCGACAATCGCAGCACCGTTGTCAGTGTGGCGGGGCGCTGTGACACCGGCACGTCGATCGAAGGATCGGTCCATGACGCGCCGCTCTCCTTCCAGATCCTTCGGTTGCGGGGCTTTCCGGCGCCGCGGCGTGCGAACGCTCTTCGAGGGGCGCGGGTTCGGCCGAGCGAAGCAAGCCGGGAACGTGTCGGGCGTCGCCCCTCAGATACACTCGAAACCTTGGCGAGAGGGCGACATGGGCGAGATCCTGGACGATCTTGACTCCCGGCCGGGGAGCACGACGTCGCTGTTGCGCAGCATCATCGGCATCTACCTCCGTGAGCTGGGCGGGTGGATCTCAGTGGGTGACCTGCTCACGCTGATGGAGGCTCTCGATGTGCCCGCGCCCCGCGCGCGGACCGCGATCGCTCGTCTCAAGAAGAAGGAGCTCCTCCTTCCGGAGCCGCGCGACCGCGTAGCGGGGTACCGTCTCTCCGACGACGCTGTGCCGATGCTTGTGCGCGGGGACCGGCGGATCTACCACCCGCGCTCGATGCAGAGCGACAGCCTGTGGTGCCTGGTCTCTTTCTCGATCCCGGAGGAAGACCGGCACCTCCGCCACCAGCTCAGACGCCGTCTCCATTGGATCGGGTGCGGCACGGTCTCGCCCGCACTGTGGATCGCGCCGGCGTACCTGCTGGACGAGGTCGAGGACATTCTGGTCGATCTGGACGTTCGCGACCGCGCTACCGTCTTCGTGGCGCAGCGCCCCCGGGTGGCGGGGGCGCTTGAGGACGCGGTGCGGCAGTGGTGGGACCTCGACGCGATCCGCGCCCACCACGATGCCTTTCTCGAGCAGCATGGGTCGCATGGAAGCGGGTCGGGCGTCTCGTCGCGCGAGGCTTTCGCCATCTACATCCGCAGTATCGACACGTGGCGGGTCATCCCCTACATCGATCCGGGTCTCCCGCGGGAACTGCTCCCCGAGGACTGGCCCGGCGAGCGGAGCAGCGACCTGCTGCAGCGGCTTCGCGATCGCTTCAGCGGACCCGCGACGGACTACGTCTCCGTCGTCACCGGTACGCGCATCGACAACCCCAGTCGTGCGGCCTCTCAGGCGTCCCGGGCGGGGATGCGCTGAATCGGGCGAGCCCCGGTGTGCGAGCCGTGACCGCGTGCGCATGCGTGCGGGGAGGCGCCTCGGCGCGGTGGTGTAGCTTGACCGTCCGTCGTGTCTGACGGTAACGTGACGGTAGTCAAAGTTTTGAAACACGGTGTTAATCCGTCGACACGCGCGCGTGACATCCGATCGGTAGGAAGGGATCAAGCCCTGCAGGCCGCGGCGATGACGGGGATCACGCGAAGCGCTGTGCAGGCGACAACATGATCGATTTGGATGTGACATGGCCGTAGAGGCGAATACGCGGGACCTCGAATCGTCCATCGTGACGGACCTGCGCGAGAAGCTCACCTACGCGGGGTACCTGGGGCTCGACACCCTGCTCGCCGCGCAGCGCCCGCTGAGCGACCCGGAGCACCATGACGAGATGCTGTTCATCATCCAGCACCAGACCACCGAGCTCTGGCTCAAGCTGGTGCTGCACGAGCTTCGCGCGGCGTGCTCTGCGCTGGAAGCGGATGACCTCGGGTCAGCGATGAAGAAGATCGCCCGGGTGAAGCACATCCAGCGATCCATGATCGAGCAGTGGTCCGTGCTCGCGACACTGACGCCGAGCGAGTACGCGCAGTTCCGCGGAGCCCTCGCCAACGCCTCGGGCTTCCAGTCCGCGCAGTACCGTGCCGTCGAGTTCGCGCTCGGCAACAAGAACGCGCGCATGCTCGCGGTGTTCGAGGGAGAGCCGGAGAACCACCGGATGCTCGCCGACGCGCTGGCGGCCCCGAGCCTGTACGACCAGTTCCTGCGGCACCTCGCGCGTCGGGGCCTGCCCGTCCCCGCTCGGCTCGTGGAGCGCGACGTGACGGTGGCGCACGTGTACGACGAGGAACTGCGCGACGTGTTCACGACCGTATACGAGCGCGAGACCGAGAACTGGGAGGTCTACGAGGCGTGTGAGGAACTCGTCGACCTCGAGGAGAATTTCCAGTTCTGGCGGTTCCGCCATCTCCGAACAGTCCAGCGCACGATCGGCATGAAACGCGGGACCGGTGGATCGAGTGGCGTCGGCTTCCTCCAGCGAGCGCTCGAGCTCACGTTCTTCCCCGAGCTGTTCGCCGTGCGGACAGAGATTGGACAGCCATGACCTTCCCGGACACGGTGAGCGTGGCCGACGCGCTCGATGCGCGAGACCCCCTCGCATCCTTCCGGTCCCGCTTCGTCGCCGCGGACGACCCGTCGATCGTCTACCTCGACGGCAACTCGCTCGGCCGGCCCGTGCGGGCACTGGAGGAGCGGATGTCGGAGTTCGTCGCCCAGGACTGGGGTCGGCGCCTGATACGAGGCTGGGACGAGGGATGGTTCGAGCAGCCGGTCACGCTGGGGGATCGGCTCGGTCGCCTCGTTCTGGGCGCCGGCCCCGGCCAGACGGCGGTGGGCGACTCGACGACCGTGTGCCTGTACAAGCTCATCCGCTCCGCCCTGGACGCTCGGCCCGGGCGACGAGAGATCGTGGTTGACCGGGGTAACTTCCCGACCGACCGCTATGTCGCTCAAGGCATCGCCGCTGAGACGGGTGCCGTGCTGCGCTGGATCGATCCGGACCCGGACACGGGAGTCACGGTCGACGACGTGCGCGCCGCGGTCGGAGACGACACGGCGGTCGTGGTGCTGAGCCACGTCGCATTCCGGTCCGGCTACGTCGCGGACGTGGCGGCGATCACGGAGGCGGTCCACGCGGCGGGCGGGCTGGTCGTCTGGGATCTCTGCCATTCGGTGGGCGTGTTGCCGATCGAGCTCGACGAGTGGGGCGTCGACTACGCGACCGGTTGCACGTACAAGTACCTCAACGGTGGTCCAGGTTCACCGGCCTTCCTCTACGTCAGGCGCGAGCTGCTGGCCGCGCCACATGCCGTCGCGCAGCCGATTCAGGGATGGATGGGCGTCCGCGACTCGTTCCGCATGGGACCCGACTACGAAGCGGCCGAGGGCATCCGCCGGTTCATCAGCGGGACGCCCCCGATCCTGGCGATGACGCCGATGATCGCGACCCTGGACCTGATCGAGGAAGCCGGCATCGCGGCCATCCGGCGCAAGTCAGTGGAGCTCACCGAGTACGCCGTCGAACTCATCGATGAGCGGCTGACGTGGCTGGGAGTCCGCCTTTCGTCCCCGCGCGACGCGACAAGACGGGGAGGGCATGTGACGATCGATCACGAGGCGTTCCCCGGTCTCATCGACCGCCTGTGGTGCCGCGGGATCCTCCCTGACTTCCGCCCTCCCACGGGCATACGCATCGGTCTGTCCCCGCTGTCGACGTCCTTCCGCGAGGTGGATACCGCGATCGCCGCGATCGCCGAGGAACTGGCAGCGAAGATCGACGAAAGGAGCGCATGATGCTGGAAAGGCGTGGAGTCGACCCCGGGTTGCTTCGGCAGACGTTCTCGCTCTTCCCCTCCGGCGTCGCCTGCATCGGCGCCGTCGTCGAAGGACAGAGCGAGGCCCTCGTGGCGTCCTCCTTCACGGTCGGTGTGTCTCTTGACCCCCCGCTCGTGTCGTTCGCCGTGCAGAACACGTCGACGACCTGGCCGCTCATCAGAGGCGCGGACCGCATCGGAGTCTCCGTCATGGCCTCGGATCACGATGCGATCTGCCGCCAGATCGCGTCCAAGGACCGGTCCCGCCGGTTCGAAGGCGTCGAAACGCACGTCGCTGAGTCCGGGGCCCTCTTCCTCCTGGGCTCCCCGGTATGGCTGGAGTGCGCGCTCTACTCGGAGGTCCCGGCCGGCGACCACTCCCTGGTGCTGCTCGAGGTCGATGGACTCGGGCTCAACCCGGATCTGCGCCCGCTGGTCTTCCACGCGTCTGCATTCACCAGCGTTCGCGACGGCTGACATGCACGTGCTCGAGCGCCCCGTACCGCCACCGGACGCGCGGGCGACCTATGCCGCCCATGAGTGGGGACACGTCGACCTGTTCCTGCCTCCGGGCGAGGAGACCCGGCCTCCGGCGATCCTGATCCACGGCGGCTTCTGGCGAGCGAGGTACGATCGTCTGCATCTGAGGGTGCTCGCCGCAGCGCTTGCGCGCGGGGGCCGACGCGTCGCCGTTCCTGAGTACCGCCGGGTGGGGAACCCGGGCGGGGGCTGGCCGGGTTCTCTCGAGGACGTCATGGAGGTCCTCGCCGTCGTTCCGCATCAGCTGGGCGTTGCGCCCGGGGAGGTCACCCTCGCGGGGCACTCGGCCGGCGCTCACCTCGCCGTGCTCGCGGCGGCCAGGGCGACGCAGCCGCCGGCGCGGCTGGTATCGCTCGCCGGGGTGCTGGACGTGGCCGCGGCGCACGCGGCCCGGCTCTCGGACGGAGCGGTGGCCGGGTTCCTCGGCGTTCCGGCGCCCGCCGGCGAGGCGATCGAGGAGATCGACCCCCTCGTCCAGCCGCTCCCCGAGTGCGACATCACCCTCGTGCACGGCACGAGAGACGTCGATGTCCCATGGCAGCACTCGGCGGCTTTCGCGAGGCGATCGGAGCGGATCGACCTCGTTCTGCTCGAGGCGGACCACTACGACGTGATCGATCCGCTTGCGCCGACGTTTCCGGCAGTCCAGGCCGCGTTCGACGGAGGCCGTCGATGACTGAGTCGAACGCGGCGGATGCGGGGCCGCAGCCCCTTGCCGGTCGCGTCGCCCTCGTCGCGGGCGCGACAGGGCCGATCGGGCGAGCGACCGTTCGAGCGCTGGCTTCCCGTGGTGCCAGTGTGGCGGCGCTCTACCGCAGCGATGCGGCCGCGGCAGAGGCCCTTGTGGCGGGAGCCAGTGACGGGAGCATTGTCGCGGTTCAGGCCGACCTCACCGACACGGCGGCCCTCGATGCTGCGGTGCGTGCCGTGGAGCAGCGGCTCGGCGCGGTGGCGATCCTCGTCAACGCGGCCCATCCCCGCTTGGCACCGGTCCCCGTGGCCGACGCGAGTGCCGCGCGCATCCGGGGGGAGCTCGCTGCGGTCGCGGCCCACGCCGCACTGTGTGCGCGACTCGTCCCGTCCATGCGGGAGCACCGTTACGGACGAATCCTGTACGTCGCCGGCGCGCTCATGGCCCGGGCCGTTCCCGGTTTCGGTGCGTACGGTGCGGCGAAGGCAGCGGGCACCGCGCTGACCCGGTACCTGGCGCTCGAGGAGGGACGCTACGGCATCCACGCCAACGTCGTGGCACCGGGACGGGTGTTGGACCAGGGGGATGAGCGCGAGCTCTCACCGGAAATGTCTGCCGCCGAGCGCGCGTTGCGCGAACGGATGGCGCTTCCTGACTTCCCGACGTCGGCGCAGGTGGCGGACGTCGCGGTGACTCTGATCGAGAGTGAGGCTCTTACCGGCGAGGTCCTCTGGGTCACGGGTGGCGAGCCGATCTGGGCCTGAACTCTCCAGCGAAAGGAACGAACATGACGGACGCGTTCGTCACGGCTCCCGCGATGGATCTCGCGACGGCCCGAGCACACGCGCGGGAATACGATCTCGCGGACGCCCCGCTCGGTCGGCCCGCGGCCCCGATCCGCCTGCCGGACCACGAGAGCCTGACGGGGGAGGACACAGGGCGGCTCCGTTTCGATGAACTGCTCGCTGCTCATTTTCACCCCCGTGCTCCGCAGGACCGGATCGAGCACCCCTGGATGAGCCCGGCCGCGTTGGAGCAGGCCGCCGCTACCCTCGTCGAGACGCTTCCGCTCCCCGTTGGGCGCCACAACCGATACCGTCCCGTTCCCGGCGAGGATGCCCTGCGCAGCGACGACCTGCTCGACTTCGTGTCGTGGTACGGCCACGAGTACCAGATCCTCGTGTTCCGCGCCGCCGACGTCCGTACGGGAGCAGTGCTCGACGTGGGCTCTTTGACCGCAGCCGGCGTCGCGGTCGGCGCCAAGGTGATCTGGGACTGGACCGGCGCACTCGACTGGGTGCAAGCGCCGCCCACGGAAGGCGTCGCCGCGGTGTTCTGGAGCACCCACAGCTCATTGCTGGACGGTCGCCGTATCCAAGCGGGTGTGTGGCTCCCGGGAGACACTTCGCCCGAGGCGCTGACGGGGCGGTGCCTCCCGCAATCGGTGGCCGCGCGCACCGCGCGGCTTGCGGATTTCGCAGCCCGCACCCTCGCGGGGGTCGGTGCGCAGGCGCCGGGTCTTCGCGTCGTCCACCCCCGGTCGGAGCGCGCCGATATCCCCGTCCTCGTGCTGGAGGCGACCGACGCGGTCTCGTTGGCCGGGGCCCTCCTGGACGGCCCCGGCTTCCGGGCCGTCGTACGCTACGGGAATCGCGTCGTGGGATTGCCCGACTCGGCGGCGACGTACGTTTCGATGGCCGATCGCGCGGCGGCGGCGGCGGCCTCGGCAGTGAGAGGGAACTGACGGAACATGACGCTCCAGAACATCCGGGTCACGGTCGTCAAGGCGGAGAACGCGAAGCACGGTGCCGCGGTGGGCGATTGCTTCGAAATCCACCCGCATAAGATCGTGGTCCCTCCGGGCAAGGCGTTTCCCCTCTACCTCTTGAGCGCCGTCGTGCCGGTGCTGCTCGAGAAGCAGACGACGACGGACCCGCAGTCGTGGATCAATCGCAAGCCGTACCTGCTCGGTCCCGACGCCGAGGAGCAGGTCATCGTGAAGATGGAGATCATCGAGGAGGTCTCGCAGTGACGAGCACGAAGCCGCAGCACATTCGCTGCACGGTGGAGTCGACCAGCTACTCGATGTGCGGATACGTGCCTGGCGACGCCTTCGACATCGTGGATGGGAAGCTGACTCGCACTCCTGCGGGGGGCATCTGTCTCTACATCGTGAATCAGATGCTCGGCTTGCTCGCCACGCGGCCCGACAGCATGACCACGGAGGAGTGGATCCGCACGGACAGGCCCATCACGACGTGCTCAGACGGGCCCGAGCGCACGGTCGTGCGCCTGTCGATCGTGGACGAGTAGGGGCCCGCATAGAAGCGACCCGGCCACCCTGGGGGCGGCCGGGTCGCTTCGACAGTCTGGACCTAGAAGCCCTGCGGTTCGACGGGTTCCACGTGGTAGCGACCGACCTCCAGGGCGCCCGCGGCCTGTCCCGGGATCCACGCCGCCCAATCGTGCACGTGGGGCTGTGTCGTGTGGGTCTTATAGGCCTCGAGGGTGTCCCAGTGCTCCACGAGCTGAAGCGTGGCGGGCTCACCGAACTTCCATGACAGCTGGTAATCGACGGCGCCCTCCTCGGCACGACATGTCGCAGCGAACTCGGCGCCCCGGCTCTCGACCTCTGCCTTCTTGGCTGGGTTGATGGGCATCTCGGCGTGGACGATGATCAACGGCTTCTCCTTCTTCGGGGGTGGCGCACTCCGCGCCGATAGGAATGGGATCCGGCTTGCTTGCCGGACCCGCGTCACAGGACCCAGTCGGTCGCGGCGCTCTCGACGTGTGCCTTGCCGACCATCTGAAGTCCCGCGCGGCGTGTGCCGGCGTGCGCCAGCGCGGAGAACCCGTCCCGCAGGACTCGCTGAAGCGGCTCGCGGTCCAGGATGTACGAGGACTGCGCGACCTCGCTGGCCAGATTCAGTACGCGGCGCAACGCGATCGCCGCCTGCTGGTTCGCGGTCACCATCCGGGCGAGTTCCAGGGGGCTGAGCGCTCTCCCCGGGGTGAACAGCACTTCATCCACGGCATCGGCAGCGGCGCGAACGCCCGCGTAGGCGAACTCGACCTCTGACGCCGCTTCTCCCAGGCACTGCAGCATGTTGGCGTCGACGCGTGTGGGGCTGGACTCGTAGCGCACGCGGAGATACTCCGCGGCCAGCCGGACGGCGTGCTCGGCGACGCCGAGCGCGACGCCCGTTAGCCCGAAGAAGGCGATGTGGACCGACTTGTTCAGCGGGTCCTTGTCGCCGTCATCGAGGGGCTCACGGTCGAAGGAGTGCCGGGCCGGTACAAACGTGGGTTCCGGAATCGAATAGGAGGTGCTGCCGGAGCCGCGCACGCCGAGCGTCTGCCAGTCATGAGCGACGACGATCGCCTCCTTGGGCAGGTAGAGACCGTAGAGGGCCTGGCGGCCGCTGACGCCCGGCATGGGCTGCCCGTCCTTGAACACGAGGCATCCGCCGACGATGTAGTCGGCGGAGTAGCTTCCGGAGCCCCATCCCCAGTTCCCGGTCACCATGAATCCGCCGTCCACGACCTCGGCCCGGCCCGGCGGGTGGAACGCCCCGCTGGTGGGGTGGTCGAGCGTGTCGCCATACAACTCGTCGAACCCGTCCTGCGGAAGGCGTGTGGCGTAGTAGCCGCCGGCGTTGAGCACGCCAACGTTCCAGCCCGCTCCGGCGTCGATAGCCGACACCTTCGCCGTTGCCTCGACCTGTTCGCGCAGGGTGGCTTCGACGCCGCCACGGTGCTTCCCGAAGCCCAACTCGAAGACTCCGGCTGCGCGCATGATGCGTTCCGCGCGTGGTGTGAGGCGTGCGATGCGCTCGATCTCGTCGGCTTCCTCGGCGATCACGGGCAGAATGCGGTCCGTGTTGCGGAGGATCGCCTCGGCGGTCGTCTTGGGCTCGAGGCCGAGCGAGTCCTCCTCGAGCGCGCTGCCCGCAGCCGTGTCTGTCATAGTCATGGTCTTTCCGTTCCTCGTGAATCGCTCAGTGGAGCACTGCGGAGATGAACGCCTTCGTGCGTTCGTGTCGCGGGTCGCCGAGCACCTGCTCGGGCGCGCCGGCCTCGATGATGCGCCCCGCGTCCATGAACACGACGCGGTCGGCGACCTCGCGGGCGAAGCCCATCTCATGCGTGACGACGACCATCGTCTTGCCACCCGTCTGGGCGAGGTCCTTCATGACCGACAGGACCTCCCCGACGAGCTCCGGATCCAGTGCGCTCGTAGGTTCGTCGAACAGCATGATCTCGGGCCGCATGGCCATGGCGCGGGCGATGGCGACCCGCTGCTGCTGTCCGCCCGAGAGTTGACCCGGATAGCTGTTCTCCTTGCCGGCGAGGCCGACGCGGGCGAGCAACTCCTTGGCATACGCCGTCGTGGCTGCCATGTCTTCCCGTTTCACCTTGCGCGGCGCCAGCGTGATGTTCTGCAGCGCGGTGAGATGCGGGAAGAGATTGAACTGCTGGAACACCATGCCGACTTTCGCGCGCTGCCGGCCCACGTCCTTCGGACGTAGTTCATGGAGCCGGCCCCGATGCATGCGGTAGCCCACGATCTCGCCCGCGGCGACGATGCTGCCGGTGTTGATCGTCTCGAGGTGGTTGATGCAGCGCAGCAGAGTGCTCTTGCCAGATCCCGAGGGGCCGATCAGGCAGACGACCTCCTCGCGCTTGACGTCCAGGTTGATGTCGAACAGAACCTGGTTTCCGCCGTAGTACTTGTCCACGTTCCTGATGGAGATCGAGACGTCGTGTGGGACGAGCGCAACGGGGTCGGGAATGGCTGCGTTCCTGCGGTCCATGGTCAGCGCTCCTTGTTGATTCGGCGCTCGAGGAAGTACTGGCCCACGCTGAGCACCGCGACGACGATGAGGTACCAGATCGCGACCACCATGAGCATCTCGAGCGGTCGGAAGGTGTTGGCGCCGATCCCGTTCGCCACCGTGAGGATGTCGCCGCCGCCGATCACCGACACGAGCGCGACAGCCTTGATGAGGCCGATGAACTCGTTGCCCATGGGCGGGATGAGCACCTTCAGCGCCTGAGGCAGGATGATGTGGCGCAGCGACTGCGCCCCGCTGAGGCCGAGCGCTGCCGAGGCCTCGTGCTGACCGCGACCGACAGACAACAGGCCGGCGCGGATGATCTCCGAGACGTAGCCCGATCCGGCCAGCGTGAGCCCGAGCACGGACGCCGTGAAAGGCGTCATGACGTCCTTGACCGGCACCGAGAAGAGCGTCACCTCCGTGAAGGGCACGCTCAGCTCGAAGTGCGAGAAAAACAGCCCGAGGTTGCCGATGAAGATCAGCAGGACGATGGGCGGCACAGCGCGGAAGAAGAACGAGTATCCGGCGGCGAAGCCGCTCAGGATCCAGCTCTTCGAGATCCGCATGACGGCTATCACGACGGACACCACGAGGATCAGCACCATGGAGACCAGCGTGATCATCAGCGTGCTCCACAGGCCCCGCAGGATCGCGTCGCTGAAGAGGAACCGGCCGACGATGGACCAGTCGAAGTTCGGATTGTCGATCAGTCCCTTCGCGGCGAGCAGGATCAGGATGCTCACGACCACCGCGAACGTGCCCCGGCCGAAGTGGCGCACCGGGACGACGTTGAGCTTGGGAGGTTTGATCGTCGGGGTCGACTTCGTGGTGGGGAAGATACTCGCGGTCATCGCGTCAAGCCCTTCATGGGTCAGGGCGGCCGGGGTGGAGGGTCGCTCCGCCCCGGCCACCGGGTCAGCCGGCCATCTCGCCGACGGGCGTGTTCGTGAACGGGTTGATCGAGAACAGCTCCTCGGGGATCGCGTCTGCCGCGACGTCGTACTCCTCGAGCACGGCAAGGTACTCGCCGTCCTCCACGATCCGGCTCATCGCCTCGAAGAGGGCCTCGGTGAGGCCGGGGTTCTCCTTCGATACCGCGATGCCGCTGACGTTGCGCATCTCGAGCGGGATCTCCTCGATGTCGACGTGGACGACCTCGAACGCGGTGTCGGAGGCGGCGACCTGCTCCACGGAGGATCGCACGTCCATCCACGCGTCCGCTGTGCCCGCCTTGACCGCAGAGTAGGCGTCGGCGCCACCCTGAAGGGGAAGCTGCCGGATCGCGGGCTCACCTGCCGCCTCGCACCTCTCGGCGCTGATTGCTGCGACGATCTCGCCCTGATTCCCGCCGTTCGGGAGCGCGAGCGTGAGCCCGCACATCGAGGCGATGCTGTCGATGCCCTGGGGGTTGCCGGCCTGGGTGAGGAGGCCCTGGTCAGAGCCGAGGAAGGGCACGAAGTCGAAGGCGCTGCGTTCACGCTCCGCGTTGTCTGAGATCTGCCCCCAGAGCACGTCGAGATTGCCGGATTGCAGGCCGGGGATCTGGTTGGGCCACTGGGTGTCGACGAACTCGATTCGCACTCCCAGGATCGGCTCGATCTTTGCGGCGAGGTCCGGGGCGATGCCCACGGGCGTGGTGGGGTCGTCTGCCGCCGCGCCGAGCACGGGCGGCGTCTGAAACAGGCCTCCCGCCCTGATGACGCCGGCCTCCTTGATGGCGTCGGGCAGCATGTCGTAGACCTCGTTCGTGCCGGCGGCCGGGGCACTCGGCGTCTCGGGGGCGTCAGCCGAGCAGGCGGTCAGAACGAGAGCAGTGCTCGTGAGCGCGACGGCCAGAAGGCCGAATCGGGTGCGCGTCTGGGGTTCGATCACGGGATAACTCCTGAGGGTAGGCGGCAGGGCGCTGGCGGGGGAGCAGGGACTCGATCGCGGGCGGCGCTTCGTTGCGATCGCCTCAGTCTTACCGATCGGATGTCACTACCACGTTTCGGCATGTTTAGTCAGTGTTACAAAAGCGTGGCGTTCGCCACAAGAGTGAAAGATCTTGGCGGGCTCGATCCTGGGAGTCGGGGCTCACTCGGCGGCCATGCGGCGCAGCTCTGGAATCACCTTGTGCCCCAGGAGTCGGATCGCCTCCGCCTTCTGCGCCACGCCCGGCATGCCGAACGATATGTGCCGGACGCCGGCCGCGACGAGTGGAGCGCACTGATCGATGACCTCGTTCGGTCCTCCGACGAACGCGAGCTCCATCATCCCCGGCGTGACCGCGGCGATCGCGTCGTCCTCCCGGCCGCTGTCGAGCAGTGACTGGACGTGCGCGAACTCCTCGGGGTCGAGCCCGCTGGAGAGCAGCGCGTCGACCGAGAGGGAACCGCTCATGAGGGCGATGTGCCTCCGTAGCCCGGCCCGGGCGTCCTCGGGTCGTTCCGACACGCCGCACCACACACCTGCCGCGACGTCGATATCCGCCATGTCGCGCCCGGCGGCGTCGGCGCCGCGCCTCACATGTTTCACCACCTCGAAGACGTATCGAGGGGGAAGCGCGAGCGCGATCACGCCGTCCGCATATCGGCCGGCCATCTCCAGCATTCGGGGTCCCATCGCTCCGACGTAGATCGGCACGGCGCGAGGGTGGTGCAGTCGTGCCGTCGGCAGCCACGGGCCGCCGGCGCGGGATTCTGTGCTCAGATCCCTGCCTTCCGTGAGTGCGCGGATGGCGAGCAGGGCCGAGCGAGTGCGCGGCACGGGCTTGTCGTGCGGGATGCTGGCCCACTTGAAGAACTCCTCCGAGCCGGCGCCCAGCCCGAGGATGAAGCGATCGTCTGAGAGCCACTGCAAGCCCGAGGCGAACTGCGCGATCTGACCAGGATGAAGCGTGACCGGGTCCAGCACGCCCGATGCCACCTTGAGGCGTTCGGAGACCCAGAGCATCGCCGTCAGGGTGGCGAGTCCGCCGCCCGAGAGGAAGTCGTTTCCGCTCCAGATCATGTCGAAGCCTGCGCTCTCGACCAGCTGAGTGAGTTCAGTAAGGCCGGCTCTGCCGTGGGTCTCGATGTCCGCCACGCCTCGGATGCTGAAGGTGAGCTCGCCGTCGTCGGTCATGAGTGCCTTTCGTCTGGGTCCCGCGGATGCGCGGCGTGTCGCAACACTAGCGCCCGTCACGCGACGAGGAGATTACGGACCCCGCGATTCCGGGTCGCGTTGCCGCGGTGCCCGTCCGTGGCGGCGCGCAGCGCGGGAAACGCATTGTTTACATTCCGAAACATTGACGCGCGTCAGGAGAGTGATACATTCGCAGGGACTTCGAGCCCTGCTCATCCACGACCACGCGCGAGGTGCCCATGTCCACTTCCCCTTATTGGAACCCCAAGACGGAGACGCTTCCGCGTGAGCAGCTGCGCGCGCTTCAGTTGGCGAAGCTGCGTCGGGTGGCGGAGTGGGCGCAGGCACGCAGCCCCTTCTACCGGCGGAAGTTCGCGGGTGCCGGGTTCGAGCCCGAGCAGCTGCGCTCCTGGGCGGACATCGAGCGCATCCCGTTCCTCACGCGCGAGGAGTGGATGGAGAGCCAGGCCACCCATCCCCCTTACGGTGAGTTGCCCGTGGCGGGCGCCGAGGCGGCGATCCGATTGCACACGACGAGTGGCACGAGCGGTAAGCAGCCGTTGCGGGCGCTCGACTCCCGAAAAGACTGGGCATGGGCCGCGGAGATGTGGAGCTATGCCCTGTGGGGGGCGGGCGTCAGGCCGCACGACATCGGGTACGTGGCCTTCGGTTACGGATCGTTCATCGGGTTCTGGGGGCTGCACAATGGGCTTGAGAAGCTGGGGGCGCTGACCATCCCCGGTGGCGCCCAGACGACAACGACGCGCGTCAAGCAGATCGTGGACTTCGGCGTGACGGTGGTGGCGTCCACGCCCACTTATGCGCTGCGCATGGCGCAGGAAGCGGAGGTCCTCGGCCTCGATCTGAAGGACTCGCCGGTCCGCGTGGTCATTCTGTCGGGGGAGCCGACGCCTCGCGCCACGCGCGATCTCATCGAGGCGCAGTGGGGGGCGAAGGTGCACGACACCGCGGGGATGACCGAGATCTCGACGATCTTCATGTTCGAGCCCGAGGACCAGCCCGGCGGCTGTCACATCATCGAGGACCACTTCATCGAGCAGGTCGTCGACCCTGACACGGGCAGCGAACTCCCTTACGGCGAGGCGGGAGAGCGCGTGACGACGTCCTTCGGCCGCAGCATGATCCCGCTGCTGCGCTATCGGACCAAGGATCTCGTCGTGAAGATGCCGCACACCGCCGCATCGAACGGGCGTACGTGGGATCTGTACGAGGGCGGGATCATCGGCCGGGTGGACGATATGAAGCTCGTTCGCGGGACGAACGTCTACCCGCGCGCGATCGAAGGGATCGTGCGGCAGTTCGGGGAGGTCGACGAGTTCCAGGTCGAGATCACTCGTGAGGGCATCCGCGATGAGATCTCGCTGCACGTCGAGACGGTGGAGGGCTTCGTCGACTCCCGGTGGGACGTGCTCGCGGCCGCCCTGCAGACGGAGCTCGCAGACGCGCACGAGGGTCTCAGGTTCCATGTACGGCGCCGCACGGCGGGTGAGCTGCCCAGATTCGAGCTCAAAGCACGACGCCTCACGGATCTGCGGCCGGTCGACTGACATAGCGAAAGGGTTGGAGGGCACGAGATGACGACTGATCTTCTGGGCGCGGAGCTCACCGAGGAAGAGGCCCACCTGATGCGCCTCTACGGCGAGCTGAAGCTGCTCGTCGCGCGACCAGGGCTCGCGCCCGCGACGAGGGCCGCGGCCCTCGCGGCGCTCGCCCCGATCGCCGTGGCGGTCACCGACCTGGGCCTCGCCTTCGAGCACCTCATCGACGTCGGCGCATAGGGGCGCCGCAGAGAAAGGAACGCCATGACCATCGACGCAACCGTCATGCCCGTCGTCACCCGGGCCGGCGAAGAGCACACCGACACGGCCGACTCCGGCGGCGCGCACCGCGTCTCCGGAGTGAGCGTCGACCACACCCCTGCGACGAAGATCTGGTTCGGCCGGGTGAGCAACGAGCCGGGCTTCCGCTCTCTGCCGCACCACCACGGCGAGGCGGAGACCGGGGGCTACGTCCTCCGCGGTCGCGCGCGGATCTACTACGGAGCGGACTATGCCCAGTGGGTCGACATGGCCGCGGGAGACTTCGTATTCGTTCCGCCCTACATGCCGCACGTGGAGGCCAACATGAGCACGACGGAGGAGCTCGTCTGGCTGACCGCGCGTACGCCGGACAACATCGTGGTCAACCTCGAAGACGTCCCGGATGAGACGCTCTCGGGATTCCGGCGCGCGTGAGCGGCATCGCTGGCTTCCGGGCAGCCATCACACTGGAGCCGATCGGCGAGGACGTCTTCCTCGCACGCACGCAGACGGTGCCCTGGGCGAAGTCCTACGGGGGCGATTTGCTCGCGCAGGCGGCGGCTGCGGCGATGCGCACCGTTGCGCCGGACCGAGCGCTGCATGCGACTCACTCGCTCTTCGTCGCCCCGGCGACGGTCGGCGGGAGCATCGAGTATCGCGTCGAGCGCCTCCGGGACGGCAAGTCGTACTCGTCTCGCCGCGTGACCGGCGCGGAAGGCGGACGCGTCGTGTTGAGTGCGCTGTGCTCCTTCCACGTCGGAGAGACGTCCGACCTGTTGTCGGAAAGCGCGCCCGACGTGGAGGGGCCGACCGGGCTGGCCACGTCCGCCGAGTGGGTCAGCGGGCTGGCCGATCCTGCGGCCGCCTACTGGGCCCACGGCAGGGGATTCGACATCCGTCACCTCGGGCTTCCCTTGTACGCGCAGCCCACCGGCGAGCGCGCGCGCGAGGTGCGGTACTGGGCCCGGGCATTCGAGGCGCTGCCGGACGAAGCGGATGCGCACCGGCTCGCGCTCATCTATCTGTGCGATTACGGCATGCTCGAGCCTGCGCTGCGCGCCTCGGGACTCGCCTGGACCGATCCGGGTTTGACGACGGCGAGTCTCGATCACGCGATGTGGTTCCATGCCGACGCCCGAGCCGACGAGTGGCTGCTGTGCAGCATTCGACTGGTGTCCCACAGTCGTGGTCGAGCGCTCGTGAAGGGCGACTACTTCAGCGAGGCCGGCGTGCACGTCGCCTCGGTGGCGCAGCAGGGAATGATCCGCCGGCCGGCAGCGGTCGACGGATCTTGACGAGGAGAAGGAGCACATCGTGCGCATTGCCGTCATCGGAGGGGGCCCCGGAGGCCTGTACTTCTCGGCTCTCATGAAGCAGGTCGACCCGCAGGCCGACATCACCGTGTGGGAGCGCAACGCGTCGGACGACACGTTCGGCTTCGGCGTCGTCTTCAGCGACGAGACCCTCGCTGGGATCGAGTCGGCGGACCCGGTGCTGTTCGCCGCGATGTGCCAAGAGATGGCCCGCTGGAGTGACATCGACGTGCAGGTCGGCGGAGAGGCTCTGCAGGTCGGCGGTCAGGGGTTCTCCGCGCTGAGCCGGAAGCGTCTGCTTCAGCTGCTGCAGGAGCGATGTGCCGACCTCGGTGTCGCCGTGCACTTCCGGACGCTCGCGCCGGAAATCGACGAGCTCGCCGCGGAGTACGACCTCGTCGTGGCATCCGACGGGCTGAATTCCCAGACCCGGTCGCGCTGGGCCGACGACTTCGGAGAGTCGTTGGACCCGCGCCGATCCAAGTACATGTGGTTGGCCGTCGATCGGGCGTTCGAGGCCTTCACGTTCCTCATCAAGGACACCCCGTATGGGCGCATGCAGGTGCACGGCTATCCCTACTCCGCGACCGAGAGCACGTTCATCGTCGAGATGCACCCGGCTGTGTGGGAGCGGGCCGGCTTCGCGGAGCTCGCCGACGGAACTCTGGCCCCCGGTCAGAGCGATGAGCGGTCGATCGCGCGGCTGGCGGAGATCTTCGCGGAGGAGTTGGAGGGACACACGCTCCTGGCGAACAACTCGAAGTGGCTCACCTTCACGACTGTGCGGAACGAGCGCTGGCACCGGGACAACGTCGTTCTGCTCGGAGACGCGGCGCACACCGCGCATTTCTCTATCGGTTCGGGGACCAAGCTCGCGCTCGAGGATGCGCTCGCTCTTGCAGCGGCGCTGGGCGAAACCGGCTCGGTGGAGGAAGGCCTGGAAGCATACGATGCCGCGCGTCGCCCGGTCGTGCTCTCGCTGCAGCGTGCCGCTCAGGCCAGCCTGGAGTGGTTCGAGAACATCGGGCAGTACACGGAGCAGGACGCGCTCCAGTTCACCTTCAACCTCCTCACCCGATCGCGGCGGATCACCCGCGACGGCCTGGAGGTCCGCGACCCCGAGTTCGCCCGACGCATCGACGAGCATTTCGCGGCCGCGACAGCAGGGGGGCGGGCCGCGCCCGCGATGTTCCAACCGGTTCGTATCGGTCAGCTCGAGCTGTCCAACCGCATCGTCGTGGCGCCCATGGACATGTACAGCGCGGCGGACGGGCTCGCGAACGACTTTCACCTCGTGCACCTCGGTTCCAAGGCTCTCGGTGGTGCCGGTCTCGTCATGACCGAGATGATCGGCACGTCCGCGACGGGGAGGATCACGCTGGGCTGCACCGGGCTCTACACCGACGAGCAGGCGGACGCATGGCGTCGTGTCGTCGACTTCGTACACGAACACTCCGCGGCGAAGATCGGCGCGCAGCTGGGGCACTCGGGTCGGAAGGGATCCACACGCCTGATGTGGGAAGGCATCGATGACCCGCTCGAGGAGGGCGGGTGGGACCCGGTGGGGCCCTCCGCGCTTCCGTACAAGGAGGGCAGCGTCGTGCCTCGAGAGCTCACGCGCGCCGACATGGACGCCCTGACCCGGGAGTTCGCGGAGGCCGCGGTCCGTGCGGATTCCGCGGGCTTCGACCTCATCGAGCTGCATGCGGCGCACGGTTATCTGCTCTCGTCTTTCCTCTCCCCGCTCAGCAACATCAGGACCGACGAATACGGAGGTCTGCTGGAGAACCGCCTGCGCTACCCGCTGGAAGTGTTCGACGCCGTCCGCGCCGCCTGGCCGAGCCACAAACCGCTCACGGTGCGGCTTTCGGCGGTCGATTGGGCCGAGGGCGGTGTGGGGATCGACGACGCCGTCGCGATCGCCGCCGCGTTCATCGACCGGGGGGCGGACGCCATCCACGTGTCCAGTGGGCAGGTCGTCGGCCACGAGAGACCAGAGTTCGGGCGCAGCTATCAGACGCCGTTTGCCGATGCCATTCGAAATCGCGTCGCCGCCCGGCGGGGCGTGCCGGTCATCGCGGTGGGCGCGATCTCGTCGTACGACGACGTGAATTCTCTGCTCCTCGCCGGACGCGCTGATCTGTGCGCGCTCGGGCGTACCCATCTGTATGACCCGCAATGGACGCTCCACGCCGCGGCGGAACAGGAGTACCGAGGCGACGGTGTGCAGTGGCCGTTGCCGTTCCGCGCCGGGCGGCGAAAGCCGCCGACGTCCCGCACGGACGCCGTACGCCCGCGGCTCCACCTTCGTGCCGAGGACAGCGATCCCGGGTATCCCCCGCGCTGGCGGCCCCTTGCCGTCCGCGCCTGACCGAAAGGACCTCATGTCGCATCTCCTTGTCAATCCGCGGGAGCTCGCTCGCGCGTCCGGCTTCTCCCATGCCGTCGTCGCAGGCGACACCGTGCACCTCGCGGGGCAGACCGCGATGGCCCCCGACGGCTCGATCGTGCCGGGGGACATCGTTGCTCAGTTCCGGCGGGCGTTCGGGAACCTCTTGACCGCACTCGAGGCCGCCGGAGGGAAACCCACGGATCTGGTCAGCGTGACGATCTACCTCACCGATGTCTCCGACTACCAGGCGCGCGGTCGTGAGATCGGCGCGGTATGGAGAGAGCTCGCGGGGCCCCACTACCCGGCGATGGCGGGGATCGGTGTCCACCGGCTGTGGCAAGAGGAGGCCATGATCGAGATCGCGGGGATCGCTGTGCTCGCAGAGCCGGACACCGCATGAGGCTCGCGACCTTGCGCGTCGGAGACGGCACGCGCGCCGTGCGCGTCGACAGTGCCGGTGGGATCGCGGTCGAGATCCTCTCCTATCCGGACATCGGATCGTTGCTGCGCGACCCGGACTGGTCGTCCGTTGCAGCGCAGGCCCGAGGTGCCGCGCACCCGTTGGACGGCCTCGGGCGCACCGCGTTCGCGCCCGTGGTGCCCCACCCGCAGAAGATCGTGTGCGTCGGGTTGAACTACCGCGAGCACATCCTCGAGATGGGGCGCGATTTGCCGGAGCATCCGACCCTCTTCGCGAAGTATGCTGATGCGCTCATCGGCGCGGGTGACGACATCGTCCTCCCTCGACCGGTCGCGGGCACCGTCGACTGGGAGGGAGAGCTCGCCCTGGTGATCGGCCGCACGGTGCGCGGCGTAAGTCGGGAGGAGGCGGCCGAGGCGATCGCCGGGTTCACAGTGATGAACGACATCACTGTGCGCGGGCACCAATATCGCACGAGCCAGTGGCTGCAGGGCAAGACGTTCGAAGGGACGACGCCGCTCGGCCCCGTGCTCGTCACACCAGACGAGCTCCCGGCGGCAGCGCGGATCACGACCTTCGTCTCGGGCGTGCGGAAGCAGAGCGCGCCGGTGTCCGATCTGGCCTTCGATCCCGCCGCGCTCGTCGGATACGTCTCCGAGATCGTGACGCTACGGCCGGGAGACGTCATCGCGACAGGCACCCCTGGCGGAGTCGGCCACGCTTCGCGCCCGCCGGAGTATCTCTCGGACGGCGAGGAAGTCGTGGTGACCGTCGAGGGGATCGGCGCGGTCCGCAACCGACTCCGCGTCGTCGACGCGGAGTAGGAACGCGAGCATCACCGGAACGGTGCGGCGACGGCGTTGCGATGGTATTCGAAGACGATGCTGGTGCGCGTGGTGGCGACCGACTGCTGGGTCGAAAGGTGATTCACGACGAACTCGCGCACCTCAGACGCGTTCTCCACGGCGATGTGGACGAGGAAGTCGTCCGCGCCGCCGACGAAGAAGAGCTGCAGGACCTGGGGGAGCCGTCGGACCTCGTCGGCAAACGCCACGATGCTGTCGTGGCGGGCACCGGGGCGCAGAACGACGCCGATCATCGCCTGCAACCCTCTGCCGAGCCGTTGATAATCGACGCTCGCGTGGAACCCCGTGAGGATTCCGCGGTCCACGAGCGAACGCGTGCGCGCGTGCGCGGTCGAGGGCGCCACGTCCAGCGCCGCCGCCAGATCCGCGTTCGTGGTGCGCCCGTCTCTCGCGAGGATCGCGATGATCTTCTCGTCCGTGCTGTCGAGTTCCCGCGGGCGAACATCCTTCGTCGGGATGCTGTGGCGAAACCGATCCATGCGGAAATTCTACGCGATACAGATCCGATATGTGTAGAAAATGCAGTCGATAGGAAATCGAGGCGAATAATCTGCGAGCCTGTGATCGGCGGACGCCACACCCGCCTGTCACCGTGAGGAGAGAGAACGGCATGCTCATCGGCATCCCCACCGAGATCAAGAACAACGAGAACCGCGTCGCCATCACTCCCGCAGGCGTGGACCTCCTGACGCGACGTGGTCATCGCGTGCTCGTGCAGGCGGGCGCCGGGGCGGGTTCGCGCATCCCGGACACCGACTACGCCGCAGCGGGTGCGGTGATCGTGCCCGATGCGGCGGACATCTGGGCGGACGCGCAGCTGCTGGTGAAGGTCAAGGAGCCCACTGAACCCGAATACCGTCATCTCCGCCCCGACCTCACCCTGTTCACCTACCTGCACCTTGCCGCCGACCGCCCGCTCACCGACGCGCTCGTCGCTTCGGGGGCGACGGCGGTCGCGTACGAGACGGTGCAACTCGCAGACCGTTCGCTGCCCCTCCTCACTCCCATGAGCGAGGTGGCAGGACGCCTTTCCGCCTTGGTCGGTGCGTATCACCTGATGAGTGCGCAGGGAGGGCGAGGGACGCTGCTCGGCGGTGTGGCCGGAACCCGGCGTGCGAACGTTGTGGTGATCGGGGGAGGCGTCGCGGGCGAGCATGCGCTCGTCAACGTCCTCGGTCTCGGCGCGCAGGTCACCGTGCTCGACGTCAACCCCGCGCGGCTGCGCGAGCTGGACCTCCGTTACGGCAACGCGTTGCAGACGCGCGCCTCGACCCGCTACGCGATCGCGGAGGCGCTTGAGGAGGCGGACCTTGTGATCGGTGCGGTCCTGGTGCCTGGTGCGGCCACCCCCAAGCTGGTCACCGATGACATGGTGGCAGGCATGAAGCGTGGTTCGGTACTCGTCGATATCGCCATCGACCAGGGAGGCTGCTTCGAGCATTCCCGGCCCACTACGCACGACGCCCCCACGTTCGCTGTGCACGGGTCCCTCTATTACTGCGTGGCGAACATGCCGGGCGCCGTGCCCGAGACCTCGACGCGTGCGCTCACGAACGCGACCCTTCCTTACATCGCCGCGATCGCCGATCAGGGGTGGGACGACGCGGCCGCTGCGGATCCGGCCCTCGCGAAAGGCCTCAACGTGCGCCAGGGCGCAATCGTCAACCGAGGAGTCGCTGCGGCCCTCGGTTATGCGCTCGCCGTGTGACGCGGCGACTGCCGGTTCATGGCGGCGACGCGAACGCTCACGTCGGAGGCCGCTGCTACCGTGTGCGCATGACGGAGCACAGGGTCGTGGCCCCGCAGATCGCGCCGGGCGAGAGGGTGAAGGGGCCGGCGTCGTACTTCCCCAGCATCGAGAAGACGTACGGGCGGCCCGTTCAGGAGTGGCTGGACCTGATCGTGGAGCGGCTCGACGCCGAGAAACACATGGAGGTCGTGGCATGGCTCAAGGCCGAGCACGGCCTCGGTCACGGCCACGCGAACGCGCTGGTGGCCTACTGCACGGCGGCCTTGGCGAAGTAGCGCGTCAGCCGATGCGCGAGGCATCGCCGAGGCGGTGCCACGTGCGGTTGTGGTAGACCAGCGCGCCGGCCTCGTGCTCCGGGCCTCGGTTCGTCTCGCCCTGCAGCGCGTGTGCCGCGATGACGGTCGATCCGCCCGCCTCGAGGCGGCTCACGATCGCGCAGCGCGCCCACGCCCGTGCGCCCGGGAAGAGCGGCTCGCCCGTTGACAGGCGCGTCCACTGCGACGTGTCGGCGAAGCGGTCGACGCCGCTCGTGGAGGCCAGGCGGGCGAGCGGCAGGTCGTCGGCATCCAGCAGATGCACGACGATTGTGTCCGCGGCCAGGATGGCGGGGGTCGCCGAGGACAGTGCCGAGACCGAGAAGATGAGCATCGGCGGGTCCACGCTGACCGACGCGACCGATGTCGCCGTCAGGGCGACCGGCCCATCCGGACCTTCCGCCGTGATGACCGAGACCCCGCCGGGGTGGCCCCGGAACAGCGTCTTGAAGCCGTCCGCGTCGAGCGATCCGGGCACGGACAGCAGCTCTCCCGCGTGGTCCCGGGACGCCGCGTCGCGTTCCTCCCGCCCCGACGCGGAGCTGTCGTCCGGCTCAGTGTTCGCGCTCGTGTTGCTCATGCCCCGACGTTACCGCCGCCCCGCGCGCGCCGGGGCCGGCGCTGTCGCAATGTGAAACGCAGCGGGAGCGACCCGCCTCCGCCGACAATCCGTCCCCGCGCCGAGCATGCGTGTGCCTCACGCATTCTGAGCGCGGCGACGGATTGTGGGCGCAGGGACGCAGTGTCGCGGCGGGGACGGATGTCGCCGGTCAGGCGGGGACGGGCTGGTGCTGCGTCAGCAGGGAGCCGAGCAGGCTCGCGATTCGCCCCGGACCCGAGTGGGGCGCGATCGCCTCGACGTCGGGGTTGTAGTTCGTGTTGGTGTTGATGTCGTACGTGACCAGGCGGCCGTCGTAGGTCTCGGCGAACTCGATGCCGGCGATCCGGATGCCCGCGGCCTTCAGGAATGCCCGGTGCTGGGCGACCAGCGGGTGCTCCGGCGTGATCTCCTCGCGCAGCTGGAACAGGGGCGGCGCGGGCGTGCCGTCCTCGCCGTCGACAGCGCACGCCTCGGCGGGGCACAGCTCGAAGCTGCCGGCGCTGGTGTCCACGCGCACGGCGTAGACGAGCTCGCCGTCGACGTACTCCGCGCGGGTCACGAACGGCTCCCGCGTCCAGAGGTACTCCTGCAGCAGCGTGATGCCGTCGGGCGACGGCTCGAAGTCGGGGCCGTCGACCCAGGCGTCGAAGTCGTCGTGCGAGTCCCAGCGACGCACGCCGAGGCCCTTGCCGCCCTGGTTGTGCTTGCTGATGAACGGGGCCGAGAACGACCGCGCGCGCGTCTTCAGGTCGCCGCGGCCGAAGACCGCGGCGGTGGCGGGCACGTCCACGCCGGCGGCGCGCAGGGCGGCGTGCTGCGCGACCTTGCTCACCTCGAGCTCGAGCACCTCGCTGCCGTTGACGACCGTCCGGCCCCACGACTCGAGCCAGCGCAGCACGGCACGGCCGTACTCTTTGGAGTCGGCGTGGTCGCGCGTGTGCGCGGACGCCGACAGGCGCGACCAGAACACGCCCTGCGGCGGCTCGGCGCTCAGGTCGATCGAGCCGTCCGTGAGCAGCCACTCCTGCGCGGGCACGCCCTGCGCGGCGAAGGCGGCGGCGAAGGGCGGGAACCACTCCGCGTTCTCGTGGATGACGTACACCTGGGGCTGCTGCGACATGCCGCCAGCGTATCCCCGCCGCGACCATGCCGGGGTCGCCGTGTGACGTCCTGTGACACCGCGGCGAGTCCCGGCCCGTGCGCCCGGCTCAGTGCGCGAGCGCGCGCGAGCGGCCGCGGATCCGGCTGCGCAGGTCCCGCTCCTCGTACTCGGTGCGGAAGAGCCCGCGGCGCTGCAGGATCGGCACGACGTGGTCGACGAAGTCCTCCAGGCCGGAGGGGAACAGGTCGATCATGACGTTGAAGCCGTCGGCCGCGCCGGCGCGGAACCACTCCTCGATCGAGTCGGCGATCCGCTCGGGCGTGCCGGCGATGAACCGCTGCCCGTAGCCGCCGAAGTCGCGCAGCATCTGCCGCACCGTCAGGTTCTCCTTGCGCGCGTGCGCGATGAGCGAGCGGCGGTAGCCCGTCGAGCCCTTGAACGTCGCGGGATCCGGCTCGTGCTCCACCACGTCCGCGGGAAGCGGTGCGTCGAGGTCGAGCCGCTCGGCGTCGACGCCGAGCGCGAACGACAGCGCGTCGAGGCTGAACTTCGGATGGGCCCGGCTCTCCCAGTGGTCGAAGCGCTCGCGGGCCTCGCGCTCGGTCGACCCGATCACCAGCGCGAGGCCGGGGAGCACGGCGACGTCGTCGGGGTCGCGCCCCGCCTCGGCCGCGAAGGCGCGCACGGCGGCACGGCTGCGCACCGCCTGCTCGAGCTCCATCTCGACCGAGTACACGACGTCGGCGTGGCGCGCGGCGAGCCGCTGGCCCGCCTGCGAGCCGCCCGCCTGCACGAGCACGGGCCGCGGCGGGCGGTCGCCGCCCCACCCGCGCCCGTCCCGGTCCCACAGCTCGAGCACCTGCTCGAGGAACGCGCCGGCGCGCGCGTAGCGCTCGTCCGAGGTGGGGCGGTACGCGCCGAGGCTCGCGCCGAAGTTGTCGGCCGCGCGCGGGTTCACGGTCGTGACGACGTTCCAC
Source organism: Microbacterium album (assembly GCF_014643695.1). Lineage (GTDB taxonomy): Bacteria > Actinomycetota > Actinomycetes > Actinomycetales > Microbacteriaceae > Microbacterium > Microbacterium album. The sequence goes on along the minus strand of NZ_BMJY01000005.1, from coordinate 185,954 downwards.
GCCGCCCGGCCGCCGGAGAGCGTGTTGAGCGTCAGCAGGCGCTCGGCCAGCTCGCCCGGATGGTTGTACGTGGTCGACGCGGTCCACACCATGCCGAGGTGGGTCGTCGCCGCGGCGACGCGCGCCAGCAGCGTCGAGGGCTCGAGGTACTGCCACGGCCGCCGTCGCGGATCCGACAGGACGGGGGTGTCCGCGATGAAGATCGCGTCGATCATGCCGCGCTCGGCGATGCGCGCGACGTTCTCCCAGTACGCGGGATCGATGATGGCGCGCGGATGCAGCTCGGGCTGGCGCCACGCGGCCGGCCGCTGGCCGACGCCGATGACGTTGACGTTGAGGATGAGCCGCCGCTCGGACTCGGTTCCGGGCATCAGAAGAGGTCCTTTCCGGATGCGCTCGCGAAGGCGGGGTGCGCCTGCGCCGGGCGCACGAGCGCGCGTTCGGAGAGCCCCAGCGCCGCGCGCAGCGTTTCGCCGTCGGCGAGCGGCGCCGTCGCGGCGGCCACGGCGCGACGCGCCTCGCGCCAGCGGCGCAGCGCCTCGCGCGGATCGTCGGCGAGCGGCCGCAGCTCGATCGCCCGCACGTCGTCGCCCGCGCGCCACGCGCTCACCGCGACGTCGTCGACGTCGAGCTGGAGCGTCGATCCCGCGTCGATGACGAGATCGTGGAGGGCCTCGCCGGTGTGCGTGGGCTCGGCGTGGGCGCGCACGAAGACGGGCAGGCCCTGAGGGCTCGACGGCGTCGTGAGCGGGCCGGCCACGCGGTAGCGCCCGTCGTGCGCGGGCGCCCAGATGCGCTCGACGTCGGCGATCGCGGGCGCGTCCCGGTCGGTCGTCACGCTCTCCAACGGCCACGTGCGCAGCAGCTGCTGCACGAGCCACAGCGCCTCGGCCGCTCGCGCCGCGTCCGGCCCGTCGTGGGGCTCGCGGACGACGACACCGCTGCGTCCGCCCGTCATGTGATCGAGGCTGCCGATGCGGCGCGCGAGGTTGTAGGGGTGCTCCCGCAGGATGTCCGCGTCGGCGAGCAGTGGGATGCCGGGGAGGAAGCCGCTCGCGTAGGACGCGATCGTGAGCGGCTCCGGCGTGAGCGCGCGCCCCCGGAGCGCCTCGTCGTCGAGGAGGTCGAACGCCGCGGGAGCGATGCCCGGCTCGTCGGCGCGCGCGATCCGCAGGAAGCCGCCCCCGTCGAGCGCGTCGCGCAGCTCCGGCAGCCGGCCGCTCGTGGCGAGGGCGAGCACCGCGGGCGCGGCCAGGGCGAGGCCGAGGCGGATGGGCGCGCTGCGGGGCGAGTCCGACGCGCTGCCGGGCGGGGCCGGCGTCACAGGCCGGCCTCCGACACCGCGTCGAAGGCTCGGCGCAGGTCGGCGATGAGGTCGTCGGCCGTCTCGATGCCGATCGACAGGCGGATGAGGCCGTCGTCGATCCCCAGCCGGTCGCGGATGTCCTGGGTGAAGCTGACATGCGTCGTCGTCGCCGGGTGCAGCGCCATCGACCGGACGTCGCCGATGTTGGTCATGCGGCTGAAGACCCGCAGCGAGTCGTAGAACAGCTCGGCCGCGGCGCGGCCGCCGGCGAGGCTGAACGCGAACACCGAGCCCGACCGGCCGCCGTAGACGCGCTGCGCGATCTCGTAGTACGGGCTCGAGGGCAGCCCCGCGTAGTCGACGCGTGCGACCTCGGGCTGCTCCTGAAGCCACAGCGCGATCCGATGCGCGTTGTCGACGTGCCGCTCGACCCGCAGCGACAGCGTCTCGATGCCCTGCTGCAGCAGGAAGGAGTTGAGCGGCGAGAGCGCCGGACCCATGTCGTTGACGATGCCCAGCCGGAGATAGGCCTCGAGGGCGTGCCGGCCGTACGCCTCCAGCATCGACGGCCGGCCCGGCGCGGGCGCGTCGGTGATGCCGGGGTAGGGACGCGACGCGGCCGCCCAGTCGAACGTGCCGCCGTCCACGATCACTCCCGACAGGCCGGCGCCGTGACCGGCGAGGAACTTGGTCGAGGAGTGCACGACGATGTGGGCGCCGTCCTCGATGGGACGGGTGAGGTACGGCGAGGCGATCGTGTTGTCGACGATGAGCGGGAGGCCGTGGCGCTGCGCGACGCGGGCGACGGCCGCGATGTCGACGATGTCGTTCTTCGGGTTCGGGATCGTCTCGGTGAAGATCGCCTTCGTCTCCGGCCGGATCAGCGCGTCCCACTCGGCGTCGTCCGTCCAGTCCCACACGTAGTCGACCGCGACCCCGAGACGCGAGAACGTGCGGTTGAAGAGGATCTGCGTCCCGCTGTAGATGCTCGCGGTCGACACGAAGTGCTCCCCCGCCCCGGTCAGGCCCAGGATCGCGGACGTGATGGCGGCCTGCCCGGACCCGACGACGATCGCGCCGGCGCCGCCCTCCAGAGAGGCGATCCGCTGCTCGGCGACGAGATGCGTCGGGTTGAGGTTGCGCGAGTAGAGCTGGCCCGGCTCGTCGCCGGTGAAACGGTCCCAGCTCTGACGGAACGAGTCGAACCGGTAGCCCGCGGTCAGGTAGATGGGCGCGACGCGGGCCTGGTACCCGTGCTGGTCCGTGTCGCCCACGTGCACCTGACGGGTGTCGAAGCCGAAGCCGTCCCACTCGTACGTGGGCGGGGCGATCCGGTGCGCCGGCGCCCCGGGCGCGGGCGACGAGGGAGCGGGGGAGGAGGTCACGATGGCTACGTTATGCGACCTCCGGCCCGCCGCCGCATCCGGACGTCATACACCGATACACGCCGCGGGGGGTGGACATGTCGGCCTATGACGCGCACATCGCGGAATGTGACGATGGTGACGTAACACTCTGTCGCGGCGGCGACGGGCGCGCTATGGTGGCGGCGTGCAGACCTGTCGCTGTTGTCGCTGAGCCGCCGCGCTCCGCTCTTCGAGCACGCCTCAGAACCCACCGACAGCCGCCGCGCCACACGCGCCCCACAGTCTGGACAGTCCCTTGCGCTACGCCCGCACCGTCGCCGACCTCGTCGGCTCGACGCCGCTCATCCGCCTGAACCACGTGACCGACGGCATCGCCGCCACCGTGCTCGCGAAGGTCGAGTACTTCAACCCGGGCGGCTCGTCCAAGGACCGCATCGCGGCCAACATCATCGACGCCGCCGAACGCGACGGCCTGCTGCGACCGGGCGGCGTCATCGTCGAGCCCACGAGCGGCAACACCGGAGTGGGGCTCGCTCTCGTGGCGCAGCAGCGCGGCTACCGGATGGTGTTCGTCGTTCCGGACAAGGTCTCCGAGGACAAGCGCGCCGTCCTGCGCGCCTACGGGGCCGAGGTCGTCGTGACCCCCACGAACGTCGAGCCCGACGATCCGCGCTCCTACTACAGCGTGTCCGACCGGCTCGTGGCGGAGATCCCGGGGGCGTACAAGCCCAATCAGTACGAGAACCAGAACGGCCCGCGCAGCCACTACGAGACCACGGGGCCGGAGATCTGGCGGGACACTGAGGGGAGGGTCACGCACTTCGTCGCCGGCGTCGGCACGGGCGGCACCATCACCGGAACCGGACGCTACCTGAGGGAGGCGTCCGAGGGCACGGTGCGGATCGTCGGCGCGGACCCCGTCGGCTCGATCTACTCGGCCGAGAACGACGACGGCGTGCACGGCTATCTCGTCGAGGGCGTCGGCGAGGACTTCTGGCCCGGGGCGTTCGATCCGTCGGTCGTGGACGAGATCCACCGCGTGGGCGACGCCGAGGCGTTCGCGATGACGCGCCGCCTCGCGCGCGAGGAGGGGCTGCTGGTCGGCGGCTCCAGCGGGATGGCGGTCGTCGCCGCGCTGCGCGCCGCCCGGGACCTCCCGGCCGACGCGGTCGTGGTCGTGCTGCTGCCCGACCACGGACGCGGATACCTCGGGAAGGTGTTCGACGACGGCTGGATGCGCGAGCATGGTTTCGCGGTCGACACCCCCGATCCGCTCGTGCCCGCCGATCTGCTGAGGAGCCTCCGATGACCGACACCGATCGTCCCGACACCGATCGTCCCGACACCGCTCACCTCGACGGGACGCGCTTCGACACCGCTGCGATCCACGCCGGCCAGGACCACGACCCGGTCACCGGAGCGGTCATCCCGCCCGTCCACTTCTCCACGACGTACGCGCAGGACGGCATCGGCGGGCTGCGGCACGGCTACGAGTACGGGCGCGCGGGCAATCCGACGCGCACGGCGCTCGAGACGCAGCTCGCCGCGATCGAGGGGGGAGCCCGCGCGCTGTCGTTCGCGTCGGGCCTCGCCGCGGAGGACGCGCTGCTGCGGGCCGTGCTGGAGCCGGGCGACGAGGTGCTGCTGGGCAACGACGTCTACGGCGGCACGTACCGGCTGATCGATCGCGTGCTGGGGCCGTGGGGTGTGCGGCTGCGGGTCGTCGACCTCAGCGACACCGAGGCGGTCGACGCGGCGCTCGCCGCGCGCGCGCCGAAGGTCGTGTGGGTCGAGACCCCCAGCAATCCGCTGCTGCGCATCGCGGACATCCGCGCCCTCGCCGACAAGGCGCACGCCGCCGGCTCCCTGGTCGTGGTCGACAACACGTTCGCGTCGCCCGCGCTGCAGCGCCCGATCGGGCTCGGCGCCGACGTGGTCGTGCACTCCACCACCAAGTACCTCGGCGGTCACTCGGATGTCGTGGGCGGCGCGCTCGTGTTCGCCGACCGCGCGCTCGCCGAGAAGGCCCAGTTCCAGCAGTTCGCGGTGGGCGGCGTCTCGGGCCCGCTCGACGCGTGGCTCACCACGCGCGGCATCAAGACGCTCGCGCTGCGCATGGAGCGCCACAGCGCCAACGGGCAGGCGGTCGCCGAGTTCCTCGAGCGGCACGACCGGGTCGCGCGGGTCTACTATCCGGGCCTGTCGTCGCACCCGGGGCACGAGGTCGCGGCGGCCCAGATGTCGGGCTTCGGCGGCATCGTCTCGCTCGCGCTCGGCGACGCCGCAGCGGCCCGGCGCTTCGCCGAGTCGACGCGCGTGTTCGCGCTGGCCGAGTCGCTCGGCGGCGTCGAGTCGCTCGTGAACTACCCGGACGCCATGACGCACGCGTCCGTGCGGGGAACCGAGCTCGCCGTCCCGGACGACGTCGTGCGCCTGTCCGTCGGCATCGAGCACATCGACGATCTGCTGCAGGACCTGGACGGGGCGCTGGCGGCGCTGTAGCGCCGCCCCCTCCCCACGGCCTCGCCGCCTGCGCCGCGCGCATCCGACGATCAGGGACACCGCCTAGACTTGGGGTGTCCCGCTCATCGATCCTGGATCCGCCATGCCTCCCGCCACCGCGAGCTCGCGCCTCACGGCCCGACACGTGCAGCTGCTGCGGGCGCTCTTCGCGGCGATGGCGGCGATCATGATCGCGTTCTCGCAGGATCACTCGCACGACGTGGGCCTGACGGTGTTCGCCGGATTCGCCACCGCGACGGCGCTCGTCCTCGGGCTGGCGGCCTGGCTCGTCGCACCCGCCGGGCGTCGCGCCGGTCTCATCGTGCTCGCGGTCGTCCATCTCGTGGCGGGCGCGGTCGCCAGCATCGTGCCCCCGTCGCGCACGCTGCTGTTCGTGGTCGTGATCGCGTGGGCGCTCGCCGCGGGCGTCACCGAGCTGGTCGCCGGGATCGCGCAGCGCAGGCGGGAACGCGGCGCCGACGCGCGCGACGCGATCGCCGTGGGTGCGCTCGCCGTCCTGCTCGGGATCGCCGTGCTGATCGTGCCCCCGGGCTACGCGCTCGAGTACTACATCGAGGAGGCGGGACGCAGCTTCACGCTGACCGGCACCACCATCGCCGTGGGCCTGCTCGGCGGGTATGCGGCGATCGTCGCCGTATACCTCGGCATCGCGGGGCTGTCGCCGCAGGCACCCGCTCCGTCGGCCGCAGCGGCCGACGACGTGCGCGCCGGAAAGGCGCTCCAGGAGGATCATTCGTGACAGACAAGCCGACCCGTCGAGACCTCATGCGGCCGGCGCAGCTGTTGGGCTTCGCCTTCGGCGCTGCCCTGTTCGCGGGCATCGTGACGGCGGTGACGATGGGTGCCTTCCAGGCGCTGCCGGGCGAGGCCATCGCGCGCGCGTGGTCCGTGGGCGCCATCGCCGCGGGCGTGGCCTTCATCGTCGTGCTGCTGGGGCTGTCGATGCTGCTGCTCGTCGTGGACCCCGCGCATGCGCGCAAGGACGTCGATCGGCCCGTGCTGCTGCCGAAGGACGACTCCGCCGAGGACGACGACCCCCCGCGCTGACAGCCGCCCGGCGCGCCCCGGCGCGCGGTGAGAGGCGCGGTGAGATCTGCCCATGCCGCCGACGCGGCCGAACGCGTCCGGACCGCTCGCGATTGGTACCGTTGTGTGCCGGGACGCGGGGGGTGCGACGACCGAGGCGGGAGGGGACCGACGCGGTGATCTGGGAGATCGACGACGGCGCGAAGCCCATCGAGGGGCTGGACGCCGAGGGCCGGCCGGATCCGGCCTATGCCCGGGCGCTCGGCCTCATCGACGCGCCGTACGGCCGCCGCGCCGCGGCGGCCGCGATCGACCTCGGCGCCTACCTCGTCCTGCAGCTGCCGTACGCGATCGGCACGCTGCCGCTGCTGCTCATGCTGTTCTCCGGCCGGATCAGCCTCTTCGGCTTCGTGAACCACCCGCAGTTCGTGCTCGCGATGGTCATGGCGGGCATCTCGCTCGCACTCACGCTCGCGTTCTGCATCACCCAGCTCGTGCTGCACGGGCGCCGCGGCCTCACGCTCGGCAAGGCGCTCGCGGGCATCCGCACCGTCAACGTCAAGACGCTCGAGCGCCCGGGGTTCTGGCGCATGACGCTGCGCGCCATCATCCTGTGCGCGACGGCCGTGCTGCCGGTCGCGCTGATCGTGTTCCTGCTGTCGCCGCTGTTCGACGGCCAGGGCCGGGGGCGCGGATGGCACGATCACGCGACCGGGGCCTGGCTCGTGGACGTGCGCAAGGGCCTGCAGCCGTATGACGCCAAGCGGATGCGGCTCGCGCGGCGGGCGCTCGCGGTCGAGGCGGTCGACGGGCCCAAGGAGATGCCGTCGCTCGCCACGCCGGCCGACGTGGCGTCCCGTCCGTCGTACCGCCCCGGTGCACGCGCGAGCGCCGGCGTGCTCGGCGCTCCTCGCCCGCAGGGCCTCGCCTCCGCAGCCGACTCCGGCGCGGCCGGCCGCGGAGAGGCCGCACCCGCGGCGCCGCCCGCGGCACCTCCCGCGCCGAGCAGCGAGCCGGCCCCGCTCGCCCAGCCCACCCCGTCCGCGCCCGTTCCGGTCGGGGCGCCCCTGCCTGCGGATGCGGGGGCCGCGCACCCGCCCGCGCCGCTGCCGGCACCGGGGCCCGCGCCGGCTCCGCAGCGCGCGCCGGAGCGCGCCGCACCGGTCGTCCCGGCAGCCGCACCCGTGTCGGGCTCGGCGCCGCCGACCCCGCCCGCGAACGCCGCGGCGCCCGCGGGCGCCTCGGCCCGCCCCCAGACGGGACCCACGCCGCTGCGCTTCGTGCTGCAGCTGGACTCGGGCGAGAGCATCCCCGTAACGGGGGAGCTGGCCATCGGCCGCAACCCGGCCGCGGGCGCCGGCGGCGCGCATCCCGTGCGGGTCGATGACGAGACGCGCTCGCTGTCCAAGACGCATCTGCTGGTGCGCGCGGACGCCACGGGCGTGCTCGCGATCGACCAGCACTCGACGAACGGCACCACGCTCGTGCACGACGGCGTGGCGCGCGCGCTGGAGCCGGGTGTGCCGGCCCTCGCCGAGCCGGGGGACGTCCTCCGCATCGGTGAGCGGAGCATGGTGGTCGCGCGTGTGTGACACCGGGAGGGGCGCGATCCGCCCCGCCCGATCGAGGACCGGGGGTGAGCCGTGAAGCTGAAGCTGACACTGCATCGCGAGGGCGTGGAGCCCGTCGACGTCGTCGTGACGGCCGACTCGACCGCCACGGCCGCGGCCGTGGCTCGTCACATCGCCGAGGCCGACCCCGCGCGCACGATCGTGGCCGGGGAGTCGGACGTGCTGACGCTGGCGGTCGCGCCACCGACCGCGGAGCGGCTGGAGCCGCTCGAGCCCGACGCCCCGATCGGCGAGGCGCCGATCGGTTCCGGCTTCGCGGCGGCCGTGGTCAACCTCGGGCCCACCGCGATGCTCGCGGGCGGCACGCGCGCGCGGGATGTCGTGGGCGTGCTCCGGGCGACGGAGGGCCCGCTGCGCGGCCAGGAGTTCCCGCTCACGAGCGGCCACCTCACGATCGGCCGCGACGCGGGCAACGACATCGTGCTGCCCGACCCCATGGTCTCCAAGCGCCACGCCCGCATGGAGATCGGCGCCTCGGTCGAGCTGGTCGACCTCAACTCGGCGAACGGCGTGCTCGTCGACGGCACGCCCGTGCAGCGCCTGCGCGTCGCGCCGGGCACGGCCTTCGTGATCGGCGCGACGACCCTCGTGATGTACCTCGCGAGCGACTTCGACGGATCCTCCGAGGACCCGGTCCTCGAGCGGGGCGGCGGGCTGCGCTTCAACCGCAGCCCGCGCGTGGAGGTCCGCTACCCGGGCGTGGATCATCCCGCGCCCCGCATCCCCACGGAGATGCTGGACAAGCTGTTCCCGTGGACGGTGCTCATGGCGCCCATCGCCATGGGTGCGGCGATCTTCCTCATCACGGAGCGCCCCCGTGCGCTGCTGCTGGTGCTGATGACGCCGCTCATGCTGCTCGGCAACTTCATCAACCAGCGGCGGCAGGCCGGCAACAAGCGCACGCACGAGATCCAGCTGTTCGAGCGGCAGTTCGAGCAGCTCGAGGAGACCTTCTTCCGCTCCAAGCCCGAGGAGGAGCGCGCGCGCAACGAGGAGGTGCCGCCCGTCGCGGAGGTGTTCGAGCACGCCATGCGGCTCGGACCCATGCTCTGGACCCGCAGGCCCGAGCACTGGAACTTCCTCGCGCTGCGGCTCGGGACCTGTCGCGCCGAGTCCCGCAACTCGATCCGCGAGTCGGAAGTGCAGGACGGCCTGCCGGAGTATCTCGAGCGCGTCGACCGGCTGCGGGAGCGGTACCGCTACGTCGACAACGTGCCCGTGCTCGAGTCGCTGCGGGCGGTCGGATCCGTGGGCGTCGCGGGCACGCGGGCCGTCGCGGCCGACGCGATGCGCGGGCTCGCGGTGCAGCTGTTCGGCCTGCACGCGCCCAACGAGGTCGTCACCGTCGCGTTCTCCGACGCCGACTGGACGAGCGAGCTCGAGTGGATCAAGTGGCTGCCGCACACCACGAGCGAGACCAGCCCGTTCAAGGATCTCCCGCTCGCCGACTCCGCCCCCACCGCGAACGCGCTGCTCAGCGCCCTCGAGGAGTACGTCATGCGGGGCCGCGCGACGCCGCAGCCCCGCGGGCCGTTCGCGGAGCGCTGGAACCCGATGCGCTACGGCACGGACGTCCATCGCGCGGGCGAGGAGGCCGACGCCAAGGTGCGCGTCTCGGTCATCGTCTTCGTGACGAACGACGCCCCCGTCGACCGGGCCCGGCTCATCCAGGTGCTCGAGCGCGGGGCCGATGTGGGGATCCACGCCGTGTTCGTCTCGCCCACCGTCGAGTCGCTGCCCGCCGTGTGCCGCAGCTACCTGGACGTCGGAGCGGGACTGGAGAGCGCGACCGCGGGTCTCGTGCGCAACGGCGACCTGTACGAGAACGTGCGGGTCGAGGGCGTCTCGAGCGCCTACATGGACATGTTCGCCAAGCGCCTGGCGCCGGTCGTGGACGCGAGCACCGTTGTCCACGACGACTCGGACATCCCCGGGTCGGTCTCGTTCCTGTCGCTGGTGGGCCACGAGGTCGCCGAGGACCCGCACGCCGTGGTCGAGCGCTGGCGGCAGAACAACACGATCATCGACCGCACGCCCGGGCCGCGCCCGCGCCTGAAGAAGGCCGGCAACCTGCGCGCGATCATCGGGCAGGGCGCGAGCGACGCCATGACGCTGGACCTGCGTTCGCAGGGCCCGCACGCGCTGGTCGGCGGAACGACCGGTGCGGGAAAGTCGGAGTTCCTGCAGGCGTGGGTGCTCGGCATCGCGTCCGCGCACAGCCCGGATCGGGTCACGTTCCTGTTCGTCGACTACAAGGGCGGATCGGCGTTCGCCGACTGCGTCGACCTGCCCCACTGCGTCGGTCTCGTGACCGATCTCAGCCCCCACCTCGTCAGCCGGGCCCTCACGAGCCTCCGCGCCGAGCTGCACTACCGCGAGCACCTGTTCAACCGGAAGAAGGCCAAGGACCTGCTCGAGCTGGAGAAGCGCCAGGACCCGGAGTGCCCGCCCGCGCTCGTGCTCGTGATCGACGAGTTCGCGGCGCTCGCGGGCGAGGTGCCGGAGTTCGTCGACGGTGTCGTCGACATCGCGCAGCGCGGCCGCTCGCTCGGCATCCACCTGATCATGGCGACCCAGCGTCCCGCGGGCGTCATCAAGGACAACCTGCGCGCCAACACGAACCTCCGCGTCGCGCTGCGCATGGCGGACGAGTCCGACTCCCGCGACGTCGTGGACGACCCCGTGGCCGCGACGTTCCCGCCGTCGCTCCCCGGCCGCGCGATCGCCAAGACCGGCCCCGGCCGCCTCGTGCCGTTCCAGTCGGCCTACACGGGCGGATGGACCCGGCAGGACGCGGAGGTCAGCACCGAGGTGCGCGTGGCCGAGCTCCGGTTCGGTTCGACGCCGGAGTGGGAGCCCGACCGGCCGGCCGAGTCCGAGTCCCACGACGAGGACCTGGGCCCGAACGACCAGAAGCGCGTCGTGACCACCCTGATCCGCGCCGCCGACGTCGCGGGGCTGCCGGTTCCCCGGCGGCCGTGGCTCGACGAGCTGGCGTCGACGGTCGACCTGCGCGACCTGCCCAGCGAGGGCGACTCGCGCATCGTGCTCGGCCTCGCCGACATCCCCGAGCGCCAGCGCCAGGATCCGATCCACTTCGCGCCGGACCGCGACGGCTCGCTGCTGGTGATGGGCACGTCCGGCTCCGGCAAGTCGACGCTGCTGAAGACGATCGCGACGGCCGCGGGGCTTCGGCCCGACCTCGGCAACGTCGAGGTCTACGGCATCGACTTCGCGTCGGGAGCGCTCGGCGTGCTCGACCGGCTGCCGCACGTCGGCTCGATCGTGGACGGGGACGACGCCGAGCGCATCCAGCGCCTCATGCGGACCCTCGCGCGCGAGCTCGACCGGCGGTCGGCCGCGTTCGCGTCGGTGAGCGCGGCGAGCCTGAGCGAGTACCGCGAGCTGGCCGACCCGTCGATGCCGCGCATCCTGCTGCTGATCGACAACTACCCGGAGTTCAAGAAGGAGTGGGAGATCGCCGCGGGGCGCGCGCCGTCGTACCAGGCCTTCATGCGCATCCTCGGCGAGGGACGTCCGCTCGGCGTGCACGCCGTGATCACGGCCGACCGCAGCGGCGCGGTGCCGACCGCCGTGGCGGCGAACATCTCCCGCCGCGTGACCCTGCGCCTGTCGGAGCCCAACCAGTACATTCTGCTCGGCGTGCCGCGCGACATCCTCGACGAGCAGTCGGTGCCGGGCCGCGCCATCGTCGACAAGCACGAGGTGCAGATCGCGGCGCTCGGCGGCACGTCCAACGTCGCCGAGCAGACCAAGGCCCTCGAGGAGCTCGCGCAGCGCCTGCGCGCAGACGGTGTCCGGGACGTCCCCGAGATCGGCGCGCTGCCCACGCGCGTGGACAGCCGCGAGATGCCGGCCAGCGCCGACGGACTGCCCGTCTTCGGGGTCGCGGACGACACGCTCGCGCCGCGCGGCTTCGACCCCGTCGGATCGTTCGTCATCACCGGCCCGCCGCAGTCGGGCAAGACCAACGCGCTCAAGGCGCTCGTGGTCGCGATGGAGCGCTTCGACCCCGACGTGAAGCTGTTCCACTTCGGCAGCCGCCGCTCCGAGCTGAAGGACTTCCGCCCCTGGGTGCGCAGCGCCGTGCGTCCGGAGGAGGAGAAGGAGCTGGCGGCCGAGCTGACCGATATCGTCGCGGACGACTCGGTGCCCGGCCGCATCATGATCGTCGTCGAGGACATGGCGCACCTCGCGGACGGGGCGGCCGACCGTGCGATGCGGGCGCTGCTGCAGGCGATCCACGACAGCGACCACCTGCTCGTCGGCGAGGCGGACATCACGCGCGCCGGCGGCGGTTCCGGCGTGCTGGGCGAGTGGAAGACGGGCCGGCAGGGCATCGCGCTCAAGCCGGACGCGTACGACGGCGAGACCCTGTTCAAGGTGCCGTTCGGCCGCGTCAAGCGCACCGATTTCCCGGACGGGCGCGGCATCTTCGTGCAGGCGGGACGCGCCGTCACGATGCAGATGCCGTTCGTGTCGGACGAGCCGGCCGGCGGCCTCCGCCGCTCGCGCCGCGCCGCCACGGCGCAGGTCGACGGCGTGACGCTGCCCCAGGTGTGACGGGCGCCGCGGGAGGGGACATCCGATGCGGGACATCACGCGCGGCCCGGAGCGTCGGCGGGCGAACCAGCGGATGACCGACGCGGTGCGCGCGGAGGTGCGCGCCGCGGAGCGGGCCACTCGCGATAGCACCCGCTTCCAGCTGGCGGAGGCGGGCACGAGACCGGTCTCCTTCCTCCGGTTCTCCCAGCCGTTCGACCTGACGCTCCCGGGGGCGGGGATGGAGGACATTGCGCAGCGGATCCGGGCGCGCGCGTCGGGGCCGCGTGCCCCGCGCCGCTACCAGGGGCGGTGGATCGCAGCCAGGGGCGACCGGCTGTACGCCAGCACGAACGTCAGCCGCGAGGCGATGCGGTACGCGCAGGCCGCCCCGCGCCTGCGGGCGCGGATGGAGCCGCTTCCCGGGCGGGGCGTGCGGATCGTCGGTCGCTTGCGGTTCGTGTCCGAGGCGATCGTCTTCTGGATCCTGATCGCGACGGCCGTCGCGGTCGTGGGCATCGGGGCAAGCGCCGGCAACGCGGCGATCGGCTGGTTCGCGCTCGTGCCGGTCGCGGTCGGGGCGATCCCCCTGACCAACTACGTGCGCTCACGAGGACCCGAGCGCGATCACCTGGCGTGGCGGTTGAGCGAGGCGCTCGCCGCGCCGGAGAGCGCGCCGCGGCCCGCCCCGAGCGGTCAGGGGAACGGGCGGTCGTGAGCGACGAGATCCTCGTCTCCCCGACCGGAGACCTCCGCGCGTTCCCCCCGGCGTCTCGGCCGTGAACGCACATCCCGTGGACCCCGCGCTCGCCGCGATCGACCACGACGTGCGTGTGCGCGCGCGTTCGATGATCACGCCCGACTGGATCGACGGCATCGTCCTCACGCATGCCGGCTACGGCTCGGTCTTCGGAGCGGTGGCAGAGCGCGCAGCGGCGGCCGGGCGGGCCGCCGAGAAGCGCGTCCGCTCCCGATTGCGGGCGCGCCTGGGCGTGCGAGCGCACGGGGGCGTTCTCGGCTATCTGTCCGTATCGGCGGGCGTGCTGGCATTCACGCCCGTGGCGATCACCTTCGCCCGACGCATCCGGATCGCAGAACACGACGTGCTGTTCTCGATGGGCGCGGCCGGAGCCGCCGCGATGCTCGTGCTCATCGCGATCCTGGCGCGGGGGCGCCCCATCGCCCATTCGCACGCGCTGGTGGGCGGTGCGGCCGCGGTCGCGATCGCGGTCACGGGCTGGTTCGCCCAGTCGAGCGGGGAGCTTGCCGCGGGGCGGCGAGAGGCGGTGTGGGCGGCGATGGCGGCGTCCGTGCTCGCGGCGCTCCTCTTCGTCGCTCCGCGGGTACTGCGGTCGGCCGCCGCTCGCGCTGTGGACCTCGCGCTGCTGGAGGAGCGTCGCGCCGTGCGCGCCGAGCTGGCCGGGACGCGCGCGGCGCTCGCGCGGGACCTCGAGCGTGGTCTGGCGGCAGCCGGGGCCGACGGGGAGCGGCTCGGGCGGCTGTGGTCGCACGCACGCGCCCGCGCGGCGGCGAGGGGCGTCGAGGGTCTCGAACGGCCGCCGGGACCGGTGGGCCTGGCCGTCATCGCGGCACTGTCCGATGTGCCCCCGGACCCGAACGAGCGACGCCTGGAGCGGCTCGAGGCCGCGCGCGGTGCGGACGGCTGACGGCCTCCGCCCTCGGCGAGGCCTCTCCCCGGGTCGGCCGGCGCGGGGCTACCGGGTCTCGGGGCGGTGCCAGTAGGCGACGCGGATGAGCGCGTCGAAGAAGCCCACGAGCGTGTCCTGCAGGGCGCCGAGCGGAGCCGTGAAGACGACGAGCAGGAACCCCTTGGTGCCCGGCACGGTCAGGTAGTACTCGACGGCGAGCGTGTCGACCGTCTCCGGCACGTCCTCCGGCCGCGCGCCCGCGTGCGCCAGGGCGTCGGCCGACACGGGGCCGCCGAGGGGCGCCGGGACGCGCTCGCGTCGGACGCGCCGGGCCACCTCCGACTCGGCCGTGCGGAAGCGGTGGAGCTCGCCGGGCGCGCCGGACTCGAGCGCCCGCTCGAGCACGGCCATGGTGGCCGCGGGCGCCGTGCCGATCGCCGGGCTGAGGCGCCGCTCCGGCTGCACGACGAACGCCGAGAGCGGCAGCGGCGTGCCGGGAATGACCTGCAGCGCCACGTGCAGGGCGAGTGCGTCGCCCCCGATGGGCTGTTCGAGGCCCGCCAGCAGGCGGCGCTCGGCGGCGATCCGCACGGGAGCGAGCGCATCCCCCGGCAGCTGGCGTCGCACGAGGCCGCGGATCGCCTCGCGCGCGGTCTCCCGGTCGTGCAGGGGGATCTGCCACCACGCACCGGGCAGCCGCAGTCGCAGCTCGGGCAGCGGGGACGCGCTCGTCACCGCGGCTGCTCCCATGCCCCGAACCTCTCCTCGAGCTCCGCGGCCGTGTAGCCGCCCCACCGCTCGCCGCCGAGGCGCACCGTGTCGGGCCGTCCTGAGTCCGGAAGCGGCTCCGGCGTCACCCAGACCGAGATGCCCTCCGGACGCGTCTCGGCCGAGCGCCAGGCCGTGCCGAGGACGTCGTCCACGATGTCGCGCAGGGAGTCGTCGTCGAGGCTCTCCGCGTCGGGAACCGACACGGTCACGACCAGCTGGACGTTGGTGGGCAGGCCCGGCTGCTGGTACTCCGCGAAGGCCGCCGCCACGCCCGGCACGTCGGCGATCGCGGAGACGGTGCCCTCCGCGTCCGACGGCGCACAGGCCGTGAGAGCGAGCAGAGCGGACGCCGCGAGCGCGGCCGCGGACACGAGACGGAGCGTGCGGGCCCCCGCGTTCGCCGCGCGAGACGTTCGGCGCCGCATCAGAAGCCCTCCGCTCCGCGGTACACGTACGCGACCTCGTCATCCGCGAAGAACCGCCCCTGGGACTGTGCCACGGCGCCGTATGCGTCCTGCGTCGCGCGGTCCACCGCCCCCGCCGCGACCAGGTCGCCGCTGTCGAGGGCCGCGGCGGTGTCGGCGTACAGGGCGGCGCTGTGCTGGCTCACGTCGACCGGGAGCACCCCTGCGCCGGAGCCCCCCGACGGATCGACGCCGATCGTGACCCAGCCCGCACGGTCGGGCGGCGGGGCCTGTCCGTCCAGGCGGTGCACGGGGTCTCCCGCGTGCTGGAGGGAGACGACGGACACGTCCTCGGGGATCGCCATGTGGTCGACGGGGGCGCCTGCCACCGCGATGGCCTCGATGTTGAACGGGCTGGCGGGATCGGAGGCCATCTTGGCCGCGAGGATGCCGCCCTGACTCCAGCCGGTCACCATGACGGGATCGTCGGGGCCGATGCCCGCGCGGGTCATCGCCTCGACCACCATCCGCTCGTACGCGGCCTGATGGTGCGGCGCGAGCATCAGGGCGTAGTTCGATCCGAGGTCGTTCGCGGCCCCCTGGTCGATCCCGAACCCGAAGCCCTCCCAGTCCTTCGTGGAGGGGACCGTGACGCGCCACACGGGCCTGCCGTCCTCCGTCCCCACCTGGACGATCTCGATCACCGTCGCGTCGCTGCCGCCGAGCTCGTCGAGCGCCGCCGCCTGCTGGAACAGTCGCTCGTAGGCGGAGTATGCGCGCCCGGTCTCGCGGTCGTGCGTGGCGACCGGGCTGACACCCACGTAGTCGAGGTGAGGGGTGGGCTTGATCGCCTCGATCGCCAGCAGCGTCGCCATGGGCGCGTTGAGCATGACCGTCAGCGCGAGAGAGGCGGCGATGACGGCGTCGAGCACCTGCTCGGGGGTCGTCCCCGTCGCCAGCAGCGTCAGCGCGAACCCGGGAGCCAACAGGAGCGACAGCGCCGTGAGGGCGACCGCCAGCACGATGAGAGCCGTGACGAGCGTCGCGAGCGCCGTGAACACCCACTCCGCGAACGACGCGATCCACTCGCCCGCACCCGCGAAGAAGTCGCCCACGCCGCGCCAGAAGCCGTTCCAGTCGTCCCAGAAGCCGTCGTTGAGCGCCTCGAGCACCGGTTCGATGAGGTCCGCGGCGCGCTCGGCGGCGCGGTCGCGGTCCTCCACCGCCTGCTCGTAGAGCGCGAGGCTCGTGCGGATCGTCTGTTCATGGGTGTCGATGGACTGCTCGAGCCGCGTCACCTCGTCGAGCATCCACCGCGGCGGGTCGTCCTCCCGCGTCGCGGCGGCGTCGGCGTTCAGCCGGGCGGAGTCGAGCGCGCCGTACAGCGGGATGACCGCGGCCCGGGCGTCCTCGAGGTCCTCGGCCGCGCGCAGCGCGTCGTCCTGCGCGGCGCGGAGCGCGACCGCGTACTCGGTGAGCGCGGCGGCCGTGGTCTCGTAGCGCGGCAGCGCCTCGACGATGCCCGTGGCGGTGCCGCGCGCCTCGGTGCGGAAGTGGTCGGCCGCCTCGCCCCGGGAGGCGTCCTCGTCCGCAAGCGCATGGAGCAGGTCGGCGATCGACTGGATCTGCTCGGCCACGCCCGCGTAGCGGGTGCCGGCGTCGCTCAGGCGGTCGGGGTCGCCCGGCAGTGCGCCGAGCTGCGGGGCGGACCACGCGAGGCTCACCGCGCGCCCTCCAGCGCGCCGGCGTACTGCGCGTCGAGCTCGCGGAACGTCTCCCGGATCGCCTGGGCCAGGTCCGCGACGCGGGCGATCTTGTCGGCGAGCTCGGCCCGGCGGTCGTTCCAGGCGCCGCCGAAGTCGTCGACCGCGCGGCTCAGTCGGGGGTGCCCGGTGTCGTACCCCAGTCCCCGGTCGAACGCGTCGGTGCCCGTGAAGGCCTGGTGCAGGTCCCGCAGCTGCGCCTCCACGGACTCGAGCCCCGCGAGATGCTGCCTGACGTCTTCTCCGGCCACGGTTCCCCTCCCACCCCACCGGTCCAGCACGACGGTAGCGCGCGGCCGCGCCGCACCGCATGGGTACTCCTGCCGATGGGCCGATGGTGGCGGATGGGTCACGCTGTGGCATTGTCGGCCCCGGGTGGTCGAGGCGAAGGCCGCGGCCGGAGCGGTGGCGGCCCGGGGAGTCCTCCCCCTGTGCAGACCGGGGGCGCGGTGCCTAACGTGGTCGGGGACGTGAGAGCGGAGGGAGAACGCGGTGCCTGATGTGAAGATCGACTTCGACACGATGGGGGAGCTCGAGCGGAAGCTGGGCCGCATCATCGCGGAGTTCCAGAACGCATCCGGGCGGGCGGACGACCTCGCGGCGGCGATCGGGAGCCCGTACGGCCGATCCGGGCTGCGCGAGCGCTCACGGGACTTCGAGGACCGCTGGGAGGACAAGCGCAAGGAGCTCGTGGAGAGCCTGGAGAAGATCCAGGAGCACGTTCAGAACGTCGTGCAGGGTTTCCGCGACGGCGACGCCGAGCTGGCGACCCAGCTGAGCACGGAGTGACGCGAGGCGGATGCGCGTTGCGAAGCCGAAGGGAGAGGGGTGAGAGTTGTACCGGTCACCGGGATTGAACGAGATCGGACGGCTTGAGGGCGACGGATCGGCGATCTGGCTGCGGGGGCGCGCGATCGAGCGGCTGGGCGGCTACATGACCGACGCGGCGGACATCCTCCAGGCCGTCAAGAACAGCGGCGACGGTCAGTACGGCGACGCCGTCGACGCGCTGCGCGAGGAGATCGGCGACGCGTTCCAGGTGCTGCGGCAGGCGGGCGAGCTCTACACGCCCGTCGGGCCGGTGATCGCCGAGTACGGCGACGCGGTGCGGGACGTGCAGCCGCGCATCGATGCGAAGGTCGAGGACTGCGAGTCGCTGTGGGCGGCGTACGAGGCTCTGCCCGGCAGCCTCTACGGTCCGCGGTCCACGAGCGACGACGAGGACGAGCAGGCGGCGCAGGACGAGTACGCGGCCAAGCTCGCCGCGTACCAGCGGTGGGAGGACGCGGCGAGGGAGTACGACTCCCTGTACTACTCGTGGTCCTTCGCCTACGAACAGGCGGAGTTCGGCATCAAGGACGGGATGGCCGGCAAGATCCGCGATCCCAATGGCTGGCTGGACGCCCTGAACGGCATCGTCGAGGTGCTCGGCTGGGTGGCGTTCGGACTCGCGATCCTGGCGATCGTCTTCGCGGGCCCGTTCGTCGCGCTCGCGGCGATCGTGGGCGGGCTCATCCTCGTGCTCACGGTGGTGCAGTACGCGCTGGGGGAGGCGACCCTCGCGGATCTGGGGTGGGCGCTCGTCGGAGTGCTGCCGTTCGCCAAGCTGGGCACGCTCTTCAAAGGCGGGGTCGGCGGTTTCCTCGCCGAGGCGTCGTTCGGGCTCAAGCCCAGCAACTTCTCGAAGGTGGCGAGCGAGTTCAAGCAGATCCGCGAGATCATGGAGCCCGCGGGGGGCAGCGTGGTGCAGTGGGCGAAGAACGGCACCACCGCGGCCTGGCGCAACGGCGAGGGAATCGCCGGAATGCTCTCCCGCCTCACGACGGGCAAGGACCCCAAGGGGTGGATGAGCATGGTCGAGGGGAAGGGCCTGGAGAACATGAGCGTGCTGGGCCAGCTCGGGTTCATGGGCGACCTCGTCTGGCAGACCGGTCATGGCATGCTGGGCAACATGCTGAAGATCGAGGGGCTGGTCAACAAGGTCACGGGCGGCGAGTCGGTCAAGAAGGACATGCCCACGTGGGTGGAGGTCATCTGGTGACGGCCGCGGGCGCGGGGAGCGAGCCGATGTCCCAGGCGCAGACTCTCCGGGTGGAGAAGTGGGCGCACTCCAAGTCGGCGATCAGCAGGCCCTCGGAGATCGAGCGGCGCGTGCTGCTCGAGAGCCCGCGCGCGCGTGCCGAGACCGCCGCGGAGAAGCTGAGCGGCAATGCGTGGGCCATCGCGCTGCCGATCCTCCTGTTCGTCTCTCCCGTGATGGGGTTGGCGGCGCTGCTGTCGAGCCCGGACGTGACGGGGTGGTGGAACGGCCTCGGGCTGACCACCGCGCTGATCGCGTGCGGTGCCTGTTTCGCCGTGTCCGTGGTGACGCTCGGGATCGTGCTGTCCGGCTGGTTCCACTCGGGCCGCAAGCGGGACGGTGCGAGCGTCGCGACGTCGTTGCTCGTGGCCGTCTGCGCCGCAATCTCGCTGTGGCTGATCGTCGCGGTCGCGCCGACGTCGCCGGACCTGGCGGGCTGGAGCATCCCCGTCTGGGTGGCCGCCGTGGGCGGCGCGGCGGTGGCGATCGTGCTCCTGGTGGCCTCGACCCGGACGGCGGACCCGAAGCCGGAAGGGCGCGCTGCCGCCTCCCTGCCCGTCGACGTGGACGAGCTCAGCGAGCACGAGGTGCAGGAGCTGCTGGCCCTGCGCGGGCGCGTGGTGGACATCTTCGCGGCGAAGGGTGAGATCCCCGCCCGCGTACTGGAGCTCATCCCCGGGGTTCCCCTGGGGCGCCTGCACACGCTCGACGACGTCTACCTCAAAGAGAAGTACCCCCACCTGTCGTGAACCCTCCCTCCGCACCGCTGCGATTCCGCCGTATCGACGTGCCCGACGCCTGGCTCCCTGTGCCAGCCGGTCTCGACGAGGACCGTGCCGTGGCCTGGGTGCGGGGCGTCGTCGACTCGCTGCGCGACGACTGGGCGGATGTGTGGGACGACGACTACGAGGCACAGCTCCTGGTGCCTCTGCTCGGGGTCGTGTCCGAACGCGGCCCCGAGGCCGGCACGCTGTTCGTGTGCTGGCCCGCCGTGTCGCCGGTGATGGTGCTGATCGGCGTCTCGACGGTGCCGACACGCGACGTGCCCGACTGGGGCGCCGAAGGCTACGAGCCGACCTACTGCAGCGCGGCGGGCATCGGCCCGGGGATCGAGTGGAGGCGTCGGCGCACCGTCCAGTTCCGGGACCGGCCGCTCGAGCTCGTCACCAGGGCGCTGGTCTTCGCGAACGAGCACAGGAGCGTCGTCGTGGACATGACGGAGACGACCGCGGCCTTCGCGGCGCAGGTCGCTCTCGACCTGCAGCCGTTCGTCGACTCGCTGGAGATCGAGCATGAGGACGGCACCCGATTCCGGTCGGGGCCGCCCGCGGGGCTCCTGCAGCCCGCGGAGTGGGGAGGGGAATCGTGACCGAGACGAGCGGCCGGATCTCGCTGCGCGAGGAACTGGGGGCGGCGCCCGATCCCGACTTCGAGCTGACGCTCCTGCCGGGATGGACGAAGTGGGTACCGGACGAGGGCCGATACGTGGAGATGGGCAGCGCGATCCGGCGCCGGTTCGCGGAGCTGGGCCGCACCGACCTGATGAGCGCGGCGCAGGCGATGCTCGCGGACACGTTCGCGGACCTGCGCCGGCAGTCGGTGATCGCGGTGTTCTCCGCGACGGAGGAGCGTGACGAGACGATCTGGCTCCCGGGATCGATCGTGGCGAGCATCCGGCGCGGCGGCCCCGACTATTCGCTCGACGAGCTCGTGTCGGGTCTGATCCGGGAGTTCGGCGCGGAGCCGCTGTTCGGGGACAAGCGCTTCATCCGCTATGCGCGCGTCTCGCGGCGTGAGGTCGAGGGGCAGGTCCTGCGGGTGAAGGCGATCGAGTACCTGACGCCGGTGCCCGCCGGGCCCCGCACGCGCGCTCTGGCCCTGACGGCATCGTTCGGGGCGCCGGCGTCGGTGCCGGAGGACGACACCCGGCTCAAGGCGTACGAGCTGGCGTTCGACGCGATGGTGAGCACCCTGCGGTGGGTTCCGCCCCGGCCGACATCGGGCTGAGGGCCCGTTCGGGCGGCGCCGCACGGGTCGTCGGGTCGGGTCGTTCGGGGCGGGACGGCGGGACCGGGTAGTCGGGACCGGGCAGAGCTGCCCCTGTCCGCATCGCCGGTTGTCTCCTAGCGTGTTCACCGGTGGGAAGGAGCAGATCCATGAGTGACGTCTATGTGTCGCTGACCGACCTCCGGCGCGTCGGCCGCCAGCTCGAGCGGATCGCCAAGGAGTTCGAGCACGCCGTGAGCGTCTCCGACGCTCTCGAAAGCGCGATCGGGACGCCCTTCGGGCGGTCAGAGCTGCGGAGGAAGGCGGGCGACATCGAGTCGCGCTGGGACATCCAGCGCGGCCGGCTGGCGCAGCAGCTGACCGAGGTGAAGGAGCACGTCGACGCCGTCGTCGAGACGGTGGAGGGGTTCGACACCGAGGTGGCCGTCCTGCTCGACCCGTGCGCCAACCCGACCACCGCGACCCGCTGAGCCAGGAGAGTCCGACGTGATCATCATGCAATCGCCGTCAGGGCGTCTCATCGAGGAAGTGACGGGTGAGCCCGAAGACATCAGGGCACGCGGGCTCGAGATGGTCCGGCTGGGCAGCCGCATGGAGAACTGCGCGAGCGTGCTCGCCGACATCAGTACCCGGGCGACGGCCGATCAGGGCCAGGCGGTGGACGCGCTGCGGGAGTCCATCGGCGACTCGTACGTGACGCTGCGCGAGGCCGCGGAGCTCTACAAGCCGCTCGGGCCGATCATCCGCCAGTACGGCACCGACCTGGCCGCGGTCATGCCCGTCCTCAACGGCCACGTGGGCGAATGCGAACGCCTGCTCCTGACGTACATCTCCCTGCCGGGGGAGGTCCAGCCGCGGGGG
Organism: Microbacterium album; assembly: GCF_014643695.1. Taxonomy (GTDB): domain Bacteria; phylum Actinomycetota; class Actinomycetes; order Actinomycetales; family Microbacteriaceae; genus Microbacterium; species Microbacterium album. The sequence goes on along the minus strand of NZ_BMJY01000005.1, from coordinate 164,003 downwards.
ACGGGCGGCCTCTTCCAGCCCGAGGACGGCAGCCCGGAGGCCGAGCAGCAGCGCGCGGAGGACGAGGCGAAGAAGGCGGCGTGGGACGCCTACCAGGCCGAGGGCGAGCTCTTCGACCGCGCGTACGACACCTGGGAGGAAGCGTTCGACACCGCCGTCTCGGGACTCAGCGAGGAGATGGCCGGGACCATCGAGGACGGCGGCTGGCGCAGCTTCCTGCACGGCTTCAGCGAGGTCCTCGGCTGGGCCGGCCTCATCGTGGGCGTCGCCGCCCTGATCATCGGCGGGCCCCTGCTCGCCGCGATCGCGCTCGCCATCGGCGTCGTCGCCCTCGCGGTCACCGTGATCCAGGCGGTGCAGTTCGGCGACAAGAACGGGTGGGACATCGCTTTCGCCGTCGCCGCCATCATCCCGGTCGGCAAGCTGGGGCCGAAGTTCATGCGTCTCGACTTCGCCGACGAGGTCTCCAACACCTTCAAGGTCTTCAAGCCGTCCACGTGGAGCGGGGCGTGGACGAATCGCGCGACCACCGACGGGCTCATCAGCATCGGCCGGACCCAGGGGTGGAAGAGCGCCCTCAGCAAAGGAGTGACGGGATACAGCAAGGAGGACTGGATCGGCCTCAGCTTCCTGTACACCCTCGGTGACGCCGGGCAGAGCCTGAAGGTCGGCCCGGTCGCCATGGTCGCCGAGGGCGTGTTCAATCTGGGCACGAACGTGCTGAAGTACCAGGGGTGGTTCAGCAAGGCCTTCGGGGACGGCAGCAGCTGGAAGCAGTCGATCCCCGAGCCCGTCCGGATCCTGCTGTGACGCCGGCCGACCCGGGCGGACCCCTCGAGGAGTGGCGCATCCGGCTGGAGACCGTCGAACCGGGCTGGCTGATCCTGCCGGGGGATCTTCCCCGTCAGGAGTGGGATGCCTGGGTGCGAGCGGCGACGGGCGAGCTGCGCGAAGCCTGGGGCGAGCAGTGGGATCCCCGCGCGGAGGACGACGTGCGGACCCTGCTCGGGCGGGGGCTCGAGGATCGGGCCGCGTCGCCGTCGGTCGCGGTGTTGCAGGTGTGGCCCGTCTTCGCCCCCATCGTGGCGATGTGCCGCGTGACCCTGATGTCGACGCAGGTGGCGCCGCCGTGGCGCGACCTCGGAGGTGTGCTGCACGGCGTCGAGGCGGAGGGGCTCGGCTCGGGGCTGCAGTGGGTGGACCGCTCCGCCGTGTCGCTCCCGCACGGTGAGAGCGTCGAGACCGTCACGGTCCACTACGCGTTCGACGACGGCACGACCACGGTGATCGTCGGCGTCGACGAGACGCCGGTCGGGATGTACCTGCGTCTGCTGTCGGGCCTGCGTGGGATGCTGGAGAGCATTCGCATCGAACGAGCGGACGGCGCGCGCTTCCGGGGAGTGCGGCCCGCGTGGCTGATGGAGGACGCGCCGTGGGAGATCGAGGTGTCATGACGAACGCATCCAGCCTCCGGGAGGCGCTGAGCATCCCGCCGGACCCCCCGTTCGAGATGGATCTCCCGCCGGGATGGTCGCGGCGCGAGCCGGACGACGACACGCTGCGCGACATGCTCGCCGAACTGCGGCAGCGGGCGATGCGCCACCAGCGACCGGACCTCTACGCGCACCTGAAGCCCGCCCTCGAGGCGTCCTTCGAGGACATGCGCGGCGCCGGCGTGTTCGCGTTCTTCTCGCCCGCCGATCCCGACCCCGGCACGCTGTGGCTGCCGACATCGATCAGTGCGTCGATCCGTCGTGCCGAGCCGGGCGAGACGCTCGACGCGCTCGTCCGCACCCTGGTCCGCCAGTACGGGGCGCAGCCCTTGCTCGACGATCGGCGCACCCTCTGGTTCGAACGGGAGGAGACGCGCCGCGCGGCGGACGGCAGCATCGTCGCCCACAGCCGGGTGTATCTCACTCCCATGCCCGGGTCGCGTCGGCGACGCGCGCTGCAGCTCGTCGCGGGGTTCGGTCGTGATCCTCAGACGCCGGCGGACGATCCGGCGCTCGAGCGGCTGCGCGGCCTGCTGGACGCCTGCGTGTCGACCGTCCGCTGGTACCCCGCGGGGGCCGCGTCGTGACGGGGCACGAGGACCGGATGGAGCAGCGGGGCACCGCAGCCGGCGCGTCGCTGACGGCGTGGGCACGTACGGCGACGTTCCCCGACCCGATCCGGCTCGGGGACGTCGAGGCCGAGGTGCTGTCGAGACCGGTGCGGGTCGACGCGGTCCGGCGGGAGAGTTCGCTCGGGGGCAGGATCGTGCTGCTGATCATCGCCTCCCTCTTCCTGATCGCCCCGGGGGTCCTCGGAGTGGTCGGGCTGCTTCTCGCCGACCGCGCGACGACCGCGGACGACATCGACTCCTGGCTGACGGGCAGCAGGGTCGGCTACATGCTGGCGACCGCCTTCCCCGTCGGCGTCTTGACGATGTGGTTCACGGTGTACGGTCGCCACCGCACGGGCTACGAGATCCTCGTCGGTGTGGCCTCCGCGGTGACCGGTGTCGCGGGTCTCGTGGCGGTGGCCGCAGGCGAGCTCGATGTGCCCGGCCACCTCGTGGTGTGGATCGTGCTCGCGATCGTCGCGGGGACCGCCTGCACCGGGTTCGCGATCTTCGCGTCCCGGTCCGGTCCGCCGCCGGAGCGCGTGCCGGACCACGTCCTGGCGGGGAGCGAGACGGAGCGGCTCCAGTTCCGCGACCGCACCCTGGTGCTGCACGTGCTGCGCGATCGGGGCCTGGTCGACGATGCGACATGGCGGCGGGCGCTCGAGATGCCGCTCGGCACCTGGCACCGGCTCGACCACTGACGGCCGGCCGACAGCGTGGAGCACATGGCCGAATCCGCCGTCGAGCGCTGGGCGCGGTCGGCGCGTCCGCTCGCGACACCCACGGAGGTCGAGCGCCGCGTGCTGCGGGAGAGCCCCCGGGCCCGCCCAGAGCGTCGTCGGCCGACGTTCCTCGACCCCGACCTGTGGCGGGGGCTCCTCGTGGCGGCCGTCGCCTTCTCGCCGGTCTTCGGCGTGGCCGCCTTCCTGTCGAGCCCGGACGTCACGGGGTGGTGGAACGGGCTCCCGGGCGATTCCGCCGTCGTCGCCGCCGGCGTGTGCTTCGCCGTGGCGCTGTACCCGCTCGGGGAGGGCGTGGTGGGCTGGCTCCGGCGCGGCCGGCCTCGGCAGGCTGCGGCGTTCCTGAGCCCCGGGCTCACCCTGGTCTGCGCGGTGTTCGCCCTCCCGCTGATGCGCAGCGTGCGCGGAACCGCCGGCTGGGACGCGTGGAGCGTTCCGGTGTGGGCCGCCCTCGTGCTCTCGGCCGTGATGATCGTCGCGTTGGCCGCGCTGTCGACGTCGAACCCCGCCGGCCCGCCCCCGAGGCGACCGCGGAAGGCGCCGCGGTTGCCCGTGCACATCCCGGCGCTCGAGGAGCGCGAGGTGCGTGACCTGCTCGCCCTGCGCGGGCGGGTGCTGGCGATCCTCGCCGAACGCGGGCACCTGCACCCTCGCGTGGTCGAGCTGGCCTCCGATGTGCCGCTCGGGGAGCTCCACACCCTCGACGAGACCGCCGCGGAGCTCCGGGAGCAGCTCCGGGGGTCCTCGGAATGACCGTCGGGCGGGCGCGGCGATCCGGCCGCGCGGCGAGCCCGGCCGGGTGGGCAGGGCGCCCCCGGGTAGTGCTACCCCTGTGCGCGGGCGGGGTTCTTTCCTAACGTGGTGTGCGGGTGGTGCGGCTGGGCCGGCCTCCGATACGAGAAGCATCCGAGATGAGAGGGGAAGCGTTCTGATGAGCGACTTCGGTGCAACTTATGACGAGATGGAGTCGACGGCCGCCAAGCTGGACGACGGGAAGAAGTCGATCGACGACCTGCTGAGCGAGCTGCAGGGCTACGTCGACGAGCTGACCGAGAGCGGCTTCAAGACCGAGAAGGCGTCGGGCAAGTACCGCGACGGGTACGAGGAGCTCACCAACGGTCTGAAGGACGCGTCGGAGGGCGTGTCCGAGATGGCGCAGGCGCTGCGCGACATGGCGGACGCGATCCGCGACATGGACACGCAGCTCGCCGGCGGCTGACAGCGACGTCGTGGGTTGCGAGCCGGGGGACGCCCGGCTCGCAACCCACAGTCGTCTCCCCGTGCGGTTGCGCCCCGAACCCGAGCTTCGCTCGCTCCGCCCGCCCCCGCGCCCGGCCCGGGAGGCGGGCGACGTGTGCCACCACTACAGTTTTTTCATGCCGCGCACGCCCGCGCCGCGCATGGTGGAGAGCCCCGGAGGATACGTCGGGGGCCTCGCATGTGCGGCCCGCGGCCGAGGCGAGCACGGAGGACGTGAGAGAAGGAGGGCGATGAGCGACCTGCGGACGGCCGTTGACTGGGCGCGCACCGCTCGGTTCGAGGGGCCGGTACGGCTCGGCGACATCGAGGCAGAGCTGGAGCGGCGACCCCTCGAGTCCCCGCCCGAGGACCGTCCGTGGGCGGGGCGCCTGGCGATGTCGCTCGGCTTCGTGCTGCACGGGGTCCTGATCGGCGCTCCGGCGCTCGGGACGCTCGCCCTCGTCGCGAACCCCGGATTCTGGGGTGGGGCGCCCGTCTGGTCGGAGGGGCTGTCGCTGCAGCTGTATGTCGCGGGCTACGTGGTCGGGATCCTGTACGCCGTCGCGGCAGTCGTCATGTGGGTGGCGGACCGGCGCCGTCGCTCGCGGCAGGGCCTCCAGCTGGTCTCGCTGTTGGCCGTCATCGCCGTCCTGACCTGCGGGCTGCTGTTGCTGCCCGCGTTCGCCGAGGTGCGTGCGAACGCGCTGACCCCGGCCGTGGTCCTGGCCGCGCTGTCGCTTGCGGGACTGCTCGCCATGACCCTCACGTCGCGGCTCCGCTCCGATGACGCGGCGGAGCATCCTCTCGACGGGCTGGACGCGCACGGCAAGCAGCTGCTGCACAATCGCACGGAAGTTCTGCGAATCCTGGTTCAGCGCGGGGTGCTTCCGCGCGATGTCATGTCGAAGGCGATCCTCGCCCCGCTGGGAACGTGGTCCACGCTCGATGACCAGTAGCCCGCGCCGTGTACCAGGAGCCGGTGCCCACGGCCTGCGCGTGCGCCTCGGCGCGGCACGACGCCGTGGGCGTCCTCGCCGATCGCTCCGCCCTGCGGCGCTGACGCTCGCGTTCGCGACGGCGCTGACGCTGACGGCGTGCGCACCCGCGCTGCCGAACAGCGTGGTGAGCGGCTCCTCCGCGGTGATGGCGTGGCAGGGGAGCCTGACGAGCACGAACCCCGCCAGCACGACCGGCGCGACGCCGGGGAACCTGGATGTCGCCGCGCTCACGCGAGCGCGCTTCGCCGAGCGGGTGGGCGGGGCGGACGTGGTCGACGAGAGGTTCGGCCGGGTGTCGATCGTCGACCCCGAGAGCTTCACGGTGCGCTACGACCTCGCCGAGCCCCAGTGGTCGGACGGGATCCCGATCGACGCCGCCGACCTGCTGCTCGCGTGGGCTGCGGGCTCCAACTTCCACGCTCCCGAGGACCTCGCGCCCGAGGGCGCCACGCCGGGTGGGGAGACGCCCGCGCCGCCGGAGGGGAGCGCGTGGTTCGACGCCGTGCCGAGCGGTCTGGTGCGCAGCGCCGGTGTGCCCGAGGTGGACGAGTTCGAGCGGAGGATCGACGTGCGCTTCCACGAGCCCATCGTGGACTGGCGGACGGCGCTCGACGTCGCCGTCCCGGCGCACGTCGTCGGCCAGCTGGCGTTCGACCTTTCGGATCCGATGGAGGCCAAGCAGGCCGTGTCCACCGCGATCCGGTCCGGTGACGGAGAGGCCGTGGCGCGCATCGCGACGGAATGGAACGCGGCGTTCGCGATCGACTCCGACGATGTCGACGAGCGGTTGCTGCTGTCGAGCGGGCCGTACCGCATCGACGCCCTCGACCTGCGCAACCCGGAGGCGCAGCGCATCGAGCTCGTCGTCAACAACGCATACCGCGGCCGGCCCACGCCGCAGTTCGAGCGGCTGGAGCTGCGGCGCCTTCCGGGCGTGAGCCCGCTCGACGCGCTCGGCGACACGGCCGACGTCGTGCAGCTCGCGCCCCGCACAGACAACCGTGAGGCGGTGCGCGAGCGCGAGCGGACGGACTACCGCGTCACCACCACGCACGACGGCACGCAGTGGGCCCTCGTGCTGCGCGCGGACCGCGGCGAGTTCACGACGCCGGGGCCGCGCACCGCGTTCCTGCGGGCGGTGCCGCGCCGCGACATGGTGGCGGCTGCGGCCGGTCCGTGGCAGGAGGCCTATCCGGCGCACGACAGCCTGCTGTTCCCCCCGGAGAGCGGCGGCTACCAGATCGCGCTCGAGGACGCGGACCTGCCGGCCGCTTTCGACCGTCCCGCGCGCGAGGCCGCGGAGGACCGCGAGCGCGCCCGCGTGCCCGCCGGCACGAGCGTGTGCGTGCTCTACGACGCGCGCAGTGAGTTCGCCACGGGGCTGTTCTCGGCGCTGCAGGCGGGCGCCGCGGAGGCCGGATGGGACGTGCGGGACTGCGGCGACGAGGACCTCGCGCGAGCCGTGTCCGAGCGTGACGACTGGTCCGCCGTGATCGCACGCGTTCCCGTCCCCGACGCCCCCGCCGACATCGCGGCGCAGTGGGGCACCTGGGGCGCCGCGTCCCTGAGCGGCGCGACGGATCCCGAGCGGGACGCCCTCATCGAGGAGCTCGCGCGCACCGCCGATCAGTACGAGGCCCGCGACCTGCGGGTGCGGATCGAGACCTCGCTCGTCTCCCAGGCCATCGCGGTCCCGCTGGCGATGAACCCCGTCGTGACCGTCGCCGACCGCGACATCGACGCGGTCCGGCCGCGACCGGGCGCCGTGGCGCCGCTCACGGCGGGGGCCGTGGACTGGTCGCCCGCGGACGGCTGACCCGCCGGGGCACGATACATCGGTATATCGCGTCTCGGAGGTGACGCGCCGGTGATCCGCGTGAACGCGCGCCCCGCCGTCATGGCAACATGTCTGGCGGGAAGGGGTCGCGTTGTGACGCAGATGAGTGAGTCCACGGGGCAGTTCGACGCGGTGGAGGTCGACACGATGCCGGGACGGATCGCCCCGCTGCGGGTCGAGTTCGCGGGCGAGTGGCACGAGGTGCCCACCGGCCGGCCGTTCGTGATCGGCCGCGAGGGCGACCTCGAGATCGACGACAACCAGTACCTGCACCGCCAGTTCCTCGAGCTGCAGTACCACGACGGCCTGTGGTGGCTCGCGAACGTCGGCTCCCGCCTGGCGGCCACGGTGTCGAGCGCGGGGGGCGCCGTGCAGTCGTGGCTGTCGCCGGGCGCGCGCATGCCGATCGTCTTCGCCCAGAGCGTCATCGTGTTCACCGCGGGCCCCACGACCTATGAGCTGACGCTCTACACGGAGGAGGCGCAGTACGCCGTCTCGAGCCAGGTGGAGGCGTCCATGAGCGGCGAGACGACCGTCATGCCCGTCAGCTTCACGCCGCTGCAGCGCCTGCTGATCGTCGCCCTCGCCGAACCCATGCTGCGCCGTGAGGGCGTCAGCATGGCGGACCTGCCCTCGTCGAGCGCCGCCGCGCAGCGTCTCGGCTGGACGATGAGCAAGTTCAACCGCAAGCTCGACAACGTGTGCGACAAGCTCGACCGCATGGGCGTGCAGGGCCTGCGCGGCGGCCCGGGCAAGCTCGCGACGAACCGCCGTGCCCGCCTCGTCGAGTACGCCGTCACGTCGCAGCTCGTCACGCGCGCCGATCTCGCGCTGCTCGACGACGAGGCGCTGCGGAACCAGAACGAAGAGGACTGAGCGCCGCCGTGCGCGGCGCCACATCGCGACAACACGTGTTCTGCACGGCGACACGTCGTCCCAGCGTGATCAGGACGTGTGCTCGCTGAGGACACGTGTTGTCGAGCCGCCCGAGCGGCCGCGGGTCAGAGCTTGGAGCGCGTGAGCTGCTCGGCCAGGCCGGTGTAGGTGGCGGGCGTGAGCTCGAGGAGGCGCTGCTTGGCCTCCTCGCCGATGTCGAGCCCGCGCACGAACTCCGCCAGGTCCTCGGGCCCGACGCGGCGGCCCCGGGTGAGCTCCTTGAGCAGTGCGTAGGGATCGCTGATGGACGACCGGCCGGCGGTCACCTCGGCGCGGACGACCGTCTGGATCGCCTCGCCCAGGACCTCCCAGTTGGCGTCGAGGTCGGCCAGCAGCACGTCGCGCGACAGGGAGATCTCGCCGAGGCCGCGCGTGAGGTTGTCGAGCGCGAGCAGCGAGTGGCCGAGAGCGACGCCGATGTTCCGCTGGGTCGTCGAGTCGGTCAGGTCTCGCTGCAGGCGCGAGGTCACGAGGGTCTGCGCGAGCGACGACAGCAGCGCCGAGGACAGCTCGAGGTTCGCCTCGGCGTTCTCGAACCGGATCGGGTTGATCTTGTGCGGCATCGTCGAGGAGCCCGTGGCGCCGGCGACGGGGATCTGCGCGAAGTAGCCGAGCGAGATGTACGTCCAGACGTCGGTCGCGAGGTTGTGCAGGATCCCGCCCGCGTGCCGCACCCGGTCGTACAGCTCGACCTGCCAGTCGTGCGACTCGATCTGCGTCGTCAGCGGGTTGAACGTCAGGCCCAGCGCCTCGACGAACTCGCGTGCGAGGTTGGGCCATGCCACCCGGGGCTCGGCCGCGAGGTGGGCGGACCACGTGCCCGTCGCGCCGGAGAACTTCCCCAGGTACTCGCCCTTCTCGAGCTGGGCCAGCACGCGCTCGAGGCGCCACACGAAGACGCCGAGCTCCTTGCCCATCGTCGTGGGCGTCGCCGGCTGGCCGTGCGTGCGCGCGAGCATCGGCGCGTCCGCGTGCTGCAGCGCGAGCGCGCGCAGCTTCTCGATGACGCCGCGGTACGCCGGCAGCCACACCTCGCAGATCGCGCGCTTGACCGTGAGCGCGTACGCGAGCGAGTTGATGTCCTCGCTGGTGCACGCGAAATGGGTGAGCTCGGCGATCCGGTCCAGGCCCAGGGTCGAGAGCCGGTCGCGCACGAGGTACTCGACCGCCTTGACGTCGTGGCGCGTGACGGCCTCGCGCTCCGCGAGCCAGTCGATCTCCTCCTGCCCGAACGCGAGGTAGAGCGTGCGCAGCTGGAACTTCTCGTCCTGCGTCAGGGGCCTCGTGCCGAAGAGGGAGTTGTTGGTGAGCGTGATGAGCCACTCGACCTCCACCTCGACGCGGGCCCGGTTCAGGCCCGCCTCCGACAGGTAGTCGGCGAGGGGCGAGACGGCCGCACGGTAGCGGCCGTCGAGGGGGCTGAGGGGCTGGGCTGGCAGAGAGGTCAGGAGATTCCTCCGGTTCGAGGCGGTCGGATCGCCGGTTCGAGCTGGCGGAACAGCGCCAGGCTGGCGCTTTCGATCATAGCGAGCACGTCGTCGAAAGCCGTCTCGTCGGCGTAGTACGGGTCGGGCACGTCCGGGACGGTCGCCGACGGATCGAACGACAGCAGCAGCGAGACGCGATCGCGGTCGTCCTCGTCGCGCGCCCACTGCCGCAGGATCCGCTCGTGTGTGCGGTCGAGCGCGATGACGAGGTCGTTGTCCCGGAACGCGCTGAGGTCGAACTGCCGCGCGCGGTGCGCCGAGCCGTCGTAGCCGCGGCGGGCCAGAGCCGCGAGCGTGCGGCTGTCGGCCCGCTCCCCGACGTGCCAGTCGCCGGTGCCGGCGCTGCGGGAGACGACGAGATCGCCCATCCCCCTGCTGTGCGCGAGATGCCGGAAGACGACCTCCGCCATGGGCGAGCGGCAGATGTTGCCCGTGCAGACGAAGACGACGCGGAACGGGTGCTGGCCGGTCATGCGCTCATTCTGCCTGGGACGGCGGCGTCGCGCCTCCCCGGGGCGGACGGGCCGCCCGTCCGGGCGCGCCGCGACCCCTCGTCCCCAGGCCGGCGGAACCGGCGGCTCATGCCCGGAAGGGGCGGATCCCGCCCGCCGCCGACGCGCCGTCGCCCACGCTGGGGACATGGGGGCAGATGCGGACATCGTCGCGGCCGCGGCGCAGGCGCACGCTCTGCTGGTCAGGGCGAGAGAGGAGGTCGCCGCCGCGCTCACCGCGCTCGACGCGCTGCTGCCCGACCTGGAGTGGCGCGCGTCCGCTGCGGAGCGGTTCCACCTGCGGGCGGGTGAGCTCCGCGCGGAAGCCGTGCGGCTCGACGTGCGCCTCGCCTCGGCCGCCCGCGGCGTCGCGGGGCAGAGTGCGTACGCGCTCTTCCCGGTGGACGGGTCGGGATGAGCCTCGAGATCGCGTCGGGCGGTGCCGTGGCGGTCGATCCGCAGAGCCTGCGCGACGCCGCAGCCCGGCTCGCCGGGATCGCCGAGCGGTTCGACACGGTCGCGACGGCGGGGTGGGCCGCGGTCGGCGTGGCGGTGCTGGATGCGCCCCTGGCCCGGGACGCCGCCGCGCACGCCGCCGAGCTCGCCGTGCAGGTGCGCCGCGTGGCGGACGAGCTGCGGCTGGCCGCCGACGTCTACGACGCGGTGGAGACGCGGGCGCGCCTCGCGGTGCTGGTGGCGGGTGGCACCGGCGCGCCCGCGCGGGCCGAGGAGGCCCGCGCGCTCGAGCAGCGGCTCGCGGCGATCGCCGCCCGCAGCCCGGCCGCGATCGCCGAGAGCGACCGGCTCTGGCGCCGGTGGGAGACCGGCTGGGACGACGAGCTGGCGCGGCAGGCGACGCTCGGAGGGCTTCCGGTCGCGGGGGTCCTCGGCCCCGTGGCCGTGTGGGGAGCCGCGGGCGCCGTGCGCGTCCTCGGGAGGGGCGTCGTCCACGCGCCTGCGCCGGGATCCGCGCGGGGTGCGCCGCGGGGGAGCGAGGAGGCCGTGCGCGTGACGGCGCTGTCCCGCCGCGCGGCTGCGGCCGCCGGGTCGCTCGCCGAGGTGGCCTCCCGGATCCCCGGCGACGACGCCCGCGTGCGCGTCGAGCGGCACGTCTTCGCCGACGGATCGCAGCAGTTCGCGGCCTACGTCGGCGGCACGGCCGGCGGGCTGGGGCCGGATCCGGGCGAGGCGTGGGACATGCGCTCCAACCTCGAGCTGTACGGCGGGCGCACGTCGGCGTCGCAGCAGGCGGTCGAGCGGGCGCTCGCGGACGCGGGGGCGCGCCTCGGCGACACGGTGCACCTGTACGGCTTCTCACAGGGCGCGATGATCGCGGGGCGCATGGCGATCGAGGGCCGCTACGACGTGCGCACGCTCGTCACGTTCGGCGCGCCCACGGCCGTCATGGCCGGAGCGTCGACGCTCAACGTCACGATGCGGTACCGCGACGATCCCGTCGTCGCGCTCGCCGGCGGCGGGGCGCCCGTCGCGAACGGATCGCCGCAGAGCTTCGTCGCCGAGGCGGTGCGGGAACCGCTCGCCTGGCCGGGGGACGTCACGATGCCCGCCCACCGCATGGACGCGTACGTCGACCTGGCCGCCCAGGTCGACGCATCCGGCGACCCCCGGGTCGCCGCCGCACGCGAACGGCACCTCGACGCGCTCGCGGGCGCGCGGGAGATCGTCGCGACGGAGTACGCCGCCGAGCGCGTGAGCGACGCCCGGGAGTGACGGCGGGCAGGGCCGCCGACGGATCGGGGGTCCCGCTTCCCACGACCCGGGCGGGTCACCTCGGTCTGCTATCGTGCCGCCGGATCGCCCCAACCGCCATCCCGTCCGCGCCGTCCCTTCCGTGCCGTCCTGTGAGGAGCCCAGCGCATGTCCGCGAGCGTGACCGTCGACGGCCTGACGAAGCGGTACCGGGGGATCACGGCGGTCGACGACATTTCCTTCGACGTGCCGGAGGGCAGCACGTTCGCCTTCCTCGGCACGAACGGGGCCGGCAAGTCGACGACCATCGGGTGCCTGACGACCGTGCTCGGCTTCGACGCGGGCACCCTCACCGTGGCGGGCCACGACGTGACGCGCGACGGGGACGCCGTCAGGCGCGCGATCGGGGTCGTGTTCCAGGACTCGCTGCTGGATGCCGCCCTCACGGTGCGCGAGAACCTCACGGCGCGCGGGCGACCCTATCTGGCGTCGCGCCGTGCGGTGCGCGAGCGCGTCGCGCTGCTGACCGAGCTGGTCGAGCTGGGCGACTTCCTCGACCGCCGCTACGGCTCGCTCTCCGGGGGTCAGCGCCGCCGCGTCGACATCGCCCGCGCGCTGCTGCACGATCCGCGCATCGTGTTCCTCGACGAGCCGACGACCGGACTGGATCCCGCGAGCCGGCGCGTCATCTGGAGCACGATCCATGACCTGCGCGAGCGGACGGGGCTGACCGTGTTCCTCACGACGCACTACATGGAGGAGACCGAGGAGGCCGACCGCGTCGCGATCATCGACCGGGGGCGGCTCGTCGCGGAGGGCACGCCCGCCGAGCTGCGCGCGCAGCACTCGTCCAGCGTCCTCACCCTCACGACGGCCGAGGGCACGCGCGCTGTCCGCGTGGCCGGCGCCGACGAGGCGCGCCGCCTGCTGGCCGAGCTGGGGGACGACGTGCGGGACTTCGAGTTCCGCCATGGCCGCATGGACGACGTGTTCCTCGCGCTCACGGGCCGTGAGCCGGAGGCGTCGTGATGGACGTCGTGCTCTCGATCACGGCGCGCAACCTGCGCCTGTTCTTCCGCGATCCGCTCAACGTGTTCTTCTCGCTGCTCGGCGCGCTGATCGTCTTCCTGCTGTACGCCCTGTTCCTCGGCAACCTGCAGGTCACGTCGATCGCCGACAGCGTCCCCGGCGCCGACGACGCCGAGGTGCGCGGCTTCGTGGACGCGTGGATGTTCGCCGGCATCGTCGCGCTGTCCGCCATCACCACCCCGCTGGGAGCGTTGTCGGTGTTCGTCGAGGATGCCGCCTCGGGCCGGTTCCGTGACTTCCTCGTCTCGCCCGTGCGGCGCGGCCAGCTCGTGCTGGGGTACCTGGCCTCGGCCTTCCTGATCGGCGTCGCCGTGACGCTCGTCGTGCTCGTCGTCGCCCTGCTCTACCTGTGGCTGGTCTCGGACGTGGTGCTGGCGGCGGGCGCGGTGGCCGCGTCCGCCGGGTGGATCGTCCTGGCGACGGCGGGCTTCGCCGCGCTCTGGGCATTCGTCGCGTCCTTCCTCCGCACGACCGGCTCGTTCGCCGCGCTGTCCACGGTCGTCGGGACCGTGGCGGGCTTCGTGGCGGGCGCCTACATCGCGGTGGGCCTGTTCCCGGACGCGGTCCGCGACGCCGTGAGCGCGCTCCCGTTCGCGCAGGCGGCCATGCTGCTGCGGCAGCAGTTCACGTCCGAGGCGCTGTCGGACCTCGTCGGAGGTCAGCAGGCGGCGATCGACGGCATCAACGCCGCGTACGGCATCACCCTCAGCGTCGGCGACTGGGCGGTCCCGGTCTGGTTCGCCGCGGGGGTCCTGGCCGCGCTCGCCGTGGTCTTCACCGCGCTCGCGGCCGCCCGCATCCGCTCCCGCATCCGCTGACCCGGCCCGCACCGGGCCCCGTGCGTCCGGCGGTCAGCGCTTCTTCTTCTGCGGGCGCAGGATCATGCCGAAGACCCCGTTGATGAGGCCGATCAGCAGCGCCGCCACGACGCCCCACCAGAAGTGGTGCACGTCCAGGCCCCAGCTCCATCCGCTCGTGATCGCCGCGGTCAGCCACAGCAGGAAACCGTTGATCAGGAGCGAGATCAGGCCGAGCGTCAGGATGTAGAGCGGGAACGCGACGATCTTGATGACCGTGCCGATCACGGTGTTGACGACCGCGAAGATCGCCGCCACGGCCAGCAGCGTGAGCACGAGCTGCAGGTCGCCGCCGGGCGCGAACGGCGTGACGTCGACCTGCAGCACCGGGATGAGCGTCACGATCCAGATGGCGAACGCGTTCACGACGACTCGGACGAGGAAGCGCATGCACCCAGTCTCCCACCCCGCAAATAGACTGACCCGCATGACCTCGAACGAGCCGGTCCTGCCGCGCGTCCGCCCCGAGATCGCGGCGCTCCCGCCCTATCGCCAGGGGCGGCAGGCCGACGACGCGGGGTTCAAGCTGTCGAGCAACGAGAACCCGTTCGAACCTCTCCCCGGTGTGATCGAGGCGGTCCACCGCGCGGCGACGTTCAATCGCTACCCCGACGCGACCGCATCGCGGCTGCGCGCGGCCCTGGGCGAGCGCTACGGGGTGGAGCCCGAGGGCGTGCACGTCGGTGCCGGCAGCGTGGCGCTGCTGGCGCAGTTCATCCAGGCGGTCGCCGGACCCGGGGACGAGGTGCTGTACGCGTGGCGCTCGTTCGAGGCGTACCCGGGGCTCGTGCTGGTCGCCGGCGCGACGAGCGTGCAGGTGCCGTTGCGGCCCGACTCCGGCCACGATCTGGACGCGATGGCCGCGGCCGTCACCGACCGCACGCGGTGCATCCTCGTCTGCTCTCCCAACAACCCCACCGGCCCGATCGTCACGGCCGCCGAGTTCGAGGCGTTCGTCGCCCGGGTGCCCGCCGACGTGCTGATCCTGCTCGACGAGGCGTACGCCGAGTTCGTCACGGATCCGGACGCGGTCGACGGGCTGGCCGCGCGCGTGTTCGAGGCGCACCCCAACGTGGTCGTGCTGCGCACGTTCTCGAAGGCTTACGGACTGGCCGGCCTGCGGGTGGGCTACGCCATCGGCCACCCGCGCGTGCTCGACGCGGCCCGCAGCACGGCGATCCCGCTGTCGGTCACGGCAACCGCGGAGGTGGCCGCGCTCGCGAGCCTCGCGCACGAGGCCGAGCTGCGCGCGCGGGTCGAGGAGATCATCGCGCGCCGCGACGCGCTCGCCGCGGCCCTGCGAGAGATCGGCTGGGACGTGCCCGAGGCGCAGGGCAACTTCGTGTGGCTGCCGACACACGACTTGGAGGGGGTGGCGAGGGCGTTCGACGACGCCGGGATCGTGGTGCGCGCGTTCCCCGACGGCCTGCGTATATCGATCGGGGAGCATGAGTCTGTGGAGAAGGTCCTAGGGATCGCCCGATCCGTTGTCCCGAGTCTTTCACCGGCGGTCGCGGGGGCCCCGGATAGCGTGGAACGGTGACTTCGGCAGACGCCCGGCAGACAGGCACTTTCCCCGCAGGCTCGGGGAGCGACCCCACCGTCCGCATCCTCGCACCCGACGGCGCCATCGCGCCGTCGGAGAGCGCGGAGCGCTACCTGCCCCTGGTCGACGCGCTCGGTGACGGGGAGCTCGAGCAGTTCTACCGCGACATGGCGGTGATCCGCTCCTTCGATCGCCAGGCCACCCTGCTGCAGCGGCAGGGACAGCTCGCCCTGTGGCCGCCTTCGCAGGGCCAGGAGGCCGCGCAGGTGGGCTCGGCGCGCGCCGCCCGCCCGCAGGACCACGTGTTCCCCTCGTACCGCGAGCACGTCGTGTGCCGCATCCGTGGCGTCGACCCGGTCGACATCGTCAAGCTGATGCGCGGCGTGAGCCACGGCGGTTGGGACCCGACCGATCCGAAGAACGGCAACACGCACCTCTACACGCTCGTGCTCGGATCGCAGACGCTGCACGCGACGGGGTACGCGATGGGGATCGCGTTCGACGGCGGGCACGCGACCGGCGATCCGGCGCGCGACCAGGCGGTGATCGTGTACTACGGCGACGGGGCGTCGAGCCAGGGCGATGTGCACGAGGCGATGGTGTTCGCGGCGAGCTACCGGACGCCGCAGGTGTTCTTCCTGCAGAACAACCACTGGGCGATCTCCGTGCCGGTCTCGACGCAGTCCCCCGTGCCGCTGGCGGAGCGCGCCGCCGGCTACGGGATGGAGAGCATCCGCGTCGACGGCAACGACGTGCTGGCGAGCTACGCGGTCTCGCGCGTGGCGCTCGACGAGGCCCGCGCGGGCGAGGGGCCGCGCGCGATCGAGGCCGTGACGTACCGGATGGGAGCGCACACCACGAGCGACGACCCGACCAAGTACCGCACGAGCGACGAGGAGCGTGCGTGGGAGGCGCGCGATCCGATCGCCCGCATGCGCGCGTACCTCGAGGGCCGCGGCGCGTCCGAGGCGTTCTTCGCGGACGTCGACGAGGAGGCCGCGGACGTCGCGGCCGACGCCCGCGCGCGTACCACGCAGCTTCCCGAACCCGCGCCCGACAGCATGTTCGCGCACGTGTACTCCGAGCCGCACCCCCTCATGGAGGAGCAGCGCCGGTGGCTCGCGGAGTACGAGGCGTCGTTCGAGGAGGGCCAGTGAGCATGGGCGGATCCGGCATGGAGACCATGACCCTCAGCAGGGCCCTGAACGCGGGGTTGCGCGCTGCCCTGGCGGGCAGCGACCGCGTGCTGCTCATGGGCGAGGACATCGGACGCCTGGGCGGCGTCTTCCGCGTGACGGAGGGGCTGCAGGCGGAGTTCGGCGAGCGCCGCGTGCTCGACACGCCCCTGGCGGAGTCGGGGATCGTGGGCACGGCGATCGGGCTCGCGATGCGGGGCTTCCGTCCCGTGATCGAGATCCAGTTCGACGGCTTCGTGTTCCCCGCCTTCGACCAGATCACGACCCAGCTGGCGAAGATCACCTCGCGGCACGAGGGCGCCGTGTCGATGCCGATCGTGATCCGCATCCCCTACGGCGGCCACATCGGCGCCGTCGAGCACCACCAGGAGAGCCCGGAGGCGTACTTCGCGCACACGCCGGGTCTGCGCGTGGTGAGTCCCTCCACGCCCAACGACGCCTACTGGATGATCCAGGACGCGATCTCGTCGGCGGACCCCGTCGTCTTCCTCGAGCCCAAGGCGAAGTACTGGCAGAAGGGCGAGGTCGACACCTCGGGGCGCGCGCTGCCCCTGCACGCCAGCCGCGTCGTCCGTCGCGGCACGGATGTGACCCTCGTCGGTCACGGCGCCATGGTGACCACGCTGCTGCAGGCGGCCGCGCTCGCGGAGGCCGAGGGGACCAGCTGCGAGGTCGTCGACCTGCGCTCGCTCTCGCCGATCGACTACGGTCCCATCCTCGACTCCGTGCGCTCGACCGGTCGCCTCGTCGTGGCGCAGGAGGCGCCGGGGAATGCGAGCATCGGCAGCGAGATCGCCGCCACCGTCGCCGAGCGCGCTTTCTACTCGCTCGAGGCCCCCGTGCTGCGCGTGTCCGGCTTCGACGTGCCCTTCCCGCCCGCCAAGCTCGAGGGCGTCTACCTGCCCGACCCCGACCGCGTGCTCGAGGCCGTGGACCGGGCGCTCGCCTACTGACCCGCGATACCATCGCCCCCTGACGCAGAGGATCCGTTCGATGCAGACCTTCCATCTCCCCGACGTCGGCGAAGGACTCACCGAGGCCGAGATCGTGTCCTGGCACGTCGCGCCGGGCGACACCGTCGCGGTCGACGACGTGATCGCCGAGATCGAGACTGCCAAGTCGCTCGTGGAGCTGCCGTCCCCCTTCGCGGGCACGGTCGGTGAGCTCCTGGTCGCCGAGGGCGAGACCGTGGACGTCGGCGCGCCGATCATCACGGTCGTCGAGGCCGACGGCGCCGCGGACGCGGACGTCGACGAGCCGACGGGACCGGGTCAGGAGCGGAAGCCGGAGGGCGGCGGGTCCGTGCTGGTGGGATACGGCACGGGCGGCGAGGCCAAGACGCGCCGCCGGAAGCCGCCCGAGAAGCCCGTCGCGTCGTCGGTCGGGGTGATCGCCAAGCCGCCGATCCGCAAGCTGGCGCGTGACCTGGGCGTCGAGCTCGCCGACGTGCGGCCCTCGGGCCCCGCGGGTGAGGTGACCCGGGAGGACGTCGTCAAGCACGCCGAGCAGGCCAGCGTGTTCCGCAACATCTCGACTCCCGAGTGGCCCTCCGTGCGCGATGAGACGATCCCCGTCGCCGCCGAGCCGACGGAGCCGGCCGCGGCGGCCGCGCCGGTGGCGTCCGCCGCCGCGCGGGTCGAGTCCATCCCCGTCAAGGGCGTGCGCAAGGCGACGGCGACCGGCATGGTGAAGTCGGCCTACACGGCCCCGCACGTGTCCGTATGGACCGACGTGGACGCCACGCGCACGATGGAGTACGTCAAGCGCCTCAAGGCATCGCCCGACTTCGCCGACGTCAAGGTCTCGCCGCTGCTGATCGTCGCGCGCGCGGTCATCTGGGCGGTGCGTCGCACCCCCATGATCAACTCCGCGTGGGTCGACGACGAGGACGGCGCGAAGATCCACGTGCGGCACTACGTCAATCTCGGGATCGCCGCGGCGACGCCGCGGGGCCTGCTGGTGCCCAACATCAAGGACGCGCAGGACCTCAGCATGCGCGACCTCGCCGCGGCGCTCGAGCGGCTCACCATCACGGCCCGCGAGGGGAAGACCACGCCGGCGGACCAGCAGGGCGGCACGATCACGATCACGAACATCGGCGTGTTCGGGATGGACGCCGGCACGCCGATCATCAACCCCGGCGAGTCGGCGATCGTCGCGATGGGGGCCATCCGGCAGAAGCCGTGGGTCGTGGACGGCGAGGTGCGCCCCCGCTGGGTCACGACGGTCTCGGGCTCGTTCGACCACCGCGTGGTCGACGGCGACGGCATCAGCCGCTTCCTCGCGGACGTGGCCGCGGTGCTGGAGGAGCCGGCGCTGCTGCTCGACTGACACGGATCGCACACGCTCCCGTCCAGCGGGAGCGGTTAGAGAACGATTCTCATTTGCGTTACGCTGGCGCCCATGGTGTCACGTCGCGTCCTCTCGGCCTCCGTCCTCGTCGTCCCCGCCGTCATCCTGGCAGGCTGCGCCGGTGCCGCATCGGAGGAGGAGGCCGCGCCGGTCCCGGTGATCGTCGCGTCCACGAACGTGTACGCGTCGCTCGCGCAGGCGCTCGTGGGAGACGCCGTCGAGGTGACGCCGATCATCGACACGGCCACGCAGGACCCCCACTCGTACGAGGCCACCGCGCGCGACCGCCTCACCGTGCAGGAGGCCGACCTCGTGATCGTCAACGGCGGAGGGTACGACCCCTTCATGGAGGCCCTCATCGGAGAGGGTGACGACCGTCCGGTCGTCACGGCGATCGAGTTCTCGCACGACTACCCGGGCGAGGGTGGCCACGACCACGGTCACGCCGAGGACGACCACGCCGAGGAGGCGCCGGCCGAGGAGACGCCCGCCGCCGACGAGCACGCCCACGCGGAGGACGAGCACGACCACGAGCACGAGCACGATCACGCCGAGGGCGAGCACGAGCACGCCGAAGGCGAGCACGAGCACGCGGAGGACGACCACGAGCACGCGGAGGACGACCACGGACACGCGGACGACGGTCACGGCCACGGCGAGGACG
Organism: Microbacterium album; assembly: GCF_014643695.1. GTDB lineage: Bacteria > Actinomycetota > Actinomycetes > Actinomycetales > Microbacteriaceae > Microbacterium > Microbacterium album. The sequence continues at coordinate 144,754 of NZ_BMJY01000005.1, read as the reverse complement.
GGCACGAGGGGCACAACCACATCGACGGCTTCAACGAGCACGTCTGGTATGACGCCCACACGATGATCCACCTGGTCGAGGCGCTCGCCGAGGAGATCGAGCGCGAGCTGCCCGGGGCGGTCGACCCCGACACGCTCGCCGCGAACCGGGACGCCCTGATCGGCGAGCTGGAGGGGCTGGAGGCGCGCCTGGACGAGATCGCCGTGGCGTACGAGGGTCGCGGCGTCTTCCTCACCGAGCCGATCGGCGGCTACCTGGCCGCGTCGGCGGGTCTCGTCGACGTCACGCCCGACGGGTTCGCGGAGGCGGTCGAGGAGGGGCAGGACGTCGCCCCCGCCACGCTGCTCGCCGCGATCCGGGTCATCGAGAGCGGAGAGGTCGCGGTGGTGCTCGCCAACGCGCAGACCGGCGGTGCCGAGACCGATCGCGTGATCGAGACCGCCGAGTCCGCCGGCGTGCCGGTCGTCGAACTGAGCGAGGTGCTCACCGGAGACGAGACGTACGTGGAGTGGATGAGCGCGAACATCGACGCGCTCGAGGCCGCGCTCCAGGGCTGAGGCCGTACCGGCGCGCTCGCGCCGGGAGAGAGAACGATTATCACTGGAGCTAGGCTGGTCGGCATGTCTTCGCGCGCGCCCGAGCACCCGGTGCTCGAGGTCTCGGGGGCCGCGCTGCGTCTGCGGGGGCGCGAGCTGTGGTCCGGCCTCGATCTGCAGGTCCGACCCGGCGAGTTCGTCGCGGTGCTGGGCCCGAGCGGCTCGGGGAAGACGACGCTGCTGCGCGCGATCCTGGGCCTCCAGGAGCTCAGCGCGGGCACCATCCGGGTGGGCGGGGCGCCGGCGCGCCGGGGCGACCGCCGCATCGGGTACATCCCGCAGCAGAGGCCGCTGCCGGCCGGGACGAGCCTGCGTGCGCGGGATCTCGTCGCCCTCGGCATCCAGGGGCCCCGCTTCGGGCCGCCGATCCCGCGCCGCGGCGACCGCGAGCGCGTCGACGCGCTGCTGGCGGGTGTCGGAGCGACGTCCTACGCCGAGCGCCCGGTCGGCCTGCTCAGCGGCGGCGAGCAGCAGCGGCTCCGCGTGGCGCAGGCCCTCGCGGACGCCCCCGCGCTGCTGCTGTGCGACGAGCCGCTGTCGAGCCTCGACCTGGCCAACCAGCAGGCCGTGACGTCCATCATCGATCGCGAGCGACGCGAGCGCGACGCCGCCGTCCTGTTCGTGACCCACGACGTCAATCCGATCCTGGATCGCGTCGACCGCGTCCTCTACATCGCGGGCGGCCGCTTCACGCTCGGGACGCCCGCGGAGGTGCTGCGCTCGGACGTGCTCACGGACCTCTACGGCACGCCCGTCCACGTGCTCCACGCGGGGGACCGGCTCGTCGTCGTCGGCATCCCGGACGCCGAGCCGCACCACCACCACGACCACGATGCTCCCGGCGCGGGGGAGGCGATCCTATGAGCCAGGCCGTCCTCGCGCCCGCTCTCGCGGCCCCCGTCGCGCGCGTGCTGTCGCTGCAGTGGAGCGACGTACTGTCGTTCGAGAACTACGGCGCGCTGCTGCAGCTCGTGGCCAACTCCGTGATCGCGGCAGCCGTGCTCGGCATCGTCGGCGGCCTCATCGGCGTGTTCGTCATGCAGCGCGACATGGCCTTCGCGGTGCACGGCGTGAGCGAGCTGTCCTTCGCCGGCGCCGCCGCCGCGCTGCTGTTCGGCGGCAGCGTCGTGGCCGGCTCGCTTGCGGGCGCGGTCGCCGCGGCGGCGATCATCGGCGTGCTCGGGACGCGCGCCCGCGACCGCAACTCGATCGTGGGCGTGCTCATGCCGTTCGGACTCGGCCTCGGGATCCTGTTCCTCTCGCTCTACGAGGGGCGCAGCGCGAACCGCTTCAGCCTGCTGACGGGGCAGATCGTGTCGGTGTCGACGCCGAACCTCGGGTGGCTCATCGGCATCTCCCTGGTGGTGCTGGTCGGCCTGCTGATCGTGTGGAACCCGCTGCGCTTCGACTCGCTCGACGCGCAGTCCGCGGCCGCCCGGGGCGTGCCCACACGGACCGTCAGCCTCGTGTTCATGCTGCTGCTCGGGTTGATCGTGGCCGTCGCCGTGCACATCATCGGCGCGCTGCTCGTCATGGCGCTGCTCGTCACCCCCGCGGCCGCCGCGATGCGCGTCAGCCACGGGCCGCTCGCGGTGCCGCTGCTGGCGGCGCTGTTCGGGTTCGTGTCGGCCGTGGGCGGCATCCTGCTCGCGATCGCCGGCACGCTGCCCGTCAGTCCGTACATCACCACGATCTCGTTCCTCATCTACGTCGTGTGCCGCGTCATCGCGGCGCGCCGGGAGCGGGCGCAGCGCCTCGCCGTCGCCCGGCGGCCAGGGGGCGCCCAGGCGACGCCGGGGCCGGCGTCATAGACTCGTCCCCATGGTCGGCCAGCGGAACACGTGGCAGCGCGAGCGCGTGCGCGATGCGCTCGCGGAGGCGCGCGGCTTCGTCAGCGCGCAGGCGCTGCACGCGACGCTGCGCGATGAGAACACGGGAATCGGGCTCGCCACGGTCTATCGCGCGCTCGCCGGTCTCGCCGCGTCCGGTGAGGCCGACTCGCTGCAGAGCCCCGAGGGCGAGGCCCTCTACCGCGCCTGCGCGATGGAGGGACACCACCACCACCTGATCTGCCGCTCGTGCGGCCTCGCGGTCGAGATCGAGGCGACGGCCGTCGAGCAGTGGGCCCGCGAGACCGCGACCCAGCACGGGTTCACCGAGGCCGAGCACGTCGTCGACATCTTCGGTCTGTGCCGCTCGTGCGCCGCAGCGAGGGCATGACGACGACGCAGGAGAGCACCCTGCGCCGCGGGGCGCCGCCGACCCGGGGTGCGGGCCCCGGGCGCACCCGGGCGCTCGCGGCGCTCGGGCTGGGCGTCGTGGCCGTCGTCGTGCTGATCGCGCTCGACGTCTTCGCGCCCGCGCTCTTCCCGCAGGCGCTGCCCTCGCGGCTGCAGGACGGGCTCACGCTCGCGCTCAGCGTGCTGATCGAGTCGCTGCCCTTCGTCATGCTCGGCGTCGTCCTGTCGATCGGCGTCCAGGTGTGGCTGCCCGCGAGCGTGATCGAGCGATGGATGCCTCGTCGGGCATGGGCGAGACGGGCCGTGCTGTCGCTGCTGGGGATGCTGATCCCGGTCTGCGAGTGCGGCAACCTGCCCTTCGCCCGCGGGCTGATCATGCGCGGGATCAGCCCCGCCGAGGCGCTCACGTTCCTCGTCGCCGCGCCCATCGTCAATCCGATCGTCATCATCACGACCCACGCGGCATTCGGCTGGGACAGCGGTATCCTCGTCGTCCGCATCGTCGGCGGATGGGTCATCGCCAACCTGATCGGCTGGATCTACAGCCGCCACCCGGATCCCGCCTCGCTGCTGACGGGACGATTCCTCGACACGTGCGAGATCGTCGCGACGGACACCGGAGCGCGGGGCCGCCGCAGCCTCGCGCAGTTCATCGTCGAGCTGCGCGCGGTCATGCCGGCGCTCGTGATCGGCTCGGGCATCGCGGGCGCCGTGCAGGTCGTCGTCCCGCGGGACACGCTGCTCGCGATCGGGTCGAACCCCGTGCTGTCGATCGTCGCGATGACGGCGCTCGCGATGACCGTCGCGATCTGCTCGAACGTCGACTCCTTCTTCGCGCTCTCCTTCGCGTCGACGTTCTCGCCCGGATCGCTCGTCGTGTTCCTGCTGGTCGGCCCCCTCGTCGACGTCAAGATGCTCGCGCTCATGCGCACGACCTTCACCACGCGCACGCTCGCGGGCATCGTGGCGGTCGTGCTGCTGGCGTCCTTCGCGATCGGGATCGGGGTGAATCTCCTTGCGTGAACTGCTCGGAGCCCGCGGGCTCCGCTCCATCGGGACGCGCTGGCTCGGCGCGGGGCTCGCGGCCGCCGTGTCGGTCGTGACGCTGAGCCTCGCGATCACCGGCCGGCTCTCGCTCTACATCAACCCGGACCAGGCCTGGTTCGCGGTGGGCATGGCGGTCGTGGCGTTGGTGGGGACCGTGCTGTCGTTCCTGCTCCCGCTCGGAGGCGAGGACGATCACGGCCACGACCACGGACACGAGCCGCACGAGGGGGCGGTGCCGGCGCCCGCGTCCCATCCTCCGCACGACGACGACCACGACCACCGCGAGGACACCGCGGCACAGCGGATCCGCCAGGCGCACGCCCCGCGCACGCACGTCGCGGTGGCGGTCGGCGGGGTGCTGGCGTCCGGCATCGTCGTGGCGTCGCTCGTCCTCCCTCCCGCCCCGCTGTCGGTCGAGCTGGCGATGGCGCGCGACACCGGGACGGCGCCGCTGTTCGCGGGCGCCGACACCGTGCGGCTGGCCGCGAGCTCGGACCCGTCGGACTTCGGCGTGGGTCAATGGTCGGCCGTCTTCGCGACCGCGACGAGCCCCGACACCTTCGAGGGCACGCGCGTGACTCTCAGCGGGTTCGTGACGCCGCAGGACGGCGACGGCGACGTGCTGCGTCTGGGCCGTCTCGTGATCACCCACTGCGTGATCGACGCGCAGCCGGCATCCGTGCCCGTCGTCTCGCCGGGCTGGGAGGGTGCGGTCGACGTCGGGGACTGGGTGGAGGTCGACGGCGTGGTCACGACCGACGCCTCCGGCGGGCTCGTCATCCAGCCGCGCGAGATCGCCGCGATCCCGGAGCCGGACGACCCGTATGAGTACTGAGGCGCGACCGGCGTCCCGGCGATCACGACGCGGGGCGCGCCGGCGGCGCTTCGCGCTCACGCTGGCCGGCGTGCTGGCGGTGCTCGTCGCGCTCGGCGGTGCGGGCGCGGCCGTGAGCCTCGCGCAGGGCCCGCGGCTCACGAGCGTGCAGGCGGACCCCGCGGCCGCGGTCGAGGTGTCGGGCACGCGCGTGATCCTCACGGTCAACCAGGCGCTCGCGGAGTTCGACCCCGCGCAGGTGACCGTCGAGCCCGAGGCGCCCTTCACCGTCGATGCGGCGGGGCGCAGCGTGGGCGTGCGCTTCACCGTGCCGCTCGACGACGACACCGAGTACCGCGTCACGGTCGGCGGCGTGCGGTCGGTGGGCGGCGGTCCGCCCGCGACGCTCGAGACCACGTTCCGCACGCCGCCCGCGGAGGTCTTCCTGCTCCAGCGCGACCCCGACGGAGACGACGCGATCGTCCGCAGCGGCGTCGACGGATCCGATCCCGTGCGGGTGTTCACGAGCCCCGAGATCGACGACTTCCGTGCCACGTCGACGCGGCTCGTCGTGGCGACCGTGGAGGACGGGGCATCCGCTCTCCACGTCATGCGGCGCGACGGGTCGGGTGCGGCCGAGGTGAGGCTGCCCGGGCGCGGCATCGTGCAGGGACTGCAGGTGTCGCAGCGCGGCGACCGCGTCGGCTACACCTACTCCGATCCGGGCGGCGTCGGACACGCGAGCGTGCTCTTCACCTCCGAGCTCGGGGATCCCGATTCCGATCCGGTGCCCGTCGAGATCGGCGGCGAGGCCCCCAGCGTCGACCGCTGGCGCTTCGTGCCCGACTCGTCGGCGCTGCTGCTGATCGACTTCGCGGGAGACCTGATCCTCACCGACCCGGAGAGCGACGCCGGGCCCGCGCCGCTCGGCAGCGCGATCACGATCGACGCCGTCACGCGGGGCACCTACACGGCGGTGATCGAGCGGATCGAGGCGGGGATCGTCGAGCTCGACCTCACGAGCGGGCAGGAGGAGCCGCTCGTGGAACCCGAGCGGGAACTGGGAGTGCTCGGCACCGTGATCCCCGTGCCGGGAGGGGAGGACGGGCGCGGCGGCACCGTGCGGCAGTACATGCGGATGCTCGACCCGAGCCGGCCCGAGGCGCAGCTGCTCGCGCATGTGGGGGAGGACGGCGCCGTGCGCGAGCTGTTCGAGGTCGGCTCCGACGACGCACTGCTGCACGCGTGCGTGTCCCCGAGCGGACGGTACGTCGCCGCGCTCGTCGCGCCGCAGCTCATCGACAACCCCTATGACCTGGCCCAGCAGCCGATGCCGCGCGAGCTCGAGACGCACATCGTCGAGCTCGACACGGGCGAGCCGGTGTCCGTGCTGCCGGGGTTCGACATCAGCTGGTGCGCGACGGGACCGTGGTGAGCGCGGTGGGGGAGGGACATCACCCCGCCGCCCGCGAGGAACTCGCCGGGCTGCCGGTGGATGTCGCGCCGCGGCTGCTGGGCGGCCTGCTCGAGACCACGCTGCCCGACGGCGTCGTCACGGTGCGCATCACCGAGGTGGAGGCGTACCACGGGCTCGGCTCGGGCGACGTGGCCGATCCCGGCTCGCACGCCCGGATGGGTCCCACGGCGCGCAACGCGACGATGTGGGGCGAGGCCGGGCACCTGTACGTCTACCTGAGCCACGGCATCCACTCCTGCGTCAACGTCGTGTGCGGCCCCGCGGGCCGTGGCGACGGCGTGCTGCTGCGGGCGGGGCAGATCGTCCGCGGTGCCGATGTCGCGCGGCGGCGCCGGGAGCGGAGGGGAGTGGCCCGCACGGATCGCGACCTGGCCCGCGGGCCCGGTCGCCTCGGCGACGCGATGGGTCTGCGCCATCCGGTGCACGACGGCATCGACGCGGTCGCGGGCGAGCCGCGGGCCGACGCCACGGCGCGCCTTCTCCTGCGCGACGAGCCGCTGGCGGACGTGGCCTCCGGCCCGCGCGTGGGCGTCGCGGGCATCGCCGGCACGGCCGCGTACCCGTGGCGCTTCTGGATCCCCGGCGACCCCACGGTCTCGCCCTTTCGCGCGGGGCGCGGCGCCGCCTGACCCGGCCCGCCCTGCCCTGGCCAGCGCCGTGTGGTAGGGTGGTGGATTGTCTGCGTGCACTCCTGTGCGCAGTTCGTACGTCTCCTCCCGATACACGGCCCGCAAGGGCGGGTGGAGCACGTGCAGGCAAGAGATCTTGGGTGGGTCCGTCCGGTCCCACGGTAATGAAGGAGAACCATCATGGCTGCTGTGTGCCAGGTGACCGGTGCCGTTCCCGGCTTCGGTCACAACATCTCGCACTCGCACCGCCGGACGAAGCGTCGCTTCGACCCGAACGTGCAGAAGAAGACGTACTACGTGCCGTCGCTGGGCCGTAAGGTCACGCTGAACGTGTCGGCCAAGGGCATCAAGGTCATCGACGCCCGTGGCATCGAGTCCGTCGTCAAGGACCTGCTCGCGAAGGGTGTGAAGCTCTAATGGCCAAGAAGGCTCAGGACGTCCGTCCGATCATCAAGCTGCGTTCGACGGCGGGCACGGGGTACACCTACGTGACCAAGAAGAACCGCCGCAACAACCCCGACCGCCTCGTGCTGAAGAAGTACGACCCGGTGGTCCGCAAGCACGTCGACTTCCGCGAGGAGCGTTAATCATGGCCAAGAAGAGCAAGATCGCTCGTAACGAGCAGCGCAAGGAGATCGTCGCGCGCTACGCCGAGAAGCGCGCCGCCCTCAAGAAGCAGCTCGTCGACCCGAACGCGACCGACGAGGAGCGCGAGGCCGCCCGCATCGGCCTGCAGAAGCTGCCCCGCAACGCGTCGCCCGTCCGCGTCCGCTCGCGCGACGTCATCGACGGCCGCCCCCGTGGCGTGCTGACGAAGTTCGGCATCTCGCGTGTCCGCTTCCGTGACATGGCGCACCGTGGCGAGCTGCCCGGTGTCACCAAGTCGAGCTGGTAAGCAACCATCGCTCTCGCAGGGCGGGTCCTCCTCGGAGGACCCGCCCTTTCGCGTGGGCGAGAATACCTATGTCGGTAGGTCTACTCACGTAGACCTACCGACATAGGTATATGCTGACCACTTCAGCAGTGTCAGTACCCGACGAAGGCTACGAATCCATGACAACGACCGTCACCCCCGCGCGAAGCCTGCGCGCTCACATCGAACACTCGTCCATGACGGTGTACCAGTGGCTGATCGTGGCGTGCGCCGTGCTGCTGAACGCCAACGACGGCTTCGACGTCGCCGCCATGTCGTTCGTCGCGGCGAACGTCGAGCGCGAGTTCGACCTCAGCGGATCGGTGCTCGGCACCGTGATCAGCGCCACGCTGGTCGGCATGGCGATCGGCGCGCTCGTGATCGGGCGCCTCGCGGACATCCTGGGCCGACGCTGGACCGTCGTCGGTTCGGCCGTGCTGTCCACGGTGGGCATGTTCCTCGCCGCGACGTCGCAGGACGTGGTGCAGCTGGGCGTGTGGCGCGTGCTCACCGGCATCGGCGTGGGCGGCATCCTGGCGAGCATCACCGTCATCACGTCCGAGTTCTCGTCGGCCCGCTGGCGCGGCCTCGCGATCGGCGTCTACACGGCCGGCTACGGTGTCGGCGCGTTCCTCGGCGGCATGGCCGCCAACGGCCTGCAGACCGAGTACGGTTGGCGGTCCGTGTTCTTCGTCGGCGCGAGCGTGAGCGTCTTCATCGTGCTCGCCCTCGCGATCATCACGCCGGAGTCGGTGCAGTTCCTGCTCACGCGCCGTCCGCGGTACGCCGACAAGGCCCTCGCCCGCATCGCCAAGCGCGTCGGCTACGACCCGGCCAAGGCCACGGTCGCCCAGCAGGTGGACGAGAGCGCTCCCCGGGAGGCGTCGTCGCGCCTGTCAGACCTGTTCACCCGCAAGGTGATCGTCGCGACGCTGCTGCTGTGGCTGGCGTTCTTCACCGTCATGTTCGGCTTCTACTTCGTCAACTCGTGGACGCCGCGCCTCATGGGCGAGGCCGGCATGAGCGACGAGCAGGGCGTGTACATCGGCATGGCGCTGGCGATCGGCGGCACGATCGGATCCGTGCTCTACGGCGTGATCGCCGCGCGCATCGAGCGCGAGAAGCTGGCGCTGGCGTTCCTCGTGATCAGCGCGATCGCGATCATCGCGTTCGTGCTGTCCACCGCGATGCTGACGATCGCGATGATCCTCGGCGTCGTCGTCGGGCTCCTCGTGAACGGCTGCATCGCCGGGATGTACTCGATCGCCCCCACGCGCTACGCGGCCTCGGCCCGGGGAACCGGTGTGGGAGCCGCCCTCGCCGTCGGCCGCATCGGTGCGATCCTCGCGCCGATGTTCGGCGGCGCGATGCTGGACGCCGGCTGGACGCTCATCATGCTGTATGCGAGCGCCGCCGTGATGCTGCTCATCGGCGCCGTCGCGGTGCTGTTGCTGCGCCGGATCCCGGAGGTCGGCGGCGCGAGCTGAGCCGTCTCACGCGTCACAGGCGTCACATTCCCGCGCGACACGCCCTGGAAATCTGCGAAAACCCGCGAAAATCCGCATGATTTCGCGGCGCGTTGATACTGTCAAGGCGGTCACACGACCAGCCGGAGGCAATCCGCCCCCGGTCCGAAACACCACGTCTGCGGCGTCCTTCGCCGCTGGAGGATGACATGGCCGACAAGTCCATCACCAAGACCGAGCTCGTCGCGAGCATCGCCAGCGCGACCGGTCAGAGCCAGGCCGCCGTCTCGGGCGTTCTCGACGCCCTGTTCACCACCGTCTCCGAGTCGGTCGCCAAGGGCGCAAAGGTCTCGATCCCCGGCTGGATCGCGTTCGAGCAGGTCGAGACCGCCGCACGCACGGGCCGCAACCCGCAGACGGGCGAGGAGATCAAGATCCCGGCCGGCAAGCGCGTCAAGGTGACCGCGGGCTCCAAGCTGAAGGCCGCCGCCAAGTAAGCAGGCCCTCGAGCCGACGTCGAAAGGGGATGCCCCGTGGGGGCATCCCCTTTCGCGTGCTCGCGCATCGCGAGCGGTCCGGTCGGCGGCAAGAGGCCCGCGTCGCCCGCCGCCGACCGGGGTCAGTGCACGCCCGCTCGCGGGAGCCGGTCCCGTCGGGCGCTCTGGGTGTCAGAGCGGGTCGACGTCGGTGCGGCGCTCCGTCACGCGCTGGTCCGTGCCGGGCTCGGCGACGGTGCGCGTCCGCTCGACCGCGGAACGCCGCCGAGTGACGAGGATCAGCCCGACGATGAAGACGACGACCCCAGCGCCCATCAGCAGGTACCCGACGAAGTCGTCGTTCAGGCCCGGGATGTCGACGTCCAGGCCGAACGCGAGGATCGCGCCGATGATGAACAGTACTACTCCGGTTCCGATGCTCATGCGCTCACGCTAGGGGGCCGGGCCCGTGGTGGTCACAGGGGTTGACAACGGCGCCACCCGGCGGGGCGGCTCTCAGCCCGCGTGCCGCTTCGCGCGAAGGGCACGGCCTAGGCTGGATGGGTGAATCCGCGCGCGCTGCGGGCCGCCGGCCCCGCCATCCTGGTCGTCGCGGCGGTGCTGACCGCCGTCGCGGCGCTCGCCTACGGCGGCGCCGCCGACCCGCTCGCCGCGGGCGACCCCGGACCCTTCGTGCGCTGGGGCCTGCCGCTGGCCAAGCTCGTCGTCAACCTGGCCGGGGCGGTCATGGCGGGCTCGCTCGTGCTGGCCCTGTTCGCGCTGCGCGCGGGCGAGCGGGAGTTCGACGCGGCCCTCGACACGTCGTCGATCGGCGCGGCGGTGCTGACGGTCTCCGCCGGCGCGGTGGGCTTCCTGACGTTCCTGGACGCCTTCAATCCGCAGCTGTCGGTCGGACCGCAGTTCGGGGCGCAGCTCGGCACGTTCCTGACGCAGATCGAGCTCGGCCGCACGTGGCTCATCACGACCATCGTCGCCGCCGTGGTCACGGTGCTCACGTTCGCCATCCGTTCCTGGACCGCGACGCTGCTCACGACCGTCCTCGCGATCGCCGCACTCATCCCGATGGCCACGCAGGGCCACTCCGGCGAGCTCGCGAGCCACAACGCGACCGTCATGGCGATGAGCCTCCACATCGTGGGCGCCGCGCTGTGGCTGGGCGGTCTCGTGCTGCTGGTCGTGCTGCGCGCGGCCCTGCCGGCGGAGCGGATGCAGGCGGTGCTGGCCCGATACTCGTCGGTCGCGCTGTTCGGCTTCATCGTCGTGACCGTGTCGGGCATCGCCCGCACCCTGTCATCGATCGGCTCGTGGGATCAGCTCCTCACGCCGTACGGCGGCATCCTGTGCCTCAAGATCGCGGCCCTCGTCGCGATGGGCCTGCTGGGCGCGGCCTACCGCCGCGCGCTCATCGCCCGTGTCGCGCGGGGCGCCGTGGCCGCGGCGCGCGCGTTCTGGCTGCTCATCGCAGTCGAGCTCGCGCTCATGGGTGTCGCGTCGGGCGCCGCCGCTGCGCTGGCCCGCACGGCGCCACCGCTCACCGAGACGCCGTACTCCTCGACGCCGGCCGAGATCCTCACGGGCGAGCCGCTCCCGCCGCCGCTCACGCCCGAACGGTGGCTCACGGCCTGGAACGTGGACCTGCTGTGGGCGATGGTCGCGGCCTTCGGCATCTTCTTCTACCTGGCCGGTGTGGTCCGGCTGCGCCGGCGAGGCGACTCGTGGCCCGTCTTCCGCACGGTGCTGTGGGTGCTCGGCATGCTGACCCTGCTGTGGGTCACGTCGGGCGCGGTCAACGCGTACCAGGCCTACCTGTTCAGCGTCCACATGCTGGGGCACATGCTCCTGACCATGGCGATCCCGTTGATGCTCGTGCCCGGGGCGCCCGTGACGCTCGCGATGCGCGCGATCGACAAGCGGGAGGACGGCACGCGCGGCGGCCGCGAATGGATCCTCTGGGCCGTGCACAGTCCCTTCGCGCGCGTGGTGACGCACCCGCTCGTCGCGGCCGCGATCTTCGTGGGGTCGCTGTGGGTGTTCTACTTCACCGACCTGTTCCGGTGGACCCTGTACGACCACCTGGGGCACCAGTGGATGATCGTGCACTTCCTGCTGTCCGGGTTCCTGTTCGTCATGTCGCTGACGGGGATCGACCCGTTGCCCTACCGGATGCCGTACCCCGGTCGCCTGGTCACGCTGATCGCCGTGATGGCCATCCACGCCTTCTTCGGCGTCGCCATCATGATGACCTCCGGCCTCATGGTCGCGGAGTGGTACGGCGCCATGGGGCGCACCTGGGGGCCGACGCCGCTGGAGGACCAGTACATCGGCGGCGGCGTGGCGTGGTCGATCGGCGAGATCCCGACGCTCATCACGGCCATCACCGTGGCCGTGCAGTGGAGCCGCAGCGACGAGCGTCAGCAGCGCCGTCAGGACCGCCACGCCGACCGCACCGGGGACGCCGAGCTCGAGGAGTACAACGCCCGGCTCGCCCGCATCGCCGAGCGCGACGCCCGCATCGGCAGCTAGGACCTCGTCCCGCTCCCGCCGGCGACGATGTCCCACTTCCGGTCGGTATGCGGGCTCGATACCGGCATCAAGTGGGACATCCTCGGCCGGTCACCGCAGCATCGGGCTGCCGATGAGGATCGAGGCCGTGCCGTCGGGCAGGATGTCGATCGTGCCGTCGATCACGAACGGCACGTCCTCGCTGAGCTGGTAGACCGATCCGTCGAAGATCGAGCGCACCTCCGCCTCCACGTGCGCCGTGGCGGTCGCGGGCGCGATCGCCCAGTACGCCCCGTGGGGGACGATCTCGACGACCGGGTCCTGGATGATGGACCATGAGATGGTCTCGCCGTCGACGCGATCGTCGATGCTGATGCCGAAGGGGCATCCGGTCGGCTGCAGCACCTGCTGCGTCCCGCATTCGCGCAGGAAGTTCTCGACCTGCTCCTGCACGACGCCCGTGAACTCCTCGGTGGGCTCCGCCTGGATGTCGACGCGGACGCCGCGCATCGCGGCGTCCGCGAGCACGAGGGTCTCCTCCGCCCGCGCCGTGGGCGTGTCGACCGTGATGGCGTACAGCCCGGGGGAGAACACGAGGAGCGGCACGGGGGCCAGGACCTCGGCCTCGGCCCCGTCCGGCGACACCTGGCGCTTGTCGATCTCGAAGTCATTGACGGTGAAGCGCATCGACCCCCGCACCGTCAGGTCGATGACCGCGAGCGGGCTCGTCGCGAAGCTCCAGCGGGGGACGAGCCCCTCGGTGCCGTCGCGCACCACGCGGTACGTGCTGGAGGCGCGGCGCCCCTCGGCCAGATAGCCGACGGTGACCTCCGTCACACCGTCCACCGTGCGTTCGGACAGGACCTCGACGTCGCTGAGGGGTCGGTTCATCACCGCGCTGCGCAGGAGCGCCTCGGAGGCCGTCGCCGGAAGTCCGGCCGCCTCCAGGTCGCGCGTGTCCAGCGCGACGCCCGGCACGTTGAGCGCCTCGGCGGCCCGGCCCTCCGCGAGCAGACTCACGTAGCGCTCCACGAACGCGCTCGGGCCCCAGAACTGGCGGTACAGCACCGCGAAGCCCGCGGCGATGGAGGCCGCGAGCAGGGCCCCGACGATACCGAGCAGCAGGAGATCGCGCCCGAGCTGCGACGGGCGCCCCGAGGGCGAGCGCGTTCCGGTGGCGGGCGCGCCCGCCGCCGCGACCGGCGACGCCGGACGCGTCGCGCTCGCGGTCGCCTGGTCCATGGCGCAAGTCTACGAAGGCGCGGCAGGGGCGATCCTGTGCGTGGGAGGATGGGATCCCGCCGCCGCGCTGATCGCGGCGTCCTGGAGCTCCCCATCCCACCGTCCCCATCGCCTGAGGAACCACTCGAGGAAACCGTGACCGCTGGCTCCCCCTCCACCGGACGCGTCCTGTCCGACGAGCAGGACGAGCTGTTCCGGCTCATCGAGGACACGCGCGAGCACGTGTTCGTGACGGGGCGTGCCGGCACGGGCAAGTCGACGCTGCTGAACCACCTCGCGCGCCAGACGAGCAAGCAGATCGCGGTGTGCGCGCCCACGGGCGTCGCCGCGCTCAACGTCGAGGGCCAGACGATCCACTCGCTGTTCCGGCTGCCGATCGGGCTCATCGCCGACGGCGACATCGATCAGAACGACGCGACGCGGAAGATCCTGAACGCGATCGACACGCTGGTGATCGACGAGATCTCGATGGTCAACGCCGACCTCATGGATGCGATCGACCGGTCCCTGCGCCAGGCGCGCGGGCGGCGCGGCGAGCCCTTCGGCGGGGTCCAGGTCGTGATGTTCGGCGATCCCTATCAGCTCGCGCCCGTGCCCCCGCGGGGCGACGAGGCGCGCTACATCGCCGATCACTACCGCTCGTTCTGGTTCTTCGACGCGCACGTGTGGGCGGGCCGCGAGCCCGAGGGGGACGGCCTGATCGAGCTCGGGCGTCACGGCGCCGAACTGCACATCCGCGAGCTGACGCGCATCCACCGGCAATCGGACGACGGGTTCAAGGCCATGCTGAACGCCGTCCGCTACGGGCGCGTCACGGCCGACATCGCGGAGGTGCTCAACCGCACCGGCGCGCGGACGCCCCCCGACGACCCCGAGCACCCGATCATCACGCTGGCCACCCGCAACGACCGCGTGAACGCCATCAACGCGCGGCACCTGGCGCAACTGCCCGGTCGCGAGCAGACGGCGCGAGCCGAGGTGAACGGCGACTTCGGGCGCGGCGACGTGTACCCCGCCGACCCGGAGCTCAAGCTCAAGGTCGGTGCGCAGGTCATGTTCCTCCGCAACGACATCGGGTCGCAGGGTGAGCCGCCGCGCTGGGTGAACGGGACGATCGGCACCGTGACGCGGATCGTGGGCGAAACCGTCCGCGTCGAGGTCGACGGCGAGGAGTTCGACGTCGAGCCGAGCGTGTGGGAGAAGTACCGGTACGCGTACGATCCCGCGGCCCGCAAGCTGACGCGCGAGGTCGTCGCGGAGTTCACGCAGTTCCCGCTGCGCCTCGCTTGGGCCGTGACGATCCACAAGTCCCAGGGCAAGACGTATGATCGCGCGATCGTCGACCTCGGGGCCGGAGCCTTCGCGCCCGGGCAGACCTACGTCGCGCTGAGCCGTCTGACCTCCCTCGACGGCCTCTACCTGACGCGCCCGCTGCGCCCCAGCGACATCCGCGTCGACCAGGATGTGCGTCGCTTCATGAGGGCCATGTGGGAGCGTCGCCAGGAGGAGGCCGCGCAGGCCCGCTGAGTCGCGCCTCGCACGAGGGGCCGCCGAGGCGCCCTACACTCGAGGGAGGATCTACGGGGGTTTCATGCGGGTGAACAGGCGGTGGCGGCGCGCCCTCGTGGCGGTCGCCGGTGCGATGGCGGTCGCGGTGGGGCTGAGCGGATGCACGGGTCAGCCCTCGCGTGCCGAGACCCCTCAGCAGGTCGAGGCCGAGCTGCCGGGCGAGACGGTCGAGCAGCTCGAGGCCGCCGTGACGCACGCGATGGCGGCGACGGGATCGTCGGGAGCCATCGTCGGGGTGTGGGTGCCGTGGGCCGGCACCTGGGTGACGGGGCTCGGCACGACCTCCGTCGACGGTGATGACCCGGTCACGACGGACATGGCGTTCCGCATCGCCACCCTGACGCGCCCGATGACGTGCGACGCCCTCTACCGACTCGCCGAGGAGGGCGTGGTCGGGCTCGATGATCCCGTCTCCGCGCACGTGCCGAGCTCACCCGACCTCACGGACGTCACGCTGCGGCACCTGTGCGACGGCACCGCGGGCCTGGTCCCGTCGGTCGACCTCCTCGAGTCGAACCTGCTGCGGACCCCCGAGCGCCAGTGGCACGCGCGCGAGGTCGCCGCCGCCGGCCTGGGCAAGGGCAGGTCCGAGCCGGGCGTCGCGTTCCGGGACTCCGACACGGGGTACCTGCTGCTCGGGCTCGCGCTGCAGAACGCGTCGGGCAAGAGCGCGGCGGAGCTGATCCGCCAGTACGTCGCGGAGCCGCTGGGCCTCGAGTCGACCCGCCTGCCCGGCCGCGCGGCGGCCGACCCCGGCTCTCCCGCGCTGCCGGGCTTCCGCTCGGACAGCGCGGACCGCGAGGCGGGCTGTGTGGCGCCGCGGGAGTTCACCCGGATGTCCGCGAGCTTCGGCTTCACCGACTCGGGGGCCGTGTCGACGATCTCGGAGCTGGGCGCCTACATCCAGGCGCTCGCCGCCGAGGCCAAGGACGGCGGGGAGTTCACGGAGCGCTGGAGCGCGGCGAGGCCCGTGGATCCCGAGGGCGACACGTGGTACCAGTACGCGGGCGGCACCTACATCGCGGGATCCATGGTCGGTCAGCAGGGCAGGGTGCCCGGCTACCTCACGAGCGCATACGCGGACACCGACAACGGGCTGACCGTGGCGGTCGTCCTGAACAACTCGGCGGGCTCGAAGGAGGCCGTGGGCTACCTCGCGAGGGAGCTCGCCGCCCTCGTCTCCAAGGTGCCCGCGCCCGACGGGGCGCCAGCGCCCGAGTTCGGCCTGCCGTGGACGGCCGAGGACTACCACCAGCGCATCGCCGACAGCGCCGTCTGCCCCCTCGGGTGAGCTCGGCCGGCGCACGCGGCGACGGCGGCCGGCCCGGTGAGCGAGCCGGTCAGGCCTGGGGGAGCTGGGCGGCCCAGAGGATGCCGAGGAGGAGCGCGAGGGCCGCGACGGCCATGATCAGCATGAGGGCCGCGAGCGTGAAGTTGCGCGCGCGGTCCTCGCGAACCGCGAACGCCGTCACGAGGATCGCCAGGAGCGATGCCACCACGAACGCGATGCCGATCCACGCCAGGGCGAGATTGATCGGCATCGACGCGACGAACGCGACGATCGCGGCGGCGGCGAGCAGGATCGAGGGCACGATCCAGATCCACCGCTTCGGCGTCGCCAGAGCGGGCTGGTTGCGCATGCGGGTCGGGTCGGCGGCACGGCCGCGTCGCCGCGGGGTCTGATCGCTCACTGCTCCTCCTCGCTGTGACGCGCCCCGGTGGGCGCCTGATCGCCACGATAGGAGCCGTCGGCCACGGACGGCACGGGCTTGACACGCGGGGAGCGGCGGTGGGTCGTGCCGTGAGCCGGGGGCCGGACGGCGACGGTGGGAGCGGCATCGATCGCCTCAGCCAGGAGCGACCACGGCGCAGCGGCCGTCGCCCGGTGCCGCGCGGACGGCGGCGTGCTCGAGCAGTCCGCTGTGCCTGTTCAGTGCGTGATGGTCGTCTGCTGGTACAGCGTGAGGCGTGCCCTGCCGTCGACGAGGCGGTAGTGGCTCGCCATGAGCGCGATGAACGGCTCGTCCTGTCCGTCGCGCCGGGCTGAGGCGCGGTAGACGAGCGCGGTGGCGTCCTGTCCGGTCGGGACGAGCCTCGTCTCGCTGAGCGTGTACGACGACCAGGGTGGCGATTCGTTCAGCGTCGCCGCGATCGTCGCGCGATCGAGGATCATGCCGTTCACCAGGATCATCACGGCCTCGGCGGTCATCAATTCGCCGTAGAAGTCGCCGCCCGCCGACCGGCACAGCGCATCCCAGCCGCCGTGCTCGAGTGCCAGGAGCGCGTCGAGACTGAGCTCATCCATGCGGCGAGGTTACCGCCATCGGGGCGGCGGCCGTAGCCTTTGGCGGAGGGAGCAGCGATTCGGAGGTAACCCGCGAATCGCGCTGAATCGTGGATCCTGCCGAATCCGTGGCGGATGGACAGCGTACGATTCTGTCCGGTTTTTGCGGAGTCGTCGACCGTAGCGCATGTGGGACGGTTTCGTCCTCGAGGGCGGCGCCGCAGCCGCGTGTGATCGTGAGCTGCTACTCATTCGATGCCGGATCGCGCTCCTCCTGGCGGGCTGCCTGGCGCATCCTCACTCTCGCGAGCGGGCGCACGCTTCGGGGCGCGAGAGAGTTCTCATGGCTCGACTGACTCAGCGCCTCGCCAAATGGCCTTGGTCGGGTTCGGCTCCTCGGAGGCTTGCGTCATGTCGGTGAGGTCCCCTGCATCGAACGTCTGGAGGTAGCGCTTGATCTCTTCGAGCACAGCGCGCGCATGGCGGGACAGGGGCAGGCGCCTCGACGACAGGAAGCCCCACTCCCAACCCAGCGTGTCCGACCCCCGTGGAACGGGGTGGCCGGACAGCTCCTCGGGGCGCACCCAGGTCAGGTCGGAGTTTGACACGACCAGGTAGTCGGTTCGCAGAGCGAGCTCGGCAAGCACCCTGTAGTCGTCGACGGTGACGGATGGTCGTTGGAATCCGAGTCGCTCGAACCCTCGGCCGCCGAGACGTTCGGTAACGAACGACTCGCTGGCGACTGGATAGTGTTCGGTCTCGCCCCAGCTGACGGCCGCACCCTCGATCAGAGGGTGACCTCGACGGAGCACCATGAAGATCTCGTCAGTAGACGAATGGCGCGGCTCCCAGTCGAACTCGTTTGCGCGTAGAAAGCGATCGGATCCGACGTAAGTCCCTCCCAAGAAGAAGTCGATCTCGCCGCGGCTCAGCAAGGAAGTGAGGCTCGCCGTCGTGCCAGTGTGGATCTCGAGGCGAACCGGGAGTTTCGTGAGACGCGTGAGAACGTGCGGCAGGTGCCGCCCGGTCATCAGCGGACCTGCTCCGAAGCGAACGGTCGCGTTCTGACCGCTGGCGATCGAGTCCAAGCGCTCCTCGGCCCTTTCGACGCTCAGCAGCGCCTCAGTCGCCACGCTGATGAACGCGGAGCCCTCATCTGTCAGTCGAGCGCCTTTTCGCCCTCGTTCGAAGATCCGGATGCCGAATTGCTGTTCGAGAGCCTGAATGCTCCTCGTTAAGGCCGACTGAGACATCGGCAACCTCTGAGCAGCAGCACTGAGGCTGCCCTCGTTCGCTACAACGATGGCGTGCTTCAGCCTGTTGATGTCCATATCGCGCCTCCAGGCCGTGGCGGGCGGATCTCGAGCGTTAACGTCACGGAACCGGGCGTCCCGCTCCGTCACGGTACGAGCAGCACACTACCCATGGTTGCCCTGCTTTCGATCAGTTCGTGCGCCGACGCAGCTTGAGCCAAGGGGAGAACACGGGATACGTGCGGCTTGATCGTCCCGTCTGCGACGAAACGGAGGATCTTCTCCATGCTCCTCCGATAGAACGGTATGTCGCTGTGCTGGACGGCGATTCGGGTCACCCAGATAGCACCCTTGAAGGCGAGCGTAAGGATGTCGAACGGGGCGACCCGCCCCGCCGCGTTGCCGTAGTTGATCAGGGCGCCGTTTCGCTTGATGACGTCCAGCGATCGCGTGAAGATATCACCTCCGGCACCGTCGAAGACGACGTCGACCCCGTCTGGGCGCAGCGAACGGACCTCTTCGACGAAGTCCTGTTTGTTGTAGAGGATGCACTCAGCGGCGCCGCGCTCTCTCGCGAACTCCGCCTTGTCCGGCGACCCGACGGTGACGAGCGGCGTCACCCCGAGAGCGCTCAGCCAAGAGACGAGGATCGATCCGACACCGCTCGCTCCGGCATGCACCAGTGCCGTCTGTCCGGGCTCTGCTCGATAACTGAGGTCGAGGATCGTCGCGGCCGTCAGGCCCTTCAGGAGGACCGCCGCGGCGGAGTCATCCGTGACGTTCGAGGGTATACGCACCAGTCGCTCTGCCGGCACGTTGCGGTATTCCGCGTACGAGCCCGGCTCGGAATGGAACGGCCCCCTGCCTTTGACGTAGCCCACGCGGTCTCCGGGGACGATGTCTTCGACCTCCGCGCCGACCTCCTCGACGACGCCCACCGCCTCGTTGCCGAGCAGGCTCGGCAACGAAGGGCTGGTGGGGTAGAAGCCGCCACGGCGGACGTTGATGTCCGAGTAGTTCACACCGATTCGCGTGTGGCGGATCCTCGCCTCGTCGGGCGCGAGGGTGGGCAGTGCCACGTCTACCAACTGCATGACCTCTGTCCCGCCGTGGCCATTGATTGACACTGCTCGCATCTCACGCCTCCCGTCGCACGACGGTAAGCGCGGGGATGGCACCGACGTCCGCGAGACCTTCGATACCGTCCACCGCGGCCAGCACCGTCTCCAGATGCTCGCGGCTCGCGGTGGGCTTCCCGAAACCCGCGCGCTGGAAGAAGTCGTACCGGAGCCGTTCCTCGCTCAGAGGGGCGCGGGCCGAGCCAGTCATGTGATCGACGTTGCGCCGCGTGCGGGTGCCGTCGGCCCACTCGATCTCCGTCTGCGCTCGCACGAGGTAGTCACCGGGGATCGACGGGTCGAGGTGCACGTCCACCCGTGCGGCCAGGTCGCCGAGGAGCGGGTCGCGGACGCTCTCCGGGGTGAAATGGGCGAGCTCAGGCGTTCCGCGCAGCAGTGCGTTCGCGACGGCATACCGCACGCTGAACTGGCCGTCGACCGTGGGAAAGCGTCCCACCTTGAAGGGGTTTCCCACCATCCGGTAGGACTGTTCGGTCACCAGCCGCACCTCGACTCGCGCGATCGAGCGCGCATCGCAGGGCACCCCTCCCGTGGCCGCGAGTGCCGCTTCGGTCGCGGCCACCGTCCCACCGCACGGACGGGTAGTTCTTGAAGGCCATCCCCCGCACCTTCCACTCCACGCCCAGGTTGTGGACCAGCGCCGCTGCGTCGCGCTCCCCCTTGCAGTAAAGGTGGAAGAAGCCCCAGTGCCCAGAAATCCAGTGGTCGGGTCCTGTCATGCCACGCTGGGCGAGTTGCGCGCACAGCAGGCCGTTCTCGGAAGCGAAGCCCTGGATTAGACGCACGGCGAGGGATCCGTCGACGTTGCTCTGAAAACTCCCGCCCATGCGGTTGAAGGCGATCCCCAACGCGTTGCTCAGTTGGGACGAGTCGAGCCCCATCAGCAGCCCGGTGACCGCGGTTACGGCGACAACGTTGCCCACCCCCGTCGGGTCAAAACCGTCCAGTCGGGAGACGGCGCCGAACCTGGCGCCGATCTCGCAGCCGAGGGCGAGAGCGCGGATGAACGCCTCGCCGTCGATCCCGCCGATGAGCTCGGACACCGCCAGCGCAGTCGGGATCACGGAGGCTCCCATGTGCTGGCCAGCGCCGATCGAATCGCAGATGTCATACGCCCTTGCCATGACACTGTTGACGAAGGCTGCGCCGCGGGCGGGCACCCGCTCGCCGTGCACGAGAATCGTGGACTGCGGCGCCCCGCCGGCACTGGTCACGGTGTCGCGCACCTCATCGCAGCCATCGGCGGAAGCGCCGGCGAACGCGCATCCGAGGATCACATACGTGAGACGCCGCATGAGCCCGCGGACCTCGGGCGGGACGTCCTCGTATTGTGTGGTGACAAGCCACTGCGCAATCTGCGATTCCGGGCTGGTCGTCGTCTCGACCATGACGGAGCTCACTGGGTGGGCTCCGTCGTCCGCAGGAGCTGAGAAGCGGCGTTAAGACTCCTCGAACCTGTCTCGGTCACCAGATAGGTCTCCCCCCAGAAGAACCCATAGTCGCCGTTGGCGTGGTGCACCTTCGGGTGGATGATCAGGGCGTCGTCAACGTTGAGCACGCGGTCGTTGTCGGGCAGGAGCCGTTCGTACAGGAGGTTCACGCCGACCGTGTGTCCGAGGGGGTACTCGGCGCGGTAGCCGGCCCGGCTAACCGCCTCCATTAGCACCCGAGCGACTTTGCCGATCGTGACGCCTGGCTTCAGCGCTGTTGCGGCCTCGGCCACGGCGTCGACCGCCACCTGCCTCAGCCGATCCGCATGCTCGGATGAGTCGCCGCGCCCGACCTGGAAGGTCCGGACGAGCTGCGTGTAGTAGCCCGCGTAAGCCGGGCTCATCTCTAGGGTCACGAAATCACCCTCGTTCACCGTTCGCCATGTGGGGGGCGCAAGCTCGGGCAACGGCGTGGATGGCGTGCACGGGCCGGATGCGACCAGCGTGAAGTTCCTGTTCGCGCCGTGACGAGTGGCAGCATGGTTGAAGGCTGAGACGATCTCGTACTCGCTCATGCCGGGCTGGACGTGTTCCAGAAGATCGTCGTAAGCGGCGTCGGCGATCTCGGCAGACCTGCTGCACGCCGCGGCCTCTTCGGCGCTGCGTCGATACCACAGGTCGAGAAGGTCCGAGGAGATATCGACCCAAACGATGTCCGGGAACTCGGCGCGGAGCGTGTCGTGCCATGTGGCGGGCACCGCTTCCCATCGCCAGCCGAGCACGCCCGAGGTGTGTCCCATCTGACGAAGCGTCTCGACGAGGACCTCAACTTGTGGCTTGGTCTCGACGAAGATTCGCACCTCGCTCGTCGTGCTGTTCTTCGCGTGTGACTTCGCCTGCAGGTAGGTGGACATGGCAACGTGCTGGCCGTGCCGCGGGATGATCGTGACGCTCCGGCTCAGTGGGACGTAGTCACTCTGGAGAAAATAGAACTCCTCCTGGACCATCGGGCTCGGCCCATTATGAATGAGCACGATGGCGCCGATGTCCCGTCCCGCCATGATCTCTCGCAGCATCGCGAAACGGCGCGCCGTCTCCGTCGCCGAGAAGTACTGATGCCGGGCGATATCCGCGGCATCGACAGTGGAGTTGGTCATGGGTGTCTCCCATCGTCATTGGTGGAACAGACTGGCAACCGGCGAGGCCATCATAGGCAGCGGTTGATTCACCGAAAGGTGCGAATACGGCATCCTTCTATGCGGTCAGCGCATAGGCGTTAGCAAGCGGTAATGCGCTCTCCTCGTGCATCGCGTCGCACGGGTAAGGATGAACGTTCCTTGCGTGGGGTGCATGGATAGTCCCGCTAGTTGCATGATGGCGCGCCGCAGGACACGGCTAACGTTGCCGATACGCTCGCGAGTCAGCGAGCAGACGCGGTCCTCAGCGGTCCCAAGGGGCCGGTTGTAACAACAAGGGAGTTGTTTATGCAGTCCACGTCGTCGTATCGGAAGATCCTCGGCCTGCCCGTCCTCACGATCGGTGTCCTGCTCCTCAGCGGGTGCGCCACCACTGGTAACAGGGCGGGAGCGGAGGGCGGGCTGGAGGGACTGGAGCCCATCACCCTCCGGTTTTCCAGCCAGGAAACGCCCGTAGCCGCCACTGCGGCCGCGACTCTCGCCTTCCAGGAGTACGTCACGGAGCACACGGACGGGCTTATCACTTGGGAGAACTACTTCAGCGCGTCTCTCGTGCCCGGGCCCGAGTTTCTCGAAGCGCTGTCGTCCGGCATCCTCGATGTCGCTCGCATCCCCACGTCGTTTGTGCCCACCGAACTGAGAATCGCGAACTGGCTGGTTTTCACGGGAGGTGAGCCCGAGCGCATGTGGCCGATGGACCTGGTGCAGGGGATGCTGGCCAGCAACCAGCTCTACTTAACGAGCGAGGATGTGGCGGAAGAATACTCCGCTCACGGGGCGAGGCTGCTCATGACGCAGTCGACCGGTTACTACCCGATGATCTGTTCCAAGCCTGTGCAGACGCTGGCCGATGCCGAGGGCGTACGCAACCGGGTCGGCGGCGGCGCGTGGAATGCCGAGGCCGAGGCCCTAGGCATGACACCGAGCGTGGTCCCGGTCCTCGAGACGTACGAAGCCTTGCAGCGAGGGATCGTCGACTGCGTCACCATCGGGGAGAGCGGCATCGAGACCTATGGCCTCTGGGAAGTCGGTAAGTATGTGTCGACGACGCAGTTCTCCACGTATCCCGGGGGATTCCACCTCGCGATTAACGACGAGATCTGGAGCGGATTCCCCGATGATGTCAAGCGCGTATTTGCGGCGGCCAGCGGGCTCTACAGTGAGGCGTACGTCGACATCCTGATCGGCGAGCATCTGAAGATCCTCGAGCTCGGGGTGAGCGAGCACGGCCTGGAGTATCTCGACACACCCGAGTTGAACGACGTGCTTGCAGAGCATCAGAGGGCGACCTTTGCCTCTCTCTCGGATCGGGCGCCGGACTCGGTGACCGATCCCGAGGGGATGCTCGAGGAGTATCGCGCATATCTCGACGCGTGGGCCGAGAAGTGGAAGGACGGCGGACTGCCGACCGAGACCGAAGGCTACGAAGGAGACTTGAAGCGCGCTCCTGGCCTCGACTACGGATTCCTGTTCGACGACATGCGCGACTCCGACTGGTATGTGGCGTCCTTCCTCCGCTAACCCAGGCGTTCGCCGCCTCGCGATCCCGGCGTGTCCGGGGCACGGGACGGTGGTCCGCACCGGATCCGCCGACATGCAACCTGACATTCGGGCGCAGCAGATGGAACATACACGACCCGGCAGCGATCAATCGCCACGGTTGATCCGCGGAGTGCTGAGATGGGTGAGGGTGATCTCGACCGCGCTCGGTTGGTTCGGCGTGGCGGGGGCGCTCGTCATGGTCCTCTTCATCGTGGTGGACGTGATTGCGCGTAATCTCTTCGGCCTCAGCTTCCTTCTCACGATCGACTTCACCACCTACTGGCTCATGCCGGTGGTGGCGCTCTGCCCCCTTGCCGCGGCGCAGTTCAGGGGTGAGCATATCTCCGTCTCGGCCCTCACGGCCCGTCTCGGTGCGCGCGGCCGAAGAGCCGTGCGGCGGTCGGTCCTGTGTCTGATGCTCATCGTTGTTGTGCTGCTGGGTTGGTCCGCTTGGGACATCGCCATCGACAAAATGCGCGCGGGCGAAAGCGGGCTCAGCGCAACTTGGCTCCCGATCTGGCCCGCACGGTTCGTCGTGGCGGCCGCATTGACCGCCTGGGCGCTGAGCCTGTTCGCCTGCATATTCGAAGCCGACGCCGACGAAGCGTCAACCCATGCTGCTACCCCGGGAGCGACGTCGTGACCACTCTTACCGCGCGGACCGTGGCACCGCCGCCCCCCGCTCCCGTCCGGAAGCTCTCCACCGGCGGCGTGATCCTCATCGCGGCGGCAAGTGTTGTCATTGTGCTTGTGCAGCTCTTCGTGCCCCTCGAAAGGCAGACGATTGGCGTGCTTGCGATGGTGCTCTCGCTGCTGCTCCTCCTGCTCAACGTCCACGTCTCGATCGCGTTCGCCGTGGCAGGACTCGTCGGCCTGTGGCCACTCGGAGGGTGGCGGGCAGTTCAGACGACCGCCGAGTCGACCGTTTTCGCTTCCGCAGCCTCGTGGCAGCTTTCCGTGATCCCGATGTTCATCCTCATGGGGGTCATCCTGTGGAAGGGAGGCCTCACCGCCGCGGCGTTCGAGGCTGCTCGAATCTGGTTCGGAAGGCTGCCTGGTGGTCTCGCTATCGCGACGACGGTGGCCGGCGGCGGGCTCGCTGCTAGCAGCGGTAGCACGATCGGTATCGTGCAGTCGCTGTCACGCATGGCGATTCCCGAGATGCTGCGGCACGGGTACTCGCCGGCGATGGCGAGTGGCGCGGTCGCGGCCTCAGGTTTGCTTGGTCAGATTATTCCGCCCAGCGTCATTCTCGTCGTCTACGCCGGTGTGATGCAGACGCCTGTAGGACCGCAACTTATCGCTGGTGTGGTGCCAGGTCTCCTCATACTGACGGCTTTCATCGCGATGATCTTGGTTCGGGCAGCCGTGAGTCCGCGCTCGGTACCCTCGCACCGCGACCTCCGGGCCACATGGAGTGACCGGTTGCGCGCCTTGCCCGCTGCGCTGCCACTGGTGATCGTCGTGGTAGTTGTTATCGGCGGCCTGACATCCGGGGCCTTCACTGCCACGGAGTCGGGAGCCTTCGGGGTCGTCGCCGCCGTCGTTGCATCGATATGGACCCAGCGTCGTGAGCGCCATGGTGCGCGATGGTGGCTCAGCTTCCTCGCGGAGAGCACCTTCATCGCCATCCGGAATGCGGCGGCAATTTTCATCCTGATGGCGGGCGTGCACTTCCTGACGCGGGTCGTGGCCCTCAGTCAGCTCGCTCAGGGGCTGGCAGACTCCATCACCCACCTGGGGCTGAGCCGCCTGTCCCTCCTGCTCATCCTGATGCTGGTCTTCCTATTTCTCGGCTTGTTTATGGACCCGCTGGCGATGATGCTCTTGACTCTGCCGGTGCTCATCGTCCCCCTCGACGTTGCGGGTGTGGATCCGATTTGGTTCGGCATCTTCATCGTGCTTATGGCAGAGATCGGAATGATCACTCCACCGATCGGGATCCTGTCGTTCATCATCCATCGTATTGCGAGCGATCCCGCGATAAACCATGGGCGCGACACGACAATCTTTGACGTCTATCGCGGAGTGACCCCGTATGTGCTCGTCTCGCTCGGCGCGGTTCTACTGCTGATTTTCTTTCCTGAGATCGCGACTTGGTTGCCGACCTGGGCTGGCCAGCACTGAGGCGGGAAGACTTCCATGGGTCGGCGGCCATGTGCGCCCTGAATATGCAAGACGCGCATACTGTGAGCGACTTTTTGCACTGTACAGCAACAATATCAACCTGGATATTGGAGATATGACTACGACATCCGAAACCCGCGACGAACCCGTCGTCGGAGCGACGCAGAAGGTCCAGTTCATCGAGGCGATGGGCCATGTGCCGACCCCTGTCGCCATCGCCACCACACTTGAGGCGGGGATGCCTCACGGCACGACGGTGAGCGCGTTTTTCTCACTTTCCGTCGAGCCTCCGAAGTTCCTCCTCTCACTCGACCAGAACTCCAAGCTGCTCGAGGTGGTGAACCGAACGCGCAGTATCGGACTCAATGTCTTGGACAGCGCTCAAGGTGGGCTGGCCCGCCGCTTCGCGTCGAAGCTCGCGGACCGATTTGATGAGACCCCTTGGTCCGTGGAGTCCGGAGTTCCGAGGCTCGATGGTGCTGCGGTGTGGCTCTCAGGCAAAGTTGACCGCATCGTTGCCGCAGGCGACCACTTTCTGGTGCTCGTCGACGCAACCGCCGTTTCTGCCCGACGAGACGCGGACCCGCTGACGTATCGACTTCGTCAGCTGGGCACGCATCGGCCCGTCAGCTAGGACCCTCACGCCATCGCATCGTTGTGGATGCGTCACACTCAAGGAGATGGAGTCATGCGGAACGACCACATGGTGCTCAGCGCGTTCGGTCAGGCGTCGGCGAGCAAGACGCAGAACGGGGCATGGTCACATCCGGCAAGCACGCCCGACGTGACCGATCCCGAGTATTACATCAACCTCGCACGCGAGCTGGAGCACGCCGGCTTCGACATGGTGTTTTTCGATGACCGGCTGGCGATGCCAGCGGTCTACGGGGGCAACTTCCGCAAGGCGGTCGAACTGGGAACCCGTGCGATCAAGCTGGACTTGCTCACGATTCTCGGGCTCATGGCCGCACACACCACACGTCTCGGGCTGGGGGCGACCTATTCCACCACCTACTACCACCCGTACCACGTCGCACGGGCGTTCGCGACGCTGGACCATCTCACCCGAGGGCGGGCGATCTGGAACATTGTGACGTCGCTCAACGAGGACGAGGCCGCGAACTTCGGCACCGAACACCTGGATCACGACGGGCGCTACGACCGCGCCGACGAATTCCTGGAGGCAGCGACTGCGCTGTGGAACTCGTGGGACGCCGACGCCTACGAACTGGACCGGGCGTCAGGGCGCTTCGCCGACCCGGACAAGGTCAGGGAAGCGGCGTTCGATGGGGACACCTTCGCTACCAGGGGGCCGCTGACCGTGCCGCGGCCACCCCAGGGCTGGCCGACACTCCTTCAGGCCGGACAGTCCTCCCGCGGCCGCACGTTCGCGGGCCGCTGGGCGGACCTCATCTTCATCTCTGCCTCCACGTTGGAGCGCGCTCGCAAGAGTTACCGCGAACAGCGCGAGGCCGTCGAAGCCGCAGGCCGGGACACGTCGGCCGTCAAGATCATGCCCTCGGTCTACACGCTCGTCGCGGAGACGGACGAGATAGCCAGAGAGCGGAAGAAGTTCCTCGAGTCGAGGAGCGACCCGGTGGAGGCGCTTATGCTCCTCTCCGAGCTGTCCGGAGTCGATCTCTCCAAGCTCGACGCAACGCGCCCTATCCCGGACGATCTGCTCGACCGCACGACCGGATCGAAGGCCATCATGACCAACGTCATCGGCCGCTTGCGCGAGCTCTATGGTCCCGACGCGACCCCCCGAGACCTCGCCGACTTCTCCGTGAAAGGTACCTCGCAATGGTTTGTGGGCGACGCGATGACGGTGGCGGACGGCCTGGAGGAGTGGTTCCTGGAGGAGGGATGCGATGGGTTCGTGATCAACCAGGCTGAGACCCCGGGATCGTGGGAGTCCTTTGGGCGCTCCGTGATCCCGGAGTTGCGCCGTCGCGGACGCGTCGCTCCGGCTGGCGAGAACGGACTCAATTTCCGAGCGCGGGTCGGGCTTGAACGGGAGCCAAGCAAGCGCTGAGCTTGACCAGTGGTTGATCTCCTGCCGACGCGCCTTTTCGGCTTCGGTGGCCTACTTGGGCGCCTGCAGTGCTCGCTGCGAGGGACGGCGGCCGATCTGTGCGGAGGATCCTGGCAGGAAGGCGCCTGCCGTCAGTAGTCAACCGAGGAAGCTGCTCTGGATCACCTTGCCGCCCGGCGTGCGTCCCCTGTGACGTGCGGGGAGGGGGCAGCCGAGGCTGGCCACCCTCCCCGCGCGGTTCGGTCCTCAGGCCTCGTGTGCGATGTCCCGCCCACGATTGTGGCGAGGATCCGCGCGTCGGGGAGCGTGTGCGAGTCCATCTCCAGCAAGTCGCCCTCGATCATGCAGAAGTCGGCGACCTTGCCGGGCTCGGTCGAGCCCTTCCAGTCTTCCGCGAGTCCTGATAGGCGGCGGTGGTCGAGTAGGTGCGCAGCGCGGGGATCAGCCCGATCCGCTCCTCGGGACCGCTCACGCGGCCCGTCGCCCTCCCCTCCCGCAGCATCATCGTGGCCACGGCCTGACGCCAGGTGGGAGCCGTGACCGGCGCGTCCGAGGCGCTCGTGACCCACGTCCCTGCGCGAAGCGCTGAGCGGTACGGCCATTCGCGGGCCGCGAGCTCCTCGCCGACGTTCTCGACGGCGGAGTCGCTGATGAGCCACTTGATCGTCGGGTTCATGTTGGCCCCGATCCCCCACTCGGCCATGCGGGCGAGGGTCGTGTCGCTCACGAAGTCCGCGTGGATGCCGTAGTGGCGGGGATCCGGACGCGGGAATGCGCGCATCGCCTCGATCATGGCGTCCACGGCAATGTCGGTCGCCTTGTCCCCCGTGACGTGAACCGCAACCTGATGGTCCGCGCGGTGTCCCTCGAGGATCATGTTCCGCAGCGTCTGTTCCTGGGCCTCGGCGCTGTCACCGCCCACTGCGAGAGACCCGTTCCCGTCCCGACGTAACCGCAGTGCATGAGCGCCGTCCGGCTCACCGGGACGCCATCGCCGAAGATCTTGACTCCGAGAAGCTGAAGCCGGCGAGGCACCTCGGTCACCGGGGTCGCCGTCCGCAGGCCCTCGCGGAAATCCTCGACTCCCTCCCCGAGCGCGGCGGGCGCCACGAGGACGGCCGTGCGCAGGGGGGAGCTCCACGCTCGAGGCCAGCGCGTTGAACGCCCGAATCCCCGAGCGTCCCTGCGCTCCTCCGAGGATCCCCTCGCGACCGGGCCCGAGCGCGGGGCCCGTGTCGCTCGTGATCCCTTCGGCGGCCAGGGCCCGCATCGCGACGAGGATGGCGCGCCGGAAAGTGTCCTCGTCTGCAGGCGGCACGGCTCCCTGGATGAGCCGCTGCGCGCCGTCGACAGCACCTTCGCCCGCGGGGAGCAACTAAAGTTCGCCCGCGGGGAGCAATTAAAGGACGTCGAGTTGGCGGCGTGGCTCGGAGTCAGTCGCACACCCGTCCGTGAGGCGCTGCTGCGTCTCGGGAGGAGCGGGCTCGTGGTGGCGTTGCCCGGACGCTCCACGACTGTCAGCACGATCGACTCGCAAGCCGTGCGGGACGCACGCGATGTGGTGGCCGCGATGCATGAGCTGGCCGCGCGCGAGGTCGCAGGCAAACTGGAAAGCCAGGACCTGGACCGCATGCGCGAGGCCAACCGCCGATTCGCGGACGCGGTGGACGCCGGGGGTGTCAGCGCGGCACTGGAAGCCGACGAGGAACTCCACCGGATCCCCGTGGCGGTGCTCGGCAACCGTGCCATCGAGGCGGTTCTCGAGCAGTTTGGCCCGCTGGTGCGACGCGCGGAGCGGCTCCGTTTCGACTCGGACGGCCACGCCTCCGTCGAGCTGCACGACAAGCTGATCGAGCTGCTTGCGTCAGCCGACGCTGAGGCCGCCGCGTCCGTCGCCTACGAGATCTGGCACAGCTTGGCAGCCGAGGAGCGGGACGCCGCGGCCGAGGGGTGAGCGGCCCGCCACGCGCGGCGTGGCGGCGACGGCACCGGGGCCGCGGCCTTCGTCCATCCGGCTCGCGAAAGTCTCACCCAGCTGAGAAGTGAAGCGGAGGGGCTGACGGGAATCGAACCCGCGCTGTCTGCTTGGGAAGCAGAAGTTCTGCCATTGAACTACAGCCCCGTACGCGCCCGAGCGCGTGAGAGCCAGCATAACAGGGACCCAGGCGAGGCACGGCTGCGAGGGGGCGGGTGTCTTCCCGCCCCCTCGCAGCTCTGGTTGCTCAGCGCTTGCGGCGCGCGATGCGGCTCAGCAGGAAGAGGCCCGCGACGGCCCCGGCCGCCGCTACCCACGGCTTGCGGCGCACGAACGACTTGGCCTCGTCGACCATCGCGCTCGCGTCCTTGCCCGAAACCCACGACGAGGCCTGGTTGAGCCCCGCGGAAGCCTTGTCCGCGAGATCCCGCGCGACGCCGTCCTCGGGCGCCATCGCGCCGAGCTTCTCGCCCGCGGTGCGCAGACCTCCGGCCACGCGGCCCTGGCCCGTCTCGAGGCGGTCCTTCAGCTCGCCGTCTGCCGTTGCGCCGGCGTCCTGGATGCGGTCCTTCGCCTCGTCGGTCGCCGACTCGGCCTGCTCGGAGGCCGCCTTCGCCTTCTCGCGGGCTGCGCCCGCGACCTCCGCGGCGGCCTCCTTCGCGGCCTCGGCCGTCGTCGGGGCGCTGTTGTCGACGCCTTCGGCGTTCGTGTTGCTCGGGTCCTGACGCATGTGCGACTCCTTTCGGCCGTTCTTGCGGTGTCCTACATGTAACGCCTCTTCCGGCCGTCGCGCCTCCCGCTTGACGGGGACGCCGTGCATGTGCGATCGGCGTTGAGCCGCGCTCCCTCTAGGCTGGGGGCGTGCTGCTCTCGGATCGCGACATCAGGGCCGAGCTCGACTCCGGCCGCATCGGCCTGGACCCGTACGACGCTGCGATGGTGCAGCCCTCGAGCATCGACGTGCGGCTCGACCGGTACTTCCGGCTCTTCGACAACCACAAGTACCCCTTCATCGATCCCGCCGAGGACCAGCCCGACCTCACCCACCTCCTGGAGGTGGACCCCGACGAGGCGTTCATCCTGCACCCCGGCGAGTTCGTGCTGGGATCGACGTTCGAGGCCGTCTCGCTGCCCGACGACATCGCGGCGCGCCTGGAGGGCAAGTCCTCGCTCGGGCGTCTCGGGCTGCTGACCCATTCGACGGCCGGTTTCATCGACCCGGGCTTCTCCGGCCACGTCACGCTCGAGCTGTCGAACGTCGCGACACTGCCGATCAAGCTATGGCCGGGGATGAAGATCGGGCAGCTCTGCTTCTTCCGCCTGACCTCCCCGGCCGAGAACCCGTACGGGTCCGGCCCCTACGGAAACCGCTACCAGGGACAGCGGGGGCCCACGGCGTCGCGTTCGTTCCGCAGCTTCCACCGCACGGACGTCTCGATCAGCGACGCCGGGGCCGCCGGCGCCTGAGCCTCGGTACCCGACGCGCCCGGGCGCCTCAGGCGTCGCGCGAGGGGCCCGTGAGCGACGCGACGGTGACGGGCCGCCCGCTCGCGCCCGAAAGGTCGGTGAACGGAGTCTGAACAACGCTGTGGCGGGAATCTCCCCGGGCAGCGGGGATGCCACCCTGTAGGGGATCTGACGCCTCATCCCGCCGGGAAACGGTCCCGACAGGATGAGGCGTCATCGCACCCTCTTCCGGGATCCGCCGGGCAGCGCTGCCTGGGCGACCGCGCCGTCCGGTGACGGTGGGAGAGGCCGACCCGCCGAGAAAGGAACCGTCGATGGAACCCATGTCACCGGTCGACGCCGTCCTCGGCGACGACGCCTTCGCCGCCCGGCCGCCGCGCGCGTCACAGCGGAGGCGGGAATGATGGCCGGAATCCCCGTGCTCGCCGCGACGGCGCCGCTCGACAGCCGTGACGTCTGCCTCGAGCCGCCTGCCGTCGCCATGGTGTGGACGGGGCCCGATCGCCCGCACGAGACCGTGGCCGTCCCGGGGGTCGTGCTGCGACGCGGAGAGACCCTCGTCGCGATCGAGCTGGCGATGGCGTGCGCCTCCGATGCCCAGGTCGTGACCGGGCACCGCGCGCAGCGCCCGCCGCTCGTGCTCGGCCACGAGTTCGTCGGCCGCGTGGTCGACGTGGCCGACGGGGTCCGGGCCGTGGACGGCGCCACCGTGAGCATCGGCGACCGCATCGTCTGGTCCGCGACGGTCGGCTGCCGCGACTGCGACCGCTGCCGGCGCGGCCTGCCGCAGCGGTGCCGCGCGCTCATCGCCTACGGGCACGAGCGGCTGCAGCCGCGCTGGGAGCTCACGGGAGGCTTCGCCACGCACGCACACCTACGCCCGGGCACCGCCATCGTGCGGGTCGGCGAGACCCTCCCGGCCGAGGTGCTCGCGCCCGCCACGTGCGGAACCGCCACGGCGTGGGCCGCGCTCGAGAGCGCCGACGAGGTCCTCGACGTCAACGGCGCCGCGATGCTCGTGCTCGGCGCGGGGCTCGTGGGGATCACGGCGTGCGCGATGGCGAGCGATCGCGGCGCGACGGTGGTCGTCGCCGACCCGGATCCGGCTCGCCGCGCGCTCGCCGCCCGCTTCGGCGCCGCGCGCACGGTCGACCCGGATGCCCCCGGGGCGATCGACGACGCGCTCGCCGGCATCGGGGCGCCCGAATACGAGATCGTGCTGGAGGCGTCCGGAGCGGCGCGCGCCCAGCGCGCCGCGGTCGACACGGTCGGCGTCGGGGGCGTCGTGGTGCTGGTGGGGGCCCCCTCGGCGGAGGCGCTCGCGGTGGACGCCGAGCGCCTCGTGCGCGAGCTGATCACGATCCGCGGCGTGCAGGACTACGCGCCCCGGCACCTGGACCGGGCCGTCGGTTACCTGCGCGAGCGGGGTACGGCGCATCCGTTCCTCGAGCTCGTGAACGCGCGCTACCCGCTCGCGCAGATCGACCAGGCGCTCGCCGCGGCCGCGGCGGGTACCTCCGTGCGCGTCGCCGTCGATCCGCGCGACGCCCGCCGTCGGCGCTGAGAGCGGATCGCGCCGCCCCGACTCAGGCGGAGACGTCGCCGTCGACGTAGAACCAGCGGCCCGCGCGCCGCTCGAACCGGCTGCGTTCCGCGAGCGTTCCGGGGCCCTGCGCGTCCTCGTACCGGGCGACGAACTGCACGGTGTCGCCGTCCGCTGCCAGGACCTCCAGCCCCGTCCAGCGCATGTCGCCGAGGGAGAGTGTCGCGGGCCGCGTGTGCGGATGCCATGTCCGCAGGACGTACTCCGCGTTGCCGCGCGCGTACGCCGCGTAGCGCGACCGCATGAGCTCCTCCGGCGTCTCGGCCATCCGTGCACCCGCGTGCAGAGCGCCGCAGCACGCCGGATACGCCCGGCCGCTGCCGCACGGGCACATCGCGGCGAAGCTCATCCCCTCAGGGTAGTCAGCGCTGCGGCGTCTTCACCGGCAGCAGCAGGAGCAGGCCCACCAGCAGCACGAGCACGATGCCGAGGATGCCGAACGTCGTCGACTCTCCGATGGTGATCAGCAGCGCCCACATGGCTGCGGCCATCCAGCTCGCCGCGCGTCCCGTCGTGGCGTACAGCCCGAAGATCTCGCCCTCTCGCCCTGCGGGCGTGACGCGCGCGAGGAACGAGCGCGATGCGGCCTGCGCGGGTCCGACGAAAGCGCACAGTGCGAGCCCTCCGATCCAGAACACGATGGTGCCGAGGTCGACGAGCAGGAACACGGCGAGGCCCGCGACGATCATCGCCGACAGGGCGAACACGATGATCGCCTTCGCGCCGAAGCGGTCGTCCCAGCGGCCGGCGACGATGGTCGACACCCCCGCGATGAGGTTGGCCGCGATGCCGAAGATCACGAGGTCGAGGAATCCGAAGCCGAACACCTGCGCCGCGATGACGGCGCCGAACGCGAACACGCCGCCGAGACCGTCGCGGAACACGGCGCTCGACAGGAGGAACCAGAAGGTGGGTCGCGTCTTGGAGTCCAGGAACAGGCGCACCACGTCCCGGGCGAGCAGCACGTAGGACGCGAAGAAGTTGACCTTGCGCTCCGGTCGGCCGAGCGAGGGCTCGGGCACCCAGAAGAAGATCGGCAGGGAGAACACGATGGCCCACAGAGCGCACCCGACCGCGATGATGCGGAACGGCAGCCCCTCGTCCTCGGCCAGTCCGAACCAGTTCGCCGAGTAGAACACCACGACGAGCACCAGGGCGACGATGCCGCCGAGGTAGCCGAATCCCCACCCGAGACCCGAGACCCGACCGATCGTCTTCGGGGTGGCGATCCCGATCAGCATCGCGTTGGAGTTGACCGCCGCGATCTCGCCGAACACCTGTCCGGCCGAGATGAGCGCGACACCGAGCCAGAACAGCGCGGGAGCCGGCTCGACGAACCACAGCCCGAGCATGCAGGCGACCAGCGCACCCGTGCCGATTCCCAGCCACAGCTTCTGTCGTCCCGCCGCGTCCGCGCGCTGACCGAGCACCGGTGCGAAGAGCAGGATGGCCAGCCCGGCGACCGTGCCGCCCCAGCCGAGGCCCGCGGCCAGCTCGGCGAGCGCGAGCTCCTTTTCCCGCGCACCGTCCGGCAGCGCCTGGACGTCAGCCGGCAGGAAGACGTCGGTCGTCAGGTACAGCGCAGTGAAGATGAAGGTCAGGATCACCGTGTTGAACGGCTGCGTCGCCCAATCCCACAACGCCCAGGAGAACACCTGGCGACGCGGCGCCGGGCGGCCTTCGCGCAGTTCGAGGCCCATGGTGACCACGGCGTCCGTGCTCGCGGTCGCGGGCGGCTGCGGTGCCGCCGTCTCGGAAGGGTTCCGGTCGTGGACGTCCATGCGCATGAGGCTACGGCGTACAGGTGAACGGATGGTGCCGTCCGTGGGGGCGCCCGCGCCGGACGGTGGTCAGCACGCAAAACTTGAGTCCGGCCATATCAACTTCGTTGACAGGGTGAGTCGCTACGCGTACGCTTGAGTCAGCGCGGCTCAAGATCGCGCGCAGGCTTCCGACATCAGAAGCGTCCAGCAGAAGGAGAGCAACATGGCACGTGCTGTGGGTATCGACCTCGGAACGACCAACTCGGTCGTCAGCGTCCTGGAGGGCGGCGAGCCGAAGGTCATCGCCAACGCCGAGGGCTTCCGCACCACCCCGTCGGTCGTCGCGTTCACGAAGGACGGCGAGGTGCTGGTCGGCGAGACCGCCAAGCGCCAGGCCGTCACCAACGTGGACCGCACGATCGCCTCGGTCAAGCGCCACATCGGCACCGACTGGACCTTCGAGGTCGACGGCAAGAAGTACACGCCGCAGGAGATCTCGGCGCGCATCCTGATGAAGCTCAAGCGCGACGCCGAGCAGTACCTCGGCGACACCGTGACCGACGCGGTCATCACGGTTCCTGCGTACTTCAACGACGCCGAGCGCCAGGCGACCAAGGAGGCCGGCGAGATCGCGGGCCTCAACGTCCTGCGCATCATCAACGAGCCCACCGCCGCGGCCCTCGCGTACGGCCTCGACAAGGGCAAGGAGGACGAGCTCATCCTCGTCTTCGACCTCGGCGGCGGCACGTTCGACGTCTCGCTGCTCGAGGTGGGCAAGGACGACGACTTCTCGACCATCCAGGTGCGCTCGACCTCGGGCGACAACCGCCTCGGCGGCGACGACTGGGACCAGCGCATCGTCGACCACCTGATCAAGCAGTTCAAGGAGACGACGGGCGTCGACGTCTCGGGCGACAAGATCGCGCTGCAGCGCCTCAAGGAGGCCGCCGAGCAGGCCAAGAAGGAACTGTCGAGCTCGACCTCGACCAGCATCAACCTGCCGTACCTCTCGCTCACCGAGTCGGGCCCCGTCTCGCTGTCGGAGACGCTCACCCGCGCCAAGTTCGAGGAGCTGACGAAGGACCTGCTCGAGCGCACCAAGAAGCCGTTCGACGATGTGATCCGCGAGGCCGGCATCAAGGTCAGCGACATCGCGCACGTCGTGCTCGTCGGTGGCTCGACCCGCATGCCCGCGGTCAGCGAGCTCGTCAAGCGCGAGACCGGCAAGGAGCCCAACAAGGGCGTGAACCCCGACGAGGTCGTCGCCGTCGGCGCGGCGCTTCAGGCCGGCGTCCTCAAGGGCGAGCGCAAGGACGTCCTGCTGATCGACGTGACGCCCCTGAGCCTCGGCATCGAGACCAAGGGCGGCATCATGACGAAGCTCATCGAGCGCAACACCGCCATCCCGACCAAGCGCAGCGAGACCTTCACGACGGCCGACGACAACCAGCCGTCGGTGTCGATCCAGGTCTTCCAGGGCGAGCGCGAGTTCACGCGCGACAACAAGCCGCTGGGCACCTTCGACCTGACCGACATCGCGCCGGCCCCGCGCGGCGTCCCGCAGATCGAGGTGACCTTCGACATCGACGCGAACGGCATCGTGCACGTGTCGGCCAAGGACAAGGGCACCGGCAAGGAGCAGTCGATGACCATCACGGGCGGCTCCTCGCTGCCCAAGGAGGACATCGAGCGCATGGTGCGCGAGGCCGAGGAGCACGCGGCGGAGGACAAGCGCCGCCGCGAGGCGGCCGAGGTGCGCAACCAGGCCGAGACGCTCGCGTACTCGATCGACAAGCTGATCAAGGAGAACGAGGACAAGGTGCCCTCCGACGTCAAGGAGTCGGTGCAGGCGGACGTCGACGCCCTCAAGTCGGCCCTCGCGGGCGACGACGACGAGGCCGTGAAGACCGCCTTCGACAAGCTCAACGAGAGCCAGGGCAAGCTCGGCGAGGCGATCTACGCGCAGGCGCAGGCCGCCCAGCCCGAGCAGGCCGCTCCGTCCGGCGACGCGCCGGCCGGCGACCAGAGCGCGGATGAGGACGTCATCGACGCCGAGGTCGTCGACGACGACGAGGACAAGAAGAACTGATGGCCGGCAAGGACTTCGAAGAGCCCGACGACACCGGCGGCGAGGTCCAGCCCGAGGCCGAGGGGGCGGAGGCGCAGGGCGCGTCCGCCCCCGGGCCGCAGGACTCGGACGACGCCGCATCGCAGGCGCCCGACGAGACCGGCGAGGGCGAGGACACCGCTGCCGACTCACGCGAAGGCGAGGACGGCGTGCCGGATGACGCGGACGCGGCGAACACCGCGGACGGCCCCGGCGGCGCCGAGCAGGGCGAGCCCGAGCTCACGGTCGACGACATCCTGAACGTCGGACAGAACGACGAGGCGGCCGAGCAGGAGAAGAGCGACTACGAGACGCAGCTGCTGCAGGACCTCAAGCGCCTGCAGGCCGAGTACGCCAACTACCGCCGTCGCACCGAGGAGCAGCGGCACTTTGAGATCGCCCGCGCGAAGGGCGAGGCCGCCAAGGGCCTCCTGCCGGTGCTCGACGACCTCGATCGGGCCGACAAGCACGGCGACCTCGGCGAGGGCACGCCCTTCGCCGCGATCGCCGAGAAGGTGCGCGCGGTCGCCGAGCGCCTCGGCGTCGTCGCGTTCGGCGCCGCGGGGGAGGCGTTCGACCCCCAGCAGCACGAGGCGATCTTCCAGCAGCCCACGCCGGGCACGACCGAGGCCACGGTGCTCGAGGTCGTCGAGGTGGGCTACCGCCTGGGCGACGTCGAGCTGCGTCCGGCCAAGGTCGTCGTCGCGGTTCCCGCCGAATAGTCCGGCAATCGGGTCGACGCGGAGGCGTTTCGACTCGCATCGCGCTCGGCCAGCGGCCGTGGGGTGAGCCCCGCGGCCGCCGGTCGAGCGGGGGCCGCGAGGCCCCGTCGAATCCCTCCAGCCTTACGAAGAGGTGAAGATGGCCAGTCAGGACTGGTTCGAGAAGGACTTCTACCAGGTCCTCGGAGTGTCGAAGGACGTCAGCGCCGTCGACCTGAAGAAGACCTATCGCAAGCTCGCGCGCAAGTATCACCCGGACTCGAACCCGGGGGATACCGCGGCCGAGGCGAAGTTCAAGGAGATCAGCGAGGCGTACGCCGTGCTGTCCGATCCCGCTCAGCGCGAGGAGTACGACCAGATCCGCGCGATGGGCTCCGGCGCGCGCTTCACCGCGGGGGGCGGCGGCGCGGGTGGCTTCGAGGACGTCTTCAGCGCGTTCACGCAGAACCGCGGATCCACCGCCGACTTCGACGACATCTTCGCCATGTTCAACCAGGGGGGAGGCCGCGGCGGCCGGTTCGGCTCGGGCGGCTTCGGTCAGCCCTCGGGCGGGTTCCGGGGCTTCGGGGGTCCGCAGCGCGGAGCGGATGTGCGCGCACGCACGACGATCGACTTCGTCACGGCGGCGAAGGGCGAGACCATCACGCTGCAGGGCGAGGACGGCAGGCCCTTCAAGATCAAGATCCCCGCGGGCGTGGCGGACGGGCAGAAGATCCGGCTGCGAGGGAAGGGCCGGCCGTCGCCCGACGGCGGCGAGAACGGCGACATCGTCGTGGAGGTCGCGGTGCGGCCCCACCCCGTGTTCACGCGGGACGGGCTCAACCTGCGCGTGACGGTGCCCGTGACGTTCGCCGAGGCCGCGCTCGGCGCGACGATCGAGGTGCCCACGCTCGGCGGCGATCCCGTCAAGCTGCGCGTCGCCCCCGGCACCCCGTCGGGGCGCGTCCTGCGCGTCAAAGGCCGCGGCATCGTCACGCAGAAGGGGACCGGCGACCTGCTCGCCGAGGTCCAGGTCGCGGTGCCGTCGCACCTCGACGCGGCCGCGCGCGAGGCCCTCGAGCGATTCGCCGAGGTCGGGCCCCAGGGCAACCCGCGGGCCGAGCTGATGGCCAAGGCGCGGACCTCGTAGCCTAAGAGGTGGTGTCCCGCTTCGTGTCGGAATGCCGGCCGGATACCGGCAGCAAGCGGGACATGGTGAAAGCGAGCGAGGAGGTGAGGATGTCCGAGACGTACGAGGTCGACGAGGACGCCCCCGTCTTCGCGATCGCCGTCGCGGCGGAGCTCGCGGGCATGCATCCCCAGACGCTGCGCCAGTACGACCGCATCGGGCTGGTCGTGCCCGGTCGTACGCGGGGCGGATTCCGGCGATACTCGGCGCGCAACATCGAGCAGCTCCGCGAGGTGGCGCGCCTGTCGGGGGAGGGTATGAGCCTGTCGGCGATCGCACGCGTGCTCGACCTGGAGGACGAGGTGCGGGATCTGCGTCGGCGCGTCACGGATCTCGAGACGAGGCTGCGCGCCGAGCTCGAGAACCGTCCCGGCGCCCGCGTGTTCGCGGCGGGCGCGACGGGGTCCGTCGTGACCCTCCGCGCCGGCACGCGCGTGCGCCGCAGCGCCGACATCGTGCTCTGGCGGCCGCCCGGATGACCCCGGTCACGTGGAGGTCGTGGGGCGAGCGCGCCCGGGTGTGGCCCGGACGCGAATGGCCCCTCGGCGCGACGTGGACGCCCGACAGCACCAACTTCGCCGTGTACGCGCCGAACGCCACGGCGGTCGACCTGTGCCTGTTCGACGACTCGGATCGCGAGACGCGCTACGAGCTCACCGAGCACACGCTCGGCATCTGGCACGGCGCCCTGCCCGGCATCCGCCCGGGACAGCGCTACGGCTACCGCGTGGACGGGCCGTGGGACCCGGCCTCGGGCTACCGGTTCAACCCCCACAAGCTGCTGCTGGACCCGTACGCCCTCGCCACGAGCGGCACGCTCATCGCCGAGCAGCCGATCTACGGCGCCCGCGAGGACGACCGCTCGGTGCGCGACGACACGGATTCGTCGGGCTACACGGCCCGCAGCGTCGTGGTGGATCCGGCGTTCGACTGGGAGGGCGACGCGCCCATGCGGCGGCGCTGGCGCGACACCGTGATCTACGAGCTGCACGTGAAGGGCTTCACGAAGCTCCACGACCGCGTCCCGGAGCACCTGCGCGGCACGTACGCGGGGCTGGCCGAGCCCGCGGTGGTCGACTACCTGCGCGATCTCGGCGTGACGGCGGTCGAGCTCCTGCCCGTGCAGCAGTTCTTCTCCGAGCCCGCGCTGCTCGAGAGGGGTCTGACGAACTACTGGGGCTACAACACCCTGTCGTACTTCGCCCCCGACGCCTCCTACAGCTCATCGGGCGACCGCGGGCAGCAGGTGACCGAGTTCAAGCACATGGTCAAGGCGCTGCACCGCGCCGGCATCGAGGTCATCCTCGACGTGGTCTACAACCACACCGCGGAGGCGGGCCCCGACGGCCCCACGCTGTCGTTCCGGGGTCTGG
Organism: Microbacterium album; assembly: GCF_014643695.1. Taxonomy (GTDB): domain Bacteria; phylum Actinomycetota; class Actinomycetes; order Actinomycetales; family Microbacteriaceae; genus Microbacterium; species Microbacterium album. The sequence continues at coordinate 104,578 of NZ_BMJY01000005.1, read as the reverse complement.
ACGACCGGGGCTTCTACAAGCGGGTGATCGCCCCCGACGGCGGCTTCGATGACCGCTACTGGGACGTGACCGGGTGCGGCAACACGGTCGACTCCTGGAACCCGCTCGCCCTGCGGCTCATCCTCGACTCGCTGCGCTACTGGGTCACCGAGATGCACGTCGACGGCTTCCGCTTCGACCTCATGTCGGCGCTCACTCGCACGGGCTACGAGGTCGACTTCGCGTGCGCCCTGCTCATCGCGATCGACCAGGACCCGATCCTGCGGCACGTCAAGCTCATCGCCGAGCCGTGGGACGTGTCGATGGACGGGTACCTCGTAGGGCGGATGCCGCCGCCGTGGGTCGAGTGGAACGACCAGTACCGCGACACGATCCGCGACTTCTGGCGCGGGCGGGCGCCCATCCGCGACGTCGCCACCCGGCTCGCGGGGTCGAGCGACCTCTACGCCGACGACGGCCGCTCGGCGTTCAACTCGGTCAACTTCATCACGGCGCACGACGGCTTCACGCTGCGGGACCTGGTCAGCTACGACCGCAAGCACAACGAGGCCAACGGCGAGGGGAACCGGGACGGGACGGACAACAACCGCTCCTGGAACCACGGCGTCGAGGGGGAGACGGACGATCCCGACATCGTCGCCCTGCGCCGCCGTCAGGCGGCCAACCTGATGGTGACGCTGTGCCTGTCCAACGGCGTGCCGATGATCACGGCGGGCGACGAACGCGGGCGCACGCAGCGCGGCAACAACAACGCCTACTGCCAGGACAACGAGATCTCGTGGATCGACTGGCGGCCCGACGACGCCTGGCTGGACCTGTACGAGATCACCAAGGCCGCGCTGCGCCTGCGGCGGGAGCATCCGGCGCTGCGCCAGCGGCACTGGTTCGAGGGCAGGCCGACCATCAAGGGCGGCTCGCTCGACCTGGCATGGCTGCACCCCGACGGGCGGCTGATGAAGGACGGGGACTGGGCCGACGGAGGCCTGCGGACGGTCGGCATGTTCGTGTCCGGCCGTCCCCTGCGCGAGCCGGGTCCCCGGGGCGAGCAGCTGATCGACGACTCGTTCCTGCTGTGGTTCAACGCGTTCCATGAGCCCGTCGAGGTGCGGCTGCCCGAGAACGACTGGGTGAACACCGGCGAGGTCGTGCTCTCGACCGATCCCGAGATCCCCGAGGGGCTCCGCATGAACGCCGGCACGACGGCGCAGCTGGGCGCACGCACCGTGGTCGTCGTCCGTTCTCTCTGAGGCCGCGCTCGGCCGCATTCGACGGCCGGGTTACACCCTCGTGAACGGTTCGCGCAAGGGGCCCGGTGAGGCTGGTCACGCGGGGTGCCGTGTGCGAGGTTTGTGCCATGCTCGGACGCATCCCCGTCATCGACGTGCACCCCCTGGTAGACCTCGGAAGCAGGCCCGCCAAGGCGACTGAGGGCGAGCCGCTGCCCGTCCGCGCGACCGTATTCCGCGAGGGGCATGACCGCCTGGGGGCCGAGGTCGTCCTGACCGGCCCCGACGGCGCGCGACGCGCTCCCGTCCGCATGCGGGAGCAGCGGCCCGGCACCGATCGGTACGAGGCGTGGGTGACCCCCGACGCCGAGGGGGCGTGGGCGTTCGAGGTGCGCGCGTTCTCCGACCCCCTCGCCACGTGGACGCACGCCGCGAGCCTGAAGGTCCCCGCCGGAGTCGACGTCGAGCTGATGTTCCTCGAAGCGCGGCTGTTGCTCGAGCGGCTGCGTGAGCAGGCGCTCGCCGACGCCGACGCGCCGCTGAGCGCGGACGACGAGGCCGCGATCACCGCGGCGCTCGACGCCGCGACCGACGAGATCCGGCCCGTCGACGCGCGTCTGGCCGTCCTGACCGGCCCGGGGACGCAGGAGCTGTTCGCCCGGCACCCGCTGCGCGACCTGGTGACGGTCTCGGGGCCCTATCCCCTGTACGCCGACCGTCGTCGCGCGCTCACCGGCAGCTGGTACGAGTTCTTCCCGCGCTCGGAGGGCGCGCGCCTCGACAAGCACACCGGCAAGGTGCGCAGCGGGACCTTCAAGACGGCGGCGAAGAGCCTGGAGCGCGTCTCCGCGATGGGCTTCGACGTGCTCTACCTGCCGCCCATCCACCCCATCGGCGAGGTGAACCGCAAGGGCCCCAACAACACGCTCGACCCCGGTCCCGACGACCCCGGCTCGCCGTGGGCGATCGGTTCCCGGTTCGGGGGGCACGACGCGATCCACCCCGAGCTCGGCACGTTCGAGGACTTCGACGCGTTCGTCCGGAAGGCGCAGCGACTGGGGATCGAGGTCGCCCTGGACCTGGCCCTGCAGGCGGCGCCCGACCACCCGTGGGTCACGGAGCATCCGCAGTTCTTCCGGCACCGTGCCGACGGCTCGATCGCGTATGCCGAGAACCCGCCGAAGAAGTACCAGGACATCTACCCGATCCACTTCGACGACGACTTCGAGGGCGTCCTCGCCGAGGTCGAGCGCATCGTGCGGCTGTGGATGTCGCACGGCGTCCGGATCTTCCGGGTCGACAACCCGCACACGAAGCCCGTCATCTTCTGGGAGGAGCTCCTGCGGCGCATCCGGGAGACGGATCCCGACGTCGTCTTCCTGTCCGAGGCCTTCACACGTCCCGCCATGATGCACACGCTGGGGTCGGTGGGCTTCCACCAGTCCTACACCTACTTCACGTGGCGCGTGGAGAAGGAGGAGATCGAGGACTATCTGCGCGAGGTGTCGAGCGAGAGCGACCACCTGATGCGGCCGAACTTCTGGGTCAACACCCCCGACATCCTCCACGCGTCCCTGCAGTACGGCGGGCCGGCGGCGTTCGCCATCCGCGCGACGCTGGCGGCGATGGCGACGCCCTCGTGGGGCATGTACGCCGGCTACGAGCTCTTCGAGCACGTGGCAGTCCGCCCCGGCAGCGAGGAGTACCTCGACAGCGAGAAGTACCAGATCCGGGTCCGCGACTGGGAGGGGGCGGAGCAGTCGGGCAAGACGCTCATGCCCTACATCGCGACGCTCAACCGGCTGCGCCGCACCCACCCGGCGCTCGGGCTGCTGCGCAATCTCGTCGTGCACGCCACGGACGACGAGCACATCCTGTGCTTCTCGAAGACCTTCGGCGACGACACCGTCATCGTCGTGATCAACCTGGACCCGCACGGCGCTCACGAGACGACCGTGCACCTCGACCTCGAGGCGGCGGCGCTCCCCGAGAGCTTCGTCGTGCACGACGAGCTGACGGGCGCGGAGTGGGTGTGGGGTGCCGACAACTACGTGCGACTGGACCCGGTGGGTGACGTCGCGCACATCCTGAGCGCGCGGAGGACCGCATGACAGCCGCATCCGAGCCCGCCGCCTTCACGTCGTCGATCCCGATCCTGACGCAGGAGCCGTTCCCGGACACCCCCGGGAGCGGCGCCCCCACCTGGTTCAAGACCGCCGTGTTCTACGAGGTGCTCGTGCGCTCCTTCAAGGACGGCGACGGGGACGGCACGGGGGACTTCCGCGGGCTGACGGAGAAGCTCGACTACCTGGAGTGGCTCGGCGTCGACTGCCTGTGGCTGCCGCCGTTCTTCCCGTCCCCGCTGCGGGACGGCGGCTACGACGTGTCCGATTACACGGGGATCCAGCCCGAGCTCGGCACGATCGCGGACTTCCAGGCCCTGCTCGACGCGGCTCACGCGCGGGGCATCAAGGTGATCATCGACTTCGTCATGAACCACACGAGCGACGAGCACCCCTGGTTCCAGGCCAGCCGCAGCGATCCGGACGGCCCCTACGGCGACTTCTACGTGTGGAGCGACACCGACGAGCTGTACCAGGACGCGCGCATCATCTTCGTCGACACCGAGCCGAGCAACTGGACGTGGGACCCGGTGCGCCAGCAGTACTACTGGCACCGCTTCTTCTCGCACCAGCCCGACCTCAACTTCGACAACCCGCGTGTCCACGAGGCGATGCTCGACGCCATGCGCTTCTGGCTCGACATGGGGCTCGACGGCTTCCGGCTCGACGCCGTGCCCTACCTGTACGAGCGGGAGGGCACGAACGGCGAGAACCTCCCGGAGACGCACGCCTTCCTCAAGAAGGTGCGCCGCTTCGTCGACGAGAACTACCCCGGGCGGGTCCTGCTCGCCGAGGCCAACCAGTGGCCCGCCGACGTCGTCGACTACTTCGGCGATCCGCGGGTCGGCGGCGACGAGTGCCACATGTGCTTCCACTTCCCGGTCATGCCGCGCATCTTCATGGCCGTGCGACGCGAGTCCCGCTATCCGATCAGCGAGATCCTCGCTCAGACGCCGCCCATCCCGTCCAACTGCCAGTGGGGCATCTTCCTGCGCAACCACGACGAGCTCACCCTGGAGATGGTCACGGACGAGGACCGCGACTACATGTGGAACGAGTACGCGCAGGATCCGCGGATGAAGGCCAACATCGGCATCCGGCGCCGGCTCGCACCGCTGCTCGAGAACGACGTCGATCAGATCGAGCTGTTCACCGCGCTGCTGCTGTCGTTGCCCGGTTCGCCCGTGCTCTACTACGGCGACGAGATCGGCATGGGCGACAACATCTGGCTCGGAGACCGCGACGGCGTGCGCACGCCCATGCAGTGGACGTCCGACCGCAACGCGGGCTTCTCGACCGCCAACCCCGGCAAGCTCGCGCAGCCGGTCGTGCAGGACCCCGTCTACGGCTACCTCGCCGTCAACGTCGAGGCCCAGCAGGAGGACCGCTCCTCGCTGCTGCACTGGACGCGGAAGATGATCCTCGCCCGCAAGCGCCACCCCGCGTTCGGCCTCGGCAGCTTCAACGACCTGGGCGGATCGAACCCCGCCGTTCTGTCGTACTCGCGCGAACACACCAACGCCGACGGCACGGTCGACGTCATCGTCTGCGTCAACAACCTGTCGCAGTTCCCGCAGCCGGTCGAGCTCGACCTGCGCCGCTTCGAGGGGATGGTGCCCGTCGAACTGCTGGGAGGCGTGCCGTTCCCGCGCATCGGCGAGCTGCCCTATCTGCTCACGCTCGGCGGGCACCAGTTCTACTGGTTCCAGCTGCACGCGCCGGCCGACGAGTCCGAGGAGGTGGGGCTGCTGTGAGCGCCCTCCATGCAGGCAGGATCGATCCGGCCCTCCTGGAGGGCTACCTGGTGCGCACGCGCTGGTTCGGGGGCAAGGGACGCCCCTTCCGCGTCGCCCGGGTCGACGTCGTGGCCGAGCTTCCCGGCGGCGAGCACGGCCCGTGCGCGGCCATCAACCTCGTCACGGTGCGGTATGACGACGACGAGGGCGGCAGCGAGCTCTATCAGGTGCCGCTGTCGACCTACGACGAGCTCGAGGAGCGCCTCTCGTTCGCGTACGTGGGCCCTGCGGAGGACGACGCGGGCCAGGTGCGGCACCTCTACGACGCCGTACACGACCGCGATGCGATGGCACTGTGGCTCAATGGCTTCGTCTCCGCGGAAGGCGACGGCTCGGCGGAGAGCGGCGGCGTGCGCTTCCGCCGCGTGCTCGGCGACCGCGACGTGAAGCTCGATCCGGAACTGCGGTCGACGCCCCTGACGGGCGAGCAGTCCAACTCCTCGGTCAAGTTCGACGATTCGGCCATCATGAAGGTCTTCCGCAAGGTGACGCCGGGCGTGAACCCCGACATCGAGATCCACCAGGAACTGACGCGCGGCGGATCGGATCACATCGCCGAGCTGTACGGCTGGGCGGAGGTGGAGGTCCGCGCCGACACGGACACCGACGACGCGGGCGGCGCGGACGACGCGGGCGGGACGGGGGTGCTGCAGCTGGCGATGCTGCAGCGATTCCTGCGGACGGCGACCGACGGCTTCGAGATGGCGACCGGCAGCGTGCGCACGCTGCTCGCCGAACCCGAGCTGCCCGCGGGCGACTCCGGCGGCGACTTCGCGGGGGAGGCGGCCCGGCTCGGCGAGGCGCTCGCCGAGGTCCACGAGCTCCTGCGCGAGCGCTTCCCCAGCGAGCGCCGGGGCGCCGACGCTGTGGCGGGCCTCTCGCGGGCCATGACCGCTCGCCTGGAGAACGCGCTGCGGATCGTGCCCGAGCTGGAGGAGTACGCCGCGGGTCTGCGCACGGCCTTCGAGGCGGTGGGCGCGCTCTCGGGTCTCGACGTGCAGCGCATCCACGGCGATCTGCACCTCGGTCAGACGCTGCGCACGACCGGCGGCTGGAAGATCGTCGACTTCGAGGGGGAGCCCGGTCGCCCGTTCGCGGAGCGCGCCCTGCCGGACTCGCCGTGGCGTGACGTCGCCGGCATGCTGCGCTCCTTCGACTACGCGCCCGGAGTCGTCGCGATGACCGCGCCGGCGCCGCCCGACGCCGACGACGAGGACTCGCCGCAGGCCGACCTGCGCCTGCGGCGCGGCCGCGAGTGGTCCGAGCGGGCCCGCGGGCACTTCCTCGACGCCTATGTCGCCGCGCTCGGGACCGACGGTGACGGGGCGGGGGATTCGCCCGACGAGCGCCGGTTGCTGCTCGACGCCTACGTCGCCGACAAGGCGGTGTACGAGGCGGTGTATGAGAAGCGCAACCGGCCCTCGTGGATCGAGATCCCGCTCGAGGCGCTGGCGCGGATCGGAGGAGCATGACCGCCGCCGAGATCCTGCCGGTCGACCGGGCCACGATCGAGAGCGTGGCCGCGGGTGTCCACGCCGATCCGCACGCCGTGCTCGGACCGCACCCGCACGCGGGCGGCGTCACGGTGCGCGTGCTGCGGCCGCTCGCCTCATCGGTCGCCGTCCGCTACCGGCTCGAGGCGCCGACCCGGCGGGCGCCGGACGGCTGGGCGGAGATCCAGCTGGCGCACGAGCACGAGGGAGTCTGGGCGGGCGTCCTCCCCGTCGCCGACGTGCCCGCGTACCGGGTCGTGGCGGCCTACGGCGAGGGGGACGCGCGCACGAGCGTGGTGCGCGACGATCCGTACCGCTTCCTGCCGACCCTGGGCGAGGTCGACCTGCACCTGATCGGCGAGGGACGTCACGAGATGCTGTGGCGCGTGCTGGGCGCGCATGTCCACCGCTACGACGCGTGGGGCGACACCGTCACGGGAACGGCGTTCGCGGTGTGGGCGCCGCGCGCCCGCGCCGTGCGCATCAAGGCCGACTTCAACGACTGGGACGGGCGGGAGCATCCCATGCGTACGCTCGGATCGTCCGGCGTCTGGGAGCTGTTCGTGCCGGACGTCGGGTCGGGCACGAGGTACAAGTTCGTGGTCCTCGGCGCCGACGGCGTCTGGCGCGAGAAGGCCGATCCCATGGCGGCGTACGCCGAGGTGCCGCCGGACACGGCGTCGATCGTGCACGAGTCCTCGTACGAGTGGGGCGACGAGGAGTGGCTGCGGCGCCGCGCGCACGACCAGGCCGAGGGGCGCGGTCACGTCGCGCGCCCCATGGCGATCTACGAGGTCCACCTCGGATCGTGGCGGAGGGGGCTGACGTACGAGCAGCTCGCGGAGCAGCTGCCGTCCTACGTGAGCGACCTCGGCTTCACGCACGTGGAGTTGATGCCCGTCATGCAGCACCCGTTCGGCGGCTCGTGGGGCTATCACGTCACGTCCTACTACGCGCCCGACAGCCGTTTCGGCGATCCCGACGGGCTGCGACTGCTGATCGACCGGCTGCACCAGGCGGGCGTCGGGGTCATCCTGGACTGGGTGCCCGGGCACTTCGCGACCGACGAGTGGGCGCTCGCGCGCTTCGACGGCGCGCCGCTGTACGAGGACCCGAACCCGCAGCGCGGGTGGCACAAGGAGTGGGGCTCCCACATCTTCGACTTCGGCAACCCGCCGGTGCGCAACTTCCTCTACGCCAACGCGGTGTACTGGCTCGAGGAGTTCCACGCCGACGGGCTGCGCGTCGACGGCGTCGCGTCCATGCTGTACCTCGACTATGCGCGCGACCCAGGGGAGTGGAGTCCGAACGTCCACGGCGGTCACGAGAACCTCGAGGCCGTGCAGTTCCTGCAGGAGATGAACGCGACGGTCTACCGTCGCGTGCCGGGCATCCTCACGATCGCCGAGGAGTCGACGTCGTGGCCCGGGGTCACGCGCCCCACGTCCGCGGGGGGCCTCGGCTTCGGGTTCAAGTGGAACATGGGGTGGATGCACGACACGCTCGGCTACATCGGCCGGGACCCGGTGCACCGAGCGCATCACCACCACGACATGACGTTCTCGCTCACCTACGCGTGGTCCGAGAACTACGTCCTGCCCCTGTCGCACGACGAGGTGGTGCACGGCAAGGGCTCGCTGCTGCGCAAGGCACCGGGCGACCGGTGGCGCCAGTTGGCGACCTTGCGCGCGTATCTCGCGTTCATGTGGGCGCACCCCGGTAAGCAACTGCTGTTCATGGGAAGCGAGTTCGGGCAGGAGTCCGAGTGGGCGGAGTCCCGCGAGCTCGACTGGTGGCTGCTCGACCTGCCGGATCACCGCGGCGTGCAGCAGGCCGTGCGCGACATCAACACCCGCTACCGCGAGACACCGGCGCTGTGGGCGCTCGATGACGACCCGGCGGGCTTCCGCTGGCTGCAGGCCGACGACGCGGGCGGCAACGTGCTCGCCTTCGCACGCCTGGACGGGCGCGACGTCGAGGAGCCGGGCGCCGCCCTCGTGTCGGTCACGAACTTCGCCGCCATGCCGCACGAGCGCTACCGCCTCGGTTTCCCCGCGCCCGGCGTGTGGGACGAGGTCCTGAACACGGATGCCGTCGGCTACGCCGGCTCGGGGGTCGGCAATCTCGGCGCCGTCGAGGTCGAGCCCGCCCCGCACGCGGGCCATCCGGCCTCGGCGGAGGTCACGCTGCCGCCTCTGGCGACGGTGTGGTTCCGCCTGCGCGGCTGATCCCGCCCCGCCCTTCCGCGCTGCAGGCCTCGGGCCGCGCTTTCACGTTGCCCCGCGCGGTCCGGGGCTCATGTCCTGCGCTCGCGGGGGCAACGTAGAACGCCCGCCGCGTGTGCGACGGGCGTTCTGCGTCTCTCGTTCGGGGCGCCCCCTCCGTGACCGAGCCCGCTGGGCGGGTTATGACGGCTCGCGAAGGGGCGTTCCCCTGAAGGTCGGACGCTGCGCCGGTGAGAGAGAGGGCACCGGGGAGGGACGCGGCCGACGTCTGTGGGGCTATCGGGCGGACTTGTTGCGGCCCGTGATGAGGCCCCAGATCAGCAGCACGATGATCGAACCACCGATCGCGAGCAGCCAGGTCTGGATGCTCCAGAACTCTTCGATGCCGACGCCGAAGATGGCCGAACCGAGCCATCCGCCGAGGACGGCGCCGATGACTCCGAGGATGAGGGTGGCGATCCATCCGCCGCCCTGCCGCCCGGGCAGGATCGCCTTCGCGATCGCGCCCGCGATGAGCCCGAGGATGATGAATGCGATGAAGCCCATGACGCGCTCCCTTCTTGCGGGGATCTCCCGCGCTGCCCACGGTAGGAGAACCTGGACGTCTGCCGGGAGGGGCTTGACACCGCCACGCGGATTGCGCTTTGTGCGCGCTATGCGCGGGCGTCCGCGCGAGCGTCAGGCGGGGTCGAGCCGCAGCACGCCGGTGGTCTCGCCGACCCGGAGGTCGTCGATGATGCGCACGCTGCGCGCGAGCGCGTCGGCAGCGCCGAGCACCGTGCGGAACCGTTCGCGATCGCCGGAGACGGCCGTCACGGTCACGAGGTGGGCACCGGTGTCCCACGTGTAGGTCGCGAAGGGCGGCGTGGCCGGCTGGGGCGGCAGATCGATCACGAGCCGCTCGCCCATGCCCAGATACGCCCCGCGAAACGACTCCGTGTCGTCGTACTCGATCGGCATCATGGCCCGCGCCGCCCGCAGCTGCGGCGTGAGGTCCTGCAGCTGGGCCATCACGACCAGCAGCTCGGGATCGTCCTTCCACACCCAGACGAGCAGGCGGCCGTCGGCGCGCCGCATCATCAGCGGGGCCGCCTGGCTGATCGCCCATGCCAGCACGCCGTTCGGGCGGCCGGCGCCGCCCATCATCCGGCTTCCCTGCGACAGCAGCATCCGGATGGCCGCCTTGCGGTGGCGGCGACCGCGGAGCCCGAGGGACCCGGTCACGGCCACCCACGTCGAGGGGTCGGCGTCGGCCTGCAATCGGGGCATGCCTCCAGCGTATGCGGCCGGCAGTAGCCTGGGGTGGTGGACCTGACCCGCGCCGAGTCGCTCATCGCGCTCACGCCCGACTACCCCGAACCCGGTGTGCTGTTCCGCGACGTGTCACCGTTGCTGGCCGACGGCGACGCGCTGCGTGAGGTGGTGGAGGCACTCATCGCGCCGTTCGATGGCCGCTTCGACATCGTGGCGGGCATCGAGGCGCGCGGGTTCCTGCTCGCGGGCTACGCCGCCGCGCTCGCGGGCGTGGGGATGCTCCAGATCCGCAAGGCGGGGAAGCTGCCGCGTCCCGCCGCCGCCGTGTCGTACGCGCTCGAGTACGGCACCGCGACCATCGAGGCACCCGGCGTCCTCCGGCCAGGCGAGCGGGTGCTGCTGCTCGACGACGTGCTCGCGACGGGCGGCACCCTCACGGCGGCCCAGCGCCTGGTCGAGGACCTGGGCGCGGTCGTCGCCGGATCGGCCGTCGTCCTGGAGCTCACAGACCTCGGCGGACGGACCGTCGCGGGCGACGTGCACACGGTCTTCACGGCGTAGCAGGGCGCTTCAGGCGCCGGCCGGCGCGCCCGTGCCGATCAGGCGCGGATGACCACGTTGAGGGGCTCCTCGCCGCGCGCCATCCGCTCGGCCTGCGTCGCGACGAGGCGGGCGATGCGTGGCCGCATAGCCCGCGAGCGCCCGCCGACGTGGGGTGCGATCAGCACGCCGTCCAGCTTCCACAGCGGGTGGTCGGCCGGGAGGGGCTCGGGATCGAACACGTCGCTCGCGACGCGCAGGCGACCGCGCGAGACATGGTCGACCAGCGCGTCGGTGTCGACGATGGGGCCGCGGCCGACGTTCACCACGAGGGCGCCGTCGGGCAGGGCGGACAGCACGGCGTCGTCCACGAGGTGGTGCGTCTGCGGACCCCCCGGAAGGACGATCAGCAGGATCTCGGCCGTGGGGAGCAGCTCCGCCAGGTCGTCGATCGACCGCACCTCGAGGCCCTCCTCCTTGCGCGCGTGGGACGCGACCGGGACGAGGTCGACCTCGAACGGGAGGAGCCGATCGGCGATCGCTTTCGCCACGCCGCCGAAGCCGAGCATCACGACCCGCCGGTCGGCGAGGCCGGGTGCCTCGAAGCTGTCCCACTCGCCGCGGTCCTGGCTGCGCACCATGCGCGGCAGGTCGCGCTGGGCGCCGAGCAGCAGCGCGAGCGTGAGCTCGGCCGTCGCGGCCTCGTGCACCGACGACGCGTTCGCGTACACGGTGCCCGGGGGCAGACGCTCGGCGACGCCGTCGTACCCGATGGCTTGCCCCTGGATGAGGCGGTACTCGACCTCCTGCAGCCGCTTGAGGGTCGCGCCCTGCTTCATGTACGGCGGCACGACGATGTCGAGCCGGTCGCGCGGCGCATCGACCGAGCTGTCCCAGACGATGACCTCGATGTCGAGGGCCGGGTCGAGGAGGGCGCGCACGTCCTCCGCCAGTTGCTCGGTGGGCACGGAGAGGATCACGGATTCGCTCACGCCTGCGACCTTACTCCCCACCGGCCGCCGGGGGAGGGAGCGTTCCGCTGGACGGACCCGTCCAACCTCACGCATCGAGCGCGATGTACTTCTCCTCCAGGTACTCGAGGATGCCCTCGCTGCTGCCCTCGCGACCGATGCCGCTCTGCTTTGCGCCGCCGAAGGGCGCGGCCGGATCGCTGAGCACGCCGCGGTTGACCGCGACCATGCCCGACTCCATCCGTAGCGCCGCCCGCATGGCGTCCTCGTCCGGTCCGAACACGTAGGCGACAAGTCCGAACTCGGTGTCGTTGGCCATCCGTACGGCGTCGTCAACGTCGTCGTACGAGACCACTGCCGTCACCGGACCGAAAATCTCCTGGCGGGTGATCGTGTCGCCGTGCGACACCCCGTCCAGCAGGGTCGGCGCGTAGAACGCGCCCTGGGGGGAGCCGGTGCCTCCGGTCACGATGCGCGCGCCCTCGCCCACGGCGGTCGAGACGAGCTCCGCGACCTTGTCGCGCTCGCCGGTCGAGACCAGCGCGCCAAGGTCGTTCTGGCGGTCCAGCCCGGGGCCCGTGCGGATCCGTTCGAGCTCCTCCCTCATCCGCTCGACGAACGCGTCGTGGAGGCTCGAGTGCACGTAGAAGCGGTTGGCCGCCGTGCACGCGGAGCCGCCGTTGCGCATCTTCGCGAGAAGCGAGCCCGACACGGTCCTGTCGAGGTCCGCGCCGGGCAGGACGATCACCGGGGCGTTGCCGCCGAGTTCCATCGACGTGCTCACGATCGTGTCGGCGCAGGCCCTGAGCAGCTCGCGGCCCACCTCCGTGGAGCCGGTGAAGGAGAGTTTGCGCACAGCAGGGTGGGCGATCATCCCCGCCACGAGCGGGCCCGTGGGTACCGGCGTGACGAGGTTGACCACGCCCGCCGGCGCGCCCGCCCGGCGAAGGACGTCGACGACATACGCCGCCGTCAGAGGGGTCTCCCGCGCGGGCTTGAGGATGGTCGTGCAGCCGGCGGCGAGCGCCGGGCCGAGCTTGCGCGTCGCCATCGCGGCCGGGAAGTTCCATGGCGTGATGAGCAGGGCGACGCCGACCGGCTCGCGCGTCACGACGATGCGCTTGTCGCCGTTCGGCGACAGGCGGTAGTCGCCGGGGACGCGCACGGCCTCCTCCGCGAACCAGCGGAAGAACTCCGTCGCGTAGGCGGCCTCGGCCATCGCGTCGGCCCAGGCCTTGCCGTTCTCGCGCACCATCAGCTCCGCGAAGTGCTCCCGCTCGGCGCGCAGGATCTCGAACGCGCGGTAGAGCAGCTCGGAGCGCTCCCGGGGCGACGTCCGCGACCACGCGGGGAACGCCCGCTCCGCGGCCTCGACCGCCGCCCGGCAGTCGTCCTCCGTCGCGGCTGCGAACTCGGCGATCGTGGAGCCGTCGGCGGGGTTCACGACGCGGAAGCGGCGGCCGTCGCCACCGGCGCGCCAGCGGCCGTCGATGAACAGGTCAGCGAGTGGCGTCGAGGTCATGGGTTCCTCCTGGGTGACGGGATCAGGCGAGCAGCGAGCGGTCGCCGACGTGGGCGGCCCGGACGATCCGCGCGACCGCCTCGGCGTCCTGGGGGAGCGGTGAGATGGTCACGAGCCGTGCCGACATCAGCGTGAGCTCGACGATGCGGTCGAGCTCAGTCTCGGAGATGCCGAGCTCGGCGAGCGATGGGGGCAGACCGATCCGAGCACACAGGGCGGCGATGGCATCGACCGCCGACTGGGCTCGAGCGGCGACCGTGCCGTGCGGCGGCAGTCCCAGCGCCTCGCCGAGCCTGGCCAGCCGATCCGGCACCGCCGCCGCGCACGCCTGCATCACGAACGGCAGCAGCGTGCCGGTGCCCAGGCCGTGCGGCGTGTGGGTGAGCGCACCGACCGGGTACTGGATCGCGTGGCTCAGGTGCGTGCCCGCCGCGCCGAAGGCCATGCCAGCCAGCAGGCTGCCACGGGCCATCGCCGTGCGGGCCGCGACGTCGGCGGGGTCGTCGATCACGCGGGGGAGGGCCTCGTGGATCAGCGCCGCAGCCTCGAGCGAGAGGGGCGCGGTGAGCGCGTTGCGTCCGACGAAGACGGGCAGGGGCGCCGTCTGAGCCGGGACGAGGTCGCGTGCCGTGAAGGACTCCACCGCGTGCACGAAAGCGTCGATGCCCGCGTGGGCGGTGACGCCGCGCGGCGCGCCGACCGTCAGCTCGGGATCCACGACAGCGACCCGGGGGATCAGACGGGGACTGGAAACGCCGACCTTGAGCTCCCGGTCGGGGTCCGAGATCACCGCGACGGGCGTCACCTCGCTGCCGGTGCCCGCGGTCGTCGGGATCGCTACCAGCGGCAGCACGGGCCCGGGCACGCGGTTCTCGCCGTAGTAGTCGGGAAGCGTGCCGCCGTGCGTGAGCAGCAGGGCGACGAGCTTGGCCGCGTCGAGGGCGCTACCGCCGCCGTATCCGACAACGACGTCGGGCGCGAGGTTGCGGGCGGCCTCGGCGAGCCGAACGATCGCGGTCATCGGCAGCTCGGCGGGTACGTCCGTTTGCACGGTCACACCGACGCCGGCACCCTCGATCTCGGCCATCAGGTCGCGGAAGTGCGGGGTGCCGGCGAGAACCGCATCCGTGACGACGAGTGCACGGACCCCCAGCGCGCGGACGATCCCGGGCACGCTGGCGCGCGCGCCCCAGCCGAACCTGATCTCCTCCGGCAGGCGCAGGACGCCGAACTCCGCGCTCATGCCTTGCTCCCTGCGGCGGCCGCGCGGTGCAGAAACTCCCACACCTCGTCCGTCACGTCGAACCCGTCGGCGAGCGCGTCCGCGCGCGCCTGCCGGGCGCGGTCTCCCGGGATTCGCACCCGCGTCCCGTCCACTCCGCTTGCGCGCACCCGCTCGAGGTATGCCGCCAGACCCTCCGAACGCGCCGGCTGGCCGAACGCCTCGATACGGAGCACGATGATCACGTCGCCCTTCGTCGTCTCGTGTTCGGCGTCGAGTGTGCCCACGACGTCCAGCCCGAATTCAGTGCCGGTGAGCACGCCGACGACGGCGCCGAGCGTGATGCCGAGCGCATACCCCTTCGAGCCGCCGAACGGCGAGATCGCCCCGCGGACGGCCTCGGCGGGGTCGCGCGTCGGGCGGCCGTCCGCGTCGACGGCCCAGCCGTCCGGCAGCGGCCTGCCGCGCTCCAGGTGGTCGAGGATCTTGCCCGCTGACACGGAGCCTGTCGACATATCGAGGGTGAGCGGCGCCTGGGCAACGGGCACGCCAACGGCCAGGGGGTTGGTGCCCAGCAGCGCGCCCGAGCCGCCCCAGGGGTGGACGAGACCCTCGGTGGACGACAGGACCACGCCGACGCACCCAGCCTCGGCGATGCGCTCGACGTAGGGGGCGAGCATGCCCAGATGGTGGGTGTGGTGCAGCGCGCCGACCGCGACGCCGGTGCGCGCGGAACGCTGCAGCAGGGCGTCGATCGCCGCGTACGCCGTGAGCGGTCCGAAGCCGCGTCGACCGTCCACGCGCAGGGTGGCGTCGGCTGTCCAGCGCAACTCAGGCTGGGCGTCGGGGTCGATCAGCCCCGCCCGGAGACGCTCGATCAGGACGGGGAGCCGCCGGAGACCGTGCGACGTGTGGCCACGGAGCTCGGCCTCGGTCAGATGGGCCGCCTGCAGCGTCGCGGCGTCGCGGCCGGCACCTTCCGCCTCGAGCGCCGCAGCCGCCCGTACGGTGGCCTGCTCTGCGGAGAGCCGGTGGGGCCCTCGGGGCGCGCTCGTCGACCGTTCACTCGTCATAGCCCGTCCTCGTCGTGATCAGCCCCATCGCCGCCGATGAGTGCGCTCCGATTGTGTCCGAGCGTGTCCGCGGCGCTCGCGGGGGGTCCCGCCATGCAGGACGCCCCCGAACACGCCGACCCGGATAGAGGGACATAATTGCCCTCGTGGTGAACGTGATCCAGGGTGACGACACGCCGTCGGCGGAGCCGGGCGAGCCAGGCCGCCCCGAGGCCGCCTCCTCGCTCTCGCGGGGGCTGAGCCTGCTCGAGCTGTTCACGCCCGACGAGAGCGAGATCTCCATCCGGGAGATGTCCCGTCGCACGGGCATGCCGAAGTCGACGACCCACCGTCTGGTGGGAGACCTGGTGCAGTGGGGTGCGCTCGAACGAGGGCGCAAGGGTGTGCGGCTCGGCGTCCGCATGTTCGAGCTGGGCAATCTCGTCCCCGATCAGAGCCGTTTGCGTGATCTCGCGGTGCCGTTCGCCCAGTCGTTGGCGGAGGTCACGCGCCTCACGTCCAACGTCGCGATGCGGCAGGGGAGCGACATCATCTACGTGGAGAAGATCAGCGCTCTCGACCTGCGCGTGCCGCACTCGCGAGTCGGGGGCCGCCTTCCGATAACCTGCACGGGGTTGGGCAAAGCGATTCTGGCCTTCAGCAGCCAGGAGTTCATCGACGCGATTCTGAGTGGCCAGCTGGTGCGGCTCGCGCCGGGATCCATCACCGACCCCGAAGAGTTGCGCAAGCAGCTCACCACGATACGGCGCACGCGCGTAGCGTACGACCTGGAAGAGTCGCAGCCCGGGTTGTTTTGCGTGGCGGCGCCCATCTTCACACGCAATAACCGGATCATCGGCGCGATCTCCGTGACCGGTGCCACCTCTCGCAGCCAGGCGCAGAGTTTCGCGAATGTCGTGCTTGCCTCGGCCACGACGCTCTCGCGCGCGCTCGGGGCCGGGGCGCCGGGGCGCTGAGCCGCCCCGTCAGCCGGGACGCTGCGTTGCCCGACCGGACGGTCGAGGCCAGGCTGGCCGCATGGCAGCGCAGCTCATCCGGTCAGTCACCATCCGCAAGGTGCAGTGGGAGGTGGAGGGTCGTCGCCAAGAGGCCGGCTTCTATCCGACCGCCTACGATGGGGGACGTACGCCGCAGACGGGCTTCGTCCTCGAGGTGATGACGGACGAGGGCGTGCGCGGCGAGTACACCTGGACCACCGGGATCAACGGGCACGCGGCCGACCACCTGCGCTCCGTCGCGGGCTGGATGGTCGGCCAGGACGCGCTCGAGCGCGAGCGGATCTGGAACGAGCTGCGCCGCGTCTGGCGAAAGTACGACCAGCTCGGCCTCGGCCCCCTCGACTGCGCGCTGTGGGACATCGCGGGCAAGGTCTACGGTGCGCCGCTCTGGCAGCTGCTGGGCGGCTATCGCAAGCGCCTGCCCGCCTATGCGTCGACGCTGTTCGGCGATGACGCCGGGACCGGCCCCCTCGGCACGCCCGCGAAGTACGCGGAGTTCGCGCGCTACTGCGTGTCGCTCGGCTACCGCGCGATCAAGCTGCACGGCTGGAACGATGGCGACATCCGTCGGGAGATCGAGCTCGTGCACGCGGTGCGGGACGCCGTGGGCCCTGACGTCGCCCTTATGCTCGATCCCTCCGGTGCGTACCGGACCTTCGGCGACGTGCTGGCGGTCGGCCGGGCGCTGGATGAGGCGAATTTCTACTGGTATGAGGACCCGGGCATCGAGGGCGGCAACTCCGCGTTCGCGTACCGGAAGCTGCGGGAGAGCCTGAAGACACCGTTCCTGCAGGGTGAGCACATCCGCGGCCTGCAGCCCCGCATGGACAACATCCTCGCGGGCGGCACGGACTTCATGCGCGCCGATGCCGGGCTCGATGGGGGCGTGACAGGGGTGCTGAAGATCGCCCACGCCGCGGAGGCGCTCGGCGTCGACGTCGAACTGCACGCGACGAGCCCCGTCCACCGACACCTGATGGCGTCGATCCGCAACAGCAACTTCTACGAGCTGGGTCTGGTGGCGCCGAGTCTCCACCGAGCCTCGCCGCCGTTCTTCGCCGATTACGCCGACGACCTCACCGAGGTGGATGCTGACGGCACGGTCGGCGTCCCGGACGGCCCGGGTCTCGGCACTCCGCTCGACCGCGACTGGATCGCGGCGCACCAGGTGGAAGAGGCGGTCTTCGCCTGACGCCCCGGCGGCGAACCGCCACGGCATCAGGCGGCGGGCCGCGGCCAGGGTGAGCCAGGCTCTCCCTGGAAGTCAGCGGCGAGGCGTTCCTCGTCGACAGCGACGCCGAGGCCCGGTGCGTCCGTCACCCGCGCGTCGCCGTCCGCGACCACCACGCCGCCGGAGATCACGTCCGTGCGCAGCGGGTTGACCGCCGTGGGATCGGCCTCGAAGTAGTCGCGCGAACCGAGAGCAGACATGGCCGTGAGCGTCGCGGCATGGTTCAGCGCCGTGTGCGAGATGTGAGGGACGAAGCGCACGCCCATCGCCTGCGCGACGTGGCCGACGCGGATGGCCTCCGTGATGCCGCCGACTCGGCTGACGTCGGGCTGGGCGACCTGGATCGCGCCGGAGCGGATCCAGTCGGCGAACGCGTCGGCGCCGAAGATGTTCTCTCCGGCGGCCAATGGCACGCGGCGCAGTGACGCGAGCGCGACGTAGTCCGCCCGGCGCGTCGGCACGAAGGGCTCCTCGAGCCACTCGGCGCCGATGGCTCCGAGCGCGCCGGCCAGCCTTGTGGTGTCGTACTTCAGTCCGAGGTTCGCGTCGGTCATGAGCCCGAACTCCGGCCCGAGCTCGGCGCGTGCGGCCTCCACACGTGCCACGTCCGTCTCGTACCCGTCGCCCACCCGGACCTTCGCTGCCCGGAAGCCGCGCTCCCGCAGCCCCACGAGGTCCGCCACAAGCAGGTCAGGCGTCGAGTAGCCCAGCGTGAAGCCCCCCGCGTAGGCGGGGAAGGACGTCAGGCTGCCGCCCGCGAGCCGCCAGGCAGCCCGGCCGGCGGACTTCCCGTACGCGTCCCACATCGCGATGTCGATGCCGCTGAGCGCATACAGGAAGCCGCCGAGGCCGTTCGCGCCGAAGCGATCGCGGATCTCCTCGCGCACGGCCAGCGTCTCAGAGGCGAGCCGTCCGACGACGACGTCCTGCAGGGCCGTGTTGACGATTTCGGCCACAGCGGTGCCGGCGTGACCGTGGAACGCCTCTCCATAGCCCACCGAGCCGTCGTCCAGCTCCACGCGGACCAGCACGAAGTCACGTCGGAGGACGCTACCCGTTCCGATCGCGCGCGGCGGCTCGGCGAACCGCCAGGTGTGGGGCCGCGCGCTCAGCGAGACGATCCGCATCTCACACCTCCCACGTCGGCGGGTGGGCGCGGATCGCGTCTTCGTTGACGTCGCAGCCCCAGCCGGGCGCGTCCGGGAGCACCATCTCGCCGTTCTCGATGATCGGAGGTGTCGTGAGCTCGTCGCGCCACGGCACACCATCGACGTCGATCTCCAGGATCGAGAAGTTCGCCAGCGCGGCACCGAACTGCGCGCTCATGTGTGTCATCAGGTGGCTCATCGGGTTGTGCGGCGACACATTGAGGTCGTACGACGCCGCGAGGTCCGCGACGCGCTTGGACTCCGGCAGCCCGTTCCACGCGATGTCGACCTTCACGAGGTCCATCGCGCGTCGCTCGAAGAAGCGGCGGTACTCCCGCACGCCAGAGAGCGCCTCGCCCGACACGATGCGCAGCTGCCCATTCCCGCGCGCGGCGACCAGCGCCTCGGGATCGTGCGTGTCGGACTCGAGCCAGGACAGCGGCGTCTGCGCCAGGCGCCGGGCCAGCCGTGCGATCGCCTCACCCTTGACGCACCAGACCGTGTCGAGCAGAAGGTCCACGCCGTCGCCAGTGCCGGCGTGGAACGCCTCGATCAGGTCGACGAGTCCCTCGATCGTGGGGCGCGTCAGCTCGAGCGAGGTCTCGCCCTCGCCGCTCCACAGCGGCAGGTAGAGCGTTGCGGCGCCGTCCTCGAACAGGATCACGTTGGTCTTCAGGGCTCGGAAGCCACGCTCGCGGACCTCGGTTCCCAGGGCGGTGATGTCCTCCAACGAGCGAATCGGTGGATGCACGCCGGCTTGCGACATTCGCACCCGTCCGAGGCCGCAGTGCGACCAGTACAGCGGGAGCCGGTCGCGCAGCACGCCGCCGAGCAGGTCCGCCACGCGCAGGTCGAGCGCCCGCGCCCGGATGTCGAGGCTCGCGTTGAGGATCGCCGCTGCCGCCCGGCGGTTCAGTCCCTCCTCCGCCTCGTGCGTCGCGGAGTGGAGGATCGCTTCCAGCCGGTTGGTGTTCATCGCGTCCTGGCCGACGACCAGCTTCGCCAGGCGCTCGATCACCTGATGCGTGCCGCGCGAGGAGTACCCGCCGTCCGTGAACTCGGCCCATCCGGTGATGCCGGCGTCGGTCGTGAGCTTGAGGAACGCCCACACGCGCGTGCCGGCGGCGGCGTGCAACGTCTCCGCGGCGGTGATCCTGACGGCGGGCACGTCAGGCCCCCGGCACGAAGTGGACGTCGCGCGCCCGGACGCCTGCCGTGACCTGTGCGCCCACGGCGAGCCGCGTGTCGATGGGCAGCTCGGCGCGGATGGTGCCGGTGGGCATGGTGAGGGCTACGTCGAGATGGCGCCCGAGGAACGAGATGCGCTCGACGGTCGCCGTCCAGCGGTTCTCGAGCCCCGCGGCCGCGTCCCCGACGCGGACGTTCTCGGCGCGGAAGATCGCCGTGACGTCCGTCCCGGGTCCCGCGTAGGGCTCGTCGGACACGATGGTCACGCCATCCCGCGTCGCGGAGATGGCGTCGGCGCCCAGGCTCGCGCGGATGAGGTTTGCGCGCCCGATGAAGTTCGCCGCGAACTCCGTCGCGGGGCGGCGGTAGATTTCGCGCGGAACGTCGAGCTGCTCGATGAGGCCCTCACGCATGAGCACCACTCGATCGGACATCGACATGGCCTCGGTCTGGTCGTGCGTGACGTAGACCGACGTGATGCCGACCGTGCGCTGCAGCTCGAGCAGCTCCACGCGCATCTGCTCGCGCAGGCCGGCGTCGAGGTTCGACAGAGGCTCGTCGAACAGCAGGATCTTCGGACGGGTCACGATCGCGCGGGCCAGCGCGACGCGTTGCTGCTGACCGCCGGAAAGCTCGGTGCCATATCGCTTGGCGAACGGGCCGAGGCCGACGAGGTCGAGCACCTCGGAGACGCGCGTAGAGGCCTCCTTGCGATCCACGCCCTTGAGTCCATAGCCGACGTTCTTCTCGACCGTCATATGGGGCCATACTGCGTACGACTGGAAGACCATGTTGATGCCGCGCTTGTCGGGGGGCGTCTCCCGTTCCGCGGACGCGATGGTCTTCCCGTCGAGAACAACCTGGCCCCCGGACGGGGACTCGAGACCGGCGATGCAGCGAAGCGTGGTCGTCTTGCCGCACCCCGACGGCCCCAGCAGGGTCAAGAACTCGCCCGGCTGGATGGAGAACGAGATGCCCTTCACGGCCTCGACCTCGCCGTACTTGATGCGGAGGTCGCGGACCTCCAACGCGGCGCCGCGGTGGGCGGTGCGACTGGCGCTCGCCGGGGGCGCCTGCTCGGTGATCTGGCTCACGTCTGTGTTCCTTCGAGTCGGGTTCTAGAGGTTGGAGGAGTCGAGCCGCGCACGTAGCGCGAAGCGGGCGAAGAGGATGCCCACGGCCATCACAAGGGTGAGGAAGAGCCCGACGACGGCCGCGTTCCGGATGGAGCCCTGCTCCACGTAGTTCCACGCGAGCACAGACAACGGCCGCGACTTCGGGCCGGAGAGGATCACGGCCTCGTTGACCTCCCGCGTGGCGAAGACGAACAGAAGCGTCCAGGCCGACAGCAGTGAGGGTCGGAGCAGGGGGAACGTGACCGTCGTGATCGTCCGGAGCTTGCCTGCCCCGTTCATTCTGGCCGCTTCTTCGAGCGACTTGTCGATCTGGATGAGGCCGGCGCTGCCGAAACGCGCCGCCTGCGGCAGATAGGCGCCGATGAGCGCGATCGCCACGACGATGATGGTCGCGTAGATCGGCGAGCGAACGTACATCCAGAGCAGACCCGTCGCGAAGACGATGCCCGGCACCGCGATCGGGAAGGTCGCGAGGTAGTCGATGATCGCGCCCATCCGCCCGCGCTCGCGCACCACCACATATGAGATGCCGAGGCCGATGAGCACGGTGACCGTGGGGACGAACAGGCCCAGCAGCAGCGTGTTGCCGAATGCGGTCGCGGTGTCGGCGCGGTTCCACACCTCGGTGATCCCGGCGAACGAGAACGTCATCCGGCGGAAGTCCGTGATGGCGAACGGTGATAGCGACATGACGATCAGCACGGCATAGGGCAGCACGGCCGCGAGCAGCGTGTAGAGCCCGAACCCACCGGCGGCGATCCAACGCCCGATCGGCATCTTGACCGGCCGCGGACGTGTGCCCCGCGCGCCGACCGTCACGAACCGGTTGGCGTTGCGCACCGACCGTCGGTACAGGAACACGCCGATCAGCGTGAACCAGAACAGCAGCGTGCCGAGCGCCGCGCCCACGGGCGGGCGCGACGGGAACACGGTAACGGCGCGGTAGACCTCGACCGCGAGCGGCGAGAACGAGGCGTTCATGCCGAGCACGGCGGGGATCACGAAGACGCCGGTGGCGAGCACCGCGACGAAGAAGAACGAGGCCACGATCGCCGGCCGCATGATCGGCAGGGTCACCTTCAGTGCTGTCTGGAACGTACCGTGCCCGTTCATGTAGCTGGCCTCCTCGAGCGAGGGGTCCATGTTCTTCAGGGCCGACGAGATGAACAGGTACGCGTACGGCACGTAGAACAGCAGCATCACGAACACGACGCCCGGCATGGACATCACGTTCACAAACGTCGCATCGGTGTTCAGCATCCAGCGCAGGTTGACGTTGATGATGCCCGAGTTCGGCGCCGCCAGCAGCATCCAGGCGAGGGCGCCGACGAACGGCGACAGGAAGAGCGGCAGGATGAGGCCGAACTCCCACACCTTGCGCAGCGGCACGCGCACGCGCGTCAGGAACCACGCCGCGACGGCGCCAATGACGACCGCGAGCGATGCGACGCTCACCGCCATGACGAGTGTGCCGATCAGCGAGCCGTAGTACTCGCCGCTGACGTACACCCGGTAGACGGCGTCCAGCGAGAACGTGTTGTTCGGCAGCCCGGGAGCGCTGCTCTGAACCGCTCCCACGAACACCATCAGCACCGGGCCGGCGACCAGGCCCAGCAGCAGGAGAAGGAGGACGATCGCGAGGGCGGAAGGGTAGCGACGGCCGCCGCGACCTCGGCCGGTGGGTGGCACCGCGACGGCCTCCGTCTCGGTGCCACCCGTCTCGCCGGTCCGCAGACCGATCGTCTCTTGCAGGGTCATCCGGAGTACCCGAAGACCTGGTTCCAGCGGGGGAGGAAGTCGCCGTCGGCCGACGACGCCTCCAGGAACGCCTCGTCGCGGATGAAGTCGAACCAGACGTCGGACACGTCGGGCTGGCTGTACCACGCCACGTCGAGGATCTCGCGGGAGTCCTCCACTTCGGTGTTGGCAGGGATCGTCTGCGTGATCTCCGTGTAGAGGGCGTTCGCCTCTGGGGTCGTGGCCCACTCCATGAAAAGGCGAGCGGCGTTGGGGTGCGGCGCGGTCTCGACCACGCTCGTGGCGAAGTAGCCACCCACAGTCGACTCGGGATAGACGAACTCGATCGGCGCGCCCTGCATGGCGAACGAGAAGGCCAGCGAGTCTGTGATGCCGAAGCCGATCGAGTACTCGCCCGCGATCAGGTTCTGGACGAGCGTCGCCGAGCTGTAGAACAGCGGGTCGTTCGAGGCGATCGCCTCGAGCGCCTCCCAGCCGTACTCGTCGGCGTAGTCGCCCTCGGCGAGCCGATAGTAGAACGCGGCGATCTGCTGCGACGACTGCGGCATGTTCACGCCCACGCGCCCCGAGAACGCGGGGTCGCCCGCCGCTGCGACCGGATCGGCCTGGATCCTGGCGATCTCGTCCTCGCTCAGCAGCGTCGGATTGTAGGCGATGGTCTGGAAGTAGCCGTTCTGCACCGGATAGAAGTAGCCCTCCATCTTCTGGTCCTCCGGGTACTGGTCGCCGTGCTCCGGCGTGTACTCGGCGATCATTCCCTGCTCGACGGCGGTCTCGATCGATACGCGGTCCGCGATCGCGAAGATGTCCGCCTGGTGCTGTCCAGCCGACTGCTCCTGCAGGAAACGCTGGTTCAGCTCGCTGCCCGGCAGGCGCAGGATGTTCACGGCGATGCCGTACTCCTGGGTGAACGCCTGGGTCCACTGCTGGAGAGTGGTCTCGTTCGCGTCGCCGTAGAAGGTGAGCTCGCCCTCGGCCTGGGCCGCGCTGATCAGCTCGGCCATCTCTCCGGTCGGCTCGATGCCGGACCCGGCCGGCGTCGGCTCGGCGCTGCATGCGGCCAGCGCGAGGGCGGCGATCGCCCCCGCGACTCCCGCGGCGACCCTCTGGGAAGTGTTCACAGTAGCTCCTTTGCCATCACTGCTCCTGGTCACCGTCGGCTGACGATCAGCCTCGGCTGCGACCCCTCGCCACGACGTGACGTGACCGTGTCACGACGCAGCTGCGCGTCTCACAATCTGGTGAATGGGCGCCGGTACGGCAACAGAGCGTCCCGCATAGGGGGACCCTCGTCACCAACGCGGCAGGAGGGCTTACCTCAATCTGTCATGGATCCGATATCTCGGTTCGACGGTGATCCCTCGCGGAATCGGGGCCGGCGCGCGCAACCTCAGCGTCCTCCTCGCGGCCGGCCGACTCGGAGTAACTCGGATTTTCCGATGTAATACCGTCAAAAACCGCCTCTTTGCAGATTTACTGCCCGGTGTCACGCTGGGGCGAGCGGGGCCGACGAGGGCCCCGGCGACCCGCGGCGAAGAAGTCGCGGGACGAGTGGAAAGGGGTATCCATGGTGGATCGCGTCGCCGAGAGGGCCGTCGACTATGCCGGCGCCATCGCCGAGCACCTCGAGGGCACGGGGCTGCGGGACATGCCCGAGGCGGCGATCGCCCGCGCGAAGCAGCGTCTGATCGACAGCCTCGGCAACGTGCTCGCGGGCGTGCACGCCACCGGAAACGCCGCGGCCCGCGCCGCGTTCGCCGGCTACGGCGGGCGACCGGAGGCGACGGCCGCCGGCGTGGAGGAGAGGCTGCCGGCGCCGCATGCCGCGCTGCTGAACGCCATGGCCATGCGCTCCTACGACTTCGAGGCGGTCGGTGCCGAGGCCGCCGACGCGAGCATGGTCGCAGCCCACATCAGCGGCACCACGGTTCCGGTCGCGCTCGCCGCGGCGGAGCGGGCAGGGCGCGACGGCACCGCGTTCCTCGAGGCGCTGATCCTCGGCGAGGATCTCGCGTCGCGCCTGGCGGTCGCCTCGGGCTTCCACACCGCCAGCGGCGGCGACAACACCGGGACCGTCAACGTCATGGGCGGCGCGGCGATCGTGGGCCGGCTCGAGGGCTTCACGCAACGGCAGTACCGGGACGCCCTGGGTCACGCGCTCAACCAGATGGCGGGGACCGTGCAGAACCTCTTCGACAAGGCCGACTCGTTCAAGCTGCCGCAGTCGCTCGCCGCGCGCAACGCGATCGTCGCCGCCGACCTGGCGAAGTGCGGCTTCGGCGGGCTGGACGACGCGCTCGGGGCGGCGTTCGGGTTCTTCCGCCTCTTCAGCCCGGCGCCGCGCCCCGAGGCCCTGCTGGAAGGCCTCGGTCGCAGCTTCTACGCGGACATGATCATCAAGCCCTGGGCCTCGTGCCGCGCGGCGCACCCGGCCCTCGACGCCGTGCTGCGCCTGCGCTCGGGACACGGCCTGACGCCGGACGACATCGAGCGCGTGGAGATCCACGTCACCCCCACGACCAAGCGCGGCTTCACCGGGCAGCGTTTCGCGGACGACCCGCGCTCGGAGGTGGACGGGCTGTTCAGCATCCCGTACAACGTCGCGGTCGGACTCATCGAGGGAACCGTGCGCCCCGAGCACCTGGACGTCGCCTACATGGCACGCCCCGACGTGCGCGAGCTGCTCGAGCGGGTCGAGCTGGTCGACAGCCTGCCGCCGGACGAGTACCAGACGGCCGAGGCCGTGGTGCTCACGAGAGACGGCCGGCGGCTGCACCAGCGTGTCGAGGACCCGCTCGGCGACATCTACCGCAACCCGCTGAGCGACGCCGCCGTGCGCGACAAGTTCCGGCGCAACATCGAGTTCGCCGGGCGCGAGGAGCGCGTCGGAGACGAGCTGATCGCCGCGGTGGAGCGCGTCGAGGACCTGGACGACCTCACGCCCATCACGTCGCTGCTGGCCGCTCGCTGAACCCGAGCGGAGAGGAACAGGAGATGCTGACAGAGCTTCAGACGGCCCCCGCCGTCGATCAGGAGACGTTCCGATTCGTCGTCGGCCACTTCGCCAGCGGCGTCGCGGTCGTCACGACGAGCCTCGAGGGCGTGCCCTACGGCACGACGGTGTCCGCGGTCAGTTCGCTGTCCATGGAGCCGCCCATGATGCTCGTGTGCCTCAACCGCACGAGCCAGACGCACGACAAGGTCAAGGCGGCGCGCAGCTTCGCGATCAACGTGCTCAGCGCCGATCAGGACGCCGAGGCGCGCCGCTTCGCGCGCAGGTCGGATGCCAAGTTCGAGGGCGTCGACGTCGAGGAGATCCGCGGCGTGCCCACCCTGCGCGGAGCGCTCGCACGACTGGTGTGCGTGACCGACGAGGAGGCGGTCGGGGGGACGCACACGGTCTTCATGGGCCGGGTCGTCGAGGCTCGCGCGGCCCACGCGGAGCCCCTGGCGTACTACCGGGGCGCGTTCGGCGCATTCCACTCCGCCGCCGAGGACGCGGCCTACGGCGCCGTGCGCACCTGGCTCCTCGAACACCGCGAGCTGCGCGGCACGCCCGTCCCGTTCGAGCGGCTCGAGGAGGAGCTCGGGCTCGAGCCGGCCCTGCTCGCACGCGCCATCGCGAACCTCGCGCTGGATCGGCTCGTTGCCGCCGGCCCGGGGGAGGCGCTCACCCCGCTGCCGATCACCGCCGAGCTCATGAGCGCCTGCATCGAGGGCAGGGCCACGATCGAGTGCGGCGTGCTCATGACCCGTCTGCGCGACGCGGACGCGGAGACGATCCGCGGGATCCGGGAGCTCTTCGACCGGATGCAGGCGCTGCGCGGCCGCGACGGCGCGATGGGCGAGTTCCTCGACCTGAACGCGCGTCTGCAGGCGCGCATCACGAGTATGGCGGGATCGGCGGAGCTGACCCGGGCCTTCCACCGGATGGGACTCGGCGCGGTCTGGAACGCGACCGTGCCGCCGCACTCGTGGAGCGAGCTGTTCGACGACGGCCCGCAGCGGGCGCTCGTCGAGGCGCTCGAGGCCCGCGACGCCGGGGCCGCCTGCCGGGCCGTGCAGCAGCACGCCGCAGTGACCAAGCGGATCGCCCGGGAGCTGATCGAGAAGAGCGGGGGAGAGGT
This sequence comes from Microbacterium album, assembly GCF_014643695.1. Classification (GTDB taxonomy): domain Bacteria; phylum Actinomycetota; class Actinomycetes; order Actinomycetales; family Microbacteriaceae; genus Microbacterium; species Microbacterium album. The sequence continues at coordinate 77,547 of NZ_BMJY01000005.1, read as the reverse complement.
ATGACGACGACAGCAGCAGGACCCGATGTCGACATCCGGGTGAGCCAGTACCTCGCGGAGCCGCTGCGCCCGCTCGTGGACGGGCGACGCGTGCCCGGCCGGGGCGGCACGCGCGAGTTGATCGATCCGGCCACCGGTGAGGTCTTCGCGCTGGCGGAGATGGCGTCGGCGGCGGACGTCGACGATGCCGTTCGCGCCGCGCATGCCGCGCGTGCCGTCTGGACAGCGCTGAGCCCGGCCGACCGCGGTCGTCGCATCCACCGGCTCGGCGAGCTCATCGAGCGCGACGCGGAGGAGCTCGCGCTGCTCGAGTCGCGCAACGGCGGCAAGCCCCTGGCGCAGGCGCGCGCGTTCGACGTCGCGCACGCGGCCGAGAGTGCCGTCGCGAACGCGGGCTGGGCGACGCGCCTGAACGGCGAGACCCGCGACATGTCGCGCCCCGGGCAGTGGCAGGCGATGACCCTGCGTCAGCCCATCGGCGTCGTCGGAGCGATCGTCCCGTGGAACGCGCCTCTGCCCATGGCCGTCAACAAGGCGACCGCCGCGCTCGCCGCCGGATGCACCGTCGTCCTCAAGCCCTCGGAGCTGACGCCCGTCACGGCACTGCGCCTGGGGGAGCTCGCGCTCGAGGCGGGCATTCCGCCCGGGGTGCTGAACGTGGTGCCCGGGCTCGGTCCCGAGGCGGGGGCCGCGCTCGTGCGCCATCCCCTCGTCGCGAAGATCGCCTTCACGGGGTCGACGCGCGTCGGGGCGGAGATCGGCCGCGACTGCGCGGCCGCGATGAAGCGGTTCTCGCTCGAGCTGGGCGGCAAGTCCCCCGTCCTCGTCTTCCCCGACGCGGACCTCGCGCGCGCGGTGCCGGCGGTCGCGATGGGCATCTTCGGCAACACCGGCCAGGTGTGCGCGGCGGGTTCGCGCCTCTTCGTGCACGAGAGCATCCATGACGAGGTCGTGGCAGGCATCCGCGCGGTCGCCGAGCGGCTGCGTCTGGGCGCCGGGGACGACCCGGAATCGGACCTCGGGCCGCTGATCTCGCAGGCGCAGAAGGAGCGGGTGCTCGGCTACATCCGGTCCGGCGTGGAGGACGGCGCGACGCTCGTGTGCGGCGGCGACCCCGGCGGACCGGGGTACTTCGTCAAGCCGACCGTGCTGACCGGGGTGCGCCCCGACATGCGGATGGTGCGCGAGGAGATCTTCGGCCCGGTCCTGGCCGTGCAGACCTTCGGCGACGACGACTCGATCGACGAGCTCCTGCGGCGCGCGAACGACACGGAGTACGGGCTCTCGGCCTCCGTGTGGACGCGCGACATGAGCCGCGCCCTGCGCCTCGCGCGAGGCCTCGAGACCGGCACCGTGCGCCTCAACAGCGCCGTCGGCATCGACCCGGCCGTCCCCTTCGGCGGCGTGAAATGGTCCGGCGTCGGCCGGGAGAACGGCATCGAAGGCGTCGAGCAGTTCACCGAGCTGAAGTCGGTGGTGATCGACCTTTCGTGACGACTCCGCCGCGCCGCGGCGGAGTGAACAAGACCGCCGCACCGCGGCGGAGCAGGACATCGGCAGCGGGATCGCTGGGCCCCTCGCCGACACACCCCCGACTCAGCGACCCCCCGCACATCCGTGCGAGCACTACGAGGAGGTAGTCATGAACAAGCGCATGATCGGGGCCCTGGTGCCCCTCGCAGCAGTCACCCTCGCCCTGTCGGGCTGCGGTGGCGACCCGCTCGGAGCGACCGAGCCTTCCGGCGCCGGAGAGCCGGGCGGCGGCTCCGCCGAGCTGACGCCCATCTCGGTGGTCGTGGCGCCCATCCACTTCGAGCCGACCTATATCGCCGACCGCGAGGGCTTCTTCGAGGAGGAGGGGCTCGACGTCGAGATCATCCGCGGCGCCGACCCGACGTCGAACATCGCGCGCGTCGTCAGCGGCGAGGTCCAGATCACGACGGGCTCGCTCGGCACGCTCGTCACGTCCAACGCCCGCGGCGTCCCCGTCACCGCGATCGCCGGAAACGGCTACACGAGCGCGGAGTACGCGACCTCGGGCATCCTCGCGCTGGAGTCGAGCGGCATCGAGTCGCCCGCAGACCTCGCCGGCCGCACGGTCGGCATCCAGGGGCTGAACACCGGCTCCGAGATCGGCATGTTCCTCGCCGCGGAGGACCACGGCATCGATCCCATGTCGATCGAGCGGGTGGAGCTCGCGTCGGCGGGCATGGAGACCGCGCTGCTGGAGGGCACCGTGGACGCGGTGCTCGCCTCCTCGCCGTTCTTCGAGCAGATCGGCGCCCGCGACGGCGTCTCGCTGGTCTCGACGCCCTCGACCGAGTACCTCGCGGGCTCGCCGATCACGGTGTGGACCGTCACGCGCGAGTGGGTGGGCGCGAACGCCGACACCGCGAAGGCGTTCATCCGGGCCATGGAGAAGGCGCAGGCCTTCTACGAGGACGACGCGAACGCCGAGGCGGTCCTCGACATCACCGCCGAGATCTCCGAGGTCGACCGGGAGAGCCTGAGTGCCGACTCGCTGATCCCGATCTCGGTCGCCATCGACGAGGAGCAGGCGAAGGTGCAGGCGGACGCGTTCGTGGAGTACGGCATCATCGACACCGCGGTGACGATCGACGACCTGCTGTGGAGCGAGGCGCCGCGCCGATGAACGCCTCGCACACGAGCCCGACCCCCGGGCGGTCGTGAGATGTCGACGTTCACGATCCCGATCGTCCAGCCCCGCGGGCGCCGCGTGCTCTCGCACCAGGCCCGGCTCGTGCTGAGCCGGATCGGAGTGCTCGCCGTGCTCGCGGGCACCTGGCAGCTGCTGTTCGTCGCCGGTGTGCTTCCGCAGGTGGCCCCCGACGTCTCGGCGGTCGTCGCCGCCCTGGTCTCCGTGGTGTCCTCGGGGACGTTCTGGACGGCGCTCGGCCAGACGCTGTTCGCCGCGTTCGCGGGCTGGACGATCGCGGCTGTCCTCGGGGTCGTCCTCGGCCTCGCGATCGGGGTGAGCGGGTTCCTCAGCCGGTCGGCCGAGGTGCTCGTGGAGTTCGGCCGCGCGTTCCCGATGCTCGCCCTGATGCCGGTGGTGGTGCTCGTGATCGGCGTCAACTGGCGGATGGAGATCCTGATGGTGGTGCTGTCGTGCCTCTGGCCCATCCTCATCCAGTCGATCGCGGGCAGCCGCCGGCAGGACCAGGCGGTCGTCGACACCGCGCGCGTGTTCCGGATCGCGCCGCTGCGCCGCTTCCGCAAGGTCACGCTCCCGGCGGCGATGCCGCTGATCTCGACGGGGCTGCGCATCGCGGCGTCCATGGCGATCCTCGTCGCCGTGGGCGTCGGGGTGCTGAGCCAGACCCCGGGGCTGGGGCGGCAGATCACGATGGCGCAGGAGGCGTCGCGCTGGGACGTGGCCTTCGCGTACATCGCGTTCGCCGGTCTCGTCGGCTGGGGTCTGAACTCGGCCATCGCCGCGGTCGAGAAGAAGACCCTCAGGTGGAACAGGCAGGAGGCGTAGGGATGGACATCCTCAGGAAAGCCGTGGAGAAGACGTGGCTGGTGATCGCGCTGGTCCTGCTGTGGTGGTTCGCCTCCGCCGGCAGCACCAACGTCTTCTTCCCCCCGCTGTCGGTCATCCTCGAGACGCTGTGGCGCGATCTGGCGAACGGCCTGCTGCTCGGGTACCTCGCCTTCAGCCTCACGAACCTGGCGCTCGGGCTGCTGTTCGCGCTGGTGATCGGGATCGGAGCGGGCCTGCTGATCGGCGAGATCCGGTGGCTGCGCGAGGCGCTCGCCCCGTTCGTCGACTTCGCGCGGTCCGTGCCCCAGGCGGCGATCGTGCCGCTCATCGTCGGGACGTTCGGGCTCGGCGCCGGACCGAAGATCTACACGATCGCCTTCGCGTGCGTGTTCCCGATCCTGCTCAACACGATCGACGGCGTGCGCGGGATCGAGCCGACCATCCGGCGGTTCGGCAAGGTGTACCGCATCTCGCCGGCGCGCTACTTCCGGCGCGTGGTGCTCCCCGGCGCCATGCCCCAGATCTTCGCCGGGATCCGTGTCGCCCTGCCGATCGGCATCACGGTGATGGTCGTCAGCGAGCTCTACGCCGCCAACCGCGGCGTCGGGTTCTACATCCTCAACTCGTCCAGCACCTTCCAGCTGGCGCAGACCTGGGCGGGCGCCGTGCTCGTCGGCGTGGTCGGCTACGCGATCGCGCTTCTCTTCTTCCGCATCGAGCGCATTCCGCTGCGCTGGTACTTCACGTCAGGAGCGATGGCCAAATGAACGCAGAGACAATGATGGCGCCCCCGGCCGCAGGGCCATCCGGCGAACCCGCCCCCGCACTGCGCGTCGAGGACCTCTCGATGCGGTTCGGCGAGGGCGCGTCGCTGAACCGCGTGCTCGAGGGACTGTCCCTCGCCGTCGCGGAGGGCGAGTTCATCTCGATCGTCGGCCCGTCCGGGGTGGGCAAGACCACCCTCCTGCGGTGCCTGTCGGGACTGATCACGCCCAGCGAGGGGCGCGTGCTCGTCCGGGGAGAGCTGCTGGCGCAGCCGCATCCCGCGGTCGGAGTGATCTTCCAGGACTACAGCCGGTCGCTCCTGCCCTGGATGACGACGATCGACAACGTCGCCTTCCCCCTCGAGGGGAGGTTCGACAAGCGCGAGCGCCGTCGGCGCGCGGAGGAGGCGCTCGCGAGCGTCGGTCTCGCGGGGCAGGGCCACAAGTACCCGTGGGAGATGTCAGGCGGCATGCAGCAGCGCGTCGCGATCGCGCGGGGTCTGGCGTACGAGGCGAAGATCCTGCTGATGGACGAGCCGTTCGCATCGGTCGACGCGCAGACGCGCTTCAACCTCGAGGACCTCGTCGCCGACCTTCACCGAGACCTCGGCCTGACGGTCATCCTCGTCACGCACGACATCGACGAGGCCCTGTACCTGTCCGACCGGGTCGTCGTGCTGGCCGGCAAGCCGGCGGGAGTGGTCGACGTGCTCGACACCGACTTCGGGGACCACCGCGACCAGGCGGCGACGAAGGCCGACCCGCGCTTCGGCGAGGCGCGCACCAAGATCCTGGGCCTGCTCGGCCACTGAGCGCCGCCCCCGGACGCCCCAGGCCCCACCCGACAGAAAACGAGGAGATGACGTGGACCGTCGACCCGAAAAGATGAATCTGACCACCTTCATGCTTCCCGCCGGCTATCACAAGGACAGCTGGCGGCTCGAGGGCAGCCGGGTCGAGGAGCTGGGCTTCCTCGACTTCGTCGCCGACATGACCCTGCTCGCGGAGGAGGCGAAGCTCGACGCGGTCTTCTTCGGAGACATCGTCACGGCCGACACGCTCCTGCGGGGAGACGTGAAGATGAACGGCCTCTACGAGCCCATCAGCGTGCTGTCGGCGCTGGCCGCCCGGACGAGCCGGATCGGGCTCATCGGGACGGTGTCGACGACGTTCTCCGAGCCGTACAACCTCGCACGGCAGATCCTCGGCGTGGATCACATGAGCGGCGGACGCGCGGGGTGGAACATCGTGACGAGCTCGCGCGGGAACCAGAACTTCGGGCTGCCGGAGATGCCGGATCCCGTGGACCGCTACCGCCGCGCGCAGGAGTACCTCGAGGTGGTCACGAAGCTCTGGGACAGCTGGGAGCGCGACGCGGTCATCGCCGACCGAGCCACGGGGCGCTGGGCCGATGCCTCGAAGCTGCACCGGATCGACCACCAGGGCGAGTTCTTCACGGTGCAGGGTCCCCTCAACATGCGACCGTCCGTGCAGGGCCGGCCGATCCTCGTGCAGGCGGGGTCCTCCGGTCCCGGTATCGACCTCGGCTCGTCGTTCGCCGACTGCATCTACACGGCGCAGCCGGACCTGGCGCGCGCCCAGGAGTACTACCGCGAGTACAAGGAGATCGTCGCGTCGAAGGGACGCAACCCCGCCCAGGTGAAGATCCTGCCGGGCCTCGTGCCGATCATCGGGGACACGCATGCCGAGGCGGAGGAGCTCGCCGAGCTGCTCGCGAGCCAGATCGACATGGACTACGGGCGCATCCAGCTCGAAGCCGACCACAAGCTCGACCTCACGGGCCTCGAGCTGGACGACCGCGTGCCGGCCGAGCGATTCCCGGAGAAGCTGGCGACGAGCCGGTCCAAGATCTTCATGCGCAAGGCGCTGGAGGAGCGCATGACGATCCGCGAGCTCATCGTGGAATCCGCTCGCGGCACGGGCCACGGCTGGTTCATCGGGACCGCGAGCGAGGTGGCCGAGCACATGATCACGTGGTTCAACGGGGCCGCGTGTGACGGATTCAACATCAACGCGCCGCACATGCCCGGTGGCATGGAGACGATGTGCCGCAAGCTCGTCCCCGAGCTGCAGGAGCGCGGCTACTTCCGCGAGGACTACGAGGGCACGACGCTGCGCGAGCACCTCGGCCTCGACCAGCCCGCGTCCGTGCTGGAGCGGGTGTGAGCGCCGGCGTCGGCGGGACGGCCGCCGTCCTGCACGGTCTGGGAGAGCGACTCGTGCTGGAGGAGGTGCGCTGGAGCGAGCCCGCCCCCCAGGAGGTGCTCGTGCGCATCGAGGCCAGCGGGATCTGCCGCAGCGACCTGACGGTCTCGCGCATCGACAACGGCTTCCCCCTGCCGCTGATCCTCGGGCATGAGATCGCGGGCGTCGTCGAGCGCGTCGGCTCCGCCGTCACCTCGCTGTCGCCGGGCGATCACGTGGTGGCGTGCCCCGTGAACCACTGCGGCCGCTGCCGAAGCTGCCGCATCGGTGAGCCGTTCCGCTGCAGCGACCACGCGGCGACGCAGAGGCGTGCCGACGAGGAGCCCCGTGTCAGCGCGGACGGGCGATCCCTCACCCAGTTCATCGGCATCGGCGGCTTCTCCACCCATACCGTGATGCACGAGAACCTCGTCGTGCGCGTGCCCCGCGAGCTGCCCTTCCACGTGGCCTGCCTCCTCGGCTGCGGCGTCGCGACGGGGCTCGGGGCGGCGCTCCACAGCGCGCGCGTGGGCCCGGGCGACACCGTGCTGGTCATCGGATGCGGCGGGGTCGGGTTGAACGTGGTGCAGGGCGCGCGTCTCGCGGGCGCGCGCCGCATCATCGCGGTCGACCGCAACCCGGCGGCCCTCGCGCTGGCGACCGAGCTCGGCGCGACCGAGGCGCTGCAGGCCGATGAGGTCGATGTCGTGGCCGCGGTGAAGGAGATCACGGGAGGCGGCGTTTCCCACGCGTTCGAGGTGATCGGCGTCCCCGACACCGTGGGGCAGGCGATGGACGCCCTGCGCAAGGGCGGGACCGCGTACCTCGTGGGCGTGCAGCGGCCCGACGCCGTCCTCGGGATCCCCTTCCGCCACTTCTTCGAGCAGAAGGGCATCCGGGGCGTCGCGATGGGCTCGACGGTTCCGCACGTGCACATCCCCGAGTACGCCGACCTGTACCTGCAGGGCCGGCTGTACCTGGACGCGCTCGTGGCGAACCGGATCCCGCTCGCGGACGTCAACGACGGGTTCGACCGCCTGCTCGACGGCGCACTGGCCCGCTCCGTGATCGAGTTCGCGTGACGGCCACCGCGACGCGGCGCCGGTCAGACGGCCGACGGCTCGCGGATGACGTTCCAGGCCGTCTCCATCCACCGCTTCGTGAGCGCGCTGGGCTTCGCACCCTTGGGAAGCACCATGCACAGGTCGATGGGCTGGGCGGAGCCGCTCGAGATGGGCTTCGAGACGATCTCGAGGTTCTCGACGGACACCCTCAGGTCGTACTGCTCGTAGGAGAGGCCGAGCCCCGTCCCGCGCCCGACGAACGCCCGCATCGTGCCGACGTTGCGGCACGTATGGGCGATGCGGGGCTCGATGCCCTCGTCCGCGAAGATGCGCAGGTAGTGCTCGAAGAGCGGGGACGCGCTGAAGAGCACGAACGGCTCGTCGGCGACCATCGCCAGCGGGACGCTGTCGGGCGCATCGGGCCCCGCGAGCGGGTGGTCGACGGGCATCAGCAGACGGGGCGTCACCGACACGAGCGGAACGCGCTTGAGCCGGTGGTCGAGATCCAGGTCGTACATGAACGCCATGTCGATCGTGCCCTCGAGCAGTCGCTCCTGGAGCTCGTCGTGCGCGTCCTCGATGAACTCGAGGCTCGCGTGGGGCAGCACGGACGCGAACCGCGCCTGCGTCATCGGCAGCACCACGGGAGCGAGCGACATGTAGCAGCCGACGACGAGGGGGCTCGTGGTCGAGTCGTCCTCACGGAACGCGTTCTCGAAGTCGAGCAGGTCGGTCAGCAGATTCCGGGCCAGCGCGAGCGCGGCCTCGCCGGACGGCGTCAGCACGAGGCCCTTGGCCTTGCGCCGCACGCACAACTGCACGCCGAGCGTCGCCTCGAGCTCGTCGATCGAGGCGGAGATGGCCGAGGGCGCGACCCTCAGCAGCCGGCCCGCCTCCGCGAGCTTGCCGCTCTCGGCGGCCGTGACGAAGTGCCACAGCTGCCGCGTGGTCACGCGCGGCAGACGCCGTTTGAGCAGTCGCTGGTCCATGGCGCCCAACATAGGGCATGCCGCGCGACCCATCCCCACGGGCGGCGGCGCCGGCCCGTCCGCCGTCTCGAGAGGGCGAGCTCATGACCCGCACCGGCATCGCGGCCGTCGTCCGCGCCCTCGACGGGGTGTTCCGCGTCGAGCAGGTCGAGTTCTCGGAGCCGGAGGGCACCGAGGTGCTGGTCGAGGTCGCGGCGGCCGGGCTGTGCCACTCCGACCTCAACGTGGCCAGCGTGGACCGCGGGCGGGCCCTGCCGCTCGTGGCCGGTCACGAGCTCGCGGGCACGGTCGTGGCCGTCGGGCCCGGTGTGACCTCGCTGCGGACCGGCGACCGTGTCGTCGGGACCGAGGTGCGCACGTGCGGGCGGTGCCTCCCGTGCCGGGAGGGCCGTCCGACCCTGTGCGCGGCGCCCGGTGCCCTCGAGCGCCCCGCGGGGGCGTCGCCGCGCATCCGCAGCGGCGAGGGCTCCGGACGCGGGACTGCGGTGCACACCCTCGGGACCTCGGCGTTCGCGACGTACTCCCTCGCAGACGAGCGCCAGTTCGCCGTCATCCCGGACGAGATGCCGTTCGCGCAGGCGAGCCTGCTGGGCTGCGGCGTCGCGACGGGCGTCGGCGCGGTCCTGAACGTCGCTCGCGTGCGACCGGGGGAGAGCGTCGCCGTGTTCGGGCTCGGGGGCGTCGGCCTGAACGTCGTGTCCGGCGCCGTGCTGGCGGGCGCGACGACGATCGTGGCGGTCGACGTCGACCGGGACAAGCTCGAGCTCGCCGGGCGGCTCGGGGCGACGCACCTGGTGGACGGCTCCGTGCCGGACCCGGCGAGAGAGGTCGCCGCCGTCGCGCCGGGAGGCGTCGACCACGCGTTCGACGCCGTCGGCGCCGTGCAGGCGACCATCGCCACGATCCGCTCCACGTGCCGCGGCGGCGCCGCCTACCTCATCGGCATCCCGCGCCCGGGTGCCCTGCTCGAGCTCGACACCATGCGGGACATGATCGGTCACCAGCGATCGCTCCGGGGCGTGTACATGGGCGGCACGAACCCCGCGCGCGACATCCCGCTCTACGCCCGCATGTACCTCGACGGCCGGCTGCCCCTGGACGACCTCATCTCGGAGCGCATCCACCTCCGTGAGATCAACCGCGCGTACGCCGCGCCGCCCGCCCATGGCGCCCGCGCCGTGATCGAGGGCTTCGCGTGAGCGGCGTGAACCGCCGTGCCGACCCGGGGCGACCATCGCCCGACCATCACCAGAAGGAGAACACCATGACCATCGCCAGCGTGGAGGGGATCACCCAGATCCCCGTCAGCGAGCTCACGGATCGCATCGCGAAGATCCGGGAGGAGATGAAGGCCCGCGACATCGAGGTCCTGCTGGTCGCGGGCCTGCAGGACATCTTCAACCGCGGGCACGTCCGGTACATCTCGAACCTCGGCGGCGGCGGGATGATCGTCCTGCCGGCCGAGGGGCGGCTGACCCACTTCATCCATCCGGCGATCGCCCACTCGCCCAAGATCGACAAGGTGGGCCCGATCCGCGAGTTCATCGACGTGCGGCCCTTCGGCGACGGAGCCTACGGCTTCAGCAACGATTCGGTCGGGCTCATCCGCAGCATGAACGTGTCGGGCAAGGTCGGCTATGTGGGCGGATCCGCGATCGGGGTGAGCGTGTACGACGCGCTTCGCAATGCCGTGGGCGACGCGCGCATCGTCGACGCGAGCGATATCTTCTGGAAGCTGCGCGCGATCAAGAGCGAGAACGAGATCGCGCTCATGCGGCGCTCCGCCGCGATCGCCGACGATTGCTACGACATGCTGCGCGACTTCATCCGGCCGGGGATGAGCGACTACACCGTGTACGGCGAGATCAAGAAGTTCGTCTTCGAGCACCAGTCGCCGTACTCGCTCGAGGTGATCGACGCCGAGGGCGGGTTCATGAACTTCGACCGTTACCCCACGGGCGACGTGCTCGAGTCGGGCGGGACGCTGTTCATGGAGATCACGCCGGCGTACGGCGGCTACTACGCCCAGCTGCCCGTCTCCATGCCCGTCGACGAGCTGAGCCCCTCCCTGAAGCGCCTGGCCGCCGCGTGGCACGCGGGTTTCACGCTCGGGGAGTCCATGCTGCGCCCCGGCACCCTCGTGTCGGACGTGTCCAAGGCGATGCGTGCGCGCATCGCGGAGGCGGGCGCGAGCAACCCGTTCTCGCACGGGCACGCGATCGGGCTGGACGTGTCGGACGGCTGGGTGCTGGGCGACCAGGCCGAGTTCGAGCTGCGGCCGGGCATGACGCTGGCGATGCATCCCGCGGCGATCACGGAGATCGCCGGGGAGGGCTTCACCGCCGGCTACACGTACCTGATCACGGAGGACGGTGCCGAGCGCCTGAGCCGGCACGACTTCTCCTTCGGCTGGTGAGCCGCGCCTGGGTCCGTCGCCGCCTCGAGGGCGGCGGACTCAGGCGGCCTGCGCCACGACCGCGGAGATCGCGCTCGCGAAGATGCCGAGACCGTCCGTGCCGGAGCGCATGGCGGCCGGCGTGGCGGGGCCGAAGCCGGGCTCGACTGCGTGCTCGGGGTGCGGCATCAGGCCGACGACGTTCCCGCGCTCGTTCGTGAGGCCAGCGATGTCGTTGAGCGAACCGTTGGGGTTCACGCCGAGGTAGCGGAAGGCGACCTGGCCCTCGCCCTCGACCCGCTTGAGGGTCTCCTCGTCCGCGATGTAGCCGCCGTCGGCGTTCTTGAGCGGGATGATGATCTCCTGGCCCTGCTCGAACTCCGTGGTCCACGCGGTGTCGGCGTTCTCGACGCGCAGGCGCTGGTCGCGCCGGATGAACTGCTGGTGGGCGTTGCGGATCAGTCCGCCCGGAAGCAGGTGCGCCTCCACGAGCATCTGGAAGCCGTTGCAGATGCCGAGCACCGGCATCCCCTTCGCGGCTGCGTCCTTGACCTCGGTCATGATGGGCGCGAGCGCGGCGATCGCGCCGGCGCGCAGGTAGTCGCCGTAGCTGAACCCACCGGGGAGGACGAGCGCGTCGACGCCGTGCAGGTCGTGCGAGCCGTGCCACAGCGCGACGGGCTCGGCGCCCGCGAGTCGGACGGCGCGCTGGGCGTCGCGATCGTCGAGCGACCCCGGGAAGGTGATGACCCCGATGCGCGCGGTCATTCCGCCACCTCGATGCCCACGACGTCCTCGATCACGGAGTTCGACAGGATCTCGTCGGCCACCTGCCGCGCCTGCGCGAGCAGCTCCTCGGTGACCTCGCCCTCGACCGTGAGCTCGAATCGCTTGCCGATGCGCACCTCCGTGAAGGCGCCGTGGCCGAGCCGGGAGAGCGTCCCCGTGACGGCCTTCCCCTGCGGGTCCAGGAGCTCGGCCTTGGGCATGACGTCGACGACGATGGTGGGCATGTTCGGGCTCCGAATGTCGCGGGAGGGGGAGGACCGTTCCATTCTAGGCGCGGCCCGCCGCAGCGGGCTCACGGGAGTCGGTCTGCCGCGGAGGCGTGGTTGTCCACAGCCACCCCGGAGATTCGAACAAATGTCCGAGGGTGGTGGCAGAGTCGGGGTATGCCGAGGTTCATGGACGCCGACGAGGTCAGCTGGGGGTTCACCCCGGCTGAGCGGCGCCGTGCTCGGGTGCTGATCGAGGAGCTGAAGCAGGTGCACGCCGCGCGGGCGGCACTGGCGGCCCGCGAGGCGCGGGTGCTGGCCGGGCTCACCGGGATCGCGCTGGACCAGCTGGAGCGGTGCGAGTCGGCGGGCCAGTACGAGCTGCCGTTGCGGTCCATGGCCGCGGAGGCCGCCGCGGCGGTACGGGAATCACCGCGCGGTATGCAGGGCCGCATGGACCGCGCGTTCGATCTCGTGCGGCGTTTCCCCGCGACCTACGACGCCCTCGCGGACGCGCGGATCTCGGAGCGGCACGCACGCGAGATCGTCGACGCGGGAAGCCGTATCGCCGACGACGCGGCGCGCGCCGGATACGAGGCCGGCATCCTGCCCCTGGCCGAGGGCAGCACGCCGGCGCGCACGAGCGCGCTCGCCGCGCAGGTCGCCGAAAGACACCACCCCACCACGCTGGCCGAGCGGCACGAGACCGCCCGCGAGGAGCGCCGGGTCTGGGTCGAGGACCTGCCGGACGGGCTGGCAGAGGTGCACCTGATCGCCCCGGCGATCGTCGCCTACGGCATCTACGACCGCCTCACCACGATGGCCGAAGCCGTCCGACGCGACCGTGCGGCCGCCGCCCGCGACCTCGACCACCCCGAGCCCGCCGGCGCGGCCCCCGCCAGCGTCGAGCCGGCCGGCGGCGAGGGCGCCGACGCCGGGCACGGCGGGGACGACCCGCGCGCGGTGAAGGCCAGCGATCAGCGTCGCCTCGCGCAGCTGCGCGCCGACATCGCCGCCGACCTGCTGCTGACCGGCGCCCCCACCGGTCACGACGCCGAGGGCGCGATCGCCGCGACCGTCGAGGTCACGATCCCCGCCACCACGCTCACCGGTCTCGACGACGCCCCCGCGCTGCTTGCCGGCTACGGCCCGATCGACCCCGACACCGCCCGCCGCGTCGCCGGGCACGCCACGGCCTGGGAACGCCTGTTCCACCATCCCGACACCGCGGCGCTCCTCACCGTCGACCACTACACCCCCACCGCAGCGCAACGCCGCTACCTTCACGCGCGTGACAAGACGTGCCGCGCACCCGGCTGCACCACCAAGGCCTCGCGCTGCGACATGGACCACACCGTGCCCTACTCTCACGGCGGCCGGACCCACATCAGCAACCTCGGCGCGCTCTGCCCGGGCCACCACACCATGAAGCACCACCCCCCTGGCGCCTCACCCAGCTCCCCGGCGGGCGCATGCGCTGGCACAGTCCCGCCGGCTACGAATACACCGACATCCCCACGATCGTCTATACCGGCGGGCCACCCCCGCCCTTCTGACGAGCGAGCAGCCGCCAAGGGTCGCCACACACCGGAATGCGGCGATAGCGTGGCGGCATGTACATCGTGCTGTCGCTGCTGACGTTCGCGTTCTCGGTGGTCACGCTCATCGACATCATCACCCGCCAGGACGGGCAGGTGAAGCACCTACCCAAGTTCTTGTGGCTGATGATCGCCATCATCATCCCGCTTCTCGGCGGCATCCTGTGGTGGGCCGTGGGACGCGAGTATCCGGAGCGCCCCGTCCGCGCCGCGCGTCCCACCGGAGCCTGGGAGGCGCCGGTGCGGATCGTGGACGCGCGTCCCGATCGTCGCAGCACCGAGCAGCAGCTCCTCGATCTCGAACGCGAGATCGAGGAGGAGCGGCTGCGCGCCGAGATCGCCCGGCGCAAGCGCGAGCGCGAACAGGGCGCCGGCGAGCCGGCCGGCTGACGCGCCGGCCCACGACGCGGCGACCGGGTCAGATGCAGATGGGATCGCCGAGGTCGATGCGCTTGCCGTCGACCGTGAAGCTGCCCTCCGCGCACAGCAAGGTGTCGGGCGAGGGGCGGACCACCAGCGTCGTGTACGCGCCCTGCACGTCGTGCTCGGTGGCCTCCTGCCGGTCCGGGCCGTTCGGCGCGGTCTGTGGGTAGATCGCGATCGTCACGGTGTTGCCCTGGTACAGGCCGTCGTAGCGGGTGATGCGCCCCCACCCGGCGTAGCACTTGTTGGACCAGACGATCTCGAGCAGGGAGTTGTCGGCGCGGGTGTCGCCGGTCGCGACGGACGCGTCGTCGACGCACTCCGTGTGGGCCGGATCCTGGCCGGTCTGGACCGCGATCCGCGGAGCAGTCGGGGGCGTGAGCGCGCGGATCTGCTCCTGGTGCAGGTGGGACGTGACGAGCGCGGCGGCGGTGCCGGTCGTCGCGGAGCCGAGGACGAAGGTCGCGGCCGCGAGGAGGATGGCCGTGCGCCGGCGCATCGGGCGCGCGGCCGGCGGCGTGACGGCAGCGTCGCCCGGCTCCTCGTCGTCGGGGACCGTCGTCGGGACGGCCGGATCGGCCGCCTCGCGCGCGGTCATTCCCGCGAGCGCGTCCCGCCGGTCGATCCACACATGCGGCTCACCCGTGCAGATCCGGACGATGCCGTCCACGGTGCGGGCGGAGGGGAGTCGTCGGCCGGCGAAAGCGTCCGACAGTACACTGCGCGAAATACCGGTTTCCCGCTGCAGGTGCGTGAGGGTCGGGTTTCCCGCCTCAAGACGGAGTTTGCGAAGATCCGCGGCGAAGCGGGCCACCGAATCGGCGTCGGCTGTGGACTCTGCGGGCACGGGCGTTTCCCCTAGGTCTGCATTCCTCGGACGTGACATATATACCACCGGTGAGGCGTCGTCCCTCTGTGGTATGCGCGCGGAATTTCACACCGATTCGCCGACGAATCGGGATTCCAGAATGTGACGGATTTTCCGGAAAGGGCCGGATCGGACGTTTTCCGCGGCAGGAGGCGACTCCGCGTCGATTAGATGTGACTCGTCCCCGGTGCGCGTACCCGCGCCTGCACCGGGGCGGGGAGGCGAAGCAGAGCGTTACCCGGCGCCAGCTGTGACGCCCATCGTGATGCCGACCGTGAGGTCGGCATCACGGCCGGCCTCGTCAGCGAGACCGGGCTCGCGGAGCCGCTCGTTCCGCGAGCCATCCCGTGAAGCGATCGTCCCCGTCCAGTGTCCATCACGCCGCCCGCGCGGCGCGACCCGGGAGAGCGATGCCGCAGCTGTTCACCGCCCTGCGCCGGCACCGCTCTGCCCTTGCGTCAGGCGCGACCCTCACCGCGGCCGCGGTGGTGGTCTCGACGCTCGCCATGATCTACGAGGGCGTCGCCACCGCGGATCTCGAGCTCGACGACGGGGGCGTCTGGGTGACGAAATCCGACGACCTGCTCGTCGGACACCTCAACTATCCGTCGCGCCTGCTCGATGACGCCGTCCGCGCGCGGTCCCCGCAGTTCGACGTGCACCAGGACGGCGATGCCGTCCTGGTCGTGGATTCCGCGAACGGCACGCTCGCATCCCTGGACGTCGCGCGCGTGGAGTTGGCGACCGAAGTGACACTCCCCGCCCCGGGCGCCGTCGCGCTGGGGGGCACGACGATCGGACTGGCCGTCGAGGGGCGACTGTTCTCCGTCCCCGTCGACAGGATCTCAAGCGCGACCTTCACCGAGGACGATGCGCTCGGGGAGGTCGGTGAGGGAGCGGGGGTCGCCGTGTCGCGCGACGGCTCCCGCGTGTACGCGGTGTCGCGTGCGAGCCGATCGCTCTTGACCGCTCCCGCGGGAGCGTTGCGCGACGACGTCGAGTCGGCGGACCTGCCCGGGGTCACGGACGAGTCGGAGCTCGCCGTGACCGCGGTGGGCGACACCGGGGTCGTACTCGATGCCGCGGCGGGTGCCGTGCTGCTCGCGGGACGCCGCATCGAGTTGCCGCAGGCGTCCGGAGGCGTGCTCCAGCACGCCTCCGCGGCGCACGATGCCGTGTACATCGCGACGCCATCGGCGCTCGTGCGTCAACCTCTCGACGGGGGGTCGCCGGAGATCGTCGCCACGGTCGACGAAGGCGTACCGAGTGCGCCGGTGTGGCTGAACGGTTGTGTCTACGCCGTCTGGAGCGGGTCCGGCGTCTACGTACGCGACTGCCCGGGGGAGGCGGACGACCTCACCACGGCCATCGACGTCCCGGCCGAGGCGACGCTGGTGCTGCGCGCCAACCGGCGTGTGGTCGTCGTGAACGACACGATGGCCGGCACCGTGTGGATCGTCGACCAGTCCGTGGAACGGGTCGAGAACTGGGACGATGTCGTCCCGCCACCGGACTCGAACGCCGACGAGGAGCAGAGCCAGGACGAGCAGCCGCACTTCGACCTTCCGGAGCGCAGCGCCGAGAACACGCCGCCGACCGCCGTCGACGACCAGTTCGGGGTGCGGGCGGGACGCTCGACGCTGCTGCGGGTGACCGACAACGACAGCGACCCCGATGGCGATCTGCTCAGCGCCCGCCTGGTCGGTTCCCCGCCCAGCGGATGGGACATCGCGCCGGTGCTCGGCGGCTCGGCCCTGCAGGCGGCCGTGCCCGCGAACGCCACCGGCACGGTCGTGTTCGCCTACGAGGTCGACGACGGGCGCGGCGGCACGGATCAAGCGGACGTCTCGGTCTCGGTGCACGGCGACGAGGTCAACGGCCCGCCCCAGCAGCGCCGCGTCAACACGCTGCAGGTGGAGGCCGGCGCGTCCGTGACCTACGGCGCGCTGGACGGGTGGATCGATCCCGACGGGGACGACTTCTTCCTCGCCCACGCGACCGTCGAGGGCGGTGACGAGGTCACGTTCCGCAGCAACGGCGTGATCGACTACCGGGCCAGCAGCGCGACGCCGGGGATCAAAGAGGTTCAGCTGACCGTGTCGGATGGTCGTGAGGAGGCCGTGGGCACGCTGCGCGTCGACGTCCGGCCTGCGGGCGCTTTCGGACCCGTCGCGAACGCCGACCGCGTGACGGCGACCGCGGGCATCCCGGTCACCGTCGCCCCGCTCGAGAACGACCTGAGTCCGAGCGGCGAGCCGCTACGCCTGGCCAAGCACGACCATGCGCCCGGCGCGCGCATCACGCCCGACTTCGCGGCGGGCACTTTCGAGTTCCTCGCGGAGGCCCCCGGCACCTACTACGTGCAGTATCTCGTCACCGATGGACCGCGTTCGGCGCTCGGGGTCGTCCGCATCGACGTGCTGCCGGCGACGTCCGACTCCCAGCCGCCGGTCGCGGTGCGCGACGTCGCGCTGCTGCCGGTCGGGCGCGACGTGCTCGTCGACGTGCTTGCCAACGACTCCGACCCCGGCGGCGGGATCCTCGTGGTCCAGAACGCCGTGGCCCCGGCCGGCGGAGCCGTGTCGGTCGAGGTGCTGGAGCACCGCATCCTCCGCGTCACCGATCTCGGTGGCCTCCTCGCACCGCTCACGCTCACCTACACGGTGTCCAACGGCGCTCAGAGCGCGACGGGCGAGGTGCTGGTCATGCCCGTGCCCCTGCCGGAGACGCTGCGGCCGCCCGTGACCGTCGATGACACCGCCACCGTGCGCGCGGGCGATGTCGTGACGATCCCGGTGCTCGCGAACGACTATCACCCGGACAATGACATGATCCGGCTGGAGCCCGCGCTCGTCGAGACGAACGTCGGCGCCGACGATGCGATCTTCGTCGACGGTGATCGGGTGCGCTTCCACTCGGGCGGGACGCCCGGCACGGTGTACGCGACCTACGAGATCGTCGACTCGCAGCAGAATCGGCGCGCCGGATACGTGACCATCCAGGTGCTGCCGCCGGATGCGGGCACCAACGCCGCGCCCCGGCCCAAGCCCGTGGTCGCGCGCGCGATCGCCGGCAACACCGTCCGGATCGCGGTGCCGCTGGACGGCATCGATCCCGACGGCGACTCGGTGGAGCTGGTCGGCGCGACGTCGAGCCCGGGGAAGGGTCGCGTCACGGTAGGCGACAGCTGGTTCACCTACGAGGCGTATCGCAACGCGTCCGGGCGCGACAGCTTCACGTACGCGGTACGGGACCACATGGGCGCGACCGCGGAGAACACGGTCACGGTCGGCATCGCGCCGCCGGGGGTCGACAACCAGCCTCCGTACGCCGTCAAGGACGTGGTCACGGTCAAGCCCGGGCGGCGCGTGGCGGTGCCGGTGACGGTCAACGACTCCGACCCCGACGGCGACGCCATCGCGATCGACCCGTCGCGGCTGGTCGTCCCTGCGGGAGTGGAGGCGTCGGTCGTCGGTGGGCGGGTGCTCGTGACGGCCCCGGCCACGCCCGGCGAGTACTCGCTGACCTACACGATCGCCGACACATACGGGGCGACCGCCGACGGCGTGCTCGTGGTTCGCGTGGACCCCGAGGCGCCCGCACTGGCGCCGATCGCGCGTGACGACCGCGTCAGCCCGCTGCGCATCGGCGCGGGCGAGCAGGTCGATGTCGCCGTGCTCGAGAACGACGAGGACCCGGACGGCACCACGGACGCGCTCACCGTGCGCGTGGCAGACCCGGACGCGACGGTGCGGCGCGACGGCACCGTCCGGCTGGCCGTCGGGGACGGTCCGCGCATCGTGCGCTACTCCGCGACGGACCCCGACGGCGAGACCGGTCAGGCGTTCGTGTTCGTGCCGGGACGCGCCACTCTGCTGCCGACGCTCATGACGGCCGAGCCGATCCGGATCGTCGGCGGCCAGACGCTCAGCATCCCGCTCGCAGATCACGTGCGCGTGCGTGCGGAACGGGTGCCGCGCATCGCGGTGGCCGAGTCCGTGCGCACGGGGCACTCGAACGGCGCGCCGCTCGTCAAGGACGAGCACACGCTCGAGTACACGGCGGCCGAGGGATACTTCGGACCCGACAGCATCGGCGTCCGTGTGACGGACGGCACCGGGCCGGATGATCCCGAGGGGCTGAGCGCGTATGTGAACATCCCGATCCACGTGCTCCCGTCCGAGAACCAGTCGCCGACCCTGCGCAATGCGTCCGTGAAGGTCGCCCCGGGCGAAGAGGCGGTCACGGTGAACCTCGCCAAGCTGGCCTACGACCCCGACGAGGACGACCAGGACCGGCTGACGTTCTCCATCGACGGAGCCGTGCCCGCCGGGTATCGCGCGTCCGTGTCGGGCGCCACGCTGACCGTCTCCGCGGACGCGGATGCACAGCCGGGGGCCTCCGCGGCGCTCGGTATCCAGGTCAGCGACGGCACGACCACGCCCGGCACCGGGACGATCACCCTCACGACCGTCGTGTCACAGCGTCCTTATGCGGTCGCCAACGACGACGTCATCGCGCGCGCGAACCAGGGCGAGGCCCGTCGCGTGGACGTGCTCGCGAACGACGTCAACCCGTTCGAGGGGGAGGCGCCCCTGCGCGTGCTGGGCGCCCGGGTGGACAGCGGCGCCGGAACGGCCGTGGTCGACGGCGATCAGGTGGTCGTTACACCTGCCGCGACCTTCACCGGCACGATGATCGTGTCATACCGCATCGGCGACGCCACGAACGCTCCCGAGCGCGAGGTGGACGGGCGCATCCGGCTCACCGTACAGGGCAAGCCCAGCGCGCCGTCGATGCCGTCGGTGACGTCCATCCAGGACCGGACGGTGGTGCTGTCGTGGACGCCGCCGGCGAACAACGGCTCGCCCATCACAGGGTACGAGGTGACGTCGCCGCAGGGCCACAGTTCGAGCTGCGCCTCCACCACTTGCACGCTCGACGGACTGACGAACGACGTGGAGTACACCTTCCAGGTCGTTGCGATCAATGAGGTGGGTCGCTCCGACCCGTCGCCGATGTCGGCGCCCGCACGCCCCGATGCCCGCCCCGACACCCCCGCGCCGCCGACGCTCGTGTTCGGCGACCGCAGCGTGGCGGTCTCCTGGACGGTCCCCGGTTCCTCCGGCTCGCCGGTGCTCGGCTACAACCTCGAAATCTCGCCCGCGCCCGCGACAGGACCGATCCAGCGCACGGGCGTGAGCGGCACGAGCATGGTGTGGGACGGTCTCGAGAACGGCGTGGCCTACCAGGTGCGCGTGCAGGCGGTGAACCGCGCGCCCGACCCGTCGGACTGGAGCCCCTACTCGGCCGCGGTCGTGCCCGCCGCCCCGCCGGACGCCCCGGGCCAGCCCACGACGGTGCCTGCCAGCCCCGTCGGCGCCCAGGCGCAGATCGCCGTGTCGTGGGCTCCGCCGGCGAACGACAACGGCGACGCCGTGTCGTCGTACACACTCACCGTCAAGCGAGGCGGCGCGGTGGTCAACACGCTCACGGGCCTGACCACGATGAGTCAGAACGTCGTCGTCGACACGAGCGAGACCGACTACGCCTTCTCGGTGACGGCCCACAACAAGGCGGGGACCTCCGCGCCCAGCCCGGACTCCGCGCCGCGTCGCGCCGCGCTGGCCCCGGCCGCACCCGCATCGGTGACCGTGACGCCCGGCGACGGCAGCATCGTCGTCGCGTTCGAACCGGGGCCGCTCAACGGCAATCGCGCGGACGAGGTGACCTATCACTACCGCGTGAACCAGACGGGGGCCCAGGGGACGCTGCCGCGAGAGGGCGGCAGGATCACGGGCCTGGCGAACGGATCACGCTACAGCGTCAACGTCTGGGCCACATCGGCCGTGCAGGGCGTCGCACCGGGCTCCGAGGCCGGGTCCAACGAGGCCGTGCCGTTCGGACGGCCCATCATCACCCTTCAGGGCATCGAACGCCTCGACAACGCCGTGCGTTTCCGCTGGCATGTCAACCCCAACGGGCGATCTCTCACGCACGCGAGCCACGGCGGCGAGGGGAACCACGAGCACACCGTGACCGGTGTGCCGGCGGGTGGGAGCGCGACCCTCGACCTCTCGGTCTCGAACGAGGCCGGCCCCGCCACGGCCCGCTGGGAGGGCCGCGCGAACGATCCGCCGCCGAAGAGCGCGTCTGTACGCAAGACAGGCGCGAACAGCTTCATCCTCACGTACACGAGCTTTCCCCCTGGCACGTACCTGGTGAAGTGCTGGAACCGGGAGGAATACAGGAACGCGACGACACAAGATCCGCGATTCATCGGCACCATCGGTGAGCGCTCGTTTGGGCAGAACGGCAACCTCGAGCTTTCATGCCCCACGACGCCGCCGGGCGGCCCGTTCTCCGTCGAGATCCAGGGCATCTACTGGACTCCGACGATCACCTGGTAGTGCGAAGGAACGATAATGACACTCACGCAAGAGCAGGCGACGTGGTTCGCCGACACGTTCCAGCGACTGGTCGACAACGTCGGCCTGGCGGTGCTGGGCAAGCCGGGGGCGATCCGCCTGGTGCTCACGGCGCTGCTGGCCGAGGGCCACGTGTTGCTCGAGGACGCGCCCGGCACGGGCAAGACGCAGCTCGCGAAAGCGCTCGCCGCGACCGTGCAGGGCACGAACCAGCGCATCCAGTTCACGCCCGATCTGCTGCCGTCAGACGTGACGGGCATCACGATCTACGACCAGCAGGCGCACCGGTTCGAGTTCCACCGCGGTCCGATCTTCGCGTCCATCGTGCTGGCCGACGAGATCAACCGCGCCTCGCCCAAGACGCAGTCGGCGCTGCTGGAGGTGATGGAGGAGGGGCGCGTGACGGTGGACGGCACCTCGCACGAGGTGGGACGGCCCTTCATGGTCATCGCCACGCAGAACCCGATCGAGCAGGCCGGCACCTACAAGCTGCCCGAGGCGCAGCTCGACCGGTTCCTGATCAAGACGAGCATCGGCTACCCGGACCTGCAGGCGGCCGAGGCGATCCTGCTCGGTGACTCGCGCAATCGCGCCGGCGCGCTGTCGCCGGTCATCACGACGTCGGCGGTCGCGGAGATCGCCGAGCTGCTCACGTCCGTGCACGTGGATCCGTCGATCGCGCGCTATGCGGCGCAGCTCGCGGAGGAGACGCGCAGCGACGCGCACACCCGGCTCGGGGTGTCGGTGCGCGGCATGGTCGCCATGATGCGGGCGGCGAAGGTGTGGGCGGCCACGGAGGGGCGCACGTTCGTGCTTCCGGATGACATCAAGGCGCTCGCGCTGTCCGTGTGGGGGCACCGCATCGTGATGGACCCGGAGGCGGAGTTCACGGGCGTCACCGCGACGGCCGTGGTCTCGCGCGTGCTGGCGGACGTGGCCGCCCCGCAGGTCAAGGCCCTCGTCGGATGAGCCGTACCGCCCCTGCCGCACGTCGCGCCCCCGTGACGCCCCGGCACGTCCTCGCGGCGGCGGAGCGGGCGCTGCGCATCGGGTCGCGGCTGGGGTGGGCGGTGGTGGCGGTGGCGGTCGTCGCCGCGGTGGTGGCCGGGGCGCTCGGTTGGGCGGAGTTCCTCGCGATCGCGGTCACCGGAGGCGCGGCGAT
Organism: Microbacterium album; assembly: GCF_014643695.1. Lineage (GTDB taxonomy): Bacteria > Actinomycetota > Actinomycetes > Actinomycetales > Microbacteriaceae > Microbacterium > Microbacterium album. The sequence goes on along the minus strand of NZ_BMJY01000005.1, from coordinate 55,151 downwards.
CGTGCTCGCGGTGGCGTTCGTGATCGGCCGGGCCGTCTACCGCGTCGACGTGGACCTCGCCTCCGCCCGGGTTGTGGTGGGAGAGCAGGCCGTCGGCCGGCTGCGCGTGCGCAACATCGCCCGCCGGGCTTCGCCGGCCACCCGCATCGAGCTGCCGGTCGGCAGGGGCACCGCCCACTTCCGGGTGTCGCGGCTCGCGCCCGACCAGGAGCAGGAGGAGCTCTTCACGATCCCCACCGCCCGCCGCGCCGTGCTGACGGTCGGACCCGTCACGTCGGTGCGGACCGACCCGCTCGGCCTGCTGCGCCGCGAGGTCACGTGGACACGGCCGCGTGACCTTTACGTGCACCCGCGGACCGTCGCGCTCGCCAACGACACGATCGGCCTGCTGCGCGATCTCGAGGGGCTCGAGACGCGCGAGCTCGCGAACGACGACGTCTCGTTCCACGCGCTGCGCGAGTACGCGCCCGGCGATGATCTGCGGCACGTGCACTGGAAGTCGACCGCGCGCACGCAGACGATGATGATCCGTCAGTTCGAGCAGACACGTCGTTCGCACCTCGTCGTCGCGCTGTCGACGTCTGCGGCGGAGTACGCCGGAGAGGACGAGTTCGAGCTCGCGGTCTCGGCGACGGGATCGATCGGGGTCGGGGCGCTGCGGGACGGCACGACGCTGTCGATGCTCGCGGCTGGGGCGGAGCTGCCGTCGCCGACACGCTCCCGCCTGCTCGACGGCCTCTCCGGCATCGAGCAGTCCGGCGCGGGGATCGACGCGGTCGCCCGGTCGGTCGCGACCCTGGCCGCGACGGCGTCCGTCGTCGTGCTCGTGACCGGCTCGGGGGCGAGCTTGGCAGACGTCCGCGGCGCCGCGCTCCGTGTGCCGCCCACGGCGCGCACGGTCTGCGTCCGGGCCGCGGACGGCGGTGAGCTGCGCCGCCGCATGATCGGCGACGTCGTGACCGTGGACGTTCCCGAGCTGTCGGCTCTGCGGGCGGCCATGAGGGCGGTGGCGTCGTGACCGTGGTGAGAGCGGCAGGCAACGCGGCCGCCATGGCTGTGCTGGTCGGCCTGGGCCTCAGTCCTCTGTACGCCGCATATCAGAGCGCCGACTTCTGGGTCGCCGGGATCGGCGGCACCATGTTGGGCACCGCGATCGCGCTGGTCGCGTGGCGGGTCCGGGCGCACCCGCTCACCACGGCTGTCCTGGTCGTCGCGGCGTACTTCGCCTTCGGCGGGGCGCTGGCGCTCCGGTCCGCTTCCCCGCTCGGCTTCGTGCCCACCCTCGAGGTCCTCGCGGCCCTCGCGGTCGGCGCCGTGCACGTATGGAAGCAGGCGCTCACGCTGCCCGACCCGCTCGTGGGCTTCGAGCAGCTCACGATCGCCCCTTTCGCGCTCGGGCTCGTGGGATCGGCGGTCGCGGTCAGCCTCGCGGTGCGCCTGCGCTCCTCCGGCTGGGCGTTGATGACTCCGGGGGCGGTGCTGGCGATCGGTGTCGCGTTCAGCACGTACCTCGGTTTCGTCCCGTCGGCCGTCGGGGCGGCATTCGCGGCCGTGGCGCTCGCGTGGGCCGCCTGGCGCGCCCGCGCGCGGCGGGCGGGCTCCGTTGCCGGACCGGAGACCGGGGCGGTCGACTCCGCACGTGGCCGCGGGCTGAGGGCGGGCGCGATCGCGGCGGCCGGCGTCGTCATCGCCTCGTGCATTGTCGGGGGTGTCACCGCGGCGGCGGCTGGCGGCGCCCTGACGCGGGACGTCCTGCGCGATCGCATCGTGCCGCCGCTGGAGCTGCACGACTTCGCGACACCGTTGACCTCCTTCCGCCGCATGGTCACGCAGGGCGAGGAGGCGAGACTCTTCACCGTCACCGGAGTGCCGGCGGGCACCCGCATCCGCCTGGCCACGCTCGACGCGTACGACGGCACGGTGTACCTCGTCTCCGGCAGCGGGGGAGCGGGATCCGGTGTCTTCTCCCGGGTCGGGCGGCAGATCGACAACGACGTCGCGGGAGAGTCCGTCCGCGCGACCGTCGAGGTGCACGACCTGGAGGGCGTATGGGCTCCCACCGTGGGATACCTCGATGCGATCAGGTTCGAGGGTGGAGGCGCGGCCACACGCGCCGAGGCACTGCACTACAACCGGGCGTCGGGGACCGCGGTGGTGACCACCGGGCTGACGCCGGGCGAGACGTACGTGCTCGACGCCGTGATCCCCGACACCCCGTCCGAGGAGCAGCTCGCGACCGCGGAGCTGGCCGCCGTCCGCACGCCGACGCCCGACCTCGTTCCAGACGGGGTGCTGCTCGCGCTCGATGAGGCGACCACGGATGCGGGCACGCCGATCGAGCAGGTGCGCGCGGTGGAGGCGTATCTGCAGACGAACGGGTTCTTCAGCCACGGCCTCGAAGGACAGGTGGCGTCCCGCTCGGGGCACACGGTCAGCAGGCTCGACGACCTGCTGCGGGGCACCCAGATGATCGGCGACGACGAGCAGTACGCCACGGCGATGGCTCTCATGGTCGCGCAGCTGGGCATCCCGGTGCGGGTCGTGATGGGTTTCATCCCCTCGGCGGAAGCCGGTGAGGGTCCGGTGACGGTGACCGGCGAGGACGCGCACGTGTGGGTGGAGGTGCCGTTCCGGGATCTCGGGTGGGTGCCGTTCTGGCCCACTCCGGCCGAGGACAAGGTGCCCCAGGAACAGACTCCCGAGCAGCGGCAGAAGCCGCGCGTGCAGGTCGCGCAGCCGCCGGATGTGCCGCAGGAGCCCGCCGAGCTGCCGCCCCCTCCGCCCGTGGAGGAGGCCGTGGACGACGAGACGCCTCCGGAGGAGGAATGGCTCTGGTTCGCGCTCAGCATCGCGGGGGCGTCGCTGCTGATCCTGCTGATCCTCCTGGGGCCGTCGATCGCGCTCGGGATCGTGCGCGGCGTCCGTCGCCGCCGCCGGCGGTCCGCGGAACGTCTGGCGGATCGCGTGCACGGGGGATGGGCCGAGCTGCTGGACGAAGCGTCGGACGTCGGAGCGGCCGTCCCGGTCGGCGCGACGCGGCGGGAGCAGGCGCTGGCGCTGGACGCGCAGCACCCGATCGCGCGGGTCGCGGAACTCGCCGCGCGCGCCGACGTGGCCGTGTTCGGTGCGCACGAGCCCACCGCGGAAGAGGTCGAGCGCTACTGGGCCGATGTCGCGACCGCCCGGCGGGGGCTGCGGTCCGGCGTTCCCTGGCATCGGCGCCTGCGCGCCCGCCTGTTTCCCGCGTCCGTGCTGCGCGGCATGCGGCGTCCCGCACGGCGGCCCGCTCGAGCGGAACTGCCTCGGCGGGGAGGAGCAGCATGAGTGAACAGGTGGTGCTCTCGTGGGGAGCCGGGACCGACCGCGGCCTTCGGCGCGCGACGAATCAGGACGCCTACCTGGCCGAGCCGCCGGTGTTCCTTGTCGCCGACGGCATGGGCGGGCACGACGGGGGCGCCGAGGCCAGCCGCGCCGCGATCGACGGCTTCCGGCCGCTCATCGGGCGACGCGCCGTCACGGTAGCGGATGTGGAGGCCGCGTTCGCGAGTGCGCTCGGCGCCGTCGAGGCCGTCGGCGTTGAAGGGCTCGCGGCGGGAACGACACTCGCCGGGGCGGCGATCTGCGAGGAGGCCGGCGCGACGTACTGGCTCATCCTCAACGTGGGCGACTCACGGACCTATCGGCTCGTCGACGGCGTCCTCGAGCAGGTGAGTGTGGACCACTCGGCCGTGCAGGCGCTCGTTGAGCGCGGCGAGATCGATGCGGCAGCGGCGGCGCGGCACCCGCACCGCAACGTCGTCACACGGGCGCTGGGCGCCGGCTCCTCCGCCGTCCCCGACTACTGGCTGCTGCCCGCGGAGGCGGGAGACCGGATCCTCGTGTGCTCGGACGGGCTGACGAAGGACCTCGCAGACGCCCGGATCGAGGAGATCCTGCGTGCGGAGTCGTCGGCGCAGGCGGCGGCGACGCGCCTCGTGCACGAGGCGCTGCTGCACGGCGGGCACGACAACGTCACGGCGGTCGTGGCCGACCTGCACGCGCTGGCGGACGCCGACGAGCATCCGACGAGCCCGGCCGACGCGGACACGGTGCCGCGCGCACCGGAGGAAGGGGAGCGAGTTGCTCAGCTATAGCACCGGCGACTGGCTGGTCGTCGCGACGCCGCGAGGCGTGGCGCTGCTGGCCGCGGACGTCCCCGCGCCGACGGGCGCCGCGGTCTGGGAGGGCATGGCCTCGGGCGACGCGATCGCCGCCGCGATCGAGGGTCTGGTGGGCGAGTTCGGCACGAGCCTGACGGCCCTCCCGGCGTTCGCGGTGCTGTCCTACGACGAGGAGGGCCGCCCCGGCCGGCTGGTCGTGCGCGGACCCGTCCATGCGCGCACGACGGACCGCGACGGCGGCACGGAGCAGATCTCGGGCCTCGGCGTGACCACATGGAACGAGCGCTCGCTCGACAGCGCCGTGGCCGTGGAGCTGTCGGTGGTGTCGGGAGCGGAGACGCTGCCGCTGCGCGACGGCGTCGTGCGCGGCGGTGCGGTCCGGTGGGCCGCCGCCGACGCTCCCGCCTCCGCGGCGAGCGCGTCCCCGGCCGCTCCTGCCGCGGTGCCGCCCTCGGCCGCGGTGCCGCCTCCGGGTCCGGAGGGCGAGCAGGCCGGTATCGCGCAGCCCGAGACCCCGCCGCTCCCACCCCTGCCGCCCCTGCCCGCGGCGCCCGTCGCTGGCGTGCCCGCCGTTGCCGTCCCGTCCCCGCCCGTTCCGCCCGCGCCCGTCCCGTCCGTGGCAGTCCCGCCCGTGCCCCATCCCTCCGTGTCCGATCCCTCCGTGTCCGATCCCTCCGTGCCCGCGGACGCGGCACGCGCGACGCCGGTGCCGGACGAGCCCGCGGGGTCCGCGCCCGGCGCGCCGTCCGGGGCGCACGACACGCGCGTGCCCGACCCGGGCAACACTCTGGCGAGTCCGGACATCGCCGATCCGGAGGGCGACGCCGGGTACGACGACTTCGTGTTCGGCGAGACCCGGATGTCGTCGGTCGAGGACGCGGCGGTGCGCGTGCTCGGCGATGAGGGCGACGGCCTGCCGCCGGTCTCGGCGGGCGCCGTGCCGCGCCCGGGAAGCAGCGAGACCGGACCGGCGGTCGCGATGCCACCGGCCGGCGGCGACCACGACGGAGAGACGATCTCGGCCGAGCAGCTTGCGGCACTGCAGGCGCGGCTCGCGGGAGGGGAGTTCGGGCAGCACCCCGCCCCGGCCGTCCCGCCGCTGCCCGTCGCCGAGGCGCCACGGGCGGTCCCGACGCTGGTGCTGTCCACGGGCGAGCGCATCGCGCTGGACCGCGGCGCGATCGTCGGACGGAGACCGCGCGCCGTCCGGGCCAACGGGGCCCTCCCGCATCTGGTGACCGTGCCGAGCCCCAACCAGGACATCTCCCGCAGCCACGTGGAGATCCGCGTCGAGGGGCGGGACGTGATGGTCGTCGACCTCAACACGATGAACGGCACGCGGCTGCTGCGCGTGGGGGCCGAGCCCGTGCGGCTGCACCCGGGCGTGAGCACGCTCGTCGTGCGCGGCGATCGTCTCGACATCGGCGAGGACGTCATCCTGTCCTTCGAGGCGCTGCTATGAGCGGGCGCACCATCTCCCCGCCCCCGAGCATTCCGGGCCTCGACCATGTCCGGCCGCTGGGGAAGGGCGGGTTCGCGGACGTCTACCTCTACCAGCAGCAGCACCCCCGCCGGGAGGTGGCGGTGAAGGCGCTGCTGAAGGAGCGGCTGGACAGCTCGACGGTCGGACGGTTCGCGGAGGAAGCGAACCTGATGGCGATGCTGGCGAGCCATCCCTCGATCGTGTCGATCTACGGGGCCGGCGTCGCGGACGACGGACGCCCCTACCTCGTGATGGAGTACTGCTCGCGGCCGAACCTGCAGGTGCGGCACCAGCGGGAGCGGTTCTCGGAGGCCGAGACGCTGCGCATCGGTGTGCAGATCGCCGGCGCGGTCGAGACAGCCCACCGGGCGGGCGTGCTGCACCGCGACATCAAGCCGGCGAACATCCTCGTCACCGCGTACGGCACCCCCGCGCTGACGGATTTCGGCATCTCCGCCACGACGGCGGGCGAGCAGAGCGGGCTCAGCGTCCCCTGGGCCCCGCCCGAGGCGTTCCGCGACCCGCCCCAGGGCGATGAGACCTCGGACGTGTACTCGCTGGCCGCGACGCTCTACACGCTGCTGACCAATCGCACCCCGTTCCACATCCCCGGCGCGTCGAACACCGAGTTCGACATCATGTCGCGCATCCAGACCATGGCGCTGCCGCCCACCGGCCGCTCGGACGTGTCGCCGTCGCTGGAGGCGGTGCTGCGGCGCGCGATGACGAAGGCGCCGGCGGAACGGTACGCGAGTGCGATGGAGTTCGCGCGCGCGCTCCAGCGGGTGCAGATCGAGCTCGGCATGCAGGAGACACGGATCGATGTCGTCGAGGACGAGCTGGCGCTGGCCGAGGAGGAGGACGACGACGACGGCCGCACCCGCTTCCGTGCGATCACGAGCATCGACGCCCAGCCTGCGCCCGCCCCCGCCGCGCCTCCCGCTCGCGCTGTGCTGCCCGCATCCTCGGACGCCGCCGCGGCGTCCGGCCTCGACCAGACACAGCGGCGCCCCTCCGCCCGGGTGCCCGTCGCGGGGCCCGTGGCGCCCGAGCCGCCGACGGCTGCCGACACGCTGCTGCGCAGCCCCGCGCGGGAGCCCGACGCGGCTCCGGAGCTCGCGCCCGCGACGCCGCGGGGGCGCCGCTGGGTCGCCTGGGCGAGCGGCATCGCCGTCGGTGTCGTGGCGATCGGCGTCGGGGCGGCGGTGATCCTGGCCCCCCAGGGGGTCGGCGAGGTCACGGCGCCCATCGACCGGCCGGCCGCGCCCGTGGACCCGATCGGCGACACGGAGCTGCCTCCGCAGATCACCGGGCTCGCGGGGCAGCCGGAGGGCGGGGAGGTCGCCTTCACCTGGAGCAATCCCGATCCGCGCGAGGGTGACACGTACCTGTGGCGCCCGGTCGTCGCCGGAGAGTCCCACACGTTCGAAGAGACCGCGGAGCCGACCGCGGTCGTCGCAGCGGACGCCTCGGGACGGGCCTGCATCGAGGTGGTGCTGCGCCGCGCGAACGGAACCTCCGCCCCCGAGGGCGTCGAAGGGTGCGCGCCATGACGGCGATCGCGGCGGCGCAGGGGCCGCGCGACGCGGCGGACGAGCCGGTGCAGGTGGAGTACTGCGGCGAGTCGTTCGGTGTCGCGCCGGACGACCGGTTCACGATCGGCCGCGACGCCGATCTGTCGATCGACGACAACCCGTTCCTGCACCGACGCCTCCTGGAAGTGAGCCGCTTCGAAGGACTGTGGCTGCTCAGCAACGTCGGCAGCCGCCTGGCGGTCACCGTGAGCGACGGAGGCGGACGGCTGCAGTCCTGGCTCGCACCCGGCGCCCGCCTCCCGCTCGTCTTCGGGCGCACCACCGTCGTCTTCACCGCCGGCCCCACGACGTACGAGCTGTCGATCCACGTCGCAGAGCCGCTGTTCACGGAGACCTCCTCCTCGCCGGCGGATGGGGTCACGACCGTCGGCGAAGTCACGCTGATCCACTCCCAGAGGCTCATGATCCTCGCCCTGGCCGAGCCGATGCTGCAGCGCGAGGGCAGCGGCATGGGCGAGATCCCGACCAGCGCGCAGGCGGCGGCCCGGCTCGGATGGGGGATCACCCGGTTCAACCGCAAGCTCGACAACGTCTGCGACAAGCTCGACCGCATCGGCGTCCGCGGTCTGCGCGGCGGGCTGCGGGCCCACGCCACCAACCGCCGGATCCGGCTGGTGGAGTACGCGATCGCCGCGCGGATCGTGACGCGCGACGACCTGCCGCTTCTGGATGAGGGAGGCGACCCGTGAGGATCAAGCTGACGCTGCGACGCGCCGAACGGCCCGTCGATCTCGTCGTCACGGCGGACGCGACTGCCACGGTGGGTGACGTCGCACGTGCGCTGCACGACGCGGACCCGCTCTCGAGCGCGCCGACGGGCGAGGCACTGACGCTGACGGTGTCCGACGCGGGCGCCGGTCCCGCAGCGGCCCGCGTGCTCGACCCGGCCACGACGCTCGCCGAATCCGGGCTGCTGTCCGGAGCGAGTGTGGCCCTGTCGCGGAGCGTCAGCCACATCGCTCGCGGCAGCCGGCCCGCAGTGGCCCAGCTGCGCGTGACCTCCGGGCCCGACGCGGGCCGCGAGTTCGCTCTCCCCGCCGGGGCGACCGTGATCGGTCGGGATCACGACGCCGACGTGCGCCTGTCGGACCCCATGGTGTCCAAGCGCCACGCACGGCTGAACGTCGCCGAGACGATCGAGATCATCGACCTCAACTCCGCCAACGGCGTCATCGTGGGAGGCGACCTCGTCGGGCGGGCGCCGTTGTCGGCCAGCGACATCGTCGTGCTGGGCGACACGTCCCTGTGCGTGGTCCCGCTGCAGCAGCCGCCGCAGAGCGCGAGCACTCCGCAGATCGAGCACGTGCGCTCCCCGCGCGTCGTGCCGCACTACCCCGGCGTCGAGATCCTCGCCCCCACACCGCCGCGCGTGCCGCAGCGGCAGCGGTTCCCGCTGGTGGCGCTGCTGGCGCCGCTCGTGATGGGCGCCGTGCTCTGGGCGCTCATGCAGCAGCTGGTCGGCGTCGTGATGATGGCGATGAGCCCGCTGCTGCTCATCGCCGGCTTCGTGGATCAGGGGCTGACCAGCCGCCGTGAGCTGAAGGCGCAGCGCAAGGTCTTCGCCGAGTCGATGCTGCGCACTCAGGAGTCGCTCGAGAAGGCACGCGACGAGGAGCGGCGCGCGCGGCTCGCCGAGCTGCCGACCTGCGCCGAGCTGCAGGAAGACGCACGACGGCTGGGGTCGCTGCTGTGGACCGAACGACCGGAGCTGCCGGCCTTCCTGGCTCTCAACCTCGGCAACGGCACCGTCGCCTCGCGCAACGAGCTCGTCCTGCCCGCGACCCAGGACACCCTGCCCGAGTACTGGGAGCAGCTCACGGGACTGCAGCAGGCCTACGCGTCGATCGACCGCGTGCCGGTCGTCGTCGAGCTGCGTAGCGTCGGCTCGCTCGGCGTAGCCGGCCCCGCCGCGGCGGCCTGGTCCGTGGCCCGTTCGGCCGTGTTCCAGGTCGCCGCACGGCACTCTCCCGCCGAGGTCGTGCTCGCGGGCATCGTCGGGCCGACGGCCCGGGACGAGTGGGAGTGGCTGAAGTGGCTCCCCCACACCAGCTCGCCGCACAGCCCGCTCGATGCGGCGCACCTCGCCGACAGCCGCGGCGCGGCATCGACCCTTTTGGCGCAGATCGAGGGGCTCATCGACGCCCGGCTCGACGGCGCGCCCGCACCCCGGGGTCCGTTCGACACCCGGTCGAACGAGGACACCCCGGATCCCGTCGTCCCCTCGGTCGTCCTGGTCGTCGACAGCGCGACCGTGGCGGATCGGGCCCGCCTGACGCGTGTGGCCGAGCGAGGACCGGACGCGGGCGTCCACGTGATCTGGTGCGCCCCCCGCGTCGAACAGTTGCCGGGCGCCTGCCGCGCGTTCGTGCTCGCCGACGCCCCCGCGGCGGACGGCGTCGTGGGTCAGGTCCGGCAGGGCGCCAGGACGGCTCCGGTCGCCCTGGAGACGCTCGACGCGGCTACCGCCGAACGACTGGCGCGCCACCTGGCTCCGGTCGTGGACGCGGGGGTGCCCGTCGCTGACGACTCCGACCTGCCCCGCTCCGTGTCCTACCCCTCGCTCGCGGGGCTCGAACTGCTCGAGTCGGCCGAGAGCGTCCTGGAACGGTGGCGTCAGAACAACTCGCTCGCGCCCCGCGACGGGTCCCCGCGTCCGCGTCGCAAGGCGGGAAACCTGCGCGCCGTGGTGGGACACGCGGGAACGGAGCCGTTCACGCTCGACCTGCGCTCGGACGGTCCGCACGCGCTCGTGGGCGGGACCACCGGGTCGGGCAAGTCGGAGTTCCTGCAGTCCTGGGTGCTGGGCATGGCGGCCGCCCACAGCCCCGAGCGCGTCACGTTCCTGTTCGTCGACTACAAGGGCGGCGCGGCGTTCGCCGATTGCGTGGACCTGCCGCACAGCGTCGGCCTGGTCACCGACCTCTCGCCGCATCTCGTGCGCCGCGCCCTCACGTCGCTGCGCGCCGAACTGCGCCACCGTGAGCACCTGCTGAACCAGAAGGGCGCCAAGGATCTCATCACGCTCGAGAAGACGGGGGACCCCGACTGCCCCCCGAGCCTCGTGATCGTCGTCGACGAGTTCGCCGCGCTTGTGCAGGAGGTGCCCGAGTTCGTCGACGGCGTCGTCGACGTCGCGCAGCGGGGGCGCTCCCTGGGCCTGCACCTCGTGCTCGCGACGCAGCGCCCCGCGGGAGTCATCCGCGAGAACCTGCGCGCCAACACCAACCTGCGGATCGCGCTGAGGATGGCCGACGAGGACGACTCCACGGACATCCTCGGCGACCGGATGGCGGCCTACTTCGACTCGTCGGTGCCCGGGCGGGGAGCCGCCAAGCGCGGGCCCGGGCGGATCACATCGTTCCAGACCGGCTACGTCGGAGGCCGCACGACCGGTGAGCCGCCCAAGCCGCGGATCGACATCGCCGAACTCGACTTCGGCGGGCACGCGGCGTGGGAGATCCCCCAGGTGGAGTCGCATGAGGATGCCGACACGGGGCCGAGCGACATCGAGCGGATCGTGTCGACGGTGCGCCGCGCGGCCGGCGACGCGCAGGTCGACGCCCCCCGCAGACCATGGCTCGAGTCCCTCGCGCCCATCTACAACCTGCGCCGGCTTCCGAACCCGCGCACGGACGAGCGTCTGCCGCTCGGAGTGCTCGACGAGCCCGAGCGGCAGGAGCAGCCGACCGCGTTTTACGAGCCCGATCGGGACGGCAACCTGGCCATCTTCGGCACGGGCGGATCCGGCAAGAGCACGGCGCTGCGCTCCCTCGTGGTGGCGGCTGCGGCGACGACCCGCAACGGCGGGCCTACGCACGTCTACGGGCTCGACTTCAGCTCCCGCGGGCTGGCGATGCTGGACGGGCTCCCGCACGTCGGGGCGGTGGTCGCGGGCGACGATGAGGAGCGCGTGATCCGGACCATCCGTATGCTGCGTGACATCGTCGACGAGCGCGCCGTCCGCTACGCCGCCGTGCGGGCCGGCTCGATCGGCGAGTACCGCACGCTGGCGAACGCGCCGGACGAGCCGCGGATCCTGTTGCTCGTGGACGGGATCGGGGCGTTCAAGGAGCAGTACGAGTTCGGCCCGGCCAACCTCTCGCCGTGGTTCACCGCGTTCGCGCAGATCGCGGCGGACGGTCGGCCGCGCGGCGTCCACGTCGTCGTGACCGCGGACCGCCCGAACGCGCTACCCACCTCGATCGCCTCGACTGTCCAGCGCCGGATCGTGCTGCGCATGGCGCACGAGGACGAGTATCTGATGCTCGGTGTCCCGAAGGATGTCCTGGGCCCCGCATCGCCCCCGGGTCGCGGTGTGCTCGACGACAACGAACTGCAGATCGCGATCCTCGGTGAATCGGGGAACGTGGCCGTACAGGCCCGCGAGCTGCAGCAGCTGGGCGCGTCGCTCGAGCGGCGCGGCATCGTCCGCCCGGCACCCGTCCGCCGCCTGCCGGAGCGGGTCGGCCTCGCGGAGCTGCCGGTCGGGGCACCGGGGGCGCCGGTGGTCGGGCTCGACGACGTCACGCTGGGGGCGGCCGTCCTGCGCGCTCGCGGGACACTGCTCGTGGCGGGCCCGCCCCAGAGCGGGCGCACCACGGCGCTCGCCACGATCGCCGGCGCTCTCGAGCGGAGCGACCCGGAGACGCGGCTGGTCCTGCTCGCGGCGCGCCGCTCCACGCTCTCGCGGCTACGGTGGCACGCGGTCGCGGAGGGTCCTGGCGCCGCGCTCGTGCTCGCACAGGAGCTCACCGGCCGGATCGAGGCGGGCGAGGGCGGACGGTACGCGATCCTGATCGACGGCCTCGCCGACTTCTCCGCCACCGAGGCCGAGACCGACCTCGACCGGCTTGTCCGCACAGCGGCCCGGGAGGAGCACTTCGTCGTCGCGGAGAGCGAGACGTCGACGTGGGCGCAGGCCTACCTGCTCTCGCAGCCGTTCCGCGCGGGACGCAGCGGCATCCTGCTTGCTCCCGGCGAGCTGGATGGCGACACGCTGCTGGGCACGCCGCTCGGACGGTTGCGGCGTGCCGACTTCCCGCCGGGACGCGGGTTCCTCATCGGTGGCGGCCGCGCTGTGAAAGCGCAACTGGCGGTGGCGGAATGGTGAGGGAAATGCGAAGCACCGGAAACGTGCGCGCCCGATGGAGATTCATCCCCATCGACGTTAGGCCGGGGGCGCGCATAGCTTTCTCGCAGGGGAATTCCCGCCGGGGATTTCCCCTCCACGACTTGGTCCCGCGAACGAGCGGGACGAAGGGAATCCGGAACGCGGATTCCGATCATCACAAAGAAAAGCAGGGAGAGATAAATGGCCGTTTGGGGTCTTGACGTCCAGCAGGTCCGCCAGCTCAGCGCGCAGCTCAACGCCCGCGCGAGCGATATCGAGAACATCCTCGCGACGCTGACGAGCGCGCTCAATGCGACGCAGTGGGAGGGGCCCGACGCCACGCAGTTCCGCAACGACTGGAGCGGGCAGCACACGGCGGCGCTCCGCAACGTCGCGTCGGCGCTGAAGGATGCCGCCGCCCGGGCGCAGCAGAACGCCGCCCAGCAGGAGCAGACGTCCAACTCCTGAGGGTGAGGGGCGCGTCGCCCCTCACCGGCGGGCCCGGACCGGCGAGCACGTGACCGAGGAGAACCATGAGCGGAATGTACGGGGCGGATGTCGCCCAGTTGCGCCAGTTGGCGGGGCACTTCAGCAGCGCGGCGGACCGGCTGGACGCCGATCGCATGACGGTCGGCAACGCCATCCGCATCCAGGCGTGGTTCGGCCCGGTTGCCGTGCGATTCCGCGCCCAGTGGGACTCGGAGCACAGCGTGAAGCTCAAGGTGGCCGCCGCGAGACTGCGTGACGCGGCGGCCGCCCTGCGCCGCAACGCCGACGAACAGGAACGCGCGAGCGCCGTCGACAGCGGCCGGGGCTTTGCCGGTGCGGGCGGCGGCGGTGGCGGTGGACCTCTCCCGCCCGGTCTTATTGCAACCACACTGCCGGTACCGATCCCATGGCTGCGTCTGTTCGACCTCCCAGGACTGGTCCGGCTTATTCGCGGGGGAACAGTCTTCGGGATACCCGCCTGGGATGCGATCAGCGCCGTGGTCAAGGGCCTGAAATGGGCGGACATCGGCAAGGTCCCCGGCTTCTCGAAGCTCGGCCTGGGAATGAGCATGGTGACATGGCTCGACCGCATCGCGCAGGGGACCTTCAACGGGCACGATGCGGCGGACATCGTCTCCCGCATCCTGAAAAGCACCAAGAACCCTGTGCTCGCGATCGCCGGCGTGGGGGTGAAGGCCGGTTCGGAGGCTGTCGCGGGGTTCATCGCCGCAGACTTCGGCGCGGAGCAGTGGGAGCGCAACATGCGCTATATCCAGCAGAATCCCGGCGCGCTCCTTGAAGAACTCTACAAGGCCGGCGTGAAGGCCATCTCCTGGCTGCCCTGATCCGCCGAGATGACGCGGCGTGGACCATAGCGACAACGAAGAGAGACAGCAGATCTGATGAATGACGTAGTGCGATTGACCGACGACGAGATCATTGCCGCCGCCGTCGAGCTGGGAGGGGAGTGGAAAGGCGTCCTCCCGACGGTCGACGTCGAGGACCGCGGGGAGTTGGAACGTGCCGCTGCGCGCGGCGTGCGGTCGTTCATGGTCAGGCAGCTCATCGACGAGGGACCGGACGGGCTGCCGAGCGAAGACGTGCGCCGGCTCGTACGGCCGGGTGTAGGTGCGGTCGCCCGCGCCGTCCTGTTCCCATCGGAGCAGGAGGACCCCCTCAAGGCTGGGGGGGCGTGGCTCACGGTATTCGCCGCGGACGAGCACTCCCGCGCGGTCGTCGTCACTTCGTCGGCCGGCATCAGCGAACTCCAGCTCGTCGACGCCGACCACGCGCGACGCGTCGTCGCCGGGTTCATCGAGCTTCGAGCACCAGCGGTCACGCTGCTGATGCCCTCCTCGCCCGAGCGCGGGAATTACGCGATCGTGGCGGGAGACCTCACCGACGTAGGCGATTACGCGCACGGGCAGCTGGAACCGCCCCGCGACGCGCGTCGCCCGCTTGGGGACGTCCTGCCGGCCATGCTGGCGGACCTGTGACCCAGTCGCGGACGGATCGCCGCCGGTCCCCGAGAGATTGACCGAGTCCGATGGCTAAGCCGCACAAGTTCGCGTGGAACGGCGTCGACATCGAGACGGCGCTCTCCGTGGAGCAGGTCGCCAATATGGCGCAGCGGGCCGCGCACGAGAGCACCGGCGATCTGTGGAAGGGGAAGCAGCGCATCGTCTCGACGCGCTCGAGCGACCGCGAGATCGAGTTCCGTGTCAACGACTTCCTGATCTCGTTCAAGAAGTACATGGTGTTCCTGCTGACCTTCACGGTGCAGAACGGGCGGACCTACGCGACCACCAGCATCGAGTGGTACCTGACGAGCCAGCCGACCGTGGGCGGGTTCGTGCCGGTGGGCGGCAAGAGCATGGTGGCCCACCACACCTACATGCAGTTCGCCGAGAACCTCGCCGGACAGGTCCGCGCCGCCGACGCGACGGCCCGGATCGGATTGCGCACCGGCGTGCAGACCGGTGCTCCCGCCGCCCCCGCGCCGCCCGTGCCCTCCGTGCCGCCCGTCCATCCCGCGTCCGGGCCGCCGTTCATCGGCGCGCCGCCGTCGCCGCCGCCTCCACTTCCGGATTCGCCTCCGCCTCCGCCTCCGCCTCCGCCCCCGCGTCCGTCGTCTCCGCCGCGGGAGGAGCGTCCTGCGGTGCCTGCGCCCGCGATGGCGCAGTCGGCCGCGCCACCTGGGCCTGCGCTCGCAGGATTGATCACCGGGTTGCCGGGTGCCGAAAGAACGGTCTTACCGCCGGCGGGGCCCACAGCGGTACCGTCGCCGCCCGTGCCGCCGTCGATCCCCGGCGCGACTCCGCTGGCTGCCCAGCAGTTCGCCGAGGACGACGACCTGGAGGCGACCCGCGCGTCGCAGAGCGGGTCGGCCCCGCGCCCCTGGACGCTGCACTTCTCGGACGGCCAGAGGATCGCCGCAGACGCCCCGCTCGTCTTCGGTCGCGCCCCCGTCGCGCCGGAATCGCATCCGCAGGCGCGGGCTCTCCCCGTGAACGACCCGTGGAAGTCGATCTCCAAGACCCACGCCCTGCTCGACGTCCGGGGCGGGATGCTCTGGGTGACCGACCTGCAGTCGACCAACGGGACCTCGGTCACGAACCTCGTGGGTGAGGCGACCGAGTGCCCGGCGGGAGTCGCCATGCCGGTGGGCGACGGCTGGGCCGTCACCGCCGGCCAGATCACGATCACGGCACGACTGGGGACCTGACATGTACTGGAGCTTCTTCGACACGCTCGTGCTGCTGACGGGGATCATCAGCGCGGCGATCGCCGCCATCCCCATATCCACGATCCCCGCGCGGACGAGGATGATCGCCGTGCTCGTGGGCGGGGGGCTCGTCGTGGCGGCCCTCGTGATCGGCAACATGCCGTCATTCCGGTATCCGAGCGTGGTGCTCGCGGGGCCCGTGCTCGCGCTGCTGGCCGCCGGCGCCATCGTCCGGACCGCGCTCAACGAGCAGAAGCGGCAGGCGCTGCAGGGCGGACCGGCGCACACGCAGTACGACGAGTCGTTCCATGGAGCGGCCGGACCCGCCGCCGCTGCAGCGGGGCAGGGGCCCGCAGCCGCACCGTGGGAGCACGCTCAGGGCGCGCCCGCTCCCGCCGAGCCGCACAGCCCCGTGGCCGCGCCCGATCCGCGCCAGGCCGCGTGGGCCGAGGTGCACGACCCGAGCACGTCGGCGTCCCGACTGGCCGAGATCGCGGCCGCGCACCCGGAGTTCGCGGCCGCGATCGCGGCGCACCCGGCGGCCTATCCGGAGCTGCGGGCGTGGGCCCACGCCATCACGGGCGAACCACAGGCCTGACAGCGACCGTGCCGCGGATGCGTGTCGAGAAACGCGGTCGAGATTCGATCCGAGAAGAAGGAGCCACTGTGACCACGTCGCCCGAGCAAGGCGCTTCCCCTCTCCCGCCGACGATGGCGGGAGAGGAACTCGCTCGGCTTGTCGTCGAGCGCCCTGACCTCGGAGCGCAGGTCGCCCTTCATCCTCATGCCTACGAAGGGCTGCTCGATTGGCTCGCGCGCTATGGCGACGCGAGCGCGCAGGAGGCCGTCTCCCGGCGGCGCACTCCACCCCCTCCGCCGCCGGCGCCCGACATCAGCGCCGCCGGACGGGTCCTGCACGAGAACCCGTCGACGGAAGCGCCGGTCGCGCCGCCGCACCATCCGTCGACCTCACGGCGTCCCCGCAGCCTCGTGATCGGCCTCATCGCGGCCGGCGTCGTCTCGGTGCTGATCGGCGGAGCCGCCGTGGTCTGGGTCGCCATGCGCCCTTCGGGGGCATCGTCGCCCACGGCCGCCGTCGAGAGAACGCTCGACGCGGTGGCGGCGCGGGACATGCTCGACCTGTTCGCGTCACTCGCCCCGAGTGAGACCACCGGTCTCATCGACGTCTACCACTCGGTCAGGGAGGCGTCGTTGGGCGAGGCGAACTACGGCGATCTGCTGGATGCCCTGGCCGCCAGCGTGACGATCACGACGACCGCGCTCGAGTTCGAGGAGCGCGAACTGGCGGACGGCGTCGTCAGGGTGAGCGTCGTCGCCGGCGCGGTCACCGTCGCTGCCGACGCGGAAGAGCTGGCCGATGCTCTGCGCGCCTTCTCCGACCCTCTCACCGCATCAGGTATGGAGGCTTCGGGATACCGCAGCGACGACATCGCCGCGACTCTGGACGGCACCCGCGCCGCGCTCGCCTCCGGGATTGCGGAGATGCTCCCGCAGACGTGGGACATCGGCACCCTCCGACAGGAGTGGGCAGGAGGTGTCGGGGGCGTGTGGCCCTACTCGCTCGTCACCGTGGAGGAAACGGGTTGGTACGTCAGTCCGCTGCTGACCCTCGCGGACGGATATGCCGCCGCCGCACTCGGTCTCGAGCGCGACCGAATCGTCGGTGGCCGAGTCCCGGAACCGCACGTGGCAACCGATCCTGACGGAGCTTTGCGGAGCTTCCTGGACGGGTTGTCGGCCTTCGTGCGCACGGGAGATACGGAATCGCTGGCTCGGACCCTCCCCCTCCCGGAGCGGCGTCTGGTGGCGGTATACGGCGCTGTCGTGCTCCCGTCCCACAGTGAACTGCGGTTCGGTGACGCCCGCGCGGAGTGGGCGCGCGACGGGGACCGGGCGTCCGCGCCCATCGAGCGCGTCGAGGGAACCTATCAGGGATACGCGGAGTTCGACACGACGACGTTCCGTCTCGAGGGGGGTGCCTCGATTTGTCGAAGAGTGACGGGTCGAGCTCCTCAGGCTGCTCGGCGTCGTGGGCTCCGGCTCGCACGCTTGGCCTCGATCGGCCGGCGGCCGTGGCGGTGCGCACGGACGGCGGCTGGCAGCTGAGCCCGCTCCAGACGCTGTATCGTGCGCTGGCGCGCGGCGTCGACGGCTATGCCGACGCGGCGCAGGACGGGGACCTGGCCGAGCTGTGGAGGACGCCGTGAGCGTCAGTCCCGCGGGTCTCCGCCGAGCGGGCCGACCGCGGGGATGGGGCCGCCGTCGTCCGCGCCGGAGCGGCGGGCGCGGGCGATGAGGTTGCCCACGTGGTAGATCACCAGCGCGGCCACCGTGCCCAGCACGATGCCGCCGAACTCGAAGCCCTCCCACTGCATCGTGAAGCCCGCGATGCCGATCACGAGCGCGACAGCCGCGGTGTACTGGTTGACGGGGCGTGAGAAGTCGACGCGGTTGTCGACCCAGATCTTGATGCCGATGATGCCGATGAGCCCGTAGAGCGCGGTCGTCACACCGCCGAGGACGCCCGCGGGGATGGAGTTGAAGACGGCGCCGATCTTGGGAGAGAAGGCGAGGAGGATCGCGACGGATCCGGCGATCCAGTAGACCGCCGTCGAGTACACGCGCGTGGCGGCCATGACGCCGATGTTCTCGCCGTACGTGGTGGTGCCCGAGCCTCCGCCGGCGCCCGCCAGCGTGGTGGCGAGGCCGTCGGCGAGCAGCGCCCGGCCCGTGTGGCGGTTGACCGACGGATCCGTCATGGTCGCCACCCCGCGCACGTGACCGACGTTCTCGGCGACCAGCACCAGCACGACCGGCAGGAACATGGCGATGGCCGACCATGTGCCGGGGGAGACGAAGTCCGGGACGTGGAACTCGGGGAGGCCGAGCCACGGCGCCTCCGCGATCACCTCGGCGGGGGTCTTGCCGGTCTGGGGGTCCGCGGTGCCGAAGTACCCGCGCACGGCCGCGAACGCATAGCCCACGAGCACGCCGAGGAAGATCGAGATCCGTCCCAGGAAGCCCTTGAACAGCACGGCGAAGAGGATCACCGCGGCGAGCGTGACCGTGGCGGTCACGGCGTCGACCGCGAAGCTGTCCCACGCGACGGGTGCGAGGTTGAATCCGATCAGTGCGACGATCGCGCCGGCCACGACGGGAGGCATGAGCCGGTCGACCCAGCCGAGCCCCGCGAACTGCACCAGCAGGCCGACCAGCGCCAGCAGCACGCCGACCGCGACGATGCCGGCGAGGGCGGAGCCCATGCCGGCCGACGCGGTCGCCGCGGTCACGGGCGCGATGAACGCGAAGGACGACCCGAGGTAGCTGGGCAGCTTGTTGCGCGTCACCACGAGGAACAGCAGTGTGCCGAGGCCGCTGAACAGCAGGGTGGTCGAGACGGGGAAGCCCGTGATGGTCGGCACGAGGAACGTCGCGCCGAACATCGCGACGACGTGCTGGACGCCCATCGCGAATGTGGCGGGCCAGTTCAGGCGCTCGCCCGGCGCGACGACGCGGCCGGGCTCGACGGTGCGGCCGTTTCCGTGGACTGACCACAGGGGCATAGGGGGCTCCTTCGCGGAGGAATCGCGACGCAGTCGCGAGGGGGCATGAATCGATCAACGATACTGCCCGGAGCGGTGCGTCCCGGCAGGGGATTGTGCTGCTGCGCGGCTCGGTGGCTAGCCTGGAGCGCGGCGAAGGGGCCAGACTGCGAGAACGCACGACGAGAGAGAGTCCATGGACGATCAGCCGAAACGCGAACGCACGACCCGGACCGGGGCATCCGGCCGGGGCCCCGACGGCGGCGAGAAGACCGACCGGGACGACCGCAACAAGCCGGTCACCAAGCTCGTCCGGGAGGTGACCCACCCCGCGCTCATCCCCGGCATCGGAGTCGAGGACACCGGGCGCACGTTCTCGACGAACTGGCTCGTGTTCGGCATCGCCGGGGTGCTGGTCTTCGGCGTCGTGCTGTGGGCGTTTCTGGCCCCCGGGAACATCCGCGACGTCGGCGCGACGTCTCTCGGCTGGGTCATGCAGAACTTCGGATGGCTGTTCTCCCTCCTGGCGATCGTGACGCTCGTGTTCATGCTCATCGTGGGCTACGGCCGCACGGGCGGCGTGCGGCTGGGCGCAGACGACGAGGAGCCGGAGTTCTCGACCGGATCCTGGATCGCCATGCTGTTCTCGGCCGGCATGGGCATCGGCCTGCTGTTCTGGGGCCCCGCCGAGCCGCTGACCTACTTCCTGTCCGTCCCGCCCGGTTTCGAGGTCGAGGCCGAGACGCGCGAGGCGATGCATGTGGCCCTGGCGCAGGCCATCATGCACTGGGGCCCCATGGCCTGGGGCTTCTACGCGCTCGTCGGCGGGGCGATCGCCTACGCCGCCTACCGCCGCGGCCGAGCCCCCCTCATCTCCGCGATCTTCGCGCCCATCTTCAAGGAGCGCACGGAAGGCCCCGCCGGGGCCTTCATCGACATCTTCGCGATCATCGTGACGCTGTTCGGCACGGGCGTCACGCTCGGCATGGGCGCCCTGCAGATCACGCGCGGCGTCGAATACCTGACGGGCGCGGGGCCCTTCGGCAATGCGGCCCTCATCGTGGTCGTGACCGTGCTGACCGGCGCCTTCGTCGTGTCGGCCGTGTCCGGCATCAAGCGCGGAATCCGCGCGCTCTCGAACATCAACATGGTCATCGCGCTCGTCATCGGCATCGTCATCTTCATCGGCGGACCCACGTTGCTGCTGCTGAACATGGTGCCCGCCTCGGTCGCGGCGTTCTTCGACGAGCTGTGGGCCATGCTGATGCGCAACCCGTCGCAGGGCGAGGACGCGGCCGAGTTCGTTGCGGCGTGGACCAACAACTACTGGGCCTGGTGGATCTCGTGGACGCCCTTCGTGGGGATGTTCATCGCGAAGATCTCGCGCGGTCGGACGCTGCGGGAGTTCGTCACGGTCGTGATCGTGGTGCCCTCGATCGTGTGCGTCGTGTGGTTCGGCATCATGGGCGGCACGACGATGTACTTCCAGGAGGTGACGGGTGCCATCGGCGACGCGATGGCCGAAGGCGGGACGGAGGCCGTGCTGTTCGCGGTGTTCGACAACCTGCCCTTCGCGGCCGTGCTGTCGGTGCTCGCGGTGCTGTCGATCATCCTCTTCTTCGTCACCTCGGCCGACTCGGCCGCGATCGTCATGGGCTCGATGAGCCAGCGCGGCAAGCCGGAGCCGTCGACGTGGGTGACGCTCACGTGGGGTGTTCTGCTGGGTGCGGCGGCCCTCGCGCTACTGCTGGTCGGTGGTCAGACCGCGCTGTCGGGTCTGCAGTCGATCATGGTGGTCACGGCGCTGCCGTTCGCGGTGATCGTGATCGGGGTCATGATCGCGTGGGCGCGCGAGCTGGGCACGGACCCGTACATCCTGCGCCGACGCTTCGCGCGTGCCGCGATCGCCCAGGGCGTGCGGCGCGGTATCGAGGAGCACGGCGACGACTTCGTGTTCGGCGCGACCGAGGTGGCGGCCGAGCAGGGGGCGGGCGCGCGCATCGACACGGACGACCCGGCGCTCACCGAGTGGTACGAGTCGGCGACCGAGCAGATCGCGGTGGTGACGACCGAGGAGGTCAAGCGCGTCCTCGACACGGGCCCCATCCGGAGCGAGGACGAGCGCCCCGGCGGCGCCGCGTCCTGACCGTCCGGAGCGAGGACGTCCGGCGCGCGGGCGTCAGGCGCCGAGCAGGTCCAGGAGCTCGCGGTAGCGCGCGAGCGTGCGCTCGACGATCTCGTCGGGGAGGGCGGGCGGCTCGCCCGTGCGGTCCCAGTTCGCCGCGAGCCAGTCGCGCACGATCTGCTTGTCGAAGCTCGCCATGCGCTCCTTCGGGGTCGCGCCCGTGCGCCAGGCCTCGGCGTCCCAGTAGCGGGAGGAGTCGCTCGTGAGCACCTCGTCGGCGATCCGCAGCACGCCGTCCCCGTCCACCCCGAACTCGAACTTGGTGTCGGCGAGGATCAGGCCCCGGGCCTCGGCCGTCGTCGCCGCCCGCCGGTAGATCGCCAGGGACGACTCGCGCAGCTGCACGGCGAGGTCGTCGCCGACCAGCTCGACGGTGCGTTCGAACGAGATATTCTCGTCGTGCTGGCCCGCGGGGGCCTTCCACGCGGGGGTGTAGATCGGTTCGGGCAGCCGATCGCCGTCCTGCAGTCCGGCCGGCAGCGGGATGCCGCACACCGTGCCCTGCTCGCGGTACTCCGCCCAGCCCGACCCGGTGAGGTAGCCCCGCACGACGCACTCCACGGGCAGCATGTCCAGCGCCCGCACGATCATGGCGCGCCCCGCGACGGTGTCCGGCACCGCCTCGCCCGTGAGGTGGTGGGGCACGGGCTCGCCGCCGTCGGCCCCCGACAGCTGCTCGAACCACCACAGGCTCAGGCGCGTCAGCAGCGCCCCCTTGCCCGGGATGCCCGGCTCGAGCACGTGGTCGAACGCGCTCACGCGGTCGCTCGCCACGACGAGCATGCGCGAGGCGTCCCCATCGGCGGGGGCGTACAGGTCGCGGACCTTGCCCGAGTAGGTGTGCGTCCAACCGGGGATCTCGAGTGCCTCGCTCACCGCACCATCATCCCACCCGCCCCGCGCAGCCGATGATCGGGCGTGGCCGAGAATGCGTGCGCCCGGTGAGGAAGGGCGGATCAATCGTTCAGGAAGTCGTTGATCCACATCCTGACCGCGGCCAGCGTCGCCGGAGCGACCACGCCTCCGTACGAGCGCACGCGGGAGCGCGCGATGGTGCGCACCTGCTCCGTCATCGCGAAGGACTCCCGGGGGAGGCCCACCGCGGGCTCGATGCGGACGTGATTCGACCAGCCGCGATCGCGCGACGTGATCGGGACGACCGTGACGAGCAGGGTGACGGTGTCCAGGTGGTCCTGGCTCGAGACGACCAGCAGCGGGCGGCGGCCGCCCTGCTCCCGGCCCTCTACGGGATCCAGATCACCCCACACCACACGCCCGGGGAGCAGTTCGCTCACTCGAGACCGCTCGATGCGAGCGCCGCGTCGAGCTCCGCGGTCTCCCGCGCGTAACTGGCGAGGGCGTCCGGTGACGCGGCCGCGATCTCAGCGCGCAGACGCGCCATCCGCAACCGGCGCTCCTCGCGCTGGACCAGGCGCTCGATGTGCTCGCCCAGGCTGAGTCCCTCGCTCGCGGCCTGCGCCTTGAGCCGGTCGCGCAGCGCGGTGTCCACCTTGATCGTCGTGGCGGTCATACTCCGAGTATACCGGGCGCTTCCCGGAGACAGAGCGGGGCGAGGCAGCTCCGCGAATCGGCTGCCGTCGCCCCGCCGCGTCTGGCGATCAGTCGTTCAGGTGCTGGATCGCCGGCGCCGGTCGGGTGAGACGGACGGCCCGGCGCGCGTCAGTCCGCGACGCGGGCCGCGATGTCGGTGCGGTAGTGCGCGCCCTGCAGGCGGATGCGGCCCATGGCCTCGTACGCGCGGGCACGGGCGGTGCGGAAGTCCGCGGCTGTCGCGACCACGTTGAGCACACGGCCGCCGGTCGCGGAGAGCCCGTCCATCGAGCGCGCTGTCGCGGCGTGTGCCACGTGGACGCCCTCGACGGCCTCGGCGTCGTCGACGCCCGTGAGCGCGCGCCCCGTGGCCGGGCTGTGCGGATAGCCCTCGCTCGCCAGCACGACCGTCACGGCCACGTCGTCCGAGAACTCCGGCTCCGGCCCGTCCTCGAGCGTGCCCGTGGCAGCCGCGAGCAGCAGCAGCGACAGCGGCGTCTGCAGGCGCGGCAGCACGGCCTGGGTCTCGGGGTCGCCGAAGCGCGCGTTGAACTCGATCACGCGCACCCCCGCGTCGGTCAGGATGAGGCCCGCGTACAGCAGCCCGATGAACGGCGTGCCCTCCTCGTCGAGCCGGCGGATCACGGGGAGGGCGATCGTCTCGGTCACATGCGCGACGAACTCCGCCTCGCTCCCGAACCGCTCCGCGAGCCAGGGGAGGGGGGAGTAGGCACCCATCCCGCCCGTGTTCGGGCCCTCGTCGCCGTCGAGGGCGCGCTTGAAGTCCTGAGCGGGGGTCAGCGCGCGCACCGTGTCGCCGTCGCTGACGAAGAAGAGGGAGACCTCCGGGCCGGACAGGAACTCCTCGACCAGCACGGGGCCCGTGGGCAGATAGCTGCTCGCGTGCGCGAGCGCCGCCTCCCGGTCCTCCGTGACGATCACGCCCTTGCCCGCCGCGAGCCCGTCGGCCTTCACGACGTACGGCGCGCCGAACTCGTCGAGGGCCGAGGCGACCTCGTCGGCGGTGCGCGCGTGGACTGCCCGGCCGGTCGGCACTCCCGCGGCCGCCATGATGCGCTTCGCGAAGCTCTTCGATCCCTCCAGCTGCGCCGCCGCGCGACCCGGGCCGAACACGGGGATGCCGCGCTCGCGCAGCTCGTCCGCGACGCCCGCGATGAGCGGCGCCTCGGGCCCGACGACGACCAGGTCCACGGCGTTGTCGATCGCGAAGCCCGCGACGGCGGTGGGATCGAGCATGTCCACGTCGACGATCGTCGCGTCGCGCGCGATGCCGGCGTTGCCGGGGGCCGCCAGCAGCTCGTGGCCGGCGTCCTCCGAACGGAGGGCGAGGACGATGGCGTGCTCGCGCGCGCCGGAACCGAGGACGAGGATTCTCACCCGCCCAGACTATCCGCGCCGGTCTGTCCGCGCCCGTCGCGCCGAACGATCCCCGCCGCGCCGAACGACCCCCGCCGTGCGGCGACCGTAGCCTGAGGAGATGAGCGCACGCAGGATCGAGACGGGGGCCGGACGCGCGGCGCTTGCGGAGGTGGCCGCCGCCGCGGCACAGGGCAGCCCGCCCGCCCGAGCGGCGCACGCGACGGCGGTGCGGTACCTACTGCAGCTCCTGGCGGAGAAGGCGCCGGGCACCAGCGTGGAAGTGCGCGTGCCGCCCTTCGGCGCGGCCCAGGTCGTCCAGGGTCCGCGCCATACGCGCGGCACCCCTCCGAACGTCGTGGAGATGGACCCGCGCACGTGGATCGCGCTGGCCACGGGCGAGCTGGCATGGGTTGAGGCGGTGGCGGCCGGGCGGGTGCGCGCCTCGGGAGTCCGGGCCGATCTGGGACACCTGCTTCCGCTGCGCCCGTGATGCGGACGGACCCTGCGGGCGCGATGTCGTCCCCGGTTCGGGTATCCCGTCCGGGTGCAGGTTTCGCGGGGCCGACGCGCAACCCGCACTCAGGAACGTGGTGAAACAATGGGGGTCATGTCCTCGAGCCCGCAGGTTCCCCTGGAGCAGGTCGTCAAGGTGCGTCGCGCGCCGCGGTACGGCGTGTTCACGGCCCTCGGCGCCGCACTCGGGGTCGTCGCGGCGATGATCCTCGCCACGGTCTTCGACGGCACGTCCGAGGCGAGCCCGTACACGCAGGTCGACTACTCCCTGTCGCAGGCCTTCGGCTTCATCATGCTCTGGTGCGTTCCCGCGGGCATCCTGCTCGCGATGCTGATCGCGCTGCTGCTGGACCGCACGGTCGGACGCCGCTCGCGCGACGTCACCGCTGTCCACGAGCTCGTCGTCGACGAGGGCTGATCCGCGTCGTCAGGCGACGTCGTGCAGGATCGGCTGCATGGCCGCGTCGAACGCCGCGACGTCGCTGCGCAGGGTGTCGGAGACGGCGATCGTGAGCGCTCCGATCCACCACACGCCGCGCTGCGCGAGCGGCAGCACCTGCACGTGGAGCGCGAAACCGTGCGCGCGCCGACCCGCGCGCCGCTCGAACTCCACGACGGCTCCCGCGTATCCGCGATAGGAGCGCCGGGTGCGCTCGTAGCGGTCGACGGCGTCGCGGGCGTACGCGAGCGCGGCCGGCCCGTGCGGCGCGAGCGCATCCCGCAGCGCGCCCGCGTAGGCGGGCAGGGCGACGTGCGTGCCGAATCCGTCGACGAGCTCGAGCGGGACCGGCGAGGGGTGGGCCTGCGGCTCGACCGTCATGTCCCAGTAGCGTCGCCACAGTCGTTCGACCCCGCCGCTCGCCTCCCCGCCGCGTTCCACACCTCGCAGCTGCGGCAGCTCGTCCGGGTAACGCACGCCCAGCGCCTGGCGCAGGTAGAGCGCGACGAGCACCGACGGGCTGCAGTCCTCGCGGACATCCCAGTCGGACACCGTCATGCGCCCATTATCGCCCGGCGCGCGTCGCCGCGCCTCCCGGTGGCCGATGCCGGCACGGACCTCGCCCGGTATTTCGGCGGGTAGTCTGTACAGGTGGTCCCCGAACCCACTTCCCCCGCATCCCCCCGCCATTCCTCCACCTACGCCGAGGCCGGAGTCGACACGGCGGCGGGCGACCTCGCTGTCGAGCTCATGAAGGCATCGGTCAGGGCGACGCACGGCCCCGAGGTGCTGGGCGGGGTGGGGGGTTTCGCCGGTCTGTTCGACGCGAGCGCGCTGCTCGGCTTCACGAAGCCCCTGCTCGCGACCAGCACCGACGGCGTCGGGACGAAGGTCGCGATCGCCCAGGCGATCGACAAGCACGACACGATCGGGCACGACCTGGTCGGCATGGTCGTCGACGACATCGTCGTGGTCGGCGCCAAGCCGCTGTTCATGACTGACTACATCGCGTGCGGCAAGGTCCATCCTCAGCGCATCGCCGACATCGTGCGCGGCATCGCGGAGGCCTGCGCCCTCACCGGAACGGCCCTCGTGGGCGGCGAGACCGCCGAACACCCCGGCCTGCTCGGGCCGGACGACTACGACGTCGCCGGCGCCGCGACGGGCGTGGTCGAGGCCGATGCCGTGCTCGGTGCCGAGCGCGTGCGCGCGGGCGACGCGGTGATCGCACTGGGCTCCAGCGGGCTTCACTCCAACGGGTACTCCCTGGTGCGGCACATCGTCAGCCGCGCAGGCATCTCGTACGCGGACCACGCCGCCGACTTCGGCGCCACGTGGGGCGAGGCGCTGCTCGAGCCGACGCGCCTGTACACGACCCCGCTCCTCGAGCTGATCGCGGCCATCGGCGCGGGCGTGCACTCGCTGAGCCACGTCACGGGTGGCGGCATCGCCGCGAACCTCGCCCGCGTGCTCCCGCGCGGCACGTGGGTCGACGTGGACCGCTCGACGTGGTCGCCGGCGCCCGTCTTCCGCGTGCTGAGCGACATCGCCGGCACCTCGCTGGAGTCGAGCGAGGGGACGTGGAACCTCGGCATCGGATTCCTCGCGGTCGTGTCCGAGAACGTCGCGTCCGACGCGATCGCGCACATCGAGGCGCAGGGGATCCCCGCCTGGCAGGTCGGCGTCGTGGAGGCGGGCGATCCGCCGTCGGCAGACTTCGAGCAGGGGGCCAAGGGCGTCGACGGCGGTGCCGTGAGACTCGTCGGCGCCTACGCGGACGGTTTCCGCGGCCAGTGACAGAACGGATGAAGTAACAACCACATGTGCGGCATCGTCGGAATGGTCGGATCCTCTCCGGTCAACCAGGACATCTACGACGCGCTCCTGCTGCTCCAGCACCGGGGCCAGGATGCCACCGGGATCGCCACGGCCGAGCCGAACGGCGTCATGCACACGCACAAGGCGCGCGGCATGGTGCGGGAGGCCTTCCGCACGCGCGACATGCGCTCCCTGCTCGGCAACGTCGGCCTCGGTCACGTGCGCTACGCCACGAAGGGCACCGCGTCGAGCGAGGAGGAGGCGCAGCCCTTCTACGTGAACTCGCCGTACGGGATCATCCTCATCCACAACGGCAACCTGACCAACACGCGCGAGCTCGCGGCCGACATGGCGCAGCGCGACCGCCGTCATCTCAACTCGTCGAGCGACACGGAGCTGCTGCTCAACGTCCTGGCGAACGAGCTGCAGGCCACCACGAGCCCGATCGACCTGGACCCCGAGCGCATCTTCGAGGCCGTCGCGCGCACGCACCGGCGGGTCGAGGGCGCGTACGCCGTCATCGCGATCATCGCCGGGTACGGCCTGCTCGCGTTCCGCGACCCCTTTGGCATCCGCCCCCTCATCCTGGGCCGGCGCGCGGGCGCCGACCGCGAGGACGGATCGCCCGGCGGCGACGAGTGGGTCGTCACGAGCGAGTCGCTCGTGCTCGAGAACGGCGACTACGAGATCGTCCGCGAGGTCGACCCGGGGGAGGCCGTCTTCATCACGAGCGACGGCGAGCTGTTCTCGAAGCAGTGCGCGGACGACCCGAAGCTGCTGCCCTGCTCGTTCGAGTACGTGTATCTGGCCCGTCCGGACTCCATCATGAACGGCGTGTCGGTGTACGAGGCGCGCCTGCGCATGGGCGCGAAGCTCGCCGCGACCGTCGCGAAGCACACGCCAGAGGGCCTGATCGACGTCGTCATGCCGATCCCGGACTCGGCGCGGCCCGCGGCGATGGAGGTCGCCCGCGTGCTGGGCATCGAGTACCGCGAGGGCTTCTACAAGAACCGCTACGTGGGCCGGACGTTCATCATGCCGGGGCAGGCCGTGCGCAAGAAGAGCGTGCGTCAGAAGCTCAACGCCATGTCGTCGGAGTTCCAGGGCAAGAACGTGCTGCTGATCGACGACTCGATCGTGCGGGGCACCACGAGCCGTCAGATCATCCAGATGGCGCGCGACGCGGGGGCCAAGAGCGTGACGTTCGCCTCCGCCGCACCTCCCGTGCGATACCCGCACGTCTACGGCATCAACATGCCGTCGCGGCACGAGCTCGTCGCGCACGGCCGGACCGTGCCGGAGATCGCGGAAGAGCTCGGCTGCGACCACCTGGTCTATCAGGAGGTCGAGGATCTCAAGCGCGCGATCATCGAGAGCGCCCGGGGCGAGTGCGCGTTCGAGGACCTGGACCTGAGCTGCTTCGACGGACGCTACGTGACGGGCACGGTCACGGACGAGTACCTCGCCTGGCTCGAGGGCACGCAGACGTCCTGAGCACGGTCCGTACGCGCGGATGCCGCGCGGGCTCGCCGACGAACCGCGGGTCGCCGCGTCACGCGCGTCGTCCCGCGGCTGTCAGAGCCGTGCGGTCACGAGTGTCCCCCGCCGCGTCGAGCGCGACGGGGGACGAACGGAACGAGATCAGGCCTGCTGCGCCTGGTACTCGTCCTCGTCCTCGTCGTTGTACTGGTCGGCCCACTTGTCGACGTACTGGTCGTCGTCCGGGTGCGCGAGTTCGCGCTCCAACGCCGCATAGTTCACGGCCGGGCTGTACGACTTCAGTTCGCGGGCGAGCTTGGTGTGCTTCGCCTTCTGACGGCCACGCCCCATGCGCGAGACCCCCTCACGTTGAGCTGCGGGATCGCTGCCCCGATGCGCTTGTCATGAATCCGGCAGGGGAGCCGGGTAAGAGTAGGATTCAGAATACCACGCGGCCTCGGCGCCTCGGCCGGCCGCGGCACCGGGAAGGGGTCGTAAATGACTGACCAGCCGTTCGACAGCACGGACCGGATGGGCTCCGCCGCACCGGCGGACGCCGCCCTGAGGGGCGCGGTGATCGTGGGCGTCATTCCCGATCAATCCCCTCGCGTGCTCAAGGAGGCGGCCAGGTACGCCGCGCTGCTGGGCGTCCCGCTCGCCGTCGTGCACGTCGACGTGACGCGGTTCGTCACATACGAGGACCCCGACGGCTACGTGCACTCGGCGCCCGTCGACATCAATGTCGACGTGGGCGAGGGGGAGCTTCAGGCGGTGCAGCAGGCCGCCGAGACGCACCTGGCGAACGCCGGCGTGACGTGGGAGGTGCGCCAGCTCGTCGGCGACCCCGCGCTCGCGATGAAGACGCTCGCGGAGAAGATCGACGCGTCCCTGCTCGTCGTGGGAACCCGCAAGCGGGGCTTCGGCGAGTCGCTCCGGGAGTTCTTCACGGGTTCGGTCGCGGCGCGCCTGTCCCACCGGCAGCACCGCCCGATCCTCGTCGTGCCGCTGGGTGAGCCGCTCAAGGACGACGAGGACTGGCCCGAGAGCTAGCTCGAGCGCTCGAGACGCGCGAAGGCCGGCCGCCCCTCACGGGACGGCCGGCCTTCGCATCGGAGGGGCGCGGCTACCGGCGCAGCCCGGCCACGGCCGCGGACGCGGCGGCGTCGAGCGCGGCGTGCAGGGCGTCGACGGTCTCCGCCGGCAGCTCGCCCCCGCGCGCGACGTGAGCGCGCAGCTCGCCGCGCACGCGGCCCCGGAAATCGGAGATGATCGCCTCGGCCCGCTGCAGCTGCGCTCGCGAGCGCATCCGCGCGTCCTCCTCGGCCGACGGGGGCGCCGGCGCCGCCTGCGGGGCCTCCGTCGCCGCCGCGGCGAGGTCGGCCCGCAGGCTGCGCATCGCCTCGCGTACGCTCACGCGCACCTCGTCCGCGATGAGGCGGACGGAGTCGGCCAGCCCCGCCTCGATCCCGGCGATGTCATCGGCACGCGATTGCACCTCGGCGCGTCCGGCGTCCGTGATCTCGTACACGGTCTTGCGGCCGTCGGCCGTCTTCGTGACGAGACCCTCCTCCTCGAGCCGGGCCAGGCGCGGGTAGATCGTGCCGGCACTCGGCGTGTACGTCCCGCCGGTGCGCTCCGCAAGCGACTGCATGATGTCGTACCCGTGCCGCGGCGCCTCGGCGAGCAGGTTCAGCAGGTACAGCCGCAGGTCCCCGTGCGAGAAGACGGGGGGCATCAGAGGGTCTCCTCGGCGGGAGGGGTGGGCGCGTCCTCGGGCGCGTCATCCGCGCTCTCGGCGGTCGCGACGCCGGTGCGCCGCAGCACCGTGACGTCGCCCGAGACCGTGTTGGCGCGCACGTCGACGAACGAGCCCGCGAGCTCTCCCGTGGAGCCGGTGTAGGTCGCGGGGCGGCCCGACGAGCGGACGACTCCGTCGATCAGGATCCGGCCGCTCGCCGAGCGCACGACGTAGGAGGCGGCGTATCCCTCGTCGAGGCGCAGCGTGGCGGCCCCGCTCACGGTGTTGAGCGACGCGGCGTCCATGGGGCCCTCCGCGTCGATCAGCGTGGCTCCGGAGACCGAGTCGACCGACGCCCGCCGGAGGCGGCCGGTCGCCGTGACCTCGCCCGAGACCGTGTTCGCGGAGAACGCGCCTTCCAGCCCGCGCGCCTGCACGTCGCCGGACACGGCGTTCGCGGACAGGTCGCCGGTCAGGCCGTCGACGAGGATGTCGCCCGACACGGTGTTCACCCGCGCGCTCTCGGCCAGGCCGGACACGAGCGCGCCCGCGCTCACCACGCCCAGCGTGAGTGCGACCTTGCGGGGCACGGCGACGCTGATCTCGGCGCGGGGACCGGCGGATCCGAAGTTGCGGAACACCTCGAGGAAGTTGTCCCAGCGCAGCTGCGGATGGTCGATCTCGAGCTCGTTGCCCGTCACCTCGATCCGGAGGTCCTTCACGGTGACGCCGTGCACCTCGACGCGGGTGCCGGGCTCGTCGTGCCCGATGATGTCGATCTGCCCCCCTGCGAGGCCCACCTTCAGTCGCCGGACGCCCTCGACGTCGATCACCCGGGTCTGCCCCGGGTGCACGATCCACTTCTCCAGAGTCATGCTCTGCATCCCTTCGCGATGAACTCGAGATATATCTCGATAGCACCAGGAGAACACGATATATCTCGAATGTCCAGTGATTCGCTGCGGATCGGGCGCGATCGGCCCGCGGATCCGGGTTGCGGTTGACGCAGCGTCAATGCGTAGCGTCGATGGCACAGAGAAAAAGGAGGACGACGGATGGAGTGGTCGATCCAGCAGATCGCCAAGCTCGCCGGCACCACGAGCCGCACCCTCCGCTACTACGGCGACCGCGGGCTGCTGCCCGCGTCTCGCGTGGGAGCGGGCGGGTACCGCTACTACGACGAGCAGGCCCTCGTGCGGCTCCAGCGCATCCTGCTGCTGCGGGAGCTCGGCCTCGGGCTCGCCCAGATCGGCGAGATCCTGGAGCGCGAGACCGACGAGCGGCGCGCGCTGGAGACGCACCTGGAGTGGCTTCGCGCCGAGCAGCAGCGGATCGAGCGGCAGATCGCCGCGGTCGCCGGCACCATCCGTGGTCTCGAGGGAGAGGAGCGCCTCATGGCGGAGGACATGTTCGACGGATTCGACCACACGCGATATCGCGAAGAGGTCGAGCAGCGCTGGGGCGCGGACGCGTATGCGCGCGGAGACGCGTGGTGGCGCGGGATGAGCGAGCGCGAGAGGACCGCGTGGCAGGAGCGCGCGGCGAGGCTGGGGCGCGACTGGAGCGCGGCCGCGCAGGCCGGCATCGGGCCGGACTCGATCGAGGCCCAGGACCTCGCGCGGCGCCACGTGGAGTGGCTGTCCGGGATCCCGGGCACGCCCGCGGCCGCGAGTGGCGACGACGTCAAGGGCTACGTGCTCGGCCTGGCCGAGATGTACGTGGCCGACGAGCGATTCGCGCGGAACTACGGCGGTGTCCCCGGCGCGACGTTCGTCCGCGACGCCCTGCGCGTGTACGCCGACGCCCACCTGTGAGGTGCCTCGCCCCGAGCCGTCCCGCTCCCGCGGCGGTGGCTCGGGGCGCCCCGCGCGGCGCGCATAGGCTGTGCGGGTGAGGACGGTGCCGATCCCGTGGGGGCTGCTGCCGCTCGTCGTGGCGGGAGGGGCGGTGGGCGTCGCCGCCCGTCAGGCCCTGCTGCTGCCGTTCGCCGGAGGGCAGGGCTTCTCGTTCGGCGTGCTGGGCGCCACGATCGCGATCAACGCGATCGGCGCGGGCCTGCTCGGGTTCGTCGTGGGCCGCGCCCGCGACGACGATCCGCGGCGGCGCGCGTTCCTGGGCGCGGGCGTGCTCGGCGGCTTCACGACCTACAGCGGGTTCGCCGTGCTGCAGGGGCAGCTGCTGGGCGCCGGGCTCGTGCTGCCGGCGGTCCTGGCGGCGCTCGTCGCGCTGCTCGTGGCGGCAGCGGCGACCGTCCTCGGCCTGCGTGCGGGAGCGCGCTCGCGGCGCGCGCCCGGGGACAGTGCGGGATGACCTCGACCATGACGCCCCTGCTCTTCGCGCTGGTCGCGCTCGCCGGCGGAGCCGGCGCGGGCCTGCGGTGGATCGCGGACGCGGTGCTGTCGCGCGTGCTGCCGGGAGGGTTCCCGTGGGCGATCCTGCTCGTGAACGTCACGGGATCCCTGGCCCTGGGGGTCCTCACCGGCGCGTCCCTCGACCACGTCTGGCTGGCGGTGCTCGGCACGGGTCTGCTCGGCGGTTACACGACGTTCAGCACCGTGGCCGTGGACTCCGAGCTGCTCGCCCGGGAGGGGCGGCGCGGGGCGGCCGGGGCGAACGCGATCGGCACGCTCATCTGCTGCACGGCCGCTGCCATGGCGGGGATCGGCGTGGGCGTGGCCGCCTGACGACTCCCAGCAGAGCCATAGGGTCGGGGCCCGGGGCCCCGATCGTCCGCGTGACACAATGACTGCGGCGGATACAGCAACGTATCGACGGCTCACGCGCGTCGCGGCTGCCGCCGAAGCCCCGCACCGCCCGCGAACGAGGGACGTCCGTGTCGAGACTCGCCGAACTCAGCCTGAGGAACCGTGCGCTCATCGCGCTGGTCACGATCTGCTCCGCCATCTTCGGCGGGCTGGCGCTCACGAACCTCAAGCAGGAGCTGATCCCGGCCATCGAGCTGCCCCAGCTGCTGGTCATGACCACGTACCCGGGCGCCTCGCCCGAGGTCGTCGAGAACGACGTCTCCACGCCCATCGAGACCGCGATCCAGAGCGTCGACGGCCTGGAGCAGACCAGCGCGACCAGCACGACGAACGCCTCCGTGGTGCAGGCGGCCTTCACCTACGGCACGAACCTCGCCACGGCGGAGCAGAAGCTGCAGCAGGCCATCAACCGCATCTCCTCCCAGCTTCCCGAGGACGTCTCGCCGCAGGTGCTGTCGGTCAGCCTCGACGACCTGCCCGTCATCCAGATCGCGGTGTCCGGATTCGAGGACTCCGACACGGCCCAGACGGCGCTCGAGAACGTCGCCGTCCCGCAGCTGGAGGACGTCGAGGGTGTCGCGTCGGCCTCGATCGTCGGAGGCGTGGGGCAGCGGATCACCATCACGCCGGACGACGGGGAGCTGGCGATGCGGGGCCTGTCGTCTCAGGCGATCCGGGATGCGCTCGACCAGAACGGCGTGCTGTTCCCCGGCGGCGAGATCACGCAGGACGGACAGACCTTCACGGTGCAGACCGGGGTGAAGCTGACCTCCGCGGAAGACCTCGCGGCGCTGCCGCTGATCGGAGGATCGGAGCAGACGGATCCGGAGACCGGGATGCCGCTGCCGCCGGACGTCGCGACCATCGGGGACGTCGCCGACGTGGCGCTGACGTCGGATCCGGTGACGTCCATCTCGCGCGTGAACGGCGAGCAGGCGATCTCGATCGCGATCACGAAGCTGCCGGCGGCGAACACCGTCGAGGTCTCGCAGAGCGTCCTCGACGTCGTCGCGGACCTCGGGTCCGTCTTCCCGGGCGCGGAGTTCACGGTCGTGTTCGACCAGGCCCCGTTCATCGTCGATTCCATCGAGACGCTCGCGACCGAGGGCGTGCTCGGCCTGGTCTTCGCGGTGCTCGTGATCCTCGTCTTCCTGCTGTCGGTGAGGTCGACGCTCGTCACCGCGATCTCCATCCCCACGAGCGTGCTGGTCACGTTCATCGGCCTGCAGGCCTTCGGCTACACGATCAACATGCTCACGCTCGGCGCGCTGACGATCGCGATCGGGCGCGTGGTCGACGACTCGATCGTCGTCATCGAGAACATCAAGCGTCACTACGTGGAGGGCGCGGACCGGGGCGCCGCGATCCGCCTGGCCGTGCGCGAGGTGGCGATGGCCATCACGGCCTCCACGCTCACGTCCGTGGCGGTGTTCCTCCCGATCGTCTTCGTGGGCGACATGGTGGGCGAGCTGTTCCGCCCGTTCGCGATGACCATCACGATCGCGATGGCCGCATCCCTGCTCGTCGCGCTCACGATCGTGCCAGTGCTGGCGTACTGGTTCCTGAAGCCCGGCGCGCCGGCGTACGACGCCGCCGGCCAGCGCATCGATCCCGAATCGCCCCACGCGCCGCCGTCGCCGCTGCAGCGCGCGTACCTGCCGATCCTGCGGTGGACGCTCAAGCACTCCTGGGTCACGCTGCTGCTGGCCGTGCTCGTGCTCGGCGGGACGCTCGCGGCGGCTCCCCTGATGAAGGTCAACTTCCTCGGGGACTCCGGCCAGAACACGCTCACGATCACGCAGGAGCTCGAGCCCACCGCGAGCCTCGAGAGCCAGGACGAGGCCGCGCGCAAGGTCGAGGAGGCGCTGGAGGGCGTCGACGGGATCGAGACGGTGCAGGTCTCGATCGGATCGAGCGGCTCCCCGCTCCAGGACGCGTTTTCGGGCGGAGGCAGCGTCACCTACTCCGTCATGACCGCCGGCGGTGCGGACCAGGAGGCCCTGCGCGCCGACATCCAGGAGGCGATCGACGGGCTCGGGGACGTGGGCGAGGTCACCCTACGCGCCGCCGCGGGGCTGGGATCCAGCGACATCCAGATCACCGTGACGGCCCCCGGTCCCGACGCGCTGGAGGAGGCGACCCGTGCCCTCACCTCCTCGCTCGAGGGGCGCGACGGCATCGGCCGGGTGTCGGACGACCTCGCGGCCTCGCTGCCGTACATCGCGGTCGCGGTCGACCGCGCGGCCGCCGCCGAGCGGGGCCTGAGCGAGACCGCGGTGGGGGCCATGGTCTCGGGCGCCATGCGGCCCCAGCAGGTCGGTTCCGTCGAGATCGACGGCACCGGGGTCACGGTGTATCTCGAGGCTGAGAACCCTCCCGCAACGATCGACGAGCTGCGGCAGCTGCCGATCCCGACCGCCGCGGGCGTCGTGGCGCTGGACGAGATCGCGTCCGTCGAGCAGGCCGACAGCCCCACGTCGATCACGACGCAGCAGGGACGCCGCACCGCGACGATCACGGTTCCGCCTGCGGGCGACAACCTCGCCGAGGCGACCGTCGCGGTCGATGCGGCCCTCGCCGACGTGGATCTCCCCGACGGCGTCGCCGCGACGGTGGGAGGCGTGGCGGAGGACCAGGCCGACTCCTTCGAGCAGCTCGGCCTGGCCATGCTGGCGGCCATCCTGATCGTGTACGTGATCATGGTCGCCACGTTCAAGTCGCTGCGGCAGCCGCTGCTGCTGCTGGTCTCCGTGCCGTTCGCGGCCACGGGCGCCGTGCTGCTGCAGATCGTCACGGGGGTGCCGCTGGGCGTGGCCTCTCTGATCGGCGTGCTGATGCTGATCGGCATCGTGGTGACGAACGCGATCGTCCTGGTGGACCTGGTCAACCAGTACCGCGAGAAGGGGCTCTCGGCGCACGACGCGACCGTCGCGGGGTCCGCGAAGCGCTTGCGGCCGATCCTGATGACGGCGCTCGCGACGATCTTCGCCCTGACGCCCATGGCGCTCGGGATCACGGGCCACGGCGGCTTCATCTCGCAGCCGCTCGCCATCGTGGTCATCGGCGGCCTGCTGTCGTCGACCGTGCTCACGCTCATCGTGCTCCCGACGCTCTACAACCTCGTCGAGGGCGCGCGGGAGCGGCGCGCGAGCCGGCGAGCCGGCGGGGGAGGCGCGCACCCGGCCGATGGGGCCGTGCCGCCCCTGACGCGCCCGGCGGGCCCGGCCGACGCGGCCGTGCCGCCCCTGACGCGCGCGGCGGGTCCCGCCGACGCGGCCGTCCCACCCCTGACCGGCTCGCTCCCGCCCGCGCCGCGCGTCCAGCGGCCGCGGCGCGACGGTGGCGAACGACCGGGCATGCCCTAAGGTCAGAGCTATGGTCGCCGGACCCACGGTCTCGATTGTCATCCCGGCTTTCAACGAGGAGAGCACGATCCGGGCGTGCGTGCTCGCCGCGATCGAGCAGACCGAGCCGGCGGACGAGATCATCGTGGTCGACAACCGCTCGACCGACGCGACCGCCGCGATCGTGCGCGCGATGCAGCGCGAGCATCCGCAGGCGCCGCTCCTGCTGCTGTCTCAGGACGCCGAGCAGGGGCTCATCCCGACGCGCAACCTCGGCCTGGACGCCGCGTCGGGCGAGGTTCTGGGGCGCATCGACGCGGACACGGTGCTCGAGCCGGACTGGGTCGAGCAGGTGCGGCGGATCTTCACGGACCCGTCCGTCGACGCCGCGACCGGTCCGATGATCTACTACGACATGCCCCTGCGCCGCTGGGGCCACCGGGCCGACGACGCGCTGCGGAAGGCCGTGCATCGTCTCGCGCGCGACTTCCACTACATCTTCGGCAGCAACATGGCCCTGCGCGCGAGCGCATGGAGGGAGATCCGCCCGCACGTCTGCCGCGATCTCGCGGACGAGATGCACGAGGACATCGACCTCTCGATCCACCTGCACGCGCGCGGTCACACGGCCGTGTACCGCTCGACGATGGTGGCGGGGATGTCCGCCCGCCGCCTCGACGACAACCCGCGCGACTACTACAGCTACGTGATGCGCTGGGAGCGGACGTATGCCGCCCACGGCATCGACGACGCCAAGCTGCGCGCGCCGATGTGGGTCTTCTCCGCGATCTACCCCCTGCTCAAGGGCGTGCGCTGGTCGGCCAAGCGCCGCCACCAGCGCGTGTTGCGCTGATCCGCGGTCGACCCTCCTGCCCGTTGACTAGCGCTTGTGCCGTTTACTAGCGCGGGGAGCGCTAGTAAGCCGCACCGGCGCTAGTCAACGCGGGCGTTCTCCCAGGCGGGCGCGGTAGCCTGAGGGGTCGGCTTGGGATGTGCCGCGCATGGAGCGCGGGTGATGCGTGTGTCCTGTTGGCCGCTATCACCCGGAGAGGTTCCTTTCGCATGCCCAAGAACAAGAAGCCGGCCGGCGGCCGGCCCGCCCAGAATTTCGATCCCCGCTACGCCAAGAAGAAGACCGGGGGTCCCTTCCGCGGCAACGACGGTCCGCGTGGGCCGCGCCGCGAAGACCGTCCCGCGCGCTTCACCCGTGATGAGCGCGCGGACCGCCCGCGCTTCGAGCGCGATGACCGTCCGCGTCGTTCGACCGACGAGCGTGCCGAGCGCCCCCGCTACTCCCGCGACGACCGTCCGGCGAGGGAGGAGCGGCCCCGCTACGGCCGCGATGAGCGTCCCGCCCGCGCGGAGCGGCCGCGCTTCGAGCGCGACGACCGCCCGCGTCGCGACGCCGGCGACCGGCCCGGTTTCGATCGGCCCCGTGTCGATCGACCTCGTTTCGATCGGGCCCGCTTCGATCGGCCCAGTGTGGATGGGCGGCGTGTCGATGGGCACCGCGTCGAGCGCCCCCGCGGCGAGCGCACGTGGCAGGAGCGGCGGGAGGAGCGCCCCGTGGCGCAGCGATCCCGTGCACAGGAGCAGCACATCGACGTCGTGCACGAGCGGCTCGAGGCACAGGCCGTGCAGGCCGAGGCGGTCGCGGAGACGACCTTCGCCGACCTCGGCTTCGGCGACAACATCGTGCGGGCCCTCGCGGCGCTCGGCGCCGAGCGGCCGTTCCCCATCCAGGCGTCGACCGCTCCGTCGATCATCGCGGGACGCGACGTCCTGGCACGCGGCCGCACCGGCTCGGGCAAGACCATCGCGTTCGGTGCCCCGCTCGTCGAGCGCGTGCTGCGGTCGAAGGCGGGGACGAAGCGCGAGTTCGGCCGCGCGCCGGTCGCGCTCATCATGGCGCCGACGCGTGAGCTGGCGCTCCAGATCGACCGCACGATCCAGCCGATCGCGCGCAGCGTGGGGCTCTTCACGACCCAGATCTACGGCGGCGTGCCCCAGGCCCGCCAGGTGGGCGCGCTGAAGAAGGGCGTCGACATCGTGATCGGCACCCCCGGCCGCATCGGCGACCTGCAGCGTCAGGGCAAGCTCGACCTCTCGCGCATCGCGATCTCGGTGCTCGACGAGGCCGACCACATGTGCGAGCTCGGGTTCCTCGAGCCGGTCCAGGAGATCCTGCGGCTCACCGCCGAGGGCGGTCAGAAGCTGCTGTTCTCGGCGACGCTCGACCGCGAGGTGGCCGCGCTCGTCGACGAGTTCCTCGTCGACCCGCAGGTCTA
The DNA here is from genome assembly GCF_014643695.1 of Microbacterium album. Taxonomy (GTDB): domain Bacteria; phylum Actinomycetota; class Actinomycetes; order Actinomycetales; family Microbacteriaceae; genus Microbacterium; species Microbacterium album. The sequence continues at coordinate 16,526 of NZ_BMJY01000005.1, read as the reverse complement.
CGAGGTCGCGGGCGAGACGCAGGAGACCGGCACGATCGATCACCGCGTGCTCGTGATCGATCACCGCAGCAAGGCCGAGATCCTGGATGCGCTCGTCGACCGCGACGGCAAGACGCTCGTCTTCACGCGCACCCGGGCGTACGCGGAGATGCTCGCCGAGCAGTTCGACGACGCCGGCATCGACGCGATCGCCCTGCACGGCGACCTCAACCAGGCCAAGCGCACGCGCAACATCGAGCGGTTCTCGAAGGGCCGCGCCCGCGTGCTCGTCGCGACGGACGTGGCCGCGCGCGGCATCCACGTCGACGACATCGACCTGGTCATCCAGGCCGACGCCCCGGACGAGTACAAGACGTACCTGCACCGATCCGGCCGCACCGGCCGCGCGGGACGGGAGGGCCGCGTCGTCACGCTCATCCCGCGCCAGCGACGCCGTCGCATGGCCGAGATGCTGGGCCGCGCCGAGATCGATGCCCCGTTCGACGAGGTGCGCCCCGGCGACGACCTCCTCGACGAGCTCGCCGGCGGCCCGACGCTCAGCGAGCTGACGGCCTGAGGCGCCCGGTCCGGGGCGTTCGCGTGCCCTAGGCTCGTCCACGTGAACGCTCCCAGGCGCATCGATCCCACCGGCACCCAGGTCCACCTCCGGCGCGAGGGCGGCTCGGGCGAGGTGACCGCCCAGCTCGCCCAGGTGGGCGCGGCGCTGCGCGCGCTGACGGTCGGCGGAGTCGACGTCGTCGCCCGCTACCCGCAGGGGACGACGCCTCCCTTCGCGTCGGGGATCGTGCTCGTGCCCTGGCCCAATCGGGTCCGGGACGGGCGGTGGACGCACGTTCCGCCCGGGGGGCAGGGCGATCCTGCCGATCAGCAGCTGGACCTCACGGAGCCGTCGCGCGGGAACGCGATCCACGGGCTGCTGCGCAACACCGGCTACGACATCGACGCGTCCGGAGACCGGGCCACACTGTCGGCGACCGTGTACCCGCAGCACGGCTACCCCTTCGCCCTCGACACGAGCGTCGCCTACGCGCTCACGGACGACGGGATCGAGGTGACCCACGAGCTGGTCAACGTCGGGGAGCGGGACGCGCCCGTGGCCATCGGCGCGCACCCGTTCCTCTGCATCGGCGGCGTGGACACGGCCGACCTCGTGCTGACCGTCCCGGCAGAGACGTGGTTCGAGGTCGACGACCGGATGCTGCCGATCGCGGAGCACCCGGTCCGCGGCGCCGTGGACCTGCGCGGGGGCGTCCGCGTGGCCGACGCCGACCTCGACATGGGCTTCGGGTCGCTCCGGCGGGATGCCGACGGCCTGGCGCGCACGACGCTGGCCGCTCCGGACGGTCGAGTCGTCACGCTCTGGCAGGACGCGGACTTCGAGTACGTGCAGGCGTTCCGCACCGACGCCTACCCGGGCCACCCGCTCGCCGTCGCGGTCGAGCCGATGACCGCACCGGCCGATGCGTTCAACAGCGGTCGGGGCGTGCGCTGGCTCGCTCCGGGCGAACGCTGGCAGGCCCGCTGGGGCATCTCCCTCTCCGCGTGACGCGCCCGCCCGCGCCGGCACCCAGGGATCTCGGACGGAGCGTGGACAGACTGGACGACATGGGTGAGCGCCGACGAGCCGCCGCGCGACGCCGGGCGATGCGACTGCGCCGGACGCGCCGGATGGCCCTCGCCGCCGGCGCCCTGGCCGCCGTGGTCGTGGCGCACCTGTTCGTCGCGCAGCAGATCGCCTCGCGCGACGCCGACGCGCCGTCCGCGCAGAACCGATCCGTCGCGCATCTCGCGCTGCCCGTGCCCCTCATCGAGCAGGTGGAGGCGGCACCCTCGCCGTGCGAATCGCACTCCGTGACCGAGGCGATCGCCGACACCGACCCGACCGCGCTGATCGCGGCGTTCGGCGGCGCCGAGCGGCTGCGGGAGGTCGTCGCGGAGGGGGCGGCGCCATGCGTGCCCCTCGACGACCCGGCCTGGCCGTGGGCGGTCGTCAACAAGCAGCGCCCGCTGGAGCCCGTCGACTACGCGCCCGAGGAGATCGTGGCGCCGCCGTCGCGCGTGGCGGGCGACGGTCTCCGGCCCGAGGCGATCGAGCCCTTCGAGCGGCTGGTCGCGGCGGCCGAGGCCGAGGGAGCGGGGCGGATCGCGAGCTTCAGCGCGTATCGGTCGTATGAGACGCAGGAGTCCACCTACCGGGCGCAGGTGGGGGCGCGCGGGGAGCACGCGGCGGACGAGATCTCGGCCCATCCCGGGTTCAGCGAACATCAGCTGGGCCTCGCGGTCGACGTCGTCGCGTGCGATGCCGGCGGGTGCGGCACGATCTACGAGGTCGGCGAGACGGCGCAGGGTCGCTGGCTCGCGGACAACGCCTGGCGTTTCGGATGGATCGTGCGCTACGAGCCGGGGGAGACCGAGACGACGGGCTACGCGCCCGAGCCCTGGCACCTGCGGTACATCGGCGAGGACCTGGCGGCCGTGTACCGGGACGGCGGCTTCCGCTCCCTCGAGGAGTTCTTCGGCCTGCCCGCCGCGCCCGACTACGGGTGAGGGTCGCTCAGAACAGCCGCGCCGGCTCGTTCCCGGCGGCCCGCTCGGCCGTCCGGCCCCGTGACGTGGTGACGACCCGGGCCGACGTCGCCGGCGTCGCGCGCGGACGCCGCCAGGCATCGCCGTCCGCGTGGCCGTCGAGGCCGTGCGCCCGGATCAGGGGGCGGATGCGCTGCGCGAGCATCGTGCGGTACGCCGCCGGCGCGTTGACGGACGCGCCGGGGTACAGGCCGCGGTAGGCCGGCAGCAGGTCGGGCCGCTCGCGAGACAGCCAGCGCATGAACCACGGCTTGACGCCGGGCCGCAGGTGCAGCGCCCCGTGCACGGCGCGGGCGGCTCCGGCGGCCCGCACGCGCGCGAGCGCCGCGTCGAGCGCCTCGGGCGAATCGGTCAGGTGGGGGAGGACCGGCATCAGGAACACCGACACGGCGAAACCGGCGTCCGCCGCGGCGCGCACGGTGTCGAGGCGCGCCTGCGCCGTCGGGGTGCCCGGTTCGATCGCCTGCTGCAGCTCGTCGTCGTACACGGCGATCGAGAACGCGAGGGAGATGTCGACGTCCCGCCGCAGTCGCGTCAGCAAGGGAAGATCCCGGCGCAGCAGCGACCCCTTCGTGAGGACCGAGAACGGCGTCCCGGACTCGGCCAGCGCGGTCGCGATGCCGGGCATCAGCCGATAGCGGCCCTCCGCCCGCTGGTACGGATCCGTGTTGGTGCCGAGCGCGACGTGCTCGCGTCGCCACGAGGGCCGCGCGAGCTCGCGTCGCAGCACCTCGTCGACGTTGACCTTGACGACGATCTGCGAGTCGAAGTCGCGCCCCGCATCGAGCTCGAGGTACTCGTGCGTACCCCGGGCGAAGCAGTAGACGCAGGCGTGCGTGCAGCCCCGGTAGGGATTGATCGTCCAGTCGAACGGCATGCTGCTCGAGCGGGGGACGTGGTTGAGCGCCGTCTTCGCGGCCACCTCGTGGAAGGTGATCCCGGCGAACTCGGGCGTGGTGACGGAGCGGACGAGTCCGTCCAGCTGCTCCAGGCCCGGGAGTGCGTTCGGGTCGGTCTCGCCGAGCTGCTGCCCTCGCCATCGCATGCCCTCAATCGAACAGACATTCGAATCGGATGTCAAGCGATGCGAACGGGCGTTCTATCCTCCCGGCGTGCGGCGACCCCGCGGCCTCACCGTGGCGGCCACGCCCGCGCGCCGGAGGCGGTCGGCGATCACGATGCCGAGGGCGGTCGCCGCGACGCAGCTCGCGGTGGTGAGCGCGAAGAAGCCGACGCGGGCGACGAGGGTCATCGTCTCCAGTCCGAACGAGGCGCCGGCCGCGAGCGGGTAGACGATGCCGACGGCGATCGCTCCGGCGTAGTGCTGCCACGTCCGCCAGAACCGCCACAGCACGACGAGGAACGCCAGCTCCGGGAACAGCGACCACCACAGGTTCGTGAGCACGCTGGCGAATCCGTAACCGGAGAACGGGACGATCACCAGGCCCGAGATCAGGCCGGTCAGCAGCCCCGCGAGCGGCCGCTGCAAGAGGCGCAGGGCGACCACGGCGGGCAGGATCCACAGACCCGCAATCGCGACCGAGGCGAACGGGGCGGCGGCGAACAGCACGGTCGAGACCCAGTTCGCGGGGGCGAGCAGGAGCCCGCCCGCCACGCCGATCGCGGCGCAGGTCAGCAGGTACGCCGTGGACACGCGCCTCATGCCGTGCCCCCCGCCGCCGCGCGTGCCGATTTCGGTGCGGGGGACGCCGATCCCGCGCGCCAGTACCCGACGAAGCTCACGGCGTTCTTGTCCCAGCCGTGCTCGCCCACGAGGAGGCGGCGCGCCCCCGCAGGACGAAGTCGACGTCGAGCTCGGGCCCGCCCTCCGGGCTGTCCGGACGGTAGTGCCGCACGGTGTAGCTGCGCATCACCGGTCGGACGCCGTCCGGGATGCGCAGATACTTGAGGTACCCGAGGAGCCGGTTGGCCTTCGCGGGGATGCGCTCCAGGCCCTCCTCCCCGCTGAGGGGGAGGAAGATGCGGAACCACTGGTCGTAGCCCATCGGGCGGAAACCGTCGATCTCGCCGCCGCCGAGCGTGACCCTCATCCAGTGCGGCGAGAGCCGTTCCGTGCGCCGCACCGTCAGGCGCAGCAGCTCTTGACGATCGGGCTTGATCAGCCGGCTCGACGCGGCCATGGCGGTGTCCTTTCGGGGAATCAGGGGATCAGGGGAGACGCGCGAAGACGAGAACCGTGACCGCCCAGAAGAGCAGCACGAACACGAGGTCGCGGGCGCGCAGCGGCACGAGGTGCCGCTCCGTGCGCGTGGGATGGGCGCCGAACGCGCGCGCGTCCATCGCGAGCGCGACCCGCTCCGCGTGCCGGATGGCGCTCGCCAGGAGCGGCACGATGTACCCCCAGCCGCGGGACAGGCGGGCGAGGGGGCCCGATCCCGAGCGGTGGCCGCGCACCCGGTGCGCGGAGCGGATGACGTCGAGCTCGTGCCCGAAGCGCGGCACGAAACGGAACGCGGCCAGCGCCGCGTAGCCGATCCGGTACGGCACGCGCAGATGCTGGACGGCCGCGCGCACGAGCTCCGGTCCGTTCGTGGCCGCGCCGCTGAGGACCGCGAGCAGGACGATCGCGGCGAGCCGGAGCGCCGTCGCCATCCCGATCGCGAAAGCCCCGACGTGCAGTGTCCAACCGCCCACGTGCAGCAGCGCCGCGGTGTCGGCGACCTGTGCGGGGTCGACCCACAGCGAGAAGCCGGTGCCCACGGCGGCGATGCCGAGCGGAACGCCGACGAGCAGCCCGAGCGCGAGCCGCCGGGGCAGGCGGGCTCCGATCACGAGGATCGCCGCGGCGATCAGGAGCATCGTCAGCGGCGTGGCCAGATCCCGCGTGAACACCAGCAGCAGCATCGCGGGGGCGACGGCCGCGATCGAGGCGAGCGGGTTCAGGTGGTGCAGGAAGCGCCACGCGGGTGCCGTCGGCCGTTCCGCATAGGGGTCGGGCCTGGTCTCGGGGATGGCTGTCCCGGCCTCCCGCCCTGCCGCCGCGGGGGCGCCGGGCCCGGACGGACCGGGTCCCGCGGGCGCTCCCGCGCCGCCGAGCGCCCGCGCCGGAACCGGCGCACGCAGCGCGCGGTGCACGGGCGGCAGCAGCAGGCCCGCGCGCTCCAGCACGCGCCCGTCGGCGAAGATCTCGGCCGTCGCGCCGGTCGCCGCGATCCGGCCGTCGGCGACCACCACGACGTGCGTCGCGTAGTCGGCGACGAGCTGGAGATCGTGCGTCACGATCACCACGGTGGTGCCGACGGCGTGCAGCTGCCGCAGGAGCCCGAGCAGCTCCGCGGCGCGAGCGCGATCCTGCCCGAACGTCGGCTCGTCGAGGGCCAGGACGTCGGGCTCGGCGATCAGGGCGGTGCCCACGGACAAGCGGCGCTTCTGGCCGCCGGAGAGCAGGAACGGGTGGGCATCGGCGCGGTCGGCGAGCCCGAAGCGGTCCATCATGTCCGTCACGCGCGCCCTCACCTCGGGCTCGGGGACGCCCCGCAGGCGCAGCCCGTGCGCGAGCTCGTCGAACACGGTGTGCGCGACGAACTGGTGCTCGGGGTTCTGGAAGACGAACCCGATGCGCGCCGCGAGGTCGCGGGCCGCCGCGCCGCCCGGGTCCGTCCCCGCCACCAGGACCTTTCCGCGCGGGGGCGGAGCGACGCCGGCGATCGCCTGCACGAGAGTGGTCTTCCCGGCGCCGTTCGGCCCGACGACGGCCGTGAAGGACCCGGCGGGGATGTCGAGATCCACGCCGCGCAGGACGGGCGCGCCCTGCCGCGTCACGGTCAGCCCGCGCACCCGCACGAGCGGCGGCGCGCCGGAGGGAGGCGCGGCCGGCGCCTCCGCGGGACTCAGCAGCAGGGAGGTCGCCCGGTCGGCGTCCGGATCCGCCGCGAGCGCATCCCGCAACTGCGCCGGCGTGAGGGGCAGGGGATCGAGGCGGTGTCCTTCGCCGCGCAGCCGGAGGGCAGCGATCGTCGCCGCGGGCAGCCACACGCCCATCGCGGCGAGCGTCTCCGCGTGGGTGCGCAGCAGCTCCGCGGCCGGGCCGTCGAACACGACCCCTCCGACGGCGTCGAGCACCACCGCCCGCGTCGCGAGGCTCACGGCGGCGTCGAGATTGTGCTCGACGAGCACGATCGCGCGATCGCCCTGCGCGACCACGTCGGCGAGCGCTTCGTACACGTCCTCGATCCCGACGGGGTCCAGGTTGGCGGTGGGCTCGTCCAGCACGAGCAGCGGCGATCCCATCGCGAGCGCGCACGCGATCGCCAGCCGCTGACGGCCGCCGCCCGACAGCCGATCCGGGTTCCACGAGCGGCGGTCCCACAGCCCCATGCGGCGCAGCGCCGCCTCGGTGCGGGAGAGCACCTCGTCGACCGGCAGCCTCAGGTTCTCGAGTGCGAAGGCGACCTCGTCGAGCACGGTGCCGGTCACGAGCTGCGCGTCCGGATCCTGGAAGACCATGGCCACGCGCGTGCTGAGCTCGGGCACCGTGCTGTCCGCCGTGTCGATCCCGTCCACCGAGATCGTGCCGTCGAGCTTGGCGGGGAGGGCGTGGGGGATCAGCCCGTCGAGCGCGAGTGCGAGGGTGGACTTGCCGGAGCCGCTCGGGCCGAGCAGGAGCACGACCTCGCCCGGATGCACCTCGAGCGAGACGTCGCGCGGCGTCGGCCGGACGGCGTCGGGGTGCGTGAGCGAGACGGCGTCCAGGCGAAGCAGGGCGGGCGCGTCGACCGGGGGCACGCGCCTAACCTAGTACGAGCGACTTAGGATCGCCTCACCTTCCCGCCCGGATTCGGGCGGTGGGAGGGAAGCGGCTCGCCGACCCCGGCGCGGCGAAGGGCGGCTGCGATCGCCATTCCGGCGATGCTCCACGACACCGGTCCGGCGACCGCGAGCACGAGGTAGACGGCCTGCGCCCACGGCGCCATCCGCTCCAGGTCCGCCGCGAACGCGACCACGACCGCGACCAGGGCTCCGATGGCCACGGCGGTGAGGACGAGCCGCACCACCGACCACGAGCGGTAGCGCCCGAGGGCCGCCGAAGCCTCCTGGATGCCGCCGAACAGCAGCGCCGTACCGAGGAACTGCCACACGTAGACGGGGGCGAACGCGCTCGAGACGAGCGCGGCCAGCACGTGCGTGACGAGCGCGACGCCCGGGCGCCGCAGGATGCACTGCGCGACGACTCCCGGGAGCACGTGGGAGCCGAGGACGAAGCCGTACGCGATCGGCACCGCCGCCAGCACGGCCAGTGTCATCCAGCCCGCCGCCGCTCCGAGGAGGCCCGTGGCGACGCCGATGGCGGCGCACACCAGCAGGGTGCGGGTGTCGAGCCGCGTGCGCGCCATGCGCCGAGCCTAGGGCATCTCGCGACGCGCGGCGCGGGCGGCCGGTCGTTCCCCGGGTGATCCTACCGAGCGCCGTTCGGCCACCCGACATCCGCCGGACGGCTACGCGTTACCTCGGCGACATCAGCGGGAGGGAGCGTGCGAGTGCACCCGAGCGCCGACGCAGGACTCGCTGTGCCGGCCTCTCCCACCCCGAGATGGAGCAAAGTGGAAACCAAGTCCCACACCTGGCGACGCATTCTGCGTCGCAGCGTCGCCGCCACGGCGACGGCCGGCCTCACGGCCGGGCTGCTCGCCGCAGGCGCGGTCTCCGCGTCCGCCGAACCGACGCCGTCGGCCGCCGACAGCGACCTCGCGTCGCGGTTCACCCTCGCCGTTCTGCCCGACACCCAGTTCTACGCGCGCTATTCCCCGGACCAGTTCGTCCCCCGCTACGGCACCGACCCGTTCGCCGTGCAGACCGCATGGCTGGCGGAGAACGCCGAGGCCCTGCACATCCCGTTCGTCGCGCACCTCGGCGACATCGTCGACCGCGCGGGCACGCGCCACGAGTGGGAGGCGGCCGACCGGGCGATGAAGACGCTCGACGACGCGCCGCTGCCGTACTCGATCCTCCCCGGCAACCACGACGTGACCAACAGCGGCGTGCTGGACACGCAGCTCAACCCGGCGAACGAGCCGTTCAACCAGTGGTTCGGTCCCACGCGCGCCGCCAAGCAGTCGACCTACCGCGGCAGCGACCCGACCGGCCTCAGCCAATACCACATCTTCGAGGCCGAGGGACAGCAGTTCATGTCGCTGGCCATCGCGTGGAACTCCTCGGACGCGACGCTGGCCTGGGCGCAGAGCGTGATCGACGCGCACCCGACGGTGCCCGTGATCCTGTCGACGCACGCCCTGCTCGGCATCGGCGCGGACCAGGTGTCGCCGGTCGAGTCGCGCGAGAGCGAGCGGATGTGGGACAAGCTCATCCGCGGCAACGACCAGATCTTCCTGACTCTCAACGGGCACTTCCACGGGGCCACCCGCCAGGTCAAGAAGAACGACTTCGGGCACGACGTGCACCAGGTCCTGATCGACTACCAGATGGCCTACGAGGGCGGGAACGGATACCTCGGCCTGTTCGAGTTCGACCTCACGAACAACACGCTCTCGCTCGAGACGGGTTCGCCCTGGGTCGTCTTCAAACCGCGGGAGACCCTCACCAGCTACGACCAGCCGCTGCTCGACGGCCAGCACCAGCGGTTCACCCTGGACCTGGACTTCCGTGAGCGTTTCTCGGGATTCGCCCCGGAGTTCACCGCCGGTTCGCCGGACGAGCCGTCGCTGACGCAGCTCGCGCGCGACATCCTGCTGGACGGATTCACCGGTCCCGACCCCATCACGACCGAGGCGCCGGGCAACGTGCTCGACTACCCCGCGGTGGAGGGCACGCTCGCCCACTGGCGCTTCAACGGCCTGGAGGACGTGGTCGGCCCCGACACCGTCGTGCCCGACGTCGTCGGCGGCAACGACCTCACGCGCGTGGCCCCCGCCGACACCAACGCGGTCGGCGCCGTCTGGGAGGACGTCACGATCGAGAAGGCCGGCGTGCACGGGTTCTCCTCGGACGCCGCGGCGGTGTGCTTCGACAACTCGTCCGGCTCGCGCTTCAGCTACCTGACCACCGCGGCCGACGCGGCGATCAACGACGCGGATCTCACGCGCGGCTACACGATCGAGACGTTCGTGAAGATGGACGCCGATTGGAACGCGGCCGACAACGGATGGTCGAAGGCGCTGGTCCGCACGGGCAACCGCTCCAAGATCGGCGCTCCGTGGTCGCAGTGGGACTACACCGCGTCCCCGACCGCGCTCGGCATCTCGAACCTGCGCGAGTTCCAGTTCACGAGCATCCCCGCGCAGGCCTCGCGCGGCGACCGCGTGAACTGGTCGGGCGAGATCATGGTCGACTCGTGGTCGCACGTCGCGATCGTGAACGACGCGGATGCCGGCACCACGACCATGTACGTCGACGGGGCGCCGGTGCTGCGCAACGCGATCAACACCGCCGGCATGGCCGCGGACCCCGGCATGCCCTGGATCCTCGGTGCCGACTGGGTCGATGACGCCGCGCGCAACGGCTGGCACGGCTGCATCGGCGAGACGCGCATCATCGACCGCCCGACCACGCCGGACGAGTGGCTGACGCAGCGCGCCGACCTGAGCGGCTTCACGGTCGACGAGGCGCCCGAGGGCACGCTCGCCGCGGATGTGAGCTCCGTCCGCTTCGCCGGCACCGGCTTCCCGGGTGCCGAGGTGCGCCTCGCGCCCGCGGCGTCGGAGACCCGCGTGGCCGCCGACCTCGGCGGTGCTGAGACCGTCGTGCGGGCCGACGGCACGTGGGAGCTCGAGGTGACCGAGGGCCTGCGCGCCGGCTCGCACGAGCTCGAGCTCGTGCAGGCGCTCGGCACGCGGTCGTCCGCCCCCGTGCGGATCGACTTCGCGATCGCCGAGCCTGCGGCGGATCTCGATGTCGCCGTCTCGAGCCAGACGCGGGTGATCGCGGGAACGCAGTACGTGACGGTCGTGTCGACGAACAACTCGCCGGTGCCCGTCGAGCTGACCGTCGTGACGGACTTCGGCACCAAGAGGTTCGCCGCCGTCCGCCCCGGTGCGTCGGCGAGCGTCGCCTTCAACTCGCGCGCGGCGACGGTCGCCGCCGGCACGGCATCGGTCACGGCGACCGGCGTCGTGGACGGCGAGACCGTGACGGTCGTCAAGACGGCCGCCTACCCGGCGTCCTGATCGTCCCTTCCTGACCGTCCCGGGGGTCGTGCCGTCTGGCGCGGCCCCCGGGACGGCGTACGGCGCTACGACGGCGTCGTCGAGAGGCCCGCGTCAGACGCGCCGGCGGCGCGGCGTGAGCCTCACGTGGGGGAGGGGCGGGGCGGGCACGCGCTCATCGCCGTGCGTCACGACATGGCCGAAGCGATCGCTGCCGGCCTCCCACTCCTCCCGGGCGACGACGATCTCGTCGTGATCGCGTCCGACGAAGTTCCACCACATCACGATCTCCTCCTCGAACGGCTCGCCGCCGAGCAGGAAGAACATCGCGCCCTCCGCGGTGGAGACCTCGACGCCGTCGCGGTGCACGCCCAGGTACAGCAGATCCAGGATGTCCAGCGGCGTGGGCTCGCCGTCGCGGCCCGCGTGCACGACGAGATCCCCCTCGACCGCGGCGATGGCGTACTCCCACTCCCGCGTGAACGGCAGGCGCACGCGCGAGCCCGGCGCGAGCACCACCTCCGCGCCGACGATGGGCGTGTGCATCGTCGCGGGCGAGGTCATGCCCGCGAACTCTCCCACCACGACGGTCGCGGTCGCGTCCGCCCCCGCTGCGGCGGGGAGATGGATCGTCGGGAGGTCCGCGTGCCGCTCGAAGTCGGGCTCCCCGTGCCGCCGGCTCTCGGGCAGGACGACCCACAGCTGGAGCGCGTCGAGCGGGGCCGGGTCGTCACCCACCGAGTACTCGGAGTGGGAGATCCCCCGGCCCGAGGTCATGATGTTGAGCACGCCGCGGCTGATCGTCACGTCGCGGTCGATGCTGTCGCGGTGCCGCACCTCCCCGACGAGCGGCCACGTCACCGTCTGCAGCCCGATGTGCGGGTGCGGTTCGACGCGCATGACCGTCTCCTGCGGTCCGAAGCGGTCGAAGAAGCACCAGGCGCCGACCGTGGGGAGGTCGCGCTGCGGCAGCGATCGGTTGACGGCCATGGCGCGGACGCCGCCGAGCGGCACCTCGCGCGGCGGCAGCAGCAGCTCCCGCGGGCCGTCGCACCGCTCGGTCGCGGCGTCCCAGTTCGTGGTGTCGGCGTCGTACCGCGTCATGCCGGCGGTTCGCCCTGGGTGGCCGAGTCGAGCGGCGTGCCGTCGGGCCACTCCACGATCGCGCCCGCGACCTCGTTCTCGCGCAGGTAGGACGCGATGAACGGGCACAGCGGCACGATCGTGTCGCCGCGGCGTGCGACGTCGGCGAGGGCCTCGGACGCGAGCGTCTCCCCGAGGCCCTGCCCCCGGAACGCGGGATCGATCTCGGTGCTCGTGAACCGGACGCGGCCCGAGCCCTGCTCGAAGGCCGCGAAGCCCGCGAGCGTGTCGGTCCTGGTCTCGTCCGACATCCGCAGCTCGTAACGGGCCGCCTCGTCGTTGCGGGTGACCTTCAGATCTGCCATGCGCGGCTCCTTCCGTCGGTGACTTCACGCTACGGCGGTCAGGCCCGGCGCGCCAGCGCCCGGACATCGTTCCCATGGTCGTGCGGGCCTGTCCACATCCGGTCGGGGGCGGCCGCCCCCGTGTCGCGGGCCCCGCCTAGACTCGGTGCGTGCACTCCCGTCCCGCCGACCCCCCGCCGAGCCGGGGGTCGTGGGCGCCGGCCGGAGCCGACGACCAGGGCGGCCCCGGCGACTGGACGCCGTACGACGACGCGTACGGCCCCCCGCCCGAGGACGAGCCTCCCTTCGACCCCTATGAGCCCCCCTTCGACCCCTATGGGGACGTCGCTCCCCCCGGCGAGCGGGCGTTGGCGAGCGCGGCTCCGGCGGCCGGGGTGAGGTCGTCGCGCTACGCGACGCCGCGCGAGGCGCTGAAGACCGTCTACGGCTACGACTCCTTCCGAGGCGACCAGGAGCAGATCGTCGACCACGTCGTCGGCGGCGGCGATGCGGTCGTGCTCATGCCGACCGGCGGCGGCAAGAGCGTGTGCTATCAGGTGCCGGCCCTCGTGAGGGAGGGCACGGGGCTCGTCGTCTCACCGCTCATCGCGCTCATGCACGATCAGGTGGAAGCGCTCGTCGCCAACGGCGTGCGCGCGGCGTTCCTGAACTCCACCCAGTCCCCCGACGAGCGGGCGGGCGTCGAGCGCGCGTACGTCGCCGGCGAGCTCGACCTGCTCTACGTCGCCCCGGAGCGTCTCAGCGGGGAGGCGACGCTGCGGCTGCTCGAGCGCGGCACGCTCAGCGTCATCGCGATCGACGAGGCCCACTGCGTGTCGCAGTGGGGCCACGACTTCCGTCCCGACTACCTGGCCCTCGGGGGCCTCGCCGAGCGATTCCCGGGCGTGCCGCGCCTCGCGCTCACCGCGACGGCCACGCCGGCGACCCACCGCGAGATCACGGAGCGGTTGCGCCTGCCGGCGGCCCGCCATTTCGTTGCGAGCTTCGACCGCCCGAACATCCGCTACCGCATCGACGCGAAGACGGAGCCGCGCGCGCAGCTGCTCTCCTTCATCCGATCCCAGCCGGAGGGATCGGCCGGGATCGTCTATGCCCTCAGCCGGAACTCGGTGGAGCAGACCGCGAGCTACCTCGCCGGGCAGGGGATCGACGCGATCCCGTATCACGCGGGTCTGGACGCGGCGACGCGGTCGCGCCATCAGTCCCGGTTCCTGCGCGAGGACGGCGTCGTGGTCGTTGCCACGATCGCGTTCGGCATGGGCATCGACAAGCCGGACGTCCGCTTCGTCGCACACATCGACCTGCCCAAGTCGGTCGAGGGCTACTACCAGGAGACGGGACGCGCCGGGCGCGACGGTCTTCCCGCGCAGGCCTGGATGGCGTACGGCCTGGCCGATGTCGTCCAGCAGCGGCGGCTCATCCAGCAGGGCGCCGGCGACCGTGCGATCCAGCAGCGCCAGGGCCAGCACCTCGACGCGATGCTCGCGCTGTGCGAGACGGTCGGATGCCGGCGGCAGAACCTGCTGGCGTACTTCGGCCAGCACTCCGAGCCGTGCGGCAACTGCGACACGTGCCTGACGCCGCCCGAGACCTGGGACGGGCTCATCGCGGCGCAGAAGCTCCTCTCGACGATCGTGCGTCTGAAGCGCGAGCGCAACCAGGCGTTCGGGGCGGGCCACCTGATCGACATCCTGCGCGGGGCGTCGACCGAGCGGATCCGCAGGATGGGCCACGACTCCCTCGCGACGTACGGCATCGGCGCCGACCTGTCGGAGCGGGACTGGCGCAGCGTGGTGCGGCAGCTCCTCGCGCGGGGGCTGCTGGTGGCGCAGGGCGAGTACGGCACGCTCGCGCTGAGCGACTCCAGTGCCGGCGTGCTCCGGGGTGAGACCCCCGTGCCGCTGCGTCGCGACACCATGGGACGCGGCTCGCGCGCGAGCGCGCCCCGCAAGCAGGCCGCGGCCGAGACACTCGCGCCCGAGCATCGGCCGCTGTTCGAGGCGCTGCGGGCCTGGCGGGCGGAGCAGGCGCGCGAGCAGGGGGTGCCCGCCTACATCGTCTTCGGCGATGCGACCCTGCGCGCCCTCGCGGAGCGGCGACCGGCGTCCCTCGCCGACCTCGACGGGATCACCGGCATCGGGGCGAAGAAGCGCGAGGCCTACGGCGACGCCGTGCTGGCGGTCATCGCCGAGGCTTGACCCGCGACGTCCCCAGGCTTCGGGGGACGCGAGCGCCGCCCGATGACGCACGGGGACGTGCGTGTGCGGCGTCGTGTTGTTTCGCCTGTCGGCTGCGCTGTTGGTCGTTCTCCGAGCGCAAGCCGATCCGGGCGGAATCTCAACATTGAGAGATATCTGCATTTTAGCTGGACGGTAGCTCAGTAGTCCGAGATACTGGCGCGGACGCCGGGGTGCACCCCCGCACCCCGAATGTCGTTTGTTGTCCGCTAACCGATGGGGAGAAATGCACACCACAACGAGAACCGCGCAAGCGGTACCCCCGGGACGCAGAGGTGCGTCGCGGGTCTTCTCTCGCACAGGGGTGACGGCCATCGCCGCCGCCACCACCGCGAGCCTGGTCGCCGGAGGTGCGGCCTACGCCGCGCCCGGCGACTACTCCGAGGCCCAGGCCCAGCTCATCGCCTCCGACCTGCTGCAGGCGGAGCTCCTCGACGCGGTCGGAGCCCAGAGCGGCTTCCCGAGCGACGCCGGTCCCAACTCGAACGCGCTCGACCTGGGTGCACTGAGCGCCCTCGACGTCGAGCTGGGCGCGCTCACGCTCCCGCTCGTCAGCTCGCCCGGCGGCCCCGGCCTGCTGGACCTGGGCGAGGTCGGCGCGCTGAACGCGTTCGCCGCCTCTCCCTCCGCCACGAGCTCCACCGCGAGCGCGGGTGCCGTCGGTGCTGACGGCGCGATAGCGCTCGACCCCGCGAACCCCGGCGCGCTCGGGCCGGCGACGGTCAACCTGACGGACCTGCTCGCGCAGGTCGGGGTCGACGCCGTCACGGACAACATCATCGACAACCTCGCGCTGGAGCTCGGCGCGCTCGCGTCGACCGCGACGTCGACCGCCGGCGTGCCGTCGTCCGAGTACGTGATCGCCGGCGCGGATCTGCGACTCTCGAGCCCGCTCGTGGCGGGCCTGTCCGCTGCGCTTTCGACTCAGCTCAACGGTGTAGCCGGCGCGATCGAGACGACGCTCTCCGGGGGCGGCCTGATCGACCAGATCGTCGACCTCGTCGACCTGGATCTCGGGATAGCGAGCTTGAGCATCGCGGGCGGCACCGTCAATGTCACGGGCGTCGAAGCGGGTATCGCCTCGCTCGTCGACGACGTCCTCGGCGGTCCCGTCACCAGCGGGAACGGGCTGGTCACGGTCGACTTCTCGACGGGCGAGGTGATCGTCCACCTGGAGAACCTCGTCGCGGGCGGCAGCCTCAACGGTCTCGACCCCAACACGCTCCTGCTCGACAGCGGCACGGCCTCGCAGATCACGGGCGCCCTGACCGAGGTGCTCGGCACCGTGGTGGGCCAGCTCGTCACGGGCACGACGGGCCTTCTGAACGACATCACGCTCACGATCGTCCTCCCGGTCGAGGTCAGCTTGGGCATCCCGATCGCGAGCGGCAGCGTCACGATCAGCACCAGCGTGGGCGGACTGCTCGCCGGGACCGCTCCGACGATCGACCCCAGCCTTTCGCTGCTGGGAGGCATCTTCTCGATCGACCGGCTCGCAGGTCTGGTGACCGGTGCGCTCACGACCCCCGTGGGGACGGTCCTGGGCGCGCTCTCGACGCCGTTGACCAACACCCTCGGCACGCTGACGGGCACGCTGAACGGCGTCATCGATCCGCTCCTGGCGTCGCTGAGCCCGGTCTTCGGCGCGCTGAACCAGGTGGTCGAGATCACGATCAACGAGCAGCCCACCCCCGGGTACCTGGGGGCCGAGTCGTTCACCGTGAACGCGCTCAGCCTGGAGCTGCTGCCCGGCCTCGACGCCCTCGACCTGGACCTCGCGTCCTCGACGGTGCGGTCCGCGGCGGCCGAGCCCGTCCTGACCATCGCGGCCGGTGACCCGGTGTACGCGGGTGCCTCCGCTCCGCTGAGCGGCGCGGGCTGGCCCGGCAACGCCACGGTCGAGGTCACGCTCGAGGACGCCGCGGGCGACGTGGTCGCCACGACGACGATCACTACGGACGCGGAGGGCAACGTCCCCGCGACCGCCTCGATCGCGGTGCCTTCGGGCACCCCGGCCGGTACCGACTACGTCCTGACCGGGACGTCGGCGGGTGCGCTGTCTGCGACGGACGACGTGACGGTGTACGCGCCGACGGTGTCGGCTGCGGAGCCGGTGAACCCGGGTGACGACATCG
>NZ_BMJY01000004.1 GCF_014643695.1 Microbacterium album | reverse complement strand
CCACTTCACAACCGGAGGCCCTCACCCCAGCACAAGCTCAGCCCCGTGTCGGGAAACAACGTCCCTGGACATCACACCTAGGGAACGCAGAGCGGCCGCCTCGCGCGTCGGCGGATGTTCGTCGGCGAATGCAAGCAGAACGCCTTACCGGCGAGAGTCCTGTTCCGTATCGACGTAGAGCGCATGGTAGCTCGCGAAGGCAGCACACTGTAGTGGACGCTCGGCGGCCCGGATCGCGAGGGTCGACGTGACATGAATTTGAGAAGATTCGGACGGCATCGGGCGCGGATGAGACTCGCCACGAACGTCCTCGAACCGCGGAGAATCGAGGCGAACCCATCTAAACGTCGGTGACCGGAAGTCTGAGGCGTGGGTTCAAATCCCACCGTCACCGCCATCCGAAACCCCCGCCGATTCCTTGGAAACACAGGGATCGCGGGGGTCTCGTCACGTCCGGGAAGCGTCCCGTACTAACGCGGTGCTCGCATAGCGTCCTGGACGCGGCGGTCGAGGTCGTCGAGCTCGGCAATCACTTCGGAGGCCGCCCAGACGCGGTCCTTCTTGCGCCCCGTGATCTCCTCGATGAAGCCCGCGTCGACGAGCTGGTCGATAACGCGGTACGCCTGGCTGGTGGTGCCCGTGGTGGCGGTGTCGATCTCGCGCACCGACATGACGGGGTGGTTGTAGAAGGCGGTGATGAGGAGTTCGGCGACGGAGCCGGCGCGCGGCTTCAGCTCCTTATGCCAGTCGGCAGGCATCGCCTTGAGGCGTGCGATGGTCTCGCGGGATGCGGTGGCGGCCACGCGCGCCGACCGTGCGAACAGGAGGACGAGCGGCGCGGGGTCACCCTGGCGGTAGGAGCCGAGAGCGGCGAAGTACTCGTCGCGTCTGGCGAGCAGCCCGCTGGCGAGCGGGACGACCGCATTCTTGGTGACGCCCCGGCGTCGGAGCACGGCGGACACGAGCGCGCGCCCGATGCGCCCGTTGCCGTCGGTGAAGGCATGGATGGACTCGAACTGAGCGTGGCCGATCGCGGCCTGCACGATTGAGGGGACGTCGTTGCGGTTGAGGTACGCGGTGAGGTCGTCCATCAGTTCGGGCACGCGCTCGGGCGCGGGCGGGACATGCAGCGCACCTCGAGGGGAGTGGTCGCTCCCGCCGATCCAGTTCTGCATGTCGCGCAGGCGCCCGGCGTAATCGGACTCCGTCGGGTCGTCGGCCATGAGCGCGCGGTGTGCGCTGATGAGGTGGTCGAGCTCGAACCGTCCGGCCGCGCCTACCGTGGTGATCAGTTCATGCAGTGCGCGGGAGGCGGCGACCATGCTGGTCGCCGATGGGTTGCCTTTATTGCCCGCGATCGCCTTGGCGTAGTCGCGGGCTGATGCGCTGATGCGCTCGATCTTCGACGAGGCGGCAGACTCGCTATGCACCATGAAGCGGCTGAGCGCGGCCGAGTGACCCTCAGCGTCGGTGTCGGCCTGCGCGACGGCGAGCAGCGCTTGCTCGGAGGCGAGCATCTCCTCGAGGGAGGGCGCGTAGTCGAGGCCGGCTATGAAGGGAGGAATGGTGACGTCGACGCTGCGCAGCATCCGGTCCTCACGGGTGCCCCCGCGGACCTGCTGCTGCCACGGCAGGGTCTCGACCTTGTGCGCCGGCCACCTGGTGCTCACTTCACCGCTCATGCACGCGATTCTACCCACGCAAAATCGCATTTAGAGGGGTTAGATGCGATTTAGCCGAGCAAGAATCGTATTGCCAACCGCGAAATGCGACTCCGCCGGAGCGTTCTCGCGCTGGCCACCCCCCGCGGCAAGCAGGGCGCTTGATGATGTGAGGGCCGTCTACGATGAGCGAAGCCGGTTCGCGCATGATTCGCTGAT
Organism: Microbacterium album; assembly: GCF_014643695.1. GTDB lineage: Bacteria > Actinomycetota > Actinomycetes > Actinomycetales > Microbacteriaceae > Microbacterium > Microbacterium album. Next base: position 213,066 of record NZ_BMJY01000004.1, on the reverse strand, counting down.
CCAAAGCGCCTTCCTCATGGAGGGCGACCGTTCCTCGGTCATGTTCGAGGAGTTCGGGGACGCGATCCCCAGCCGTGTTCTGGCAGCCCTCGGTCTCGAGGCGCCGCGGACCGGTTCGAATCCGGGCGAGCAGTACACGGTGGGAGTATGCAGAACGAGCCCTCGAGCGGATCCTCTTGCGCGATCGTCGTGATGGGTGTGTCCGGAGCGGGCAAGTCCACGGTCGCCGCGCTCCTCGCTGACCGCGTCGGCGGCCTCTACATCGACGCGGACGACCTCCATTCCGACGACGCAAAGCGCCGGATGGCGCGCGGACTGCCGCTCGCCGACGAGGATCGTGCACCGTGGCTCGCGCGAGTGGCGGATCGGATGAGCTGGGCGGTGCGGGAAGGCCACCGGCCCGTCGTGGCCTGCTCCGCGCTGCGGCGGAGTCACCGCGACGCGTTGCGGCGGGCGTGTGCGAGCGTGCTGTTCGTTCATCTGGTCGGATCACGCGAGCTCCTCGAGGCCCGTTTGAACGAGCGTGCAGGTCACTTCATGCCGAAGACGCTGTTGGCCTCGCAACTGGAGACGCTCGAGCCGTTGGAGCCGGACGAGAGCGGCTTTCGCATCTCGATCCACGCACCCGTCGCGGAGATCGTCGAAGCCGCGGCCCGGCGATGCGCGGTGCCATGACCGACCGCGGCCGCGACGCTCGCCGAACCTAGGATGGCCGCGTGAGCAGACGTGTCGTGATCGCACCGGACAGCTTCAAGGGGACGTGCGCGGCCTCGCGGGCGGCGCGCGCGATCGCCGAGGGGTGGACCTCCGTCGAGCCGGATGCCGACGTGGTGCTGCGTCCCATGGCCGACGGCGGGGAGGGCACGCTGGAGGCCTTCGCGTCTGCGTATCCCGAGGCGCGGCGCGTGCCCGTGCGGGTCACGGGGCCTGCCGGCTGGCCCGTCGATGCGGCGTGGCTGCTGCTGCCGCCCGACGACGACGCGCCGTCGGGCACGGGAGTGGTGGAGTTGGCCTCCACCTCCGGCATCGAACTGCTGGGCGGTGCCCTGCGGGGCCGCGACGCCTCCACGCTCGGGTTCGGTCAGGCCGTCCGCGCGGCCCTGGATCACGGTGTCTCCCGGGTGATCCTGGGGATCGGGTCCAGCGCGTCGACGGACGGCGGCATCGGTCTGCTCACCGCGCTCGATGCGCGGTTCACGGATCGCCATGGCGTGTCGGTGCCGCCGGGGGCCGCGGGTCTCGATGAGCTCGACCGGGTCGACCTGACGCGCCTGCGGGCACTGCCGGAGCGGGGCGGGACCGTTCTCGGCGATGTCACGAATCCCCTCACGGGTCCGCGCGGAGCCGCGACGGTTTTCGGGCCGCAGAAGGGGCTCGACGCATCGGAGGTGGCGCGCGCCGACGCCGGGCTCGCCCGCCTCGCCCGGCTGCTCGATGCCGACCCGGACGCCCCCGGCGCGGGCGCCGCGGGCGGCACCGGCTTCGCGCTGCTGGCGTGGGGCGCCGGCCTGGTGGGCGGTGCGGCCGAGGTCGCCGCGCTCACCGGGCTCGAGGGCGCGATCGCCGGCGCGGACGTCGTGATCACGGGCGAGGGCTCCTACGACGCGCAGTCGGCCGACGGGAAGACGCCCTCGTTCGTGGTGCAGCGGGCGCGCGAAGCGGGTGCGCGGATCGTGATCATCGCCGGTCGTGTCGCGGACGACGCCGCCGCGGCGGGGATCGAGACGCTGTCGCTCACGGAAATCGCCGGGTCCGCCGAGGCAGCCATGGCCGATCCGCTCCGCTGGCTCAGCGAGGCCGGCCGGCGGGCCGCGCGGGCCGAGCAGGGGTAGGTACGGCCGTCACGGCCCGCCCGGCTCAGCCGCCCGGTCCGCTCGGGTCGATCGGCGCGCCGTCGCCGTGATCGGGCAGGTCGCCGCGCTCGACGGGGCCCGCCGGGTGCCGCGGTGCATCCGAGAAGAGGCCTTCGAGCTCGGCCTCCGACGGCACGCGCACCGCCTTGGCCGCCGCCAGCAGTTCCGCCTGCGGCGCGTTGTTCATCCCGGTGACGCGGATCGACGCGCCGTCCCGGACCGCGACATACTCGTGCGTGCCGTCCAGGGTCCGGTGCCAGACGCCCTCCTGCTCGGTGCACGTCACCGGCCCTCCCAGGGCATCCCACAGGGGCGTCTCGGGGCAGGACGCCGCCGTCAGCTCACCGTGCTCGCTGCGGATCGTCAGCACGGCCCCCGTGGCCTCGTTGAACCAGCTCGCCGAGAGCCCCTCGGCGCCGACGACTCCGACGGACTGCGGTGCCAGTCGGTAGCCGTCCAACTCGGTTGTGTACACCAGCTCAGGCGCGACGCCCACGGCGTTCGCGCGTTCGGCGATCGCACCGAGGTCAGCGGGATCCTCGCCGGGAGCGGCCGACGCGCACCCGCTGAGCGACACGGCCAGGAGGGCGACGTCGGCGCTCAGGGCCGAAGCCGCTGCGCGCGCGGAACGTGTGGAGCGCATGACAGCATCCTTCCGCATCCGCGAGGCCGCCGCGCCGGGACGTCCTCCGGCTGAGCAGTCGTGCCGGCGGGGCGTGCCCGGCGCGGTCACCGCTCTCCGTCGGTCCGCCGTTCCAGGGCGCGGCGCAGCGCGGAGGTGCCGCGCACCAGCGCGGCGAGGTCCTCGAGGGCGAGTGTGGCCACGAGCTCGTCCGACTCCTCGTGGCGCGCGAACAGCCGGTCGTAGAGCTGCTGCGCCTTGGCGGTGGGGACGAGTCGCTTGACGCGACGATCCGAACCCGCTTCCGAGCGAACGAGGTAGCCGAGGTCGACAAGCTTGTCCACGCTCGCCGAGATCGTCGGAGGGGAGACGTGCAGCGCTGACGCGAGCTGGCTGCCGGTGACGGCCGTCCCCGCGGTGACGAGCAGGACCGCCTTCAGCTGCCGGAGCGTCAACTCGAGGCCGAGCAGCGGGCGGAGCCGGTCCGACATGACGAGCCGCGCGAGTTCCTGACGGTCCTCGGCGAACTGCGCGATCAGAGAATCTTTGCTTTCGCTGGACATCCGCTATCCCCCTCCTGCGAATCTATCAGCGCCGTAACAGTTAGATACAGGCTAACTGTTAGATTGAACGCAACTATAACCCGAGTACGGAGGACCGCGTGGCAGAGACGATGATGATCCTGGGGCTGCTGCTCGTGCTCGCCACCTTCCTGGGGCGAGCGGCGAGACGGATCGGATTGCCGAGCGTTCCCGTCTACATGCTCGTCGGGCTCGCTGCCAGTCCAGCGGTGGACGTCATCCCCGTGGAGCTGCCGCATCACGAGATCGAGCTGCTCGGGGTGATCGGTCTCGTCCTGCTGCTGTTCCATCTCGGCCTGGAGTTCGACACGGCGGCCTTCGGAAAAAACGCGCGGACTCTCGTCCTCGCAGGCATCGGCTACATCGTCATCAACTTCGGCGCGGGGCTCGTCCTCGGCTTCGTGCTGGGCTGGGGGACGGCGGAGGCGCTCGTGATCGCCGGCATCACGGGCATCTCGTCGTCCGCGATCGTGACCAAGCTCATGCTCGACCTGCGGAAGATGACGCGACCGGAAGCTCCGCTCATCCTCGGCATCATCGTGATCGAGGACATCTTCCTGGCCGTGTACCTCGCGGTGCTCGGTGTGGTCGTGAACCCCGGATCCGGCGTGTGGGATTCCGTGCTCCGGTTCGCGGTCTCCGTCGGCTTCCTGGCCGTCCTGTTCGTCCTCGCCCGTCGGGGAAGCCGGATCGTCAGCCGCATCGTCGGGGAGAAGTCGGCCGAGCTGTTCGTCGTCGGACTTGTCGGGATCTCGCTCCTCGTCGCCGGAGTCGCGGAGGAGGCCGGCGTCTCGGACGCGATCGGCGCCTTCATGGTCGGCCTCATTGTCGCCGGGACGAACGCGCGGCACCGCGCCGAGACGATGGTCACGCCGCTCCGCGACACGTTCGCAGCGGTCTTTTTCATCGGCTTCGGCCTCACGCTCGATCCCGCGCAGTTCGGCGCCGTGCTCGTGCCCGCCGTAGTCGCCGTCGCCCTTGCGATCGCGGCGAACGTGGCGGCGGGCGTCGTCGGCGCGCGCCTGCAGGGCTTCTCCGCGCTCACCGGGGTGGAAGTCGGCCTCACGCTGCTCAGTCGCGGCGAGTTCGCCCTGATCCTCGCCACGATCGCGGCCGGGGCGGGCCTGGACCCGCGCATCACGTCCTTCGCGGGACTGTACGTGCTGATCCTCGCGATTCTCGGCCCCGTGCTGGCGACCTACGTGCCGCGGATGTGGGCGCGGGAGGACGCGGCGCCGGCCCCGCCGGGGCGCGAAGCGGTTGCGAGCGGAGAGTGGCGATGACGCCTGCTCCTCCGCTCCGGGTCACCCTCACCGACGACGCACAAGGGGTGCGGCTGGCCGCCCGGCTTCTGGACCGCGGCGTCGCGGTCGCGGTGATCACGGAGCACGCGGCGCCCTATGCCATGCTCGTCAATCGCCACGGCGATCTCGTCGAGATGATCGAACTCGACGCTCGCTCCGGGTGCACGGTGGACGACGCCCTCCACTACCTCGACGGCCACGGCATCGAAGCGGACGCGCTGCTCGTCGTCCGGAGTGGTGGCTGGCGGTCGCACATCTACCGCGGTCCCACGATGGGCGGATAGAATCGTGGGCCACAGCCGGTGAAGGAGAGTTCCCTTGAGTTGCGCGTCCCGCGTGCCCAATTCCACGGAAGACCCCGACCATAGACGCGAGCGCGCCCGCCACCGGCGGGTGCGCGCCTGCACCGTCCCGAAGCCTGGGCGAGCGAGATGCTAATCGCCGCGCTGACCCTGCTTCTGGGAATCATCGTGATCCTCGCGATCATCGTCGCCAACGGCTTCTTCGTCGCGCAGGAATTCGCCTACATGTCCGTCGACAGGTCGAAGCTCGGCGCGGCGGCCTCGGCGGGCGACGCCGCCGCGAAGAGGGCGCTCGCCGTGACGCGCCGCACCTCGTTCATGCTCTCGGGCGCCCAGCTCGGCATCACCATCACGGGTCTGCTCGTCGGCTTCGTCGCCGAGCCGCTCGTCGGGGAATCCCTCGGCGTCCTGCTGGGTGGCGCCGGCATTCCGCCGGCAGTCAGCGTGACCGTGGGCACGGTCGGTGCGCTCGTGATCTCGACGGTGGTCCAGATGATCTTCGGCGAGCTGTACCCGAAGAACCTCGCGATCGCGAATGCGGGTCCGCTCTCGCGCGCGTTGGCGCGGCCGACGCTGATCTATCTCGCCGTGTTCGGGTGGCTGATCACCGTGTTCGATCATGCCGCGAACGCGTTGCTGCGGCTGCTGCGGATCGAGCCCGTCCACGATCTCGACAGCAGCGCCACCGCCGACGACCTTGAGCACATCGTCGCCGACTCGCGGCAGAGCGGAGACCTGCCGGAGGAGCTGTCGGTGATGCTCGACCGGATCCTCGACTTCCCGCACCGTGACGTCGAGCACGCGATGATCCCCCGGTCGCGGGTCGGCGTCGTGCGCTCCGACGCCACGATCGCGGAGGTGCGCGAGCTCATGGCGGGCGCGCACACGCGCTACCCCGTGATCGACGGGGACGAGCAGCCCATCGGCGTCGTCCACCTCATCGACCTTCTGGCATCCGAGCCCGGGTGGGAAGGGGCAGCCGTGACCGAGCTGATGCGGCCGGCGACCGTGTTGCCGGAGCTGATGGCGCTTCCGGACGCGCTTCAGCTGATGAGCCGGGAGCACAACGAGCTCGCGTGCGTGATCGACGAGTACGGCGACTTCACGGGCATCCTGACGCTCGAGGATCTCGCCGAGGAGGTCGTCGGTGAGATCACGGACGAGCACGATCAGGAACGTCCCGTGTGGGTGGAGCCCCAGGAGGACGGGAGCTGGCGCATGGGCGGCGACGTCCACGTGGATGAGGCCGAGCGCGCGATCGGGCACGAACTGCCCCGGGGCGACTACGAAACGATCGCGGGTCTCGTCATCGCCGAGCGAGGCGGGCTGCCCGAGGTGGGCGACGAGCTGATCGTCGATCTGCCGGACGACCCCGCCGACCTCGTGTGGGACGAGCCGACCGTGCGCTGGCTCGACGTGCGCGTGCTCGAGGTCGCCCGGCATGTCCCGACGCTGGTCCACGTCACTGTGCAGGAACGACGCGGCGGCGAGGACGTCGCGTCCGCTGCCCCGATCGAGGACGGGGGGATGACGCGATGACCGCCCCGTGGATCATCGTCCTCGTCACGGCCGCCCTGATCGTGCTCAGCGCCTTCTTCGTGGTGATCGAGTTCGCGCTGCTCGGCGCGCGCCGCCACCGGCTGGAGGAGATGGCGCGGTCCAGCCGCTCGGCGCGCGCCGCCCTGCGCGGATCCAACGAGCTGACGGTCATGCTGGCCGGCGCCCAGCTGGGCATCACGGCCTGCACGTTCGCCCTCGGCGCCGTGACCAAACCGGCCGTCGACGCCTGGCTGCTCGCGCTCTTCTCGCCGTGGCTCCCCTCCTGGAGCGCGGATGTCGTCGCGTTCGCCCTGGCCCTGATCCTCGTCACCTTCCTGCACCTGGTCGTGGGGGAGATGACGCCCAAGTCGTGGGCCATCGCGCACCCGGAGCGTTCGGCGCTCCTGATCGGGATCCCGGCGCGCGGGTTCATCTGGGTGTTCAGGCCCTTCCTCAACTGGATCAACCGGGTCGCGAACCGGCTCGTCGCCGCGAGCGGCGTCGAACCGGTGGAGCGGGCCGCGGCGGGGGGATACGACGCGGCGAGCCTGCGCCACCTCGTCGCACACTCCGCGAACGTCGGGGCCCTCGACGCCTCGTTCCAGAAGTCCTTCGCCGGCGCCATCGAGCTCGAGACCCTGAAGGTCGACGACCTCGTCCCGCGCGAGGCGCGGGCCACCGCGGTGCCCCTGTCGGCGACCGTCGCCGACGTGCAGGACACCGCGCGACGCTCCGGGCATCTGCGGATCCTCGTGGGTGGCGACGGAGCGCCGTATACGGGGGTCGTGCACGTGCGCGACACCCTCCTCGAAGACGCGGAGTGCCCGGCGATCGACCTGGCTCGGAAGCCTTTCGTGCTGAGCTCCGGCACCCCCGTGCATGAGGCGCTGGCGCAGATGCGGCGCGCGAGCGAGCAGTTCGCGATCGTGATGGAGGGTGACACGTTCCTCGGCGTCGTCACGCTCGCCGACGTGCTCCGGAACGTGCTCCCGGGACCCGACGGCGCACCTCCTGCCGCACGCTGACGAAGCCAGGCGCAGGGGGGCGTGCACCTTGTCGGCGCCTGGGGGGCAAGATGTGGCCGACCGTCGCGGGGTCAGCGCCGCGTCGGCCGGCCACACCAGCTAGTCGAGAGCGTCCACCGGGATGAAGCCCGGAGCGTCGTACCTCTGGACGACGACGCTGCTCATGGCGGGCAGACCGTTCTCGGTCGTATCGATGACGCCGCCCGGGAGCAGCAGGGGCGCCTCGAAGTCGGAGACCGAGCGCAGCGCATCCATGAAGCTCTCGCGCGTCGGCTCCGTCATCGTGCGAAACGCCTGCTCGATCACGGAAGCTCCGATCCAGCTCCACACGCACTGAGGAAAGGAGGGGACACCGGTCTGAGAGGTGTGCTCGTGGAGAGCCGCCAGGAACTCCGCTCCGTCTTCCGTCTCAGCGAATCCGGGTGCTCCGGCGGACTGGGACGATGCCGTGGTGTAGATCGCGGGGAAGCGGTCGGCGACACCGGAGGGCTCCAGCAGAGCGGCGGGGCTGGAAGAGGTGGAAGGGAGGAACCAGCTGGGTCGCCAGTCCACGGCGTCAGCCTGCTGCAGCGACCCGATGACGAGCGGCGCGAGCGACGACATCGCGTTGAAGAAGATGTCCGCTCCGGACGACGCCAGTTCGGTGACCTGCGCGGAGACGTCGACCGCGGTGGCCTCGAAGGGCAGCTCCTTGACGATCTCGACGTTGGCCGCGCCCTCGACGGCCTCCTTGAAGCCCTCGACGTAGCCGAGCCCGAAGTCGTCGTTCTGGTAGAGGATGGCGACCCGGTGGTGCTCCCCTGAAGCCAGGAGCAACTCGCCGAAGGCCGCGCCCTCCTGCTGGTAGATGGGCAGCAGGCCGAGCTGCCAGGGGCTCTCGTCCGGGTCGCTGAACAGCGGGTCGCCGGTCTGCACGAGCACTTGCGGAACCTCCTCGTCGATCGCGGCCTCCCTCCACGCGCGATTGGTGGGCGTGCCCAGGCTGAGCGCGGCGGCGAATATGCCGTCGCCCACCATCTGCTGGAAGTTGCCGAGCGCTCGCTGCGGGTCGTAGCCGTCGTCGTAAGCGACGAACTCGACCGTGCGCGTCTTCCCGTCGCCGAACTCGATCCCGCCGTCTGCGTTCCTCGCCTCGAAGTACGCCACCGCGCCGTCAACGGCGCAGGTGCCGACACCAGCCGCATTGCCCGAAAGCGGCGAGGTCGTGCCGAGTGTGATCGTGGTGTCGGTGATGCCCGGCGACGGCGCGACGGCGCCATCCGCATCGGCGGGAGCTGGGCCGGCGGAACGGCCACAGGCCGTCAGCAGCAGCGCGCCGGCGAGCACGGTCGCGATGGCGGCCGGAGCTCTGCGGCCGCGCGAGTCGGTGATGATCATCGGACGTTGGCCTCCATGAACGCGGTGACGCACCGCCGCAGCGCTCTGCGTTGAGCGGGCGTGACGGCACTGTCAGCGCTGTGGTCCTGAGTGCAGGGGGTCCACGCGGGTGTGGGCCCGGTCTCAGGTTGGCCGCCCTGCTTTCGTTGGTCAACCGCGATAAATCGCGGAAGAAGCACGAGCCAATCGTGTTATAGGGTCGGGCCATGTGGGAAGCAGAGGCGCTTCTGGTCTCGGACGCGCGGGGGGAATTGACGCTGAGGCAGCTCGCGCATTTCCTGGCCGCGGCCGAGGAGGGGACGATCGTTGGTGCCGCGCGCCGGTTGAAGTTCTCGCCCTCGGCGGTGTCCGCGTCGATCACCGAGCTTGAGCGCGCGCTCGGGGCAGAGCTGTGCATTCGTCGGCGCGCCCAGGGTCTCTCCCTCACTCCCACCGGTCGTCTCGTCGCCGCTCGCGCACGCCGCCTGCTGCGCGAGGTGGCGGAGCTCGGCTATGCCGTGCGCGGCGACGGCACGGCGCTCGCCGGGCCGCTCGTCGTGGGCTGCTTCGTGACGCTGGCCGCGAACCACCTCCCGCGGATCCTCGGAGAGTTCGAGCAGCTGCATCCCCGGGTCACGGTGGACTTCGTTGTCGGCGCGCAGGACGAACTGGTTCGGGATCTCGGATCCGGCGCGATCGACGTCGCGATCATGTATGACATCGGCGACATGGAGCGCATCGACTCGTTCACTCTCCACGACGCGCGCGGCTACGCCCTGTTCGGCGCGGGCCATCCGCTCGCAGACGCCGAGATGGTCACTCTGGAGGAACTGGCGCCCATGCCGCTCGTGCTCTACGACCAGACCCCGAGCACGCGCTACGCGATGGCGATGTTCGAGGCGCGGGGCGTGACGCCCAACGTGCGGCACCGGACGCACGCGTTCGAACTGACGCGCTCGGTCGTGGCCCGCTCCGACACCGCTTACGCCGTGCTGGTCCAGCGGCCGGCGAACAAGCTGAGCTACGAGGGGCTGCCCATCATCGAGAAGGAGATCACGCCGGCTCCGCCCGCGGTCCCCGTCGTCTTCGCCTGGGCGAGAGACGCGGAGCTCTCGTCGCGCGCGCTCGCGATGGCCGACCTCGTCCGCAAGCTGTATGATGTCACCTAAATGCGTCCTGGCCGTGTTTATTGCTCGAGAAGTTCTGGTTGACCGTGCTTTCGCTCCCGCACAGGATGGGTGCCGTTCCCACTTGATGCGACCGCGGCGGCGTTGCCGCGGGAGAGGCAGTCGACATGAACCGTCCGATCACCGAAGACGCGAGCGCCGACATCCGGCCCGCGCCGCCGACCACTCTGACCGCGGACGACATCGTCCAGGCGGCCGAGGATCTGGTCCCCCTCCTGCGCGAGCGCGCGGCGGAGGTCGACAGAGAGCGACGGATCTCGGAGGACACGTACCGCAGGCTCGGCGACGCGGGGTTCTTCCACATCCTGAAGCCCAAGAAGTACGGCGGTCTCGAGCTCAGCGAGCACGAGCACGCCCGCGTGGCCATGACGCTCGCGCGGGGCTGTGCGTCGACGGCCTGGATCGCCTCGATTCTCAGCTCCGACAACATGGCGGTCCTGGCCTTTCCCGAGGAGGTGCAGGAGGAGATCTGGGGCGAGGACACCTACGTGACCCTCGCCGGCAACACCAATCTCAATCCGAAGGCGACGGTCAAGCGTGTGGCGGGAGGCTATCGACTCACAGGCAGCTGGGGCTTCTGCAGCGGCTCGGATTTCTCGGAGTGGCTGATCTTCAACGCCCCGGTCGGCGAGGACGGCGAAGGGCACATGTTCCTGGTCCCGCACGAGGACGCGGAGACGATCGACGATTGGTTCCCGACGGGGATGCGCGGAACCGGAAGCCGCACGATGGCCGTCAAGGACGTGTTCGTTCCCGAGCACCGCGTGCAGGCGACCAAGGACACCGTCCGGAAGCTGAAGGAGCGTCGCGCGCTTCACCCGACCTTCGACACGATGTACGCGACGTGGCCGTCCAACGGCCGATTCCCGTTCGCGTCGTGTGCCGTCGGAGCGGCCCTCGGCGCCGCGGAGCACTTCGCCGAGACGGTCAGTACGAGCACGCGCGTCGCCAATGCGCTGGGCGGGGCCGTGCGCCTCTCCGAGCAGGAGTACGTCGCGTCGGAGTTCTCGCAGGCGCAGGGTGACATCGAGATGGCACGGCTGCTCGTGGAGAGGCGCAGCTTCGAAGCTTCGGAGCGCGCGCGTCGACGCGTCGAGTCGTCGGAGGCGGACGTCGCCCGCGAACTGAGGGACAACGCCCTCGTCACGCGGACCGCGCTCCGCGCGGTGCAGCAGATCTTCTCGCTCGTCGGCGCGCGCGCCGGCAGCGCCGAGCACCCGGTCTCCCGGGCCAAGCGTGACATCGAGATGATCTCGCACCACGTCACGCTCAACTGGCGGCAGGCGGCCGTGCGCTACCTCGCCGCAGTGTCGTGAGGGCGCCATGATCGGCTCCGAGGACTTCAAGGCGGCGTTCCGCCTGCACCCGGCCGGTGTGGCGCTTATCACGGCGGACCCGGGCGGCGCGCCCGTGGCGTTCACGGCTTCTTCCGTGTCGGCGGTGAGCGCGGATCCGCCGCTGGCGATGTTCTCCGTGTCAGTCCTCAGCTCGAGCGCAGAGGTTCTGCGGCGGACCGACACCGTGGTGATCCACCTCCTGTCGGCGAAAAACCTCGATCTCGCGCAACTGGGCGCTGCTCGGGGCGTCGATCGCTTCGCCGACACGACACGGTGGCACCGCCTGCCCACGGGGGAGCCGGTGTTCGACGCCGCGGACACCTGGCTCCGGCTGCGCATCCTCCACCGGGTGGATGCGGGAGGCTCCGCCGTGTTCGTCGGCACGGCGATCGAGTCGCAGGTCGCGCAGGATGCCGACAGCGACGGGCTGGTCTACCGAAACCGCACGTGGCATCGCCTCGGGGCGGCGAGCGCGATCCGCGTGCCCGAGCTGGCGGATGCCGCGGGCAGGCGTTGAGTTCCCGAACAGCTGCAGCTCAGGGGAAGCTCCACGCTCTGGTCGGCGCCCTGTCTCACCGCCGCTGCGCCTTCCGCTCGAGGTAGCGCATCGACTGCTCGGATGAGCTGACCAGCGCGCGCAGCGAGCCGCCCGGCAGCGCGCGGGGGTGGCCGGCGGGGAGATAGGCGCGCAGGAGCGCGTGGGAGATCTGGCTCGCCGTCTCCAGCAGCAGGCTCGTGTAGCGGCGGGGGGAGCTGCCGTCGTTGGGGACGACAGCGCCGAGCGCGCCGACGACGACGTTCTCCGACCCGCGCACGGGCACCGCCAATCCCCGAGAGGCGGGATGGATCCATCCGTCGGCGATCGCGTATCCGCGCCGCCTGGTGGCGGCGACGGCGGCGCGGAACTCCTCGGGCGTGCGCGGGCCAGCCGAGGTGACCGGGCGCAGCCCCTCGGCGAGCACCGCGTCCAGCAGCTCTGGCTGGCCGAAAGCGAGGAAGACGAGTCCGCTCGAGGAGTGCTGGACGGGAATCCGGCCACCGACGATGGAGCCGTTGACCACGCCGTCGGGCGCGGAGAGGCGCTCGATGAGCAGCACGTCCGTGTCGATCGGCACGGCGAGCTGCACGTGCTGGCCCATCGCGTCGTGCAGGCGGCGCAGGTACGGCTCCGCGATCTCTCGCAGCCCCAGTGCGCCGGGCGTCTTGCTGCCGATCTCCCACAGCCGGTTGCCCAGGCGGTACCGCCGTCCCGCGACGGGCTCGAGGAGGCCGTGCTCGACGAGCTCCGCCACGATGCGGTGCACCGACGACAGGGGAACGCCCGCACGGCGGTGGATGTCCGTGAGCGACAGGAACGGCGCATCGGCCGTGAACGCGTCGAGCACCGCCAGCACCCGTGTCAGCGCCGACACTCCGCGCGAGGATCGCGCCATCCGGTCTCCTCCTTCGCAACAACGGAAGGAACGCTACCTGGTCGATCCGGCCGATTTCTAGGCTGGCCCCGCAGCGCGAAGCGCGCTGTCAGCCCACCCGGTCGAAGGAGATCGCACATGTCAGAGTCCCTCGCTCAGGCGCTCGCTCGCGTCGGAGACCCCGTCGAGCTGCTGCGCAATGTCGACTACCCGGCGTTCACGTTCCCCGTGCACCCGGAGTTCAGCAACTGGCGCAGCGAGTCGCGATCGTGGAACGAGACGGTCGCGCTGATGGATCAGTCGCACCACATGACCCAGCTCTTCCTCGAGGGCGAGGACGTCGTCGAGGTGCTCAGCGGGATCGCCGTCAACACCTTCACCAACTTCCGCCCGGGCGTCGCCAAACAGCTCATCTCGGTCAATCACGAGGGCTACGTCATCGGCGACGGCATCCTCTTCCACCTCGCTCACCCGACGGCGCAGGGCGAGCGGATCGTCCTGATCGGCCACCACGTCCTGATCGACTGGGTGCGGTTCCACGCCGAGCGCTCGGGCAAGGACATCCGCACCCGCCTCGAGGGCAACTCGCACATGCGTGAGGGCGATCCCACGTTCTACCGCTACGAGCTGCAGGGACCGCGCGCCCACGACGTGCTGGAGAAGCTGCTGGGCGGTCCGGTGCCCGAGGTGAAGTTCTTCCACATCCACGACTTCGCCTTCGCGGGCACGACCGTGCAGGGCCTGCGCCATGGCATGGCGGGCCAGCCCGGCTTCGAGTTCTTCGGCCCGTACTCCGAGGGCGAGCGGGTGCGAGCGGCGATCCTGGAGGCGGGTGACGAGTTCGGGATCGTGCGGATCGGTGCGAAGGCGTACTCGGTGACCCCGCTGGAGTCGGGCTGGGTGCCCACGCCCTTCCCGGCGATCTTCACGGACGACCCCGACGGCCTGTTCGCGGAGTACCGCGAGTGGCTTCCCGCCGCACGTGCGGGATCGATCGGCGGCTCGCTGTACGGGGCGGTCGAGGACTTCTACCTCACGCCGTACGACCTGGGTCTCGGGCGCTCGGTGAACTTCGACCACGACTTCATCGGCAAGGAGGCGCTGCAGCGCATCGCCGCGTCCCCGGCCCGCCGCAAGGTGACGCTCATCTGGGACGCCGCGGACGTCGCGAAGGTCGTCGAGTCGCAGCTGACGCCCGGCGCGCCGGCCAAGTACCTCGAGTTCCCGAAGGCGCGATACGGCTTCTATCAGTTCGATGAGGTCCGCCAGGGCGACCGGCGCGTGGGCGTGTCCACCGACGCCGGCTACGTCGCGTTCGACCAGCTCTACCTCTCGCTCGCCTCGCTCGACGTCGACGTGCCGGACGGTGCGCGCGTGGAGGTGCTGTGGGGCGAGGAGCCCAACTCCCGCAAGAGCAACGTCGAGCCGCACGAGCAGGTGCGGATCGGTGCCACGGTCGCTCCGGCGCCCTACCACGAGTACGCGCGAACGACCTACCGCGACCTCTGAGAGCCGCCATGCGGGTGGTGACCTGTGCCGGTCACCACCTGCGTGGCGGATGATGCCAAGGAGGCCGTGAGCGTCAGTACGCCTGCTCGCGCTGGCCGACGATGAGATGGATGAGCGCGAATCTTCCATCGCCTTGCGCTGCTAGCGCTGCGTCCACTGCGGCCGGGATGTCTGCATCCCGCTCCACGCGCACCCCGAAGCCGCCGAAGGCGGTTGCCATGGCGGAGAAGTCGGGATTGACGAGCTGTGTGCCGGACACACGGCCGGGATGATGCCGTTCCTGGTGCGTGCGGATGGTGCCGTACTCCTGGTTGTCCATGACGACGACAAGGGGGGCGGCCCCGTGCTGTCGGGCCGTGGCGAGCTCTTGGCCGTTCATGAGGAACTCGCCGTCTCCGGCGATCGTCACGATCTGCCGCTGAGGAAACCGCAGCGCGGCCGCGACGGTCGAGGGGATCGAGTACCCCATCGAACCATTGCCAGCGCTCACCATCGCGGGGTACTGGCGTACGGGGAAGTACCGGTGCGCCCAGTTCGTGTGCTCGCCGGCACCGAGCGTCACGAGCGCGTCCTCGTGCAGCTTCGGCACGAGGTGCGCCATCAGGGTGTCCATGCGCGCCGGCCCTTCGGCATCCGTTCGTGGCTCGGGCAGTGCGGCGAACTGGTCCTGCTGGGAGCGCATGCGCGCCGTCCACTCGCGCCATTCCGGTTTGGTGGGGACGTCGAGGGCTACAAGGTCGCGGACGAATGCGGGGGGCTTGGCGACGATCTGGTGGGAGACGGCACCTGAGCGGCCTCGCAACAGCGGATCCATCGAGACGAGGAAGTTGCGGCGGTGCCAGCCCTGCCGAGCGATGTAGCCGCTCGTGAGGACGTCGCCTGGCACAGTTCCGACGAAGATGAGAAGGTCTGTCTCTTCGAACAGGTCGTACGTCGGCTTGGGGCGCCCGTACCCGATCGGACCGACGTAGCTGGGCGAGTCGAAGCCGACCACGCCCTCCGTGCGCCACTCCGCCGCGGCGGCGATACCATGTTGCTCGAGCCAGGCGGTCAGTTGCAAGGATGCGGCTGACGTCCAGTCGCTGCCGCCCGTGACAACAAGGGGCTTGTCGCACCCGCGTAGCGCCTCGACAAGGGCCGCCGCGTCCGACCGGGCAATGCCGCCCTCGGCGATCGGGATGGGCGGGTGCACGGTCGTCGGGATCTCCTGGCGGATGACGTCCTCCGGCAGGCCCACGACGACGGGACCGGGACGACCGGAACGGGCGGCGAAGATCGCTTCCGCGACTGTCTCCGCGGCGCGTTCTGCGGAGTCGAGCACGAGCACTCGCTTGGCGCCCTTGTCGAACCAGCCGTGGATATCGAACTCCTGGAAGGCCTCGCGGTCTCGATGGTCGACGGGGATCAGCCCGACGAAGAGCACGAGCGGCGTGGAGTCCTGCCATGCCGTGTGAAGCCCGACGAGCGCATTGGCGGCCCCGGGTCCTCGTGTGACCATGACGATACCGGGCAGATCGCCCAGCTTGCCCTCGGCCTCCGCCATGTATGCCGCCCCGCCCTCGTGGCGGCACACGATCGTCTCGATGGACGAGCCGTGAAGCCCGTCGAGCACTTCCAGATAGCTCTCACCCGGGACGACGTAGGCGCGCGGGATGCCGTGCTCCTCCAGCGTGCGGACGATGGCGTGTCCGGCTGTCTCGGTGACGGGGGCGGCGGTCGTTGTGGCAGGTGCTGTCTCCAGCGTGGTGGTCATCTCTGCTCCGAGGTGTGTGGTGGGGTCGCCCCAAGCATTCACCTCGAAGTCAAGCGCGAGCACGTCCAGGACAAAGAAAGAACTCGCGTTCTTCCGGTTTAGGTGCCAGTAGGCGGACTTCTCTGAGGAGAGAAGCAGAAGATCTGGCCCATCTTGCGGCCGGATCGAGCGCGATTGGGGGCGCGCCAGAGCCGTAGATATGGGTGGCTGTCCGACCGCTGACACGCGTGCAGTGCGGCTGACACGCGTGCAGTGCGTCGCCGCGTGGCGCCGACGCACTGCACCGCCCACGTCAGGCGTCGTCCGGGTCCTCGCCCTCCGCCTGGGATGGGTGTCCCTCGGGGCCCGGCGCCTCCGGTCCCGCAGGGCTGTCGGGGTCCTCGCCCTCCGCCTGGGACGGGTGCCCGCTGGCGCCCGGCTCGCGGGCGTCCGACTCGTCGCCCACGGGCGCCGTCTCGGCGTCGACGGGCGGGTGCTCTCCGCCCACGGGGTCCTCGCCGGCGGGGAGGTCGGGCTGGTGACCGATGACGGGATTCTGGCCGAGCTCCAACTCGGGGTCCTCGCCCTCGCCCTCCGTGCCGTGCCCGGCGCTGCGCGCTTCGGCGGGCTGCTCGCCGCCGATCGACTCGCCCGAGTCGTCGGGCGACAGGTCCGGGTCGACGTCGATCTCGGCGTCCTCGGGGCCTCGGGGTGTGCTGCTCATGATGCGCCTCCAGTCGTCGCTTACATCCAGGCTCGCGCACAGGGACGTTCGGCGGGAGGGGATTGACAGTGTTCGAGCGCCGGACAGCGCCTCGGAACGGGACAGGGCGGCGCGCTCCGGCTGAGCCGGGCGGGCCGCCCTGCGGGGGAGGGGGCTTACCAGTCCTCGCCCTCGGCCTGCGACGGGTGCTTGTCGAACCAGTAGGGCCGCCCGTCGTGCTGCGTCGCGTCGACATCGATGTCGTTCATCCGACTCTCCTTTGCGTGTCCTGCGTCTCCGCGCGGGCGCCGGGAGGCGTCCAGCTCTCGCGAAGACTCCTCCAGGATCGCTCCGGAGGGACCGGTGGGATCGACCGATATAGCGGAAAGATCATCGAGTCTTTACAAAATGGGATGCGCTGCGGCGGTTTTGCAGATCTCTCCGGTGGAGGCGTGCGTGATTCTGCGGCCGGTGCCGTTTTGTCCGTCAGGCGGGGGCGATCTCGGCGAGCAGCGCCTGCACCCGCGCGCGGATCTCGTCGCGGATCGGGCGCACCGCCTCGATCCCCTGCCCCGCCGGGTCGTCCAGCTCCCAGTCCTCGTAGCGCTTCCCCGGGAAGACGGGGCACGCGTCGCCGCAGCCCATCGTGATCACGACGTCCGACTCCTTGACGGCGTCGACCGTGAGCACCTTGGGCGTGTTGCCCGCGATGTCGATGCCCTCCTCGGCCATCGCCGCCACGGCGACGGGGTTGATCTGGTCCTTGGGCGCCGAGCCGGCGGAAAGGACCTCGACGCGGTCTCCCGCGAGCGCCTGCAGGTAGCCGGCGGCCATCTGGGATCGGCCGGCGTTGTGGACGCAGACGAAGAGCACGGTGGGCTTGGTGGTCATGGATCCTCCTCGCGCAAAAGCATAGATGAGCATCTATGAATCCGGAAGGGGCTCGGCGATCGCCCAGCCCCTTCCGTCTCATCCGCTGAGCGCGTCGCGGCGCCGGAAACCGACGATCCCGACCAGGAAGAGCGCCGCCGCCACCGCGGTAAGCCCGGCCAGGCCAGCGCCGTCGACACCGTCGCCGAAGCTCTCCGGCACCCAGTGGAACGGGGAGATCCCGAGCACCCACTCCGGCAGCTCGAACAGCGCGCCGAACATGCCCGCGATGAAGACGAAGGCGAGCAGCAGCCACGCCAGGCCCGTCGCGCGCGGCGCCCAGCCGTACAGGGCGGCGGTCAGGCCGAGGAAGACCAGCACGGCGGGGGTGTAGGAGACGAACACGGCCGTGTAGTCGCCGAGTCCCGGGTCGTCCACGCCGACAAGTGCCGCGCCCGCCCACAGTCCGTACACGGAGGCGGCGAGCAGGACGAGCGTTCCCAGACCCGCCACCGTCAGCTGGCCGCCCAGCCACCGGGCGCGCGAGACGGGAGCGGCGAGCGGCAGCTCCAGGCGGCCCGCGGTCTCCTCGCCCTTGGGACGTTGGCCCGCGACGATCGCGTAGGCGGCCGCGCACAGCGAGATGTACAGCATCATCACGCCGAGGAAGGATGTCGTGAACTCCGACGGATCCGTGCCGAAGAGCTGACCGATGATCGGGTTGGTCTCGACGAGATCCGACACCATGTCGTCCAGCGTGCTCATCATGGTGCCGCTGGCGAACCAGAGCAGGCCGAGGCCCAGCGTCGACCACAGGAGCGCGCCACGCTGCTGGAGCCACGCGAGCGCCATCGGGGAACGCAGCGTGGTCCTGGCGTCCCGGCGGCCGGGCCGCGTGGCCACCAGGCCCGCGCCGATGTCGCGCCGTCCGGACAGGAGCGCGGCGACGACCAGCAGTGCGACGACGGCCGCCAGGGAGAGCAGCAGGGGCCACCAGCGCACGTCGACGAAGGCCCGCAGCTGCTGCGCCCAGGCGATGGGCGAGAGCCACGACAGGGCGGACCCGCCCCTCTCCTGAAGGTCGCCCGCGGCGCGGACGACGAAGGCCAGCCCGAAGACGGCGAGGGCCAGCCCGATCGCGGTGCGGGCGTGGGACGTGATCTGACTCGTCACGAGTGCCACAGCGCCGAACACGAACGCGGACAGCGCGCATCCGAGCATCATGGCCGCCGTGTCGGCGAGGGGTGCGTCCGGGGCGCCGAGGAGCATCGCCCCGGTGGCGACCGCGGCGGTCACGAGCAGGTGGGCGCCGAGCGTGAGCATCGCGGCGACGCCCGGAGCGCGCCGGCCGACGGCGCTCGCGAGCACGAGCTCGGATCGACCGGTCTCCTCCTCCAGTCGCGTGTGACGCACGACGTGCAGGATGCTCATGATCGCCAGGGCGAGCACGATCCAGGTGATGCCCTCGTTCGCCATCGCAACGGCGGGCGTGTAGTCGTCGAGGCCGTACCCCGGGCCGCCCATCACGATCCCGCTGGGCGTCTCCATGACCGCGGCCCGCGCGCGCAGCGCCGCCTCGTCGAAGATCGTGGTGAGCGCGAACGCGAAGTAGAGCGTGAACGCCGCGATCGACAGGGTCCACACGGTGAGACGGATGCGGTCGCGGCGCACGATGTGGCGACACAGCTCCCCGAGGCCGGCGAGCGGCGAACCGCTGAGCGTGCGCGCGGCGGCGGTCGAGGTGGTGCTCATCGCCGCGACCCGCCCTCGAGCGCGGCGAGGTCGTCGCCGTAGTGCCGCATGAAGAGGTCCTCGAGCGAGGGCGGCGTCGCCGTGAGGCTCTCCACGCCCCGTGCGGTGAGGGCGGCGAGCACGTCGCCCATCGCCGAGTCGTCCGCGTCGAACGTGACGCGGGAGCCGCCGTCGACGGCCTCCGTCACTGCATCGTGCACGCCGGGGAGCGCCACGACGCCCTCGGCGTCCCGCTGCACGACCGCGACGACGCGTGTGCGCGTCAGGTGGCGCAGGCTCGTCAGGGTGCCGCTCTCGACGGACCTGCCCGCGCGGATGATCGTGACGGTGTCGCACACCTTCTCGACCTCGCTCAGGATGTGGCTGCTGAGCAGCACGGAGCGTCCCCGCGCTCGCAGCCGGCGCACCTCATCCGTGAAGACGGCCTCCATGAGCGGATCCAGTCCGCTGGTCGGCTCGTCCAGGATGAACAGCTCGGCGTCGCTCGCGAACGCCGCCACGAGGGCGACCTTCTGCCGGTTGCCCTTCGAGTAGGTGCGCGCCTTCTTGGTCGGGTCGAGTTCGAACCGCTCCAGCAGCTCGGCCTTCCGCCGGCGGTCGGGCTTGCCGCGCAGCCGCGCGAGGTAGTCGATCGCCTCTCCGCCGGTGAGGTTGGGCCACAGCGACACGTCGCCCGGTACGTAGGCGAGCCGCCGGTGCAGCGCGACCGCATCGCGCCAGGGGTCGCCGCCGAACAGGCGCACCGTGCCCGCGTCGGCGCGCAGGAGCCCGAGCAGGATGCGGATGGTGGTGGACTTCCCCGAGCCGTTGGGGCCGAGGAAGCCGCGCACCTCCCCGGGCGCGACGGCGAGGTCGAGCCCGTCGAGGGCGGTGAAGGAGCCGAAGGACTTGCGGAGCCCTCGGATGTCGATCGTGTTCATTTCTGTTCCTTGTCTGCGGGGTCGGAATCCGCCGGATCCGTCGGATGCGGCGCGGGCGAGCCGTGCGGCTGTCCGCCCGGAGGATCCGAGACGTAGAGCAGGTAGTCGTCGAGCAGGCGCCGGGTCGTGAACAGCCCCTCGGTGAACAGCTCGAGCATGGGGAGCGTGCTCTCGGCCTGCAGGCGGCGGGAGACGGCGGGCAGGTCGCCGGGATCTGCGGGCGGGTCGAGCTGCAGCGACAGCAGGAAGGAGCCCATCGCGCTCATGACGAGGTGGCGGGCCCGTGCGGCGCTGTCTCGGCTCGGCCGGACGATGCCCTGGGCCTCCGCGACGGCCAGGTATCCCTCCGCGTCGGCGATCATCTGCTCGACGAACTCGCGGCCGAGCGGCCCGCCGGCGACCACGGACTTCATGGCGTACGCGACGATCGGCGCGTAGACGTCGCTCTCGGCGAGCACCCCGAGGAGGCGGCCCTCGGTCGCGCCGGCGATGTTGCGCTCCTTGGCCCGCCGGATGACGTCGAGCACGTGCGCGTCGCACGCCGCCCTGAGCCCGTCCTTCGACCCGAATCGCTTGATCACGAGCGCGGCGCTGACGCCCGCGTCCTGGGCGATGGCGCGCAGAGGCGCGTCGAAGCCCTCCCGTGCGAAGCGCGACACCCCCGCGGCCACGATCGGGTCATCCGGGGGCGGGATGGGGATCACCGACGCTCGCGTGAACATGTGTTCACATCCATGCGATACACCGTAAACGCTCGTTCACGGTCGCGCAAGCGGATGCCCGCGACGCGTCGCAATTGGATGGCCGCGCGGCTCAGAGCAGCTCGTCGAGCAGGCCTCGCACGCGGCGCTCGATGTCGTCGCGGATGACGCGCACGTCCTCCAGCGGCCGGCCGGCCGGGTCGTCGACCTCCCAGTCGAGATAGCGCCGACCGGGGTAGATGGGGCACGCGTCGCCGCAGCCCATCGAGATCACGACGTCCGCGGCGCGCACGGCCTCGTCCGTGAGCGGCTTGGGGAACTCGCCCCCGATCGGCACGCCGATCTCGTCGAGCGACATCACGATGGTCGAGCGCATGTCGGCGGCGGGCATCGAGCCCGCGGTCCGGACGACGACGCGATCGCCCGCGAGATGGCGCAGGATGGCGGCCGCCAGCTGCGACCGGCCGGCGTTCTTCACACACACGAACAGCACCTCGGGACGTTCGGTGTGCGGGCCGTCCGCGCGCGCCAGCGCCTCGAGGCGGGATGCCGCGAAGGCCGCGGTGCGCGATGCGAGCTGGCGGGGCGGCGCCTCGCCGTGGGCGAGGAGGTCGAGGCTCTCGCGCACGTAGGCGTCGATCGTCTCGCGGTTGAAGATGCCGCGGAAACGCACGGCGAGGTCGTCGACGATCCGTCCGAGGTCCGGTTCGTGCGGGGCGGGTGTCACGCCGACCAGAGATGCGACGGCGTCGGCGTGATCCGGCGAGACCGAGAACCATGCTCGGCGGCCGTCCTGCTGGCGCGACACGACGCCCTCGGCCAGCAGGGCCTTCATGTGGTGGCTCACCGTCGGCTGGCGCAGCCCCAGCTCGTCGGCCAGCTGGCCGACGCGGGCGCGCCCGCCCGGAGCGGACAGGATCAGGCGCAGGATGCGCGTGCGCGTCGGGTCCGCGATCGTCGCGAGCGGGTTCCCGGCATCCATAGACCAAAGCCTATGTCCGCGGGGTGCTCGCTGTCCGGCCAATCCTCGCTCTCGCACCGCGAAGGCATCGACAATGATGAATATCGATTACTCTCGATGCATGCCCGCCTCGCTCGATGTCACTCCCGTCGCGTCGCCCGCGGTCTGCTGCGCCCCCCTGGTTCGCGAGCCGCTCGGAGCGGAGGAGGCGGAGCGGCTGGCCCGGGCGATGAAGGCGCTCGCGGATCCTGCGCGCCTGCGGCTGCTCTCGATCGTCGCGGCGACCCCCGAGCGGGAGGCGTGCGTGTGCGACCTCATCGAGCCGGTCGGGCTCGCGCAGCCAACCGTCTCGCACCACCTGCGGATCCTGACCGAGGCGGGCTTCCTCACGCGCAGCAAGCGGGGCACGTGGGCCTTCTATGCTCTCGTGCCGGACGCGCTCGAGCGCGTCGCCGCGGTGCTCGAGCCGTGAGCGCGATGGCCGCGGGAGCGCCCGCGCGGAAGGTCCCTGGGCGTGCGGCCTCTCCCCGCGAGCTCGCGGGCGAGTTCCTCGGCAGCCTGTTGCTCGCCGCGATCGTCGTCGGCTCGGGGATCATGGCGCAGCGCCTGTCGCCCGGCGATACCGGGCTGCAGCTGCTCGAGAACGCGTTCGCCACGGCGCTCGGCCTGGGCGTGCTGATCGTGGTGTTCCAGCCGATCTCCGGCGCGCACTTCAATCCGGTGGTGTCCCTCGCCGATGCGGCGCTCGGCGGGCGCGGGTGGCGCATCGCCGCGGCGTACGTGCCCGTGCAGGTCGGCGGGTGCATCGCCGGGGCGCTCCTCGCGGATGCGATGTTCGCGGTGCCGCGCGCCGGCTGGAGCACCACCCACCGCGCCGAGCCCGGCCTGCTGCTCGCCGAGGCCGTCGCGACGGCCGGCCTCGTCCTCGTGATCTTCACGCTGGTCCGCAGCGGCCGGGCCGCGCTGGTCGCCCCGTCGGTGGGCGCCTACATCGGGGCGGCCTACTTCTTCACGGCCTCGACGAGCTTCGCCAACCCCGCCATCACGATCGGACGGATGTTCTCGGACACGTTCGCGGGCATCGCGCCCGCCTCGGTCCTGCCCTTCGTCGCGGCCCAACTCGTGGGCGGTGCCGTCGGCGCGTTGCTGGCCGGCTGGCTCGTGCGCGCGGCCGCCGCGCCCGCGGGTGCCGACGTGTCGCCGCCGGAGGCGATGTCAACCCGTTGAGCCGCGCGCGTGCGGAGGCCTAGCTTCGGTGCAAGCGAGGAGAAGGGGGAGCCATGACCGCCGAACTGCCGTCGATCCACGAATGGTGGCCGCGCCTGTCGATCTCGACCAAGCACGCGCTGCGAGAGCACCCGGGCGACGCCCTGCCGAGCGAGGCGCGCGAGGAGATCGCGGAGATCACGGGCCGCGACGTGCCGGAGGGCGCGACCCTGAGCGAGGAGGACCGTGACTTCATCTCCACCCAGTCCGAACAGGTCGACTGAGACGGGTGCCGCGGGAGAGCCGGCGCCCGACGACGGGCTCCGGCTGCTGACCAGCATGGCCGAGCTGGTCGACCTCGTCCGCTCACGGCCCGAGTCGTATGTGCGGTACTCGGCCGGGCCCGAGCACGACGCATCGGAGCAGAGTCGCGACACGGAGAGCGGGCTGGACCTGCCGGGCCTGTCCGTGAACCCCCTGCATCCGGAGGCGTGGTGGACCCGTCCCCTCGAGGACTGGCTCGCGCGTCAGGTGTGCCAGTACGCCGAGCTGGCGGAGAAGAACCGGGACCGCTTCGCGTGGGTGCTCGACGGCCGCATGGTGGGTCGGGGGCCCGATTGCGAGCCGCTCCTGGCGGACATCCAGCCCCTCGCGATCCTCACCCCTCGGCTGCTCGACGAGGCGACCGCGCGCTACGAGCGCAACTTCGACGCGCACCGCGGCCCCGAGGACTGACCGCTACCCCTTCACGCCGCCCGCCGCGACGCCGTGGATGATGTGCCGCTGGGCGACGAAGAACAGGATGATCATCGGGATCGTCGTGATGACGCTGGCCGTCACCAGGATCTCCCAGTGCCACTCCCCGCCGAACCCGAAGGTGTCCACGAGCGCCTTGAGACCGCGCGGCACGGTGAACGTCGCCGAGTCGCGCAGATAGATGAGCGCCCGCATGAGGTCGGTCCACACGGCCTGCACCTCGAACACGAGCGTCACGGCGAGCGCCGGCCGGCACAGGGGCAGCGCGATGCGCCAGAACACCTGCCACGGGCTCGCGCCGTCCACGCGAGCCGCGTCGAACAGGTCGCGCGGCAGCGACAGCATGAACTGGCGCAGCAGGAAGATGTAGAAGGCGCTCCCGAACAGGTTGTGCGCCCACATCGGGGTGAGGGTGTTGACGGCGCCGAGGGCGTTCCAGATGAGGAAGGTCGGGATCATCGTCACGGCGCCGGGCAGCATCATCGACCCCAGCACCAGGGCGAACAGCGGCCCGCGCCCCCGGAAGCGGTAGAACGCGAACCCCCACGCCACCATCGCGCTCGAGATCGTCACCGCGACGGCGGCGAGCACGGTCACGATGAGCGTGTTGAGCAGCCAGACGGCGAGGGGCGCCTGCTGCCAGACCTGGACGTAGTTGTCGAGGATGAACGTCTCGGGGATGAGACGGTTGTCGAACACCTGGCCGCGTGGCTTGAACGAGGCGCTGACGAGCCAGACGAACGGGTACACGAACACGATGCCGATCGCGACGAGCGCGACGATCGTGAAGACCCGCCCGATCCGCGTGCGACGGCGCTGAGACGGCCGCCGGCCCTCGGCCGTGGCGCCCGCCGCCGCCGCTCCTCTGTCGCCCAGACCGCCCGCGGCGGCCGCGCCGCGCGCGCCGGTGAGGCGTTCGGTGAGCGTGCTCATCGCGTGTTCCCGCCTTCGTAGTGCACGAGCCGGCGCGAGACGAAGGCCTGGATCGCGGTGACGATCATGATGACGAGGAACAGCAGCCAGGCCATCGCCGACGCGTATCCCATGTGGAGGAACTGGAAGGCCTGCTGGAACAGATAGATGACGTAGAAGAGCGCCGCGTCGTTCCCGTAGGTGGTGTTGCCCGCGCCGAAGAACGCGGTGTAGGCCTCATCGAACGTCTGCAGCCCGGCGATCGTGTTCACGACGACGACGAAGAACAGCGCGGGGCTGATCATCGGAAGCGATACGTGCCGGAACTGCCGCCAGGCGCCCGCGCCGTCGAGGCGCGCCGACTCGTACAGCTCCTCCGGGACCCCGCGCAGCGCCGCGAGAAGGATGAGCACGGACGAGCCGACCGTCCACAGGCTCATGATCACCAGGCCTGGCTTGACCCACGACGGATCCGTCGTCCACGAAGGCCCGTCGATGCCGATGGCGCCGAGGCCCGTGTTGATGAGGCCGCTCTGGCCGTTGAACAGCAGCAGGAACAGGATTCCCACCGCCACGGGCGGCGTCATCTTGGGGAGGAAGAAGACCGTACGGAAGAAGCCGGAGGCGCGGCCCGCGCGTGCCAGGAGCAGCGCGAGCGCGAGAGAGACGATCACGTACAGCGGGACCTGTACGGCCGTGAAGAAGAGCGTGTTCGTGAGCGCGAGCGAGACCTTCGGGTCGGCGAAGAGCCGCGCGTAGTTGTCGAAGCCGATGAACGTCGGGTCGTTGATGACGTCGTAGTCGGTGAGCGACAGGTAGGCGCTGTAGATCAGCGGCCACGCCGTGAACACCGCGAAACCGATGATCCACGGGCTGAGGAACAGCAGGGCCGCGCGCGTCTCGCGCATCCTCGACCGCGGGCGACGGGGGACGCGCCTCGCCGCCCGCGGTCGAGCCGGTGCGGGCGCGGCCGAAGGGGAGGCCGTCATCCCTCGTCCGAGCCGATGCGACCCCACGCCTCGTCCAGCGCGCTCTGGGCTGTCTCCTGCGCGCGTGCAAGGGCGTCGGTGGGCTCGGCCTGCCCGGACAGCACCGAGTTCACGGCGTCCTGCATGGCGGTCTCGAACTCGGCGTCGGCGGGGTTGGCCGGCAGGGCGAATGTGTGGTCGTTGGCCTCGTACATCGCCGCCACGGCGGTGTCCCAGGGCTCGCCGCCCGGGGTGACCATCTCCCGGATGACCTCGTCCGCCTCGGCGTTGCCCGTGAGGATGCCGGTGAACGGCTTGCCCTCCTCGGTGCGCAGGTCGAGGCGCGCCTGCGCGGCGGCCTGCCAGGCATCGACCTCCGTCATGGCGCGCGCCCACCGGCACGCCGCCTCGGGGTCCTCGGCCCCCGCGGGGATCGCCCAGGCGGACCCCGACGCGTACGCCAGCGGCTCGCCCTGCCGGTCCTTGACCGTGTCGAACGCCATCGGGGCGTCCGGGGAGACGTCGTTGAGCACATTGATGTACCACTGCTCCATCGGCATGGCGCCGAGAGTGCCGCTGGCGAACTGATTGCCCTCGCCGAAGAAGTCGGCGGAGTCGCGGTACGCCTTCACCGCGCCGAAGCCGCCCTGTGCGTCGTAGATGGAGACGGCCCACTCGAGTGCTTCGATCGCGGCCGGGTCGTCCAGGCGCGCCTCGCGCCCGTCCTCGCTGATGAGGTCCGCGCCGTTCGCCTTGGCCCACAGCGGGAAGAACTCGGGCAGCTTGCTGTCCACCCCGATCACGCTGAGACGTCCGCCGTCCGAATCGGTGAGCGCCTCGTTCGCCGCGGACATCGCGTCCCAGTCGGACCCGTCCACGTCCGACAGCGACAGCCCCGCGGCCTGCAGCAGATCGGCGTTGGCCATGGTCACCTGCACGACGTTGAACTCCGGGATCCCGTAGATGCGGTCGTCGAGCGTGACCTGCGCGAGCGCCGACTCCACGTACATGCCGGTGTCGATGCCCTCGCCGTCGATGCAGCGGTCGAGGGGGAGGATCGCGCCCCGCGCTGCCAGGGAGCCGATCTGGTCCCGGTTGGCGTAGATCAGATCGGGCGGGGAGCCGGTGGCCACCGCGGAGAGGAACTGCTGCAGATCGAGCTCCCCCTCCGTGAGCCTGACCTCGACGCCCTCGCCGAGGAGCTCCTGAGCGCGGTCCATGCGGGCGGTCGCGACCTCGTCGACGCCCGAGAACCCCATGACGTCGAGCCGTCCCTCGAGCTCGGCCGACGCGTCGTACTCCGCGTCCGCGTCGTCGGCGCCACCCGTGCCCGCGGCGCAGCCGGAGGCGAGCGCGATGACCCCGCTTGCGGCGATGACTGCGGATAGTGCCCGATACCGTCTCACGCTTCACTTCCTTCGTGTCGTTCCCCTGCGGGAACGGTAGGCACGAGGGGGTGGGAGGAGAAGCGGCTTGACACCGTCGCGGTGCGGCTCTACCAGGGCGCGGGCTGCCGGACGCCGGCCGGGCGGAGGATATAGCGGGCGCCGGGAGCCGACGCAATCCCCTCGGGCGGCGAGCGGGGGTCGTCATAGCGTCGGCTGAGTCGGCCCGGGATCGGGTCGGTGAGACGAAGGAGGACCATGAGCCAGCTCAATCTCGAAACGCCCGAAGACCTGCTGCGCTTCCAGCTGCGAACGGCGATGACGATGGAGGAGGACTCTCTCGCGGCCCTCGGCGAGCTGAGCGAGGCGGCGCAGTCGCCCGACATCAAGAAGCTGTTCCGGCACCACGCCGACGAGACCAAGGAGCAGATCGAGAACCTCAAAAAGGTGTTCCAGCTGCTCGAGGTGCCGGAGTCGACCGCGGCGTCGCCCAGCACCAAGGGGATCAGCAAGCAGGCCGAGTCGCTGATCGCCCGCAGCGCCCCGGCGCTGCGGGACCAGGTGACGCTGTCGGCCGCGCTCGGCAACGAGCACTACGAGATGGCGGCGTACGAGGGTCTGATCCTGCCGGTCACGGCGATGGGCGCGACGGAGGCGTTGAAGCTCCTGGAGGCCAACCGCGAGCAGGAGGTCCACACCAGCGAGGAGCTGTCGACGCGCCTCAAGGAGCTCGTGGGCTGAGGCGGTTGGGCGAAAGAGGGGACGCGAGCGCGTCCCCTCTTTCCGTGCGCCGATCGCTAGTCCGACTCGACCGAGGTCGTGGCGTGCGGCGTGCCGACCGGCTTGGATTCCGCCGAACCGCGCTGACGCAGGTAGATCGAGAACGCCACCATGCATCCGACCGCGAGCAACTCCGACTGCCAGTTTTGCAGCGTCCGGTTCCAGAAGTCCGGTGTGACGACGTATGCCGCCCAGGTCATGGGCGGCTCGCCGTGCTGCGCGGCCTCGTCGTTCGCCACGGCCACGCCGCTCAGCGACTGCGCGAGCCACGAGAGCGCGAAGAGCCCGCCCATCACGAACAGCATCGAGTTCGAGTACAGGGTCGTCCGCCAGTCCCCGGCCCGGGCCCAGAGCGGGGTACCGCGCCCTGGGCCGATCTGCTGGTCCTCCGCGCTGCCGGGCCCCTCGTCCCCCGGCTTCTTGGACTCCGGCGAGCCGCGCTGGACGAGCCATACCGTCGCGAGGATGAACACGAAGAACTGGAGGAACTCGGACTGCCAGTTCTCGGAGACGTCGACGATGAACTCGGACGACGTCACGAACTGCCACAGGGTCACGCCGGGCAGACCGTGGCTGGCGAGCTGTTCGTTCTCGTAGGCGTGGCCGACGACCGCCTGGCCGACGAGGGACACGAGGAAGGCGGCGAGGAAGAAGAAGGTGAGGCCGTTGTCCCGGAGCGCGCGGCGCATGTCAGCGTCCCATCAGCGGCAGGGCAATCATGACTGCAAGGCCCCCGATGACGAGCAGCGCCCACGCCCAGAACGCCGCGCGCATTCCGCCCGTGTCGCGCTCGCGATCCCCATCATGTGCTGCATCTGGCATGTGAGGACGATACGGCGGCGGCGCGAGCTCGCACCAGCGGCTTGACTTCCCGGCGGGAGGCTCCTCACCACGGTCTCGGCGCTACATCGAGACCCTCGGAGAGTCAACCCCATTAGCGTCCTCCGAGCCGCGACGTACCGTCGGACCACATTGCGAGACGGAGATTCACTAGGAGGCATCATGACGGCAACGCTGACTGCAGAGATCGATGTCGAGGCTCCCATCGACACCGTCTACAACCAGTGGACGCAGTTCGAGTCCTTTCCGAACTACCTGGGGGCGGTGAAGTCGGTCCAGCAGATCGACGATGTGCGCACGCGTTGGACGGTGAGCATCGCGGGGCGGGAGCACGACTTCTACGCCGACATCGTCGACCAGGTCCCGGACAAGCACATCGCGTGGCAGAGCACGGACGGCACGTTCCACGCCGGTCGCGTCGAGTTCGAGCCGCACGGCACGGAGACGCATGTCAAGCTCCGCATGGAGTGGGAGCCCGAGGGCGTGATCGAGAAGATCGGCGCCGGGCTCGGCATCGACGACGCACAGGCGCAGATGGACCTGCAGCGTTTCAAGAAGTTCGTGGAGGAGCGTGGCGAGGAGACCGGAGGCTGGCGCGGCGAGGTTCACGGACGCACCGTGGAGTGAGCGGACGTGCGGCGCGGGAGGGCCCCGCCAGCCCGCGCCGGACGCGCGTTCAGCGCGCGCCGCCCGCGCGTCGCGAGGGAAGACCCTGTCCGGGACGCCTAACTCGGGTATCGTCGCATTGTGGGGCGATTCATTTACGGCGCGGCGGCCGACTCCGTCGACATCGATGACCGAACTCTGGCGCATCTGCGCATCGTCGTCATGAACAAGCTGCGCCGAGGCGAGCCGTTCATGTTCGACACCAAGCTGGGCGACGGCATCGGACGCCGCAGCTTCTGGCTGCATCCGGCCGTGCCGCTGCAGTTCCACTTCTCGGGCGGCCGTGCGCCGCGGCTCAACCGTGTGTGGCTCGACGAGCTCATGAAGGCGGCGAGCGGGCCGAACGGGCTCACCGTGATGCCC
Source organism: Microbacterium album (assembly GCF_014643695.1). GTDB lineage: Bacteria > Actinomycetota > Actinomycetes > Actinomycetales > Microbacteriaceae > Microbacterium > Microbacterium album. The sequence goes on along the minus strand of NZ_BMJY01000004.1, from coordinate 183,524 downwards.
GAGCCGCCGGACCCCACGTCGGGCGGCGGCGAGGAGAGCTGACCGGAGAACAAGAGAAAGAGGGTCGCGCCCACGGGCGCGACCCTCTTTCTCTTGTCGGGGCTACTTCTTCGCTGAGGCGTCGTCCTCGTCGTCGCAGATGTCCTCCACCGGGCCGACGTGCTCCGCGATCAGCGTGATCCCGCCCAGCGCGTTGGCCGAGTGCGCGAGCTCTTCGATCCACTCGCGGTTGAGCTCGGGCGCGACCGGCTCGTCGAACTCGAAGCGGACCGGGATCGAGGGGTGCACCCAGATGGTGCTCCGGCCAGGACCATCGTCCTCGGGATGCTGCCAGGAGACGGTGAAGCTCTCGCTCCGGCGCAGCTTGCTGACGACGACGACCTTGAGGTGCGCGAGCGCGCGGTCGTCGATGTGGATCGGGGTCGCGGCCGACCCATAGTGGAGGATGCCCATGCGCTCAACATAGATCGAATATGTTCGCGCACAAAATGTTCTCCCACCTCCTGGCGCGTTCCCGGGATACCGGCTGGCCGGCTCAGGAGCCGCTGGAAGGCTCATCTCGCGTCCATCAGGGGCTCACAGGACGCTCGTAGCAGCCACCCCTAGCGTGGCATCCATGACATCTCTGCCGGTCGACGGCGACCTCATCGAGCACGTGCGCGGACTGCGCGACGAGATGAACCGCTTCCTCAACGAGTACAGGTTCGGCATGCGCGAGATCGAGACGAAGATGTCCATCCTGCGCGAGGACTTCGAACACACCCACTCCTACAACCCCGTGGAGAACGTCTCGTGCCGCCTCAAGTCTCCTGACAGCATCGCCGAGAAGGTCGTCCGCAAGGGCATCAGCCCCGACCTGGAGGACATCCGCCGGAACATCACCGACATCGCGGGCGTCCGCGTGACGTGCAGCTTCGTCCGCGACGCGTATCGCCTGTTCGACCTGCTGGCGGGCCAGGATGACATCACCGTGCGCGAGGTGAAGGACTACATCGCCCGGCCGAAGCCCAACGGCTACAAGAGCCTCCACGCGATCGTCGAGGTGCCCGTCTTCCTCTCGACCGGCACGGTCACGGTGCCGGTCGAGGTCCAGTTCCGCACGATCGCGATGGACTTCTGGGCGAGCCTCGAGCACAAGATCTACTACAAGTACGACAAGCAGGTGCCCGGCCACCTGATCGACAGCCTCCGTGAGGCCGCGGAGACGGCGGCGGAACTCGACGCCCGCATGGAGCGGCTGCACGGCGAGATCCACGGACCGTACCCTCGGCCGGTCGGACCTCTGATCGCGCTGCCGGGCGGTGCCGCGACGGAGGCCTGACGACGCGCGGCCCGGCATGACGGCGGATGACGTGCCCGCAAGTCGCCCGCCGGCCCGGGGATAGGCTGACGGGGTGACCGTGAATCCTCCCTATCGCGCCGACATCGTCGGCTCTTTCCTGCGTCCCCAGGCTCTCAAGGCGGCCCGCGCGGACCATGCCGACGGCCGCATCGACGCCGACGCGCTGCGCGCCGTCGAGGACGCCCACATCTCCGAGCTCGTGGCGAAGCAGGCCGAGAACGGACTGCGCCTGGGAACGGACGGCGAGTTCCGGCGCGCGTGGTGGCATTTCGACTTCTTCGACGGTCTCGACGGCGTCGAGATCGTCGAGTCCGACCACGGCCTGCCCTTCCAGGGTGCCCAGACGAAGCAGCGGGCCGTGCAGATCAGCGGCCGCATCGGCTTCAGCGATCATCCGCACCTGGCCCACTACCGCTCGATCGCCGAGCTCGCGCAGGCCGCCGGCATCCAGCCCAAGTTCACGATCCCGTCGCCGACGGTGCTCGACTTCCGGCTCGAGCCGCAGAACATCGTCGGCGCCTACGGGCACCGCGACGACTACGTCGATGACCTCGTCGAGGCGTATCGCGGAGCCGTGCGGGCGTTCTACGACGCCGGGGCGCGATACCTGCAGTTCGACGACACCGCGTGGGCGTATCTGTGCAGCGACGTCGAGCTCGAGCGGGCGCGCACCGAGCGCGGCATCGAGACCGACGGCCTCGGGGAGCGGTACGCCTCCATCCTGAACCGCGTGCTCGAGGGCAAGCCCGACGACCTCGTCGTCACCACCCACGTCTGCCGCGGCAACTTCCGCTCCACGTGGATCTCCTCGGGCGGCTACGAGCCCATCGCCGAGAACCTCTTCGGCGTGGCCTACGACGGCTTCTTCCTCGAGTACGACAGCGACCGCGCGGGCGGATTCGAGCCGCTCCGGTTCCTGTCCCCGGGAGAGCAGACGGTGGTGCTCGGCCTCATCACGACCAAGACGGGGGAGCTGGAGGACGCGGACGAGATCAAGCGTCGCATCGAGGAGGCGGCGCGTTTCGCCCCGCTCGAGCAGCTCGCGCTCAGCCCCCAGTGCGGCTTCGCGTCCACGGAGGAGGGCAACGTGCTGACCGAGGACGAGCAGTGGGCGAAGATCCGCGCGGTCGTGGACATCGCCGCCGACGTCTGGAAGTAGCCGCCCCACCCCGACAATCCGTACCCGCGCCGAGAATGCGTGTGCCCGACGCATTCTCGGCGCGGAGTCGTATTCTCGGCGCGCAGGCGCATTGTGGAGGTGCGGGCGGGGCGGGTTAGCGTGAGACGCATGGCGGAGGATGTCGCGCAGCTGTTCGTCGACGCGAGGCGTCGGCTCGCCGGCGTTCCGCGCGAGGCGCTGGGCGAGGTCGCCGAGCCCGGCAGGATCCGCGCCGTGCTGGGCGCCCGACCGCGGATCGTCCGGGTGGGGGATGCGTGGCGCGTGGGCATCCTGCTCGTCGATGACGGCGCTGTGTACGAGACGGGCGAGGTGCTCCGCGCGGCCGATCCCGGCCGGCGGGGCTACGCCGCCGAGTCGGCGCGTCAGCGCGCGGAGTTGCGCGCGATGGCGTTGCGCGGCGGCTTCGCCGAGGGGGAGACGGTGCACATCGGCTGGCGCCGCCTGGACCTCGAGGCCGTCGCAGCGGGACGCGCCGACGGTCCGCTAGCCTGGGTCGGGGATCGCGTCACCATCCGCTGGACGTCCACGGGCGGACGCATGCCGCTGTCGTCCTACCTGTCCGAGCGCATCGATCTGCTCCTGAATCCCCCCGCCGGCGCATAGCCCGGCACGGGCTGCGCGGAGGGGCCGGTCAGCCGCGGGAGGAGTGGGCGGTGCGGCCGCGGACGATGCCGACGAACGTCTGGACGTCGGGGGTGTCGCGCGCGACGGGCCACGCGAGCGCGACGGTCGAGGTCGGCGCGCCCCGCAGGGGCCGGTGGGCCACATCGCGGCGGTGGTGCAGGCGCGCGAGCGACATCGGCACCACGACCACACCGACGCCGGTCGCGACCGTGGCGATGGCGTCCGCCGTGGTCTCGGGCGCGTCGAAGCGAGGAGCTTGCGTGCCGGGCAGCGGAATCGGCCCGAGGACGTCGTCGTGCGGCACGATCAGGACCTCGCCCGCGAGGTCCTGGGGCTCCAGCTCCTCGACGGCGGTCAGCGCCGAATCCGCGGAGGCGACCACGACGGCCTCCTCGGTGTAGAGCGGGATCACGTGGAGGTCGGCGTCGTCGATCGGCAGGCGCACGAGGGCCGCGTCGACCTCGCCCGCGAGCAGCGCGTCGCGCTGCCCGGACACGGTGAGCGGTACGAGCTCCAGCGGCACGTGCGCCCGGCGCTCGCGCCAGCGGTCGATCCACTTGCCCGGTGTCGCGCCGGGGATCGCGCCGAGCCGGAACACGCGCGGCTCCTCCGGCGCGACGGGGGCGGCGCCCTTCGCCGCGGGGGGTCGCGCCGCGGGGCGCGCGGGGGTGCGGCGCGGCCGACCGCGGCCACCCGGTGCGCCGCCGCGGCCCTTACGCATCATCCCGTCAGGCTACGGCAGGGCGCGTGGGCGCGTCACGGCCGCCGGCGGCTCAGGCCGCCAGGTGCAGGCCGCCGCGGCGGTCGGTTGCGACGCTCCCGCCGGCCGGAATGGTCTCGTCGTCGCCGATGCGCGCGCCCTTCGCGACGCGCGCGCCCGCGCCGACGCGCGTGCGGACGCCGATGTGCGCCTTGGCGCCGATGGCCGCCTTCGGGCCGATGTGCGCGCCCGCGTCGATGTACGCGTGCGGACCGATCAGCGCCTCGGGCTCGACCCAGGCGCCTCGCGCGATCACCGCACCGGCGGCCACCTGGACGCCGGGCTCGATGTACGCGCCGGCCTCCACGCGCGCGTCCGGGTGCACCTTCGCGCCGTGCGCGACGAGGCCCCGGCCGTTGACGTGCTTCCGATAGCGCAGCGTCTCGCCGTGATCGTTCTCGATGTCGACGTAGTTCTTGCCCACGATGCCTTTCCTCGGCCCCGGTCGAGGCCGGACACTGGGGACAACGCATCCCCGCGGGAGGTATTCCCTGCTCACCCCCGGCCCGCCCGCTCAGCGGGACGACCGGTTCGGTCTCCATCGTGCGAGACGGAACAGTGAGCCGCCCGACCGCGCGCTGGCATTCGCGTGGGAACGGAGCCGAGTCCGGCCGGTCGCCGCTTCCCGCGCCCGGTGACCCGCGGCGACGAGGAGCCGGTGTGTTCAGTGTCGGTAGGCTCCTGGTGAACATATCCGTCGCGGGTCCGGGATCCGCGCGTCCGCGGGAGGTGCCGTGACCGACTCGTCGTCCGTCGAGCTCGTCGACCGGCTCACCGCCCGTACGGCCACGGGGTTGGCCGCGGAGATCTCCGAACTGATCCGCTCCGGTGATCTGCTTCACGGTGCACGGCTGCCCACCATCCGGTCGGTCGCCGACGCGGTGGGGGTCAGCGTGGGAACGGTGGCGGAGGCCTGGGCGACGCTGCGCCAGGAGGGGCTCGTGGAGACCCGTCGTCGCGGTGGCACGCGCATCGTCGGCGCCGAGCGGCGGTCGGCATTCCCCGGCTGGGCCGGCGTCGATCTCCTGCTGTGCAGCCCGGACACCCGCCTGCAGCCGCCCCTCGAGCCGGCGCTGCTCCACGCGCTGCGCCAGCCGGGCGTCAACGCGTGGGGGCGCGAGCACATGGTCGGCGCCCTGCAGGAGCAGGTCGCGCCGCTGTGGCCGTTCGCCGCGGAGGCCTGGACGAGTGCGGGAGGCGGGACGGAGGGACTGTGGCTCGCCACGCGCGCCGTGATCCGTCCGGGACGTCCGATCGCCATCGACGAGCCGGCGCCGCCCGGATTCCTCGCGACGCTCGCCGAGCTCGGCGTCGAGGTGATCGGGATCCCCGTCGACGATGAGGGCGCCCTGCCCGGCGCGCTCGAGTCGGCTCTCGCGGCGGGCGCCGCTGCGTTCCTGCACCAGCCGGGCGGCCCCTTCTCGCCCCGGGCAGTGCTCAGCGAGGCCCGTGCGCAGGCGCTGGCAGATGTGCTCGAGGGTTCCGACGCCGCGATCGTCGAGGACGACTCGCTCGGTCTGCTCTCGACCGCCCCGGTGCGCACCGTCGGGGCGCGCCTGCCGCATCGCACGGTGCGGGTGCTGAGCTTCTGCAAGTCGTTCGGGCTCGATCTGCGCACGTCCGTGATCGGCGGTGCGCGCCACCTCGTCGACCGGGCGATCTCCGCACGCAGCGGCGGTGTCGGTTCCAACAGCCGCATCCTCCAGCACGCGCTCGCCGCGATGCTGCGGGACGAGGCGGCGCTGCGCACCGTCGAAGCCGCCAAGGAGCGCTACGCGCTGCGGCGCACGCTCGCGGTGTCGGCGCTGCGCGATGCCGGCCTCACGGTTCGTTCGGGCCCGGGGAGCCTGGTCGCGTGGGTGGAGGTGCCGGACGAGCGCGCCACCGCGCTCGCCCTCGCGACGCGCGGGATCATCGTGGACGTCGGCGCCACGGCGTTCGTCTCGCCGCAGCCGGTCGGGCTGCTGCGGCTGTCCACCGCGCAGCTGCCCGAGGACCCGGGCCTGCTGGACGAGCTCGCGCAGCTCATCGCGCGCGCCGTCGACGGGGACCTGCGGGTCCGGTTCGACTGACCGCGCCATTATGTTCAGTCGTTAAGTTCGATTCTTACGACTTGTGTCGGAAACATACTGAAACGGACGTAGGCGCGGCGCGCTCGCGCCGATAGCTTCCTGACTCAACACCCCGCATCCCCGGGCCTGGCCCGCCGATCGAGAGTTGACGTCCGTGAACCGCACCGCGTTCCGCCTTCCCGCCGCCCGCCCGTCCGCGCGGGGTCGCGTGGCGCCCCTCCGCGCGGTATCCCGCCGCACGACGACCCGCCGCGCGGTGCGCAGCCTGGCCGCGCTCGCGATCGGAGCCTCGCTGGCCCTTTCGGGCTGCGCCGCGGGAGGAGCGCCCGGTGCGGGCTCCGCCGCCGCCGCGTCCGCGGGCACGATCACGTGGGGATGGGCGCTCCCCTCGACCTGGGACCCCGTGACTTCAGCGATCGGCAACGACCTGCACGCGCTCGCGCTCGTGTACGAGCCGATCACGCAGCAGACCGCGGATGGCGACGTCGCGCCCGGGCTCGCGGAGAGCTGGGAGTACAACGAGGCCGGGGACGAGGTCACGTTCCACCTCCGCCCGGGTCTGACTTTCTCCGACGGCACGCGCCTCGACGCCGAAGCGGTGCGGCAGAGCCTGCTGCGCGGCCGAGACGGCGCCGACTCGACGGTCGCCGCTCAGCTCGCGGTCGTGCGGGACGTGGTCGTGGACTCGCCGACCGACGTGCGACTCGTGCTCGACCAGCCGGACTTCCAGATCCCCCTGTTGCTGTCGGGCAAGACGGGCCAGATCGTCAGCCCCGCAGCCATCGCCGAGGACACCGGCGCGCTCGCCACCCGCCCCGTCGGCGCCGGGCCGTTCATCCTCGAGGAGTATGTGCCCGACTCGCACGCCACCCTCCGCAAGAACCCCGACTACTGGAACGCCGAGCACATCCGCGTGGACGAGTTCGTCCTGAAGCCGACGCCCGACCCGTCCGTCATCGTCGCGGGGCTGCAGAGCGGACAGTACAACGTCGTCAGCATCCCCGCGTCGCAGGTCGACAGCGTCGAAGCCGCGGGCTTCGAGGTGCTCAAGCAGGAGGTGCTCCCCGTGCGCGTCCTCGACGTGAACAACACGGTCGAGCCGTTCGACGACCCGCGCGTGACCCAGGCGATCAGCCATGCGATCGACCGGCAGGAGCTGATCGACGTCGCGAACTTCGGATACGGCGAGCCCCTGTGGCAGCCGTTCCCCGACGGCTACGTCGCTCACAGCGACGCGCTCGACGACCTCTACCCGCACGATCCCGACCGGGCGCGGGAGCTGCTCACCGAGGCGGGCTACCCCGACGGCGTCGACATCGAGCTCGCCATCTCGGCCGAGTCGGATCCGCTCGCCGAGCTCATCCAGCAGCAGCTCACCTCTGCCGGCATCCGTACGAGCCTGGTGGTGCAGACACCGGGCGAGGTCAACTACATCACCCGCAAGTACCCGTTCGTCGTGGACCAGTTCAACGCACGACAGTCCCCGGTGCAGGCGCTCGAGGTGCTGTTCGGCGAGGAGGGGCTGATGAACCTCGGCAGGAACACCCCCGCCGATCTCCCCGCCGCCGTGGACGCCGCCCGCGCTCTGCCGCTGGATCATCCCGACTACCCCGCGGCGATCCAGAACGCCACGGAAACGGCCGTCACGCAGATGCCGAACGTCTTCCTGTTCTCGGTCACGCGCTTCTTCGCCTACACCGACGAGGTCAAGGGCCTGCGCGGGTACGTCGACACGTGGCGCTTCGAGGACGTCACGGTCGGGCAGTAGCCGCGGCCCCGAGACATCACGACGGCACGAGACCACGACGGAGACGACGCCATGACACTGCTCGCGGCCCCGCCCGCACCGGACGCGGTGAGTCCCGCCCGGTTGCGCGCGCGGAGCGCCGGCCGGTTCGCCGTCGGCCTCGCCCTCGCGTTGGCGCGCAGCCTCGCGATCGTGCTCCCGGTGCTCCTGATCGCCACGCTGATCACGTTCCTGCTGGGGTCGGTCACCGGGCAGGACCCCGCGTCGCTCGTGCTCGGGGATCAGGCTCGGCCCGAGGACATCGAGCGGATGCGGGCGCACTTCGGGCTCGACCGGCCCGTGGCCGTCCGCTACGTGGAGTGGCTCGCGGCCGCGTTCCAGGGCGACCTGGGAGAGTCATGGTTCACGCGCATCCCCGTGGCGGACAGCATCGCGACCCGCCTGCCGGTGAGCTTCTCGATAGCCATCTACGCGCTTCTGCTCGGCACGGTCGCGGGCGTCGCGCTCGGGATCGTCGCCGCGCTGAACGAGGGCGGGTGGATCGACCGGGGCGTCACGCTGCTCGCATCGGCGCTGTCGACGATCCCGGGCTTCGTCGCGGCCGTCGCCCTGGTGGTCTTCCTCTCGGTGCTGGTGCCGGTGTTCCCGTCCGGAGGGTACGTGCCGCCGCAGCAGGACGTCGGCCTGTGGATCGGGTCGATCACGCTGCCCGCACTCGCCCTCAGCCTGGACGCGGCGTCCGACATCGCGCGGCAGCTGCGCACGGGTCTCGTGGGCGCCCTGCAGGAGAACTACGTCGTCGGCGCCACGGTGCGAGGCTTCAGCCGCCGCCGGGTCGTGCTGGTCCACGCGCTGCGCAACGGCTCGGGGCCCGCCGTCGCGCTGCTCGGGATGCACCTGCCGCGGCTGATCGGCGGTGCCGTGGTGACCGAGACGGTGTTCGCGATGCCGGGGCTCGGTCTGCTGACCAAGCAGGCGGCCCTGCAGGGGGACATCCCGGTCGTCCAGGGCGCCCTGTTCGTGTCGATCCTGCTCGTGGTGGCGTCGTCGGCGATCGTCAATGTCTTGCTCGTCGTGCTGCGGCCCGCCGCGCGGAGGGAATCGTGAACCGGGGTCTGCTCTCCGCGCTGCGCACACCCGCGGGCACGGCCGCCGCTGTCGTGCTGCTGGTCGTCGCCGTGCTCGCGCTGTTCGGGCCGGTGCTCGCGCCCTATCCCCCGAACCAGCAGGACGCGACCGCGGTGCTGCAGGGCCCGTCGGCGGCGCACTGGCTCGGCACCGACTACGTCGGCCGCGACGTGCTCAGCCGCATCCTCGCGGGGTCCACGCTGTCGATCCTCACGGCGGTCGAGGCGGTCGGCATCGGACTGCTGCTCGGCGTGCTCCCCGGCATCACGTCCGTGTACTTCGGTCGCGCATACGAGTGGCTCACCCTGCGACTCATGGACGGGCTGCTCGCGCTGCCGTTCATGATCTTCGCGATCGCGGTGGCCGCGCTGCTGGGCAACGGCCTCCATCAGGCCATGCTGGCGGTGGGGATCCTGCTCGCCCCCGGTTTCTATCGCATCACCCGCTCGGCATCGCTGAACTTCACCAACACGCAGTACGCGACGGCGGCGGAACTGTTCGGCTCGACGACGCTGCGGACCATCCGCGTGCACATCTGGGGCAAGATCGTGCCCGTGATCGTGGTCGCCACGGCGAACGCGATCGGCGGCGCGTTGCTGATCGTCGCGAGCCTGACGTTCCTCGGGATCGGCGTCCAGCCCCCCGAGCCCACGTGGGGCGGGATGCTGGCGAGCGACCTGGGCTATCTCTACCAGCGGCCGTACGGGCCGCTCATCCCGTCGCTGCTCATCATGGCGACGGTCGGCGCGCTCAACTGGCTCGCGGACGCGATCCGCGACACGAGCGGCGATCGTGGGCGTGCGCGCATCGCCGCGGCGGGCGCGGACGATCGGTTCGCGGTGTTCCGGTATCGCCGCAGCGCCGAGACGCCCGGTGCCCCGCATTCCGGCGCGTCCTCGCGCCCCGAGAAGGAGGTCGTCGATGTCCAGCACCGTGGTTGACCGGCCCGCAGTCCGGCTGCAGCCGACGCCTCGCGAGCGGGGCGACGCCCCGCTGGTGCGGGTGGCGGGCCTGCGCGTCGCGGTCGATGGAGGTCGCCGAGAGGTGGTGCGCGGCGTCGGCTTCGAGGCCCATCGCGGAGAGACGATCGGCATCGTGGGGGAGTCCGGCAGCGGCAAGACGCTCGCCTGCCGCTCGCTGCTGGGCATCCTTCCGCACGGCGCGGCCCGCACGGCGGGCGAGCTGACCTTCGCGGGCATCGACCTCGCAGCGCTGAGCGAGCGGCAGTGGCGTGAGGTGCGCGGCGCCCGCATCTCGGCCGTGTTCCAGGACCCCGCCTCGTACCTGAACCCGTCGATCCGCGTCGGCCGGCAGCTCGACGAGGTGCACCGCGTGCGCCTCGGGCTGTCGCGTCGCGATGCGCGCGTCGCGAGCGTGGCGGCCCTCGCGCGCCTCGGGCTCGTGGATCCGGAGCGCGTGGCCGCGCAGTACCCGTTCGAGCTGTCCGGAGGGATGCTGCAGCGCGTTCTGCTCGCGATCGCGCTCGCCGCCGAGCCCGAGGTCCTGATCGCCGACGAGGCGACGACCGCACTCGACGTGACCGTGCAGGCGGAGGTGCTCGACCTCCTCGCCGAGCTGCGCGCGTCCACCGGCCTGACCGTGATCCTCGTCTCGCACGATCTCGCGGTCGTCTCGCAGGTCTCCGACCACGTGTACGTCATGCGCGACGGCAGGGTGGTCGAGGAGGAGCCCACGCGCCGGGTGCTGGGGAGACCCGAGCACGCGTACACCCGGTCGCTCCTCGACGCCCATGCCCGGTACGGGATCGATCGACTGTACGGGACGCGCCCGCCGGGTGACGGAAGCGAGGCGGGGGCATGAGCGCGTTGCTGGACGTCCACGGCGTCGACGTCTCCCTGGGCCGTGCGCCGCGTCGCAGGCGCGTGCTGCACGCGGTCGACCTGGAGGTCGCCCCCGCACAGATCGTCGGGCTGATCGGCGAGACGGGGTCGGGCAAGACCACCCTGGCGCGCACGATCCTCGGTCTCGATCCGGTCGACGCCGGCAAGATCGTCGTGGACGGCACCGACACGACCGGGCTTCGGGGTCGCGCCCGGCGAGAGTTCCGTCGTGGGGGCACTGTGCAGTACGTGTTCCAGGACCCGCTGCGCAGCCTCGATCCCGACCGCACGGTCTTCGAGTCGGTCGCGGAAGGGCTCGAGGTGCGCCGCGAGCCGCGGTCCGCGGTGCGTGCGGCCGTCGCCGAGGCGCTCGACCTCGTCGGGCTCGTGCCGTCGCTCGCGGACCGGTATCCGGGACAGCTCTCGGGCGGACAGCGGCAGCGCGTCGCGTTCGCGCGAGCACTCGCGCCCTCACCCCGGCTGCTCATCTGCGACGAGCCGGTCAGCGCCCTCGACGCCTCGAGCCGTGTGCGCATCCTCGAGCTGCTGGAACGGCTGTGCGCTGAGCGGGGGCTGTCCATCCTGCTGATCACACATGATCTGGGGACGCTCGCGGGACTCGCCCACCGCGTGGCCGTCCTGTATCGCGGACGGATCGTGGAGGACGACATCACGCGCCGCGTGCTGACGGAACCCGCGCACCCGTACACGCGCCTGCTGATGGCCTCGGTGCCGACGATCGACGGCGCAGGCGCGACGCCGACCGAGCGCAGGGCCCTGCGCGCCGCCGTGCGTGAACTGGAGGCCGCTCGATGAGCGGCGCCCGCCGGCGGACGCCGCCGGACCTGGCGCTGCGGCGAATGCGCCGCCACGCCTCCCCGACCCCCTTCGCCCACATCCAGAACGGACAATCCAGATGACCATCGAGATCCTCGGAATGGTGTCCACGAGCTACGGCTCCGAAAGCGTCGGCTCCGCCGACGGCCCCATCGTGGACGAGCGCTATCTCACCGACTTCGCCCGGGCCCACGACGCCGCGGGCTTCGACCGCGTCCTCGTCGCGCACAGCTCGGCCTCGCCGGACGCGTTCGCCGTGGCGCAGCACGTGCTGCAGCGCACCGAGCGAGCGGGCGTCCTGGTGGCGCACCGCCCGGGCTTCGCGGCGCCGACGCAGGTCGCGCGCCGGCTCGCCACCCTCGATCACCTGTCGGGCGGAGGCCGTGTCGCGATCCACCACATCACGGGCGGAAGCGACGCCGACCAGGCCCGCGACGGCGACTTCGTCGCGAAGGACGCGCGTTACCGCCGCACGGCGGAGTTCATCCAGCTGGTCAGGCGCACCCTCTCCAGCGACGAGCCCTTCGACTTCGACGGCGAGTTCTACCGCGTGAAGGACGCGTTCAGTCCGCTCAAGCCCGCGACGGAACACGGGATCCCGAACTTCTTCGGGGGCCTGTCCGACGCCGCGGTCGAGACGGGCGCCGCCCACGCCGACGTGTACGCGCTGTGGGCGGAGCCGCTCGCGGCCACGAAGGCGCACGTCGATCGCATCCGCCGCCGCGCCGCCGAGCTCGGCAGGGACATCGGGTTCTCGGTGTCGCTGCGGCCGATCGTCGGACGCACCGAGGACGAGGCCTGGCAGCGGGCGGACGAGCACTACCGTGCCGTGAAGGCGCGCGTCGACGGCGGCGTACTGGGCGACAACCGGACGTGGCGGGTCGGGAAGGACGAACGCAACGACGCCGTCGGACGGCGCCTGCTGCACGCGCACGCCCTGCAGAAGGACGTCCACGACGAACGGCTGTGGTTCGGGATCAACCGGCTCACCGGAGCCGCCGGCAACTCCACGGGTCCCGTCGGCACGCCCGGGCAGGTCGTCGAGTCGCTGCTGAAGTACTACGACCTCGGGATCCGCCGGTTCCTGATCCGCGGCTACGATCCGCTGCGCGACGTGCAGGAATGGGGCGAGGAGCTCATCCCCCTGCTGCGCGAGCGCGCCGCGCAGCGCGAGCCGATCGCCGCGGTCGCCTGATGTCCGCCATCGATACTCAGACCAGGCCGACCGCATCCGAGCGGACGCCGGCGGCGGGCACGGCGCGCGGCGCCGTGCTCGTGCTCCCGGGGCGCGGCGACGAGCCGGCGTACTACCGGCGCCTGAGCGGCCGCCTGGCCGCCGACGGCTACGCCGTCGAGGTCGCGCCCCGTGCTCCCGAGACGGTCGAGGACGTCGTCGCCGCGTGGGCCGGGTCCGATGCCGCCGGCGCCCAGGGCGTGCGCCTCGTGCTGGGGGCGGACACCTCGGCCGGGCTGCTCGCGACGGCGCTCGCCGAGGAGCGGCTCGCCCCGCAGCCCTCCGGCGCGGTGTTCGCGGGAACCGCGACCGACGGCGGGACTCGGCCCCGCTCCGGCGACGACGAACTGGCCGAGCGCAGCGCCTGCCCCGTGCACCGCACCGTCGTGGCGGCCGCGCCGGCCGAGCCGCTCGCGGCATCCGGGATCCCCGTGGTCTGGCCGGAGCTGGCGGCGGACCTGCCGGTGCTCGCCGTCCACGGGGGAGCAGACCGCATCTCGCCGCCGGGGCGGGTCGCGGCCCGGCTGACCGCCTGGAACGCCGAGCTGGTCACCGTGCGCGACGGCCTGCACGACGTGCTCAACGACGTACATCACCGCAGCGTCGCCGCGGAGATCGTGACCTTCCTCGAACGCCTGCGCGCGGATCCCTCCGCCCGGCCCGTCCTCACCAGGGAGGCTCCGCGATGACCGGTTTCGCGACCACGCAGATCCGCGCGGGGGCACGCCCCCCGGTGCCTCCCAACCCGGCGGTCGTGCCGATCTACCAGACCGCCGCGTACGAGTTCGAGTCGTGGGAGGCCGCGCGCGACATCTTCGCGCTGCGTCGCCAGGGCAACCTCTACAGCCGCACCGGCAACCCGACGCAGAGCGTGCTGGAGCAGCGCATCGCCGCCCTCGACGGCGGCGTGGCGGCCCTGGCGGTGGCCTCGGGGCAGGCGGCCGTCGCGATCGCTCTGCTTGCGTTGGCGAAGAGCGGCGAGCACATCGTCGCCGCGCGCCAGCTCTACGGGGGCACGCTCGACCTGCTGACCGACACGTTCGCCGACTTCGGGATCGAGGTCACCCTCGTCGATCAGGGCGATCTCGACGCGTGGCGGCGCGCGATCCGTCCCCGGACGCGCGCGCTGTTCGCCGAGACGATCGGCAACCCCACGGCCACGGTGCTGGACGTGCGAGGCGTCGCCGACATCGCGCACGCGGCGGGGGTGCCTTTCGTCGTCGACAACACGGTCGCCACCCCCGCGCTGCTGCGGCCCGTCGAGCACGGGGCGGATGTCGCGGTGTACTCCGCGACGAAGTATCTCGGGGGGCACGGCGGCTCGCTGGGCGGGCTCATCGTCGATCTCGGCACGTTCGACTTCGGGGCGGCACCCGGCCGGTGGCCGCAGTTCACGGAACCCTACCCCCGGGTGGGGGACGTGGTGCTCTGGGAGCGCTTCGGTCGTGACGGCAGTGCCTTCCTCGTCTACGCCAAGACGAAGCTCGCGCACGACCTCGGGCCGGCGCTGTCTCCCTTCAACGCGCACCAGCTCCTGCTGGGCATCGAGACGCTGGACCTGCGGATCGCGCGGCAGACCGCATCGGCCGAGGCGATCGCGAGAGCCCTCGACGAGCATCCGGCGGTCTCGCGCGTGCACCATCCGTCCGTCGCCGGGAGCCCCCACGCCGAGCTGGCGCGGCGGTATCTGCCGCGCGGGGCGAGCGCGGTGTTCTCGTTCGACCTGGCGGCGGGGCCCGAGGCCGTCCCCCGTTTCGTGGACGCGCTGGAGCACTTCACCCTCGCTGCCAACATCGGCGACGCGCGATCTCTGGTGATCCACCCCGCGTCCACCACGCACTCGCACCTGCGAGACGGCGACCTCGCGCTCGCGGGGTTCTCCCGGTCCACGGTCCGCCTGTCGATCGGCCTCGAGGACGTCGCAGACCTGATCGGCGACCTGACGCGGGCCCTCGCGCTCGTGCCCGGGCGCGCGGGTCCGGACGCCCCTCCCGCCGCCCCCATTCCCGTCGCGGTCGGCGCGGCGACGACCACCGAGGAGCACTGATGGAGTTCGGACTCTGGGCGCCGGTCTACGGCGGATTCCTGCGCAACGTCGAGGACGAGGGCATGCCCGCGACGTGGGCGACGATCCGCGAGGTGGCCGAGACCGCCGACAGGCTGGGGTACGGCACAATGCTGATCCCCGAGCTGTACCTGAACGACCGCAAGGGGATCTCGGCGCCCAGCTTGGAGGCCTGGTCGCTGACGTCCGCCGTGCTCGCGGTGACGGAGCGGTTGCGCGTGATGACGGCGATCCGCCCGGGCTTCCATCTCCCCGCCGTCGCGGCGAAGACGATCTCGACCCTGAGCGACCTGGCCCCCGGGCGCCTCGCGCTCAACGTCGTCGCCGCATGGTGGGCCGAGGAGGCCAAGCAGTTCGGGGGACGGTTCCCGGCCCACGACGAGAGATACGACCAGGCGCGTGAGTTCGTGGAGGTCGTGCTCGGGACGCTGCGCACCTCGCCCTTCGATTACCGGGGCCGGTTCTTCACCGCCGAGGGCACGATCGTCGAGCCGAAGCCGCAGACCCTTCCCGCCGTGTTCGCAGGCGGCGAGAGCGAGGCGGGTCGCGAGGCGATCGCGGGCTTCGCCGATGCCTACGCGATGCACGGCGGCACGCTCGAAGAGGTACGGCACAAGGTCGCCGATCTCGATGAGCGTCGCCTGCGGCTGGTCGGCGAGCCCATGCGCGAGTTCGCCATGGCGGCGTACGTGATCGTGCGCGACACCGAGGAGGAGGCCCAGCGCGAGCTGGAGCGCATCACCACCGTGGATCCGTCCTCGCCGGGATACGCCTCGTTCCAGGAGTTCACCGCGAACTCAGCGCTCGATGTCGCGGTGTCGGCGCGCGAGTACTCGGTGGGGACACGGGGCCTGCGCCCCAACCTCGTCGGAACGGCGGAACAGGTCGCCGAGCGCATCCGCGCCTACCGCGAAGCGGGCGTGACGCTGCTGCTGATCCAGTCGTCACCGCTCGCGCCCGAGCTCGAGCGCATCGCGGCGGAGGTCTTCCCGCTCGTCGAGCGGGCGGCCATCCCCGCTTGACGTTCCCGGGGCTCTCGCGGGCGCCGCGCCACCGCACGTGGGGTCAGGCGGGCTGGCAGTGCGGGCACCAGTACACGACGCGCTCGCGCGTCGGATCGGCGCCGGCCGCGCCCCGCCGGATCGGGGTGCCGCAGCGCAGGCAGGGCCGATGCTCCCGGCCGTAGACCCAGCGCTCGCGGCCGCGCCGCGCGTCGCCCGTGAAGACGCGCACGCGCAGCTTCACGTTGCGCCGGATCGTCCGGGCGCCGAGCTCCAGGAGCGCGGCCGCGTCGACCTGCGTCGCGGGCCGCTCCGGATGCACACCGCGCAGGAAGAGCAGCTCGCTCGCGTACTCGTTGCCGAAGCCCGCCACGTGGCGCTGATCCTGCAGCGCGACGTGGATCGCGCGCGGATCGGAGCCGACGCGCCGGGCCGCCTCGGCGAGGTCCCAGTCGGGGCCCAGCGGGTCGGGGCCGAGGTGGCCCACGACGCGGGCCTCGTCGCGCATCGCCAGCACCTCGACCATCGCGAGATCGAAGCCGACGGCCTCCCACTCTCCGCCGGCGTCGGCGACGCACACGACGGCGCGTGCCTTGAACGCCGGCTTGCGCCAGCGTTCGCCACGGCGCTGCACGTGCCATTCGCCCTCCATCCGGAGGTGGGAATGCAGCGTGACGGCGCCGGAGCCCGCGGGGTCGGCGCCGGAGGGGCCGGCGCCGGGCGGGTCGATGCGGTGGAGCAGGTGCTTCCCGCGCGCGACGACCTCGCGCACGGTCCCGCCGCGCAGGTCGGCCGTCGCGTGGCCCGGCACCCGGACGTCGAACCAGGTCACCTCCTTGCCCGCGAGCACGGCGTGCAGCCGTCGCGCCGCCCGGTGGACGGTATCTCCCTCAGGCACGTGCGCCTCCCATCCCGACCGGGGCCGCCCGCCGGAGCGTGAGCCCCTTGGGGGACTCGACGAAACCCGCGGAGCGCAGCGCGCGGCCCGCGCCGGTCCCGTACACGAACTCGCCATTGACCTGCTCGACCGTGAGCGTCTCCAGGCGCCGCTCGCGCGCGACCCGGGCCAGCTCGGCGGCCGCGGCGGCGAGGTGCTGCTCGTCGTCGTCGAACGCCAGGACCGTGCGACCGCCGCGCTCGAGGTACAGCACGAGGGCGCCGTCGACCAGCACGACGAGTCCGCCGGCCTTCCGGCCCGGTCGATGACGCACGGCGTCGAGTGCCGGCCACGGCAGCGCGGCACCGTACGGGTTCGCCGGATCGGTCGCGGCGAGCACGACGGAGCGCAGGGGAGCCGGATCGGGCAGCCCCGCGAACTGGCGGAGGCGATCGATCGTCGGGGAGGTCGCGAACTGCGCCGCACCGAGGCGCTCGATGAGGTAGCCGCGACGGCAGTGGCCGGCCTGCTCCAACCCGGCGAGCACCCGGTACGCCTGGGCGAAGCCGCCCGGCACGCCCTCGTTCTGCACCGCGCCGCGCGTCACGACGCCGTAGCGATCGAGCAGGAGGGACGCGATGGCGGTGTGGCGGATCGCCGGGTCCGGCTCGGGCGCGGGCAGCAGCGACCAGCGCCCGCCCGCCGCCTGCGCGCGCGGCGCGGTCCCGCGCCCCGCGGCGCCGAAGCCCACCCGCGTCGTGGCGCCGCGGTACAGCCGCGAGCGCGGCGTGCGCCGGGCCGAGCGATGGGCCTGCGCGCCCGCGCCCAGCAGGGACCGGATGGGCGCGAACGTGTCGTTCGTGACCCGCCCCGTCCACACCAGGTTCCACAGCGCCTCGAGCGTCGCCTGCTCGGACGGGCCGTCCGGGTCGCGACCGCCGATCGCGTCGCGCAGCTGGGCGGCGAAGTACGCGCCGCCCGCGCCGAGCGCCGCCAGGAGCCGCTCCTCGAGCGAGCCGGGAGCGATCTCGGCGTCCGCCGGGGCGAGCGTCAGGGGAGCGGCCTCCGCGGGGTGCAGCGCGATCCAGCCGTCGCGACCGGGGAGGGAGCCGTGGCCCGACCAGACGACCTCTCCGGCGGACGTCAGCTCGTCCAGCATCGCCGGCGCGTAGTCGCGCACCCGCGACGGCAGCACGAGGGACTCCCAGGCGCTGGCCGGGATGGGCACGCCGGCGAGCTGGTCGACGGCCGCCAGCACCCCGTCGACGCCCTCCAGGGGACGGGTGACGTGCTGCCAGTCCGGCAGGAACCGGGCGTAGGCGTGCGGATCGACCGGTTCCACGCTGCCGCGCAGCGCCGCGAGCGATCGCATGCGGATGCGCCGCAGCGCCTCCGCGTCGCACCACTCCTGCTGGTCCTGCGGTTCGCGCGGTGTCTCCGAGCCCGGCCGTTCCCCGCGGGTCGGTCCCGGCGCATCCGGCAGGAAGAAGCCGCTCACGAGGCGACCCTGGCCCTCGAGCCGCTGCAGGGCGTGTCGCGCCACCGCCGTCCCCACGCCGAGGCGCGCGGCGACCGCAGCCGTCGTGAACGGGCCATGGGTGCGGGCGTAGCGCGAGACGACATCGCCGAGCGGATCGGGCAGCGGGTCGAGGAACGCGACGGGCACCCCGACCGGGAGGGCGACGCCGAGCGCGTCGCGCAGCCGGCCCGCGTCCTCGATCGCGGCGTACCTCTCGCGTCCCGCGATGTTCACGGGGATGGCGCGGCGCGCGGCGACGAGCGCCTCGAGGTGGGTGCGCGCCTCGCCCTCGCCGGCGGCGCCGTCGTCGGCTCCGGCAGCGGCGGGCTCCAGCCGTGCCGCGACCTCCTCGGCGGACAGCGGGCCCAGCACGCGCAGCAGATCCGCGACGCCCTCCATGCCGCGGGCGCGGCGGTCCGGCGCGAGCCGCTGCGCCTCGGCCTCGAACTGCGCGATGACGTCCGGGTCGAGCAGTTCGCGCATCTCGACCTTGCCGAGCAGCTCGCTCAGCAGCGCCGGATCGACCGACAGCGCCGCCGCCCGCCGCTCGGCGAGGGGCGAGTCGCCCTCGTACATGAACGCGCCGACGTATCCGAACAGCAGGTCGCGCGCATACGGAGAGGGCTGCGCCGTCTCGGTCTCCACGAGCCGGATGCGGCGCTCGCCGATGCCGCGCGCCAGACGCAGCAGCGCGGGCAGATCGTAGACGTCCTGCAGCACCTCCCGCAGCGTCTCGAGGATGACGGGGAACGTCGGATGCCGCCGCGCGACCTCGAGCAGCTGCGCCGAGCGCTGACGCTGCTGCCACAGGGGGCTGCGCCGCCCGGGATTCGTGCGCGGCATGAGCAGAGCGCGCGCCGCGCACTCGCGGAAGCGTGACGCGAACAGCGCCGAGCCCCCCACCTCGTCCGTGACGATCCGCTCGAGCTCGTCGGGCTCGAAGACGA
Organism: Microbacterium album; assembly: GCF_014643695.1. Lineage (GTDB taxonomy): Bacteria > Actinomycetota > Actinomycetes > Actinomycetales > Microbacteriaceae > Microbacterium > Microbacterium album. The sequence goes on along the minus strand of NZ_BMJY01000004.1, from coordinate 164,350 downwards.
ACAGCTCCGCTCCCGGCGGATCCGACTCGGCATCGGGGATGCGGGCGATGATGCCGTCGTCGCTCGCGACCGCCGATCCTTCCACCCCCAGCCGCTCGCGGATGCGCGCGTTCACCGCGAGCGCCCAGGGCGCGTGCACGTGCATGCCGTAAGGGGAATGAAGGATGATGCGCCAGTCGCCGACCTCGTCCCGGCCGCGCTCGACCGTCAGCGTGCGGTCCGTCGGGAGACTGCCGGTCGCCTCCCGCTGCTCCGCGAGATAGGCGAGCAGGTTCGAGCGGGCGTTGTCGTCCAGGCCGGCGGCCCGCAGCCGCTCCTCGGCCTGCTCCGGCGCGGCCGTCGAGAGCTCGCGGGCGAGACGGCCGAGCGCCTCGCCGAGCTCCGCGGGACGTCCGAGACCGTCGCCGTGCCAGAACGGCACCTTGCCGGGCTGCCCGAAAGCCGGCACGACGTTGACGCGATCGTGGGTGATCTCCACGATCCGCCAGCTCGTCGTGCCGAGCGTGAAGACGTCGTTGACGCGGGACTCGTAGACCATCTCCTCGTCGAGCTCCCCGACGCGGGCGTTCCGTGTCTCGCCCGCGATGAAGACCCCGAACAGCCCCCGATCCGGGATGGTGCCGCCGCTGGTCACCGCCAGGCGCTGTGAGCCGGGTCGTCCCTCGATCGTGCCGGCGTCGCGGTCCCACACCAGGCGCGGCCGCAGCTCGGCGAACTCGTCGGACGGGTAGCGCCCCGCCAGCAGGTCGAGCGTCGCCTCGAAGGCGCCACGGGGGAGGGAGCGGAACGGGGCGCTGCGACGCACGGTCTCGAACCAGCGCTCGACCTCGACGCGCTCGAGCGCGACGGCGGCGACCGTCTGCTGCGCGAGGATGTCGAGCGGGTTCTGCGGGATCTCGATCGCCTCGATCTGCCCCGCGAGCATCCGCTCCGTCACGATCGCGGTGTGCAGGACGTCGCTGCGGTGCTTCGGGAAGAGGGCGGCGCGGCTGATCTCGCCGACCTGGTGTCCCGCGCGTCCGACGCGCTGCAGGCCGCTCGCCGCGCTCGGCGGCGCCTCGACCTGGATGACCAGGTCGACCGCGCCCATGTCGATCCCGAGCTCCAGGCTGCTCGTCGCGACGACGCACCGGAGGACGCCGGCCTTGAGCTCCTCCTCGACCACTGCCCGCTGCTCCTTCGACACCGAGCCGTGGTGCGCCTTCGCGAGGACCGGGGCGGCGCCCGCCGTCTGCCCCGCCTGGGCCATCATCGCCGCCGGGATCGCCGGTTCGGGCAGGTCGAGGCCCACGCGCTCGCTGTAGATCTCGTTGAGCCTGGCCGTGAGGCGCTCCGCAAGCCGTCGGGAATTGGCGAACACGATGGTCGAGCGGTGCGCCAGGATCCGATCGACGATCGCCTCCTCCACGTGCGGCCAGATCGAGCCCGTCATCTCGGTATTTTGGGGCCCTGTGTTTTGAGGCCCTGTGTTTTGAAGCCCTGTGTTCTGGGGAGGCTCCGAGAACCACTCTCCGCCCTCGCCGGGATCCGGAGCGGGGACCTCGGCCGCGACCGGCGGAGGGCTCTGCATGTCGGCGACCGGCACGGTGACGCTCAGCTCGAAGGTCTTCGACGCCCGGGGCGCCACGATGTCGACGGGAGCCGACCCGCCCAGGAACCGCGCGACCTCGTCGATCGGCCGGACGGTGGCCGAGAGGCCGATGCGCTGGGCCGGCCTGCCGGAGCCGTCCGGACCGGCGGAGACGATCAGGTCGTCCAGCCGCTCGAGGCTCACGGCCAGGTGCGCGCCGCGCTTGGTGGCGGCGACGGCGTGCACCTCGTCGACGATCACGGTGTGCACCGAGCGCAGCGTCTCGCGAGCCTGGCTCGTGAGCATCAGGTAGAGCGACTCGGGCGTGGTGATGAGGATGTCCGGGGGATGCCGCACGAGCCGCTGACGGTCGGAGGACGGGGTGTCGCCCGAGCGGACCCCGACCGTGACGTCCGGCGCCTCCAGGCCCAGCCTGCGGGCCGCCTGCGAGATGCCCACGAGGGGCGAGCGCAGGTTCCGCTCGACGTCCACGCCGAGCGCCTTGAGGGGCGAGACGTACAGGATCCGCGTGCCTTCGCCCGCGTCGGGCGTCTTCTCGCGGAACACCCGATCGATGGCCCACAGGAAGGCCGACAGCGTCTTCCCCGATCCGGTCGGCGCGACGACGAGCGCGTGGCGCCCCTGCGAGATCGCCTCCCAGGCGCCCGACTGCGCGTCCGTGGGCGCGCGGAAGGCGCCCCGGAACCATTCCCGCGTCGCGGGGGCGAACCGGTCGAGCACATCCACACCGCTATCCTCCCCCGGATCGCCGACACGCGGCGAAGGCTCAGGACGGGCGGTCGGCGTCCAGATCGGCGAGCTGGCGGTCGAGGAAGGCGCGGATGTCGGTCAGCTCCTGCTCCGAGACGGCGTGCGGCAGCCCCGGATAGATGCGCCCGACCAGGTCGCTGTGCCGGGGCAGCCACTCGGTCGTGTGGAGCACGAGCGGCGCGGGGATCACCTCGTCGAGCGCGCCGCGCCCCCAGAAGACGGGCGGGCGACGTTCGGCGAGCTCGGCGTCCCCCGGCAGCTCGCCGGGCGTGACGTAGCCGGACAGGTTGACCGCGAACGCGAACCGCTCCGGCTGCAGCCGCAGTGCCTGCAGCGCGACGGCCCCGCCCTGCGAGAAGCCGAGCAGGCCGACCGCCGAGGCGCTCGCCGCGGCCCGGTCGATCCACTCGATCAGCCGCTGCGCGGCGCGCGTGATGTGCACGGGATCGCGGCTCTCGAGCCCCTCGATCGGGTACCAGGAGCGGCCGGGCGTCGGCCACGGCGGCTCCAACGGCGCCCGCACGGCGGCGAATGCGAACTCCGCCGGCAGCCGCGGGGCGAGTGCGGCGAGGTCGTGCTCGTCGGCTCCGTAGCCGTGCAGCAGCACGAGCAACGGCCGTCCGGCCGGCGCGCCCGACCACAGCACGGCATCGTCGTCGAGTGCGGGGATGTCGATCCCGCTCGGCGCGGGTCCATTCGGCTCAGACACCCTCCCATCCTCGCCCGAACCCCCGACATCCGTCACGCACCCTGCTCGCACGCTCCGCGGCCCGCATGCAGGACGGGTGGGACGGATGCGTGCCGCCGTGGCGTGTAGGGCCTGTGAGCGGGCGCAGAACCCTGTGAGCGGCCCGCCGCGCGTGGCGTTCCGACGTCGTGCGGGTATACAGGAGGCATGGCTGTGCGCACTCCCGACCCCGATCCGAACGAGCGCGAGCCCATCGGAGGCTCGGACGACGCGGACTTCGCCGCGGCGGGCGCCGGCGGCTTCGGCGGCGTGCCCGGCGGCGCGGCCAACCCCGGATGGCTGAGCGAGGTCGAGCTCGCGGAGGCCCGGCGCCGGCTGCCGATGCTGTACGTCGAGGCGGTGCCCGTGCGCACCGACGGCACGGGGGCGGTCACGCAGGTCGGCGTCCTGCTGCGTGCCAGCCCGGTGGGCGAGATCAGCCGCACGATCGTGTCGGGCCGCGTGCGGTACGGCGAGACGGTGCGCGACGCGCTGTTCCGCCACCTCGAGAACGACCTCGGCCCCATGGCCTTCCCCCTGCTGCCGCCGCAGCCCACGCCGTTCACGGTGGCCGAGTACTTCCCGATCCCGGGGGTGAGCGCCTACCACGACGATCGGCAGCACGCCGTGTCGCTCGCGTTCGTCGTGCCGGTCACGGGCACGTGCGAGCCGCGTCAGGACGCGCTCGAGGTCACGTGGATGTCGCCCGAGGAGGCGGCGTCCGACGCGCTCGCCGCCGAGATGGAGGGTGGGCGCGGCACGCTCGTGCGGACCGCGCTGGCGAGCGTGGGCGCGCTTCGCTGAGCGGGCGCGTCAGGCGCGGGTCTCGGCCGCGATCGCGGCGACGAAGGCGTCCACGTCGGCCTCGGTCGTGTCGAAGCTCGTGAGCCAGCGCACCTCGCCGATCGCGGCGTCCCAGTCGTAGAAGCGGAAGCGCTCGCGCAGCCGGTCGGCGACCCCGGGCGGCAGCGTCGCGAACACGCCGTTGACCTGCGTCGGCTGGGTGAAGCCCACGCCCCGGATCGATCCGTCCGCCAGGCCCGACTCGATCCCTGCCCGCAGGCGGGCGGCCATCGCGTTCGCGTGCGCGGCGCTGCGCAGCCACAGCTCGTCCGTGAGCAGCGCGACCAGCTGCGCCGAGACGAAGCGCATCTTCGACGCGAGCTGCATCGCGGTCTTGCGCAGGTACTCGATCCCGTTCACCGCGTCCGGGTTCAGCACCACGACGGCCTCCGCCGCGAGGCACCCGTTCTTGGTGCCGCCGAAGCTCAGCACGTCCACGCCCGCGTCACGGGTGAACGCGCGCAGCGGCACGTCCAGCGCGGCGGCGGCGTTCGCGATCCGCGCACCGTCCATGTGCACCGTCAGCCCGAGCGCGTGCGCGCGCTCGGCGACCGCGGCGATCTCCTCGACGGTGTAGAGCGTGCCCAGCTCCGTCGACTGGGTGATCGAGACCACCTGCGGCACCGCCTGGTGCACGCCGCGGCCGCCCGCGGCCGCCTCGATCATGTCCGGCGTGAGCTTGGCGTCGGGCGTCGCGATCGGAGTGAGCTTCATCCGGCCGACCTTCTCGGGCGCGCCGCCCTCGTCGGTGTTCACGTGCGCGAGAGCCGGCGTGATCACCGCGCCCCAGGGGGTGAGCATCGACTGCAGCGCCACCACGTTCGCACCCGTGCCGTTGAAGACCGGGTACGCCGCGACGCCGTCGCCGAGCAGGTTCGCGAACAGCTCCTGGAGCCGCGCCGTCTGCGCATCCTCCCCGTACGCCGGCTCGTGTCCGCCGTTGGCGGCGGCGATCGCCGCGATCACCTCGGGGTGGACCCCCGCGTAGTTGTCGGAGGCGAAGGAACGGGGCTCGGCTGCGCGCGGCGTACTCACCCGTCCATCCTCACACCGTCCCGGTGACAGACGGCCCGCCCCTCGTCGCCGGGATACATCCCGCGGCGGATGTGGGAGGCCGCTGCGGAACGTACGGTGAGGGGGATGGACGACAGCAGGACGACCGCGCCGGAGGCGGAGACGAACGGCTGGTTCCGGCGGGTCTCGCCCACCCAGTGGGTGATCGACATCGTCGTGGGCGGCGTCTTCGCGCTGTTCGCCTTCGCGACGGTGACCGCGTTGGATCCGGGCGCCCCGCCCCTGCCGGGGTATGCGACCGCGCTGACGATGGTGGCGGCGCTCATGCTGAGCCGGGTCTCCCCGCCGCTGGCGCTCATCGTCGCGTGGGTCGGTGCGCTGGGGCAGATGGGAGCCGGCCTGCCCCCCATCCTCGGCAACACGGCCATCTTCGTCGTGCTGTTCGCCACGGCGGCGTACGGGACGAAGGTCGTGTTCTGGGCGGGCTTCGCCTCGGCGTTCGTGGGTGCGGTCGCGATCGCGGTGTACCTCGTGATGCTCCCGGGCATATTCGCCGTTCCGGGATGGGCGGGGTGGGAGCTCGCGGTCCCGGTCATCGCGACGTTCACGTCCGCGCTCTTCGCACTGATGCTGTCGTGGACGCTCGGTGCGCTCACGCGCGCCATGGTCCGCACCCGCGAGGGACGGCGCGCGCAGCGCGAGGCCGAGGAGCGCGCAGCGGCGGAGGAGGAGCGGGGGCGCATCGCGCGCGACATGCACGACGTCGTGGCGCACTCGCTCGCGGTCGTCATCGCCCAGGCGGACGGCGCCCGCTACGCCGCGGCGGCCGATCCGGAGACGGCGAAGGCGGCGCTGACCACCATCAGCCAGACGGCCCGCGCCGCGCTCGCCGATGTGCGCGTGCTGCTCACGCAGCTGCGGCACCGGCAGGCGGAGGGCCCGCAGCCGACCCTCGCCGACCTCGAGCAGCTGTACGCGCAGGTACGCGCCGCGGGTGTCGAGCTGCGCGTCGATGTCGATCCCGTCCCGCCCGGGGAGCCGCCTGCGGCCGTGCAGCTGGCCGTGTACCGCATCCTGCAGGAGGCGCTCACCAACGCCCTGCGACACGGCGACGGCGGCCCCGTCGACGTGGGGCTGTCCTGGCTGCCTGACCGCGTGGGGCTCGAGGTGCGCAACGGCCTCGACGGGGAGCCGCGGACCGAGTCGTCCCTTCTCGCCGGCGGTGTCGAGCCCGGCGGCCACGGCCTGATCGGCATGCGCGAGCGCGCACAGCTCGCCGGCGGACGCCTGGACGCCGGTCCAGAGGGCGGCGCGTTCGTCGTGCGGGCCGAGCTGCCGATCGGTCGCGCGGCGTGAGCTCGCGCGGCATCCGCGCGCCGGGTGAGAGGATGCACGGATGATCCGAGTCGTGCTCGTGGACGACCAGGCGCTGTTCCGTGCCGGGATCCGGATGCTCGTCGCCTCCCAGCCGGACCTCGAGGTCGTCGGCGAGGCGGGCGATGGACGAGAAGCCCTGGACGTCGTGAGCCGCGCCCGGCCCGACGTCGTGCTGATGGACATCCGCATGCCGGTCATGGACGGTCTCGCCGCGACGGCCGCGCTCCTGCAGCAGCCCGACGCGCCCAAGGTCGTCATGCTGACGACGTTCGATCTCGACGAGGCCGCCGCCCGCGCCATCCGCCAGGGCGCGTCCGGGTTCCTGCTCAAGGACGCCGATCCCGAGTTCCTGCTCGCGGCGATCCGCACCGTGCATGCCGGGTCCTCGGTGATCGCCGCCGCGGCCACGCGCGAGCTGTTCGCCCACTTCGCGGAGGCGCCGCGCCCCGTCCCGCCCGCCTACGGCGAACTGACCGAGCGGGAGCGGGAGATCTTCGCGCTCGCCGCCCGCGGCCTCAGCAACGCCGAGATCGCGGCCCGCGAGTTCCTGAGCGAGGCCACCGTCAAGACGCACATCAGCCGCATCCTCTCCAAGCTCGCCCTGCGCGACCGCGTGCAGCTCGTCGTCTTCGCGTTCGAGCACGGGCTCGCCTAGCGGCGGCGTGCGGCGACCTCGCCCGTGTCCCACTTCGTGCCGCTCTCGCCGCTGCCGTGTCCCAGTTGATGCCGGAATCCGGCGCCTAAAGCGACACGAATGGGGACATGGGGCCCCGGAACGCGGCGATGCCGCCCCCTCCGGAGAGGGAGCGGCATCGCGCGCAGGGGTCTTACTTCTTCAGGTCGAAGCGGTCGTTGTCCATGACCTTGGCCCAAGCGCTGACGAAGTCCTGAACGAACTTCTCCTTCGCGTCGTCCGAGGCGTACACCTCGGCGAGCGCGCGCAGCTCCGAGTTGGCGCCGAACACGAGGTCGACGCGGCTGCCGGTGAGGCCCGTGTTGCTGGTGAAGGTCTGCTCGTCCTGCGCGGGCGTCCACTCGATGCCGAGCTCGAGCAGGTTCACGAAGAAGTCGTTCGTGAGGACACCCGGCTGCTCGGTGAACACACCGAGGTTCGAGCCGTCCCAGTTGTTGCCGAGCACGCGCAGGCCGCCCACGAGCACCGTCATCTGCGGCGCGCTGAGGCCCAGGTGGTTGGCGCGGTCGAGCAGCAGGTACTCGCTGGGCAGCTTGAGGAAGCCGCTGTCGTAGTTGCGGAAGCCGTCGGCGACGGGCTCCAGCCAGGCGAACTGCTCGACGTCGGTCTGCTCCTGCGTCGCGTCGACGCGGCCCGGGGTGAAGGGCACCTCCACCTCGACGCCGCCGGCCTTGGCGGCCTGCTCGACGCCGACGTTGCCGGCGAGCACCACGACGTCGGCGAACGACAGGCCCGACTCGGCCGCGATCGTCTCGAGGTGCTGGATGACGGGCTTCAGCTGCTCGGGCTGGTTGACCCGCCAGCTCACCTGCGGCTCGAGGCGGATGCGGCCGCCGTTCGCGCCGCCGCGCTTGTCGGAGCTGCGGAACGTCGCCGCCGCCTTCCACGCGGTCGAGACGAGCTGCTGTACCGTCAGGCCCGAGTCGAGGATGAGCTGCTTCGCCTTGGCGACATCGGACGGCTGGGTCGACGCCGTGGCGGCGGGCAGCGGGTCCTGCCACAGGAGGTCCTCGGCGGGCACCTCGGGACCGAGGTAGCGCGCCTTGGGGCCCATGTCGCGGTGCGTCAGCTTGAACCACGCGCGAGCGAAGGCGTCCGTGAACGCCTGCTGGTCGTCCTTGAAGCGGCGCGAGATCTGGTCGTAGACCGGGTCGAAGCGCAGGGCGAGGTCGCTCGTGAGCATGCGCGGCTCACGCTTGCCGTCCGAGTGGGCGTGAGGCACCATGTCGGCACCCGCGCCGTCCTTCGGGCGCCACTGCTTGGCACCCGCGGGCGACTCCATGAGCTCCCACTCGTACGCGTACAGGATGTGGAAGAACTCGTTGTCCCAGCGGGTCGGGTGGTACGTCCACGTGACCTCGAGACCCGACGTGACCGTGTCCTCGCCGTGGCCGGTGCCGTAGCCGTTCTTCCAGCCGAAGCCCTGCTCCTGCAGCGGCGCGGCCTCGGGGTCCGGGCCGATCAGGTCGTCCTTGTGGGCGCCGTGCGTCTTGCCGAACGTGTGACCGCCGGCGATGAGCGCGACCGTCTCCTCGTCGTTCATGCCCATCCGGCGGAACGTCTCGCGGATGTCGCGCGCCGAGGCGAGCGGGTCGGGGTTGCCGTTCGGGCCCTCCGGGTTGACGTAGATGAGGCCCATCTGCACGGCCGCCAGCGGCGCCTCGAGCTCGCGGTCGCCCGTGTAGCGCTCGTCGTCCAGCCAGACCTTCTCGGGGCCCCAGTAGACGTCGTCGTCCGCCTCCCACACGTCGGCGCGGCCACCGGCGAAGCCGTAGGTCGGGAAGCCCATGGTCTCGAGCGCGACGTTGCCGGCGAGGATCATCAGGTCGGCCCACGAGATCTTCTGGCCGTACTTCTTCTTGACCGGCCACAGCAGGCGGCGGGCCTTGTCGAGGTTGGCGTTGTCCGGCCAGGAGTTCAGCGGCGCGAAGCGCTGCTGGCCGGCGCCGGCGCCGCCGCGGCCGTCGTGCGAGCGGTACGTGCCCGCCGCGTGCCACGCCATACGGATCATGAAGGGGCCGTAGTGGCCGAAGTCGGCGGGCCACCAGTCCTTCGACTCCGTCATGACGGCGGCGAGGTCGGCCTTCACGGCGGCGAGGTCGAGGCTGTTGAACGCGGCCGCGTAGTCGAAGTCCTCGCCGAGCGGGTTGGCCACGGCGGGGTTCTTCGCGAGGATCTTCAGGTTGAGCTTGTTCGGCCACCACTCGGCGTTCGCGCTGCCCATCGTCGGGTGCACGCGCGTGCCCTTCACCGCACCCGCGTCACCGTCGGGACCGGTGCCGGGCAGGGCGGGCTCGCTGTCGACCGCCGCGGGCTGCGGCTCGCCGTAGCCGAAGGGGCACCCGCCGGTGCTGTCGGTCGTGTCGGCGTTGTCGGTCATGCCTGTGTTCTCGGTCATGTCTGCCTTTCGCAATGCGGGGGATGGGGGGAGGAGGTTGATGGGCTCAGGCGGCTTCGGGGCCCTGGCACGAGGGGCACAGGCCCCAGTAGATGACCTCGGCCTCGTCGATCGCGAAGCCGTGGGTGTCGGCGGGCGTCGAGCAGGGCACGCTGCCGCCGCCGCAGTCCGCGTCGACGATCACGCCGCACGAGCGGCACACGAGGTGGTGGTGGTTGTCGCCGACGCGCGTCTCGTAGCGCGCGACCATGCCGTGCGGTTGGATGCGGCGGAGCAGCCCCGCGTCGTTCAGTGTGTGAAGGGAGTCGTACACGGCCTGGTGCGACACGGCCGGCAGGTCCTGGCGGACGGCGCGGATGAGCGTGTCCGTGTCGGCGTGCGGGTGCGCGCGCACGGCGCGCAGCGTGGCGACGCGCGGCCCGGTGACGCGCAGGGACGCGTCCCGCAGCGCCTGCTCGAGGTCGCCGCCGTCGTGGGCGCCGTGGCTGCGCGAGTCGTTCACGCCGATGTCGTCCCGTCGGATCGAAGGGGGAGGGAAATCCTGAACGATTCAAATGTAGCGGAGATCCCCGGTCTCGCGCATCCTCGTTCGCGGGCGTGTCCGCGGCAGGCAGGATCATCCTCGCGATGTACGCGGATGAGCCGCCAGGGCGATCCGGGGGGCGGCCGGGTCTCCGTAGCGTCGGAGTCATGGAGATCACCACCACGGACATGGGTCTCGCCGCCCGCGTCCAGAGCCTCACCAAGACCTACGGCGAGGGCGCGAGCGTCGTCCGGGCGCTCGACGACGTGAGCGTCGGGATCCGCCGCGGGCAGTTCACGGCGATCATGGGCCCGAGCGGATCCGGCAAGTCGACGCTCATGCACATCATGGCCGGCCTGGACGCGCCGACGGGCGGGCGCGCGTGGATCGGCGACACCGAGATCACGGGGCTCGGCGACCATCAGCTCACGCTGCTGCGCCGGCGTCGCGTCGGCTTCGTGTTCCAGGCGTTCAACCTCGTGCCGACGCTCGATGTCCGCGCGAACATCCTGCTTCCCTTCGACCTGGACGGACGCCGACCCACCACGAGCGAGCGCGCGCGCATCGACGGTCTCATCGACACGCTCGGGCTCGGCGCGCGGCTCGGCCACCGCCCGCACCAGCTCAGCGGCGGTCAGCAGCAGCGCGTCGCGATCGCCCGGGCGCTGGCGACGGCGCCCGACCTCGTGTTCGCGGACGAGCCGACCGGAAACCTCGATTCCCGCACCGGCCGGGAGGTGCTCGCGCTCCTCGCGACGGCGAGCCGCGAGCACGGGCAGAGCATCGCGATGGTGACGCACGACCCGATCGCGGCGAGCCACGCCGATCGCGTCCTCTTCCTCGCCGATGGGCGGATCGACGCCGACAAGCCGCGCCAGACGCCCGAACAGATCTCGGCGCACATGCTGTCCGCGGAGGTGGCGTCATGACCGCCGCGACGATGACCACGCACGTCCCGGACACCTCGGCGACCGGGTCGCGCCTGGCCCGGCTGGCGTTCCTGCGGGAACGCGGGATGGGCGCCAGCGTCCTGGTCGCGGCCCTGTCGAGCGCGTTCGGCGTCGTGCTGATCAGCGCCACCGGTTACATCGGCGAGCTGCTGCGCAGCGACCCGTACATCGGCGACAGCGAGACCCTCGCCGCCGTCGTCGCGATCCTCAGCGTGCTGCTCGTCGCCGTCGCGGTGTACGTCGCCGCGGTGGTGACGGCCAACACGTTCTCGACGATCGTGGCCGGACGCACGCGCCGCATCGCGCTCATGCGCCTCATCGGCGCGTCCGCCCGGTCGCAGCGCGACGAGGTCGCGGGCCAGGGGCTCGTGGTGGGCATCATCGGCGCCGCCGCCGGGCTCGTCGCCGGGCTCGCGCTCGCCGCGGGCGGCGTCCTCGCCGGCAACGAGCTGCTGGGCGTGGACCCCGGCTACGACGTCGGACGCGGCGTGCTCCTCGTGCCCGCGGGCATCGTCGTCCTGACCACGTGGGCGGCCGCGTGGGTCGGCTCCCGTCGCGTGCTGGCGGTCACGCCGCTGCAGGCGCTCGGCGGATCCGTGGAGCGCTCGCGCGAGGCGGCGTCCGCGCGGCCGGCGCGCAACATCGGAGCCATCGTGCTGTTCGCGATCGGCGCGGTGCTGCTGGCGCTGGGCATCGTGGCGGGCCTCGTCACCCCGCTCGGGGTGATCGTGGCGTTCGTCGGCGGTCTGCTGTCGTTCACGGGGCTCGTGCTCGGTGCGACGATCGTCATGCCGCCCGTGCTGCGCATCGTCGGGCGCTGGTTCGGCTCGAGCGCCACGGCGCGCCTGGCCGCCGAGAACGCCCTGCGCTATCCGGAGCGGTCGAGCCGGATGGCGATCGGCGTCGTCATGGGCGTCACGCTCGTGACGATGTTCGCGGTCGCGACCGAGTCGGCCAAGGCCGTCCTCACCGCCAACGCCGGCGGGCGGCTCGACGCCGAGTTCTCGGCGGTGATGGACACGTTCTCCTACGTGATGATGGGGCTCGTGGCGGTCTCCGCCGTGATCGCCGGTGTGGGCCTGGTCAACCTGCTCACGATCGGCGTCGTCCAGCGCCGTGCCGAGCTCGGCCTGCTGCGGGCCCTGGGGCTGTCGAACGCGCAGGTGCGCCGCATGGTGCTGCTGGAGGCCGCCCACATCACGATCGCGGCCCTCGTGCTGGGGCTCGGACTGGGAGTGGTCTACGGCTGGGCGGCGGCGCAGTCCCTGCTCGGCGCGGTGCCGACGAGCCCGGGCGGGCCGTCCGGATCCTTCGTCCTGCCCGCGCTGCCGTGGCTGCCGGTCACGGCGGTGATCCTGGCGACGGCGGTCCTGACGCTCGCCGCCGCCGTCGGCCCGACGCGGCTGGCCACGCGCGTCGCCCCCGTCGAGGCGCTCGCGGCCGACTGATCCGGCCCGGACCGCGCCCCTCCGGCCCGTGCCCCGCGCGTCGGGACGGCTCAGATCGCGGTGCGCACCATCCGGCGCTCGTGGAGCAGGACGCCGCCCGACCACGTCGGCTCGACCTTCGTGGCGCCGTCGAAGCGGAAGCCGATCTTCTCGTAGAAGCGGATGGCGCGCCCGTTGCCCTCCAGCACCCACAGGAAGGCGGGCACTTCCCCGATCGCCGCGTCGGCGAGGAGCTTGCCCGCCCCCGACCCGTGCCGGTCCGGCAGCACGTACAGCGCCCACAGCTCGAGCGGTGACGGCGGCTCCTCGCCGCGGCCCGGTCCCGACGAGCTGAATCCGATGAGCTCGTCCCCCTCGATCGCGACCCACGTCCGTCCGCGCGCCTTGGGGTTCTCGAGCGTCGTGCGCCAGCGAGTCGAGCGCGCGACGATGTCGAGCGAGTCGAGCACGGCCTGCGGGATCAGCCCGCGGTACGCGATGCGCCACGTCCGCACGTGCACCTCGCTGAGCCGATCCGCGTCATCCGGCACCGCCCGCCGGATGCGGATGTCAGTCACGGCCGTCCTCGGCCGTGGCGGCGGGCGGGGGCTCGGGATCGAACGCCCACGTGGGTGCCAGTCGCTTCAGCCGCGCGCCGCGCCACTGCCACAGGGCCCAGAGCGCCGGCCACAGCGCAGGCGCCGTCGGGCCGCCGATCACGAGGCGCTCCCGCCACAGCGTGCGCGACGGATCCGCCGGGTCGGGGGAGACCGCCATCTGGTGATCCCAGACGTCGAGCGAGGCCAGCGGGCCGGTCAGCGGGACCCCGGCGTCGCGCAGGATCCGCACGGGTCCGTTCGCGTCGGTCTTCTGCCGGTCGTGCAGGGAGATCAGGTGCGCCCCGAGGCGTATGCCGCCCGCGGCATACCGCACGGGTGCGTCGGCTCCGTCGTCCCAGCGCGACGGGAGCCCCTCGGCGGCCATCGCCTCGACGCGCAGCAGCGGTCCGTACAGCTCACCCAGCGCGGCGGGCGAGTGCAGGGCGCGCCAGGCGGCGTCCGCGTCGATGTCCAGCCGCAGCTTCTGCAGGATCCGCATGCGTCCATCGTGCCTCGTCGCGCGCCACCGCGGTGCGGCTTGCGCGCGCCGACCTACCCGTGGCAGGGGCCGCGCGGGGGGGGGCCTACGCTGGGGGAGTGAGCTCCCCCTTGGATCAGTCCACGTACCAGGTGCGCCTCGACTGGGGCGTCGGCGGTGTCCACCGCGTGGCCGCGTCGGACGTCTACGTGGTCGTCGACGTCATCTCGTTCGGGTCGGCTGCGGCCGCGGCGGTCGCGGGCGGCGGCGAACTGCGGCTCGACGAGGCGAGCGCGCCCGGGTCGGACGGCGCGGAGATCGCCACGGCGGCCGCGGAGCTCGGGCATACGCCGCTCGTGCTCGCCGGCGCGCTGCGGAACGCGGCGGCGATCGCCCGCGCGATCAAGGCCGAGCAGGAGCGGCGCGGTGCCCGCACCAGCGTCTCTGTCATCGCGGCGGGGGAGCGCCCGGATGTCGGCGAGCTGCGGTTCGCCGTGGAGGACCATCTCGGAGCCGGCGCGATCGTCGACGCCCTGGCCGGGCTCGGGATCGACCACTCCTCGCCCGAGGCCGTCGCGGCCGCGGAGTCGTTCGCGGCGCTGCGCCGCGCGATCCGGCACCTGCTCACCGCCAGCGGTTCCGGCCGGGCGCTGGAGGGCGATCCGCGCCACGCCGACGTCCTCGCCGCCGCGAGGGTCGACGACCTCGACGCCGTGCCCGTGCTGCGCGACGGGACGTTCACGCGACTCTGACGACGGCGCGGAGGCGCCGGCGGCGTCAGCGCGGGGAGGCCGCGGCGAGGCGCGTGGCCGCGGTGATCTCGCGCCGGGACCAGCGGAACTGGTAGCGCGCGTCGTACCGCGGGGCGCACAGCACGCACGACATCGCGCGCGTCGGACGGCGATGCCGGTACGCCGTGTGGCCGGCGGGGCAGACCCCGACCCAGGGAGCGAGCTCGTTGGCCGTCTCGCCCTTGTGGGTGGTGCCGCCGACGTAGCCGATGTCGCGCGCGATCCGCTTCCACTCCGGCCCGTGCCCGGCAGCCGGACCGGCGATGGCGTGGGCGACCTCGTGCAGCAGCGTCTGGTGGTTGGTGTCGTCGTCGTAGCGCGCGGCGAGGTAGCGCGAGACGGAGATGCGCTTGCGGTCGTAGTCGCACAGTCCCGCGCGGCGCTTGGCGTTGTCGAAGCCGAAGGTCCAGGACGGGTCGAGGTGCTGAGCGATCAGGGCCTGCGCCCAGACCCGTACGCGCTCGAGATCAGACACATCCTGAAGGGTAACCGCCCCCGCCGACATGCCGGCGCATCCCGGCCCCGCGCGCGCCGGGAGCCCGCCGGCTCAGCCCGCGACGGGCGCCTCGTGGCGGCGCCGGTCGACCGCTTCGATGCACCGCATCGTCGGCTCGAGCTCGGTGTCGGAGGCCCCGGCCTCCTGCCGCAGGAACAGCGTCTGCTTGAAGTCGGCGCGAGCGCCCGCGATGTCGCCCGCGTCGTACCGCACCTTGCCGCGGTGCTGCAGCGCGAAGGCCGCGATCCCGGCCCAGCCCTGCCCCTCGGCTTCGGCGGCGCACGTCGTCAGCTCGTGCTCGGCGGCGCCGTACGCGCCGCGCCACTGCTGCACGGTCGCGTGCAGGATCCGCGCCCGCAGCAGGTCCTTGCGGGTGCCGGCCATGCGGGCCAGGCGCACCGCCTGCTCCGACAGCGAGAGCGCCTCGTCGAGCTCGCCGAGCACCTTGAGCAGCCACACGCGCTCGAGCAGGGCGGGAAGGCTGCGCTGCTGTCCGATCTCCTGCAGGCGCGCCCGGCACTCGGCGGGGTCGACGATCTCGCGGAGCGTCTCGGGGTCGTACCCGTGGATGTAGCTCACTCGCAGACTCCTTCCCGCTGGCGGTTCGCCCGTCCAGTGTGACGCGCGCGGCTGGGCGACGGCGAAGGGCACGCCCAGATCCGGCGAATCCCGTCGCGCTCGGCGCGGGTCAGCGCTCGAACAGGATCTCGGACGGCTTCGGCGAGTCGGTCGCGTCCCCGTCGACCGCCGGCCGGGCGTCCTTCACGAACGCCTCGATCTCGGCGCCCTGCGCGACCTTCGCCGGGTGCGGTCCCGCCGCCATCAGGCGCGGCAGCCACTCCGTCGGCAGCGGCGAGCGCGACGCCGCCACCACGAGGTTGCCGAAGCGCCGCCCCTTCAGCACCTGCACCTCGGCGAGCACGATCACCTCGGGCAGCACCGCGCGGATCGTCGCGACCTGCCGGCGCGCGAAGGCGAGGCCCGCGCCGTCCGCGACGTTGACGAGCAGGAGGCCGTCCGGAGCGAGCAGCGCCGCCGCCGCGTCGTAGAACTCGACCGTCGTGAGGTGGGCCGGCGTCTGCGCGCCCGAGTAGACGTCCGACACCAGGAGGTCCACGGCACCGGTCAGCGCGGCGGGCAGGCGCGACAGGCCCTCGCGCGCATCGCCGATCCGGACGCGGATGGAGGCGCCGCGGGGCAGCGGCAGCTCGCGTCGCACGAGGTCGACGAGCGCCTGCTCCAGCTCGATGACCTGCTGCCGCGATCCGGGCCGGGTCGCCTCGATGTAGCGCGGGATCGTCAGGCCGCCCGCGCCGAGATGCACGGCCGTGAGCGGCCCGTCGCGGAGCTGGTCGATCACGGCGCTCATGCGGGCGACGTACTCGAAGTGCAGGTGCGTCGGATCGGCCGGGTCGACGTGCGACTGCGGCGTGCCGTCGACCTCCAGCTCGTACCCGCTCGCATACGCGCTCGGGTAGATCCGCGCGACGCGGCCGTCCGACAGGCGCGCGGACGGCACCTCCGCGTCCTCGCGCCGCTGCCGCCCCATCTGCCCAAGGGTACGACCCCGCCGCCGCGTCCGCCCGATCCGCGACAATCCGTCTTCGCGCCGACAATGCCTGTGCCGCACGCATTCTCGGTGCGGCGACGGATTCTCGGCGCGGGGAGGACGGCCGAAGCTGGGCATATACCGGACGTCGCGGGCTTCGTCAAGGAACCGCTGGACAAGGCGCGTCGGGATGCCTATAGTGGGTATTTGCGCTCCTTGGACTCCCCCATGCCTTCATATGGTGGTCGGCTGGTGCCCACGATCCCCGCAGATAGCGGCGTGAGGTCGAAGGGTTTCGGGATATCGGAAGCGCACCTCACCTGTCGACAAGGAATCTAGCGGCCCCGTCGGGCCCATGGAGGTTTTTCCCTTGGCTGCTGCGCGAAACGCATCTACCACCACCCCGAAGAACGGTCGCGGAGCATCCCGCCTCTCGTTCGCCAAGATCTCCGACACGCTCACGGTCCCCGACCTGCTGGCGCTGCAGACCGAGTCCTTCGACTGGCTCGTCGGCAACGACGCCTGGAAGGCCCGCGTCGCCGAGGCGAAGGCAGCCGGCCGCACGGATGTGCCCGAGCGCAGCGGTCTCGAGGAGATCTTCGAGGAGATCTCGCCGATCGAGGATCTGAGCGAGACGATGCAGCTCTCGTTCACGAACCCCTACCTCGAGCCGGAGAAGTACTCGATCGAGGAGTGCAAGGACCGCGGCAAGACGTACGCGGCCCCGCTGTACGTCGAGGCCGAGTTCATGAACCACCAGACGGGCGAGATCAAGACCCAGACGGTGTTCATGGGCGACTTCCCGCTCCAGACCGACAAGGGCACGTTCATCATCAACGGCACCGAGCGTGTCGTGGTGTCGCAGCTCGTCCGCTCGCCCGGCGTCTACTTCGACAAGACGCCCGACAAGACGAGCGACAAGGACATCGTCTCGGCGCGCGTCATCCCCAGCCGCGGTGCCTGGCTCGAGTTCGAGATCGACAAGCGCGACCAGGTCGGCGTGCGCATCGACCGCAAGCGCAAGCAGTCGGTCACGGTCTTCCTCAAGGCCCTCGGCCTGACGAGCGAGGAGATCCTCGCCGAGTTCGCGGGCATCGAGTCGATCGAGGAGACCCTCGCGAAGGACACGATCCTCACCAAGGAGGACGCGCTCCGCGACATCTACCGCAAGCTCCGTCCGGGCGAGCAGGTCGCCGCCGAGGCCGCCCGCGCGCTGCTGGACAACTTCTACTTCAACCCGAAGCGCTACGACCTGGCCAAGGTGGGTCGCTACAAGATCAACCAGAAGCTCGGCATCGACCGCCCGCTGACGGACTCGGTCCTGACCGTCGAGGACATCGTCGCGACGATCAAGTACCTCGTCCGCCTGCACCGCGGCGACAAGACGTTCGAGGGCGTCCGCAAGGGCGAGACGGTCGAGCTGCGCCTGGACGTCGACGACATCGACAACTTCGGCAACCGCCGCATCCGCGCGGTCGGCGAGCTCATCCAGAACCAGGTCCGCACCGGTCTGTCGCGCATGGAGCGCGTCGTCCGCGAGCGCATGACCACGCAGGACATCGAGGCGATCACGCCGCAGACCCTGATCAACGTGCGCCCCGTCGTGGCCGCGATCAAGGAGTTCTTCGGCACGTCGCAGCTGTCGCAGTTCATGGACCAGAACAACCCGCTCGCGGGCCTGACCCACAAGCGTCGCCTCTCGGCGCTGGGCCCCGGCGGTCTGTCGCGTGAGCGCGCGGGCGTCGAGGTCCGCGACGTCCACCCGTCGCACTACGGCCGGATGTGCCCGATCGAGACGCCGGAAGGCCCGAACATCGGTCTGATCGGCTCGCTCGCGTCGTTCGCGCGGATCAACTCCTTCGGCTTCATCGAGACGCCGTACCGCCGCGTCGTCGACGGCAAGGTCACCGACGAGATCGACTACCTCACCGCCGCGGAGGAGGAGTCGTACATCATCGCGCAGGCCAACGCCCCGCTGAACGCCGACGGCTCGTTCCGCGAGGACCGCGTGCTCGCGCGCTCGGTCGGCGGCGAGGTCGACCTCGTCCCCGCCGACGAGATCGGCTACATGGACGTCTCGCCGCGCCAGATGGTGTCGGTCGGCACGTCGCTCATCCCGTTCCTCGAGCACGACGACGCCAACCGCGCGCTCATGGGCGCCAACATGCAGCGCCAGGCCGTGCCGCTGCTGCGCTCGGACTCGCCGCTGGTCGGCACCGGCATGGAGAACTACGCCGCGATCGACGCGGGTGACGTGATCATCGCCGACAAGCCCGGCGTCGTCACCGAGGTCTCGGCCGACTACGTCACGGTGCAGCTGGACGAGGGCGGCACGCGCGAGTACTTCCTGCGCAAGTTCGACCGCTCGAACCAGGGCAACAACTACAACCAGCGCGTCATCGTGTCGGCGGGCGACCGCGTCGAGGCGGGCGAGGTCATCGCGGATGGCCCGGCCACCGAGAACGGCGAGCTCGCGCTCGGCAAGAACCTGCTGGTCGCGTTCATGACCTGGGAGGGTCACAACTTCGAGGACGCGATCATCCTCAGCCAGAACCTGGTCAAGGACGACACCCTCACCTCGATCCACATCGAGGAGTACGAGGTCGACGCCCGCGACACCAAGCTCGGCAAGGAGGAGATCACGCGTGACCTCCCCAACGTCAGCCCGGAGCTGCTGAAGGACCTGGACGAGCGCGGCATCATCCGCATCGGCGCCGAGGTCCGCCCCGGCGACATCCTGGTCGGCAAGGTCACGCCCAAGGGCGAGACCGAGCTGAGCGCGGAGGAGCGCCTGCTCCGCGCGATCTTCAACGAGAAGAGCCGCGAGGTGCGCGACACGTCGCTCAAGGTGCCCCACGGTGAGCAGGGCACCGTCATCGCGGTGAAGGAGTTCAACGCGGAGGACGGCGACGACGAGCTCGGCTCGGGCGTCAACCGCCGCGTCGTGGTGTACATCGCCCAGAAGCGCAAGATCACCGAGGGCGACAAGCTCGCCGGTCGTCACGGCAACAAGGGCGTCATCGCGAAGATCCTCCCCGTGGAGGACATGCCCTTCCTCGCCGACGGCACGCCGGTCGACATCATCCTGAACCCGCTGGGCGTGCCCGGCCGGATGAACTTCGGCCAGGTGCTCGAGCTGCACCTCGGCTGGATCGCCAAGCAGGGCTGGAAGATCGAGGGCGACCCCGAGTGGGCCGTCCGCCTGCCGGAGGAGGCCCGCGAGGCCGCGCCCGGCACGAAGGTCGCCACGCCGGTGTTCGACGGCGCCGCGGAGGCGGAGCTCGCGGGTCTGCTCGACTCGACGCTCCCGAACCGCGACGGCGAGCGCCTGATCGACAGCACGGGCAAGACCCGTCTGTTCGACGGCCGCTCGGGCGAGCCGTTCCCGGCCCCGATCTCGGTCGGCTACATGTACATCCTGAAGCTGCACCACCTGGTCGACGACAAGATCCACGCGCGTTCGACCGGCCCGTACTCGATGATCACCCAGCAGCCGCTCGGTGGTAAGGCGCAGTTCGGTGGCCAGCGCTTCGGTGAGATGGAGGTGTGGGCGCTCGAGGCCTACGGCGCCGCGTACGCGCTGCAGGAGCTCCTCACGGTCAAGTCCGACGACATCCTCGGCCGCGTCAAGGTGTACGAGGCCATCGTCAAGGGCGAGAACATCCCCGAGCCCGGCATCCCCGAGTCGTTCAAGGTGCTCATGAAGGAGATGCAGTCGCTCTGCCTGAACGTCGAGGTCCTCTCGGCGGACGGCACGGCTGTGAACCTCCGCGACACCGACGACGAGGCCTTCCGCGCGGCGGAGGAGCTCGGCATCAACATCTCCTCGCGCTTCGAGTCCGCCTCGATCGACGAGATCTGATAGCCCGGCCGATTGATTTCGGCACGCCGGCTTGGCCGGCTGCTCAATCACCAGATTTTTAACGCAGGAGAGTCAATTGCTCGACGCAACAACTTTCGATGAGCTTCGCATCGGCCTGGCGACCGCCGACGACATCCGTCGTTGGTCCTTCGGCGAGGTCAAGAAGCCCGAGACCATCAACTACCGCACCCTGAAGCCGGAGAAGGACGGTCTGTTCGGTGAGCAGATCTTCGGACCCTCCCGTGACTGGGAGTGCGCGTGCGGCAAGTACAAGCGCGTCCGCTTCAAGGGCATCGTCTGCGAGCGCTGCGGTGTCGAGGTCACGAAGAGCTCGGTCCGTCGCGAGCGCATGGGCCACATCGAGCTCGCCGCGCCCGTGACGCACATCTGGTACTTCAAGGGCGTGCCCTCGCGCCTCGGGTACCTGCTGGACATGGCGCCCAAGGACCTCGAGAAGGTCATCTACTTCGCCGCCTACATGGTGATCTCGGTGGACGAGGACGCGCGTCACCGCGACCTGCCCACGCACGAGAACAACCTGCGTCTCGAGATCAAGAACATCGGCGACCGCCGCGATGCGCGCATCGCGGCCCGCCTCCAGAAGCTGGAGGAGGAGCTCGCCGCTCTCGAGGCCGAGGACGCCAAGGCCGACCAGAAGAAGAAGGTCAAGGACGCCGCCGAGAAGGAGATGGCGACGATCCGCAAGCGCGCGGACGAGCAGGTCGCCAAGCTCGAGCGCATGTGGGAGGAGTTCCGCAACCTCGAGGTCGGCCAGCTCAAGGCGGAGGACGACGTCTTCCAGGAGCTGCAGGACCGCTTCGGTCAGTACTTCGAGGCGCACATGGGCGCCGAGGCGATCCAGCGTCGCCTGGCCGAGTTCGACCTGGCCGCCGAGGCCGACTCGCTGCGGACGCAGATCGCCGAGGGCAAGGGCCAGCGCAAGATCCGTGCGATCAAGCGCCTGAAGGTCGTCAACTCGTTCCTGCAGACCGGCATGTCGCCGGCGGCGATGGTGCTCGACGTGGTCCCGGTGATCCCGCCGGAGCTGCGTCCGATGGTCCAGCTCGACGGTGGCCGCTTCGCCACCAGCGACCTGAACGACCTGTACCGTCGCGTGATCAACCGCAACAACCGTCTGCGTCGTCTGATCGACCTCGGTGCGCCCGAGATCATCGTCAACAACGAGAAGCGGATGCTGCAGGAGGCCGTCGACGCGCTGTTCGACAACGGTCGCCGCGGTCGCCCCGTGACGGGCACCGGCAACCGCGCCCTGAAGTCCCTGAGCGACATGCTCAAGGGAAAGCAGGGTCGCTTCCGCCAGAACCTGCTCGGCAAGCGCGTCGACTACTCGGGCCGTTCGGTCATCGTCGTCGGCCCGCAGCTCAAGCTGCACCAGTGCGGTCTGCCCAAGCAGATGGCCCTGGAGCTGTTCAAGCCGTTCGTCATCAAGCGCCTGATCGACCTCGGTCACTCGCAGAACATCAAGGCCGCCAAGCGCGCGGTCGAGCGCACGCGTCCCGAGGTGTGGGACGTGCTCGAGGAGATCATCCGCGAGCGCCCCGTGCTGCTCAACCGTGCGCCCACGCTGCACCGCCTGGGCATCCAGGCCTTCGAGCCGCAGCTCGTGGAGGGCAAGGCCATCCAGCTGCACCCGCTCGTCTGCGCGGCGTTCAACGCCGACTTCGACGGTGACCAGATGGCCGTGCACCTGCCGCTGTCGGTGGAGGCGCAGGCCGAGGCGCGCATCCTGATGCTCGCGTCGAACAACATCCTCAAGCCGTCGGACGGCCGTCCGGTGACGCTGCCCTCGCAGGACATGATCATCGGTCTGCACCACCTGACGACGCTGAAGGACGGCGCGAAGGGCGAGGGTCGCGTGTTCGGCTCGGTCGCCGAGGCGACCCTGGCGAAGGACGAGGGCACCCTCGACCTGCAGGCCAAGATCCGCATCCGCATCCCGGGTCTGTCGTTCCTCGAGGGCCAGGCACCCGAGGGCTACGAGAGCCACGGCCTCGTGGACACCTCGCTCGGCCAGGCGATCTTCAACGACCAGCTGCCGAAGGGCTACCCCTTCGTGCGCGAGCAGGCCGACAAGGGCAAGCTCTCGCAGATCGTCAACAAGCTGGCCGAGGAGTACCCGAAGACCGAGGTCGCGGCGACGCTCGACCGCATCAAGGACGCCGGCTTCTACTGGGCCACGCGCTCGGGTGTGACGGTGTCGCTGAGCGACGTGCTCACGCCCCCGAACAAGGGCGAGATCATCGCCAAGTACGAGCAGCAGGCCGCCAAGGTCACGGCGCAGTACGAGAAGGGCCTCACGACCGACGCCGAGCGTCGTCAGGAGCTCATCAAGATCTGGACCGAGGCCACGGACGAGGTCCAGAAGGAGATGCGCGCCAACTTCCCGGAGGACAACACCATCAACCGCATGGTGTCGTCGGGTGCGCGTGGTAACTGGCTGCAGATCCGCAACATCGCGGGTATGCGAGGCCTGGTGAACAACCCGAAGGGCGAGATCATCCCGCGCCCGATCATCTCCTCGTACCGCGAGGGTCTGTCGGTGGCGGAGTACTTCATCGCGACGCACGGTGCCCGTAAGGGTCTGGCCGACACGGCCCTCCGTACGGCCGACTCGGGTTACCTCACGCGTCGTCTCGTGGACGTCTCGCAGGATGTCATCATCCGCGAGGACGACTGCGGCACCTCGAAGGGTCTGGAGTACCCGATCGCCGCGTTCGACGCGTCGGGCACGCTGGTCAAGGACGCGAACGTCGAGAACTCGGTGTTCGCCCGCACCCTCGCGGTCGACGTGGTCGCCGAGGACGGCACGGTGCTCGCCGAGGCGGGCTCCGACGTGGGCGATGTGCTGATCAACGCGCTGGTCGAGGCCGGCGTCGAGTCCATCAAGGTGCGCTCGGTGCTCACCTGCGACTCGGCCGTCGGCGTCTGCGCGCAGTGCTACGGCCGTTCGCTCGCGACCGGCAAGCTCGTCGACATCGGCGAGGCCGTCGGCATCATCGCGGCCCAGTCGATCGGTGAGCCCGGCACGCAGCTGACGATGCGTACGTTCCACACGGGTGGTTCGGCGTCGGCCGAGGACATCACGCAGGGTCTTCCCCGCGTGCAGGAGCTCTTCGAGGCTCGTACTCCCAAGGGTGCCTCGCCGATCGCGGAGGCCTCCGGCCGCATCACGATCGACGAGACCGAGAAGTCGCGCAAGGTCATCATCACGCCCGACAACGGCGACGAGCCGTTCGTCTACCCCGTGCTGAAGCGTGCGACGCTCCTCGTCGAGGACGGCCAGCACGTCGAGGTCGGTCAGGCCCTCCAGGTCGGCACGCTCGACCCGAAGGAGATCATGCGCGTCCAGGGCGCCCGCGAGGTGCAGAAGTACCTCGTCAACGGCGTGCAGGGCGTGTACCGGTCGCAGGGTGTGCCGATCCACGACAAGCACATCGAGGTCATCGTCCGCCAGATGCTGCGCAAGGTCACCGTGGTCGACCACGGCGAGACCGACATGCTGCCCGGCGAGATGGTCGACCTGCGTCGTTACCAGGACGTCAACCGTGCGGCCGTGGCCGAGGGCAAGCGCCCCGCGTCGGGCCGTCCGGAGCTGATGGGTATCACGAAGGCGTCGCTCGCGACGGAGTCGTGGCTGTCGGCCGCCTCGTTCCAGGAGACGACGCGCGTCCTCACCGAGGCGGCGATGCAGGGCAAGCGCGACCCGCTCGTCGGTCTCAAGGAGAACGTCATCATCGGAAAGCTGATCCCCGCCGGCACGGGCCTTGCGAAGTACCGCAACGTCACGGTCGAGGCGACGGAGGAGGCGAAGAGCGAGCGGTACCCCAACCGCATCTTCGCGTCCGACGGCGGCTTCCCCGACGGCGACTACAGCTACGTCGACTTCGACGCGTTCTCGACGGACGACTTCACGCCCGGCACCTATAACTGAGCGTGACCCCGTGAGGAAGGGCCCCGGCTTCGGTCGGGGCCCTTCCCCGTCTTCCGGCGCAGGAGGCGGGTGCGGGCTTGCGCGGCGAGGCTCCCGCGTGCCGGGGAGCGCCGGGGGTACTCTCGGCGGGCAGGGGAGAGTCCCCGACCGTGAGGAGTGCTTCGGATGAGTGACGCCCAGGGTTCGTACCGCGACCCGAGCACCGGCGAGCCCATCGAGGAGAACGCCGACCTCGAGCCCGCCGGGAGCACGGACGAGCAGCCGGCGACGCCGGATGCCCCTGCCGGGGATGCCTCCGCCGGCGCCCGGGCCGCCGATGACGCCGCGGCCGCCGACAGCGCGCCCGACGCGACGCCCACCGTCGTCGCGCGAGCCTCCGACGACGAGCCCGTGACGCGGCCCGAGCCCGGCGATCCGCAGCCCACGGAGTCCGCGGACGAGGAGCCGGACTACGCGGCCCTCGCGGCCGAGCTCGACGAGCTCGAGCGTCGGATGGCACCGCCGCGCGAGGAGAGCGCGGGCGACGAGCGCGCGGGCGACGAGCGCCCCGCCCCCTGGTTCGAGCCCGCCGACCGCACCCAGACCCTGACGGCCGCCGACGAGGCGCCGACGCAGGTCGCGCCCGCGGTCACCCCGAGCGAGCCCGTCACCCCCGAGCCGTCCGCTCCTGCGGCGCCGCCGCCCGCGCAGCTGCCGGTCTTCGTGCAGGCGCCCGAGCCGCCGCGCAAGCGCGGCAATCGAGGCGCGGCCGCCGCGATCGGCCTGCTGGCGGCGCTCGCGTTCGCAATCCTGTACTTCGCCGCCACGCTCGCCCACCGCGCCCTGCTGGGCGACGTCGATCTCGCCAACATCGCGGACGTCTCGCTGCAGCTGCTCGCGTCCTTCGCGCTGTGGGTGCCCGTCGTCGCCTTCTTCCTCGGCTTCTGGCTGCTCGGCGTGATCGTGAACCGCGCGCGCTGGGCGGCGTGGGTGCTGCTCGGGGTCTTCGTCGGGCTCGCCGCCTACGCGGGGCACATCGGCGGGCAGCTCTTCGAGGCGCCGTTCTGGCTGCAGACGCCCAGCGAGGCCCGCGCGCTGATCGAGGATCAGCTGCTGTCGCCGCTGGCGATCGCCGCGTTCGTCCTGGGACGAGAGATCACGATCTGGTTCGGCGCCTGGGTCGCCCGCCGCGGCGCGCGCGTCACGGCGCAGAACGAGGAGGCGCAGGCCGAGTACGAGCGCACGATCGAGGCCGGTCCCAGGCTGGGCTAGGACAGGGCCACGAACACGTCACGACCGGGAGCGCCGGGGGGACTGTCCCCCCTGGCGCTCCTCGCGTTCGCGACGGTCGGGTACGTCGCCCTGGTGATCTTCGCCACGGGGATGCTCAGCCTGGTCACCGATCGGGACGTGATCGACACGCCGGGGCTCGGGCCGGTGCCGGGGCCGCTGGCCGTGGGAGTCTCGGCGGGCGCCTTCGCGCTGTCGCTGCGGCCCGCGCTGCGTGTGGACCGCCCCGCGTACTCGACGGCGGTCGGTGTCGCGCTGGCGGCGGCGCTCGCACACCTGGCCGGACTGTGGCTGCTGGCCGTGGTGTTCGGCGCCGACCTGGGCCGTGCGGTGGCCGCGGCGGCCGGCGCGGCCACCAGCTGGACCTCCGCGGCGTTCGCCGGATGCGCCGCCGTCGCCGCGTGGGCGGCGATCGCCGTGCGGCGCACCGCGGCCCGGCCCCCGCGGTGGCCGTGGGAGGACGACCCCGAGGAGTGACGCCGCCGACGGTCGTGACGTCGGAGGGAGCGCACATGGAACAATGAGGCCGATCCGCAATGCACGGTTCAGCCGATATTGCGCGGTCTCGGCCTAACCTGGAACGGTGGCGCGGTCCCTCGAGACGCAGGTCAGCCAGGCGGTGGATGCCTGGCTGCGCTGGGTGCCGCGCTGGGAGCCTTCGACGCACCGCGGGCGCGTGGCGCCGTGCCGCCGCTGTCTGGGGTCGCCGATCCTGTCGGCGGCGGGCCTCGGGTCCGACGTGCCGCACGGCGTCCAGCACGGGCTGTCGACCCGGATGAAGACGATCATCGACAACGCCGTCGCGGTCTACACCGCCAAGAACCTGCCGCTGCTGCAGGCCGAGCTCGACCAGCAGGCGGCGCGCAACCGGGCGCGCAGCTACCGTCCCACCGAGGGGCTGGACCCGGAGTTCGAGGGGCTGCCGCTGGACCCGGATCCGGTGCCGGGCGCGCCGTTCCTCTTCACCCTCACGGGTCTGGCGCGGGCGGAGGAGTCACAGGTGCCGAGCCTGCCGCCGCTGTCCGACGAGGCGAAGGCGGCGCTCCGGCGGGAGGTCGCGTTGGCGGACGAGTACGCCAACCTCATCGGCCGCGAGGTGTGCGGCCTGCTGCTGCAGCACCGGCTGCGGATCCAGGCGGCGGTCGCCGAGTTCGTCGAGCCGCAGATCGAGGCGATGCTCGCCGAGCTGGCCGACGCGCTCGACGCGCCGTTCGATCCGCGCGATCCGCCCGGCGGGCTTCCGTTCTGAAGCGGCGCCTTGCATCCCGGGCGCCCGGAAGCCCGGCAGACACGCCGTGAGCGGGCGGATGCGCGTTTGACCGGTGCCCTCGCCGGCGCGTATCATGATTCGGTGTGCGTTCACGCGCGCCCTGCGACGTGCCTTGGCTTCGGCCGGGGGTCAGAAGGGGGCCGTGCGGGATCGCCTCTCTGGGACACGACCTGAGAACAGGTCACCCCCACGGCATACCCACCGCAATCGTGAGACACATTCTGTCGCTCGGGTGGGTCTACGTGAAACCCGCGACGCAACTCTGGGAAACAGGGGCGCGGCGCGGGGAACGACATCGCTGTCACCGTGCAGCACTACTAGGAGAGAACGTGCCAACCATTCAGCAGTTGGTTCGCAAGGGTCGCTCGCCCAAGGTCTCGAAGACCAAGGCGCCCGCGCTCAAGGCGAACCCGCAGCAGGCGGGGGTCTGCACCCGCGTCTACACGACCACGCCCAAGAAGCCGAACTCGGCTATGCGCAAGGTCGCCCGTGTCAAGCTTCGCAACGGCACCGAGGTCACCGCCTACATCCCCGGCGAGGGCCACAACCTGCAGGAGCACTCGCTCGTGCTCGTCCGCGGCGGTCGTGTGAAGGACCTCCCCGGTGTCCGCTACAAGATCGTCCGCGGTGCGCTCGACACCCAGGCCGTCAAGAACCGTAAGCAGGCGCGCAGCCGCTACGGCGCGAAGAAGGGCTGAGTCAGATGCCTCGTAAGGGACCCGCTCCGAAGCGTCCGGTCGTCAACGACCCGGTCTACGGCGCTCCGATCGTCACGCAGCTCGTGAACAAGATCCTCGTGGACGGCAAGAAGTCGATCGCCGAGAGCATCGTCTACGGCGCCCTCGAGGGCGTCGCGGCGAAGAAGACGGATCAGGATGCCGTCGCCACGCTCAAGAAGGCGCTCGACAACGTCCGCCCCACCCTCGAGGTCCGCAGCCGCCGCGTCGGTGGCTCGACCTACCAGGTGCCGGTCGAGGTCAAGCCGCACCGCGCGAACACGCTCGCGCTGCGCTGGCTCGTCAGCTACGCCAAGGGCCGTCGCGAGAAGACGATGACCGAGCGTCTGATGAACGAGATCCTCGACGCCTCGAACGGCCTCGGCGCCGCTGTGAAGCGTCGCGAGGACACGCACAAGATGGCCGAGTCCAACAAGGCCTTCGCGCACTACCGCTGGTAATCAGCACCCCGCGCCCCCTGGGCGCGGACAGCCGGCCCCGGATGCGGGGACACCTGGTCCGGGGCCGGCGCCCACGCTCCACTCCACACCACACGTAAGGAACCGCAAGTGGCACAAGAGGTGCTCACCGACCTCAAGAAGGTCCGCAACATCGGCATCATGGCGCACATCGATGCCGGTAAGACCACGACGACCGAGCGCATCCTGTTCTACACGGGCGTCAACCACAAGATCGGTGAGACGCACGACGGCGGCGCGACGACCGACTGGATGGAGCAGGAGCAGGAGCGTGGCATCACGATCACGTCCGCTGCTGTGACGTGCTTCTGGGACGGCACCCAGATCAACATCATCGACACCCCCGGCCACGTGGACTTCACGGTCGAGGTGGAGCGCTCGCTCCGCGTGCTCGACGGTGCGGTCGCGGTGTTCGACGGCAAGGAGGGTGTCGAGCCCCAGTCCGAGACCGTGTGGCGTCAGGCCGACAAGTACAACGTGCCCCGCATCTGCTTCGTCAACAAGATGGACAAGCTGGGCGCCGACTTCTACTTCACGGTCGACACGATCATCAACCGCCTCAAGGCCAAGCCGCTCGTGCTGCAGCTGCCGATCGGCGCGGAGAACGACTTCGTGGGCGTCATCGACCTCGTCGAGATGCGCGCGCTGGTGTGGCCCGGCGACGCCAAGGGCGACGTGACGATGGGCGCGAAGTACGAGATCACCGACATCCCGGCCGACCTCGCCGACAAGGCGCAGGAGTACCGCGAGAAGCTGCTCGAGACGGTCGCCGAGAGCGACGAGTCGCTGCTGGAGAAGTACTTCGGCGGCGAGGAGCTGACGGTCGCCGAGATCAAGGGCGCGATCCGCAAGCTCACGGTCGCCGGCGAGCTCTACCCGATCCTCTGCGGCTCGGCGTTCAAGAACCGCGGCGTGCAGCCGATGCTCGACGCGGTCGTGGACTACCTGCCCTCGCCGGTCGACGTGCCCTCGATCGAGGCGCACGACCCGAAGGACGAGGAGAAGATCATCGAGCGTCACGCCGACGCCTCGGAGCCCTTCGCCGCCCTCGCCTTCAAGGTCGTCTCGCACCCGTTCTTCGGTCGTCTGACCTACATCCGCGTCTACTCGGGCAGCCTCGAGTCGGGCTCGGCGGTCGTCAACTCGACCAAGGGTAAGAAGGAGCGCATCGGGAAGATCTTCCAGATGCACGCCAACAAGGAGAACCCGGTCGACTCGGTCACCGCCGGCCACATCTACGCGGTCATCGGTCTGAAGGACACCACGACGGGTGACACGCTGTCGGACGCCGACCAGCAGGTCGTGCTCGAGTCGATGACCTTCCCCGAGCCCGTGATCGAGGTCGCCATCGAGCCGAAGACGAAGGCCGACCAGGAGAAGCTGGGTCTGGCGATCCAGAAGCTCGCCGAAGAGGACCCGACGTTCCGTGTCGAGAACAATGCCGAGACCGGCCAGACGGTCGTCAAGGGCATGGGCGAGTTGCACCTGGACATCCTCGTGGACCGCATGAAGCGCGAGTTCAAGGTCGAGGCGAACGTCGGCAAGCCGCAGGTGGCGTACCGCGAGACGATCCGCAAGACCGTCGAGCGTCACGACTACACGCACAAGAAGCAGACCGGTGGCTCGGGCCAGTTCGCGAAGATCCAGTTCAAGCTGGAGCCGCTCGAGGTCACGGCCGACAAGACGTACGAGTTCGAGAACGCGGTCACGGGTGGCCGCATCCCGCGCGAGTACATCCCCTCGGTCGACGCCGGTTTCCAGGACGCGATGAACGTCGGCATCCTCGCCGGCTACCCGATGGTGGGCGTCAAGGCGACGCTCGTCGACGGTGCGGCGCACGACGTCGACTCCTCGGAGATGGCGTTCAAGATCGCCGGTTCGATGGGCTTCAAGGAGGCCGCCCGCAAGGCGAGCCCCGTGCTGCTCGAGCCGCTCATGGCCGTCGAGGTCCGTACTCCCGAGGAGTACATGGGCGACGTCATCGGCGACCTGAACTCGCGTCGTGGCCAGATGCAGTCCATGGAGGACGCGCAGGGCGTGAAGGTCATCAAGGCCCTCGTCCCGCTGTCCAGCATGTTCGGCTACATCGGCGACCTGCGGTCGAAGACGTCGGGTCGCGCTGTGTACTCGATGGAGTTCGACAGCTACGCCGAGGTCCCGAAGGCCGTTGCCGACGAGATCATCCAGAAGGGCAAGGGCGAGTAAGACGCCCTGCCCGGATGGGCCCTCGGGCCCGAAAAACTTCACACAGACTCTCTACTAGACTGAGAACCATCCCCGGACAGACCCGGTCGCAATCCAGCGCCCGGCGATGATCCATGAACCGTCCTGAGGAGGACCCAGTGGCTAAGGCCAAGTTCGAGCGCACCAAGCCGCACGTGAACATCGGAACGATCGGTCACGTCGACCACGGCAAGACGACGCTCACCGCGGCGATCTCGAAGGTGCTCGCCGACAAGTACCCGTCGGACGTCAACGTCGTTCGCGACTTCTCGTCGATCGACTCGGCTCCGGAGGAGCGCCAGCGCGGCATCACGATCAACATCTCGCACGTCGAGTACGAGACGCCGAAGCGCCACTACGCTCACGTCGACGCCCCGGGTCACGCCGACTACATCAAGAACATGATCACGGGTGCCGCCCAGATGGACGGCGCGATCCTCGTGGTCGCCGCCACCGACGGTCCCATGGCGCAGACGCGTGAGCACGTCCTGCTCGCCAAGCAGGTCGGCGTGCCGTACCTGCTCGTCGCGCTGAACAAGGCCGACATGGTGGACGACGAGGAGATCCTGGAGCTCGTCGAGCTCGAGGTCCGCGAGCTCCTCTCGTCGCAGGGCTTCCCGGGCGACGACGCTCCGGTCATCCGCGTCTCGGGCCTGAAGGCCCTCGAGGGTGACGAGAAGTGGGCGCAGTCGGTCGTCGAGCTCATGGAGGCCGTCGACGAGTCCATCCCGGACCCGGTGCGTGACCGCGACAAGCCCTTCCTGATGCCGATCGAGGACGTCTTCACGATCACCGGTCGTGGCACGGTCGTCACGGGTCGCGCCGAGCGTGGCACGCTCGCCATCAACTCCGAGGTCGAGATCGTCGGCATCCGCGCGACGCAGAAGACCACGGTCACGGGTATCGAGATGTTCCACAAGCAGCTGGACGAGGCGTGGGCCGGTGAGAACTGTGGTCTCCTGCTCCGTGGTCTGAAGCGTGAGGACGTCGAGCGCGGCCAGGTCGTCGTGAAGCCGGGTTCGGTGACTCCGCACACCAACTTCGAGGGCACCGCGTACATCCTGTCGAAGGACGAGGGTGGCCGTCACAACCCCTTCTACACGAACTACCGCCCGCAGTTCTACTTCCGCACCACGGACGTGACCGGCGTCATCACGCTGCCCGAGGGCACCGAGATGGTCATGCCCGGTGACACCACGGACATGACGGTGGAGCTCATCCAGCCCATCGCCATGGAGGAGGGCCTCGGCTTCGCGATCCGTGAGGGTGGCCGCACCGTCGGCGCCGGAACGGTGACCAAGATCATCAAGTAATCCCCCTGGGATCGCTCGGAAGGGCCGGGACCGCGAGGTCCCGGCCCTTCCGCATGTCCGGATGTGTCAGGCGGACGAAATGGATCACCCGGGATGCCGCTATGCTGAGCGCGCGCGGTCGCTCGACCCGACGAGAAGCGATAGCGCATCCCGCACCTCGATGAGGACCGATGACACAGCAGGCACCCGTTCGCGCGCCCAGAAGACAGTGGGGCGCCGAGCGTACGACCGCGCCCATGGCGATCATGCACGACCGTCCATCGGCGCGGAAGATCGTGCTCGGCCGGGTCGCGATCCTCGTGACGATCTTCGCGTGGCTGATGTACACGATCACGACCGTCGTCCGCGAGTTCATCGAGGGCGACGCGCGAACCCTGCGGTTCGTGCTGGAGTCGACGTCCTACCTCCTGGTGGTCACGTTCCTGTCGTTCTCCGCGCTGATGTACCTGACCGCCCGTCAGGGGGCGCTCTACCGCTTCCGCGACCACCGCAGGGTGCCCCGCGCCCTGATCGACCAGCACTTCTCGGGTGACGACGATCGCGGCGTGACGGTGCTCATCCCGTCGTACCGCGAGGAGCCCGACGTCGTGGCGAAGACCGTGTGGTCGGCCGCGCTGCAGGAGTTCCCCCGAAAGCGGATCGTCCTGCTGATCGACGACCCGCCGGACCCCGAGGACGAGGGCGATCGGGCGCTGCTCGAGTCGGCGCGCGAGCTGCCCCGGCGGGTGATGGCCGAGCTCGAGGAGCCGCGGCGGCGCCTCGCCGAGGGAGCCGAACGCGTGCGCGTCGATCTCGACGGCGCGGACGTCACGCCGCAGGACGTGCTCGAGCGCGTCGCCGACGACTACGGCTTCGCTGCGGACTGGCTCGAGGCGCGTGCCCAGGCGCATCCCCTGGTGGACCACATGGACGCCTTCTTCGTCGACCGGGTGCTCATGGGCCTGGTGGGCGATCTCCGGCTGACCAAGATCGCACTCGACGGCGCGCGCGACCAGGGCGACGCACCGTCTCCCGAGCGTATGGTGCAGCTGCAGGACCGGCTCGTGCGCATCTTCACGGCCGAGGTCGCGTCGTTCGAGCGGAAGCGGTACGCGTCGCTGTCGCACGAGGCGAACAAGGCGATGAACCTCAACTCGTACATCGCGCTGATGGGTCGGCGGTGGAAGGTCGAGTCCCTGAGCGACGGCGACGTGCTCGCGCCCGCGGAGCCCGGCGAGCCGGCGGAGCTGGACATCCCGGACTCGGAGTACCTGCTGACGCTCGACGCCGATTCGATGCTGCTGCGCGACTACTGCGTGCGGCTGGTCTATCTGCTGGAAGAGCCCGGCAACGAGCGCGTCGCGGTCACGCAGACGCCGTACTCCTCCTATCGCGGCGCCCCGAGCCGTATCGAGCGGATGGCCGGCGCCACCACGGACATCCAGCACATCCTCCACCAGGGCATGACCTACTACGACGCCACCTTCTGGGTCGGCGCGAACGCCGTCATCCGCAAGCGCGCGCTGGATGACATCGTCGAGCGCCAGACCGTCGGCGGCTACGAGATCGCCACGTACATCCAGGACCGCACGGTGATCGAGGACACCGAGTCGAGCATCGACCTGGGCACGCACGGATGGAAGCTGGTCAACTATCCGGAGCGCCTCAGCTACAGTGCCACGCCGCCGGACTTCGGATCCCTCGTCGTGCAGCGCCGGCGCTGGGCGAACGGCGGGCTGCTGATCCTGCCGAAGTTCTCGCGCCAGCTGCGCGAGCGCCGGTTCCGGCGCGAGCGCATCCTGCGCCGCGAGATCCTGCTGCGGGTCAACTACATGGCCTCGATCGCGTGGGCGAGCCTGGGCCTGATCTTCCTGCTGGGCTATCCGTACGACAGCCGCCTGCTGAGCCCCTGGGTCCTGGGCGCCGCGGCTCCGTACTTCCTGTGCATGGCGTCGGACCTGCGCACGAACGGGTACCGGGCGTCGGACGTCTTCCGCATCTACGGGTTCAACCTGGTGCTGCTGGCCGTCAACGTCGCGGGCGTGCTGAAGTCGGTGCAGCAGTCCGTGACGAACGCGAAGATCCCCTTCGCCCGCACGCCCAAGGTGCGCGACCGCACCGCCGCTCCCGGCATCTACGTCCTGATCCCGTACGTCATCGTGGCGTTCTCGATCGTCACCCTCATCCGGGACATCAACGCGCAGAACTGGGGCAACGCGGCCTTCGCCGCCGTGAACGCCACGCTGTGCGCGTGGGCGATCGTCGCGTACATCGGCATCCGCAACTCGCTCGTCGACATGGGCCTGGGCGTCCTCAACTGGCTCTACGTGCCACGCAAGCCGAAGCGCGACCGGCGCGCGAAGGCTGCGGAGACGCGCGAAGCCGCGGGGCCGCAGGACGTGGACTGGGCCGGGATCCTCTACCACGGCGACCGCCGCCTCGGGAGGGACGTCGCCCGCAAGAACGACGTGCGCCGCCGGGTGAGCCCGCGATGAGCGAGGTGACCCCAGAGATGTCCAAGAGGTTCCCCGGGCGCCGGCTGTCGATCTTCCGGCTCACCGTCCTCGTCGCGATCGTCGCGGCGCTCGTCGTGGGCGGCTTGACCGGATTCCGGTGGTGGCAGGACGAGCGGGAGGCGGAGCGCAGCACGCCCTGGTTCGCGAGCTACGTGGACGTCACGGCCACGCCCGCCCATCCGTTCGAGTCGGTGGCCGACGACGAGCCGCGCCACGCCGTGCTGAGCTTCGTCGTCGCGGCCGGCGAGGGCGCGTGCGAGGCCTCGTGGGGCACGCACTACTCCCTCGACGAGGCGCGCCAGGGTCTCGATCTGGAGCGGCGGATCGCGCGCCTGCGTCAAGCGGGCGGCGACGTGATCGTCTCGTTCGGCGGCCTGCTCAACGACGAACTGGCCCTCGCGTGTGACTCGGTGGACGCGCTCGCCGACGAATACCGCAGGGTGATCGACCGGTACGAGCTCGCGACCATCGACCTCGACATCGAGGGCGCGGCACTCGCGGACGAGCGTTCGCGGACGCGCCGCGCCGAGGCGATCGCGCAGATCCAGCAGGAGCAGCGCGACGCGGGGGAGTCGCCCGTGTCGGTGTGGCTGACCCTGCCCGTGGGGTCGAGCGGCATGCCGCCGGACGCGGTCGCGACCGTTCAGTCGTTCCTCGACGCGGGCGCGAACATCGCGGGCGTCAACGTGATGACCATGAACTTCACGGGTGCGGAGGCCGCGACGGGGCTCGCGGAGGTGATCGAGGGATCTCTCCGCGCCACGCACCGCCAGCTCGTGGCGCTGTACACCGACCACGGCCTCTCGGTGGGAGACCGCACCGCGTGGCGGATGGTCGGAGCCACGCCCATGATCGGGCAGAACGACGTCGTGGCCGAGACGTTCACCCTCGACGACGCCCGGGCGCTCAACGCCTTCGCGGCGGACGTGGGCCTGGGACGGATGTCGATGTGGTCCGCGAACCGCGATCGCACGTGCGCCGCGGCGTACGTGGACCTGCACGTCGTGTCCGACTCGTGCAGCGGAGTCGATCAGGGCGACCTGAGGTTCGCGACGGTGCTGGCCGCGGGCTTCCGCGGCTCTCCCGACCATGCCGCGGCCGACGCGGCCACCCCGCCGCCGCCCGTGCGGCCCGGCGAGATCACCGACGACCCGGCGACCAGCCCGTATCCGATCTGGGACGAGGAGGCGACCTATCCCGCCGAGACCCGGGTCGTGTGGCGACGCAACGTCTACGCGGCGAAGTGGTGGACGTCCGGCGATCAGCCGGATGATCCGACCGTGGCGGCGACCGACCACCCCTGGCGCCTGATCGGTCCGGTGCTGCCGGGCGAGACCCCCGTGCCCCAGCTGAGCCTGCCGGCCGACTTCTATCCGGCCTGGACCCGTGGGGACGTGTACGTCGCGGGCGATCGCGTGATGCTGGACGGCATCGCTTATGAGGCTCGCTGGTGGACGCAGGGCGACAATCCCGCGGCGGTTCAGCTGGATCCCGGCGGTGCGCCGTGGGTGCCCCTCACCCAGGACGAGATCGCCGAACTGCTCTCGGAGGAATGAGTCGGACGGGGGCCGCCGAAGATAACGTTCAGGTAACGCCCACCGATCGTCCACGCCGCTGCCAGGCCATGGCGGGGTTTCGTCCAGACGCGACCGCCAGGGTCGAGAGTCCGTGCCTTCACGGCCGCGTCCCGAAGCGGCCGTCCGCTCTTCCGGTGAAGTCCGAGGGCGACGACGCGGGCGCCCCGACACGAAACGCAAGGTATGACGCAGAACGACATCGAGAACTCGAACAGCCCGATCCTGACCCCCTTCCCCCGCGCGAACCACCTGACGCTGCTGCGCCGCGAGCGTCGAGCCCGCCGCAATCGCTGGCTCATCGGATCCGCCATCGCGGCGGGCGTGGCCCTCAGCGGCGTCACCGCGGTGTCGGCCGCGACGGTGCCCTCGCCGCCGAAGGCCGTGCAGAGCCCCGTGCCCGCCAGCGCCGACCCCGGGGCGATCGCCGTCGCGGAGGAGACCCTCGAGCGCGCGGAGACCGTCCTGGGCGAGGCCAAGGAGGGCGTCGACACGAAGCAGCTGAGCGGCTACGTCGCAACGCTCAAGGGGTACGACAAGATGCCCGCCGTCGTGGTGATGGGCATGGTCGACCGTGCCGCGTCCGAGACGCAGCAGGTCGCGGCGCAGACCGCGGCGATCCAGAAGGCCGAGGACGAGGAGGCCGCGCGCCAGGCCGAGGCCGAGCGCAAGGCCGCCGAGGAGCGCGCTGCCGCCGAGCGCAAGGCCGCCGAGGAGCGCGCCGCCGCCGAGCGGGCCGCGGCGGAGGAGCGTGCGGCCGCGGAGCGCGTCGCGACCGAGTCCCTCGCGTCGTCGAACTCCGTCGCGGGCGCCCAGGCGACCGCGCAGCGCATGGCCGCGGCGCAGTACGGCTGGGGCGGCGACCAGTTCGGCTGCCTGGTCTCGCTGTGGAACAAGGAGTCCGGCTGGAACCACCAGGCGCAGAACCCCTCGAGCGGCGCGTACGGCATCCCCCAGTCGCTGCCGGGCAACAAGATGGCCACGGCGGGCGCCGACTGGGCGACCAACGCCACGACGCAGATCGCGTGGGGCCTCGATTACATCTCCCGCGCCTACGGCACCCCCTGCGCCGCCTGGGGCCACTCCCAGGCCGTCAACTGGTACTGACCTGCCGGCGATTCCGAAGGGATCCGCGAATCCGAAGGCCGATCCAGCCAGGACACCTTCGGAATCGCGGATCCCTTCGCCTTGCGGCGGGGCTATGCCGCCTTGTGCAGGCCCTGGGCGATCGCACGCAGGATGAGATCCTGCACCTCGGGCCACCGCTCCATCACCTGCGTGTAGGTGACGCGGATGACGGTGTAACCGTGCAGGCGCAGGATCGCGTCGTGCTCGTTGTCGGACGCCCTCTGCGCGCCGACGTGGTGTCCGCCATCGACCTGGACGACGAGCCGTTCGCCGATGAGGAAGTCCACGCGGTGGCCGTACAGCCACACCTGCGAGCGGATGGGCACGGGAAGCCAGCTGAGACGCGTGAACACGAAGGTCTCCACCCCCGAGTCGCGGAACGGCGAGGTCTCCGCGAGGAGCCGGCGCGCGGCGGGAGAGAGGCGGTATCGCCCGAAGGAGTCGCGGTCCACGAGTCCCTGCTGAAACGCGGAGTCCCAGATCGCCAGCGCGCGCTCGTGCGGTTGGCAGTCCGCCACGAGCGTGAGGACGTTCTCGACCGGGTCCTCGAGCCGGTCGCGGTCGCGCGGGATCAGCGGCTCCGCCCAGTGCACGTGGGCGCGCTCGACGACGACCGAGGCAGGCGCCAGCGCTGCGACATGCACCGTGTCGTCGTCGCACAGCGTCCAGAGGCCGAGCCTTGCGGCCTGGGTCACGCAGGTGAGGACGACGCCCGACACCGCTGCTCGCACCAGCATCCGATCCGTCCCCGGGACGTACACCCATCCCTTGCGAGGCCTGCGGAGCTCCCCGCGCTGCAGCACCCCCGCGATCGCATGGCGCGAGTAGCCGGCGTCGACGAGTGTCCGGGTGCGGGCGATGCCGTCGTGAGCCATGAGGAAGGCGAGCAGATCCATGCCGACACCCTGCCGAGCCGAGCACCCTCCGCACGGCTCGCGTCACCTCTCCGGGGAGATACCCGCCGGAATCCACGCCTGTGGACGAACCGTGCCCCCGGCGCATCCGAAGGGATCGGCGATCCTGAAGGCGGATCGCGCGAGATGGCCTTCGGGATCGCGGATCCCTTCGCTTGCGCCGGCTGGGAGAGGGCTCCACGCGGGGTCCCGAGCCGCGGGATTCCGCGGGTCGGGGCGCGACACGCCCGGGTTGCCAATGCCGCGTGCGGGGTGGCAGAATAGACAAGTTCCACATTCCTGCGCGTTCGACGCGCCGGATCACTGCCAGGGCAGTGCACAGACCCCCGAGTCTGGGCCGCGGGCAGGAGAACGAAATCACACAACCACCTCGCAGGGGGATCTCTGCGCGCGTGGGCTGACATGTGAACACAGGACCGATTGGTTCGCCCGAAGGGTATCCGGAGGGCACGTGCGTCCAATGCCCGAGAGGTACGACGCGTAAAGAGAGTGAGCAGACACATGGCGGGACAGAAGATCCGCATTCGCCTGAAGTCGTATGACCACGAGGTCATCGACACGTCGGCGCGCAAGATCGTCGACACGGTGACCCGTGCGGGCGCCCAGGTCGTGGGGCCCGTGCCCCTGCCGACCGAGAAGAACGTGGTCGTCGTGATCCGTTCTCCCCACAAGTACAAGGACAGCCGCGAGCACTTCGAGATGCGCACGCACAAGCGCCTCATCGACATCGTCGACCCGACGCCGAAGGCCGTCGACTCGCTGATGCGTCTCGACCTGCCGGCCGACGTCAACATCGAGATCAAGCTCTGAGGTTCGACATGGCTGACATCAACAACAAGGTTTCGAAGGGCATGCTCGGCACGAAGCTC
The DNA here is from genome assembly GCF_014643695.1 of Microbacterium album. Taxonomy (GTDB): domain Bacteria; phylum Actinomycetota; class Actinomycetes; order Actinomycetales; family Microbacteriaceae; genus Microbacterium; species Microbacterium album. Next base: position 126,079 of record NZ_BMJY01000004.1, on the reverse strand, counting down.
GGCATGACCCAGGTGTGGAACGAGAACGGCAAGCTCATCCCCGTCACGGTGATCGAGCTCGCTCCGAACGTCGTCACGCAGATCCGCACGCCCGAGAAGGACGGCTACAGCGCCGTGCAGATCGCGGCGGGCCAGATCGACCCCCGCAAGGTGAACAAGCCCCTCACGGCCCACTTCGAGGCCGCGGGCGTCACCCCCCGTCGCCACCTCACGGAGATCCGCACCGCCGACGCTGCCGAGTACGCGCTCGGTCAGGAGATCACGGTGGACGGCACGTTCGAGGCCGGCCAGCTGGTCGACGTCGTCGGCACCAGCAAGGGTAAGGGCACCGCGGGTGTCATGAAGCGCCACAACTTCAAGGGCGTCTCCGCCTCGCACGGTGCTCACCGCAACCACCGCAAGCCCGGTTCGATCGGCGCCTCGTCGACCCCGAGCCGCGTGTTCAAGGGCATGCGCATGGCCGGCCGTATGGGCGCCGAGCGCGTGACCGTCCTCAACCTCACGGTGCACGCCGTCGACGCCGAGAAGGGTCTGCTGCTCGTCAAGGGCGCGGTCCCCGGCGCGCGCGGTCGCACCGTGTACGTCCGCAACGCTGTGAAGGGGGCCTGAGTTAGATGGCTGACTCGACTCTCGCTCTCGACGTCCGCGGCACCGACGGCAAGAAGGCCGGCTCCGTCGAGCTGCCCGCCTCGGTGTTCGACGTCAAGACGAACATCCCGCTCATCCACCAGGTCGTCGTGGCGCAGCTCGCCGCGGCTCGCCAGGGCACTCACTCGACCAAGCGTCGCGGTGAGGTCTCGGGTGCCGGCCGCAAGCCCTTCAAGCAGAAGGGCACGGGTAACGCCCGTCAGGGCTCGATCCGCGCGCCGCACATGACCGGCGGTGGCATCGTGCACGGCCCGAAGCCGCGCAACTACGCCCAGCGCACGCCCAAGAAGATGATCGCCGCCGCCCTCGCGGGCGCGCTGAGCGACCGTCTGCGCGGCGAGCGTCTGCACATCGTCGACTCGTTCGGCATCGACACCCCTTCGACGAAGGCCGCCGCCGCGTACCTCGCGCAGGTCGCCCCGACGAAGAACGTGCTCGTCGTGCTGGACCGTGACGACGAGGTCGGCTACCTGAGCGTGCGCAACCTGTCGTACGTGCACGTGCTGTTCGCCGACCAGCTCAACGCCTACGACGTGCTCGTCGCCGACGACATCGTCTTCACCAAGGCCGCCTTCGACGCGTTCGTCGCGCTGAAGACCGGCGCCACTGAGGAGGTCTCGGCATGACCGCCGTCCAGAAGGACCCGCGCGACATCATCCTGAAGCCGATCGTCTCGGAGAAGAGCTACTCGCTGATCGACGAGGGCAAGTACACGTTCCTCGTGGACCCCCGCTCGAACAAGAGCGAGATCAAGCTCGCGATCGAGAAGATCTTCGGCGTGAAGGTCGCCTCGGTCAACACGATCAACCGCGTCGGCAAGGCCCGCCGCACCCGCTTCGGCACCGGCAAGCGCAAGGACACCAAGCGCGCCATCGTGACGCTCAAGTCGGGCACCATCGACATCTTCACGGCAGTCGGCTGACGGTCGGGGAGGAAGAGAGAACATGGCTATTCGCAACTACAAGCCCACGACCCCCGGTCGCCGCGGCTCGTCGGTGGCTGACTTCGCGGAGATCACCCGGTCGACGCCTGAGAAGTCGCTGCTGCGCCCGCTCTCCAAGACGGGCGGCCGCAACAACCAGGGCCGCATCACGACGCGTCACATCGGTGGTGGCCACAAGCGCCAGTACCGCGTGATCGACTTCCGTCGCAACGACAAGGACGGCATCAACGCCAAGGTCGCTCACATCGAGTACGACCCCAACCGCACCGCGCGCATCGCGCTGCTGCACTACGTGGACGGCACGAAGCGCTACATCCTCGCGCCGAACAAGCTGCAGCAGGGCGACGTCGTCGAGTCGGGTCCGAACGCCGACATCAAGCCCGGCAACAACCTGCCGCTGCGCAACATCCCCACGGGTACCGTCGTGCACGCCATCGAGCTCCGCCCCGGCGGCGGCGCGAAGATGGCCCGTTCGGCCGGCGCCGCGGTGCGTCTGGTCGCCAAGGACGGCCCGTACGCGCAGCTGCGTCTGCCCTCGGGCGAGGTCCGCAACGTGGACGCGCGCTGCCGCGCCACGATCGGCGAGGTCGGCAACGCCGAGCAGTCGAACATCAACTGGGGCAAGGCCGGCCGCAAGCGCTGGAAGGGCGTCCGCCCGACCGTCCGCGGTGTCGCCATGAACCCGGTCGACCACCCGCACGGTGGTGGTGAGGGCAAGACGAGCGGTGGACGCCACCCCGTCAGCCCGTGGGGTCAGCCTGAGGGCCGCACCCGTCACGCCAACAAGGAAAGCGACAAGCTCATCGTGCGTCGTCGTAACGCCGGCAAGAAGCGCAAGTAGGAGTAAAGAAGATGCCCCGCAGTCTGAAGAAGGGCCCCTTCGTCGACGAGCACCTGCTGCGCAAGGTTGTCTCGCAGAACGAAGCCGGCACCAAGAACGTCATCAAGACCTGGTCGCGCCGTTCGATGATCGTCCCGGCCATGCTGGGTCACACGATCGCCGTGCACGACGGTCGCAAGCACATCCCCGTGTTCGTGACCGAGACGCTGGTCGGCCACAAGCTGGGCGAGTTCGCGCCCACCCGCACCTTCCGCGGCCACGTGAAGGACGACAAGAAGGGCCGTCGCCGCTGACCGCGGTGACGCAAGAGGAGAAGAAATGGTGGAGTCCATCGCACGCGTGCGACACATCCGCGTGACCCCTCAGAAGGCTCGTCGTGTCGTCGCGCTCATCAAGGGCAAGCAGGCCCAGGAAGCGCTCGCGATCCTGAAGTTCGCGCCGCAGTCGGCGTCCGAGCCGATCTACAAGCTCGTCGCGTCGGCCATGGCCAACGCGCAGGTGAAGGCCGACAAGGACGGCGAGTACCTGGACGAGCAGGACCTGTTCGTGAAGAACGCCTACGTGGACGAGGGCACGACGCTCAAGCGTTTCCAGCCCCGTGCCCAGGGTCGCGCGTTCCAGATCAAGAAGCGCACGAGCCACATCACGGTCGTGCTCTCGACGCCGGAGGTCGCGGACACGGCTGCCGGCAGCAACAAGAAGGCGAGCAAGTAATGGGACAGAAAGTCAGCCCCTACGGCTTCCGCCTCGGCATCACGACGGACCACGTCTCGCGCTGGTTCTCTGACTCGACCAAGCCGGGTCAGCGGTACGCCGACTACGTGGCCGAGGACATCAAGATCCGCAAGCTGCTGCAGACGTCGCTCGACCGTGCCGGCGTGAGCCGCATCGAGATCGAGCGCACGCGCGACCGCGTCCGCGTCGACATCCACACGGCCCGCCCGGGCATCGTGATCGGTCGTCGTGGCGCGGAGGCCGAGCGCATCCGCAGCGAGCTCGAGAAGCTCACCGGCAAGCAGATCCAGCTGAACATCCTCGAGGTGAAGAACCCCGAGGCCGACGCTCAGCTCGTCGCCCAGGGCGTCGCCGAGCAGCTCAGCGCCCGCGTGGCCTTCCGCCGCGCGATGCGCAAGGGTCTGCAGGGTGCGCAGCGCGCCGGCGCCAAGGGCGTCCGGATCCAGGTCTCGGGCCGCCTCGGCGGCGCGGAGATGAGCCGTTCGGAGTTCTACCGCGAGGGTCGTGTGCCGCTGCACACGCTGCGCGCGAACATCGACTACGGCTTCTACGAGGCCAAGACCACCTTCGGCCGCATCGGCGTGAAGGTCTGGATCTACAAGGGCGACCTCACCAACAAGGAACTCGCGCGCGAGCAGGCGAACCAGAAGCCGGCGCGCGACCGTGGCGGCCGCCGCGGCCCGCGTCGTGACAACGCGCCGGCCGAGCAGGTCGCGGAAGGAGCTTCGGCGTAATGCTCATCCCCCGCAAGGTCAAGTACCGCAAGCAGCACCACCCCAAGCGGGATGGTCAGGCGACGGGTGGCACGAAGGTCTCCTTCGGCGAGTTCGGCATCCAGGCCCTCACGCCCGCGTACGTGACGAACCGTCAGATCGAGTCCGCTCGTATCGCCATGACGCGTCACATCAAGCGAGGCGGAAAGGTGTGGATCAACATCTACCCCGACCGCCCGCTCACGAAGAAGCCCGCCGAGACCCGCATGGGTTCCGGTAAGGGCTCGCCGGAGTGGTGGGTCGCCAACGTCAAGCCGGGTCGCGTCCTGTTCGAGGTCGCCGGCGTCAACGAGCAGCTCGCTCGTGAGGCCCTGACCCGTGCCATTCACAAGCTGCCGCTCAAGGCACGCATCATCAAGCGCGAGGAGGGCGACGCGTAATGGCGATCGGCACCAAGGAGCTCGCCACCAGCGAGCTCGACACGTTCGAAGACCAGCGCCTCGTCGAGGAGCTGCGCAAGGCCAAGGAAGAGCTGTTCAACCTGCGCTTCCAGTCGGCCACGGGGCAGCTCGAGAGCCACGGCCGCATCCGCGCCGTCAAGCGCGACATCGCGCGGCTCTACACCGTGATCCGCGAGCGCGAGCTCGGCATCCGTGCCACGCCCGCTCCGGTCGAGACGAAGGCCAAGAAGAGCAAGGCGAAGAAGTCCGAGGAGACTTCGACCGCCGAGGGAGAGGCTGAGTGATGGCCACCGAGAAGAAGGTCGGCGCGCACGCTGAGCACGATGTGCGCGATGTCGACGCCCGTGGTTACCGCAAGGCTGCCCGCGGTTATGTCGTGAGCGACAAGATGGACAAGACGATCGTCGTCGAGGTCGAGGACCGCGTGAAGCACCCCCTCTACGGCAAGGTCATCCGTCGCACCAAGAAGCTGAAGGCGCACGACGAGCAGAACACCGCCGGCATCGGCGACCTCGTGCTCATCAACGAGACCCGCCCGCTCAGCGCCACCAAGCGCTGGCGCCTGGTCGAGATCCTCGAGAAGGCGAAGTAACACATGATTCAGAACGAATCCCGCCTCAAGGTCGCCGACAACACCGGTGCGAAGGAGCTGCTCACCATCCGCGTGCTCGGCGGCTCGAACCGCCGTTACGCGGGCGTGGGCGACACCATCGTCGCGACGGTGAAGGACGCGATCCCGGGCGGAAACGTGAAGAAGGGCGACGTCGTCAAGGCGGTCGTCGTCCGCACCGTGAAGCAGACGCGCCGCGCCGACGGCTCGTACATCAAGTTCGACGAGAACGCCGCCGTGATCCTGAAGAACGACGGGGAGCCCCGCGGCACCCGCATCTTCGGCCCGGTCGGCCGCGAGCTTCGTGACCGCAAGTTCATGAAGATCGTCTCGCTCGCCCCGGAGGTGCTGTAACCCATGGCGAAGATCAAGAAGGGTGACCTGGTCCAGGTCATCACGGGTGCCAAGCAGGAGCGCGGCGGCGACCGCGGCAAGCAGGGCAAGGTCCTCGACGTCGTGGACGGCGGCAACCGCGTCGTCGTCGAGGGCGTCAACTACATCACGAAGCACAACCGGATCGGGCAGACCCAGCGCGGTACCAAGACCGGTGGCATCGAGACGTACGAGGCACCCATCCACATTTCCAACGTCGCGCTTGTCGACCCCGAGACGAAGAAGCCGACCCGCGTGGGCTTCCGTGTCGAGGAGCAGGCGAAGGACGGCGTGAAGCGCATGGTTCGCGTGCGCGTCGCGAAGAAGTCAGGTAAGGACATCTGAAGATGAGCACCACGACTGCCGCGCCGGCTGGCAAAATCCAGCCGCGCTTGAAGCAGGTCTACCGCGACCAGATCCGGCAGAAGCTGCAGGACGAGTTCGGCTACCCGAACGTCATGCAGATCCCCGGCCTGGTCAAGGTGGTCGTGAACACGGGTGTCGGCGAGGCCGCTCGCGACAGCAAGGTGATCGAGGGTGCGGTCGCCGACCTCACCGCGATCACCGGTCAGAAGCCGGTCGTCACCAAGGCGAAGAAGTCGATCGCGCAGTTCAAGCTGCGCGAGGGCCAGCCCATCGGCGCGCACGTCACCCTCCGGGGCGACCGCGCCTGGGAGTTCCTGGACCGCCTGATCTCGCTGGCCCTGCCCCGCATCCGCGACTTCCGCGGCCTGTCGGGCAAGCAGTTCGACGGCAACGGCAACTACACGTTCGGTCTGCAGGAGCAGTCGGTCTTCCACGAGATCGACCAGGACAAGATCGACCGCGTCCGCGGCTTCGACATCACGATCGTCACCTCCGCGAAGACGGACGACGAGGGACGCGCGTTCCTGCGTCACCTCGGCTTCCCGTTCCGCGCGGACGACCAGCAGGCCTGAGTTACAATCGAGCGTTTGTGCGTTTCCGCCGCCGGTCCGGGGGCCTGCCCCCCGGCCGGCGGCGGAGCGTTGCTCGCACAACTGAACACCGCTGAATCATCGAAGGTCGTCTGTCGTGTAACGGCAGCCGAAACCTCATGACCAAAGGACATTCCTCATGACCATGACAGACCCGGTCGCAGATATGCTGACCCGTCTGCGCAACGCGAACTCGGCGCACCACGATTCCGTGACGCTGCCGTCGAGCAAGCTGAAGACGCACATCGCGGAGATCCTCAAGCAGGAGGGTTACATCGCGGCGTGGGAGGAGACCGACGCGCGCGTCGGCAAGAACCTCACGCTGACCCTGAAGTACGGCCCGAACCGTGAGCGGTCGATCGCCGGCATCAAGCGCGTGTCGAAGCCCGGACTCCGCGTGTACGCGAAGTCCACCGAGCTGCCCCGCGTGCTCGGCGGTCTCGGCGTCGCCATCCTGTCCACCTCCTCCGGTCTTCTCACCGACCGTCAGGCAGAGCAGAAGGGCGTGGGCGGAGAAGTTCTCGCCTACGTGTGGTGATCCCCCCATGTCGCGTATCGGACGTCTTCCCATTGACATCCCCGCCGGCGTCACCGTGACGGTCGACGGGCAGCAGGTTGCCGTGAAGGGCCCCAAGGGCGAGCTCGCGCTCACCGTGGCCAAGCCCATCGAGGTGAAGGTCGAGGAGAACCAGGTTCTCGTCACCCGCCCCGACGACGAGCGCGAGTCGCGCTCGCTGCACGGTCTCACGCGCACCCTGATCAACAACAACATCATCGGCGTGACGCAGGGCTACTCCAAGGGCCTCGAGGTCGTCGGCACCGGTTACCGCGTGGCGCAGAAGGGCTCGGCGATCGAGTTCGCCCTGGGCTTCTCGCACCCCGTGACCGTCGAGCCGCCGGCCGGCATCACCTTCACGGTCGAGGGCAACAACAAGCTCACCGTGAGCGGCATCGACAAGCAGGCCGTCGGTGAGACCGCCGCCAACATCCGCAAGATCCGCAAGCCCGAGCCGTACAAGGGCAAGGGTGTGCGCTACGCCGGCGAGGTCGTGCGTCGCAAGGCCGGAAAGGCTGGTAAGTAATCATGGCTGTGAAGTCGAAGACCGTAAGCCGCAAGCGGCGTCACGTTCGCCTTCGCAAGAAGGTCGTCGGCACCGAGGCCCGTCCTCGTCTCGTCGTGACCCGTTCGGCGCGCCACGTGTTCGTGCAGCTCGTCGACGACAGCAAGGGCCACACCGTGGCCTCCGCCTCGACCCTCGAGACCGACCTGCGCGCCCTCGACGGCGACAAGACCGTCAAGGCCCGCAAGGTCGGCGAGCTGATCGCCGAGCGCGCGAAGGCCGCCGGCTTCACGGACGTCGTGTTCGACCGCGGCGGCAACCGGTACGCCGGTCGCGTGGCCGCGATCGCCGAGGGCGCCCGTGAAGGGGGGCTGAACCTGTGAGTGAGAACAAGGAGAACGCTGTGACCACCGAGGCCGCCGAGCCTGCCACCGAGCAGGCGGCGCAGACCGAGCAGCGCAACGAGCAGCGTGGCGACCGCCGCGGCGGCCGCGACCGCAACCAGAGTCGCGACCGCAACTCGCGCGGTTCGGACAGCCAGTTCCTGGAGCGCGTCGTCACGATCAACCGCGTCTCGAAGGTCGTGAAGGGTGGTCGTCGCTTCAGCTTCACCGCTCTCGTGGTCGTCGGTGACGGCAACGGCGTGGTCGGCGTCGGCTACGGCAAGGCCCGCGAGGTGCCCCTGGCGATCTCGAAGGGCGTCGAGGACGCCAAGCGCAACTTCTTCCGCGTGCCGCGCGCCGGCGCCACCATCCCGCACCCCGTGCAGGGTGAGGCAGCCGCCGGTGTCGTCATGCTGCGCCCCGCGTCGGCCGGTACCGGTGTTATCGCCGGTGGTCCCGTGCGCGCCGTGCTCGAGTGCGCCGGCATCCACGACGTGCTGTCGAAGTCGCTGGGCTCGTCGAACACGATCAACATCGTGCACGCGACGGTCGAGGCCCTGAAGCAGCTCGAGGAGCCCCGCGCGGTCGCCGCGCGTCGCGGTCTCGAGTTCGATCAGGTCGCGCCCGCGCGTCTCGTCCGTGCGGAGGCCGAGGCCGCCGCTGCTGCGAAGGCAGGTGCGTAATGGCTGCTCGTCTGAAGGTGACGCAGACCAAGTCCAAGGTGAGCGAGAAGCAGAACCAGCGTGACACGCTGCGCAGCCTCGGCCTGAAGCGGATCGGCGACTCGGTCGTCCGTCCCGACGACGCGCAGACGCGCGGTTACGTCCGGGCCGTCGCTCACCTCGTGAAGGTGGAGGAGATCGACTGATGGCTGAGAAGAAGGCCGACAAGGCCGCCGAGGCGCAGCGCCCCGGCGTGCTCAAGGTGCACCACCTCCGTCCGGTCCCGGGCGCCAACACCGCGAAGACCCGCGTGGGTCGCGGTGAGGGCTCCAAGGGCAAGACGGCCGGCCGCGGCACGAAGGGCACCAAGGCCCGCAACACCGTGCGCGCCGGCTTCGAGGGTGGCCAGATGCCGCTGCACATGCGCACGCCCAAGCTGCGCGGCTTCAAGAACCCGTTCCGCGTCGAGTACCAGGTCGTGAACCTGGACAAGCTCGCGGAGCTCTACCCGCAGGGTGGGGACGTCACCGTGAGCGACCTGGTCGCGAAGGGTGCCGTCCGCAAGAACGAGAAGGTCAAGGTCCTCGGCGGTGGCGACATCACCGTGGCCCTGAACGTCTCGGTCGACAAGGTCTCCGGCTCGGCAGAGCAGAAGATCGTCGCCGCAGGCGGAAGCGTCAAGTAACCACTCAAGGGGCCGGGAGCATTTGCTTCCGGCCCCTTGCGTTAGCCTGGAGGTCGGCCCACCTGATCCGGCCACCTCATCCCCGGGAGGCACGTCCTTGTTTAGCGCCATCGCGCGGATTTTCCGCACGCCGGATCTGCGGCGGAAGATCGGTTTCACGCTTGCGATCATCGCGATCTACCGCTTCGGCGCGCACGTGCCGACGCCGTTCGTCAACTTCCCGAACGTGCAGAGCTGTATCGATCTGACCTCCGGCACGGACGGCCTCCTCTCGCTCGTCAACCTGTTCTCGGGTGGCGCGCTGCTGCAGCTGTCGATCTTCGCGCTGGGCGTGATGCCGTACATCACGGCCACGATCATCACGCAGCTGCTGCGCGTGGTCATCCCGCACTTCGAGACCCTCCACAAGGAGGGCCAGGCGGGTCAGGCCAAGCTCACGCAGTACACGCGCTACCTGACGATCGCGCTCGCGCTGCTGCAGTCGACCACGCTCGTCACCGTCGCGCGCAGCGGCCAGCTGTTCGGCGTGACCGGCATCCCGGAGTGCACGCAGCTGCTCACCAACGACGTGTGGTGGGCCCAGCTGCTCATGATCTTCACCATGACCGCCGGCACCGGCCTGGTCATGTGGTTCGCCGAGATGGTGACCGAGCGCGGCATCGGCAACGGCATGTCGCTGCTCATCTTCACCTCGATCGCGGCGACCTTCCCGGGCGCGATGGGCGCCATCTGGGCGGCCCGCGGCTTCGAGATCTTCCTGCTCGTGATGGCGGTCGGTCTCGTGGTGGTCGCGCTCGTCGTGTTCGTCGAGCAGTCGCAGCGGCGCGTTCCCGTGCAGTACGCCAAGCGCATGGTGGGTCGCCGCACCTACGGCGGCACCAACACCTACATCCCGATCAAGGTGAACATGGCGGGCGTCGTGCCGGTCATCTTCGCGTCGTCGCTGCTGTACATCCCGGCGCTCATCGGGCAGTTCAACACGCCCACCGACGGCAGCATGCCGCCGGAGTGGGTCACCTGGATCTCGCAGTACCTGACGACGGGCGACCACCCGCTGTACATGGCGGTGTACTTCCTGCTGATCATCGGCTTCACGTACTTCTACGTGGCGATCACGTTCAACCCGGTCGACGTCGCCGACAACATGAAGAAGTACGGCGGTTTCATCCCCGGCATCCGCGCCGGTCGTCCCACCGCCGAGTACCTGGACTACGTGCTGACCCGCATCACGTTCCCCGGTTCGATCTACCTCGGTCTCATCGCGCTCATCCCGCTCGTCGCGCTGGCCACGGTCGGCGCCAACCAGAACTTCCCGTTCGGTGGCGCCTCGATCCTGATCATCGTGGGCGTCGGCCTCGAGACCGTGAAGCAGATCGACGCGCAGCTTCAGCAGCGCCACTACGAAGGGCTCCTCCGATGACGGCACAGCACACCGGTTCCACCCGCCTTCTGATCGTCGGACCGCAGGGCTCGGGCAAGGGCACGCAGGGCGTGCGCGTCGCGGAGGCCTTCGGGATCCCCGTGGTCTCGACCGGCGACATCTTCCGCGCCAACATCAAGGAGGGCACGGAGCTGGGCCAGCAGGTCAAGGAGATCACGGACGCGGGCGACCTCGTGCCGGACGAGCTGACCAGCGCGATCGTGCGCGACCGCCTGGCGCAGCCGGATGCCGCGCACGGGTTCCTGCTGGACGGGTACCCCCGCAACGTCGCCCAGGTGTCGCACCTGGACGACTTCCTGATCGGTCGCGAGGAGTCGCTCGACGCGGTCATCGAGCTCAGCGTGCCGCGCGAGGAGAGCCTGCAGCGCCTCGCCCTGCGCGCCAAGGACCAGGGCCGCACGGATGACACGGAGGCGGCGATCGCGCACCGCCTGGACATCTACGAGCGCGAGACCGCGCCGATCCTGGCCGTGTACCGCACGCGCGGGATCGTCGACACGATCGACGGGGTCGGCGACCTCGACGAGATCACCGAGCGCATCTTCGCGGCGCTCGGCGCCCGCGGCCTGCAGCGCGCCGCCTGAACCCTGCCGTGATCTTCCGCCGTTCCATCTACAAGACGCCCGCGCAGTTGCGCGGGATGATCGAGCCCGGTCTCATCACCGCGGACGCCCTCGCCGCCGTGCGCGCGCTCATCCGCCCGGGAGTGACGACGCTCGAGCTCGACGCGGAGGCGTCCCGCGTGATCACCGAGCGCGGCGCACGCTCGAACTTCAAGCTGGTGCGCGGCTACCGGCACACCGTCTGCGCGTCGGTCAACGAGGCGGTCGTGCACGGCATCCCGTCCGACGTCCCGCTGCGGCCGGGCGACATCGTGTCGGTCGACTGCGGCGCGGAGACGCCGGAGGGGTGGAACGGCGACTCGGCGATCACGGTCGTCATCCCCGATCCCGAGCGTCCGGAGGTGGTCGCCGAGCGCGAGGAGCTCTCGCGCGTGACGGAGGGCTCCATGTGGGCGGGGATCGCCGCGCTGGCGACCGCGCAGCGACTGGGCGAGGTGGGCGCCGCGATCGAGGACTTCATCGAGGCGAACCCCCTGTCGTCGACCGGCAAGCCCGCCGGCATCCTGCGCGAGTACGTGGGGCACGGCATCGGGCGGAAGATGCACGAGCCGCCGTCGATCTTCAACTACCGCACGCCCGACCCGGGTGCCGAGGTCAAGCCCGGGCTCACGGTCTGCATCGAGCCGATGATGACCACCGGGTCGGGGGAGACGTTCGTCGAGGACGACGAGTGGACCGTCACCGCGGCCGACGGCACCGTGGGCTCGCACTGGGAGCACAGCGTCGCGGTGCATGATGGCGGCATCTGGGTGCTCACCGCACCCGACGGCGGCGCGGCAGGGCTCGCGCCGTTCGGCGTGACACCCACCCCCATCCCCTGAGAACGAGACGGAGCGGAAGATGGCCAAGGCCGCCACGAACAACACCAACTGGGTCGCGATCTGGATCTCGGTCGCCGTGGTCGTCATGCTGGTCGCCGTCGGCGCCCTCGTGGTGTGGATGAACAACCAGGCCACGGCCCCTGCCGAGCCCCCGGCGGCCGGACAGATCGACGAGGCCACGGGCGCGATCCGCGTCGGCGACGGGGAGCACGTGCTCGAGGAGTACGTGGACTTCATGTGCCCCCACTGCGCGAACTTCCACAACACGTACGGCGAGACCATCGCCGAGCAGGTCGAAGCCGGCACCCTGACACTCGAGATCCACCCGATCTCGATCCTCGACAGCCAGTCGCAGGGCACGCAGTTCTCGACCCGCGCGGCCAACGCGATGTACTGCGTCGCCGAGACCGAGCCGGACGCCGTGTACTCGTTCTACGACCTGCTGTTCGCGAACCAGCCGGGCCAGGGCTCGTCGGGTCTCAGCGACGACCGCCTGGTCCAGCTCGCCGAGCGCGCGGGCGCCCGCGACGCCGTCGACTGCATCACCGACGTCAGCTACGCGGACTTCGTGGCCGAGAAGACGCAGGAGACCCCGGTGCAGCCGGGCGCCTCGGGCATCTCGACGCCCACGGTGCTGATCGACGGCGAGTTCCTCTCCCTCGGCTCGCTCACCGGCGACCCGGAGGCGGACGTCCTCTCCCGCATCGGGCAGTGACGCGGGGGTTCGGGCAGGTTTCGACTCGCTTCGCTCGCTCAACGAGCGCGACCTGGGTTGCTCGTTGAGCGGAGGCCGCGCCAGCGGCCGAAGTCGAAACGGGTTGAGCGGAGCGGCGCAGCCGCGCAGTCGAAACCGGGTCCACCCGCACGACACGCCGGGCTTGCCGACACGCCCGACGTGACCTAACATAGATCTTTGGTGCCATGCGCCTGCTTTCGGCGTGTCGCCGAATCCGCCGCTCCGGCACCGATCCCATTCACCGCAGACCGACCGGTCTGCCCCTAGCAAAGCGAGTCTATGGCGAAGAAAGACGGTGTCATCGAGATCGAGGGTGTGATCACCGAGGCGCTGCCCAACGCGATGTTCCGCGTCGAGCTGAGCAACGGTCACAAGGTTCTCGCCACGATCTCGGGAAAGATGCGGCAGAACTACATCCGCATCATCCCCGAGGACCGCGTGGTCGTGGAGCTCAGCCCCTACGACCTCACGCGTGGCCGCATCGTCTACCGCTACCGCTAGACCGGTCGAGAAGTAACGGCCCCGCGCCCGCCGCGGGGTACGAAGACAGCGAAAGAAGAATCATGAAGGTCAATCCCAGCGTCAAGCCGATCTGCGACCACTGCAAGGTGATCCGTCGCCACGGCCGCGTCATGGTCATCTGCAAGAGCAACCCCCGCCACAAGCAGCGCCAGGGTTGAGCTGCGCAGCAGCTCAAGATTGCGCGAGGGAGCGAAGCGACCGAGTCGAAATCCCTCGCCGCAGCACACAACAGAACATCTGAACTCGGCAGAATCAGAACCCGCTCACGCGGGGGACACCTCGGGGCGGAGGCCCGGGCACCGATCCTGCTCCACACCTCCACAACATTCAGGAGAAGTCGCATGGCACGTCTTGCCGGCGTCGACATCCCGCGCGACAAGCGCGTGGTGATCGCCCTCACGTACATCTACGGCGTTGGACGCACTCGTTCGAACGAGATCCTCACCGCCACTGGCATCAGCCCCGAGATCCGCGTCAAGGACCTCAGCGACGACCAGCTCGTCGCGCTCCGTGACTACATCGAGGGCAATTACAAGGTCGAGGGTGATCTGCGCCGCGAGGTGGCCGCCGACATCCGTCGCAAGGTCGAGATCGGCTCGTACGAGGGTCTCCGCCACCGCCGCGGCCTCCCCGTCCGCGGTCAGCGCACCAAGACGAACGCGCGTACGCGCAAGGGTCCGAAGCGCACCGTCGCCGGTAAGAAGAAGGCCCGCTAAGCGCGGAAGGTTTAGGAGAACACCATGGCTGCACCCAAGTCTGCCGCGCGCAAGCCGCGCCGCAAGGAGAAGAAGAACATCGCGCTGGGCCAGGCCCACATCAAGTCGACGTTCAACAACACGATCGTGTCGATCACCGACCCGTCCGGCGCCGTGATCAGCTGGACCTCGTCGGGCGGCGTGGGCTTCAAGGGCTCGCGCAAGTCGACGCCGTACGCCGCCGGCATGGCCGCCGAGGCCGCCGCCCGCCAGGCGCAGGAGCACGGCGTGAAGAAGGTCGACGTCTTCGTCAAGGGCCCGGGCTCGGGTCGTGAGACCGCGATCCGCTCGCTGCAGGCCGCGGGCCTCGAGGTCGGTTCGATCCAGGACGTGACGCCGCAGGCGCACAACGGCTGCCGCCCCCCGAAGCGCCGCCGCGTCTGACGCGTTTCCCGCCGGGGCGCATGGCTCCCGACAGAGCCTGCGTCCCGGCGTCTCGCCGTCCCCCGGCCGCGCACCCTTTGGGCATCACACGCGCGAGCCCCTCGAACAACTCAAGACCTCATCCACGCAAGTGTCATATAGCGGGCACTTGATCGAAAGGAACACACAGTGCTCATTGCACAGCGTCCCACCCTCACCGAGGAGAAGATCTCGGAGTTCCGCAGCCGGTTCGTCGTCGAGCCCCTCGAGCCCGGCTTCGGTTACACCATCGGGAACGCCCTCCGTCGCAGCCTGCTGTCGTCCATCCCGGGCGCGGCGGTCACGAGCATCCGCATCGACGGCGTGCTGCACGAGTTCAGCACGATCCCCGGTGTCAAGGAGGATGTCACCGAGATCATCCTCAACATCAAGCAGCTGGTCGTGTCCAGCGAGCGCGACGAGCCGATCACGGCGTACCTGCGCAAGACGGGCGCTGGCGAGGTCACGGCGGCGGACATCTCCGCTCCCGCGGGCGTCGAGGTGCACAACCCCGAGCTGGTCATCGCGACGCTGAACGACACCGCGAAGTTCGAGCTCGAGCTGACGATCGAGCGCGGCCGCGGCTACGTGTCGGCCGTGCAGAACCGCAACGAGTACGCCGAGGCGGGTCAGATCCCCGTTGACTCGATCTACTCTCCCGTGCTCAAGGTCAGCTACCGCGTCGAGGCGACCCGTGCCGGTGAGCGCACCGACTTCGACAAGCTCGTGCTGGACGTCGAGACCAAGGCGTCGATCGCCCCGCGCGACGCGGTGGCCTCGGCCGGCCGCACGCTCGTCGAGCTCTTCGGTCTCGCGCGCGAGCTGAACGTCGAGGCGGAGGGCATCGAGATCGGCCCCGCGCCGGTCGAGACGGTGCTGACGAACGAGCTGTCGATGCCGATCGAGGACCTCGACCTGTCGGTCCGTTCGTACAACTGCCTGAAGCGCGAGG
The DNA here is from genome assembly GCF_014643695.1 of Microbacterium album. GTDB lineage: Bacteria > Actinomycetota > Actinomycetes > Actinomycetales > Microbacteriaceae > Microbacterium > Microbacterium album. The sequence goes on along the minus strand of NZ_BMJY01000004.1, from coordinate 110,757 downwards.
GCATCAACACGGTGAGCGAGCTCGTCGCCCTGTCGGAGACGCAGCTCATGAACATCCGCAACTTCGGACAGAAGTCGGTGGACGAGGTGCGCGACAAGCTCACCTCGCTCGGCCTGTCGCTCAAGGACTCGGTGCCCGGCTTCGACGGCACCGGCTTCTACGGCGGCTACGACGACGAGTCCCTCTGATCCGACCGACTTCGTTCTGATACTGGAGTAACAAGAAAATGCCTAAGCCCACCAAGGGTCCCCGCCTCGGAGGCGGTCCCGCTCACGAGCGCCTGCTTCTCGCGAACCTCGCGGCGGCTCTGTTCACCCACAAGTCGATCAAGACGACCGAGACGAAGGCCAAGCGCCTGCGTCCGCTCGCCGAGCGCCTCATCACGTTCGCCAAGCGCGGCGACCTGCACGCGCGCCGCCGCGTGCTGTCGGTGATCGGTGACAAGGAAGTCGTGCACGTCCTGTTCGCCGAGATCGCGCCGCTCGTCGCGGACCGCGAGGGCGGCTACACGCGCATCACGAAGGTCGGCAACCGCAAGGGCGACAACGCGCCGATGGCGGTCATCGAGCTCGTGCTGGAGCCCGTGACGAAGAAGGTCAAGTCGTCGACGACGAAGACCGACGCCCCCGTGGGCTCGGCCGCCGTCGAGGACGCCCCGACCGAGGAGGCCCCGGCCGAGGAGGTCGCCGAGGTCGCGGAGGAGGCTCCCGCCGACACCGTCGACACGCACGTCGAGGAGAGCACGGAGGCGGACGTCGCCGAGGCTCCCGCCGATGAGAACACCGAGGCCCCGGCCGCGGACGCCGAGGCTCCGGCCGCGGAGGCCGAGGAGAAGTAACTCTCTCCCGCACATCGCCCGAAGGGCCCTGCTCCGGCAGGGCCCTTCGGCGTTTCCGGGCTCCGCGGGCGGCGCAACCGAAGGGATCCGCGATTCCGAAGCCGCATTCGGCGGCAGCGCCTTCGGATCCGCAGATCCCTTCGGATGTGCGGGGGCGCCGCGAGCGGACCGCGGCTACTCGCCGCCGAGGTTGCCCGTGAGGCCGCCGAGGATGACGGTGGCCAGCAGGTAGTCCAGCCCGTGGGCGCGCATCACGGGCGCGATCACGAGCGCGATCGCGCCCGTGGCGGCGGTGATCATGGCGGGCCGTCCGCCCAGGAACGCGATCGCCACGGCCATCACGAACGACGAGAACAGCCCCACGCGCGGGTCGACGCCCGCGATGATCGAGAACGCGATGGCCTCCGGGATCAGCGCGAGCGCGACCACCAGGCCCGCGAGGACCTCGCGTGTGAGCAGGCGAGGCGAGCGCAGCGCCGCGCGCACTGAGGGTGCGGGAGCGCTCGCCGGCGTGGTGGGGGACACGGTGCTCCATTCGTCGGGACGGCGATCCACCCTCGCCCCTTCGAGTTATACAATGAGCTATATAAAGCGGGGGGTGACCATGGCCATCACGTCGATCGACATCGACCCGGATGGGCTCAAGCAGGCCAAGGAGCTCACGGGCGCCAAGAGCAACCGTGAAGCGGTGGATCTCGCGCTGCGTACCCTGATCGCCGTCCGCCGGCAGCCGGCCGCGGTCGAGCGGATCATCGGCCGCCGGTTCGCGCCGGAGCAGATCGACGCGCCGACCGTCGCTCCCGAGACGCAGGCCCCCGCCGCACGGCCCGACGGGCGCTGAGCCGCGCTGCATGACGACGTATCTCGTCGACAACAGCGTCTGGCAGCGCGCCGGCACGAGCCGCGCGATCGCTCAGCGCCTGCGCGAGATCTCCCCACAGCATCTGATCGTCACCTGCCCCCCGCAGGTGCTCGAGTACTGCCACTCGGCGCGATCCGCTGCGGAGTACGCCGAACTGCGCGCCGACATGGAGCAGTTCCTGCCGGCGTGGGAGCACCCCACGCGGCAGCAGGTGCTCGACGTCCAGCAGGCCCTCTGGGACAACGGGCTGATGCGCGCGGCGGCCGCGTTCGACTGCCTCATCGCCGCCTACGCCGTGGCGAACGACGCGGTGATCCTCAACGCCGATCGCGACTTCGCGCACATCGAGCTAGCGACGCAGGGTGCCGTGCGCCAGGAGTACGTCGAGGCGTAGAACCCGGGACAGGCGGGCGCGTCGGCGCGTAGGCTCGGAGGATGACCGATTCTCCCCGCATGAACGTCGAATCGTTCAACCTCGACCACCGGGTCGTCTCGGCGCCGTACGTGCGCCTGGCCGATCGCAAGCAGCTGCCGGCGGGCGACGTGATCGTCAAGTACGACGTGCGGTTCGAGCAGCCCAACCGGGGTCACCTGGAGATGCCGACGGTGCACTCGCTTGAGCACCTGTTCGCCGAGAAGTCGCGGGAGCACTCCGACCGCGTGATCGACTTCTCGCCCATGGGGTGCCAGACCGGCTTCTATCTCATCCTGCAGGGCGAGCCCGAGTACGACGAGGTGCTGGGTCTCATCGAGGCGACGCTGCGCGACATCGTGAACGCCACGGAGGTGCCGGCGGCGAACGAGGTGCAGTGCGGCTGGGGTGCGAACCACACGCTGACGGGCGCTCAGGCGGCCGCGGCGGCGTTCCTGGCGGAGCGGGACCAGTGGGAGCGGGTGTTCGCAGAGTGACGGTCGTCATCCAGGTGGCGATGGCGGAGGAGGCGGAGCCGTTCCTCGCCGCCGCGGAGGAGGTGAGCGAGCCGGTCGGGATCGGCCGCTCCGAGCACCGGGGCATCGTCGTCTCCGGCCGCACGCACGTGCTCGTGCGCAGCGGCATCGGCATGGTCAACGCCGCGGACGCCGCGGTCGGCGCGATCCACCGCTACGGCGCCGGCGTGCGCCTGATCAGCGCGGGATCGGCCGGGGGGCTGGCGCGCGGGATCGCCGTGGGCGACGTCGTCGTGAGCGATGCGCTGGTGAACGTGGCCGCGGACGTGCGCCCGTTCGGCTACGCGCTGGGACAGGTGCCGGGGATGCCGGAGCGCTTCGACATCGACGCGTCGCTGCGCGGCGCGTTCCTGGCCGGACCGGGGGTGCGGGAGGGCGCCATTGGCTCGGGCGAGGCGTTCGTCACCGCTGCGCTCGCCGAGCGGCTGCGCGAGGACTTCCCCGACCTGCTCGCGGTCGACATGGAGTCCGCGGCGATCGCGCAGGTCGCGTACAACCACGGCGTGCCGTTCGTGTCGGTGCGCGCGGTCTCGGACCTCTGCGCGCCGGACGGCTCGGAGTTCCTCACGCACATCGACGACGCGGCGGAGCGTTCCGCCCGCGTGGTGCTCGCCGCCCTCTGACCCGCGGCGCCGGCGTTGGGGTCGGTTTCGACTCGCTTCGCTCGCTCAACCCGTTTCGACTCGCTTCGCTCGCTCAACGAGCTGTGGGGGTGTCGGTCGCCCCACCCCACCCCCCGCTCCCAACTCCTGCTCGTTGAGCGGAGGCCGCGCAGCGGCCGGAGTCGAAACGGGCTGAGCGGAGCCGCGTCGCGGCGCAGTCGAAGCCGAGCCCTACCCTCTTGGCCCCCGCGGCCTTGCCCTCGGAAATGTTAGTAACTAACATTCGAGTGTGGCCAAGAAGGACGACACGCGCCGCGCCTTGCTGAGCGCGGCGATGGAGCTGTTCGCCGAGCGCGGGTTCGACGGGACGACGACCGCGGCGATCGCCGCGCGCGCCGGCGTCACCGAGATGACGCTGTTCCGGCACTTCCCGACGAAGGCGGCGCTCGTGGTCGACGATCCGTACGACCCGCTGATCGCCGAGGCGGTGCGCGCCCGACCATCGGACGAGACGCCCCTGCGCGCGGCCGTCACGGGTGTGCTCGACGCGTGGGCCGCGGTGCCGCCGCCCGAGACCGTCGCCGTCCGGGAACGCTTGCGGCTGGTCGCGCAGACCCCGTCGCTGCAGTCCGCACTCACCGCGGGCAGCCGCGCGACCGAGGAGGCGATCGCCGGGGCGCTGGCCGAGCGGACCGAACCCGCGCGCGCACGCATCGTGGCGGCATCCGTCATCGCGGCGCTCAACGCGGCCCTCCTCGCCTGGTCGCTGGGCGACGACCCCGACGCGGGAACGGCGCTGCGTTCGGCGGCGCGTGCACTGGAGGTGGAGTGATGCTCGAACTGCGTGACGTCGGCCGTACGTTCGGCCGGCGCGGCGGAGGAGCCGGTGTCGCCGGGCTCGATCTGCGCGTGGACCCGGGCGAGATCGTGGCGCTCGTCGGACTCAACGGTGCCGGCAAGACCACGCTGATGCGCCTCGCGCTCGGCATGCTGCGCCCGGATGCCGGGACGGTCCTGCTCGGCGGGATCCCGTTGGCGCGCGCGCCGCGCGAGCTGTGGCGCGGGGTCGGGCACCTCGTTGAGACGCCGCTCGCGTACCCGGAGCTCACCGCGCGCGAGAACCTGCGCGCCGCTGCCGAGCTGCATGGCGCCGACCCCGGTGTCGCCGACGCGGCGCTGCGCACATGGCACCTGGAGCGCTGGGAACGCCAGCGGGTACGCCGGCTGTCGCTCGGTAACCGGCAGCGGGTCGGGCTCGCCGCGGCGCTGCAGCACGACCCCGGACTGATCATCCTCGACGAGCCCGGCAACGCGCTCGATCCGGCCGGCGTCATCGTGCTGCGCGACCAGCTCGAGGCCCGCGCGCGCAGCGGAGCGGCCGTGCTCGTGAGCAGCCATCATCTCGACGAAGTGGCGCGCATCGCGCATCGCATCGTGCTGATGAACCGTGGCCGGCTGATCGGCGCGCTCGACCCCGGCGAGACCGAGCTCGAGCGCGCGTTCTTCGAGCGCGTGCGCGACGACGACGAACGAGCGGAAGCCGCCGCCGCGACCGAGGGAGCCGCACTGTGAACGCCGCCGTCCGCTGGGAGCTGCGCAAGCTCCTCCGTTCGCCCGTCGGGGTCATCGCGACGGCGGCGGTCGTCGTCGGAGTCGCGGCCCTGAGCGGCGGGATGCTACTGGCCGCGGAATCCGGCGATCCGCAGGTGATCGCCAAGCTCGGCCCGGGTGCGGTCGGCGGCTGGCCGGGACTGCTCTCGGTCGCCGCGCAGATCACCGCGGCGGGCGGGCTCGTGGCGTTCGGCGTCGTGCTGTCGTGGCTGTTCGCGCGCGAGTTCGCCGACGGCACGATCACGGGACTCTTCGGGCTGCCCGTGGGCCGTGCCGCCATCGCGGCGGCGAAGCTCGTCGTCTACGCTGCGTGGACGGTCGCGGTGAGCTTCGCCCTCGTGCCCGTCCTGGTGGCGACCGGTGTCGCTTCGGGATTCGGCATGCCCGATGCCGAGAGCTGGACCGGCCTCGCACGGCAGGTCGGGCTGGGCATCCTCACTGCGGCGATCGCGCTTCCGGTGGCGTGGGTCGCCTCGGTCACGCGCTCGCTCCTCGGTGGCGTGGCCGCGACGATCGGGCTGGTCGTGATCGCCCAGGTCGGCGTCCTCGCCGGAGACGACGGATGGATGCCGCTGGCCGCGCCCGCGCTGTGGGCGATGTCGTCCGGATCCGGAGCGACGCCCGTCCAGCTCGCACTCTCCTTGGCGGTGGGACTTGCGTTCGCCGCGAGCACCGCGCTCGTCTGGCACCGCCTGCAGCTCGACCGCTGATCGACCAACTCGCGCTCGTTGAGCGGCGGCCGCGCCCGAATCCCGCTCGTTGAGCGGAGGCCGCGTAGCGGCCGGAGTCGAAACGGGCTGAGCGGAGCCGCGTCAGCGGCGCAGTCGAAGCCGAGCTCTACCGCCCCAGCGCCGCGCGGCCGCCGAACTAGGCTGGATCCCGTGCCCCGCATCCGCCTCGACATCGCCTACGACGGCACGAACTTCCGCGGGTGGGCGCGGCAGCCGGCGCTGCGGACGGTGCAGGGAGTGCTGGAGGCCGCGCTCGAGCGTGTGCTGGGTTCGCCCGTGCCGCTGACGGTCGCCGGCCGCACGGACGCCGGCGTCCACGCGACCGGCCAGGTGGCGCACGCCGATCTCGACGACGCGCAGTGGGCGCGCGCGACCCAGCGCCGCCGCATCGACCCGGCGCCGGCCGATCCGGTCATACCTCTCGCGCGACGGATCGCGGGGGTGCTCGGCCAGTACGCGGACGCGGCCGTGCTCCGCACGTCCACGGCTCCGGAGGGCTTCGATGCGCGCTTCTCCGCCACGTGGCGCCGGTACGAGTACCGCGTCGCCGACGCGGTCACGGGATACGACCCGCTCGAGCGGCACCGCACGACGACCGTCCGCGCCGTACTCGACGTCGCCGCGATGGATGCCGCAGCTCGATCCCTGATCGGGCTGCACGACTTCGCGGCGTACTGCAAGCCGCGCCCGGAAGCGACGACGATCCGGACGCTGCTGGAGTACGACTGGCGACGCGACGAGCGCGGCACGCTGGTCGCCAACGTGCGGGCCGACGCGTTCTGCCACTCGATGGTGCGTGCGCTCGTCGGGGCGTGCGTCGCGGTGGGGGACGGGCGCCTGGACCCCGACCAGCTCGCGCGCATCCGCGACGCCGGGATCCGCACGAGCGACTTCAAGGTGCTGGCCGCGCGCGGCCTCACCCTCACGGCGGTCGGCTACCCGGCCGATGATCTGCTCGCCGCGCGCGCGGAGCAGACCCGCAACCGCCGCGATCTCGACTGAACACCCGCGGCATCCGCTTTGTGTCGGCCTGTCAGCCCCGGCGCCCGGCGACTTCACTCCATCGTCCCTAGCGCCATAATTTTTCCGACTCAAAAATTATGGCCCGTGGGTATCCACGTGGCTAGGCATAACTTTCTTCCGGAGTGCGGCGCGACCGGTACCCAAATGCGACTGTCAACCCGGCCGTGGCGATCGTCCCGGCCGCGTATCGTGGGGGCGTCATGATGAGAGTGATCTCCTACAACCTGCGCAAGCACCGCGCCGCCCGCGAGCTCGCGGAGCTCGCCGACCGGTGGGAGGCGAACCTGCTGTGCCTGCAGGAGTGCGACACGCTCAACATGCCGGAGCACATCGCGGGGCTGAAGCTCGCGCGCATGACGTCGCGCAACCGGCTGGGGCTCGCGCTCTACTACCGCGAGAACACGTTCCAGCTGCAGGATGTCGTGTCTCTGGCGCTCAAGAAGTCGCTGCACGATCACATCCTGCGCCCGGCCCACGAGCGGGTGCTCGGCGCGCGCCTGCGCGACATCGACGCCGGACGCGACGTGATCGTGGCGTCGTTCCACGCGGCGCCGCTCACGGCGCTGAACTCGCTGCGGCGGCATCAGATCCGCACAGCCCTGACGCAGCTGCAGGAGCTCGGTTCGGGCCTGCCGACGCTCATGGTGGGGGATTACAACTATCCGGTCTTCAAGGAGAAGCTGGGCGAGCGGGTGCGCCGTCACGGGTACGACCTCACGCTGAGTGACGCGCGCACGTACACGCGCTACCGCTTCTTCCGCGGCCACTACGACTTCGCGACCTCGATCGGCCTCGACATCGACCGGGTCACGACGCTCCCGCAGGGCGCGTCCGACCACCTGCCGATCCTCGTGACGGCCGACTACCGCCGGCGCGACGGCGGCGGCGCGATCGAAGAGCCCGCGACGGCCGCCAGCTGAGAGGCTCAGGTGAGGATCAACTGATCCGGGTCAAGCGGGGCGTTCGACGAAGCGGAGGACAAGGGCGTCGTTCGCGGAATCCATCACCTTGTACTCGCCCTCACGGCGCGGCGCATCGACGTCATAGTCGCCCGTGCGCACGTCGCGCCGAGAGGCGGAGATCACGTACGCTCCGCCGGGGAGCCGATGGAAGCCGTTCCGCCGAGCAGTCATTGACTTCTCCTTCTAGGTGAACTCAGTTTACTCGCGTATCCGATCGAACGCATTTGCGCTGAGACGTCTTCCCCAATCCTTCGCGAGCTTGTCTGCGACGCCGGCCCACCTGGATTGGTCTCGAGCGTAGTGCTCGGCTGGCCTCTCAAGGCCGAACGTGAGGACCGCGCCCGCGAACTCCGGATGGACGCCATCGCCGAGAATCAGCGGGATGGCCAGCACCGATCGGCGGCGAGCGTCACGCGCTGGCGCTTTCGGAGAGATGTCATCGAGCACCTGCCGTTCCGTGCCGAGCGCCTTCCCCGCAAGCCAGCTGCTGTCGTGTCCGGTCGGGGCATGGAGAAGCTCCCGTGGCGATCGGTAGTAGCGATCGTGTGATGCCCAACGCGCCAGGCGCCCGCCCGGACGCGCGAGCCACAGAGTCGCCTGGGGGACGCCGGTGCCGAGAGTGACTCGCATCGTGTCGCGATCCCCGGCGAGAGCATCGGAGTACTCGCGCTGCAGGGCTGCGAAGCGACGCGCATGCTCGCTCCATGCACGGCCGACGCGTTCGTCGGGCGAGGCATAGTCGGCGCTGTCCAGAAAGCTGAGCTCGCGCAGGATCTGAGCGGCGTCGACGAAGCTGTGAGTCGTGAGGGCGGTCAGGCCGATAGACTCCCAGACCCGTCGTAGCGTGGCCTCCGCATGGAGGAACTCTTCATGGGATAGCCCGAGACTCTCGCGAACAACAAGGACAATGGCGGGGTGCGGGCTCGACCCAGAACCGCACAGGGTGTGCAGCCACTGGCGGATGTCGGGGTCCCGATAGGAGGTCCCCATGAGGGTGAGCGCACCTCGCGAAAGCGCATCCTCGAGGAATCCTCGTTGCCAGGGGGATGGTTCGGCGACCAGCCGTGCGTAGTCGTCGAAGCTCACGATGGCATCGCGAACGAGCGAGTCCGTGATAACCCCGTGCAGGTGGAAGACCTGTGGGTCATCCGATCGCGGCGCGTTCTCTCCCGTCACGATGGCGACTCCGCTGGTGTCATCCGGCATGCCGGACACCAACGCGTGCTCGAGCAGGACGTCGTAGTTGAGAGTCGCCAGCGTCGTGCGCTTCGGGTCCGCGAGGTAGTGCCCGGCCGCGGAGATGTGGAGTGCTGACGGAGTGGGGAACGACTCCGGGGGGTAGAGCGCCCGCGTGAGCGCTTGCTCCCAGTCAGCGGCCCCGTCGCGCGCAGCTTCGAGCAGGATGTGGGGGTCATTGTGCTTGAGCAGCTTGTTGGCCAGGTTGGCGTCTGGAACAACCTCCGCGTCCACGAGCAGTCGTGCAACGAAGGAGTTCCAGTCCGGGAGCCCGGAAGGAACAGAGGCGCCAGCGCCGAGAACGACGGTGAGGTTGCGCTCGCGACTCGCCTCGGCGAGCGGTCGGAGCGACTCTCGGGTGAGTTCGACGGCCGTCACGCGGCGATCGTACAGCGAGGCGCCGACGTCACGGACGGACCCCTCCCGCGGCGCATGCGTTCCGAGCGCGTCCGCGAGGGTACGAGCTGGTTTGGAGACGCGGAGGGGGAGCAGGTGCAAACGGAGCCCGCGACGGCCGCCGGCTGAGACGCCCGCCCGGCCTCTAAAGCTCGCGGCCCCCGCTGCCTCTAAAGCTCGTTGAGCGAGCCGAAGGCGAGTCGAAACGCCCCGACCTCCCCCGCAGCCCCGAGGTACTCGCCCAGGCGCTCGTCCTGGTCTCCCGGTGCGAAGCCCGTGGCCTCGAGCTTGGTGAGGTCAAGGACGCTGTTGCGGGGGCGGGGGGCGATGGGACCGCGGGCCGTGGCGTAGTACTCGTCGGTGGTCACCGGGGCGATCCTGTCCGGGTCGTGGCCGGTGAGTTCGAAGACGTACTTGGCGATCTCGGCCCAGGTGCGTGGTGTGCCGGCAGAGGTGACGTTGTACACGCCGTAGGCGGGGCGGGTCGCGAGGAGGTGTTGGATGGCGCGTGCGAGGTCGGTGGTGAAGGTGAGCCGTCCGGTCTGGTCGTTGACCACGCGGGGGTTCACGCCGCGTTGGGCGAGCCCAGTCATGGTGCGGACGAAGTTGTTGCCGTCGCCGATGACCCAGGAGGTGCGGAGGATGTAGTGGCGGGGGACGGTGGTGACGATCGCGTCGCCGGCGGCTTTGGTCTGCCCGTACACGCCGAGGGGGTTCACGGGGTCGTCCTCGCGGTAGGGGCGGGGGTTGGTGCCGTCGTAGACGTAGTCGCTGGAGATGTGGACGAGGGTGATCCCGTGCGCGGTGGCGATGCGGGCGAGGGCGGTGACGCCGGTGACGTTGGTCTCCCATGCGGTGGTGCGGCCGGTGGGGGTTTCGGCGTCGTCGACGGCGGTGTGGGCGGCGGCGTTGATGATGGTGTCGTAGTCGCGCCAGTGCCGGGCGTCGAGCAGGTCGGGGGAGGTGAGGTCGAGGTCTGTGCGGGTGGCGTACTCGACGTGGCCCGCGTCGCTGAACTCAGCGTGCAGGGCGCGGCCGAGTTGGCCGTTCGCGCCGAGGATGAGGGTCTTGCGCGGGGGGACGGGGGTGACGTCCGCAAGGCGCGGGTGGGTGCGGTCTTTGTCGGAGATCTCGGCGTGGTCGAGGGGGATGGGCCAGTCGATGGCGGCGGTCTCGTCGGCGAGGTTGAGGAAGGAGTACTGGGCGTTGGCGGACCAGTGGTCGTTGACGAGGTAGGTGTACGCGGTGCCGGGTTCGAGGGTCTGGAAGCCGTTGGCGACGCCGCGGGGGACGAAGATCGCTTTGGAGGGGTCGAGTTCGGTGGTGAACACGGTGCCGTAGCCGGGGCCTTCGCGCAGGTCGACCCAGGCGCCGAATACGCGGCCGGTGGCGACGGAGATCCATTTGTCCCACGGTTCGGCGTGCAGGCCCCGGGTGACTCCCACCGCCGTGTTGAAGGAAATGTTGTTCTGCACGGGCCCGAAGTCGGGCAGCCCCAGGGCGGTCATCTTCTCGCGCTGCCAGTTCTCCTTGAACCAGCCGCGCGCGTCGCCGTGCACGGGCAGATCGAACAGCACCATCCCCGCGATCGGAGTGGGGATCGCCGCCAGCTGCGTACCGAGCATCACTGCCCGACCAGGGCGTAGAACGCCTCGGTGGTGTCCTTCACGGGCGCCCACCAGGTCTCATGAGCGCGGTACCAGTCGATCGTCGCGGAAAGGCCCGATCGGAAGTCGCGGTAGCGAGGTTGCCAGCCGAGTTCGGTGCGGAGTTTGGTCGAGTCGATCGCGTAGCGCAGGTCGTGGCCGGGCCGGTCGGTGACGTGGTCGTACGCGTCGGTGGGTTGTCCCATCAGCTCGAGGATGAGCTCGACGACGTCCTTGTTGTTCTTCTCCCCGTCCGCGCCGATCAGGTAGGTCTGCCCGATCTGGCCCCGCTCGAGGATGGTGAGCACGGCGGAGGAGTGGTCGTCGGCGTGGATCCAGTCGCGCACGTTCTCGCCCGCCCCGTACAGCTTGGGACGGATCCCGCGGATCACGTTCGTGATTTGGCGGGGGATGAACTTCTCCACGTGCTGGTAGGGGCCGTAGTTGTTCGAGCAGTTGCTGATCGTGGCCCGCACCCCGAACGACCGCACCCACGCCCGCACCAGCAGGTCACTGCCGGCCTTGGTCGAGGAGTACGGCGAGGACGGGTTGTAGGGGGTGGACTCGGTGAACCGGGCCGGGTCGTCCAGCTCCAGATCCCCGTACACCTCGTCGGTGGAGATGTGATGGAACCGCACATCGTGCCGGCGTGCGGCCTCCAGCAGCGTGTACGTGCCCACGATGTTGGTGTCCAGGAAGGGACGTGGGTCGTGCAACGAGTTGTCGTTGTGCGACTCCGCCGCGTAATGCACCACCGTGTCCACCTCGCCCAACAGCGCATCCACCAGGCCGGCGTCGGCGATGTCGCCCTGCACGAACCGCACCCGGTGTTCGGGCAGGCCCGCCAGCGAGGCCCGGTTCCCGGCGTAGGTGAGCTTGTCCAGCACCGTGACGTGATGGTCGGTGTGCGCGACGACGTGGTGCACGAAGTTCGACCCGATGAACCCCGCCCCACCGGTGACCAGCATCCGGCCCATCAGCGCCCCCGCTCCAACACCTCGAGCAGGTACCGGCCATACCCGGACTTCACCAGCTTCTCCGCCCGTACCCGCAGCTCCTCATCCGACAGGAATCCCTGACGCCACCCGACCTCCTCGGGCGCGCCGATTTTCAATCCCGTGCGCCGTTCCATCGTGCGCACGAACTCCCCCGCGTCGGTCATCTGATCGAACGTGCCGGTGTCCAACCACGCCGTCCCACGGGGCAGGACCTCCACGCTGAGCTTGCCCCGCTCCAGATACGCGGTGTTGACATCGGTGATCTCGTACTCCCCACGCGCCGACGGGCGAAGCCCACGGGCGATCTCCACCACATCGTTGTCGTAGAAATACAGGCCCGGCACCGCGTAATTGCTCTTCGGATCGGTCGGCTTCTCCTCAAGCGAGATCGCCCGCCCCCGCTCGTCGAACTCCACCACCCCGTACGCGCACGGATCGGCCACCCAGTAGGCGAAGACGGAGCCGCCGTCGATGTCGGTGTATCGCTCCAGCTGGGCCCCCAGTCCGGGGCCGTACAGCAGATTGTCACCCAGGATCAGCGCGACCTTGTCAGCGCCGATGAAGTCCGCACCGATCGTGAACGCCTGCGCCAGACCGTCCGGCGACGGCTGCTGCGCGAACGTGATCGACACCCCGAACTGCGAGCCATCCCCCAGCAACCGCTCGAATGCATCCGCGTCATGGGGCGTGGTGATGACGAGGATGTCCCGGATGCCCGCCAGCATGAATGTCGTGAGCGGGTAATACACCATCGGCTTGTCGTAGACGGGTACGAGCTGCTTGGAGACGCCCAGGGTGATCGGATGCAGGCGCGTGCCGGATCCCCCGGCCAGGATGATGCCCTTCACGCACTAGGAGAGCGTCACGCCGCCCCCGCGATACATCGGCGCCCCATGTCGCCGCCCCCGCCCCCCAAAGCTCGTTGAGCGAGCCGAAGGCGAGTCGAAACGCCCGCCCCAAAGCTCGCTTAGCGAGCCGCCCCGGCCTCCAACGCTCGTTGAGCGAGCCTCCCGCCTCCAAAGCTCGTTGACCGAGCCGCCCCCCAAAGCTCGTTGAGCGAGCCGAAGGCGAGTCGAAACGCACCCCCCACGCACGCAAAAGAGGCGCCGGGGCCTAAACCCCGACGCCTCTTTCGTCTAAAGCGTGTTACGCGTTCTGGCGCTGGCGACGCACCGTGGTGGCGACGACCGTCGCACCACCGGCGAGCAACAGGGCACCGCCGCCGACCCAGAGGCCGAGCAGCGCGGCGTTGTCCGAGCCGGTCGTGGCAAGGCCACCACCGGCGCCAGCCGCCGTCGCGACCGTGATCGTGACCGGGGTCGCGGCGACGCCACTCTCCGTGCCGGTCGCGGTGAGCGTGTAGGTGCCCGTCGCGTTGGCCGGGAGCGTGACGGTCACGGAGACAGAGCCGTCGGCGTTAGCCTGCTTCGTGAGGGTCGTCGTCTCAACTGCGGCCTTGACGATCGTGGCGAGCGTGGCCGACTGAGCGTTCGCGCCCGTGAGGCTGAACAGGACGTCCTCGAACGGAGCGAAGCCCGTGAAGGCAATCGTGACCGAGCCGCCGGGAGCGACGGTGTACGACGTCGCGGCGGGGACGGGGGTCGGCGTGGGCGGGGTGTAAGCGGTTGCGACGGCCGGAGCACCCAGCGCAAGCGCACCGGCAAGAACGGCGGATGCCACAGCCTTCTTCAGCGTGTGCTTCTTCATAACTTCTTCCTTTAGCGGACATGGACCTGCGCGGGCCTTCTCGGCGCACCGGCAAGAGAGTGCCGTGATGGTGCACGCCTCTCCAGATTATTCAGCAAGCCCTCAGCAAATAGCAAGCTCGGATGTTAAGAGCTCGTGACGATCTGGCGTCAAAGCGCTCTCTCAGTGCCCGACAGAAGCCCCGATCAGCGCCCCTAACGACCGGAGTCACAGCGCGCCGGTTCGGCAGGAGAAACGGCGTCACGCACGTGCGGTGTCATGAGTACCTCGACCCGGGGCGCGGTGGGCACGTTTGCCGTGAGGTCAAGCGTCGCGGTCTCTCCCGGCGCCGTGTCGGCCCACCACCCGATCACCGTGCGCCCGTCGTGGGTGCCGACCTCCATCGCCTCGCCGGTGGACGCGGCGCGGGTGCCGAGGGACGCGCCCTCGGGCAGATAGATGTAGGCGATGGTACGGGTGACGCCCCGCAGCGTGCCACCGATGGTGGTCTCGCCCCGCGTGCCGACGATGTAGTCGGGCAACGAGGTCGCGGCATCGTCAGGCGCGCCGTTGCGGAGCTCGAGCCGCAGGGCCGCGGTGGCCGCGACCGGCGTCACGGTGCAGAGCGTGGCGTGGGCGCCGACGTCCATGTAGTAGTCGAGCTTCGAGCCGGTGCCGTCGTTCAGATAGACCCCGAAGCGGTTCACGTCCGCATCGCTGTCGGGTAGCGCCCCCTGCAGGGTGGTGCCATCGAGGATCTCCTGCTCGCCGCCGTCGGCGCTCCACACCAATAGCCGGCGCTCCTCGCCGACGCGCGTGAGCGCCGGGATGAGCTTCTGCGGGTCGGCCGCGTCGAGCAGGCGGTCGAAGACGGCGGCAGCCGCTGTCGCGAAGAAGTCATCCTGTTCCCGTGGGTCGGGATAGCGCAGATACACCTCGTTCAGCAGCAGCGAGACGGCGTTCTCCGCTGTCAGCGTGTCGCCCGTGGGAAGGTCGATGGGCCCTGTCGCCTCGAGCAGATACGACAGCGCGACCGGGTCGACGGCGATGACACCCGCCAGCTCGTCCCCGTGCTGCCGCTGCCAGAACTCGCGCGCCAGGGGGGCGGCCACGCCGAAGTCGGGGATCTGCGTCACGTTCTGAATCCACCGGCCCGGGTGGTCGCCGTAGATCCCGGTGATTTCATCACCGAGCGGCAGGATCGGGGTGTCAAGGCGCGGGAAGTCGCTGCTCGAGGCCTGTGTGGCGAGCTCGATCGCGCCCCCGTCGGTGCGGAGGGTGAGCATTGCGCCGGGGATTCCGCCGAGCGCGCGCCACTCGGCGTTGTTCTGGAACAGCAGCAGATACTCGCGCGGGCCTTCAGAGCCGAGCATGGCCGTGAGCAGCTCGCTCGCGTTCGCGAGGATCGCGCTGGTCGTCGTGAACTCCCCCAGCATCGCGTCGACCTGCTCCACGCCCTCGCGCAGTGGACGGATGAGCGGCGCGCGGTCGATGCGGTCGACCTGCTGCGAGGCGGAGATCAGGACGCGCTCGGCGGCCTCCGCGGGCTGTCGCAGCGAGGCGAGCGCGTCGAGGTCGATGCGCCCGTCGCGCGGCGCGAGGGACGTGAGCCCGTCGGCTGCGATGCCGGCGAGCGGCCGGGCGGCGCCCGCCAGCACCGTGTCCAGCGTCTCGGTGATGGTCGCGGCGGCCGACAGCTGCGGCCCGAGCCACGGCAGCGTCTCCGCGATGTTCCAGACCGGGTCGCCGACGAGCCCGCGCGCCGCCGAGACCTCCGCCGACAGCGCGTCGACCGCCGCGGTCGCGCGCGTGGGATCGCTCGCCAGCGTCTGCCGGAGGTCGCCCGCCATGCGCTGGGCGGCCGAGAGATGCTCCTGCGCGGCGACGGCACGAAATCCGACCCAGGCCAGCATCGCGAGGAAGAGGGTGAGCGCCACGGCGAGGACGCTCGCAATCACGCGCCCCGCCGCCCGACGGCGCGGAGACATCGAGGTCGTGGTCACCCGATCACGATAGACTAATCGTGGCCTTTAGCCCTGCGGCCAGTCGAGGATCGCTCACTCACGCAATGCGCCGACGTGCTCCCGGTACCAGGCGACCGTGCGCTCCAGCCCCTCCTGCAGCGAGATCTTCGACGTCCACCCAGCCTGCGCCAGCTTCGACACGTCCAGCAGCTTCTGCGGCGTGCCGTCGGGCTTGGACGTGTCCCACTCCGTCTCGCCCTGGTAGCCGACCACTTCGGCGATCGTCTCCGCGATCTCGCGGATGGTCACGTCCGTGCCCGTGCCCACGTTGACCTGCGAAGGACCGTCGTAGTGCTCCAGCAGGTGCAGGCAGGCGTCCGCCATGTCGTCGGCGTGGAGGAACTCGCGGCGCGGAGTGCCGGTGCCCCAGTTCGTCACGCTCGTTGCACCGGAACGCGCGGCCTCGTCGTAGCGCCGGATGAGCGCGGGGAGCACGTGCGAGCCCTTCGGCGAGAAGTTGTCGTTGGGTCCGTAGAGGTTCGTCGGCATCGCCGAGATCCACGGCAGCCCGTACTGGCGCCGCACCGCCTGCACGTTGAGGATGCCGGTGATCTTCGCGATCGCGTAGGCGTCGTTGGTGGGTTCGAGGTGCCCCGTGAGCAGCGAGTCCTCGCGGATGGGCTGCGCGGCGAACTTGGGGTAGATGCAAGAGGAGCCGAGGAACAGCAGCCGCTCCACGCCCGCTTCGAGGGCCGCGTCCATCACGTTCGACTGGATGCGGATGTTGTCGCTCAGGAAGTCGACAGGGTAGGTGCTGTTGGCGAGGATGCCGCCCACCTTCGCCGCTGCGAGCACCACGTACTTCGGCTTGGTCTCGCGGAAGAAGTCGAAGACAGCGTCGCGCTCCTTCAGGTCGAGCTCGCTCGAGCTCTTGCCCACGAGATTCTCGAATCCGGAGGACACGAGCTTGCGCCAGATCGCCGACCCGACGAGGCCGCGGTGCCCCGCCACGTAGAAGGTGGCGCCGCGCTCCAGCTCCCCGGGCGTGTAGTCGAGGCCGTCGGAGGAAGTCATGCTGCCTGCCAGGCGGGGAGCTTGACGGTGTCGATCCAGGGGCGCCCCTCGCACTCGAGTGCCTCGATGTCGGCGTCGACCATCAGCTTCGCAAGCGCCAGCCCGTCGATCGTGGCCTTCCACCCGAGCTTCGCCTCGGCCTTGGAGGCGTCGCCGATAAGCGCATCGACCTCGGTGGGGCGCAGGTAGCGCTCGTCGAACTTCACGAACTCCTGCCAGTCCAGCCCGACGTGGCCGAAGGAGGCCTCGAGGAAGTCCTTGATCGTGTAGCCGACGCCCGTCGCGAGCACATAGTCGTCGGGCTCATCGGCCTGCAGCATGCGCCACATGCCCTCCACGTACTCAGCCGCGTAACCCCAGTCACGGATGGACTCGAGGTTGCCCAGGTAGAGGTCCTTCTGCACGCCGGCCTTGATGCGGGCTACGGCACGTGTGATCTTGCGCGTCACGAAGGTCTCACCACGCCGGGGCGACTCGTGGTTGAACAGGATCCCGTTGACCGCGAACATGTCATACGCCTCGCGGTAGTTCTTCGTGATCCAGAAGCTGTAGAGCTTCGCGGCAGCGTAGGGCGAGCGCGGGTAGAACGGCGTGGTCTCGTTCTGCGGCGGCGGAGTAGCGCCGTACAACTCGGACGAAGACGCCTGGTAGAAGCGGGTCTGGATACCGGACAGGCGAACCGCTTCGAGCAGGCGGATGGTGCCGGTTCCGGTGGTGTCGGCGGTGTGCTCGGGCTCATCGAACGAGACGCGCACGTGCGACTGAGCGGCAAGGTTGTAGACCTCGTCGGGCTTGATCTCGCTCAGTAGCGTGACGAGACGGGCTCCATCACTCAGATCGCCGTAGTGCAGGAAAAGCTTGGCAGTGGGGTCGTGGGGGTCGACGTAGAGGTGGTCGATGCGGGAAGTGTTAAATGTTGATGAACGACGGATGACGCCATGGACTTCGTATCCCTTGGCGAGCAACAGTTCAGCGAGGTAGGAACCGTCTTGGCCGGTGATGCCGGTGATGAGTGCGCGCTTAGTCACGGGGTCCTTCAATTCGGTTGTATAGAACGGCTTGCGTGGTGGGCGGATCTTGTCGCGCTGTGCGAGGGTATGGTCATGTCGATCGTCTGACATGGCGCCTTCTGAATCTTGGTCAGGCAGGCACGCTCAGTCGATCCCGAGGCTCTGCTCGGTCGTTGACCACATCTCGTCAACTTGGCTGAGAAGCTTCGGCCGGGCTTGCGCCAGACTCGCTTGGCCGTTCTTGTCTTCGAGTAGGGACGTGAAGCGCTCATCGGGATTCTCCTCCGCCCGCACAATCCAATCGGACACGCCGAAGTCTGCGAGCAGCTCGCGGTACTTATGGGACCAGCCGAGCGCGAGGGTGGGCACTCCCTGCGACAACCCACCCACCACGGCGTGGAAGCGGCTTGACACCACGGCATCGGCTCGCCCGAGGGCGGCTTTGAGCACTCGGGGGGAGGGGCTCGTGTAGATCCGTGCCGGCTTCTGCGCGCGGACCTCCTCCGCCAGCGCTGCATCGCCCGCCTCGTGCACGACCAGGACCGGTTCGAGCCCGGCCGCTGTAGCGGCCGCGATGTAACCCGCGAGCGTCGCGACGTACGGCGCGTGCTCGACGGTGCCAGAGGTGATCATTTTCGCGTTCGGCACGACCGCCGCGAAGGACCCTTTGAAGTCAGAAGGTGTCGCGCTCGGTGCCAGGCCGATGGTGAAGTCGGGTGCGACGCGCACGTCGGTCGACAAATTCAGGGAGGCGACGTGCTCGGCGCTGACTGAGTCACGGGCGAAGACGATTGTTGCCTGTTCGAGTACTTCGCGTGCCCACCTACGGGTTGTAACGTCCGAGAAAGGGCCGAACGCCTGCGGCAGCATCACCTTCGGGACGCCGCGCTTCTGCCACCGCCTTCCGTAGAGGGCTTCCCTGCGCGACCTGCGTGCGCCGAACGAATCACTGTAAGCGAATCCCGAAGCATCCAGCACGGCGTCGATGTCGCGGTCGCGGGTCAGGCCGTACGCGAGGGTGTACCTGGTTGGCACGATGTCGCCGAGCGTTGTCGCTAGCCGGGGGAGCCGGTACTCGTGGAGGGTCTGATAAACGCCGAGTTCACCGCGGATCGCGAAATCCGACCAAGCAGGCGGCACTGATAGGCGATTGCGTGCGCCGAGACGGTCCACAATCGCCTCAAGCATGAGCTGCGCGCCCTTGTTGTGAGTCTGCGTGCCGCGAATGTCGATTGTCTTCATAGCGTGCGGTGGCTCCGGATCAGTTCAAGGCGGCGTTTGGCAGAGAAGGGGACGAGTCCTTGCGGGTCAGCATAGCCATAGGCAACGAGCAGGACGACGCGTTCCCAGGGTGCCAGTCCAAGCAGGTCCCGCATGCGCGACTCCCGATCCGGCATATCGGGCCAGTTGATGGAACAACTCGCAATGCCCTGCGCCTCGAGCCCGAGTATGAGGCCCATCGTGGCGAGCGAAGCGTCCACGTAGATCAGGTGACGGTCCCGCTCATCGAAAAATGCCGAGAGGTCGCCGATGACGACGATAATCCCGGGAATCTGCCCCGCGAAACCCTTCGTGCCCATGGGGATGGCTGCAACTTTCGCGACGCTCCCCGGATCGTCGAAGATCTCGAATCGGTATGGCTGCCGATTGCACGCCGTCGGGGCCTCAGCGGCGACCGTGATCGCCCGGTCGACCGCCTCCAGAGGCACCGGCTCGGAGGTGAACCACCGTACCGATCGACGGCCGTGCGCAAGCGAGGTCAGGTCATCTATGGTCACATGCCCCATGAGTTGGTGGACATGTGGGCCGGTCTCAGACGTCGTTTCGCCGCAGTGGAGAGCGGCGAAGCGCTCTCGGGCTCGCGCGATGACCGGGTTACGCGAGGCTGCTGTTGCCTCGAAGTACTCGTCGAGAACCGCGCGCATCCACTGAAACTCCATCGCATCCTGCGCGAGACCCCCGCTGCGGAGTAGGGCGTCGAATGAGGCGATGGTCTGCTCGATGTAGTCAACGGCAAACGTATCGCGCCGCGGCCGCATCGTCAGGCCCTTCTCCAACATGTGCGTATTGCGCCGCAGGAGGTAGAGGTCGCTGCCTCCCCCGATCTCGTTTCGGTACCGTCGGATGCCGTGCGAGACAGCACGCTTCTCCCGCGCGAAGGGGCTTCCGGCAAGCATTCTCTTCGCGCGCCGTTTGGCCGCGCCGACTGCTCGCTGTGCGATGGACGCCGGGCTGTGCTCGAGCTTCACCATGATTCTCCTTGTGTCTTCGGCCTCGTGATGCCGGTCCGGCCGCTACTCTCCGGAGGGGGCGGTTGTGCGCGTCTTGCGCAGGACGAAATGTGGTCGCACAACTACCAGACGCGGCGGAGTCCTTGCGTTCGCGGCAGGAGTCGTGCCACATAGGACTGCAACGGGGGATCGTCCGGCCAGGGGGTGCCCCCTGCCGCGTGGCGCTTGCTCAACTTCATCTCCATGCTCAAGGCCCTAGTGGAAACGCCTACGCGAGGTGTACCAGGCGCATGCTGTCCGTGAGAACGGCGGGTTTACGGTGGTGTGTCGCGACGGTGGTGTCAGTTTGCCAAGACCTCTCGATACAGTCTCTCGACCTGCGCGACGCGGGCCGAGTGGTCCAAGTAGGCACGCGCGGACTGGCGCCGCGCCTCCTCTCGGCTGAAGTCTCGCGGGCGCAGGAGATACTCTTCCAGGGCGGCGGCGGCGCCCGCTACGTCTGCTCCCCGAAGAACGAGCCCACCGTTCGCCTCGACCCATGGGGCGAGGTACATCGTGTCGGACACCATCACCTGCGTGCCGCACAGGAGGGCTTCGAGCACGGACATCCCGAATACTTCCCACCTTGACAGCTGCAGTAGCACGCGCGCCCCTGCCAAAACTGCGCGCTTCTCGTCGCCGTAGACGGGCGCCCGCACAGTGACGTTGTCGGGGAGTCGTAGGGCAGACATCGAGGGATGGTTCTTGCCGAAGATCGTGAACGTGCGGTGGGGGAGACGCTCCGCTATCGCGGCGATGCGGTCGATGCCCTTCCACTCGACGTCGAGCCGGCCAAGATAGATAACCTCCGTGGGGGACGAGGCGACGTGGGTGCTCTCTGGCGTTTCCATTTCGACGATGTTTGGGACGACCGCGTGCCGCAATTCGCTCCTGCGAGAGAAGCGCTCGATGTCGCCAACCTCCGGCTCTGCTACGGCGACCACGGCTGCGGCGTTGCGCACACGCCACCGCTCGACCGTGGATCTGTAGAGCTTCTTCGGGAGGCTGTGCTTGGCAAGTACGTTCGGAAGGTAACCGCCGTGCGGCGTGACGATGTACGGGATGCGCCGCAGAAGCGCCCAGGCGGCGAACGCGGCGTGGGAAGGACTGTATACCGAGTGCATGTGCACGACGTCTGGGCGGGCTTCCCCCGCGCTGCGAATCGCCGCGAGCGCCGACAGCGCTATGAGATCTCCGTCCGGGCCGTCGGTTCTGGTGCTTGCGGAAATGGCCTCCCGAAGCGTTCGCGCCGTCCCGACGGGGGTCTTGCCCTTCGCGACTACTACAACCTGGTGCCCTCGCAGGGCCTGCGCGCGTGCGAGGGCCCAGATCGCTTGGTTCGCTCCGTTCACCGTCTGGGGGTTAGCGGAAGCGCCGATGTGCCAGATTCTCACGGGCGTCACTTTCTTTCCTAATGGGTGCCGACTTCAGCGCCGAGTGGCAAGGAGGATGGCTCCGCGCGTGAGCGCCCCCACCCCCATGGCGATTGGCACCGCGTATACACCGACAGCACCGATGCAGGCGGTCAGTGTGCCGAGGCTGACGGCTACCGACAGCGCTGTGCTTACGTTGGCCAGCCTGTAGCGGCCTGCCGCGAGATTGAGCTGATTCAGCGGCGCAATGGTCGATTGGGCGGCGAAGGCGCCCGCCCGAGCCGACGCGAGCCCAGGGTCGACTGTGCGGGTGGCGACGGTGCCTAGCGGGCCGGCGATGAGGGGGACGATCGCGGCGTACATCCCGCCTATGGCGAGCTGCATACTGATCATGATGCCGACGCGACGTAGTGCGCCGCGGCGGTCGCCGGCGTGCTGCAGGCGGATGGCTGGTGGCAGATAGTACGAGGATAGTGCGCTTGCGGCGACGAAGACCGGTTGTGCGGCGACTCGGGCAGCCTCCAGTTGGGCGAGAGCCACGGAACCGAGAGACAAAGCGACGATGAGGTTCGTGACATAGCCGGACCCCTGCAGGAGGAAGCCGCCGAAGGCAGTGCGGACGCTGGTCACGAATCGAATCTTGATCGCCTCCTCGGACGGCTGGGTGTGTCGGTGCAGCCACACGCCTAGGAGCGCGCTCACGAGAGTTGACAGGCCAAGGACCGCGAAGGGGAGATTCGACAGGACAAGCGGCGGAAGCGTGTGGCCCCATACGACCAACACAGTGAATGCGAGGAGGCAGACGGTCAGCTTGGCCACCGACACTGTTGCTGCGTGGTGGTGGTGTTGCGTGACATGCAGCGCTGAGCGGATGTGGTCCTGGTATCCGAGGCACGCGACCCACAGGATTGCGCCGCCGATCATTCCCAACGCGACATCCTGGTGGACGCTCGAATAGAGCGGCGCTCCTGAGACGATCACGAGGACGACCGCGATTGTGTTGTGTGGTACGGCGGCGGCGAAGTCCCTGCCGTAACGCGGACGCACGCGATCCGCCGATTTGTTTAGCTCGATGCGTCGGGGAAGATAGGCCATCTGCTGTGGGATGACGGCGGCAGCGGTGCCGGCGGAGAAGAGTAGAGCGTAGAGCGCGAGCTCGTGTGTGTCCAGCGCCCTTAGCGCGACGAGCCCGACGAGAAAGGACCCTGCGGCGCCGGCCCCGGAGTCGCCGAGCGAAGCGAACAGGTCACGAATCTGACGCACGCCCAGCCTTCCGGGTTGATGCACTGAGGACGCGGCGGATGAACTGCCCTCGCCGTCCCGCTCGGGGGTCGTGCGCATTGGTTTCGCCGGGGGTCACCTCGAAGTCATACCAGGTGTCCCACACATCACACTCCGACAGCAGGTAGCTGGACACCTTATCGGTGGCTGAGGGACGTACCACTTGTGCTCCCTCGCGGAGCCCAAGGATCGCGCTGTGCAATCGTGAAGGGTAGACCAAACGTGGCTGGCGTAGCAGCGTCAGCAACTCGTCAAGTGACTTCGGAGTTGCGAGCTGCATCCTCTGCCGCGGGGCGAAGGCCTCCACGAATGAGCGTGCCGCTCGCTCGTCTTCTCGCACGCCCGTGGTGAAGACAATGACAGGTGACGCGTCCTCGGCGAGGGCGCGGTCCAGGAATGCCAGGACCTCGCGCCGCTGGGGCTCAGACATGCCGGTCCGGATGTTCAGCGCGACCCCGCTCCTGCCCACTCCCGCGTTCCTGGGAGCAGGGACAGCGGCGAAGTCGCCAATGACGGGGGTCTCGAGGGACCACAATTCGCCCATGATCCGCGCGGTCGTGTCGTCACGCGCATACACGGCTTGTGCGAGTCGCAACGACCGACCGAAGAGCGTGCGAGCGCGAGGTGAGAGGACGCCCTCCACACTGACCCCCGCGACGAATAGCGCTATGCCCTCCAGGCTGCAGGCTCTGGATATTTCACGCAGTGCTATCGGGAATCGCATGGAGTTGTCCTGAATCAGTGCCCCCCCGCCCACGACGACTGCGTCGGCGTTACGAACGGTGGCGGCCAACCTTGAGCGTAGCCCCACTGCGCGTATTTCTCGGAGGGTCGGCGATTGCGCCAGGCGCTTGCGGAGCCGCTCGGCGGGCGTCACGGAAGCCTGCGTGCTTGCAGGCTGGGGCGCTCCTTCCTCGCAGATCGTGTAATCCGTGAACGAACGACGTTCGACGTCGAGGCCGTTGTCGCGGAGAAGATCGCCTAACGCGGCGCTGATCGCCTGATCGCCGAGGTTGGCTGATGCGTGCTCTGCGAAAACGGTGACGCGCCGCGCGGCGTCGAATTTAGTGTGCATGCATCCTCCGGACGCCAGGTACGTATCGGTCGCGTTGGACAGAGCCTTCCCGCGCCGGCGCCCATGGCCGGGTGAGCGAGAGCGCGGCAAAGAAAACCAGCGTAAGGTAGCCGAACGGGGATTCCAGCAGTACGCCGATGAAACCGGCGGCGATGATCGAGACAATAGTGCCGGCCGCAAGGGAGCTTGACATTTCCCGGCGCATGCGACGGAGGCAGGCCAGTGTGAGGGCTGTCAGGCCGAGGGCGGCAAGGACAACGCCGACCCACCCCGTGAAACCGAGCCAGGTGAAGAAGAAGCTGTGGGCGGCGCGCACGGCGGGGTTTCCCGAGAGATAGGCGAGCGCACCGCTGTCCATGACGACGTCGGAACCGAAACCGTAGCCAAACCACCTGGCAGAGGCAGATGCGTTGACGTAGTCGACGATGAGTCCCCATGCTTGGAAACGCGCGGTCGTTGTGTTCTGCTCGGAGGACTGGCCACTGAGGTCCGTCACCAGGACACGCTGCAATCCGCCAGCCCATTCCGGCAGTGCAGGGGCGAGGGATACGAGCACGATGAGGCTGGCCACGGCGAAGTGCGCCGTGGCGACGAGAACGCCCGCCCGACGCTGGGGGAGATGCGCCCATCGAGTTCTTGCGGAGGCGGCGAAAGCCAGGATTATCAGCCCGCCCACGAGGCCAGCGCGGCTACCCTGCGACACCATTGCGGCAAGTGCCATGGCCGCGATCGCTAGCTTGAGAAGCAGGTGTCGGCGACCGGAGCTCAATAGCAGTGCTATGGCGATGCCGCAGACGATGCCGTCGAAGTCCCCGCGCGTGTCGAAAACGTCGACGCCCACACCCGGGACCTGTACCGGGCTGATCATTTTGAATACGGCCGCGAAGTACCAAACAGCGTGAAAGCTCGTCGCGAGCATCGCCGCACGAAGAATGCGATCGCGGGGGATCGCTTCGCAGGCCGCGACATACAGGGGCAGCGCCAGCAGGTATATGAAGGGGACCGCATCTCTCACGACGTTCAGCGACCACACGCTTGCCGAGGCGATTCCGATCATCAGCACAGCGCCGAAGCACATCGCCATCACCACGTAGAGTGTCGTCGGTGGGTTGCTGGCGGCGCGTGTGGACCCCCTCAGGCGAGAGACGATCATGAGGGCAGCGCCGCCGGCAAACAGAAGGTCCGTGAGGAAGATCGGAGCGCCCGGGAGGCCGATATATGTCCCCCAGCGCCCTCCGGCCAGTGCGATGAGGGGGCCGGCGAGCACGCACCAAGCGCCCAGGACGGTATCGCGCTGCTGCTGCTGCCCATGCGCCCCGAGGGCTCGCCGAGTCCTCTTAGTCAACACCGCTCACCTCGCGATAAATATTGATGAGTCGGTCGGTTAGGGGACGCCAGGCGAAGTTCTCGCTGGCCACTCGGCGCGCGGCGGTGCGCCAGGCGGTGAGCTCCTGCGGTGCCATGGAAGCGAAGTGTCGCACGGCGGAGACCCAAGGGTGCACGACATCGTGGGGAAGTACGAGGTCTGCCGCGAGGAGCTGAGCGATCTCCGGGAGACCGCCACGGTCGGCTACCAACGGGATGGCTCCCACGGAGAGTGCCTCCGCCGCCACCCGGCCGAACGGCTCGGCCCAGACGGACGGGACCAGCAGCGTGCGGGATGTCGCCATCACCTCCACCGCAGCAGGC
Organism: Microbacterium album; assembly: GCF_014643695.1. Taxonomy (GTDB): domain Bacteria; phylum Actinomycetota; class Actinomycetes; order Actinomycetales; family Microbacteriaceae; genus Microbacterium; species Microbacterium album. The sequence goes on along the minus strand of NZ_BMJY01000004.1, from coordinate 85,482 downwards.
TGCGGGAGAACCCCCAGCGATTCGACGTTCTCGGGCCAGCCAGCCGCACCGTTCCAATCTCCCCGCTCCGTCCCGACTGCAGCGAACCGCAACTCCGGGGCCCGTCGGGCGGTTTCGAGGACCGTTTCGATGCCCTTCTCCGCGACTGCACGCCCAACGAACACGGCGTCGTACCGCAGAGGCGTCGGGGCCGCTTCAGGCTCGGGTATCGTGACGATATTGGGCTTGACGAAGACACGCTCGCCGACCAGCTGCGCCTTGAGCGGCTTCTTCATCGCGTGGCTCAGCACAATGTAGGCACGCTTGGCCGAGCGTCTCGATAGCGAGGCATCGCGAACGTTCACGGCGAGCGCACCGGCGGACGCGGCTCGACTGCCGCGGTAGCACCCGCGCGCGATACCGGGTATGCCCGTGGCGGCGCTGTGACAGACACGGCAATCTTCTCCGTCGTAGCGCAGGGTCGCTGCAAGACACCGCAGGCGATAATTCCGCAGGGAACGCACCCATGGGACACCGGACTCCGCGGCTGCGCGCAGCACGCCAACGGATAGGGAAGGGAACAGGTTCTGCAGGTGGAGTACATCGGGTCGGAACCTCGCGATCTCCGCCTTGCAACGCTCGTATTCCTCCCGGCCGGTCAAGAGTTTGACAGCCTGTTTCCGTGCGCTGGCGCTTTGAAGGCCCTCATTGTCGCTCAGGAGTAGGCGCGCCTCTACGCCCGCTCGCTGCAGGCCGTCGAACTCTTCTCGCACTGAGTGGTACTCACCTCCTGCAACGATATAGTCGTTGTGGAACATGAGTACCCTCATGGTCTGGCCCCCCGAAGCTCCTCACGCGCGAGAACCCAGAGGAACTGGAGGTTTCCGAGCGTATATCGACGCCACAGCCGACGAGGCTCCTTTGCGAACCGGTATAGCCATTCGAAGCCAGACCCCTGCAGCCACGATGGCGCGGGCCGCACGGTTCCGGCGACGAAGTCGAACGCGGCGCCGACACAGACTGCCGTGATGCCCAGTCGTGACGTTACCGCGGCGGCGAGGATGTCCTGCTTCGGGGTGCCCAGGCCGATCCAGATCACATCGGCTTTGCTCGTCGCGATCAGATCGAGATACTCCTCGATCGCCTCGTCGTCGAGCGAGCGCATTGGCGGCGAGTATCCATCGATTGTCGTGATATCGACCCCGTCCTCTGCGAAGGTGGCCATGATTCTGTTGAGACTGTCCTCGGTCCCGCCGAATAGCAGCTGGCGGTATCCACTCGACGCGAGGGCAACCACGCCCTCGCGAAACAGTGTCGGCCCGCGTGTTGTGTCGCGCGAGCCGCCGGGGCGACGTGATAGCGCGATGCTGAGGGGGACGCCGTCGACGAGGTTAGTCGCCGCAGCGGTCCTGAGTGCCCCCGCGAGCCGCGCGTCCTGCTCGGCTAGAGCGATGGTCCAACTGTTGCAGAGATGCACATGCGTAGGCTCGTGCTCTCCGCGCACTGCCGCCTTGAGCGCGGCGATCGCGCGCGGCACAGTCCCCTGACGGAAAGACATGCCGTTCCAGGCGACCTTGTTGAGCGTCCCGCCGGCCCCAGGCACGCTGTTGTCCGCCGATGCGCGCGCATACTCGATGACCTCCCGACCCCAGCCGGCCCCGGCGTACCCGAGGCCTCGCGGCAGCGTCACGAGCATTGCCTTCCAAGGCAGGCGACCTGCGAGGAGCTCGCTGACAGCGACCGGAATTGCTTTGATGCTGCGCAGCACGCCGCCCGCCACGATCGCGATGCCCGGACGGTCGCGGCGGTCCAGGCGGCCGAGCACGTTCCCGCCGCGTTGGGAGCGGCGCCACAGCCAGCGGCGCGAGAGTCGATCCTGAGGCCACGGCTCGTCGACCCACGCGGCCGGCTCCCACGCGAAGGTCATCCCGAGGTCGCGTGTCACGCGCCGAAAGAACTCGCTATCGCTGCCACCCGTGAGCGAGAACTCCTCGCTGAAATGGGGCTGACCAGCGCCTCTCCATGCGCGCAAGTCGATGGCGACATTGTTCGTCGCAGGCAGGCCATCTGCCGAACCAGCTCGTTGGACGGGGCGCTGCAAGACACCTGAGCGTGCCCACGCAGGTGAGGTCTCCGGCAGAAGCGTGCGGACGGGCCCGCCCACGATGTCGACCTCCCATCTAGCGAAGCCGGCGAGGAGCGCGGCCAGCCACGGGGGAGGCGCGAGCTCATCGTCGTCGATGAAGACGAGAACGTCGGCATCGTCTGGTAGGGCGTCCAGCACCTTGTTGCGGCCCGCAGCGATTCCCGGGGTCGCCTCGACGAGATACTGCCACTCTGAGGGGAAGTCCTCAAGGACTGGGCGCGCGCTTTCCGCGGGGTCGTTGTCGACGACGATGACGGTGAAGGGCGGGGCAGCCTTCTGCTGAAGGAGGGACGACAGCATAGCCCGCAACGGCTCGGGGCGTCGGTATGTGGTCACCCCGACCACGACACGGCAGTCTGTCATTTCTGGATCCCGGGAATCGCATAAGCCGTGGCGAGGGTCCGCTGGAGCGAGTCGGATGTGTGCCCTCGAAACGCGGGCAGGGAGAGCGATTCGGCGCGGGTTACGGCTTTGGCCAGCGCCAAGGGAAGCGGGGCGCTCGTGTCGGCGACTACGGCGTGGTCGGCTGCCATAGCGGAAACGCCGCCATATGGCAGGCAAACTACGGGCCGGCCTGCACCGGCTGCCTCGGCGGCGGCCCAGGGAGCGGAGTCGTGCAAGCTGGGGAGTGCGAAGACGGCGGACTTGTTCATGAGCTCCAAGGTGTCATCGCGATCGAGGCGGCCGTGGAAAATTACGCGGTCACGATACGGCTTGGCGGCTTCACGATACGGGCGGGCGTCTGTGCCGGTCCCAGCGATGTGCAGAGTCCACCCTGGCAGATGCTCCATCGCCTGGATCAGCGGGAGCAAGCCCTTCCAGGCGACGCCGCGGCCGGCGAAGAGTACGGTGCGTGGCTCTGGTGAGCGATGCGCTGGCCAGGAGTCATAGTCGAGAGCGGCGTTGCTCGACTGCAGGACCATGCCGGGCTTCAGCGGCGCGAACCCGAGCGCCGCGTCGGGGTTCAACGCAATGGCGACATCTATACGACGGCGCAGCAACCGGTGCGCCAGCCGCCGAGACGCTGCTGTCAGAGCACTGCGCAGCGCCTCCGCGCGCATGCCCGCCCCTACTACCGCGGCCGTTACCTCCTTCGGAGGGTACGTTGCGCCACCAGCGGGCCCCCATACCCAGCGCTCCCCATCGCGCTTGCGGAGGAAAGCGAGCGGAATAGGAAGCCAGTCCGACGCGTAGGTAGCGTGGTGCACGACGGAATAAGAGCGTGAGCGGCGCAATGCGCGTGCCTTGGACGCCGAACGCAGGATCCAAATGGCGTAGTTCGCGTACGTGGGGAGCGTGCCTGACCGTGGCCCTGCTAGCACGACGGTGACATTTGGACCGAGTTGGGCGGCGAGTTTCGAAGGTTCCATGGAACTCGGGCGGGTGATCACGGTGACCTCGTCGCAGATTGCGGATGCTGCACGTGCCAGCGCCGCGCCTGCTCCTGGCTCGCTGCCCCGGCCGGGTGTACAGGCGTAGGCGAGGATAAGTGCTCGTGTCCGCCTCCTCGCGGGCTTTTCGCCTGCCGCGTTCACGCTGTACCTCCGGGGGGATGGTGGCGGAGCCACATGTCTTGCTCGGGATCGGGCACTGACACGGAAGCGGTCGCTATCGGGGCCTGACCCGAAGCGTGGACACAGTGTCATTTAGATTTTGCCGCTTTCGCGAGGATAGCGGATGCGGTTGTCTAGTAATCTGTAGGGTGATGTCCCCGATCGGGGAGTGCCCGCGGAGAGTTGTCGCGGCTCACCCGTCGGCACATCGCTTGGCAGCTCCTCGGCCGTCGAACGTCCCTCGAGCGCGCACACCGAGTTCACTACCGATCGAGCTCGCAGGACTTCTAAGTACGCGACTCGCGTCAAGTGAAATCCACGCGCGACCTGCCGACTGCTGACGCAACCTAGGCTCACCGGGTGCCAGCGCTAGCCTACAAACGCTGTTCCGGCGAGCGAGAGCAATAGTCCCGTACCGTTGAAGAACGCGTGCATCAGTACGGCTCCCCAGATGCGCCCGGTCAGCAACACGAGCGCTGCGGCGACCAGGCCGAAGAGCGTGAGAGTGGCGGGGGCCTCCCAGGAAACGGGCGGGCTCACGATCATGTGCAGTGCGACGAAGGCCGCGGACGACGCCACCAGCGCCAAGCTTGCCCCGTCGAGTCCTCGCCGCGCGATGCGGTACACCGCTACGAGGATCACCCCACGGAAGAGGAGTTCTTCGAGCAGAGGAGCTAGCAGGATAGGGCCGAGGAGCCCCGTCAGCGACCAGAGTCCAAGCGGTGTGCCGCTCATCTGTCCATGGCTCGGTAGCGCCCCGTCCCCTCCGGCCGCGACGGCCAGCCAGCCCTGCACAAGGCGGAGAGCCAGTCCTAGCGTGACGCCGTAGAGCAGATCGGACGGTCGGAAGCGCAGGAGTCCTCGCGGGCGCGTTCGAACGAACGCTGCTATCAGGGGCGCGGCCATGCCGGTCCACAGCGCGGTCGAGGCGAGAAGCGTACCCGCAGGGCCAGAGACGAGCGTCGGGAGCAAGATCGAGAGGATGAGGCCCGCGCCCACGCTCAGCGCGGCCCAGCCAATCAGATCGGTATCCCACTTGCGTGCAGTGCGACTGCCTTCCAGCCATGTGCGCGTACTGGTCGCGGAAGACCGGCGGCGGGAGCGCGGCTCCGTCGCGAATCCAATATTGTCTGGCGCCACCCCCCCCGAGGCCGTGCGGTGGCCCGGGGCGATGGGCGTCACCACAGCCTCGGACTGCTCGCTACGATCGTTCTCGGAAAGCACACAGCAACGTTATCCGGGAAAGGCAGGACTTGATGCTCCGAGTTCTGACTGTATGCACCGGAAACGTATGCCGTTCGCCCCTCGCGGAGGTGCTGCTGGCCTCTGCGCTTCCCGCGGACCGAGTCGAGGTGCGCAGCGCGGGAATGCGCGCGCTCGTCGGTGACCCGATGACGCCCGAGACGGTGGAACTTGCTCATAAGTTTGGGGGCGCCTCTGCGCGTGTAGTGGGCCACCGCGCGCGACTCGCGACCGAAAGCGTGCTGCAGGAACCCGATCTGATCATCGGTATGGCGCGCGAGCACCGACACGCCGTGGTCGATCTCATGCCCAGTCGGTTGCGTGCGACGTTCACGTTGCGCGAACTGGCGCGCCTGGCGCGCGAGGCGACGGACGCCGAACTGCAGGAAGCCGTCTCGGGCAGTGATGATCCCGTCCAACGCCTGAGATCCGCGCTGGCGCTGCTCGCGAGCCTGCGGGGCGTCGTGGAGCCGCCGGTTGATCCCGCTGAGGACGACGTCGTCGACCCGTACTTGCGCGATGCCGAGGTCTACCGCCGTGCAGCATCTGAGCTGGTGCCCGCGGTGCGCGAGGTAGCCCGGCTCTTGAGTATCGTCGCAACGGAACCGCACAAGCCTGCCGGCGCGGGAGTGTGACATGACATCCCCACGCTCTCTCGCTGAACCGGCTTCGACCGCGCGCGAAGTGACGGCGTTTGAGTACGCGGGGGGGACATCGACGAGGATGCAACGGGACGATGATGCTCGATCGCGAGGATCAGACTGGCGCCGCCGGTACGCGCTGGGTCTGTTGATCACCGACGCAGCCGCCGTCATCTGGGTCGTGTTTGGAACGCAATTCGCCTGGCTCGGCTTCGAAGCCGACCTCAATCTGCCCGGCACGAACGCGACTGCAGCATACACGCTCTTCTCGGTTTTTCTCATCATCGGCTGGCTCATCGCGCTAGCTCTGAAAGACACCCGCGATTTCCGGATCATCGGCGTCGGATGGGCCGAGTACAAGCGCATCGTCGACGCGAGCTTCGTGCTCTTCGGCCTGGTCGCGATCGGCGCGTTCCTGTTGCAGGTCGACCTGGCGCGTGGGTTCCTGCTTGTCTCCCTGCCGTTCGGCGTCGTCATCCTCATCACGGTGCGGTGGCTGTGGCGGCAGTGGATCCACGTGCAGCGTCGCCAGGGGCGATACGCCGCCAAAGCGCTGCTGGTCGGCTCACCCGCCTCAGTGGCGCACATCGCCCGCGAACTGCAGCGGGAGCCATGGATCGGCTACCACGTGGTAGGCGCGTGCGTGCCCACGGGCAGGATCGGCGGGACGATTCCCGGCACGGAGATACCGGAGATGGGCAGCGTCGACGCCGTGCCTCAGGCGCTCGAGGCCTCCGGCGCCGACACCGTGATCGTCACGAGCACCGACGAACTGCCCGCCGAGAAGGTGAAGCAGATCTCGTGGGGGCTCGAGGCCGGTCGACAGCACCTCGTGCTCGCCCCCAGTCTCGCGGATGTGGCCGGTCCGCGCATTCATATGCGCCCGGTCGCGGGACTACCGCTGATCCACGTCGAGACGCCGCGCTTCTCGGCCGGGCAGCGCTTCGTCAAGCGATCGCTCGACCTAGTCGCGAGCGCCGTCGGCGTGCTGATCCTGAGCCCCCTCCTGTTGGCCCTGGCGCTGGTGGTCAAGCTGACCTCGCCCGGACCCGTGCTGTTCCGGCAGATCAGGGTCGGCTACCACGGGCGCGAGTTCACGATGTTGAAGTTCCGTTCGATGGTCGTGGACGCCGAGGCCCGGCTGGCGGAGTTGCGGGAGCGCGCCGACGCCGGCAATGAGGTCTTGTTCAAGATGCGCGACGATCCGCGCGTGACCCGGGTGGGCAAGTTCATGCGGCGCTACAGCCTCGACGAGTTGCCGCAGCTGATCAACGTGATCCGCGGGGACATGTCGCTCGTCGGCCCGAGGCCGCCTCTGCCTCGTGAAGTGGAGCAGTACGCAGATCATGTGCATCGCCGATTCCTCGTCAAGCCGGGCATCACCGGGCTGTGGCAGGTGTCGGGACGGTCCGCCCTCTCCTGGGACGACACGGTGCGGCTCGACCTGTCGTACGTCGACAACTGGAGCCTGATGGGCGATCTTGTGATCCTCTTCAAGACCGGGCGCGCGGCCCTCGCCCCGGGCGACACCGCGGCTTAGCTTGACGCTCGGTTATCAGCGACAGGTCCGCGTGCGCGTGTGTGGGAGGATTGTGCGCACGAACTAAGGGGAGCCGTGGAACTCAGCGAATACCTCCGCATCCTGCGGAAGAACTGGATCGTCGTGGCCGTCATCGCGTTACTTGGTGTCGGGTCGGCGGCGGTGTACTCGCTCACCCGCACGCCAATGTACGAGTCGAGCAGCCGGATCTTCGTCTCCTCGCAAGGCGGTTCGTCGCTCGGTGAACTGCAGCAGGTGAACTCCTACGCGCAGGCGCGGATGACCTCTTACGTGCAACTGGCCACCTCGCCCACCGTTCTCGATCCCGTCATCAGCGAGTTGGGGCTGGGGGACTCTGCGGCTCAGCTCGCGAGCCGATTGACTGTGACAAACACGGCGAACTCGCTGGTTCTGAACATCGCGGTGGCGGACACCGACCCTACGCGCGCGGCCGAGACTGCGAACGTAGTCGCGGACAAGCTCGGCGAGGCGATCGCGGAGGTTGAGACGATGCCGGACTCGCAGGCAAGTCCCGTCAAGGTGACCACTATCCAGCCCGCCCTCGCTCCTGGGGGACCCGTGAGTCCGAACGTCCCCCTTAACCTCGCGCTCGGCCTGTTGGTTGGCCTTGCGCTCGGCGTTGGCTTCGCCATCCTCCGGACGGCGCTCGACACGCGGGTGCGTTCGACGCGCGACATCGAGGCGATCACCGACAGCCCTATCATCGGGGCCATCCCGATGGATCCGCGAGCCAAGGAGCGGCCGATCATCCTGCAGGCCGACCCGCTCAACCCGCGCAGCGAGGCGTTCCGCATCATGCGCACCAACCTGCAGTTCCTCGACCTCGAGGGCGATGGGCACAGCTTCGTGATCACGTCCAGCGTGCCGAGCGAGGGCAAGTCGACCACCTCCATCAACCTCGCTATTGCGCTGGCTGACGCGGGTAAGCGCGTGGTGCTCATCGACGCGGACCTGCGTAAGCCCAAGGTCGCCGACTACCTCGGCGTCGAGGGCGGCGTCGGGCTCACCGACGTGCTGATCGGCCGCGCCGAGCTCACCGACGTGCTGCAGAAGTGGGGCCGGCGCAGCCTGTACATTCTGCCGTCCGGCAAGATCCCGCCGAACCCGAGCGAGCTGCTGGGTTCGACCCGCATGGGTGAGCTGCTCGAGGCCTTCACCCGTGACGCCGACATCGTCATTCTCGACGCCCCGCCGTTGCTGCCGGTCACCGACGCGGCGGTGCTGGCGAAGCGGACGAGCGGCGCGATCCTGATCGTGCACGCCGGGCAGACCCAGCGCAACCAGCTCTCGAGCGCCATCGACGCGCTCGAGACCGTGCATGCCCCGGTCGCGGGCATCGTGCTGTCGATGATTCCGACGAGCGGGCCCGACGCGTATGACTACGGGTACACGTACGGGTACGGGTACGGGTACGAGCCCGACGAAGTTCCCGCCGCACCCACCGCCCGCGCCGCGAAGGGTCGGCGGGGTCGTCGCAGCGAGGACGACGGACTGCGCGACTCCGCCTGAGGATGATGGCCGGACAGCCCCGCACGAAGACGTGGACGGGCATCGCGATCCTCGCGGTGCTCGCCGTCGTCGTCGCCGTCTTGATCGTGCTGGCGATGCAGCGCGTCGCGCGTGACCCCGGTGCCGCCCCCATGCCACCTGCGACGGGCATCGGGACAGAGTCACCGACGCCGACGACCACCCCGACACCCACGGTCACGGCGCCGCCGGTCGTGGCACGCGACGACGAGCGGCTGCTCGCGGTCGGCGCCGGCGGCGTGCTTTGGCGTGCGGTGGCCGGCTCGTGCGAGGCCGGTGTCGAGCCCCTGCTCGAGCGTTCGGTCGACGACGGAGTGACGTGGACCGACGTCACGCCCCGGTATCGGGGGATCACTCAGATCATGAGCCTCGCGCCCTTCGCCGCCGATCAGGCTGAGATGGTTGCGACGATCGCGGATGGCGCCGACCCCTGCGCGACGCGCGCCATGCGTACGTTCAGCGGTGGCGAGTTCTGGAGCGACTACGACGACGTGCTGGCCGCCTCCACCTTCCTGGCGTTCGACCGGAGTGCCGTCGTGGCGCCGGGCGCAGAGCTCCCTGTGCCGTGCGCCGAGCCGCGCAGCTTCCAGCGCGCGGGGGACCTGATCGCGGCCGTCTGCGATGGCGACGCCGTGGTGTGGGACGGCGCGAGCTGGCAGCCCGCGGGCCCCGCTGACGTGGTGGCCGTGGCGGGGGAAGGCGGGGCGTTCGTCGCTCTTCACGCGGCGGCCGACTGCGAAGGCCTGGCGGTGTCCGTCGTCGCAGAAACCGGTGCGTCCGGTGTGCCCGTGTGCAGCCCGGACCTCAGCCCGGCCGCCCCGACTGCCGTCGCCCTCACGGATGGCGGCGTCACCGTGTGGCACGGTGACGAGGTCGTGACCGTGGCGATGCCGACGAGCTGAGCACGACGGCGCCCGTTCTTGAGGCGGAGCGGTCAGCGCCCCATGCCGGTGTAGCTCCAACCCGCCGCGCGCCACTCGGCCGGGTCCAGCACATTGCGGCCGTCGAAGATGACCGGGCGGGAGACGAGCGCGGCGGTCGTTTCCGGGTCGAGCTGGCGGTACTCGGCCCACTCGGTGACGAGCACCACCGCCTCCGCTCCCGCCAGCGCCTGCTCGGCCGTCTCCGCGTACGTCAGCTGGGGGTGCATCTGTCGGGCGTTGTCCATGGCCTCCGGGTCGTGAGAGACGACCTCCGCGCCGAGCCCGTTGAGGCGCACCGCGATGTCGAGAGCGGGGGAGTCGCGGATGTCGTCGCTGTCGGGCTTGAACGCCAGGCCGAGCACGGCGATACGCCGCCCGTACACCGGGCCGTCGAACGATTCGACCACCAGGTCGACGAGTCGCTGGCGCCGGCGCAGGTTGATCTCGTCGACTTGCTTCAGGAACGCCACCGACTCGCCCCTGCCGAGCTCCTCGGCCCGGGCGGCGAACGCGCGGATGTCCTTCGGTAGGCATCCGCCGCCGAAGCCGACGCCGGCGTTGAGGAAGCGGCGGCCGATGCGGGCGTCGTGCCCGATGGCATCGGCCAGCTGCGTGACGTCCGCGCCGACCACCTCGGCGATCTCGGCCATCGCGTTGATGAAGCTGATCTTGGTCGCTAGGAACGAATTGGCGGCGACCTTCACCAGCTCGGCGGTCGCGAAGTCGGTGACGAGCCGGGGCGTGCCCGCATCGAGCGCCGCGGCGTACACCTCGTCGAGGATCGCGGTGTCCTCTTCCTTCGACTCGGCGGCGGTGCCGTACACGAGCCGGTCGGGCTCGATCGTGTCCTTGACGGCGAAGCCCTCGCGGAGGAATTCGGGATTCCAGGCGAGTCGAGCCCCGCTCTCGGCGAACAGCTCGGCGAGACGAGCCGCGGTGCCGACGGGCACGGTGGATTTGCCGACGACGAGGGACCCGGGTTTCACGTACAGCCGCAGGGAGTGCGCCGCGGCGTCGACGAAGCGCAGGTCCGCGCCAGCGCCGTCCTTGCGCTGGGGAGTGCCGACCGCGATGAAGTGCACGTCGGCGTCGCCGACCGCTGCCATATCGGTTGTGAAGGTGAGCCGGCCCGACTCCAGTCCGCTGGCGAGGATCTCTGCGAGGCCGGGCTCGAAGAACGGCGTCTCGCCGGCGGCCAGCTTGGCGATCTTGGCCTCGTCGACGTCGACGCCGACGACATCGTGGCCGAGTGACGCCATTGCTGCGGCGTGCACTGCTCCGAGATAACCGCAACCGATCACGCTCAGCTTCATGGGGGCAGTCCTTGGGGTAAGGGGGAATGAGTGAGTGCGACAGGCCGCAGTCTAGGGCGTATTCGTGACGTGAATTCAACGGCCTCATCCCGCGCGACGAATTGCGGATCGGCGCACTCGCGCCCCCGCGCATTCGTAGAGTGGTATCGCGACTCATCGGCGAGGCGCGCCTCCCACCGCCACCCGAGGAGCGATCCGATGAATGTCTCCGCGCCGGTCCGGCCCGCCGTTCGCCGGCGCCGCCGGTACGTGGGGGTCGCACTGGCCGTGGCTGGGGTGATGCTGCTCGCGTGGGCGGCGTTCGGCATCCGGATCGTCCTGTTCCCGCAGCACGATCCGGTCGAGCGATCCGACGCGATCGTCGTGCTCGGCCCGGTGCCGGAGTGGCGGCAAGACATGGCCGCTGAACTGGTGGACGAAGGCTTGGCCGACACCGTGGCCTACACGTCCTTCACCCACAGCCTGTCCGAGGCATACTGCGACCCGATACGGCCAGGCGTCGAGACGCTATGTTACAAGCCGGATCCGCTCACGACGCAAGGCGAGGCGGCCTGGGTGAAGGACCAGGCCGCGCAGCGCGGGTGGGAGCGCGTGATCGTGATCACGATGGACTCGCACATCGAACGCTCACGCTTCATCTTCAACAACTGCGTCGGCGACGACCTCGAGGTCGACGTCACGGGGCGCCGCAACCCCTCGGAAGACCTCGAGTTCCTCGTGTGGCAGTTCTTCTACCAGACCTTCGCCTTCGCGAAGGCCGTCTTCGTCACCCCGGGCTGCTGAGCCGTCGAGTCGCGCTCGGGCGTGTCGTGCGGTAAGCTAGGTCTTTGGTGCCCACTGCGGGCACAGCGAACGTGAGCCCTCCACCGGCTGATTGCGACGATGTCGTCGGCGCAATCGCCCCCGGAGCGGGATTCACGAACGACTCCGTTCGAATCAGAAAGCAGCACTATCGTGACGCGCACTTACACCCCGAAGGCCGGTGAGGCCCAGCGCGAGTGGCTCGTGATCGACGCCACCGACGTCGTCCTCGGACGCCTCGCCTCGCACGCTGCCGCGCTCCTGCGTGGCAAGCACAAGGCCACCTTCGCCCCCCACATGGACATGGGCGACTTCGTCATCATCGTGAACGCCGAGAAGGTGGCGCTCACGGGCCAGAAGCTCCAGCAGAAGCTGGCCTACCGTCACTCGGGCTACCCGGGCGGCCTCAAGTCGGTCAACTACGCCGAGCTCCTCGAGAAGAACCCGGTCCGCGCTGTGGAGAAGGCCATCCGTGGCATGCTCCCCAAGAACAGCCTCGGCCGGCAGCAGCTCTCCAAGCTGAAGGTGTACGCCGGTGCCGAGCACCCGCACGCCGCGCAGCAGCCCAAGACGTACACCCTCGACCAGGTCGCGCAGTAAGCGCCGCCCGACATAAGGATTCATCGTGGCGAACGACATCGACACCCAGAACTACTCGACCGAGACGCCGGCCGCCGAGGCCGCCGTGGCCGAGCGCCCCGTCCTCAACGTCTCCGGCGCCGCCGTGGGCCGCCGCAAGCAGGCCATCGCACGCGTGCGCGTCGTCCCGGGCTCGGGCACGATCACGGTCAACGGCCGCACGCTCGAGGACTACTTCCCCAACAAGCTGCACCAGCAGCTCATCAACGACCCCTTCACCGTGCTCAACCTCGGTGGCGCGTACGACGTGATCGCCCGCATCTCGGGCGGTGGCCCCTCGGGCCAGGCGGGCGCGCTGCGCCTCGCCATCGCGCGTGCGCTCAACGAGATCGACCGTGAGAACAACCGCCCGACCCTCAAGAAGGCCGGCTTCCTCACGCGCGACGCCCGCGTCATCGAGCGCAAGAAGGCTGGTCTGAAGAAGGCCCGCAAGGCCTCGCAGTTCTCGAAGCGCTAACGAGCGGATCTCCGATGCCGCTTTTCGGCACGGACGGTGTGCGAGGACTCGCCAATGACGTCCTCACCGCCGACCTCGCTCTCTCCCTGGCCCAGGCGACCGCGGTCGTCCTGGGCCAGGGGCGTTCGGCCGAGGCCCGACGCGCCGCGGGGCGCCGAGCCACGGCCGTCATCGGTCGCGACCCCCGCGTCTCGGGTGAGTTCCTCAGCGCCGCCGTCGCGGCCGGCCTCGCCTCGTCGGGCATCGACGTGTACGACGCCGGCGTCATCCCCACCCCGGGCCTGGCGTTCCTCGTGGCCGACCGCGACGCCGACTTCGGCGTGATGGTCTCGGCATCGCACAACCCCGCGCCCGACAACGGCATCAAGATCTTCGCGCGCGGCGGCGTGAAGCTACCCGACATCGTCGAGCAGCGCATCGAGCGCTACCTCGACGCGCCCAAGCTGCAGCCCACGGGCGCCGAGGTCGGCCGCATCCGCCGATTCGCCGATGCCGAGGACCGCTACGTCGTGCACCTGCTGCAGTCGCTGCCGCACCGCCTCGACGGTCTGCACGTCGTGCTCGACTGCGCCCACGGTGCCGCCGCCGGCGTCTCGCCCGAGACGTTCCGCGACGCCGGTGCCCGCGTGACGGTGATCGGCGCCGACCCCGACGGCATGAACATCAACGACGGCGTCGGCTCCACGCACCTCGAGGAGCTCTCCGCCACGGTCGTGCGCGTGGGTGCCGACGTCGGCATCGCGCACGACGGAGACGCCGACCGCTGCCTCGCCGTGGATGCGCAGGGGCGCGTCGTCGACGGCGACCAGATCATGGCGATCCTCGCCGCCTCCATGCAGGAGCGCGGTGCGCTTCGCGACAACACCCTCGTCGCGACCGTGATGAGCAACCTCGGCCTGCACGTCGCCATGCGCGAGCGCGGCATCACCGTGAAGCAGACCGCCGTGGGTGACCGCTATGTGCTCGAGGCCATGAACGAGGGCGGGTACTCCCTCGGTGGTGAGCAGTCGGGCCACGTGATCATGAGTGACTTCGGTACCACGGGCGACGGGCTGCTGACGGGGCTGCACCTGATGTCGGAGATGGCGCGTACCGGGAAGACTCTGGCAGAGCTGGCGGAGATCATGACGGTGTACCCGCAGGTGCTCATCAACGTCAGGGACGTCGATCGGGAGCGCGTGTCGGACGGCGGTGTGCAGGAGGCGGTGCGGGAGGTGGAGGCCGAGCTCGGCACCACAGGTCGCGTGCTGCTGCGCGCGTCCGGAACCGAGCCGCTCGTGCGCGTCATGGTGGAGGCCGCCGACGAAGCTTCGGCGCAGCGATACGCGGAGCAGCTGGCGGATATCGTACGGGAACGGCTGGCGTTGTAGGGCGTCGTCCAACTATCGGCCACCATTGGTAGGTTGTCGACCGCTCACCGATCCGCACGGCGAACGCTTTCGCAGCATGGTGGTCGGAGCCTGCGGCTATGTGTCACCAGGAGTATGACTTGACGTTCGCGCAGGGCGCGTCGGCCGCCGGCGAGTTCGTATATCTCACGTTCGATGCGGCGGGGCACGCGGTGCGTCGGAATGTGGTCAAGACGCTGAACGTGCGGGACGACCACAACGCGGGATCGGCGCTGATCTATCCCGACCGGCCTGCACTTGCGGCGTACTCGGGCCACGACACCGGGTCGGCGGTGCTCGCGCGGAAGGCCCCTGGGGCGAACGGTGTCGCTGGCGACGGGTCGGTGGACGCGCTCGGCGAGGAGGTCGTGGCTGGCGGCGCGATCCCTGGGGGGCAGTCGACAACCTACGCGACCCTTGTCCGCAAGCCGGGAACGTCGGTGACACTGCTCTTCACCCGCGTGGGAGCGAGGAACTGGCGGTACGTGCGGTCCACGAACTCGGGCACCACCTGGGGATCTGGTCGACGAATCAGCTCTTGGACTTCTCCGGTACCTCCCAGGGCTACATCGCGATCTACAACGATGTCGAAGTCATGAAGGCGCACGTCTTCCTCTACAACAACCCCGCGCAGGGGAGTCCCGGCAGCCAGGTGCTGCGCTACCTCGTTATCGATTGGGTGACAGAGCAGTGGATCAAGCCGTCCACGGGGGAGGTGATCGGGACCCTTGTCGCTCCATCGTCTCCGATCGTCGTTCCGGCTGTCGCAGATGTGATCTACACCACACCGGCTGGACGGCGGTTCCGTCTTGGGAAGCCGTCAAAGCAGGGTGGGGGGATCGACATCCCGATCACCGAGTTCGCCGCGTCTTCGGGGACGATCACCGCAGCGGAGTTGGTGATCCTGGAACAGACGGGCCCTGTCGCGTGGGAGCGTCGCCCGCTGGGCATCGACCCCGGGGTGCCGTTCGGCGGCGTAGGCAATGCACCCTACTTTGCGGGGTTTGCTCTGCCCGATCCGGGGCACACCGGCAAGAAGGTGGCGTTCATCGGCCGGAACTTCGTCGAGAGCGGGGAGCGTGTTCACGTCATCGACAAGCTGACCCTTGCATCGTCCTGGGCTCAGCCGCGCACGACGGAGAGGATCGCGGAGTCCTCGCGCCCTCTCGTGCGGCCGATGTGCCCTGTCAACGCCGGGTCGATCGACGTGCTGTGGACGGAGGTCGTGAAGTACGGCAACGGCTATCCGGACGCGAACGGCGACATCAACTTCTTCGGGATCATGGTCGCGCACTACCGGCCTGTGGACGAGCCGGTCCCACCAATGGTGGACGCTCCGAACATCCCTCCAGTGGCGTCGTTCACTGCCACTCCGAACGCCCTGACCGTGACCTTCACGAACACGTCTACCGACAGCGATGGGACGTTCGCGGCGTCGGCCTGGGGTTTCGGAGACGGCAACAGTTCAACGGACACCAACCCCGTCCACACCTACGAAGAGCCCGGGCACGGTGACCGACAACCGCGGCGACACGGCAGCGGCGGATCAGCAGGTCCTGGTTACCGATCAGGTGAACGTCACGTTCGGCGGAGCGTCGTCGGAAGCATCGACCTCCGCGACTACGCTCACTTGGTCGCACACCACCCGCAACCGCCCACGATTCGCTATTCGTGTTCGTGGGCCACAACAACGCAGGCGGCGCGGAGGAGATCCCCTCATCCGTCACATACGGTGGGCAGCTGCTCACGCACGTCAGGACCATCGTGTCCGGTGTCGGGGCGACATCGGGGCGGGTCGGATCCTTGTGGCACCTCCCTGACCCGCTTGCGGGGACCGCGGAGGTCGTCGTGACGAAGAGCACAGCAGTAGTGATGGCCGCCGCCGCGATGACATTCTCCAACGTGGATACTCTCGGCACGCCCGTGACGCATGAGCCCTCGGGGTCCACCATGCAGACGGCGACGACCACGACCAGCACGGACACTTCGCTCGTGCTTGCCTGCCACGTCGCTTCCGGCTCGGGGGGAACGGCCAGTGCTCTGAGCGCTGGCGGTGTGCTGCGTGTCAACAGGACAGGCTCCACGTCGGTGCAGATCATGGTCGCCACATGGCCGGGCGGTGCGAATGTCACCGAGTCGTTCACGTTCTCGTCGAATCGCCAGATGGCTCAGCTCGCTTGCGCCCTGACGCCCGGGGCGGCCCCTTCCCGCTATACCAAAGGGAAAGGCCGCCCCGGGCAGCGCCCGAATGGGGGACAGGTCAGGCAGCGGCAGACGGGCTGTCCAGCCGGCGTAACAGAGGCCACCGGTGCTGGATCTTCGGGAGCATGGTGTCCAGCTCCTTCTGGAAGAACGGGAGGTACAGCGCGATCATCAGGAACCCGAATACCGCAAGACGCACCAATGACAAAGCACCCCCCGTCATGAGTACGAGCATCCCGATTTGGAAGCAGAGGCCGATGAGGAGCGCCACCCATCGGAGTCGGGGCAACCAGAAAGCGACTGCAAGGAAGAGCTCAACTACGATCGCGAAGACGCTGACGCCGATGAGCGCCCAAACCGGCGGGTCGACGTTGATGAAGGTCGTCCAGAACGTCCGCTGGACGGCTGAATTGTAGATCTCCGTACCGCTAAGAAAGCTCTCGTTGAGCTTCGTGATCGCGGCGAAGCCATACACGATCGAGAGCTGCGCTCTAAGCAGAGTCGGCACATACTCGTTCACCACGAGAATGAGGCAGATCGACGCAATGAGGTACAGATGCTGGTTGTACCACTGGAACGCGGTCACGATCGGGAGGATGACCGAGATTGCGAGGATGACAGCAGCGGCGATCCGGTACCGGCACCCGAGAGTGAGCGCCACAGCGGCTGCGAACCAGATGAGTGATGCAGCGAGTGCGGGGAGCATCCCGATGAGATCGTCGGCGCGGAGAGCGATGTCCAGCGTCTTCAGCATGCACAACATGCCGAAGAAGGCCCTGAAGATGGTCAGCATACGACGATCTCCGGCTCGCCGCCCGGGACGTTCCGGACGATACTCTCGATGTCGTCGTGCTCATCGCAGAGCAGGCGTGGCACGGTTTCGCCATAGTTGATCGCTCGGGTGATGGCCGGGAGGTGATCGACGGTCATAGGGACCTCTTCGCCTCCATGCGTCGTGCCCCTATAGTCGCCTCGGTCCACCGCAGAGTACATCTGCCAGGACAGTGGGTATTCGTCCACGGGGCGGCTCCCCTCGTTAACCCACCGGGCGGCGAGCATCGCGGATGGGACCGCGATCTGCACAGCGAGGAAGGCCGCTAACCATATTCGCCCAGCACGCAGCTGCTGGCGGGATTGGCTCCGCGATGGTCGTGTTGCGCTCGTCGGCATGTTCATGGGTCGGGCTCCCGCTGCCATTCTGCGCCAATGGGGGTCTGGCGCTACTCACGAGGAGACTAGCGGAGCCTGTCGGTCCAGCCCCAGGAATTTCTCACTATCGAACGCACATAGTTAATCTCGACAGGCGGCGTGCTCCTTCGCCATGAGAGTAAGCCGCGCTTCCGCTTCGCGGGTACTCGCTTGGTGGTGAGCAGTCGGGTCACGTGATCATGAGTGACTTCGGTATGACGGGCGACGGGCTGCTGACGGGGCTGCACCTGATGTCGGAGATGGCGCGTACCGGGAAAACTCTCGCCGAGTTGGCCGAGATCATGATGGTGTATCCGCAGGTGCTCATCAACGTCAGGGACGTCGATCGGGAGCGCGTGTCGGACGGCGGTGTGCAGGAGGCGGTGCGGGAGGTGGAGGGCGAGCTCGGCGCCACAGGTCGCGTGCTGCTGCGCGCGTCCGGAACCGAGCCGCTCGTGCGCGTCATGGTCGAGGCTGCGGACGAGGAGTCTGCGCGGCGCCACGCGGAGCAGCTTGCGGACGTTGTGCGGGAGCGACTGGCGCTGTAGGCGGTGGGATCGCGCAGTGGGGGTTGGGGTTTCGACTCTCTCGCTGCGCTCGGTCGCTCAACCAGCGTGAGGGGGCTGCGGCTCGGTCGCCAACCAAAGTGCGAGGGCTTGCGCTCGGCTACCAAGGCGCATTGAGCGTCCGTTATATCCCTGTGGTCGGGGTGAAATCCTGGGTGACGCAGAGGTCGCGCGGCGCGGGCTTGGGTAGTGTGAAGGTCGGTGGTTGCCCGAACCCCACAGGCTCGGAGAAACGCCTCCGGCATCGCGTTCTTCCTTTCGCGGGGCCGGGCCTCGGAAATGGGGTGGGGGCTGCTATTAGCGGACCGTGCGGCCCCCACCCTCTCGGCGTCACCCCGAAAAGGATTCCGGCATATTGCGTTTCTCGTGGCGGGAATTCGGTAGCATTTTGCTGCCCGATGAGGTTTCCCCGACCTCGCCCCCCGCACGCAAACCCTGGAGCCCGCCATGGGAAAGCGCCCCCTGCTTCGTCGTGTCCGCAGATCGCTCCGCTGGAGCCATCTGGTGCTCGCCATCTTCGCCACCCTGATCGCCGGAACGGTGATGCTGGCGCTCGAGATGCCCGCCGCCAGCACCGATCGCGCCGCCGTCAGTCCGACGGCTCCGTGACCCGCGGCCGGGTCGCCGGCGCCCACGCGGCCTGAGCGTGCGCCCGATCGTCAGTATCCGTTGCGGCCCGTCATGAGCTTCTCGAGCAGCATCAGCAGCACGAGCTTCTCCACGTCGGTGAGCATGTCGAACCACTCGTGCTCGATCGCGAGGTGCGCCGCGTAGCTCTCGCGGATCGCCTGCTCGCCCAGTGGCGTCAGGCGCACCATGACCGAGCGCCCATCCTGCTCCAGCGGCTCCTTCGTGACGAGCCCGATGTCGCAGATGCGCTTGAGGGCTGCGGACACCGTCGCGCGGCCCATGTTCGTCATCGCCGTGACCTGGTGCGACGGCATGGGGCCCATCACCCACAGCGACACGCAGATCCTGTACCCGGCGTGCGACCAGCCGCGCGGCCGGTAGACCCGCTGCGTCGCGTCGTCGCTCATCAGCTGGCTGAGCTTGCGCATCATCATGCTCAGGCGCGGCACGACGTCGTCCTCGCCGCCCTCGGCCGCCTTGTCCGCGACTCGTGCCACGAGCGAATGGAACGGGGGGCGCAGCCCGTTCCCGGCGACCTCCTCCGGCACCGCCTCGCCGACGCTCTCCTCCGGCATCGGTCGTCCTCCTCCTCGATCCGGCGGTCGCTCCGCGCGCCATCGCCGCGGGCCCACCGCGGTGAGGCTAGCACCCGCCGCCCCCGGGACGCGCCGTCTCGTCGCCCGGCCGGCGAGGCCGCGGGGGCGATCCGGTAGCGGTTGAAACTTGTCAAACAGTAAACGACACTGGCGCGGAATATCGGGGGCAACCAGCGCGAAGACGGTAAAGAATCGATTACGACACCCCCAGATACCGTTCACCACTTGACAAGTTTGACGCCGTCCGTCACCGTTGGTGATGCGCGAGACGGCACAGTCGCCGCCTCGCGTGAACGGAACAGCAGCATCCCCGCGGCGCCTCACCCAGGCGAGCGTCGGGGATCAGATGGGAGTGGCCGCTCACCCGCGAGCGTTCACTGACGGGTGTTCGCCGAGGAACGACCTGCGTGCTGGGGGGCTCGCGCGTCATGCCCCTGGAGACCGCCCGCGAGTCACACAGCACACCTTCCTACTGGTCAAGGAGACAACGATGTCATCTCACAGACTCCGCGCTTCCGTCGCTGGCGCACGCGCGCAGCGGCGTCGGCTCTGGGCCCCCGCAGCCGGCGCAGTCGCGCTCGCGCTCGTCCTGACCGCCTGCGGCGGCGGGGACACCGGCGGCGACACCGCGCCCGAGCCCAACGGCGGCAACGGCGGCCCGGTGGCCGGCGGCGAGATCTCGCAGATCACGAGCGTCGACATCTCGTCGTTCGATCCGGCGCGCCTGCCGAACATGAACCCGACCCTCGGCGTCTCGGCGCTCAGCCTGGTCTACGGCCAGCTGCTGTGGGCCGACACCGAGACCGGCGAGGTCTCGCCCGGAATCGCCGAGTCGATGACCGTGAACGACGACGGCACGGTGTGGACGCTCAAGCTCCGCGAGGGCGTCGAGTTCACCGATGGCACCCCCTACGACGCCGAGGCCGTCAAGTTCAACTGGGACCGCCTGGCCGACGAGGAGACGGCGGCGGTCAACGGCGCCGCGGCCCGCAGCTTCGAGTCGACCGTCGTCGACCCGCTCACCCTGGAACTGCACACCGAGAAGCCGAACTTCCTGCTCGACCGCGTGGTCGCGGCGCAGCTGACGTTCATCGCGTCGCCCACGGCGATCGAGGGCAACCCCGACGTGTTCACGACCGACCCGGTCGGCGCCGGTCCGTTCGACCTCACCGAGGCCGTCTCCGGCTCGCACTACGTCTACACCCGCAACGACGGGTACTGGGAGGAGGGCAAGCCCTACCTCGACAAGGTGACCCTCCGCGTGGTCGCAGACCGCCAGCAGCAGTTCGACACGGTCGCCACCGGCGGCGCCGACTTGTTCATCGGCAACTCGATGGAGGCGCGCGAGATCCTCGCCAGCGCCGACCTCACGATCCCCGACATCCAGGTCGGCGGCGGTCGCATGATGTTCTTCAACACCACGCGCGCGCCGTTCGACGACCCCCGTGCCCGCCACGCGCTCGCCCTGGCGCTGGACGCCGAGGAGCTCGCCTTCACGCAGGAGCCGGGCGCCGACTCGGCCCACGTGACCAACCTGTTCGCCCCCAACTCGCCCTACTACGACGAGTCGCTCACCATCCCCGGGCAGGACATCGACGAGGCGCAGCGCCTGTTCGACGAGCTCGCCGCCGAGGGCAAGCCGGTTGAGTTCAGCCTGGTCGCGGGCGGCGCCGGCGGCACGCGTGCCGCCGAGCTGCTGCAGGCGAAGATGACCGAGTTCGACAACGTCACGGTCAACCTCGACATCATCCCGCTGCCCAACTACGAGGAGCAGGTGGCCTTCCGCGGCGACTTCGACCTCACGTTCCGCCCCGGCAACATGTTCGTCAACTCGCCGGCGCCGGGCATCGACCAGCTGCTGCGCACGGGCGGCGTGTCCAACCACTCCCGCTACAGCTCGGCCGAGATGGACGCCCTGCTGGACGCCGTGCTGGCCGAGCCGGATGTCGAGGGTCAGCGCGAGGCGCTCGCCCAGGTGCACGAGCTGTTCCTCGAGGACATGCCCTTCTTCCCCTACGGCAACTCGAACCTGATCATCGCGCACATTCCGCGCCTGGCCGGGATCCAGCCGTACGAGGAGGGCTCGCTGCTCTACCAGGAGCTCTACCTCGAGCAGTGACGCCCTGACCGGCTGACACCCGATAACCGACAACCGACCCTCGACACCCAGGGAACACCGCAATGCTGCTCACACGTGCGATCGCGGGGAAGCTGTTCTACCTCGTGCCCGTGCTGCTGCTCGTGACGCTGGCGACCACCGTGCTCATCGATCTGCTCCCCGGAGACCCGGCGGTGACGATCCTTGGCCTCGGCGCCACGCCCGAACAGGTCGCCCGGATCAACGCAGAGTACGGTTTCGACCGTCCGTTCTACGAGCGCTACGCGGCCTGGGTGTCGGGGGCGGTTGTCGGAGACTTCGGCAACTCCCTCGTCACCTCGCGGCCGGTGATCAGCGAGATCGCCGCTCGCCTGCCCGTGACGATCCAGCTGACCGTGATGGCCCTCGTGCTGTCCGTGCTGCTCGCGATCGTGCTCGCCCTCCTCGCCTCCGTGAAGGAGGGCGGGTGGTTCGACCGGGTCATGACCGCCCTGTCGAGCGGATCGATGTCGGTCCCGTCGTTCGTCGCGGCGGTTGTGCTCGTGTACATCTTCGCGATCGTGCTGGGCTGGGCCCCGGTGGCCGGCTACCGGCCGCTGCGGGACGGGCTGGGGCCGAACCTGCACTTCATGGCCCTCCCCGTGATCACGATGTCGCTGCTGGAGACCGGCTTCTTCTACCGGATCCTGCGCGGCGACCTGGCCACCACGCTCCGCGAGGACTACATCCTCGCGGCGCGCGCCAAGGGCCTCGGCCGCGGCTACCTCCTGCTGCGGCACGCCCTGCGGCCGTCGCTGTTCTCGCTGATGGCGATGGTCGGCCTGTCGGTCGGACGCCTGCTGGGCGGAACCGTCATCGTCGAGACCTTCTTCGCGGTCCCGGGCCTCGGCCAGCTGCTGGTCAACTCCGTGACCACCCTCGACATCCCGGTGATCCAGGCGGCCGTCGCGCTGATCGCCATCTTCTACGTGCTCATCAACGCGACCGTGGACGTGCTCTACTCCGTGGTCGACCCGAGAGTGAAGCTGAGGTGACCCATGAGCGTCGCTGAGCAGGTATCCGCCACGCCCACCCTCACCGCCGACCGCACGCCGCCGAAGCGGCCCCGCGCCCGGCGCGGATCGCGCAACGTCGTGTTCTGGTTCGCCGTGTCCTGGATGGCGCTGATCGCGCTGCTGGCGGTCCTCGCGCCGATCCTGCCGATCCGCGACTTCGCCGACACGTCCGGCGAGCGCCTCCAGCCCATCGGCTCGTGGCCCGAGATCCTCGGCACCGACATGCTGGGGCGCAGCACGCTCTCGCGCGTGATCTACGGGGCTCGCGTGTCGCTCACCGTCGCGTTCACGGCCACGCTGATCGCGTTGATCCTGGGCCTGATCCTCGGCCTGCTCGCCGCCTACCTGCGCGGCGCGGCCGAGCGGATCATCGACATCATCTCGGCCAGCGTGCTGGCCTTCCCCGGCCTGGTCCTGCTGCTCGCGCTCGTCGCGGTGCTGCCGGCCTCCACGCTGAGCCTCTCCCTGGCGCTCGGCACCGTCGCGACGCCCGCGTTCATCCGGCTCGTCAAGGCGAACGCCATGGCCCAGGTGAACCGCGAATACGTCACGGCCGCCAAGGCGATGGGGGCGCGGCTGCCGCGCATCCTGATCCGCGAGCTGCTGCCCAACACGCTCGTGCCGCTCGTGTCCCTCGTGGCGGTCTCGATCGCGATCGCGATCATCGCCGAGGGCTCGCTGAGCTTCCTCGGGTTCGGCATCGCGCCGCCGCACCCCAGCTGGGGCGGGCTGATCGCCGAGGGCAAGGACCGCCTCGGCAGCTACCCCGGCCTGGTGCTCGTGCCCTGCGTGGTGATGTTCCTGACCGTGTTCTCGTCCAACACCATCGGCGACCGCCTGCGCGGCTACGTGGACGTCGGGGAGGCAAAGCTGTGAGCGAAGTGAGGAGCGACGTGCTGCTGGACGTGCGCGACCTGAGGTGCACGATCCCGACGCCCCGCGGCGACGTCAAGGTGCTCTCCGGCGTCAACGTCACGCTCGACCGGGGGCAGACCCTGGGCCTGGTGGGCGAGTCCGGCTCGGGCAAGTCGATGTTCGTGCGCTCGCTGATGGGCATCACCCCGCCCCAGGCCGTCCTCGAGGGCACGGCGCGCTTCGACGGGCAGGACCTGCTGACGCTGCCGAAGACGGAGGCGCGGCAGATCTGGGGCCGCCGCATCGGCATGGTCTTCCAGGATCCGATGACCTCCCTCAACCCGGTCGTGCGCATCGGCCGGCAGGTCGGCGAGGCCGCCGAGAAGCACCTCGGCCTGACCCGGCAGCAGGCGCGCCGGCGGGCGATCGAGCTGCTCGAGCTCGTCGGCATCCCGGAGCCCGGGAAGCGGCACCGCAGCTACCCGCACGAGTTCTCCGGCGGCATGCGCCAGCGCGTGACGATCGCCATGGCCCTGGCGTGCGAGCCCGACCTCCTCATCGCCGACGAGGCGACGACCGCGCTCGACGTGACGGTGCAGCAGCAGATCCTGGACCTGCTGCAGGAGATCCAGCGCGAGCGGCACATGGCCATGATCCTCGTCAGCCACGACCTCGGCGTCGTCTCCGACCGCTGCGACGAGGTCGCCGTGATGTACGCCGGACGCATCGTCGAGCACGCCCCCACCGACCGCCTGTTCGCCGAGCACCGTCACCGCTACACGGGCGCCCTGCTGCGCGCGATCCCGCGCTTCGACCGGCCCAAGCACAGCGTGCTCGAGACGATCGAAGGCACACCTCCCAACCTCGCGGCCCTGCCGCCCGGGTGCGCGTTCGCGCCGCGGTGCCGGTTCAGCGTCGACGCGTGCACCACGGCCGTGCCCCCGATGACCCCGGCGGAGGACGAGCGGCACCGGTTCGCGTGCTACAACCCGTCCACCGCGGAGGACCGGCGCGACGACCCGGTCGTGTCCCCGGGCACGATGTCCACGAGCAAGGAGGCGGTGCTGTGACCGTGATCACCCCCGCGCACGAGCAGGGCGGCGTGTCCGCCCCGGACCGGGACGAGGACGTCCTGCTGCGCGTCGAGAACCTCGAGTGCGTCTTCCCCACCTCGGCCGGCGACGTCCACGCCGTGTCGAACATCAGCTTCGAGGTGCGCCGCGGCGAGGTGCTCGCCCTCGTGGGCGAGTCCGGCTGCGGCAAGTCGACGACCGGGCGCGCCATCATGCAGCTGCCGCCGCCCACGTCCGGCTCGGTGATCTACGACGGCACCGACCTCACCAAGGCGTCCGGATCCCACCTGCGCCGCATCCGCCGCAAGCTGCAGATCATCTTCCAGGACCCGATCTCGGCGCTGAACCCGCGCCGCAAGGTGAAGGACATCATCGCCGAGGGCCTCGACATCGCGGGGGTCCCCAAGAAGGAGCGGCGCGAGCGCGTCGAGGCCGCGATGCGGCAGGTCGGGCTCGACATCGCGAACGGCAACCGCCGCCCCCGCGAGTTCTCGGGAGGGCAGTGCCAGCGCATCGCGATCGCGCGCGCGATCGTGCTCAACCCCGACATGCTCATCTGCGACGAGCCCGTCGCGTCGCTGGACGTGTCCATCCAGGCGCAGATCCTGAACCTGCTGGAGGAGGCGCGCAAGGTCTACGACCTGTCGCTGCTGTTCATCTCCCACGACCTCGCCGTCGTGCACAGCATCAGCGACCGCATCGCGGTCATGTACCTCGGGCGGATCGTGGAGATCGGCGACGCCGAGTCGGTGTACCGCAACGCCGCCCACCCGTACACGAACATCCTGCTCGACTCCGCCCCGGCCCTCGGCGCCCGCGCCCGGGAGGAGAGCGGCCTGGAGCTGCGGGGCGAGATCCCCTCGCCGCTGAACCCGCCGTCCGGCTGCCGCTTCCGCACCCGCTGCCCGCGCGCGACGAGCCTGTGCGCCGAGCAGGAGCCGCCGCTGACCAGCATCGGCATGCGCGATGCGGCCGGGCGAGAGACCGAGCACCAGGTCGCGTGCCACTTCCCGGTGATCCGATCCGAGGTCATGGCCGCCGCCCCCGAACGACCCGCCACCAGAACGGAGGAGACATGACTCCCGAGGGATACCCCGCTTTTTCCGACTTCGACGAGGTCTCGGTCGAGGACCGGCTGCGCATTCAGGACCAGGTCGCCCGCTACGCGTGGGCCTTCGACTCGGGCAACCTGGAGGAGTACCTCGGCCGGTTCTGGCCGGACGGCGCGCTGGAGCACCCGAAGCGGGACGGATCCCCCGGCCGCTTCGAGGGCCACGAGGGCATCCGCACGTTCATCCGCGACTTCGAGGGCCGCTCCACGCAGACCTGGGGGCACCAGCACCAGATCAACACGTTCGCGTTCGAGCGGCGCGGCCCCGCCGAGATCCGGCTGAGCGCCTACGTGTGCGTGCTGCGGCACGAGTTCCACCGCACGTACTGGCCCATGGGGTCGTCCTTCCGCGTCGGCACCTGGCACGCCGACTACACGCAGCGCGACGGCCAGTGGCGGATCTCGCTGCTGCGGGTGCGCATGTGGACCGACGTGTCGATCGGCAACACGGGCGTCGACGCGGCCGAGCGCCCGCTGCACTCGCCCGGGACGCGGCAGTGAGCGGCGCGGGACACGCCGCCTCGCCCGAGGCCGCGGACGTGCCCGGGCTCGCGCGCGCCGAGGAGTTCCTGCGCGGCCCCCACCGGCTGTACATCGACGGCCGGTGGACCGCACCGCGCGCCGGCGCGACGCTGACCACCGAGAACCCCGCCACCGGCGCCGTGCTGACGGAGATCGCCGCGGCCGGCGCCGACGACGTCGACCTCGCGGTCGCCGCCGCCCGGCGGGCGTTCGACGACGGCCCCTGGCCCGGCTCCCCGCCCGCCGACCGCGCGCGGCTGATGCTGCGGCTGGCCGACGCGATCGAGGCGAACGGCGACGAGCTCGCCGCGCTCGAGAGCCTCGACAGCGGCATGCTCCGCACCAGCGCGCGCCACATGGGCGTGCGCGGCGCGGCCGAGAGCCTGCGCTACAACGCCGGCTGGGCGACCAAGCTCGGCGGCGAGACCGCCTCGCCCTCGCTGCCGGGGGAGTGGCTTGCCTACACGCTGCGCGAGCCGGTCGGCGTGGTCGGCCTCATCGTGCCGTGGAACAACCCCCTGCTGATGGCCGTCAACAAGCTCGCCCCCGCGCTCGCCGTGGGCTGCACGGCCGTGCTCAAGCCCGCCGAGCTCACCTCGCTGAGCGCCGTGCGGCTGATGCAGCTCGTCGAAGAGGTCGGCTTCCCCGCGGGCGTGATCAACCTCCTCACGGGAACCGGCGCCGAGGCCGGCCAGCGGCTCATCGAGCATCCGGGTGTCGACAAGATCTCGTTCACCGGATCCACCGCCACGGGCAAGCGCATCATCCAGGCCGCGACCGGCAACCTCAAGCGCGTGACGCTGGAGCTGGGCGGGAAGTCGCCGACGTTCGTGTTCGCCGACGCCGACCTCGATCGGGCCACGCCCGCCGCCGCGCAGAGCATCTTCAACCACACCGGCCAGGTGTGCGCGGCCGGCTCGCGCCTCTACGTGCACCGCGACGTGTTCGATCGTGTCGTGGAGGGGATCGCGGCCCGGGCGAGCTCGCTCGTGGTCGGCGACGGCCTGGACGAGGGCACTCAGATCGGCCCGCTGATCTCCGGGCCCCAGCGCGAGCGCGTGCTCGACTACGTCGACAGCGGCCGTGACGAGGGGGCCGAGCTGGTCGTCGGAGGGGGCGCCGTGGACCGGCCCGGCTACTTCGTGCAGCCGACCGTCTTCACCCGCACCGCGCCGGACATGCGGATCGTGCGCGAGGAGATCTTCGGTCCCGTGCTGTGCGCCGTGCCGTTCGACGACGACGACCTCGACGCGCTCGCCGCGCGGGGCAACGACACCGACTACGGCCTGTCGGCCTCGATCTGGACGCGCGACATCAGCCGCGCCCACCGGCTCGCGCGGCGCCTGCGTGCCGGCACCGTGCGGGTGAACACGCCCGTCGGCATCGACTACGCGATGCCGTTCGGCGGCTACAAGCAGTCGGGCTGGGGCCGGGAGCAGGGCCGCGTGGGCGTCGAGGCGTTCACCGAGCTGAAGTCGGTGTTCGTCGGGCTATGAGCGGCGTCGACTCGACCTCTGCCACGGCCGCCGCGACCCCGGGCGTGACCGGAGCGGCGGCGTTCCGCAGCGCGGCCGCGCAGCTCACCAGCGGCGTCACGGTCATCACCACGGCCCTCGACGGGCGCGTCTACGGCTCGACCGTCGCGGCCGTGATCCCGTTCTCGGACGAGCCGGCCATGATGCTCGCCTGCATGAACCTGTCCAGCTCCACGCGCGACGTGATCCTCACGTCCGGCGTGTTCGCGATCAACGTGCTCGCGGAGGAGCAGGCCTGGATCGCGCGCCAGTTCGCCGGCAAGGGCGACAAGTTCGCGGGCGTGTCCTACCGGCTCTGCGAGCGCACCGGCGTGCCGCTCCTCGACGGCGCCCTCTCGTCGCTGGCGTGCGAGGTGACGGAGACGACCACCGCCGGCACCCACACCGGCTTCCTCGGCACGGTCCGCGCGTCCACCGAAAGCGGGGGCCGCCCGCTCACCTACTACCGCGGATCCTTCGGTCGGTGGGAGCGGCTGCGCGAGCACAACACGTACGACCAGGTGCGCCGCTTCGTGCTGCAGCGCGAGGTGCCGCTCGGCGGAGAGCTCGACGTCGCCGCGCTCGCGGCGACGTTCGACGCCCGGCCCGACGACGTGCACAACGCGCTGATCAAGCTCACCACCGAGTCGCTCGTCGAGCGCCGCGCCGACGGCGGGTTCGAGCCGGCGCCGCTCCACCTCGACCTCATCGAGAACCTGTACGAGGCGCGCGCCAGCATCGAGATCGGCGTCGTCGCCAACCACGTCGGCCGCGTGCCGGAGGGCGTGCTCGCGCAGCTCGAGGCGATCGTGGTGCGCATGGACGCGCTGCGCCGTGCGCCGGTGCCCGACCCGGCCGAGTTCCTCTCCCTGCACACGGCGTATCACGCCGCGCTGGTGGAGCTGTCCGGATCCAGCCAGCTGATCGAGTCGTACCAGCGGCTCAGCATCGCGTGGGTGTGGCGGTCGGTGTGGGCGGAGATCGGCTGGGAACGCGTGCTCACCCCTCGCCACCTCGACGACCTCACGGTCGCCCTGCACGCCGGCGACCTGGCCGGCGCCGTGCGGGCGATCCAGCAGTACCACGAGGAGGCGAAGGAGATGGCGCGCATCGCGCTCGACCGGCGGGGCGGCGTGCTGTAGTCGCCGCCCGCGGGCGCTCAGCCCCAGCCGAGGTCCTCGATGTAGCGCAGCATGACGCCCTCCCGCAGCGCCCAGGGCGACACCTCGAGCTCCGCGACGTTCATCGCCTTCATCGTCTCGTGCAGCACGACCGCCCCCGCGGTGATCTGCACCGTGCGCTCGGGCGTGATCCCGGGAAGCTCCTTCCGCACCGCCGCGGGGATGCGTGCCAGCCGCGGGATCCACTGCCCCAGGGCCTGCCGCGGCAGCACCATCCGGGGTGTGCCCGACCAGCCCGGCCGCGGGAAGCCCGCGAGCTTCGCGAGCGAGCGGATCGTCTTGGACGATCCGACGACGTGATCCGGTCGCGGCGTGCCCTTGAGCGCCGCGCGGATCGGATCGAGGGCCTCGGCCGCGTGCGCACGCAGCGCCGCGACCGCCGCCTCCCCGGGCGGATCCTCCATGAGGTACTCGAGCGTCATCCGGCCCGCCCCCAGCGGCACCGACACGGCGTAGTCCGGCAGCTCCTCGTCGCCGGCGGCGACCTCGAGCGAGCCGCCGCCGATGTCGAACAGCAGGATGCGTCCCGCCGACCAGCCGAACCAGCGCCGCACCGCGAGGAACGTGAAGCGGGCCTCCGTCTCGCCTCCGAGCACCTGCAGCGACGCGCCCAGCGCCTCCTCGATCCGGTCGATCACCTCGGGGCCGTTGGTGGCCTCGCGCACCGCCGAGGTCGCCGTCGCGAGCAGCTCCTCCACGTTCTCGCGCTCGGCGAGATCTCGCGCGTGCACCACGGCCTCGACGAGCGCGGCGACGCCGTCCTCGGAGATCGCGCCGTCGGGTGTGAGGTAGCGCATGAGCCGCAGGACCGTGCGGTGGCTCGACGCCGCGAGGGGCCTCCCGCCCGGATGCGCGTCCGCCACGAGCAGATGCACGGTATTGGAGCCGATGTCGAGGACGCCCAGACGCACGGACCAAGGCTAGCGGGGTTGAGGCGCCGGTCCGGACGGGAGGCGTTTCGACTCGCTTCGCTCGCTCAACGAGCAGAAGGTGCTCCGCTAGCTCGGCGAGCAGAGGTGGTTCGCTCGCTCGGCGAGCAGAGGGGCGCGGGTCAGGGGAGGGGGGCGTCGGGGCCGCCCTCGACCGCCAGGCGGTGGTAGCCGCCGCGGTAGAAGACGAGGGGGTCGCCGTCGCCCGACTCCGACCACGCGGTCGCGCGGGCGACGACGAGCTCGTGGTCGCCCGCGTCCGTCATCCACTCCACCGTGGCGTCGATCCAGCCCAGCGCGTCGGCGATCACGGGGTGACCGGCGGGGCTCAGCCGCCACTCGCCGATCCCGAAGCGGTCGACGTCGCGCCGCGAGAACAGGCGCGAGACGTCCGTGTGGCAATCGCGCAGCGTCGAGATCGCGAACCCGCCGACGGGACGGATCTTCGCCCATGTCGTGCTGGTGAGCATGGGGCAGAACGACACGAGCGGCGGATCCAGCGACACCGACGTGAAGGAGTTGACCGCCATGCCGACGGGGCCGTCATCCGTCATCGCGGACACCAGGACCACGCCCGTGGGATAGCGGCCGAGGGCGTCGCGGAAGCTGCGCTGGTCGCTCGGCGCGGTGCGCTCGAGCCGCGGCCACGCGGCGCTGACGGGGCTGATCTGCGTGTCGGTCATGATGAGGCCTCACATTCCTCGGCGTCGTTACCGTGCTTCGAGCGTAAGAGCGTATCAATATAAACACAAGCCGTATTCTATGGATACGCAAACGGTGAGGGGGCGTTGCCCCGAGCGATGAACTCGGGGTTGGCGCAGCCCTCGTCCGACCGTATAGTGCTAACCAATGTGATACAGAGAGGTATCGCATTTAAACACCAACGCTGGTGGAGGCCTCCTCGATGACGACGATCCCGTCCCCCGAACCCGGGCGCGCGCAGACGCGGCCCCCGTGCCGCCGCAGCGGTGACCGCCGATGAAGGCGCTGGTTCACTACGGCAAGCTGCTCGGCTCGTCGATCCTGCTGCTGTACATCGTGATCACCGTGCTGTTCCTACTGCTCGAGCTCGCCCCCGGCGACCCCGTGCAGTCCCTGGTGGGCGAGAACCCCGTGACCGACGCGTACCGTGCCGAGCTGACCGCGACGTTCGGTCTCGACCGCCCCCTCTGGGAGCGGTACCTGATCTACGTCGGCAACGTCTTCACGGGCAACCTCGGCGTCTCCTTCGGCACGGGAACGCCCGTGCTGGAGCTCATCATGGGGCGCATCGGCAACACGCTCATCCTCGCCTTCCCGTCCTTCGTGATCTCCACGATCGGCGGCGTGCTCGTCGGGGCCATCGCGGCGCGCACCCGCAACCGCTGGCTCGACGGCTTCCTCTCGGGCGGCTCGGTCGCGCTGTTCTCGATCCCGAACTTCTGGCTCGGCATGATGCTCATCACGGTCTTCTCCGTGTCGCTCGGATGGCTCCCCTCGCAGGGCATGAGCTCCTACGGGGCGCAGGGGGTCGCGATCCAGTACCTCGTGCTGCCCGTCTTCACGATGGCCACGAGCGAGCTCGCCTACAAGGCGCGCATCATGCGCTCGTCGATGATCGAGTCGCTCGGCCAGGACTTCATCGACACCGCCCGGTCCAAGGGCGTGTCGAGCCGCCGCGTGCTGTGGCGCCACGCGATGCCCAACGCGCTCCTGCCCATGGTGACCGTCACCGGCTACAGCCTCGGCTTCGTCGTCGCCGGCTCCGTCCTCGTCGAGCGCGTCTTCGGCTGGCCGGGTATGGGCCTGCTGCTCTTCGACGCGATCCAGCGTCAGAACAACGTGGTCGTGCTCGGCATCGTCATCGTGATCACCGTCGCGATCCTCATCATCAACATCCTGACCGACGTCATCTACGGCATCGTCGACCCGCGGCTGCGGGCGCGGCTCGCCCAACCTCTGAGGAGTGCCTCATGACGATCCAGCGCGATACGGCCGTGGCGGATCCGATCGTCACGACCAACCCCACACCGCCGCCCGAGCGGGGCGCGCGCCGCCGCGCCTCGGGAGCGGTCGCGCGGGCGTTCTTCCGGAAGCCCGTCACGATCGTGTTCCTCACGCTCCTGGTGGCGATGGTGCTGCTCGCGTTCGTCGGCCCGTTCTTCGCCGGCAACCCCGTGGCGTCCGTGCACCCCGTGCTCGTCCCCCCGGGCACGGAGTTCCTGCTCGGCACCGACCCGCTCGGACGCGATTACCTGGCGCGCGTGATCCACGGCGGGCAGACCTCGCTGCTGGTGGGCTTCAGCGTCGCCCTGCTGTGCATGACCCTGGGGCTCGTCTTCGGAGGGCTCGCCGGCTTCTACGGCGGGTTCGCGGACGCGCTGCTGGTCAAGGTCGCGGAGTTCTTCCAGATCCTCCCGGGCATCGTGCTCGCGCTCGCCGCGGCCGCGCTGCTCGGCTCGAACATCGGCATCATCATCGCGATCCTCGCGATCACGATGTGGCCGGGCGTGGCGAGGATCGTCCGCGCCGAGGCGATGCGCATCAGCCAGCTGGGGTACGTGGAGTCGCAGCGGGCCGCGGGGTTCCGGGGCCTGCGCATCCTGTGGTCGGACGTCCTGCCCAACGCGATGCCGCCCGTCCTGGTCGCCACGACCATGTCGGTCGGGCGCGCGATCCTGGTCGAGTCGGGTCTGGCCTACCTCGGCATCGGCGACGCGAACCGGCCCAGCTGGGGCGCGCTGCTGAACTCCGCGCAGGAGCACATGACCTCGGGCTGGTGGCTCGCGCTGTTCCCCGGCCTGTGCATCTTCATCGTGGTGCTCGCGGTCAACATGCTCGGCGACTCCCTCAACGACGCGCTGAACCCGTCGATCGGAAAGGTCAAGTGATGACTGCCGAAGCCGAGGAGACCGCCGTCCCCCTCCTGGAGGTGCGCGATCTCGCCGTGAGCCTGCCCACCGGCGTCCGCACGGCGGTGCAGGCGGTGAACTCCGTGGACCTGCGCGTCGAACGCGGCGAGCGGGTCGGCATCGTGGGCGAGTCGGGGTCCGGGAAGTCGGTCACCGGCCGCGCGGTGGCGGGCCTGCTGCCGACGTCGCCCCGGGTGCGCGTGAGCGGCTCGATCCGCTTCTCGGGGACCGAGATGGTGGGGGCGCCGGACCGGGCGTGGGATGCGGTGCGCGCCCGCCGGGTCGGCATGATCTTCCAGGACCCGCTGACGTACCTCAACCC
Organism: Microbacterium album; assembly: GCF_014643695.1. Lineage (GTDB taxonomy): Bacteria > Actinomycetota > Actinomycetes > Actinomycetales > Microbacteriaceae > Microbacterium > Microbacterium album. The sequence goes on along the minus strand of NZ_BMJY01000004.1, from coordinate 52,579 downwards.
CGTCATGAAGATCGGCGAGCAGGTGCGCGAGTCCGTGCCGCCCGAGCGCCGCGGCACGGGCGACGAAGAGATGCTGAAGTTCCTGGATCTCGCCGGGCTGAGCGACGCGCGCGCCGTCGCCGGGAGGTTCCCGCACGAGCTCAGCGGCGGCATGCGGCAGCGAGTGCTCATCGCGATCGCGATCGCCAAGCTGCCGGAGCTGATCGTCGCCGACGAGCCCACGACCGCGCTCGACGCCACGGTGCAGCGGCGCGTGCTGGCGACGCTCGACGACACCGTGTCCCGGCTGGGGACATCGCTCATCCTCATCTCGCACGACCTCGCGGTGGTGGCGAGCATGACCGACCGGATCTACGTGATGTACGCCGGTCGCATCGTGGAGTCCGGGCCCACGCAGCAGGTGCTGTCCCGCCCGGAGCACCCGTACACGCGCGCTCTGCTGCGCAGCGTGCGCAGCCTCACCGACCCGGACCTCGAGCTCTGGGCGATCCGGCCGTCGCTGCGGCGGGAACTCGATCAGCTCGTCGCGGGCGGCGCGCGAGCGCAGGGAGGAGACCAGTGATCCTGGAAGCGCGATCGGCCGGCAAGACGTTCCGCGCCCGGCGGGGCGGGGGCGCGGTGCACGCCGTCCGCGACGCGAGCCTCACGGCCCGTCCGGGGGAGTTCATCGCGATCGTGGGAGAGAGCGGCAGCGGCAAGAGCACACTCGCGCGGATGCTCCTCGACCTCATCCCGGCCTCGTCCGGCGCCGTCGAGTTCAACGGGGTCGCGCTGAGCGAGATGAACGGGGCGCAGCGCAAGGAGTTCCGCCTCAGCGTCCAGGCGGTGCTGCAGGACCCGGCCGGGTCGCTCAACCCCCGCAAGACCGTGGGGCGCGCGATCGGCGAGATCGTCCGGCTGCACGGCGTGGCCTCCGGAGGGGCCGCCGTGCGCGGCAAAGTCATCGAGGCGCTGCAGCAGGTCGGGCTCAACCCGCCGGAGTCCTACCTCGACCGTTTCCCCCACGAGCTGAGCGGCGGGCAGCGGCAGCGCGTGCTGATCGCGCGGGCCCTCGTCCTGGACCCGCAGATCATCGTCGCTGACGAGGCCGTGTCGGCCCTCGACGCCTCGGTGAAGGCCGGCGTGCTCCGGCTGCTGAGCGACCTCAAGGAGCGACTGGGGGTCGGGTACGTCTTCATCACCCACGACCTGCCCGTCGTGAAGAAGGTCGCCGACTTCGTCTACGTGATGAAGTCGGGCGAGATCGTGGAGCGCGGGCCGAAGGAGCGCATCTTCACCGATCCGCAGCATCCGTACACCGCCCAGCTGCTCGACGCGGCCCTCGAGCTCGATCTGCCCGGCACGGCGGAAGACCTCGAGCGGGATCCGCTTCCCCTCGGGTAGAAGGGGCGTGGCTTCCCGCGCTTCGTTCACATACGGTACACATATGTACTGCATTGGTGTGTGCGATGAGGGTTGAGGGGTCGACGACGGTAGATCGGAGCGTGCGCCTGCTGTTCGAACTCGCGCAGCACCCGGAGGGGCTGACGGTCACCGAGCTGGCCCGCCGGCTCGGGACACAGCGCCCTCCGCTGTACCGGCAGCTGCGGACGCTGCTGGACGCGCGGCTGATCCGCCGCACGGAGGGCAAGCTGTACCGGCTCGGCGTGGGCGTGCTCGAGCTCGCGCGGGCGTTCTCCGATCCGCTCCTCGAGCGCGCCCGCCCGCTGCTGCAGTCCGCCGCGGACGCCACGGGCTATTCCGCGATGCTCAACGTCGCGGAGGGTGACGCGCTGGTGCTCGTGTGGTGCGCCACCCCGCGGGCGCCCGGGATGCACCTGACCACGCCCATCGGCTTCCTCTACCCAGACGGGCTCATCCCCCCGCGCGTCGCGATGATGGCGAGCCGGCCCCGTGACGCTGAGGAGCCGCTCGTGGTCACGGAGGCGCGTGAGCGCGGATACGTCGGCACGGCGACCATCGGCAGCCGCTACGGCTTCGTGGGCGTCGCGGTGCCGCTGCGCTCGCGCGGCGCCTTCGGCAGCCTCGCCCTCGCGCGGGGTGTCGGCCCCCTCGATGAGGCCGACGAGCGGTCTCTCGCGCAGGTCGCCCAGGCCGCGGCTCGCGAGATCACGGACTCGTCTCTCTGAAGCCCTCCCGGCCTGCCACGACCGGCGTCCGCGCCGGCCGTCGGCGGAGTGCGCGATAAGTACTTGTACATATGGACTACGTCTGGGTATCGTATCCGTACATCCGAATCGCCTCGACGACGAGCGCGAGGGACTACAGAGAGGTAGTGAAACGGTGCGTACACCACGACGTATCTGGAGGGCTGCGGCGCTCGCCGGGGCTGCCGTCCTGGCAGTGACGGGCTGCGCGGCCGCCGGCGGCGAGCAGGGCGACGTTGAGCGCCTCTACGTCGAGGCCATCGGCGGCGACCCGCCCATGCTCAACCCCCAGTTCACGAGCAACCCCATCACCCAGCGCGTGGCGCACAGCATGCTCGAGCCGCTGGTCGGCATCACGGGCGACCTCGAGCTGTTCCCCGTGCTCGCGGAGGAGTGGGAGTTCAGCGACGACAACCAGCAGGTCACGTTCTCGCTCCGCGAGGGCGTCACGTGGCACGACGGGGAGCCGTTCACGGCGGAGGACGTCAAGTTCAACTTCGAGGAGATCCTGCCCTTCGACGTCGTCGGCGCGGCGCTCGCCGAGCGGGTCGTGGCGGTCGAGACCCCCGACGACCACACGGTCGTCGTCGACCTCGACGGAGAGTACGGGCCGCTGCTCGAGACGCTCGCGACGCAGTTCATGCTGCCGAAGCACGTCTACGAGGGCACGGACTTCCTCACCAACCCCGCCAACCTGGCGCCCGTGGGCACCGGTCCGCTCGTGTTCGACTCCTTCACCTCCGGCGAAGAGGTCGTGGTCGTCAAGAACGAGAACTGGTGGAAGGGCCCGACCGAGGTCGACCGCGCCGTCTTCAAGGTCATCGGCGACACGAACGCCCGCGCGCTGGCGCTCTTCTCCGGTGAGCTCGACCTGTCGACCGTGCCGCCGTCCCAGCAGGACGAGGTCGAGGCGAACCCCGACACCGAGCAGCTCGTCGACGGCTACTTCCCCGTGTGGATGTACGTGTCGATGAACACCCGCAGCGGGCCCCTGGCCGATCCCGCCGTGCGCGGTCTGGTCTACTCCGCGATCGATCGCGAGCGCATCACCGAAATCGCGCTGAAGGGCATGGGCACGCCCGCGACATCCTTCATCCCGCCCGCCATGGACTGGGCGGTGCACCCGGACATCGACTTCGATGAGCTCTTCCCGCTCGACATCGACGCGATCAACGAGGGCCTGGACGAGGCCGGCTACCCCGTGCAGGGCGACGGCACCCGCTTCACGCTCGACGTGCGCGCGATCACGGGCATCGTCGACATCGATCCCGCGATCGAGATCATGCGCTCGACCATGGAGACCGTCGGCATCCGCCTCAACGTCGTCACGGGCGTCAACGCCGTGTACACGGAGTCGGTGTTCACGCAGCACGACTTCGACCTGTCGATCCAGCGCAGCACGCTCGGCGCCGATCCGAGTCTCGGGATCACCCACTGGTTCACGTGCAACCCCGACAGTGTCGCGGGACGCAACCCCACGGGCATGTGCGACGAGCAGATCGACGCCGCCGCGGAAGCGGCGCTGACGGCCGCGGACCGCGACGTACGCGCGCAGCACCTGTACGACCTGCAGGAGCGGGCCGCCGAGCTGATCTTCCACGCGCCCATCGCCTGGAGCCTGGCGACCCACCAGACGATCAACACGTCGCGCTGGCAGGGGATGGACAACCCCGATCGCGCCGCCGGGACCATCGACTGGGGCGGCATGACATGGGTGGGCTGATGAGCCCGCAGGCCCACGAAATCACGAGGAAGACGGAGGATTCATGAGCACGGTCGTCGAGGAGCTGGACGGGGTGGTGGACCCCACGGGCGCCCCCGCTGCGGCGGGGGAGGAGCCGGGCGCGCTGCGGGACGCGCGCCAGGTCGCCGAGTACTACTACCAGCGCGGCTGGACCGACGGGCTTCCGGTCGCGCCGTGCACCGAGGAGGCGATCGAGCAGTTCCTCGCGCGCACCTCGCGGGACCCGGACGAGCCGGTGCTGGTGATGGCGCACCTCAACCGGATGTGCACGGTGCGCGAGGCCGCGATCAACGCGATCATGGCCGGCTGCCTGCCCGAGTACTTCCCGGTCGTCCTCGCCGCGTGGGACTCCCTCCACGCGCTGGGGGTGGGCCCCAGCGCGCTGTGGCAGAGCACGTCCGGGAGTGCGCCGTTCCTGGTCGTGAACGGACCCGTCATCGACGAGATCGGGATCAACGCGGCCGGCAACGTGTTCGGCTCGGGGTTCCGCGCCAACGCGACGATCGGGCGCGCCATCCGCCTCGCGACGCTCAACGTCTTCCAGCTCAAGCCGCACCTGCTCGACCAGGCGACGCAGGCGTCCCCCGCCAAGTACACCTGCTGCATCGGGGAGAACGAGCCGCAGAACCCGTGGGCGCCGTTCCACGAGGAGTACGGCTTCTCGCGCGAGGACAGCACGGTCACGGCCATGCTCATCCGCGGAACGCTCTACATGGAGGCGCGCCACACGTCCGACCCGGAGCAGCTGCTCGCCGACTTCGCCGACAGCCTCTCGCGCACGGGGCGCAACGCAGGGCAGTCCTGCCTCGTGCTGAGCCCCGGCCACGCGCGGGTCCTCGCCGAGGCGGGATGGAGCAAGGCCGACGTGCGCGAGTACCTGCGCGACAACGCAGTGCGCCCCATCGCCGACATGGACCGCGCGGGGAAGGGCGGGGTGTCGCGGCAGCGCGGCTACCTGCTCCCCATCGAGCACCCGGACGCGATGAATCCCGGCGGCAAGCGCGAGCCGTACCGGTTCGTGCGCCAGCCCGAGGACGTCTTCATCGTCGTCGCGGGCGCGGACAACGCCGGCGTCTCGACGATCGTCGAGATCATCGCCCCCAACTCGACGAGCGGCACCGGCCGGCAGGCGCCGGTGCCCGTCAAGGTCGAGACCGCCTAGGCCGCCGTCGCGCGCCGAGAACGACAAGGAATCAGAGGAGAGACTGATGGCACAGATCGAGAAGCTGTTCGACCCGACGGGAGCGGCGGTCGACGTCGCGGAGGCGGCGCTCGCGCCGCGACCCACGAGCCTGAGCGGGCTGACGGTCGGTCTGCTGGACAACACCAAGCCCAACGCGACCGTGCTGCTCGAGGAGCTGGCGGAGGTGCTCAAGCGCGACCACGGCGTCGCCGCGACGAAGCTCTACACGAAGGACTACTTCGGCACGCCGATGACGACCGAGCTGCGCGATCAGCTCGCGGCCGAGTGCGATGTCGTGGTGACCGCGATCGGCGACTGCGGCTCCTGCAGCGCCGCGACGGTCGCCGACGGCATCCTGCTGGAGCGCGCGGGCAAGCCCGCCGCCAGCATCTGCACCGACTCCTTCTCGCCCAGCGGGAACGCGATGGCCGAGGTGCAGGGCTTCCCCGGGTACGACTTCGCGACCATCGCGCACCCCGTCGCGAGCCTGGACGTCGAACAGATCCGGAGCCGGGTGCAGGAGGCGCTCCCGCAGATCCTGCGCATCCTGGGCGTGGAGCGGTGATGCCCGCGCCCGTCGACACCGAGCAGGAGGCGGAGGCTGAGGCGCCGATCGACCCGGCCCGGGTGCGCGACCTGCTGGAGTCCTACTTCCAGCAGGGGCTGACCGACGGACTGCCCGTCGTGCCGATCACGGCGTCGTACGTCGAGGAGTTCCTCGCGACCGTGAGCCGGGGCCCGGGGGATGTCCTGTTCGAGATCCCGCACCTGAACCGGCGGCTGACCGTGCAGCTCGCGGCCGCCAACGCCGCCATGGCCGGGTGTCTGCCCGAGTACTTCCCCGTCGTCGTGGCGGCGTGGGAGGCGGTGGCGCAGGAGCCGTATCCGAAGGCCGGCATCTGGCAGAGCACGACCGGGCCCGCGCCGCTGTTCATCGTCAACGGGCCGATCCGAGAGCGCCTCGGCATCAACTCCGCGGGCAACGTGTTCGGTTCCGGGATCCGCCCGAACGCGACGATCGGCCGGGCGATCCGGCTCGGTGCGATCAACGCGTTCGGGCTGGCCCCGCACAAGCTGGACCAGGCCACCCAGGCGACGCCGGCCAAGTTCAGCGCGTGCTTCGGCGAGAACGAGGAGGCCAGTCCCTGGGAGCCGTTGCACGTCGAGCACGGCTTCGCGGCGACGCAGAGCACGGTCGCCGCGGCGACGATCCGCGCGGTGTCGCACATCGAGGCACGGCACACCGTCGTGCCCGAGCAGCTGGCGCGGGACCTCCTCACCACGATCACACGCAGCGGTGCGCTCATGCACGAGTTCACCAACGCGATCGTGGTGCTGAGTCCCGAGCATGCGGCGGTGTTCGCCGACGCAGGCTGGAGCAAGGCCGACCTGCGGACGCACCTGTTCGAGGGCGCCGTGGTCTCGCGCGAGGAGCTCCGCTCGCTCGGCAAGGAGGCGGTCTCGCGGCACACGCGGTGGCGGCTTCCCGCCGATCATCCGGACGCCGTGCCCGACCGTGCGGCCGAGTCCGGCGAGACGCGCGGCGTGCGCGTGCTCGAGCGGCCGGAGTCGGTCCAGGTGGTCGTCGCCGGGGCGAACAACGCCGGCGTGTCGGCGGTCGCGGACATCTTCACGTCCGGCTCGATCGACCCCGAGGTGCCGCTGTCGCTCAGTCCGGTCGACGATCGGGCCGCCACGACGAATCAGGAAGGAGCCCGCTGATGGCCGGGACCGACAACGCGGCGTCCGTCGACGAGGCGCTCAAACAGTTCACCGACATGATGGCGGCCGACGGGTACGTCCTCAGCTGGTCGCCGACGGACGAGGACCGCATCGTCGTGCGCATCGACGCGACAGCGGACGCGTGCGCCGATTGCCTCGTGCCGCAGCCCGTGATGGAGGCGATCATGGCCTCGGCGCTCGAGCCCACGCCCTATCGGCTCGACCACGTCGTGCTCCCGGGGCACGCGGGCGGGGCGTCCGGCTCGGCCTGAGGTCCCGGCTACAGCCCGGAATCGAGGATCTGTCGCGCTGCGGCGGTGGCGTGCTCGGCGAGCCGCGCTTCGTCGGCCTCGCTCTGCGGGCCCGGCCCCATGCCCGTCACGAGCGCGATGCTCCCGTGCATGCCCCGCATCTCCAGGGGCACCGCGACGCCCACGATGCCCGTGTGGGTCGGGAGGGTGAAGGTGCCGATGTAGCCCCGCGCGCGCGTGGCGGTGACGACCTCGTCCTCGTCGGGGGCCGGCGGCCGCGCGGCGAGCATCGCGACGCGCGGGGCGATCGGCCCCTCGGGGTAGACGAAGCCGACCGGGGTCGACAGGTGCATGCCCGCCGCGCGCGGCGTCGCGCTGAGCGCGAGCACGAGCGCATCCCCCTCGGCGAAGTTGAGCATCGCGGAATGTCCCGTCGCGTCCGCCGCCTGCTGCAGCGCGGGGCGGGCGCGCTCGGTGAACGGGTCGGCGAAGGCGCGCGCGAGCTCCAGCACCCCCACGCCCAGTTGGTAGAGCTTGTTCTCCGTGCGACGCACGAGGCGCGCCTCCATGAGCGAGCGCAGCTGGCGGTACAGCGGCGGGCGCTGAGTGTCGAGGCGGCGGGCGAGCTCCGAGACGGTGAGGCCGTCGGGGTGCTGAGCGAGCTCGAACAGAAGTCGGATGCTGCGGTCGACAGTGGTCGAGCTCTCTGCGGCCATGCGGGTCCTCCCTGCGCCGGGCTCACGAAAGCCCGCCAGGTACACAGATTACGGCCTCGGCCTTTGCCCCCCCGGACCCGCCCGGGTAGTATCTGTGTCAATAACGTACACACCCGTATCGCAATATTACATTTACCCGCGGTACGCTCACCCGCATCACGGAGGGGCCCCTCATGTCCATCACCGCTCCCACGTCCGAGGTGGCCCCCGAGGCCGAGTTCACGGACGCCCGCCCTCGGCTCGTCGACATCGCCCGCGGCTTCGAGGAGAAGATCCTCGCCGCGGAGGACTACCTCGAGACGGAGCGCCGCATGCCCCAGGAGCTCGCCGACGAGCTCTACGACGCGGGCATCTTCCGTGCGCTCATGCCGCGCGAGATCGGAGGGCTCGAGGTCCACCCCGTCGAGTGGCTGGAGGCCATCGAGGAGCTCTCCCGCATCAACGGCTCCGTGGGCTGGCTGGGGATGCTGCACTCGGGGGGCACCTTCGCCGCGCCCGAGGCGATGCGCAAGATCCTCGAGAAGGACCGCTGGATCACCGCGGGAAACCTCGGGCGCGCCGCGGGCCGGGCGGTCCGGGTGCCGGGCGGGTACCGCGTCACGGGCAAGTGGCCGTTCTGCAGCGGCTCACCCGAGGCGACGTGGCTGTACGGCCGCTCGATCCTCTACACGGAGGACGGCGAGCAGGTCGTCTCGCCCGTCGACGGCAACCCGTGGTACCTGGTCGGCTACTTCCCGCGCTCCGAGGTCACGCTCCACGACACGTGGGACGGCCTGGGGCTGCGCGGCACGGGCAGCGGGCATATCGAGGTGAAGGACGTCTTCATCCCGCGCGAGCTCGCGAACGAGAAGGGCATCCACTTCCGGCAGTACGACCGCCCGCTCTTCCGCGTCGGGTTCAACGTCATGGCCCATGCCGCGCACTCGCTCGGCCTCGCCAAGGCGGCCATGGAGGAGTACACGAAGCTCGTGCACCAGTCCGCGCAGCACGGATCACTGCGCCAGGCACGCCTGGGCCGCGAGCAGGTCGACCAGCTCGCGATCGGCGAGGCCGACGCTCTCGTGCGCGCCGCGCGACTGTTCGCATGGAACGCGACCGAGGAGGCGTACGAGAACGCGCACCATCAGGCCCCGATCGAGTACGAGCTGCGCGTGCGGCTCCACGAGGCCAACGCCTTCGCCGTGCACTCCGCCAAGAAGGCCGTGGACCTGATCTTCGCGCGCGCCGGATCGCCCGCCGTGTTCCGCGGCAGCCGCCTCGAGCGCATCTACCGGGACATCTCGGTCGCCGCCCAGCACACGCTCGTGTCGCACGCGTCGCTCGATCGCGTCGGCCAGTTCCTGCTCACGAAGGACATGGAGGGCGGCCCGCAGATCGACACCACCGGGACCGGGCACATCCAGGGCCCCCACCCGCAGTTCGCCGCCGCGAGGCTGCCGAAACTGCCCGAGCACTGAGAGGGGCCGCGGGGGCCGATAGCATGGGCCGGATGAGCGCCGTGTCCGTCCCGCCCGCCCCGCTCTCGCTGTACCGCGAGATCCCGCGCGACGAGTGGTCGCGGCTCGCGGCTGGCATGGACCAGCCCCTCACCGAGCCCGAGGTCGTGCAGCTGCGCGGCCTGGGCGACCGGCTGGACGTCACCGAGGTGCGCGAGGTCTACCTGCCGCTCAGCCGCCTGCTGTCGATCTACGCCCGGACGATCCGGCGGCTCAGCGAGGACATCGGCGACTTCCTCGGCATGCCCGACAAGAACGGCGATCAGGCGACGCCCTTCGTCGTGGGCGTGGCGGGATCCGTCGCCGTCGGCAAGTCGACCATCGCGCGCCTCCTGCGCGAGCTCATGAGCCGCTGGTCCGACACCCCGCGGGTCGAGCTGGTCACGACCGACGGCTTCCTCTACCCCAACGCCGAGCTCGAGCGGCGCGGGCTCATGGACCGCAAGGGCTTCCCGGAGTCGTACGACCGACGGTCGCTGGTCGAGTTCGTCACGAAGGTCAAGAGCGGCGCCGAAGAGGTGCGCGCGCCCTTCTACTCGCACATGAAGTACGACATCATGCCCGACGCGAACGTCGTCGTGCGCCGCCCGGACGTCGTGATCGTCGAGGGCCTCAACGTGCTGCAGCCGCCGCCCGCTCCCAACGACGTCGCGGTCAGCGACCTGTTCGACTTCTCGATCTACGTCGACGCCGACGCCGCCCACATCGAGCAGTGGTACATCGACCGCTTCCTCGCGCTGCGTCAGGCGGCGTTCTCGAACCCCGCGTCGCACTTCAACGTGTTCGCGCACCTCACCGATGCGGAGGCGACCGAGACCGCGCGTGGGTACTGGGACGACATCAACCTGCCCAATCTGATCGAGAACGTGCTGCCCACCAAGCACCGCGCATCCCTCGTGCTGCGCAAGGGCGCCGACCACTCGGTCGAGAGCGTCCTGCTCCGCAAGCTGTGACGGCGCGACCTAGGTAGACCGGTATACTGCTCGGGTGGCGCACCCCCCGCCGCCACGCGAACAGCCCTCACGCACGGACCCGTCCGTGGCGTGGGGGCTGTTCACCTGGCGCGTCAGAACAGCGCGGCGCCCAGTGGATCGTCGCCGGTGCGGCCCGGCAGGACGAGGAACGACGCGCTCGCGGTCGTGGTGACGAACCGCATCAGGTCGTCCGTCTCGTCCAGCCGCAGCTGCGTGCGGACGAACGTCTCGAGGTCGCGCTGGAAGCAGACGAACAGCAGCCCCTCGTCGGGCTCTCCCGCCGTCCCGTTGCTGTAGGCGTAGCCGCGGCGCAGCATGAGCGCGCTGTTCGTGAACGACGGGTGCGCCGCCCGCACGTGCGAGCGGAGCGGCACGAGGAACTCGCCCTCGGGCGTCTTGGCGGTCAGGTCCGCCTCGTCGTGCAGCGAGCCGCCCGACAGGGGCGCGCCGCTGCGGTGCTCCCGTCCGATGACGTGATCGCGCGCCTCGGGCGCGAGCGAGCGGAACGCGGCCACGTCCAGGCGCAGCCGACGTACCACGGCGATCGTGCCGCCCGCGGCCGGGCCGTCCGGGATCCACACGTTCGCGTCGAGCTCGGCGTCGCCGTGCGGCACGATGACGCCGTCGTGATAGCCGAGCGGGTTGCGCGCCACGGTGCCCTCGCCCGCGCCCCGCGTGCCGGACTGGCCCCAGCGGCGGCGGGCGCCGGGAATCGCGTCCAGCACGGCGTCGGTCACGAGGGCCAGGGGCGCCGCGTCGGTCGCGCAGGCCGACACGAGCAGGTCGCCGCCGACGACCTCCGGGCCGATCAGCTCGTCACCCGCGAAGGCCGGGAGCGGATCCGCACCGGGCAGGGCCGGGTCGATCGCACGCACGAGACGCGGCCCGATCCCGATCGTGATCGTCAGGTCGCCGGGCCCGTCGGGCAGGACATCGGGATCCGCGCGACCCGGATCCGTGAGCGCGTCCACCGCGTCGCCCGCGGCCGCGAGCGCCGCCCGGACGGCCGCGGCGTCCGGCTCCCCGTCGAGGTCGGCGACGACCAGCACCGTGTGCCGCTGCGGCGTGTCGGGACGCGCGATCCCCGCCTGGTGCCGGCCGCGCGCGGGGACCGGCCCCGCGCCCTCGCCGGCGGTCGGGAAGTCGTCGCCGGGAGTCGTCGTCGCGCGGGCGCCCAGCAGTCCCGCGAGACCCCCGGCCGCGAGGCCCAGGCTCGCGCCGACGCCGCCTCCGACGAGCAGGCCGCGGCGGCTGATGGTCGGGCCCGACCCGTCGCCGGGCGTCACGGCCCCGCTCCCGGCTCGCCCTGCGCGAACGGGTCTCCGAGGACGACGCCGTCCGCATCGCCGTAGCGGATCGTCGTCCACGCCGCCTCTCCGCCGAGTCGCACGTCCACACGGCTGGCGAGCCCCGACTCGTCGAGCCAGTACCGCGTCGTCGCGGCCTCCGGGTCCGCGGTCGCGCCCGCGACGTCCTCGACGGGCCCGGAGAAGACCGTCAGCTCCGCGCCGTCCACCGTGCGCTCGCCGAGCCACAGGGCGCCGGCCTGCTGAAGCAGCAGCGGGTTCTCCGGCCGATCCGCGCCGAGCGCCGCGACGACCGCCAGGACCGCGTCGAGACGGGAGGCGGCCGGATCCAGCGCGGAGCCGCGCCACGCGGTCGCGAGCGCATCGACGTCCGGGATCGGCAACGGCGCCTCGTCTGCGCCGTCGGGGAGCGCCTGTTCGCCCGCGACCTCGCCGTTCCACAGCAGCAGGGTGGGCACCTCCGCGTCCGTGAGCAGGCCGTACCCCGTGCCGGTCTCGTAGTCGAACCAGCCGTCGAACGACAGCTCCGAGGACTGCTCGACCACGGCGAACGCGACGGACCGGGTCCCCTCCGTGAGGTTGCGCAGGCGCACCGCGGCGAGCTGCTGCGCCTCCGACGACGTGATGGCCCGCGCGTCGCCCGCCGGGAAGTCGTCGCCGGCCGGCTGCGTCGCGCATCCGGCCAGTGCCGCCAGCAGGGCCGCGCCGAGCAGCGCGCCCCACCGGCGCGCACCCCGCCTCATCGGCGGGACCTGTCCGCGAGCAGCCCGGCGTCGGGCACCGCGATGTCACCCAGCTCGGGCGCCCCGATGGTCGAGGGCAGCGTGCGCGCCGGAGCCTCCGGATCCGCCACGCCCGGCTGCGACGGCGGCGCCGGAACGCGCAGGAAGCTCATGCCGGGCGGCACGTCCACCGCCGGCAGCTCGGCCGACGCTGTCGACGTCTGGGGCGCGGCATCCGTCGCGTCGGGCGCGCAGCCGGCCACGAGCTCCGACGCCAGGACCTCGGGAAGCGTCGTGACGGCGTCCCCGTCGAGGCAGGTGCCCCGTGCGGGGGCGCGGTCGGACGCGACGTTGGCGATGTCCACGCCGTTGCCGCCGAAGAGCGAGCCGCGCAGGGCATTCCCGAGGGGCGCCAGGTCCTCCGTGCTGCTGAGCAGCACCCCGGCGACCGGGTTGTCCTCGATGCGGTTCGCCAGGAACTCGTTCTCGGTGCCCGCGCCGATGCCGATGCCGATCCCGAACCCGCCCTCCGCATGGGCGGGGGACTCGGCCTCGGCGTTCCCGGAGACGACGTTGCCCGCGACGACGTTGCCGCGCTGCGGCACGAACGCCTCCTGGTAGTTCGACAGGAACGTCATGCCCACGCGGTTGCCGCTGAAGCGGTTGCCGACGACGTACACGCTGTCGCTCGCGTTGGCGTTCTCGAAGCCCACCGCGTTGTTCTCCGCGACGTTGCCGGTCACGAGGATGTCGCACTCCCGGCACTGGCCCACGTAGATGCCGCTGTCGGCGGAGCCCGAGGCGTACGAGTCGCGGATCACGCCGTGCCGGGCGTTGAAGGCGTACAGGCCGTAGAGGCCGTTGTTGTACGCGGTGACATGGCTGATGGAAAAGCGCTCCAGGGGCGGGAACTGCTCCGGATCGAACGTACTGTAGCCGTCGCCGCCGTGGGCCGTCGGGCCGTTCTCATCGTGGAGACCCGTGACGAGCACGCCGTAGAACGTCGCGCCGGTGACCGTGAGGTTCTCCACGCTGACGCCGTCGGCGATCGCCACCACGCCGAAGGGGCGCATGCCGCCGCCGTCCACGACCGTCTCGTCGCGATCCAGGCCGCGGAGGGTGATCCCCGGAGTGTCGATCAGGACCTCCTCCTCGTACACGCCCGGCGAGACGAGCACGAGCCCGTCCTCGGCGACCGCCGCGACCGCCTCCGAGATCGTCGCCGCGTCCGCCGGCACCCGCACGACCGTGGGGGCCTCCTCGGGGGCTTGGGCCCCGCAACCGACGAGCAGCCCCGCCGTCAGCGCGCAGGTCATCGCGGCCAGGAGGGCACGGCGGAAGGGGGGGAGTTCGCGGGGCATAGGCCGGATGGTAGCAACGCCGGAAGAGAGGCATCTGGCGGCCTGACCGGCATATCGGGAAAAGGGTGAAACGCGGTGTGAAAAGGCGCACAACCGTCAGGGGGCGTCCTCGCGCGTACGACAGCGTGTCATCTCGACCGTGCGTGTAGCGATCCCGACGCCACGCGGTCAACCTGGCAACAGCGCCGAGCACCCACCAGCCGTCACACCCCACGGCGGCTGGTGGGGTGCGTGCGTGCGCGTGCCCGATCACCAGAAGGGTCGAGTGCATGAATCATCCATGGAGCAAGCGCGGGCGCGATAGCGCACTGAGAAGACTGCGCACGGCGGTGTCGACGCTGGCAGTGGCGACGCTGCTCGGCGGAACGCTCGCCGTCGTGCCCACCGCCGCAGCCCAGGCCGCGTCCGGTGCCGTGTCCGGCACCGTGTTCCGCGACTTCAACGGCAACGGCGTCTACGACCGCGGGAACGAACCGCGCAGCGGCATCGCGAACGACGAGGGCATGCCCCGCGTCGTCGTCACGGCGACGGACGGCTCGGGCGACTTCACGGCGTCCGCAACGACCGGCCCCGACGGCTCGTACGTCATCGACACGTCCGACGTCCCCGACGGGACGCCCCTGCGCCTGCGGTTCTCCGGCTGGCCCGCCGGCTATGAGCCGTCCGGCACCAGCGCGGCGGGCACGAACGGCACGAGCGTCCAGTTCGTCGCCGCAGGAGACGAGCGCGCGGACCTCGCCCTCAACATCCCCGTCGACTACGCGCAGGACAACGCCCCCCTGGTGACGGCGATCCAGCGATCGGGATCCCCCTTCGCCTCGGAGGGCGGCTTGCCGGCGTCGATCAACGAGCCCGCGATCGCCGGTAGCCGCTACGACAGGAACTACACCGGCCCGCAGGCGCCCGGCTTCCCGGGCCGCGTCACGCTGGCGACCTACGGCGAAGTGGGTGCCGTCAGCGGCGTCGTGTACCAGAAGTCGAGCAACAGCCTCCTGGCGCTCGCGACGTACAAGCGCCAGAGCGGCCTCGGCCCGCTGGGCCTCGGCGGGATCTACCGCGTCACCGATGTGCTCGACGCGAGCGGCAATCCGTCCGGCGCCGGTGACGTCGAGCCGTGGGTCGACGTGACGACGCTCGGGGTCGACCTCGGACAGGCTCAGACGAACGTCGAGCGGGGTCTTGGCAGCGCCACCCAGCCGGCACGGGACCCGCACGGCTTCGAGAACGCCGGCAAGATCGGCTTCGGCGGCAGCACGCTGAGCGCGGACGGCAAGACCCTCTACTTCGTGAACCTCCACGACAAGCGCCTGTACGCGCTCGACGTGTCGGACCTGGACCGCACGCCGACCGCCGCGGACATCCGCTCGTGGGACCTCGGCCTGACGCACGGGGATCGCCCCTGGGCGGTCGGGATCAACGGCGACCGCATCTACGTCGGCTACGTCTACAGCGGTGAGACCGCCGCCGGCGCACGGCCGGGTTCCTCGGCGCAGGTGCTGGGCATGGCCGCGCACGTCATCGCCGCGCCGCTGAGCGACATGGACAACTGGACGCCCGTGCTCACCGGCGACCTCGGTTACAGCAAGGGCGACGTGTACGACAACGTCCTGGCGCCGCAGTCGCATCGTTGGAACAGCTGGACCGACACGTGGGCCTGGTCCGGTGGCCGTGTGGCGCAGCCCAACGGTGGCTGGCACATCTACCCGCAGCCCATCCTCAGCGGCTTCCACTTCGACGAGGACGGCTACCTCACCCTCGGCTTCACTGACCGCACGGCCCTGCAGGGCGGCAACCGTAACTGGTCCACCAGCTCGACCTACCCCGGCTTCTACGAGACGGGCTCCAGCGGCGACATCCTCATCGCTGCCCCGCTCGGCGACGGCACCTTCGTTCTCGAGCACAACGCGCACGTCGGCGACCGCGTCGGCACGACCGGCGGAGTGAATGAAGGCCCCGGCGGTCGCGAGTTCTACAACGACCGGATCAACGTGGGCGTCGGCAGCACACACCGCGAGATCGCGCTCGGCGCCGTGACCGGCCAGCTCGGCACGCGCACCGTGGTCAGCACCGCCTACGACCCGCTCGCCGGCATCCGCCTCTCGGGCCTGGCGTGGTACAGCGTCAACAACGGCCGTGCGCTCGCCGGCTACGAGCTGACGGTGGACGGAGGGCCCACGGCGAGCCCCGACGGCAACTTCCAGAAGGGCGGCGGCCTCGGCGGCGTCGCGCTGCTGGCGGCCGAGGCGCCCGTCGAGATCGGCAACCGCGTCTGGTTCGACGCGGACCAGAACGGGCTGCAGGACGCGGACGAGCCGGGCGTCGCGGGCGTGACGGTCGAGCTGCGGGACGCCTCCGGCGCCGTCGTCGCGACCACGACGACCGACGCCGCCGGCGAGTACTACTTCCGCTCGAACGACGCCACCCAGCCCTTCGACCCCCGCGGCGACTACACGGTCGCCTTCGTCCTGCCCGAGACCGGCACGCTGAACCTCGGCGGGCCGTTCGGCGAGATCCCCTGGGAGTCGATCCGCTTCACCCAGCAGAACGCGGGGACACCGGACATCGACTCCGACCCCGTCGCGGACCCGGCCTCGCCGCAGTACGGCACGGTCGGGATCACGATCGGCGGTCCGGGGTACAACGACCACCGGATCGACGCGGGCCTGATCGCGAACGTCGCGTTCGACATCGCCAAGCAGGTGACCGTCGGACAGGCGGGAGCGAACCAGGAGTTCGTGTTCGACCTCGAGGCGCGGGACTTCCGCGGGGCGGCCTACGCGCTGAACCCGGCGTCCGTGGCGGTCGCCGCAGGTGACGTGTCCGCGCCCGTGACGGTGCCCGCAGGGACGGCCGTCAAGGTCACCGAGCGCGCCGACGGCTCCGTGCGTCAGGTGAGCATCACGGCCAGCGGCACTCCTCAGGACGGCTACTACCGCGTCGTCGCGGGCGGCCAGGCGTTCCGGTTCACCGCCGAGAACGAGCTCTACCGCCCCGGCACGTTCACGGTCAGCAAGGCCGTGACGGGCGCCGATCTGACGTCTCCCGACTTCGCGGACACGAGCTTCGTGGTCGAGTACACCTACCCGGGTGGCGCGACGCGCACGCTGAACCTCACGGCGGCGAACGGCTGGACCCAGACCTCGGTCGAGATCCCGCACGGGACGGTCGTGACCCTCGAGGAGACCGCGGTGTCCGACGCGCCGGTCCGCTACGGCTTCGACGTGAGCCAGGCGAGCTGGAGCGGCACGGGCGTGACGCCCGGTGCCGACGGCACCGCCACGCTCGTGATCGGCGACGGCACGGACGCGCGGATCACGCTCACCAACGAGGCGACCGAGCGACTCGGCACGTTTACGGTGACGAAGCACGTCGTCGACGCGGAAGGCCGCGTGCCGGCCGGAACGCAGTTCGGCATCGAGTACCGCGTCAAGGGCGCGACCGACTGGATCCCGCTCGGCCTCGTCGGCGACGGCGAGACGACCCCGGCCAGCCCCGCGCTGCCGGTGGGCACGGTCGTGGAGCTCCGCGAGGTGGTTCCGGCGGCGACGCCCGGCTTCGACTGGGGCGCTCCGGCCTTCTCCGGCCCCGGCGTGGTGCAGAACGGCGAGTTCGCCGAGCTGACCATCACCGACACGGAGCCCGTGCAGGTGCAGTTGACGAACCCGACCGATCCCAACAACGGGCGCTTCAGCCTGCTCAAGGAGGTCACGGGCCCCGCTGCGCCGCTGCTGGACCCGGCCACGGAGTTCCACATCGAGTACAGCTACCCCGGTGGCGACAACATCGCTCCGGTGGTGCTCCGCAACGGTGGCATCACCCCCGGCGACGGTCAGGCCTGGCTCTCGCCGGCCCTGCCCACCGGCACGGTGGTGACGATCGTCGAGCAGCCCCTGCCGAGCGACCGCGCGGGCCTGCCCGACGGCGCCCGCTGGCTGACGCAGGAGTTCACGCTCGAGGTGGACGGCGTCATGCGCGCACCCGGTGACAACACCATCGTCATCGGCAAGGACACCACCGTGGAGGTCGTCGTCGTGAACCCGACGGACACCGATCCCCGCGTCGAGATCTCGAAGGGTGACGGCGATGCCGCGACCGGCGTGATCGAGAACGAGGCGGACACGGTCGCCGACGGCGAGACCTATCTCCCCGGCGAGACGCGCGACATCGTGATCCGGGTCACCAACCCGGGCCCCGAGCCGCTGCGCGAGGTGGAGCTGCGCGACGAGACGCTGGCGGGCGAGGTCATCCGCGACCTTGTCTGGAGCATGCCGGACGGCTCCGTCGTGCCCGCGACGCTCGACGGCGGCGTGTGGACGGCCCGATGGGCCGCGACCTTCGGCTCGGGCTCGGGCGTGTGGCAGGTCGGCGACGAGATCGTCGGCACCGCGACGCTGACGCTCGAGGCCGCCGACTCGGCGCACCGCGACCGCGTCAGCGTCACCGCCACGGCCGCCTTCTCGGGTCGTCCGGTGGAGGATGACAACGAGTACAACGCCTTCACGGGCGACATCCAGGTCATCAAGTACGACGGCGAGAAGGCCGATCCCGAGGTCACCGACGCGAACGGCGCCTGGGTCACCCCCGCCAAGCCGCTCGTCGACGCGGAACAGGACGCCAACACGGCGCAGACCGGCGTGAAGTACCCGGTCGACCTGACCCAGAAGGTGCGGTGGGTGGTCACCAACACCGGCACGACGTGGCTGACGAACATCAGCCTGGTCGACGACACGCTCGCGGGTCCGGCCATCGGCGACGACTGGACGGCGGACCTGTCCGCCCACGGCGGCCCCGCGGACTACTCGTTCGTGAACGACGGTCCGTGGCAGGGGCTGCTCGCCCCCGGCGCGTCCTTCTTCGCGGAGGGCACGCTCACGCTGCCCGCGCTGACCTCCCACGCCGACGAGGTGCGGGTCGTCGGGACGGTCGTCGTGCCGCGGACGGATCAGCAGGGCAACCCGACCGACGAGCCCGCGCTCAACGGCGGCGACCCCGTCATCGCGTTCCGCGACGGTGAGCCGTTCACGGTGAGCGACGACGACCCGTTCCACGCGTGGACCGGCGTCGGCCCGATCGTCGAGATCGAAAAGGGCGACGGTCAGGGCACGACCATCGTGAACGACGCCGACACTCTCGCGGACGGCCAGGCGTACACGCCCGGCGAGACGCGCACGATCGTGTTCGACGTGGTCAACGCGGGCGACGAGACCCTCGTCGACATCGTGCTGACCGACGAGACGATCTCGGGGGGCGTCGTGCAGGCGCTCGCGTGGACCCTGCCCGACGGGCGCCACCTCGCCGCGACGCAGAACGGCGACGACTGGACGGCCTCGTGGGCCGGCCCGTGGCAGCCGGGCGAGCGCATCGTCGGCACCGCCCTGCTGACGGTCGGGGAGGGCGTCGCGCCGCACGTGAACCGTGCGACCGTGACGGCCACCGGCCAGGCGTCGGGCAAGCCGGTCACCGACCAGGACGACTACAACGCCTACACGGGCGCGATCCAGGTCATCAAGTACGACGGGAACAAGGCCGACCCGGCCATCGGGAACGCGACGGACGGCTGGGAGACCCCCGGCAAGCCGCTGCTCGACCCCGCGCAGGACGCCAACTCGGCGGACACCGCGGTGGAGTACCCCGTCGGTACGGACAACCGCGTGCGCTGGGTCGTGACCAACACGGGCACGACGTGGCTCACCGACATCACGCTGACCGACACGACCGACCAGGGCCCCGCCATCGGGGACGACTGGACGGCCGACCTCTCGGCGTTCGGCGGCCCGGAGGAGTACTCCTTCACCGAGCACGGTCCGTGGGGCGGTCTGCTGCCGCCCGGTGCGTCCTTCTACGCGGAGGGCACGCTGACGCTGGACCGCAACGAGCAGCACGCGAACACCGTCGACGTGGTCGGCACGGTGGTGGTGCCCGAGCAGGGTCCGGACGGCGTCCCGACGGGGCAGCCGCGCACCGAGAACGGCGAGCCGGTCATCGCGCTGCGCGATGGCGAGCCGTTCACGGTGAGCGACGACGACCCGTTCCACGCCTGGACGGGCGAGGGACCGTGGGTCGACATCGAGAAGGGCGATGGTCGGGGAACGACGATCGCGCACGATGCCGACACCATGCGCGAGGGCGAGCTGTACGAGGTCGGCGAGACGCGGACCATCGTCTTCCGGGTGCAGAACACGGGCGACGAGGACCTCGTGGACGTCGTGCTGACGGACACCACGGTCTCGGGCGGCTCGGTCGAGGGGCTCACCTGGACGCTGCCCGACGGCTCGGCGCTGGCCGCCGAGAAGGTGGACGGCGTCTGGACCGCCGCGTGGGACGGCCCGTGGAAGCCGGGTGAGTGGATCACGGGCTCCGCGACCCTCACGGTCACGGGCGGCGAGCCGCACGTGAACCGCGCGGGCGTGACCGCCACGGGCATCGCCAGCGGTATCACCGTGACCGACCGGGACGACTACAACGCGTTCTCGAGCGGCATCCAGGTGATCAAGTACGACGGCGCCAAGGCCGACCCGCAGGTGAAGGACGGCGACGGCAACTGGATCGTCCCGGCCAAGCCTCTCGTCGACGCCGCGCAGGACGCCAACACGGCGGACGACGCGGTGCGGTACGAGGCCGGCACGCCGGGAACGGTGCGCTGGGTGGTCACCAACACCGGCTCGACCTGGCTCACGAGCGTCGACCTGAGCGACGTGACGGACGCCGGGCCCGAGGTCGAGGCCTGGACGGCCGACCTGTCGGCCTTCGGCGGGCCCGCGGCGTACGACTTCGTCGCCAACGGGACGTGGCACGGCCTCATCCCCCCGGGTGCGTCGTTCTTCGCCGAGGGCCGGCTGACCCTCGCGGCGGGCGACCGTCACGCCGACACGGTCACCGTCGTGGCGACCCCGGTCGTCCCGGCCGTGGACGGGGACGGAGTGCCCACGGGCGATCCGGCCTTCGACGCGAACGGCGCCCCGGTGCTCGTGCTGGACGACGACGGCGCCCCCGTGCGCATCGCCGACAGCGACCCGTTCCACGCGTACGCACCGCCGTCCTCCTTCCTGTCACGGACGGGGATGGACGGGGCGGCCCTGTGGATCGGCGCGGGAGCACTCATCCTGCTCCTGGCGGGCCTGGCGCTGCTGCGGCTGCGCCGGCAAGCCCGGAACTGAACGGTGACGCCGCCCGTGGCTCCTTCCCGGAGCCACGGGCGGCGTCCTGTCCCCTCGGGAGCGTCCTGGATGTCGTATAACAAGCTCGGGAAGCGATATACCGCGCGCCCTCGTATACTGCGACGGCATGCGCCACTTCCCGCGCGCAGTGAACCGACCCGCAGGAGGTGGTGAGGAGTCGTGTACTCGATCCCGCCCTCCGGTGCGGTAGGCGCCCCGCGCCTGCCCCCCGGGGTCGTGCCGCGCCCCCGTCTGCTCTCCCGGCTGGACGAGGGCGCTCCGCTGTGCGTGGTGCGCAGCGCGGGCGGGTCGGGGAAGACGACGCTGCTGTCGCAGTGGGCGGCCGGCTCCGAGCATCCGGCGACCGCGGCGCTCGTGTGGGTGAGCCGCGACGGCGGGACGCAGTCGCGCAGCGGCTACTGGCTGCGTGTGCTCGCCCAGCTCCACGCGGGCGCACTCATCGACGACGCCACGCTCTACCGGGAGATGGCCTCCATCGCGGACGGCCCGGCCGCGATCCCGGGAGCCCTGCGGCGCATCGTGAACGGCCTGGGGCGCGAGCTCGTGCTGCTGCTCGACAACGTCGGCTCGCCCGAGCCCGGCGATTTCTGGGCGGAGGTCTGCGACGACATCGTCGCGCTCGTACGGGACTCGCCCACGACGCGCTGCATCGTGGCGGGCCGTTTCCCCACGCTTCTCGAGGCGCCCTCCGTGCACGCCACCGTCGAGACCACGGTCCTCGGGGACGCGGAGATGGCGCTCGACGACGACGAGATCGGCGCGATCGCGCGCCGCGCGGCCGAGGGCATCGACTCCGCGGCGGAGGACGCGCTGCGCCGGCACGGGTCCTCCCGACACGCCATGTCGCTGCGGTACACGCTCGACCTGCTGCGCCGGTCCCCCGGCACCCTCGGCCGGCTCGCCGAGGGCGACATCGACGCGGCGCTGCGCGACGTCGTCCGCCACGACCTGCTCAGCCGGGTGCGTGACCCCGCCGCGCTGGATTTCATCGGCGCGACCGCGCAATCGCCCGCGGTGGACGTCGAGCTCGCCCAGCGGCTCAGCGGGCGCGACGACGCGGAGCGGCTGCTGAACGATCTGGAGCGCGCCGGCGCGGGGCACTGGACCACCGTGGAGGGGGGCGCCCAGGTCTTCTCCTACAGCGACCACCTGCGACAGGCGGCCGCCGAGGACTACGCCGAGCGCCATCCCCAGCGGGTGGCCGAGCTGCGCCCGACGATCGCGCGGTGGCTGTGGGAGGTGCGCGGCGACGGCCTGGCCGCGTTCGAGAACGCGATCGCCACGGGTGATCTCGACTACGCCACGCACGTCCTGCTGCGCGCACACCCGCTGTCGCGGGAGGACGACCTGCGGGTGTCCGCGCTGCTGCGCACCCTGCCGGCCAGCCAGATCCACCGGCACCCGTTGCTCGCGCTGCGTTACGCGCTGATGCTCAACACCCGGGCCGAGACGCAGCGGAAAGCGGCGGAGTTCTTCGTCTCGGCCGCGACGATGGGCAGGCTGCGCTCCTCGTCCACCCCGCCCCAGGAGCGCGCGATCCACCTGGCGATCGAGAGCGCCGTCTGGCGGCTGCTCGGCCAGGAGCGCCGCATGCGCGACACCGCGGGCCGGGCGCTCGAAGTGCTCGAACAACTCGTCGACGAGGAGCGCGACAACGGGCTGGACGGCATCATGCTCGAGGCGCTCAGTCAGTGCGGCATGAGCCTGTTCTACGCGGGCGAGTACGACCGTGCGCTCGAGGCGCGGCGCGCCCACGCCCGCATGGCCGAGACTCTCGGGCAGCAGCACCTCCGCAACATCGCGTTCGCGAACATCGCCCTCATCCACGCGCTCCGGGGCCGCCTTCACACCGCACGCGAAGCGCTTACGCAGATCCGCCCCGAGCACACGCCGGAGGCCTGGCGCGACGGATATCCGATGGCGCCCGAGCACATCGCGCGCGCCTGGCTGCACCTCTCCAACGGACAGCCGGAGGAGGCCCGCGCCGCGCTCCGGAGGCTCGACCCCCACTTCGACTCGATCGAGCACTGGGAGCTCATCATCAACCCGCTCACGCTCGCGGAGGCGTTCCTCGGGCGTGGGGGCGAAGCGATGTACCGGCTCGAGCGCGTGCTGCACGAGCGCATCGGGCGGCGCACGCTGCCGTCCGTGCGGGATCGGGCCCTGGTGGGCCAGGGGATCGCGAAGCTCGTCTCGGGCACGCTGCGCGGCTCCACCCGGCCCCGCATGCGCGAGAAGGGGCAGGGGCTCGACGCCGTGCTCGGCGCCATCGCCGCCGCATACGACCGCGACGGCGAGCGGGCCGTCACGTTCCTGGCGGAGGCGGAGCGCAACGCGCGCTCGCCGCTGCAGTCGATGTGCGCCGCGGCGGCGGGCATCATCGCGGCCCGCCGCGCGGCGGCCGGGCTCGATCTGGTCGGCTACGGCGTGCGGCTGAGCGTGATCGTCGGGGAGGAGGGCCTCCGCTGGCCCCTGGTACTGCTGCCCGCGGGCGACCGCGAGGCGCTGCTGCACGCCCTCGAGGACACCGGGCGGAGCGACGCGGCGGACAGGCTGCGCGCATCCTTCGCGCTCGTGCCCGCGCTCGTGCCCGACGAGGGCGGCGCGAGCGTGCCGCAGCTCACGCCGCGCGAGCGGGAGGTGCTGCTCGCGCTCGTGAGCACCGACAGTCGAGCGGAGATCGCCGAGCGGCTCTTCATCTCGCTGAACACGGTCAAGAGCCAGTTGCGCAGCGTGTACGCGAAGCTCGGTGCGAGCAATCGCGAGGAGGCCCTCGCCCGCGCCCTGTCGTTCGGGCTCATCGGCGCCGACGACGACGAGCCCGGGCGGGAGGGTTGACCATGCGCCGCGTCGTCGTGCTCGCCGTGATGCAGTGCGCCGCCCTGGGCGCGCTCACGGCGCCCGTTGTCGTGGGGCTCGCGCTCATGATCAGCCGCATGACGGGCGAGGAGGCGGCCCCCGCGACGCTGGCGGCGGTGGGCAGCGCCGGCAGCGTCGCCGCGATGATCGCCAACCCGCTGTTCGGATGGTGCGCCGACCGCACCGGCGGGCGGCGCTGGTGGCTGATCGGCGGCGCGCTCGCGGGCGTCGCAGGAAGCGCCGCACTGCCGCTCGCGCAAGATCCGTTCACGCTGGGGGCGCTGTGGGCGTTCACGCAGGTGGCGTACAACGCGTGCTTCGGGGCCATCAACGGCCTCGTCTCGATCGGCCTCGCGCCGTCCGAGCGCACGCGCGCGGCCGGTCTGTTCGCCGCGGCGTCCTTCATCGGCACGCTGCCGGGGATCGCGGTGGCCGCGCTCTTCCCCACCTCGGTCGTCGCGCTGTCGATCACGATCCCCGCGGTGACGGCCGTCGTCGTGCTCGTGCTCGCGCACCGGATCGACGAGCCCGAGCGGACGAAACGGGCGGAGGACTCCGTCCAGGCGCGCTGGGCCGGGGTGCGGGAGACGATGAGCCGCCCGTTCGCCGCCGTGATGGCGATCCGCTTCGTCATCTCGGTCGAGGTGACCGCCGGGCTCCTGTTCGCCCTGTTCCTCTTCACGTCCCGCTGGGGGATGGCCGAGGATGACGCCGTGCGTCTGGTCGCGCTCTCGACGCTGATGGGCGCGATCGGCGTCGTGCTCGGCTCGCTCGCCCTGGCCCTGACCCCCGCCGCGCGCATGGACGCCCGGATCCTGCTCGCCGGCGGGCTCGTCCTGCTCGCGGCGGCCATGGTCGTCCGGGGGCTCGCGGCGACGACGACCCTGTTCGTGGTCGGCACGTTCGTCGCGGGCGTCGCGATCGGCATGGCCACGACCGCCACGCGGTCGCTGGCCCACGGCGTCCTGCCTCCCGAGGACTCGGGGCTCGGCCTCGGCCTGCTGGGCTTCGTGAACTCGTTCGGCACGGTCGTCGCGCCCGCCATCGCGGGAGTCCTGCTCGTCGCGGGCGGCGGGCTCGGCCTCATCGACGCGTACGGCGGGATGTACGTGCTGCTCGCGGTGCCCGTGCTGGCCCTGCTCCTGCTCGTGCGTCCCGCCGGGGCCCGCGTCGCGCACCCCGAGGCCGATCCCGGTGCCGCACCCGAGGCGGCGGCGTCCGGCACGCCGGGCCCTCGCGGCGGGGACCCAGGCGGCGGACTCTAGGATTACCCGCATGTGTGGAATCGTCGGATACGTCGGCCCTCGCGACAGCCAGGACATCCTGCTCGCCGGCCTCGCGCGGCTCGAGTACCGGGGCTACGACTCGGCGGGCATCGCCCTGATCGACGGGGACGGCTCGCTCCACAGTGCGAAGAAGGCCGGCAAGCTCGCCCGCCTCCGCGACGAGCTGCTGTCCCACCCGATCGCCGCGGGCACGACCGGCATCGGACACACGCGATGGGCGACCCACGGCGGGCCCACCGACGTCAACGCGCACCCCCACCTCGCCGACGACGACCGCCTCGCGGTCATCCACAACGGCATCATCGAGAACTTCGCCGAGCTCAAGGCGGAACTCATCGCCGAGGGCCACGCCTTCCGCAGCGAGACGGACACCGAGGTGGCCGCCGTGCTGCTCGGGCGCGAGTACCGCGCGCACGGCTCCGACCTGGTGGCGGCCTTCCGCGCCGTGGCCCGCCGCCTCGAGGGCGCGTTCACGCTGCTCGCGATGCACCAGGACCACCCGGGCCTCGTCGTCGGCGCGCGCCGCAACTCGCCGCTGGTGATCGGCCTCGGCGACGGCGAGAACTTCCTGGGCTCCGACGTCGCCGCGTTCGTCGAGCACACGCGCCGGGCGGTCGCGATCGGCCAGGACCAGATCGTCGCGATCACCCCCGACGGCGTCACCGTGACCGACTTCGACGGCGCGGAGGTCGAGTCCTCGCCCTTCGAGGTGATGTGGGATGCGTCCGCGGCGGAGAAGGGCGGCTGGTCGAGCTTTATGGCCAAGGAGGTCGCGGAGGAGCCCGAGGCCGTCGCGAACACCATGCGGGGCCGCGTGCAAGACGGTCAGATCGTCATCCCCGAGCTGGACGGGATGGACGAGCTGTTCGCCGGCGTCTCGCGCATCGTGATCGTCGCCGCGGGCACCGCCGCGTACGCGGGGCTGGTCGGCAAGTACGCGATTGAGCAGTGGACGCGCATCCCCGTCGAGGTCGAGCTGGCGCACGAGTTCCGCTACCGCGATCCGATCGTCGGCCCGGACACCCTCGTCATCTCCATCAGCCAGTCCGGCGAGACGATGGACACGCTCATGGCGGTCAAGGAGGCCGCGCGCCTCGGGGCCAAGACGCTGTCGATCTGTAACACGCAGGGGGCGACCATTCCCCGCGAGTCCGACGCGATCGTGTACACCCACGCGGGCCCGGAGGTCGCCGTCGCGTCGACCAAGGCGTTCGTTGCGCAGATCACCGCGCTGTACCTGTTCGCGCTGCACGTCGCGCGCATCCGTGGCACGCTGTCGCCGGAGACCCAGGCGGAGCAGATCGCCGAGCTCTCGGCGCTGCCGGCCAAGATCCAGTGGGTCCTCGACAACGAGCAGGAGCGCATCGAGCAGTTCGCGCACTGGATGGCCGATACGCGCTCCGTGCTCTTCCTCGGCCGTCACGTGGGCTACCCCATCGCGCTCGAGGGCGCGCTCAAGCTCAAGGAGCTGTCGTACATCCACGCCGAGGGCTTCGCGGCGGGCGAGCTCAAGCACGGACCCATCGCGCTCATCGAGCCGGGGCAGCCCGTGTTCGTCATCGTGCCGTCGCCCAGCGATTCGCCGGTCCTGCACTCGAAGGTCGTGTCGAACATCCAGGAGATCCGCGCGCGGGGGGCGCGCGTGATCGCGATCGCCGAGACCGGCGACGCCGCCGTGCTGCCGCACGCCGACGAGGTGCTGCGCGTCCCCCTCGCGGCGCCGCTTTTCGCGCCGATCCTCGCGGTCGTGCCGCTGCACATCTTCGCCATGGGCCTCGCCAACGCCAAGGGGTTGGACGTCGACCAGCCGCGCAACCTCGCCAAGTCCGTCACCGTCGAGTAGATGATCGTCGGGATCGGCGTCGACCTGGTCGACATCGAGCGGTTCGAGCGCAGCATGGCGCGCACGCCGCGGCTGCGGGAGCGCCTGTTCACGCCGGCCGAGCGCGACCTGCCGCTGCGCTCCCTGGCCGCGCGGTACGCCGCCAAGGAGGCGCTGATCAAGGCGCTCGGCGGATCCGACGGCGTGCGCTGGTCGGAGATCGAGGTCGCGCGCGAGGGCGAGCGCCGTGCGCCGCAGTTCGCCGTCTCGGGCTCCACGGCTCAGGTGATCGCCGCGCGCGGCATCACGGCGCTGCACCTGTCGCTGTCGCACGACGCGGGCTTCGCGCTCGCCTACGTCATCGCGGAGGGAGCCGTGCCCGTGGACGGCGCCGGACGCATCGACGGCCCCCTGCTGGTTGGGCAGGGGAGCGGCGACCCGGACGAGCTCCTCGACGTCCCCGAGCCGGAAGACCCGGAGGAGCCGAGGTGACCGCGATGCGCGAAGCGCTGATCGACCTGACCGCGATCGAGCACAACGCCCGCGCGCTGCATCGCCTCGCCGGCACACGCGAGTTGATCGCGGTCGTCAAGGCCGACGGATACGGGCACGGGGCGCTCGCGGCGGCGGGCGCCGCGCTCGCCGGGGGAGCCACGCGCCTCGCCGTGGCAGACCTCGCCGAAGCGGTCGCGCTGCGGGCCGGCGGCATCGACGCTCCGCTGCTGGCGTGGCTGCACGCTCCGGACGAGACGTTCGCGCAGGCCGTGGCGCAGGGCATCGAGATCGGGATCTCCAGCCTCGACCAGCTGTTCGCGGCAGCGGCCGCGGGCGGGGTCGCGCGCGTGCACCTCAAGCTTGAGACGGGCCTCGCACGCAACGGCATCGCGCCGCAGGACTGGTCTGCCGTCTTCGCCGAGGCCGCGCGCCTCGAGGCGGACGGCGCCCTGCGGGTCGAGGGCGTCTTCAGCCACCTGTCGAACACCTCCGCGGAGGACGACCGCGTGCAGGTGCGACGCTTCGAGGTCGGCGTCGCCGCCGCCCAGGCCGCAGGTCTGCAGCCCCGGGTGCGCCACCTCGCGGCGACGGCCGCCGCCATCGACCTGCCCGAGGCGCGTTTCGACGCCGTGAGGATCGGGATCGGGCTCTACGGGCTCTCGCCCTTCGACGACCGAGACTCGGCCGCGCTCGGGCTGCGCCCGGCGATGACGCTGCGCGCCCGCGTCGCCGCCGTGCGCCGCGTGCCGGGAGGGCACGGCGTGTCGTACGGCTACGTGCACCGGACGGAGGACGACTCGACGCTCGCGCTCGTGCCCCTCGGCTACGCCGACGGTGTGCCGCGGCAGGCGTCCGCGGCCGGCCCGGTGTCGATCGCGGGGGAGCGCTTCCGCCTCGCCGGACGCGTCGCCATGGATCAGTTCGTCGTCGACGTGGGCGACCACCCCGTGTCGGTGGGCGACGAGGTCGTGCTCTTCGGGGATCCGGCCGCGGGCGCCCCGTCCGCCACCGAGTGGGCCGAGGCCGCCGGCACGATCAACTACGAGATCGTCACGCGCATCGGACCGCGCGTCCCGCGCGTACCGGTGCGCTCCGCGGAGGACGGATGATCCCGGACGACCTGCTCGGGCGGCACGAGATCGCCACGGCCGCCGACATGGAGCGGCTGGGCGAGCGGATCGGCGCGGGGCTCGTCGCGGGCGACCTGATCGTGCTGACCGGTCCGCTCGGCGCGGGCAAGACGACGCTCACCCGCGGCATCGCGACCGGGCTCGGCGTGCGCGGCCCGGTGCAGAGCCCGACGTTCGTGATCGCGCGCACGCACCCGTCGCTCCGCGGCGGTGCGCCTCTCGTCCACGCCGACGCCTACCGTCTCGAGTCCGCCATGGAGCTCGACGACCTGGACGTCGACGTGGACCGCTCCGTCACGATCGTCGAGTGGGGCCGCGGCAAGGTCGAGGGCCTGCGCGGCCACTGGTGGGACATCGAGATCTCCCGCCCCGTGGGCGCCGTCGAGACCCCCGACGAGGCGGAGCACCTCGACGCCGACGCCCCCCGCGTCGTCACGATCACCCCCCTCCCCTGACCCGGCCCGCGGAGCGGGGGAGACGGAATCGGGGCGGGCCGCCGCGGGCGCGGCTTCCCGTCAGGGTGCGCGGATACGCTGGAGAGGTGATTCTCGCGATCGACACGTCGATCGGCTCGACCGTGGCCGTGGTCGAGCCGTCCGGTGACGTGCGCTCGCTCGCCGAGAGCGCGGATGCGCTGGGCCACGCCGAGATCATCGGAGAGCTGCTCGAGCGTGCGCTCGCCGAGGCCGGCATCCCGAGCGACGGCATCACCCACGTCGCGGCGGGCATGGGGCCGGGCCCGTTCACGGGACTGCGCATCGGCATCGCCGCGGCGCGCGCGTTCGCGCTCGGACGCGGCATCCCCGTCGTCCCCGTCGCCAGCCACACGGCGGCGGCCCTGCGCCACATCCGCGAGCACGGCGACGCCCGGCCGTTCGCGATCGTGACCGACGCGCGCCGGCGGGAGAACGCGGTCTCGGTCTACGCGGGCACCGACGAGCACGGCCTGCCCCGCCGCGTCGCCGGCCCGGAGCTGCGTCCCCGCGCGACCGACCTCGCCGCCGATCCGCTCCTCGCGGATCGTGCCGCGGAGATCGTCGAGGTCGGCGCCGTCTCGGCGGCGGACGTCGGCCGGGTGGCCGCGCTCGCCCTCGCCTCGCGCGTCGAGCTGCCGGACACGGAGCCGCTGTACCTGCGCTCGCCCGACGTGACGCTGTCGGCCGGACCGAAGCGGGTGAGCGCATGATCCGCCCCGCCGATCCGAGCGACCTCGCGGCCATCATGGCCCTCGAGCGGGCGTCGTTCCCCACCGACGCGTGGTCCGAGGCCATGATGCGGGACGAGCTGAACAGCCCCCACGGCCGCTACGTGGTCGACGAGCTCGCGGGCCGGATCGTCGGCTACGCGGGGCTTCGCGTGCTGCCGGGCTCGCGGGACGCGGACGTCCAGACGATCGCGATCGCCGAGTCGGCGCGCGGCCGCGGGCGGGGCAGGGCGCTGCTGCACGCTCTGCTCGAGGAGGCGCTCTCCCGCCGCGTGCGCGAGGTCTTCCTCGAGGTGCGGGCCGACAACCCGGTCGCGCAGGGGCTGTATGCGTCGGAGGGCTTCGCGGAGCTCGCACGGCGCCCGCGCTACTACCAGCCCGACGACGTCGATGCCGTCGTGATGCGGCTCGACCTGGAGGCGTGGGCAGCGGCCCGCACGCCGGACCCCGCCGAGGCGGGAGCATGCACATGACGCAACCGGGGATCGACAGGGGGGACGTGAGCGAGTCGTCATCCGGGCCGCTCGTGCTCGGCATCGAGACGAGCTGCGACGAGACGGGCATCGGGATCGTCCGCGGCCGCGTACCGGGAGCCTCGGGGCCGCGCGGGCGGCACACGCTGCTGAGCAACACGATCGCCAGCAGCATGGACGAGCACGCCCGCTTCGGCGGCGTGGTGCCCGAGGTCGCCGCTCGCGCTCATCTCGAGGCGCTGCAGCCGGCGATCGAGCACGCGGTCGCCGAGGCGGGCATCCGGCTGTCGGACGTCGACGCGGTCGCGGTGACCAGCGGCCCGGGCCTGGCGGGGGCGCTGATGGTGGGCGTCGGGGCGGCCAAGGCGCTCGCGGTGTCGCTGGGCACGCCGCTCTACGCCGTCAACCACCTCGTCGGTCACATCGCGGCGGACGTGCTCGACGCGGACGCCCCGCCCCTGGAGTACCCCACGGTCGCGCTGCTGGTCTCGGGCGGGCACACCTCGCTGCTGCTGGTGCGAGACCTGACCCGCGATGTCGAGCTGCTGGGCGAGACGATCGACGACGCGGCGGGCGAGGCCTTCGACAAGGTCGCCCGTCTCCTGGGCCTGCCCTACCCGGGAGGGCCGGAGATCGACCGCGCCGCCGCCGAAGGCGATCCCGAGGCGATCCGCTTCCCGCGCGGACTGTCGCGCGCGAGCGACATGGCCAAGCACCGCTACGACTTCTCGTTCTCGGGGCTCAAGACCGCCGTGGCCCGCTGGGTCGAGCAGCAGGAGGCCGCGGGCGCGGCCGTGCCGGTCGCGGATGTCGCTGCGGGCTTCCGCGAGGCGGTCGTGGACGTGCTCGTGACGAAGGCGCTGGACGCGTGCGCCCAGCACGGGGTGCCGCGGCTGCTGCTCGGCGGCGGTGTGATCGCCAACCGCCGGCTGCGGGAGGTCGCGCTCGCGCGCGCGGAGGCGGCCGGGGTGACGGTGCGCATCCCGCCGCTTCGCCTGTGCACGGACAACGGCGCGATGATCGCGGCGCTCGCCGCCGAGCTCATCGCGGAGGGCCGGGCCCCGTCGACGCTCGAGTTCGGGGCCGACTCGACGCTGCCGGTCACCCAGATCCAGGTCGCCCCCCGCGCGGTGGTGGAGGCGCGATGACCGATCCGGCCGTGCTGCAGCCGCGCGGGCTCGGCGGCCCCGCCGGGCTCGCCGGACGGGTCGCCCTCCCGACCGCCTCGGCCCGTCGCGGCGAGGCGGAGGAGCCGGCACCCGACGCGGCGTCACCGGACGCGCGTTCGGATCCCGGCGAGGCGCCCGCGCCCATCACCGGATCCGTCGCCCGCGGCAGCGCGCCGCCCCCGCGCCCGCGCCCTCTCGGTGCCTGGGCGCTCGTCGTGTCGATGTTCGCGCTGTCGCTGTCGTGGTTCGTCGGCTGGGCGCTGCCGCTCGCCGTCGCGGGCGTCGTGCTCGCGATTGTCGCGCTGACCCGTCGCGGCGTCAAGCGCGAGCTGGCCTGGTGGGCGCTCGGGCTCAGCCTCGGCGCCGTCGGCTGCAGCCTCTTCTGGATCTGGTGGGCGACGCAGGCCGTGAGCGAGACCCCCGGCGTCCTCTGACGTCCCCCGGCCCACGCGCGAGCATCCATCCCTGCGCCGACAATCCGT
Source organism: Microbacterium album (assembly GCF_014643695.1). Classification (GTDB taxonomy): domain Bacteria; phylum Actinomycetota; class Actinomycetes; order Actinomycetales; family Microbacteriaceae; genus Microbacterium; species Microbacterium album. The sequence continues at coordinate 20,858 of NZ_BMJY01000004.1, read as the reverse complement.
TCTCGCGCCGACAATGCGTGTGGTCGACGCATGCTCGGCGCGGGGACGGATTGTCGCGGGGGCGGGGGTCAGGGGCGCGGGATGCGGTCGGCGAGGATCGCGAGGCGCTTCCCGGCGACGCGGGTGAGCAGGAGCGTCGCCGCGTCGTCGCCCTTCAGCCCGAGGCGGGTGCGCAGGGCGGCCGGGTCGACGTCGACGCCGCGCTTCTTGATCTCGAGGGAGCCGATGCCGCGGGCGCGCAGCGCCTTCGCGAGCGGTTTGGTGTCGGCCGGCAGGACCTCCCGCACGCGGAACGACGACACGAACGGGCTCGTGGCCGGGGCGTCGCCCGAGAGATAGGCGATGCCGGGCGCGAGGGGACCCGCCTGCAGCGAGCGGGCGACGTCACCGACGAGCCGGGCACGGATGACCGACCCCTCCGGCTCGTGGACGAACGCGCCCAGCGGACGCACGGGCTCGTCCTCGGCGTCGGCCGGCGCGGTCAGCTCGTGCGCCTCCTCTCCGCGCAGCACGAGCGCGGAGCGGCCCACCCCTGCACGCGCGAGAATGCCCGTCCAGACGACCAGCTCGACCGTGGATCCGTCCACGCTGACCCACTGTGTCTCGACCGGGTGTTCGTCCGTCCCGTGCGGCAGCGCCGTGCGATCGTGCCCCGGCCCGAGCTTGACGCCCGCGGGCATGCGCCCCGCGACGTCGAACACCCAGTCGAGCGCGGGGGAGTACTCCGCGGCGGCCACCCGCGAGGTCTCGCGGTGCCCCGCGGTGCGACGCGCCGGATCCAGCCAGACCGCGTCGACGCCCGCGAGATCGACCTCCTCGGCGCGCGCCGCGCGCACCTCGACGCCCGCGCCGCCCGCCGTGTCCTGACGGAACGGCGCCAGGTTGTAGGCGGCCAGCGCAGCGGTGACCGGATCCGCGTCGACCGCGAGCACATCGAGGCCCAGGGACGCGAACGCGAGGGAGTCCCCGCCGATGCCGCAGCCGAGGTCGGCGACGCGTCGGATGCCGCTGTGCCGCATGCGGCGGGCATGGTGCGCCGACACCGTGATGCGCGTCGCCTGCTCCAGCCCGGCGCGCGTGAAGAGCATGCGTCCGGCGAACGGCCCGAACTTCGCGACCGCCCGCACCCGCAAGCGCGCCTGACCGACCACGGCGGACACCAGGTCGGGGGAGTACCCGGCGTCGCGCAGGCGCGACACCGCGCGCGCGACGTCGGCCGCAGTCTCGACGGGATCGAGCCCGTCCAGCAGCGCGAGCCCCTCCCGGGTGAGCAGGGCGTCGAGCTCGGCCGGATCCATCCCCCCAGCGTATTCGGCCCGCGCGCGACCGGCCGTGCCCGCGGCGTGACGGGCAGATGAATCTGTTGGCACTCGCGTTGCGCGAGTGCCAACATCCCTCCTAAACTGCTGTTAGCACTCTCGGGGTGAGAGTGCGAAGCCTCCTCATCTGGCTCGCCCAGGCTGTGGAGCAGAGTCTTCCCGTACGAAGCACAGGAAAGAAGAGGTACACCGTGTCGGTTTCCATCAAGCCGCTCGAGGACCGCATCGTCATCAAGCAGGTCGAGGCTGAGCAGACCACCGCGAGTGGTCTCGTCATCCCCGACACCGCCAAGGAGAAGCCCCAGGAGGGCGAGGTCGTCGCGGTGGGCCCCGGCCGCATCGACGACAATGGCAACCGCGTTCCGCTCGACGTCGCCGTGGGCGACCGGGTGCTCTACAGCAAGTACGGCGGCACCGAGGTGAAGTTCGGTGCCGACGAGTACCTCGTGCTCTCGGCGCGCGACGTCCTCGCCGTCGTGGTCCGCTGATCGCCGGCTGATTCAGCTCTGCGCTTCAGGGCCCGGATGCCTCGGCATCCGGGCCCTTTCGCATGCCTGAGACGATGCCCCGGCCCAGAGTGGCAGGAATCCGGCGCCTGACGGCCTGGGCCCCGCCCGGACGCTTTCCCGGGCGGGCGTAGGCTGACTCGGTGACCGTCAGCCCGCCGCCTCTGCCTGCGAACCGGCGCCGGATCGGCTCGGACGGCGCCGGGGTGATCTTCTCCCTCTCGGCGTACGGCCTGTGGGGCGTGCTGCCGCTCTACTTCGTGCTGCTCGCCCCCAGCGGGCCGTGGGAGGTCGTCGCCTGGCGGGTGCTGCTGTCCCTGGTCTTCTGCGCCCTGCTGCTGACCGTCGCGCGCGGATGGGGCCGGTTCTTGGCCGTGCTGCGCAGCCCGCGCCTGGCCCTCACGATGGGCGTCGCCGGCCTGCTGATCTACGTCAACTGGCAGACGTTCCTCGCGGCGGCCCTCACCGAGCACGTCATCGAGGCGAGCCTGGGGTACTTCATCAACCCGATCATGACCGTGCTGCTCGCGGTGCTGGTGCTGCACGAGCGCCTGCGCCCGCTGCAGTGGACAGCGATCGGGCTGGCGCTGCTCGCGGTGGTCGTGATCGTCGTCGGCTATGGAGCCGTGCCGTGGTACGCGCTCATCCTGTCGATCAGCTTCGGCGTCTACGGGCTGGTGAAGAAGAAGACCGGTGCCGACGTGGACGCCGTCAGCGGGCTCGCGCTCGAGACGCTGTGGCTCGTCCCCGTCGCCGCCGTGCAGCTGGCGATCGTCGCCTCGACGACCGGTGTCACGATGGGCACCGCCGGCCCCCTGCACACCGTGCTGCTGCTGTCGGCCGGCGTCGTCACCGCGGTCCCGCTGCTGCTGTTCGCCGCCGGCGCCCGGCGCGTGTCGCTCACCACGGTCGGACTGCTGCAGTTCATCGCGCCCATCCTGCAGTTCGTGATCGGTGCGGCCGTGCTGCACGAGCCCATGCCGCTCGAGCGGTGGATCGGGTTCGCGATCGTGTGGCTCGCCCTCGCCGTGCTGACGGCGGACCAGGTGCGCCACGCGCGCCGCCCGCGACCGCCCGTCCCCCTCGCCTGACCGGGCGGGAGCACCCGAGGGTCGCCTCAGGCCGTGCAGAACGACGGATCGAATAACGATTCGGTCCCGAAGCACCGTGCACTTTGCTCAGGAGGGCGCATTGGCGCATCGGAGGCGCGCCCGACCGGTAGATTTCCAGCATCCCGCGCACGCGCGGATTACCTCATCATCCGAAAGTCCGGCGTTCCGGGGTGCACCCGCCCGGTGACGGCACGGACCTCACACAAGGGAGCACCATGATCTCTCAGAAGGGTTCGCGATCCGCGAAGCTGCTGGCCGGCGTCGCGCTGATCAGCGCGACGGCCCTCGCCCTCGCAGGCTGCAGCAGCCCGGCCGAGGACACCCCGGGCGCGGAGGAGCGTCCGGAGAACGTCGACCTCACGCTGAACCTCGGCTCGCTGCTGCCCTCGACGGGGACGCTCTCGTTCCTCGGGGCTCCGATGGAGGCGGGCGTGCAGCTGGCCGTCCAGCAGGTCAACGACGCCGACGCCGGCATCCAGATCCAGCTCACGCAGGCCGACGAGGGCGACCTCGACAACAAGGCGTACGAGACCTCGATCTCGAGCCTGCACAGCGCGGGCATCACCGCGATGGTCGGCGCCGCCTCCTCGAGCGTCACCAAGCTGATCCTCGACGGCAACTCGGGCTCGGGCATCCTGACCGTGTCGCCGTCGAACACGTCGGCCGACTTCACGGGCATCGACCCGCTGTACTACCGCACCGCGCCCAGCGACAACCTGCAGGGCGAGGTGCTGGCGAACGAGATCGCCGAGGACGGCCACAAGACGCTCGGGATCATCTACCAGAACGACCCGTACGGCACCGGCCTGTTCGACGCCATCAAGACGACCTTCGAGGGCACCGGCGGCGAGGTCGTCGCGGAGGCGTCGTTCAACCAGGGCGACGGCCAGTTCAACGCCCAGGTGGAGGCCATCGCGGCCGAGAACCCGGACGCCGTGGCGATCGTCTCGTACGACCAGTTCGCCACGATCGCGCCGCTCCTCGGCAACGCCGGGGTCGACACGGGCTCGCTGTACCTCGTCGACGGCAACCTGAAGGACTGGCCGGTCCTGCCGGTGGACCTCGCGGGCTCCAAGGGCACGCGCGCCGGCGCCGAGCTGCCGGACGACTTCCTGGACCAGCTCAACGAGGTCTGGACCGCGGGCGGCAACGACCCGATCGACGCGGTCACGTACTCGGCGGAGGCGTACGACGCGGTGATCCTCATCGCGCTCGCCGCGCTGAAGGCGGTCTCGGTCGAGGGCGCCGACATCGCCGCCGCGCTCACCGAGGTCTCGGGCGGCAGCGGCGACGGCGAGAAGTGCACGAGCTTCGCGGAGTGCGCCGAGATCATCAACGCGGGCAACGTCGCGGACTACGACGGCTACTCGGGTGAGATCACGTTCGACGAGGACAACGACCCGAAGGGCGCCGCCATCGGGGTGTACGAGTTCGCGGACGGCAACACGCACGCGCGCATCAAGTAAGCGCATGACGAAGCGGCCCCGGCGCAATCCGGGGCCGCTTTCGTGTGCGAGCGTCAGCGCGGGCGTCGTGCCGGTGTCAGGCCTGCGGGCGTCAGGCGTCGGTGCCGAGCGTGCCCAGGTACAGCCCGATGACCTTCGGATCGTTCAGCAGGTCACGGCCGGAGCCCTCGTGGGCGTCGCGGCCCTGGTCCAGCACGTAGCCGCGGTCGCAGATCTGCAGGCAGCGCCGCGCGTTCTGCTCGACCATGATCGTGGTCACGCCGGCCTTGTTGATGTCGGAGACGCGGATGAACGCGTCGTCCTGGCGCACGGGGCTGAGGCCGGCGGACGGCTCGTCCAGCAGCAGGACGGTCGGGTCCATCATGAGCGCGCGCGACATCGCGACCATCTGGCGCTCGCCGCCCGAGAGCGAGCCGGCCCGCTGCCGGAGGCGCTGGCCCAGCTCGGCGAAGATGCCGGTGACGAACTCGAGGCGCTCGGCGTACGCCTTGGGGTTCTGGTAGAGCCCCATCTGCAGGTTCTCCTCGATCGTGAGCGAGGGGAAGACGTTGTTGGTCTGGGGCACGAACGCGACACCGCGCTGCACGAGCTTGTCCGCCTTCAGGCCGAGGATGCTCTCGCCGTTGACCGTGATGTCGCCCGCGCGCACGTTCACCATGCCGAAGATCGCCTTCAACAGCGTCGACTTGCCCGCGCCGTTCGGCCCGATGATGCCGATCAGCTCACCCTTGCGCGCGACCAGGTTCGCTCCGTTGAGGATGTTCACCCCGGGCAGGTAACCCGCGTGGACGTCCGTGAGCTCGACGACCACGTCGCCCGCGGGCGTCCCGGTCGCGCCGGATGCCTCGCTCGCACTCGTCATGAGTGATCCTCCTTGGCGATCTCGGCCTCGATCTCGGCCTCCGCCTCGGCCTCGATCTGCTCGCGGAGACGCTCGGCGGATCCCGCGGCCGGCTCGGGCACGCGCCCGGTCACCACGCCGAGGTCGACGTCCTGGTGCGCGCCCAGGTAGGCGTCCACGACCGCGGGGTCCTCCATGACCGTCTCGGGCGGACCCTCGGCGACCACGCGTCCCTCGGCCATCACCACCACCCAGTCGGCGATGTGGCGGACCATGTGCATGTCGTGCTCGACGAAGAGCACGGTCATGCCGCGATCCTTCAGATCCAGGATGTGGTCCAGCAGCGACTGGGTCAGCGCGGGGTTCACGCCGGCCATCGGCTCGTCGAGCATGACCAGGGTCGGCTCGCTCATCAGGGCCCGCGCCATCTCCAGCAGCTTGCGCTGCCCGCCCGACAGGGACGCCGCGTAGTCGCTCTCCTTGGCGTCCAGCTTGAAGCGCCGCAGCAGTTCCCTGGCGCGCGACTCGATCTCCGCCTCCTCGGCACGCCAGAGGAACGGCAGGAGGCTCAACCAGAACCGCTCGCCGCGCTGGCGCGGGGCACCGAGCTTCATGTTCTCCAGCACCGTGAGCAGCGACAGCGCCTTGGTGAGCTGGAACGTGCGCACCTGCCCCATGCGGGCGACCTTGAACGCCGGGACACCCGCGAGGTTCTTGCCGTTGAACGACCAGGTGCCGGCGCCCGGCCGGTCGAAGCCGCACAGCAGGTTGAACAGCGTGGTCTTGCCGGCGCCGTTCGGGCCGATCAGCGCCGTGATGGCGCCGCGGGGGATCTCGAGGTGCTCGACGTCGACCGCCGTGAGGCCGCCGAACCGCCGCTGGACGCCGTCGATGACCAGGATCGGATCGACCTTCGGGACGCCGGGCTCGGCCGGTCCCTTGGCCAATCCCGTGGTCCGGGGCCGCGCGGCGCGGGGCGCGACCTGCTCATCACTTGACAAAGGTCATCTCCCTCTTGTTTCCGAGGATGCCCTGCGGTCGGAAGATCACGATCAGCATGAGCGCGACGCCGATCGCGATGTAGCGGACGATGTCCGCCTGCGCCGCACTCAGCGGGATCATCCCGGACACGGCGAGCTGGTTCAGGAGGCTGCCGAGGAACGCGAACACGACCCAGAACAGCACGGCGCCGAGCGACGGGCCCAGCACCGTCGCCGCGCCGCCGAGGAGGAGTACGGTCCACAAGAAGAAGGTGAGCGACGTCGAGTAGCTGCCGGGGATGACCGCCGACGGCAACACGAACACGATCCCGCCGAGCGCTCCGATCACGCCGCCGACGACGAGCGCCTGCATCTTGTAGGCGAAGACGTTCTTGCCGAGCGCGCGGACCGCGTCCTCGTCCTCGCGGATGCCCTTGAGCACACGGCCCCACGGGCTGCGCACGAGCGCCCACACGAACAGTACCGACACCGCGAGCACGACGAGGCCGAAGATCCGGACCCAGAGGTCGTTCTCGTTGTAGGTCCACGGTCCGAAGCCGTAGGTTCCGGCGGGGAGCGGGTTGGCGTCGCGGAACCCCTGGTGGTAGCCCGAGAGGCCGCCCGCCGAGTTCGTCCAGTCCTTGAACAGCTCCGTGACGAACAGCAGTCGCACGACCTCGGCCGTCGCGATCGTGGCGATGGCGAGGTAGTCCGCGCGCAGCCGCAGCGTCGGGATGCCGAGGAGAAGGGCGAACGCGGCGCCCGCGAGCATGCCGACCAGCACGCCGACCCACCACGGGGCGCCGAACGTGAGGATCGAGATCGCGTAGCCGTAGCCGCCCACGGCCATGAACGCCGCCATGCCGAAGTTGAGCAGTCCCGTGTATCCGAAGTGCATCGCGAGGCCGGTCGCGGCGAGGGCGTAGGCGATCGTGACCGGGCTGAACAGGTAGGCCGCGGTGTTGCCGATGATGGTGCCGAAGTCCATGCGTCAGCCCAGCCTTTCCTTGCGACCGAGGATGCCCTGCGGGCGCACGAGCAGGATCACGATGAGCGCGACCAGCGCGGTGGCGTACTTCAGGTCGGTCGGGACGCCCAGGAGCGTCGACACCTCGACCGCCAGTCCGACGATGATCGATCCGATGAGCGCGCCGATCGCGGAGCCGAGTCCGCCGAGCGTGATTGCGCAGAACATCAGCAGCAGCATCTGCATGCCCATGTCCCACTTCACGCCGGGGCGGAAGTACGCCCACAGGATGCCGGAGATCGCGGCGAGGACGCCCGCGAGGATCCACACGATGCGGACGACCCGGTCGACGTCGATGCCCGACGCGGCGGCGAGCTGCGGGTTGTCGGAGATCGCCCGGGTCGCCTTGCCGAGGCGCGTCTGGGTGAGGAAGTACGCGACCCCGAGGATCACCACGAGCCCCGCTCCCATGCCGATGAGGTCGATGTAGGACAGCGAGATCGGGCCGAGGCGCATCGGCTCGGGGCTCGAGCCGGGCAGCTGGTGGGTGTTTCCGCCGATGAGGAACTGCAGCACGTAGCGCAGGGCGAGCGAGAGGCCGATGCTGACGATCAGCAGCTGCACGATCCCGAACCCGCGTCGTCGTAGCGGGCGCCAGATCCCCGCGTCCATCGACCACCCCAGCAGCCCGCCCGCGACGACCGCCGCGACGATCCCCAGCCACAGCGGGAGTTGCCAGACCGACGACACGATCAGCGCGACCACGGCGCCCCACGTCACCATCTCGCCGTGGGCGAAGTTCGACAGCCGGGTGGTGCCGTAGATCAGCGCCGCGCCCATGGACGCCAGCCCGAGCAGGAGCCCGAAGTTGATGCCCCCGACGATGCGCGACACCAGCTGGTCGGCGAACGATGTCGTCTCGCGCACGCCTTCGCCGAGGAAGAGGTTGACGATCTTCGTCCCCGTCAGACCGAACTCCACCGCGAACGAGGCCGTGGTGCCGTCGACGGGTTGCATGCCCTCCGGCAGCTGCGTCGCGTCGACGATCACCCCGTCGGGCAGCGTGTCCTCGTCGACCGTGAGCGTGTAGCTGTCACGGTCGGGCACGTACAGGCGCCACCGGCCCTCGGCGTCCGTGGTGGTCTCGGCGGTGAAGCCGCCCCCGTCGACCGAGATCGTGACGTCCGGCACCGGCTCGTCCTCGAAGGTGATCATCCCGCCGAAGTAGAAGTCGGTGACCTCCTGGCCGTCGGGCGTGACGTTGGCCGATGCCGCGGCCGGCGCCGCGAAGACGACGAGGGTGAGGGCGAGAAACAGCGTGCCGAGCGCCGCGAGCAGCCTGTGCCCGCTGCGAGACGTCGAGATCGACGGATCCACAGAACCTCCTGTCCAGTACCCAGACCCCGACGGAACTGTGTAATCGGCCTTGATGTACGACCGTACGAGCGTAATGTGTCGTGTCTGTTTCAGCCAATGCGCGGGTCGCGAAACAGTCCGCTGCCGGAATAGATCCAGCTTTCCGAGCCTTAGAATCCCATACAGGGAAGAGCGGCGCAGCGGTGGTCCCCGCCGCCGCAGGCGCGCTCGGCATCCTCGGAAGCGGCGGCCTCGGGCGGCCACCCCAGCGACAGCGGCAGGAGCACCACCCATGAGCGACTACGACCCGTTCGGCTTCGTCGGACTCACCTACGACGACGTGCTGCTGCTGCCAGGGCACACGGATGTCATCCCCAGCGAGGCGGACACCTCGTCTCGGCTGACGCGCAACATCCGCGTCGCGACGCCGCTGCTGTCCAGCGCGATGGACACCGTCACCGAGGCGCGGATGGCGATCGCGCTCGCGCGCCAGGGCGGGATCGGGATCCTGCACCGCAACCTGTCGATCGCCGACCAGGCCACGCAGGTCGACCGCGTGAAGCGCAGCGAGTCGGGCATGATCACCGACCCGATCACGACGACGCCCGACGCGACGATCGAAGAGGTCAACGGGCTGTGCGCGAAGTACCGCATCTCCGGCCTTCCCGTGATCGACGCCGACGGCCGCCTGGTGGGCATCGTGACCAACCGCGACATGCGCTTCGTCAGCGAGTTCGAGCGCACCACCACGCTCGTCAAGGACGTCATGACGGCCGACGGGCTCGTGACCGGCCGCGTGGGCATCGGTCCGGAGGAGGTCGTGGCGCTGTTCGCCGAGCACCGCGTAGAGAAGCTGCCGCTCATCGACGACAAGGGCAAGCTCGCGGGGCTGATCACCATCAAGGACTTCGACAAGAGCGAGAAGTACCCCCACGCGACCAAGGACGCCCAGGGCCGCCTCCGCGTCGGCGCCGCGATCGGCTTCTTCGGCGACGCGTGGGAGCGCGCGGAGGCGCTGCGCGACGCGGGCGTGGACGTGCTCGTCGTCGACACCGCGAACGGCCAGTCGCAGGGCGTGATCGACATCGTGCAGCGACTCAAGGCCGACCCGAGCTTCGCGCACATCGACGTCATCGGCGGCAACGTCGCCACGCGCGAGGGCGCCCAGGCGCTCGTGGACGCGGGCGTCGACGCCGTCAAGGTGGGCGTCGGCCCGGGGTCGATCTGCACCACGCGGGTGGTCGCCGGCGTGGGCGTGCCCCAGGTGACCGCGATCTACGAGGCATCGCTCGCGGCGCGTCCGGCCGGCGTCCCGGTGATCGCCGACGGCGGCCTGCAGTACTCGGGCGACATCGCCAAGGCCCTCGTCGCGGGCGCCGACACCGTGATGCTCGGCTCGCTCCTGGCGGGCACGGACGAGTCGCCCGGCGACATCGTGTTCCAGAGCGGCAAGCAGTTCAAGCAGTACCGCGGCATGGGATCTCTCGGCGCGATGCAGTCGCGCGGCAAGCAGACCTCGTACTCGAAGGACCGCTACTTCCAGGCCGACGTCCCGAGCGACGACAAGCTGATCCCCGAGGGCATCGAGGGGCAGGTGCCCTACCGCGGCCCCGTCTCCGCGGTCGTCTATCAGCTGATCGGTGGCCTGCGGCAGTCGATGTTCTACGTCGGCGCCCGCTCGATCGACGAGCTCAAGGCCCGCGGCAAGTTCGTACGCATCACGTCGGCCGGCCTCAAGGAGTCCCACCCCCACGACGTCCAGATCGTGGTCGAGGCCCCCAACTACAAGCGGTAGCGTTCCCCTCCCCGGTGCGCGTCGCACCCGGTTTCGACTCCGCCGCTGCGCGGCTCCGCTCAACCCGTTTCGACTCCGCGGCTGCGCCGCTCCGCTCAACGACCGGGACTAAACCCCGCTCGTTGAGCGGAGCGAAGCGAAGTCGAAACGGGTTGAGCGAGCGAAGCGAGACGAAACCGAGCTCTACCCGGTCCTCTCCCCCCACCCCTACCCGGTGCGAGCGCGTAGCGCGAGCGTGCGGGCGCGAGTGCGCCCGCCACCAGGCGCGCAGCGCCGGCGCGCGGAGCAAAGCGAAGCGCCTCCCTCGCGGAGCGGCCCCTCGGGGCCCGACGCGTGGGAGAAAAAGAAACGAGCGCGTAGCGCGAGCGTGCGGGCGCGAGTGCGCCCGCCAACCAGGCGCGCAGCGCCGGCGCGCGGAGCAAAGCGAAGCGCCTCCCTCGCGGAGTGGCCCCTGGGGGCCCGACGCGTGGGAGAAAAAAGAAAGCGCTACACGGGAAAGATAGAGTGAGACGGTGAGTGAGATCGAGCTGGGCCGCGGGAAGCGCGCGCGACGCGCGTATGCGTTCGACGACATCGCGGTGGTGCCGTCGCGGCGCACGCGCAATCCGGAGGACGTCTCGACGGACTGGTCGATCGATGCGTTCCACTTCGGTGTGCCGGTTCTCGGCGCGCCTATGGACTCGGTCGTGAGTCCGCAGACGGCCATCATGCTCGGTCACCTCGGCGCGCTCGGCGTGCTGGACCTCGAGGGACTGTGGACCCGGTACGAGGACCCGGAGCCCCTGCTCGACGAGATCGCGTCGCTGCCCGACGAGGTCGCGACCAGCCGCATGCAGCAGCTCTACGCCGAGCCGATCAAGCCCGAGCTCGTGACGGCGCGCATCAACGAGATCCGCGCCGCAGGTGTGACGGTGGCCGGCGCGCTGACGCCGCAGCGCACGCAGGAACTCTACGAGACGGTCGTCGCGGCCGGGGTCGATCTGTTCGTCATCCGCGGCACGACGGTGTCGGCCGAGCACGTGTCGAGCGTCGCCGAGCCCCTCAACCTCAAGAAGTTCATCTACGACCTCGACGTGCCCGTCATCGTCGGCGGCGCCGCGACGTACACGGCGGCGCTGCACCTCATGCGCACGGGCGCGGCGGGCGTGCTGGTCGGCTTCGGCGGCGGCGCGGCCTCCACGACCCGCGCGACCCTCGGCATCCACGCGCCCATGGCGACCGCCGTCTCGGACGTGGCGGGGGCGCGCCGCGACTACCTCGACGAGTCCGGCGGGCGGTACGTGCATGTGATCGCCGACGGCGGCGTGGGCACCTCCGGCGAGATCGTGAAGGCGCTCGCGATGGGCGCCGACGCGGTCATGCTGGGCGTCGCCCTGGCGCGCGCGACGGACGCTCCCGGCCGCGGCTTCCACTGGGGACCCGAGGCGCACCACCCGATGCTGCCGCGCGGACGCCGGGTGCGGGTGCCCCAGGTCGGCACGCTGGAAGAGGTGTTGTACGGACCCGCGCCGGTGGCCGACGGCACCGCCAACCTGATCGGAGCCCTGCGCAAGTCGATGGCGACGACCGGTTACTCCGACCTCAAGGAGTTCCAGCGCGTCGACGTCGTCGTCGCCCCGTACCACTAAGAGGAGACGGATGCGCGACGACGAGGCAGACCGGTCGGCGGAGCCCCGTGGCGCCGCTGTGCCCGCCGACGCGACCGAGCTCGAGCCGCTCGTCTTCCCGCCGACGCTGCGGGAGGTCATGCTCCGGCCCCGCTGGATCGCGATGCTGCTGCTGGCGCTCGTCGTGGCCGCGATCTTCGCGTGGCTCGGGCAGTGGCAGCTCGGACACGCCATCGACACGGATCCGGTGCCGGAGGGCGTCACCGAGGAGGTCCGCCCGATCGAGGCGGTCGTGCAGCCGGGCGAGTACCTGCCGGAGCCGTTCGTGGGTCAGCGCGTCGAGGTGGAGGGCCGTTGGGTGCCGGGGGACTTCCTTCCGGTCTCCGGGCGCTACAACGACGCGGTCGAGGGCTTCTGGGTGACGGGGCAGCTGCGCGTCGAGGGCGCCGCGGATCCCACATCCCTCGCCGTCGCGATCGGCTGGGCGCCCACGCGGGAGGCGGCCGAGGCGGCGATCGAGGCGCTCGACGCGGCGGCCGCGGTCTCCGCGGACGCCGACCCCGTCGCCCTCGCCGGGCGCGTGATCTCGGATGAGGGTCCCGGCATGCCGCCCGCGGGCGGCGCTCCCACCGACGTGACCCGGATGTCGCCCGCGGCGCTGCTGAGCCAGTGGCACGATTTCGACGGCACCGCGGCGGAGGGGGTCGACGTCTACCGCCCCTACCTGGCGTCGACCGATCCCACGGGCGGGATCGCGGACGCCGGGCTCGACGCGATCTCGTCGCCCGCCCCGCTGGTGTCGAACGGCGTCAACTGGCTCAACGTCTTCTACGCCGTCGAGTGGGTCATCTTCGCCGGCTTCGCCTTCTACATCTGGTACCGCCTCGCGAAGGACGCCTGGCAGCGCGAGGTCGAGGAGTTCGAGGGCGGCGGCGAGGACGAGTGAGGTCTCTCGCGGCTGGTTGGGTCGACGTGGGTTTGGACTCCGCCGCGTTTTCTTTTTCTCCCACGCGTCGGGCCCGGAGGGGCCGCTCCGCGAGGGAGGCGCTTGCGCTGCGCTCCAGCGCGCCGGCGCTGCGCGCCTGGTTGGCGGGCGCACTCGCGCCCGCACGCTCGCGCTTCGCGCTCGTTTCTTTTTCTCCCACGCGTCGGGCCCCCGAGGGGCCGCTCCGCGAGGGAGGCGCTTGCGCTGCGCTCCAGCGCGCCGGCGCTGCGCGCCTGGTTGGCGGGCGCACTCGCGCCCGCACGCTCGCGCTTCGCGCTCGCACGGGGTTGAGGTGGGTGGGTAGGGGTAAGGGGCGTTCGGTCGCTCGTTGAGCGGAGCGGCGGAGCCGCGGAGTCGAAACGGGTTGAGCGAGCGAAGCGAGACGAAACCGAGCTCCACCCCGCCGGCGGGTGGCCGTTGGATCGGACGCTCAGCCGTGCCGATCTAGACTGGACGTATGCCCGCGCCCAAGCTCGCCACGTTCCCGCAGATCCGAGGCGCGCTGAAGTTCTACCAGATCGCATCCGTGATCACGGGCGTCGGACTTCTGCTGCTCGTCGCCGAGATGATCCTCAAGTACACGCCGCTGCACGTGGAGCTGTTCCTGGGCGGGTCCGGCGGGTTCCTGTGGTTCGCGCCCGTCATCGCGAGCCCGGAGTGCCTGTGGTGGTCGCAGTTCGTGCCCAGCGCGACCGCGTGCGAGATGATCTCCAGCGGCGACGGCATCAACCTGTCGCTGGGCATCCTGATCGCGCACGGCTGGTTCTACGTCGTGTACCTGTTCGCCTGCTTCCGCGTGTGGAGCCTGATGCGCTGGCGGTTCCCGCGCTTCCTCCTGCTCGCCGGCGGCGGCGTCGTCCCCTTCCTTTCGTTCTTCATGGAGCACCGCGTCGCGCGCGACGTGAAGCGGTACCTCGCCGAACGAGAGGCCAAGGCCGCCGCCCGCGCGGCCGGCAACCCGCCCGCTGAGACACAGGAGGTCGCTTCGTGAGCGAGTCCCCCGTTCCCCTCGAAGCCGACGTCTCCGCCGACACCGCCCAGCGCCCGGTCCTCGTCGTCGACTTCGGCGCGCAGTACGCGCAGCTGATCGCGCGGCGCGTGCGCGAGGCGGGCGTGTTCAGCGAGCTGATCCCGCACACCGCGACCGCCGAGGAGATCGCCGCGCGCAACCCGGTCGCGCTGATCCTGTCGGGTGGACCGTCGTCGGTGTACGAGCCCGGGGCTCCCACGATCGACCGTCGCGTGTTCGACCTCGGCGTCCCGACGCTCGGCATCTGCTACGGCTTCCAGGTGATGGCGCAGGCTCTGGGCGGCGAGGTGGCGAACACCGGTCTGCGCGAGTACGGCGCGACCGGCGCGGCCCTCGTGGGCGACGGCGGCGTGCTGCTGGGCGGGCAGCCGGCCGAGCAGAACGTGTGGATGAGTCACGGCGACCAGGTCTCGCGCGCTCCCGACGGCTTCCAGGTGCTCGCCTCGACCGCCGCGACCCCGGTCGCCGCCTTCGGGAACGACGAGCGCTGCTTCTACGGCGTGCAGTGGCACCCCGAGGTCAAGCACACCGACCACGGGCAGGAGATCATCGAGAACTTCCTGCACAAGGCCGCGGGCCTGCCGGCCGACTGGAACGCCGGCAACGTCATCGCCGAGCAGGTCGAGCGCATCCGCGAGCAGATCGGCTCCGCGCGCGTGATCTCCGCGCTGTCGGGCGGCGTGGACTCGGCGGTGTCCACCGCGCTCGTGCACCGCGCGGTGGGCGACCAGCTCACAGCGGTGTTCGTTGACCACGGCCTGCTCCGGAAGGGCGAGCGCGAGCAGGTGGAGAAGGACTACGTCGAGTCGACCGGCGTGCGCCTGATCACGGTCGACGCCGCGGACACGTTCCTCGGGCACCTCGCGGGCGTCACGGACCCCGAGGAGAAGCGCAAGATCATCGGGCGCGAGTTCATCCGCGCCTTCGAGAAGGTGCAGAAGGACCTCATCGCGGAGGCGGCGGCCGAGGGTGAGCCGATCCGCTTCCTCGTGCAGGGGACGCTGTACCCGGACGTCGTCGAGTCGGGCGGCGGTGCCGGCACCGCGAACATCAAGAGCCACCACAACGTCGGCGGGCTGCCCGAGGACCTCGACTTCGAGCTCGTCGAGCCGCTGCGCACGCTGTTCAAGGACGAGGTGCGCGCGATCGGCCGCGAGCTCGGCATCCCGGAGGCGATCGTCGGCCGCCAGCCGTTCCCCGGCCCGGGCCTCGGGATCCGGATCATCGGCGAGGTCACCCGGGAGCGCCTCGAGATCCTGCGCGAGGCCGACGCCATCGCCCGCGAGGAACTCAGCGCCGCGGGGCTCGACGGCGAGATCTGGCAGTGCCCCGTCGTGCTGCTGGCGGACGTCCGCTCGGTCGGCGTGCAGGGCGACGGCCGCACCTACGGCCACCCCATCGTGCTGCGCCCCGTCTCGAGCGAGGACGCCATGACGGCCGACTGGACGCGCCTGCCCTACGACGTGCTCTCGAAGATCTCCAACCGCATCACCAACGAGGTGCGCGAGGTCAACCGGGTCGTGCTCGACGTCACGTCGAAGCCCCCGGGGACCATCGAGTGGGAGTAGTCCTCTCGGGCACCGACCCCACGTGAAAGGCCGCCCCACCGCCATCCGATGTCCCAGTTGTGGTCGGTATGGGTACTGCATTCCGGCCGGAAGTGGGACACAGACGTCGGGTTTCCGGCACGAGATGGGACACGGTCCGTCGTTTCGGGTTATCCCGAACGGATCCGTCGGGATCGCTCGGCGGTGCGCGGAGGGGGCGCGGCCTAGCGTGGAGCCATGACCTCACAGCCCGCCCCCTCACCGCGCCGGCGGCTACCGGCGCATTCCTCTCCTGCCGTGCTCGCCGGCGCGGCGGTGCACCTCGCCGCCATGGGCCTGCTCGGGCCGATCGCGCTGCCGATCCTCGGCATCCTGCTCGGCCTCGGCATCGGACTGCTGCCCGTGTTCGGCATCGGTTTCGTCTTCCTGCTCGGCTTCGTCTACCTGCTCTTCGCGATCGGCTGGGCCGAGACCGCGCGCATCGACGGCCTGTACGACGTCGACCTGCCGCCGCTGAAGGCGCGCCGCGCGGATCGTCCCGGCTTCGGCGGCTTCCTGCGGATGGTGTGGCGCCAGTTCATCGATCCGTCGATGTGGCGCGCGGTGGCGAACGCCGCGATCTCGGCCATCCTCGGAACCGTGCTGCTCGGCAGCGCGAGCGCGCTCGTGACGTCGGCGGCCTTCGCCTTCGCGCCGCTGTACTCGCAGGACGGGTGGGCGCGCCTCTTCGGCTTCGACATCGCGGTCGGCTGGGCGCCGGTCGTCGGCATCGTCGTGTTCCTCTGCGCCGCAGCCGTGATCGTGGGGCTGGCCATCCTGCACGGGATGCTCGCCCGCGTGATCGTCGTGCCGACGCGCGAGGCGCAACTCGTCGAGCAGGCGCGGGTGTCCGATGTGCAGCGCGCCGGAGCCCTCCGCGCCTCCGAGGTGGAGCGCACGCGCATCGAGCGCGACCTCCACGACGGCGTGCAGCCGCGCCTGGTGTCCGTGGGCATGACGCTCGGACTGGCGCAGCAGAAGATCGACGAGGACCCCGCCACCGCGAGAACGCTCATCGCCGAAGCGCACACGTCGACCAAGGCGGCCATCACGGAACTGCGCCAGCTCGCGCGCGGGATCCACGCGTCCGTGCTCGACGACCGCGGCCTCGACGCGGCGCTGTCGGCGCTCGCCGGCCGCTCCCACATCCCGGTGCACCTCGACGTCCGCATCGACGGACGCTGCAGCCGGGACGCCGAGACGGCCGTGTACTTCGCGATCGCCGAGTCGCTCACCAACGCCGCCAAGCACTCCCGGGCCAGCGAATGCCGGGTCGTGGTGCGACGTCGCGACGACGGCACCCTGTGGGCCCGCGTAGAGGACAACGGCCTGGGCGGCGCGCGCGTGCTGCCCGGGGGAGGCCTGGACGGCATCTCCAACCGCGTGCTCGCCGCCGGCGGCAGCATCCGACTCGACAGCCCGCAGGGCGGGCCGACTGCTCTGGAGGTGAGCGTGCCATGCGGATCCTGATCTGCGAAGACTCGGTGCTGCTGCGCGAGGGGCTCGTGCGCCTCGTGGAGGACGGCGGGCACACGGTCGTCGCGGCCCTGCCCGACGCGTCCGAGCTGTTCGCCACCGTGGCGGAGACCGACCCCGAACTGTGCATCCTGGACGTGCGGCTGCCTCCGACGTTCACGGACGAGGGCATCCGTGCCGCGCTCGAGCTGCGAGCGAAGCGGCCCGAGCTGCCGGTCCTGGTCCTGTCGCAGTACGTCGAGGAGCGGTACGCCAGCGAGCTCATCACGAGCCAGGGCGGCGCGCTCGGCTACCTCCTGAAGGACCGCGTCGCGGACGTGTCCGAGTTCCTCGACTCGCTCGCCCGCATCGGACAGGGCGCCACGGTGCTGGACCCGGAGGTCGTCGCACAGCTGCTGACGCGGCGCACGCAGGACGACCGGATGGCGCGCCTCACCGAGCGGGAGCGCACCGTGCTCGCGCTCATCGCCGAAGGGAAGTCCAACCAGGCGATCGCGGGCCTGCTCTTCCTCTCGGAGGCGAGCGTGGAGAAGCACATCACCGCGATCTTCCAGAAACTCGGCCTGGAGCCCGACGAGTCCGGCAACCGCCGCGTGCTCGCAGCCCTCGCCCATATCGAACGCAGCGGCGGATCGCCGCAGACAGGAACGGCACGATGAACGACAGTCTGACCCCGCCCCCCGCCCCGCCGAGCCAGGGCACCCCTCCTCCGGCGGCCCCTGGGAACCCTCCCGCGCCCGCCGCCCCCGCGCCGCACCAGCCTCGACCGGGCGGTGCCGGCAAGGTCGTCTCGGTGATCGCCATCGTCGTCGGCGCGCTCGTCCTGATCGGCACGATCTGGGGCTCCGTCCGCGGCGCCGTGGCGGACGCGTCGAGGGGCGATTCGACCCTCACCGCCAGCGCCGCGGGCGTGACATCCCTGCGTGTGGACGCGGCCGCGGCGCGATTCGAGATCGAGTTCGACGACGTGGACGAGGCCGTGCTCGACGTCGTGGGCGGCCGCGGCGGCGCGTGGACCCTCGAGCGCCGCGACGGCGAGCTGCGCGTGACGAGCCCCGACCGCGGCTGGGGCTGGTTCGGCGTCAACCGCGGCGACGAGCGCGTCGTGCTGACGCTGCCCGAGCGGCTGGAGGACGCCCGACTGGATGCGGATCTGACGCTCGCTGCGGGCGAGCTGCGGGCGACAGGCGCGTTCGGAGCGCTCTCGCTGGATGTCGGCGCGGGCGGCATGGACGTGCGCGGCGCGGCCGAATCGCTCGACGTCAGCGTGAGCGCCGGACAGGCGCAGTTTGACCTCGCAGACGTCTCCGACGCGAACCTCTCGGTCGCGGCGGGCCGCCTGATCGGGACGCTGACGGGCGATGCCCCGGACGACGTCACGGTGTCGGTGAGCGCCGGCGAGCTTGACGTCGAGCTGCCCCGCGGCGCATACGACGTGCGCTCCGACGTCTCCGCCGGATCCTTCGACAACCGCCTCGACGTGTCGCGGGGTGCCCGCTCCACGGTGGACGTCGAGGTGGCCGCTGGACGGGCGGTGCTCAGCAACGCCCGATGACATCCCCGCGGAACGACGAAGGGCCCGTCATTGTGACGGGCCCTTCGCTGTGGAGATATGCGTCAGTTGTTGCCGCGCAGGATCGCGATGATGCGCAGGATCTCGACGTACAGCCAGACGACCGTGACCATGATCGCGAAGGCCGCGCGCCAGCCGAACTTGCGGGGCGCACCGTTGCGGACGCCGTTCTGGACCATCTCGAAGTCCATCACGAGCGAGTACGCGGCGAGGAACACGACCAGCACGCCGATGACGAGGCCCAGCGGGATGCCCATGATCGTGGCGGAGTGCAGGCCGAACATCATGTTGCCCGGAAGCACGCCCGTCCACATCAGCACGAGGTTCAGCAGGCTGAACACCATGTAGCCGATGATGGCGATCATGAAGATCTTGCGGCCGCGCGGGGACGTGCGCACCTTGCCGCTCGCGAAGAGCGCGAGGGTCACGCCGACGACCGCGACGGTCGCGAGCGTCGCCTGCATCACGATGCCGGGGAACAGCACCTCGAAGTAGGCGGAGATGCCGCCGATGAACAGGCCCTCGAACGCGGCGTAGGCCAGGATCAGCGGGACGCTCGGGTTCTTCTTGAACGAGTTGACGAGGCCGAGGATGAACCCGCCGGCGAGGCCGACGATCCACGGGACGAGCGTCACATCGCGCGGGTCGCCCGAGGCGAGCGCCGGCGCGAGCGTCCAGTTCCAGGACACGACGGCGAGGACGAGCATGACGGCGAAGAGGCCGACGGTCTTCCAGATCGTGTCCTCGACGGTCATGCGGCCCGTCTCGGTGGCGCCGGCCGGAGGAGCTGCGAACGCGCCCTCCATCTGCGCCTGCGAAGCGAGGTTCACGCCCATGTGCGAGTACTGACCCGCCTGGGCCGGGCCGCCGAGCCCGGCGGCCTGGGGTCCGCCCGGGTAGGTCTGCACCGCGCGCGGATCCTGCTGCTGGAAAACGGGACTGTTGAAACCGGGGCTGGCCATGATGGTCACACTCCAAGATCGGTGAGCCGGCGCCTCTCCACGACGCCGTGCTACGTCCACGATACCCCGCATCCTTATGCGGCTGCTGGGGATTCCGGCATCCCCGGCGAAGCCTCGCACGGTCGGGGAAGGCGCGGGTCATTACGCTGAGGACATGCCCCGCCGCCGTCCGCTCGTGATCGGCCACCGCGGCGCGCCCGGGTACCGTCCCGAGCACTCGCGCTCGTCCTACGACCTGGCGCTCGAGCTGGGCGTCGACGCGGTCGAGCCCGACGTGGTCGCCACGCGCGACGGCGTGCTGGTCGTGCGGCACGAGAACGAGATCTCGGGCACCACGAACGTCGCGGACCGCCCGGAGTTCGCCGATCGCCGCACGACCAAGACCGTCGACGGCGTGAAGCTGACGGGCTGGTTCACCGAGGACTTCACGTGGGAGGAGCTGTCCACTCTGACCACCCGCGAGCGGATCCCGGCCATCCGCGCCGCGAGCGCGACGTTCGACGACGCGCAGCCGATGCTGCGGCTGACCGACGTGCTGGAGCTCGTGCGGTCGGCGTCGCTCGCGCAGGGCCGCGAGATCGGCGTGGTGCTGGAGGTCAAGCACGCGACGTACTTCGCCGGAATCGGCCTGGATCTGGTGCCGCTGGTCGTCGCCGACCTGCGCGCAGCGGGCTGGGCGTCGGGGGAGCTGTCGCTCGTGATCGAGTCGTTCGAGTCGACCGTGCTGCACCGCCTGCGCGAGCAGGGAGTCGCTGCGACGTACATCTATCTGCTCGAGTCCCGCGGCAAGCCGTTCGACCTGGTGGCGGCGCACGGAGACGACGCCCCGACTTACGCCGCGACGGCACGCCCGGGTGGTCTCGATCGGCTGGTGGGCGAGGTGGACGGGATCAGCGTCGACAAGCGGATGATCCTCGCTCCCGATCGCCTCGGCCGCGCGACGGGCCCCTCACCGATCGTGGCGGACGCGCACGCGCGCGGGCTCCAGGTCTACACCTGGACCTGCCGGCCCGAGAACGCGTTCCTCACCCCCGAGTTCCGGACGTCCGGCCTCGGCGGGAGAGCGGGCAAGGCCGCGTTCGGCGACTACGAGGCCGAGTGGGACATCGTCCGCCGCTCCGGCGTGGACGGCGTCTTCGTCGACCACCCCGACCTCGGCCTGGCGTTCTTCCGCGGTTGAGCCCCCGCGTCCCCACCCCGGGTCCGTTGACTAGCTGTGGTGTCCAGGTAGGTTGTTGAGTCTGCTGATGGGCGGGGCTCCGATGGCGGAGTGGCGCCTGTGGTGATTGTAGAAGTG
>NZ_BMJY01000003.1:360141-360341 GCF_014643695.1 Microbacterium album | reverse complement strand
TCCAGCAGACCGGGGCCCTGGCGGACGCCGATCTGGTCGATGCCGTCGGCACGGTGGAGGCGTTGGGGCGGATGGTCGACGCGGCCCGGGTGCGTCTGGCCGGCGAGGTGGGCGTCCGGTCTGCCCGCGACTCCGAGGACCGCCTCTCGGCCCGGTTCGGGTGCCGCAATGGGGTGGAGCTGCTGGAGCGCACCACCCGA
>NZ_BMJY01000003.1:0-360131 GCF_014643695.1 Microbacterium album | reverse complement strand
CGGCGAAGACGATCAACGCCCGTATCCGGTTGGACAAGCGCACCCGGCCCCGGGTGTCGTTGACCGGGGAGGAACTCCCGGCCCGGTTCCCCCACGTCGGCCAAGCACTACGAGACGGTGTGCTCGGCGCGGATGCCGCGCACGAGATCACCAGTGCCCTCGCGCGGGTGGAGGATCGTGCTGACCCGGTCGAGTTCGACGCGGCCGAAGCCACGACAGTGGCGTACGCCACTGGCGCCCTGGAAGAGCAGGCCGGGATGATTCCGCCCACGTTCGCGGAAGTCGAGGTGCACGCGCGCACCTGGGCGGCGTACCTGGACCAGGACGGCCCCGAACCTGACGCGGAACGTGCCGCCCGCAACCGGGGTCTCACCCTCGGCACGCCCCGGGACGGAGTCGTCCCACTACGGGGCGCGCTGCTCCCGGAGGTCGCCGCGGGGCTGCAGCGACTGCTGGATGCGCACCTGAACCCCGCCGTCCGCTTCACCCCCACCGACCCCGAAGACCGGGACGAAACCGAGGGCTGGTCACCCGATGAGGCGGTGCACGACCCCCGCACGAACACCCAGAAACGGCACGACGTGCTCGCCGTGATCATCCAGTCCGCCGCGAAGGCGGCGGAGACACCGACGCTCGGCGGTGCCGCCCCGACGCTCGTGGTCACCGTCGCCGAGGACGACCTCCACGACCCCACCGCCGCGGCGACGATCGACGACACCCCCGTCCCCGTATCGACCGCGCACCGGATCGCGTGCACCGGGGCCGTGCAGAAGGTGATCCACGACCGCACCGGAAGGATCATCCGCCTCGGCAGCCCGGAGCGGGTGTTCAACGCCCACCAACGCCGGGCGATCACCGCCCGCGACGGCGGATGCATCATCCCCGGATGCACCATCCCCGCCGCCTGGTGCGAGATCCACCACGTCGACGAACACGCAAACGGTGGCCCCACGCATACCGACAATGGTGTGCTCCTGTGCTGGTGGCATCACCACAACCTCGACCGCTCCGGATGGGACATCCGCATGCGAAACGGCACCCCCGTCATCAAAGCGCCACCCTGGATCGACAGACGCGGCACCTACCGACCCGCACCCAACGCCCTCACCCGACCCCGCGGTCCTTCCGGGTAGCACCACGAGGCGCTTCCGCTGCGCTTCAGCGCGCGGGCGCTGCGCGCCTGGTTGGCGGGCGCACTCGCGCCCGCACGCTCGCGCTGCGCGCTCCTTTCTTTTCTCTCCCACGCGTCGGGCCCCGAGGGGCCGCTCCTCGGGGGAGGCGCTTCGCTTTGCTTCGCGCGCCGGCGCTTCGCGCCTGGTTGGCGGGCGCACTCGCGCCCGCACGCTCGCGCTTTTTTCTTTTCCTCCCACGCGTCGGGCCCCGGTGGGGCCGCTCCGCGAGGGAGGCGCTTCCGCTGCGCTTCAGCGCGCCGGCGCTGCGCGCCTGGTTGGCGGGCGCACTCGCGCCCGCACGCTCGCGCTGCGCGCTCGCACCGGGTTGAGGTGGGTGGGTAGGGGTACGGGCTTTTGGTCGCTCGTTGAGCGGAGCGGCGGAGCCGCGGAGTCGAAACGGGTCGAGCGGAGCGGCGGAGCCGCGGAGTCGAAACCGAGGCGGGCAAGAGCGGGGAGGAGGCCGCACCGCCCCCGTACAGAAAGAAGCGCCGGCTCGGCGGAATCGCCGAGCCGGCGCGTGGGTGCGGCGGCTCACTCTCGCGGCACCCGGGCAGGGCGGCGGCCCGATAGCCGCCCGACCCCCTTCGGAGGCTGATCGTCAGGCGCCCGCGCGCGCAAAGACGATCACGAAGCCTCCGTCGGTCTCGCGGATCTGCACACCCAGACCTGGACGCTCGCCGTCGAGCGTGTCGTAGCCCGTGCCGTTCTCGGCTCCGTCCGCGCGGTAGAGCTCGTAGCCGGCCAACGCCGCCTCGTAGTGCGCCAGGACATCCTCGATCGGCGCGTCGGTGGCGTACGAGGCCGTCTCGGTGGTGTCGTCGAACGACCCGCTCGTGAGACACAGCACGGCGCCCGCCGGAGGCGCGGGCCAGTCGTCCGGCACCGATGCGACGTCCGCCAGATCGGCTGGCACGACCGCCAGCGGATACGCGTCCTGGCACTCCTGCGGCACCTCCCCTTCCCGCTGCGGCATCTCCGGCAGGGCACCGGATGCGGGCGGATCTTCGGACGTGGCAGGGGCTTCGGCGCGGGGCGCCTCGGAATCGGGGGCGGCGCAGGCGGTCAGGGCGAACGCGAGCACCGCGACGATCCCGGCACTCGCTGCAACGCGCCTCATCGCGCGTCCTCCCGCTCCGCGACGCGGCTGCGGCCGACGGCGAGCCAGATGCCGGTGACCGCCAGCCAGGCCGGCATGAAGACACCGGGGAGTCCGGGCACACCGCTGATGAGCACCAGGAGGAGTGCGCCCGCCGCCGCGATGGTCGTGAACCCGCCGAGGATCCGGGAGACGCTGCGCTCGGCCCAGGCCATCCACGCGAGTCCGAAGGCCGAGACGAGGACACCCGTCCACGGCAGGTAGGCGCCGAAGTCGGTGAGCATGTAGTACACGAACAGGCCCTCGGAGTCGTACAGACCGGCCTCCGGGCCGAGATAGTTGGCCAGAGCGCCGCGCCACCCGTAGCCGAGCACCAGCGCACCGGCGCTCGCCACGAGGCCGACGCTCACCACGCGCGCGCCGATCGAGCCCGCGAAACGCTGCTCGACGTGGCGGCGCCAGGCCGCGGCGAACACGATGAGGGCGAGGATGGCGAGAAGGCCGACGCTGTAGCCGATGCGTCCGAGGGCGGGATCGAGACCGGCCATGTCGGCCGAGGTCACGATGTAGTCGCGGCCTTCCTGCCACGCGGCCGTCTCCGCCGCGGGACGCAGGTCGGTGCCGACGGTGCCGATGGCGCCGGCGGCCCCGGCGAGGGTCGCCCACAGCGGCCACGCGACGAAGCGGCGGCCGCGGGGTGCCGCGGAGTTCGAGCGGGACGCGTGAGGACGCGCGAGATCGGGGGTCGAGGACATGGGTCTTCCTTTGTGTGTCGAGGGGCGGGCGCGGGGCCGCGCGGTCGCAGGGGCGACCGGATCCCACACTCGCGCCGGGCGCGGCCCGACCATCAGGTGCCCATGTCCTCGATGTGCCGGGGACGCGCCGTGGGACGTTCACCGGGACGTTCACCGGGACGCATGCGGCCGGCCGGTCGGCTCAGGCCGTGACCGGCTCCGGCACGTAGGTGAGGGCGTTCTTGTACGAGCTCACGGGGATGGCGCCCAGAGGCAACCACTCGATCGCGACGCGCACGCGCAGCAGCCGGCGCACGGCCTCGGCGAGCTCCGCTGCGAGCTCGTCCCCGACGTTGGCCCCCGTCTCGATCTCGACCGGGATCGGGTCGTCGAACCGCACCTGGTCGGGGGACGCCTTCCGGATGCGCAGGCGCTCCACGATGTGGCCCGAGTGGCCGAGGATCACGTCGCGGATGTCGCTCGGGAAGACGTTCATCGCCTTGTAGATGAGCATGTCGTCGGTGCGGCCGATGCACGCGATGCGGGGCGTGCGGCGTCCGCACGCGCACTCCATCCCCAGGACCTTCACGTGGTCGCGGGAGCGGTACCGCACGACGGGCGTGGCCTCGCGCGTGAACGTCGTGTAGACGGCCTCGCCCTCGACGCCGTCCGCCCACGCGAGCGGCTCGCGCGTCTCCGGATCGATCAGCTCCACGTGCACGTTGCGGGACGCGGCGAAGTGCATGCCGTCGCCCTGCCCGCACTGCGCCCACATGCCGGCCATCACGTCGCACATGCCCATGACCTCGCTGATGCGCTCGGCACCCCACGCCTCGAGCGTGCGCCTCCGGGTCTCGGGGTTCCCGATGCCGGGCTCGCCACCCGCGAGGATCGTGCGCACGTGCAGCCGCGGCGCGGGCTTGCCGAGAACCTCGGCGCACCGCTCGGCGAAGAAGCCGACGAAGGACGCCGTGCCCATCAGGACGTCGACGCGGAGGAGGTCCATGAGCTGCGCCTGGCGCTCGGTCGGCTGCCCGCCGATCCACGCGAGTGTGGCGCCGACGGCGCGGACGGCGTCCGCGTAGGGCATGCCGCCGGCCACCATCGGGATGCCCGTCGTCAGGGCCACGATGTTCCCGGGCCCCACCCCGGCGATCGCGAGCCAGTTCGCCAGCGAATCGCGCCAGGTGTCGAGGTCGCGGGCTGTGAGCCCGAAGAACGTGGGGTTGCCCGTCGTGCCGGACGATCCGATCACCTGGGCGATCTCCTCGTCCGGAACCCCCTGCATGGGACCCAGCAGCGGATCTTCCGGCCCCCGCTCGCGCTGGGTGCGACGGATGTCGTCTTTCACCGTGAAGGGGACCCGGGCCCAGCCGGCCCCGTCCAGGTCGGCGTCAGCCTCCGCGAGCCGCTCGGCGTAGAACGGGGACCGCTCGCGCAGACGTGCGACGAAGCCCGGCAGCTGCGCCCGCTGCCACGAGAGGATCTCTTCCCAGTCGTGGGTCTCGAGTGTGTCGCGCAGATGCTCAGCCATGCCTGCTTCCTTGGAGGTCAGCGGTCGGTCGCGGCCTTCTCGCCGCCCGGGGGACCGCCCGAGTCTATGACCGCGCGTGGGTGCGCCCCGAATGTCCTTCCGTGACATGGAACCGGCCGGCGCGGGGTTGCTCGGAATCGCGTAGACCGGAGATGGAATGGCCGCCGTCCGACGGCCATTCCATCTCCGGTTCTCTCGGATCGCCGCGCCACCGACCGCCTCGCTGCGGTCCCGCATGAGCGACGACCGCTCGTGCGCAGCATTCGCGACGCGCCGACGGCGGCGCGCCGCGTCCGACGAATCGAACTCTCATCACTTCTGCACTGCGTCCCCTTCCCGTTACCGATCGCCTGCGCTGGAAGCAGGCCTCCGACGACGTGTTCGTCGCGACCCTCGACGAGGAGTTCGCGGGCTTCATCTCGGTCTCCGGCCGCGCGCACGTCCTGCACGGCGCTCACGCACAGCGCCTCGGCGTGTTCCGCTCCCACCGCGACGCCCGCGCGGCGCTCCGCCACCACACCGGCCCGCCCAGCCGCCCCTGACGGCGAAGGGGTCGGCGGCCGCGGCCGGGCGTTCGCGGGGCACGGCCTGGGGAACCCCTCCGTATACGTCTCGGCGCATGGGTCCCCCTGTAGCGTGAGGCACAGCGATCGGCGACCGCCTTTGGCTTACAGGCCGCCCGCGGCCACACCACTCGAGGCCGCCCGGCCCGCCACCAGACAGGGGGCTCGCCCATCTCCTCCACCATCACGTCCGCCCCGCCCAGCCGCCTCGGTCCGGTCCGCCAGACCTACGCCGGCACCGACACCTTCCCGCCTCTTGCCCGCGCCTACACCCAGGTGTCGCGCGTGGTGAAGGAGACGGGCCTCCTGCAGCGGACGCGCTGGTTCTATGCCCTCGTGGGCGGCGCGCTCGCCGTCGCGTTCGGCGGTGTCGTGACCGGCTTCATCCTGCTCGGCGACAGCTGGTTCCAGCTGCTGATGGCAGCGGCGCTCGGCATCATCTTCACGCAGGTCGCGTTCCTCGCCCATGAGGCGGCGCACCGGCAGATCTTCGCCAGCGGCCCCGCGAACGCGCGGCTCGCGCGCGTGCTCGCAGCGGGCGTGGTCGGCATCAGCTACGCCTGGTGGGACTCGAAGCACTCGCGCCACCACGCCAACCCGAACAGGGTCGGCCGCGACCCCGACATCGAGGTCGACACGATCTCGTTCCTGGACGAGGACGCGGCGCAGGCACGCGGCCTGCGCAACGCGATCACGCGGCGCCAGGGGTGGCTGTTCTTCCCGCTGCTCACGCTGGAGGGCCTCAACCTGCACTGGCAGGGCCTGCGTCACCTCCTTTCCCGCGAGCCCGTCAAGGGCCGTTGGGTGGAGCTGGGGCTCATCGCGCTGCGCTTTGCGCTGCTGCTGACCCCCGTCTTCCTGCTGCTGCCGGTCGGGATGGCGTTCGCGTTCCTGGGGGTGCAGCTGGCCGTGTTCGGCGTGTACATGGGCGCGTCCTTCGCCCCCAACCACAAGGGGATGCCCGTCATCGCCCCCGACGCGAAGCTGGACTTCTTCTCGAAGCAGGTGCGTACGTCCCGCAACATCTCGGGCGGCTGGTGGGCCACCTGGCTGATGGGCGGCCTCAACTACCAGGTGGAGCACCACCTGTTCCCGAACATGCCGCGTCCGCACCTGGCGCGCGCCCGCGAGATCGTGCGGGAGTACTGCGCGAGCATCGACGTGCCCTACACCGAGACCACGCTCTGGCGCTCGTACGGCATCGTCATCGCCTATCTCAACCGCGTCGGGCTCGCCGCTCGCGACCCGTTCGACTGCCCCGCCGCGTCGCAGTTCCGCCGCGCCTGACCGCCCGGGGCGCCCGGCGGGCGCCCCGGGCGGTCAGCGCCCCTCGCGCACGTGCTCGGTGGGGTAGACGTCGCGGATGTGCTCGGTGAAGTACCGGCCGGCGCTCTCGGCGCTCCGCAGCGCGCGGTACACGGACGGCGGCACGGCGTAGTAGCGGTACACCTCGCCGCTCGTGAACTGCAGCTCCAGGACGGCGGTGTCCGCGTCGTAGCCCGCGGCAGCGATCGCGGCGGAATCCAGGGGCGTGCGCCTCACGCGGACTCCCCGGACCGCGAATGGGGCAGGATGGCGGCATGGCGACGCGGCTCCTGCTGATCTCCGACACGCACGTGCCGTTGCGCGCCAAGTGCCTGCCCGATGCCGTGTGGGAGGCCGTCGACGCCGCCGACACGGTGATCCACGCCGGGGACTGGGTGGACGTCGCGACGCTCGACGCGCTGCAGGCGCGGGCGGCGCGTCTGGTCGGCGTGTACGGCAACAACGACGGTCCCGCCCTCCGCGCCCGCCTCCCGGAGGTCGCGTCCGTGCGGATCGAGGGCCTCCGCGTCGCGGTCGTGCACGAGACGGGGAGCGCCGCCGGACGGGAGGCCCGCATGGATCGGGCGTTCGCAGGAGACGACAGGCCCGACGTCCTCGTGTTCGGACACAGCCACATCCCGTGGGACAGCGTCACCCCCGGCGGCATCCGCCTGCTCAACCCCGGCTCGCCGACCGACCGGCGGCGTCAGCCGCGGTGCACCCTCATGACGGCCGTCGTCGACGGGGCGGCGCTGCGTGACGTCGCGCTGGTTCCCGTGCTCCGCTGAGCGTGCGCGCACGACGCCTCACACCGTGCGGATCGTGCCGGTCTGCGGGTGCTCGGTCGGCATCCGGTCGCGGTTGTAGGTGATCGACGAGTACCCGTGCGGAGTGGGACGGCCCTCCTCGTCCACGTTCACGAACACGATGCGGTCGATCGTGAGGATCGTGCGCCGTGTGATCATGTTGCGCACCACGGCCCGCATCGTCAGCGACGTGCGACCGAAATGCGTCGCGATGAGACCCATCTCGATCAGGTCGCCCTGCTGCGCCGATGCCTCGAAGTTGATCTCGGAGATGAACTTCGTCACGACGCGGTAGTTGCCGAGCTGGATGATGGCGTAGATCGCCGCCTCCTCGTCGATCCAGCGCAGCAGACTGCCGCCGAACAGCGTGCCGTTGGCGTTCAGATCCTCCGGCTTGACCCACTTGCGGGTGTGGAAGTTGATGCCCATGTCCTCGGTCTGCGCCACGTCTTCCCCTTTCGCTCCTTCCGACGTTAGCCCCAGCGGCTGGGCGGCCGAAGGCGGGATGTCGGCGGGCGTCCCTACGATGGCGGCATGGACACGACGGCGCAGGCGGAACTCATCGTGGCCGACGCGGCCGCCTGGCGCGCGTGGCTCGATGAGAACGAGGACGACTCGGACGGCGTGTGGCTGATCCTCGCGAAGAAGGGGACCACGACGCCCACGTCCCTGACGTACGCGCAGGCGCTCGACGAGGCGCTGTGCAGCGGCTGGATCGACGGACAGAAGCGCAGCGTCGATGCACACGTGTTCTCCCAGCGCTTCACGCCCCGTCGCCGGGCGTCGCTCTGGTCGCAGCGCAACATCGGGATCGTCGAGCGGCTCACCGCGGAGGGGCGGATGCGTCCGCGCGGCCAGGCGGAGATCGACCGTGCCAAGGCGGACGGGCGGTGGGAGCGCGCCTACGCGGGAGCGGCGACGGCGCAGGTGCCCGACGACCTGGCCGCCGCGCTCGCCGCCGCCCCCGGCGCCGCGGAGGCGTTCGCCGCGCTCGACTCGCAGAACCGCTACGCCGTCCTCCACAGGGTGCTGACGGCCGCCACCGCGACGACCAGGGCGAACCGGATCGCCAAGGCGGTCGCGATGCTGACGAGCGGCGGCGTGCCGCACCCCCGCTGACCTCCTCACCGCTCAGAGGTCGGCGCGCTCGGTGATCCGGCCCTCCGGGTCGAGACCGATGACGACGTCGATGCCGAGCCGGCGGAGGAACGCGTCGTCGTGACTGACGACGAGCAGCGCGCCGCGATACCCGTCGAGCGCCTCGGCGAGCTGCTCGACGCTCGAGATGTCGAGGTTGTTCGTCGGCTCGTCCAGCACGAGCAGCTGAGCGGGCGGATCGGCGAGCAGCAGCCGGGAGAGCGCCACCCGGAAGCGTTCTCCGCCCGAGAGCGTCGCGACCGGCCGGTCGAGCGCGCTGCCGCGCAGCAGCAGGCGCGCGAGCTGGTTCCGGATCTCGCCCGGGGGAGTGCCCGGGGCCACGTGTCGCACGTTCTCGACCGCGCTGGCCGCGTCGTCCAGGTCGTCGAGCCGCTGCCGCAGATAGCCGACGCGATCCGTGTGCAGTGTCCCGCGCGCGCGTCCGGCCCGTGGGGCGCCACCCCCGACGAGCTGCTCGAGCAGCGTCGTCTTGCCCGACCCGTTCGGGCCTACGAGCGCGACGCGCTCCGGTCCCTGGATCGTGACCGTGCGCGACCCGTCAGACAGCTCGGCGATCCGCCGGCCGCGCGGAACGTCGGGGTCCGGCAGCGACAGATGGATGTGCTCGTCCGCGCGCACACGGGCGTCGGCCGCGTCGAGCGCCGCCTGTGCGGCCTGCACCCTGTCGTCGAGCGCGCCGCGCAACGAGCCCGCCGACACCTGCGCGCGGCGCGCGAGACCGCCCGCGACGATCCGCGGGATGTCGGCTGCCGCCTTCTTCCCTGCGCGGGCCCGCGCCGCGATCTTGGCCTCGGCCTCGACGCGCTGTCGCTTCTCGACCTTGAGCGCCTGCTGGGCCGAGCGCGCCGCCTGGGCGGCGGCCGCCTGCTCCTGCTCCCGGTGGACGCTGAACGCGCTGTACGGTCCGCCGAACACCTCGAGGTGACCGTCGTGCAGCTCGGCGGTGTGCTCCATCCGTTCGAGCAGTTCCAGGTCGTGGCTGACGACGACGAGGGTGCCGGGCCAGCGGTCGATGAAAGCCGCCAGCGCATCGCGCGTCGGCCGGTCCAGGTTGTTGGTCGGCTCGTCCAGCAGCGTGATCGGCGTGCGGCGCAGGCGCAGCCCGGTGATGGCGACGAGCATCGTCTCTCCGCCGGAGAGCGCGTCGACGCGACGGCCCAGGTCGGCGGCGGAGAACCCGATCTCGTGCAGGGCTTGGTCGGCGCGCGCCTCGATGTCCCAATCGTCGCCGACCGCGTCGAAGTGCCGTTCGTCGACGTCGCCCGACTCGATGGCGCGGAGCGCGCTGAGCGCGGGCGCGACGCCGAGGAGGTCGGCGATCGTGGCGTGCCTGGTCAGCGTCAGCGTCTGCGGGAGGTGGCCGACCTCGCCGGTGGCCTCGATGCGCCCGCGGGTGGGGGACAGCCGTCCCGCGATCAGGCGGAGCAGGGTCGACTTGCCGGTGCCGTTGCGACCGACGAGGCCCGTGCGGCCGACGGGGAACGTGCCGTTCAGCCCGTCGAGCACGACGGTGCCGTCGGGCCACTCGAATGTGACGTCGTGGAGGGCGACGGAAACAGGGATGGGCATGGGGGACCTCTCGCATGGGTGCGGTCCGGTGGGCCCGGGGCGACGCGGCTTCTCGACGACGCGGAAGCGTCGGAGGAGGGCGGGATCCGATCGAATCGCCGAGCGCGGCGGGGTCACCGGGGCCGGAGGGCCGGAATCGGTGCGTCTGGAACGCGAGCGCGAGCGGCGCGGAGCGCGGCCGCGTGCTGTTCCGCGGTCAGATCCTCATGTGCTTCACGGTATCACCCGCGCGCGCCCGGTCGCAGGCGGCCGTCGCGCAATATGCGGTCACACGGGTGCGCGGCGCGCGGCGGCCGTCTAGCGTGGAGACATCGCGGCGATCCGGGTGGTCCCGGGCCCCGGGTCATACCGGAGGCGTAGCGGGTTCGACTCCCGCCGTCGCGTCCACTCCCGTCTCAGGCGGCGTCCTCGGCGTCGGCGGCATCGTCCAGGTAGCGGGTCAGCGCGGCCACCGCCTCGCGCCCGGCGCGATTGGCCCCGACGGTGGACTGCGAGGGACCGTAGCCGATCAGGTGTACGCGCGGCTCGCCGCGCACCTGCGTGCCGCGCATCGCGATGCCGCCCTCGTCGTTGCGCAGGTAGAGCGGGTCGAGGTGGCGCAGGTCGGCGCGGAAGCCCGTGGCCCAGAGGATCGCGTCGAGGGGAGTGAGGCGCCCATCCGGCTCGCGGACGCCGTCCGGCTCGATGTGTATGAACATCGGGCGGCGCACGAGCACCCCGCGGTCCCGCGCCGCGCGGGCATACGACGTCCACGCGAGCCCCGTGTAGCCGACGATGCTGCCCGGCGCCCGACCCGCCTCGACGTCGGCGGTGACCCGCTCAATCGTCGCCCGGCCGGTGGTCTCCGGCTCGAACTCGCCCTCGATGAAGACCGGCTCGCGCCGCGTGTACCAGCGGACGTCCGCGACGCGGGAGATCTCCTCAAGGAGCTGCACCGCCGAGATGCCGCCGCCCACCACCGCGACGCGCTGCCCGGCGAACTCCTCCAGCGCGACGTAGTCGCGCGCGTGCAGCTGGCGACCGCGGAACGTGTCCGCTCCGGGGAAGGAGGGCAGCAGCGGGTTGTCCCAGGTGCCGGTCGCGTTCACGACGGCACGGGTCCGCCACGTGCCGTCGTCGGTGTCCACGACCAGATCGCCCGTCTCCTCGTCGTCCGCGTAGTCGACGCTCGTGACGCGCACCGGTCGGAGGATCGGGAACCGGTTCACCCGCTCGAACTCGGCGAAGTAGCGCGGCACCGCATCGCGACTGGGCTCGCGCGGATCCATGTCGGGCCTCGGCAGCCCGGGCAGGCCGAAGATGCCGTTCACGGTCGCGATGCGCAGCGACTCCCACCGGTGCTGCCACGCGCCGCCCGGCGCGCGGTTCGCATCCAGCACCACGTACGTCCGCGCGTCCGGCGCGGCGCCGCCGTCGATTGCGCTCGCGAACCCGCGGCGCTGCAGGTGGTACGCGGCGGACAGCCCGGCCTGGCCCGCGCCGATCACGACGACGGTCGCGGCACGCGCTGATTGCTCCACGCGCAGTGCAACCGAGCCCCGCCCGCGCGCATTCCGGCGAGACGCGGGCGAGGCGGCGCGTCGGATGAGGGTTCAGCGGGGAGCCGGGACGTCCGACAGCCGCGAGATCAGGGCCACGGCGTCGTGCGGGGCGTGGCCGCGCGCGTCGTTGTCGAAATACACGTAGACGTCTCGCGGCCTGCCGTCCGCGGAGCCGGTGCCCTCCGCCCAGGCACGCGCCCGGGCGGCCCATTCGTCCAGTTCCTCCGCGGTGTACCCGCTCGCGTACAGCTCCTGCGCGCCGTGCAGGCGCACGTAGACGAAATCGGATCCGGTCGCCTCGAAGCGCGGCCAGCGGGATGCCGTGTCGGCCACGGTGAGGGCGACCGCGTGTCTGCGCAGCAGCGGGCCGAGCGCGGGATCGCGGAAGGTCTCCGAGCGGGGCTCGATCGCGTGGCGCAGGGGCCGGTCCTCGTCCACCTCGAGCCACGAGCGGCCGTCCATGCGCGCGTCGTGGTGACGCGCCTGGTCCGCGGCGGCGGTCGTCGAGCGAGGCAGTGCGTTCAGGAACGCGTCGAGCTCGTCCGCGTCGAAGCGGTGTCTCTCGGGCAGCTGCCACAGGACGGGCCCGAGCTTCGGGCCGAGGGCCAGTGGCCCCGAGGCGAAGAAGTTGGCGAGCGCGGTGGCCGCGTTCCGCAGGCGCAGCATGTGGGTGATGTACCGCGGGCCCTTGACGGCGAACACGAAGTCGTCGGGCACGCTGTCCCGCCAGCGCGCGTAGCTTTCGGGACGCTGCAGCGAGTAGAACGAGCCGTTGATCTCCGCGGTGGGCATGCGCTCGCCGATGTACTCGAGCTCCCGGCGTTGAACGAGGCCGCGGGGATAGAAGTCCCCGCGCCAGCCGGCATAGCGCCAGCCGGAGACGCCGACGCGCACGCGTCCCGGGCGCGCGCCGGCGTCTCCGGCCGAGGTCACCGCTCGTCGGCCCAGCGCAGCAGGGCCACCGGCGCGGCGGCGGGCCCGGCCGGGCGCGCCTCGTCGTCGGCGAGCACCTCGTCCAGCACCAGCACGCGCGCGCCGCTCAGCACGGCGGCGCGCGCGAGCGCCTCGGCGACCGGCACCCGGCCGAGCGGCGTCGCGCCGAGCGCGTCGCCGTCGCCCGTGCCCGCCCACGGCGGCGCGTCGAGGGCCTCGAGCGTCTCGTCCGCCGACAGCAGCCGCTCATCGAGCAGCAGCGTGTCCACGCGCGCCTGCTGCAGCGCCTCGAGCACGGGGGTCATGCCGTACGCACCCGCCGCCCCCTCATTGGCGGCCGCGCGGTCGCGGATGTCGGAGAGCTCTGCCTCCAGGCGGGCGTCCACCGCGGCGGCGATCGCCTCGTGCAGGGCGGTGTCGTCCGACCCCTCCGCCTTGGTGTGCGACTCGACCTCCACGACGAGGTCCCGGCCGGCGGGCGCGATCCGCTCGTGCAGCAGCTGGCGCGCCCGCACGTCGCCGGCGAGCACGACGAAGCGAGGATGCTGCTCCCGCACGATCCGGTCGACCGCCTCGGCCACCTCCGACTGGTTCTGCTCCCAGATGTCCTCGGAGTGGGCCTGGTAACGGCGGTGCGACCAGCCGCCCGCCTGCACCTTGTTGAGGCTGTCGGTACGGCCCTCGACCTCCTCAGCGTGCGTGGCGCCCGCCCGATGGGCGGTCTGCAGGCGCAGCAGCGCTCCTTCCCGCCCCGTCTCTACGACGAGGTAGGGGATCGCCGCAGCACGATGGCGCAGGACGGGGAGGATTCGCGGCACGGCGCCGTGATCGACGACCTCGGGCCCGAGGCGCCTGCCGGTGAACGGCTCGTCCAGGACCACCCGACCGTCCCGGACGAGGAGGCACCGGAGGGACGGGCTCGGCAGACGCTGCCCCTCCTCGAGCGCGTCCGCGACGGCCCGGACATCCGCTTCCGGAGCCCCGGCGGCGTGCAGCCGATCGAGCACCGACCGCCGCAGGGCGTCCTCCTCCGATTGGGGCCGTCCACCGCGCCCGTCCGTGTACACGGACGTCCACGGGCCGGGCTGGGCGAGCAGGGTCGACAGGTCGCCGTCAGCCATCCGCGTCGTCTCCCTTCACGTCGTCCCCGCGCGGGGGCTGTGAGTCCTCGAGTGTCTCGGAGCCGGCGGGCACGTCGTGCCGGAACGCCCGCTCCACGTCGGGGGCATCGGTGTCGTCGGGCAGAGGCTCCGCCTCGCGGAAGGGCTCCGCGTGCGGAGCGCCGTGGCCCTGCACCATGCCCCGCGTCTCCTGCTCGAGCTGTTCGTCCATCCGAGGGCCGTGTGTGGCATTGCCTCGCTGGCTGTCGCTCATGTCCTTCTCCCTTCGGGTCCGGTCCTCCGACGCTAGGCGGGGATCCGCGCGGTCCGAACAGGGTTGACGATGACGGGGCGGGTGGGTATCCCGGTCGGACCGCGCGCGGCCACCGGCATCCCACCGGCACCCGCGGGAACAGGGGCGTGGAACGATGGGACGATGCGTTCCGCCAGCACCGCCAACCTCAGCCGGGAGGAGACCGCCGCGCGCTCGGCCGCCGTCACGCTCCGCGACGTCCGTGTCGAGCTGGACCTGACCGGCGCTCCCGACCCCTCGCGCACCGGTTTCGCGACCACCACGACGCTCGCGTTCGACGCCACCACGCCACAGACGTGGATCGACTTCATCGGCGAGGAGGTGCGGAGCCTGCGGGTGAACGGCGTGGACAGCCCGGTGCGCTGGGACGGCGCGCGCATCGAGGTCGCGGGGCTCGAGGCGCGCAACGAGGTCGTCGTCGAGGCCGTGGGCGCGTACAGCCGGTCGGGCGAGGGGCTGCACCGGTTCCGCGATCCGGTGGACGGCGAGACGTACCTGTACACCCAGTACGAGCCGGCTGACGCCCGGCGCGTCATGGCGTGCTTCGAGCAGCCCGACATGAAGGCCCGCTACACGTTCGTCGTGCACGCGCCGGCCGGATGGCACGTGCTCTCGAACCAGGCCGCCGTGCGTCGCGAGGCGAACGGGAAGGCGCGGCGGATCGAGTTCGCCGCCACGCTGCCGCTGTCGAGCTACATCACGGCCGTGGCAGCGGGGCCGTACCACCGCGTCGCGGGCACCTGGGCGCGCGACGGGCTGACGGTGCCGCTCGGCGCGTACTGCCGCGCGTCGCTCGCGTCGCACTTCGACGCCGACGAGATCCTCGAGATCACGCGGCAGGGGCTCGACTTCTTCCACGACGCGTTCGCGTTCCCGTACCCGTGGTCCACCTACGACCAGGTGTTCGTGCCCGAGTACAACCTCGGCGCGATGGAGAACCCGGGCCTGGTGACGTTCACCGAGGCGTACGTCTTTCGCGGGGCCGCGACGGAGGCGCAGCGCGAGGCGCGCGCGAACACGATCCTGCACGAGATGGCCCACATGTGGTTCGGCGATCTCGTCACGATGCGGTGGTGGGACGACCTGTGGCTGAAGGAGTCGTTCGCCGACTACATGGGCGCGCACGCGTCCGCCGCGGCCACGCGGTTCGCGGATGCGTGGGTCTCGTTCGCGGCTCGGCGCAAGGCCTGGGCCTACCAGCAGGACCAGCTGCCGACGACGCATCCGATCGTCGCGGACATCCCGGACCTGGAGGCCGCCAAGCTCAACTTCGACGGCATCACGTACGCCAAGGGCGCGTCGGTGCTCAAGCAGCTCGTCGCGTACGTGGGGCAGGAGGCGTTCTTCGAGGGCGCCCGGCGCTACTTCGCGGACCATGCCTACGGCAACACGACGCTCGACGATCTGCTCGGGGCGCTCGAGGCCACGTCCGGCCGCGATCTGCGCGCCTGGTCCCGCGCGTGGCTCGAGACCTCCGGGATGTCGACCCTGTGGATCGAACGGAGCGACGCGGGCACGGTGCTCGCGCAGACGGATCCGAGGCCGCACCGCCTGGCGATCGGCTGCTACGCGCTCGCCGGGGATCGCCTCGAGCGCACGGCGCTCCTGGAGGCCGACATCAGGGACGAGCGGACCTCGCTGGAGCTGCCGGACGCCGACCTCGTGCTGATCAACGACCTCGACCTGACGTACGCCAAGGCCCGGCTCGACGCCCGCTCGCTGGACGCCGTGGAGACCGCGCTCTCGGGGCTGGCCGACCCGCTCGCACGCGGGCTGGTGTGGTCGGCGCTGTGGAACGCCACGCGCGACGGCGAGCTGCCGGCGCGTCGATACCTCGCCATCGCCCGGCGCCACACCGGGGTCGAGCGCCACGTCGGCCTGCTCGCGGGGGTGATCGCGAACGCGGCGTTCGCGATCGAGCACTACGTGGCCCGGGATGCCCGCGACGGCGAGCGCCGCACCTGGCTGCAGACCGTGTGGGACGAACTGCACGCCGCCGAGCCGGGCAGCGGGGCTCAGCTGCAGTGGGCACGCGCGCTCGCCGCAGCCGCGTCCGTCGACGATGCGCGGGCGAGCGAGCTCCGGGTGATCCTGGAGGGCACCGCGCCCGTCCCGCACGGGCTACCGCTCGACCCCGACCTGCGCTGGGCGTGGCTCGCCGCGCTCTCCGCGACGGGGCACGCCGGCGAGGCGGACGCCGACGCCGAGCTGCGGCGCGACGACACGGCGACGGGGCGGACCGCGTGGATCCGGGTGCGCGCCGCACGCCCCGATCCGTCCGTGCGGGCGGCGGCGTGGGACGCGGCCTGGAACGACCACTCGCTCACCAACGACCACCTCGACGCCACGATCGCCGGCTTCCGCGCGGGTGCCCGCCGCGACCTCGTCGCGCCGTTCGATGCCGAGTACTTCGCGCGCATCCGCGCGGCCTGGTCCGAGCGCAGCATCGAGATCGCGCGCCGGCTGGTGACCGGGCTGTTCCCCGCCTCCGACTCGCTCGATCCCGTCGACGCGTGGCTGGAGGCGAACGACGACGCCCCGGCCGCCCTGCGCCGCCTCGTCATCGAGCAGCGCGACCACCTCGCCCGCGACCTGCGCGTGCGCGCGGCGCAGGACTCGCGGCGATCTACATCCGGAGGATGACTCGTCTCGGCGCACGGGAGGATGTGCGCCGAGGGCAGGAGGAGAAGGCTGGATGCATGATTCCAGACGCATCCGAACCTCTTCTGTCCGCCTCCGCGCTCGTGAAGTCGTACGGGTCGACGCGGGCGCTCGACGGCGTCGACCTGGCGGTGCATCCGGGTGAGGCGGTCGCCATCATGGGCGCCTCGGGATCGGGCAAGACGACGCTGCTGCACGTGCTCGCCGGCATCCTCGCGCCCGACCAGGGCACCGTGTCGCTCCGGACACGGTCCGGGCTCGTGCGCGTCGACGGGCTCGGCGAGCGGGAGCGCTCGCGTCTGCGGCGCGAGGAACTGGGCTTCGTGTTCCAGCAGGGACTGCTCGTCCCCGAGCTCACCGCCGTCGAGAACGTGGCCCTGCCGTTGCTGCTGACCGGGCACGCGCGTGACGCCGCCGAAGCCCATGCCGCGCGCTGGCTTGCCGCGCTCGGACTCGCGGGGATGGAGGGGCGCCGCATCGGACAGCTCTCCGGCGGTCAGGCGCAGCGCGTCGCGATCGCCCGCGCCCAGGTCACGGGCGCGCGACTGGTCTTCGCCGACGAGCCCACCGGCGCGCTCGACTCCACCACGTCGGACGAGGTCATGCACGCGCTGCTCGATTCGACGCTGAGTCAGGGGCACGCGCTGGTCGTCGTCACGCATGACCCGCAGGTCGCGGCGCGCTGCACCCGCACGATCCGGATGAGCGACGGACGCATCGTGCCGGCCTCGCACGTGCCGACCGCAGCGGCGGTCGCGGGGGAGGCGCGATGACCGCCGCCGCGCGGATCGCACCGCCGCCTGCGCTGCCGGCGGCCTCGGGCCGCGCGCCCGTCGCACGGCTGACCTGGATGCTCGCCCGGCCCGGCGCACAGACGACCGCGCCGCTGATACTCCCGGCACTCGCATTCGCCGTGACGACCGCGCTGCTGCTGACGGTGCTGGGCGGCGTGCTGATGTTCTGGAGCTGGGAGCCGGACGCGCAGGGGTTCACGGGACTGTACCAGTCGCTCAGCCTCCTCGCCCTCGCGATCCTGGCCGTCCCGCTCATCTCGCTCGGCGGGGCGGCCGCGCGCCTGTCCGCGCGCCGCCGGGACGACCGGCTGTCGACCCTGCGCCTGCTCGGCGCCACCCCGTCGACCGTGGCGGGCATGACGGTGCTCGAGTCGACAGCGGTCGCCGTGGTCGGCGCGATCAGCGGCGCAGCGCTCTACGCGCTGCTGATGCCGGTCGTCGGCCTCGTTCCGTTCGCCGGATCGCCGATCGGGGCGACTGCCCTCTGGGTCGGGCTTCCCGCGGTCGGCGGAACGATCGCCGGGATCGCGCTCGTCGCCGCCCTCAGCGCCGCCGTCGGGCTGCGTCAGGTCGTCGTGTCGCCGCTGGGCGTGCGGACGCGCCAGACCGCCCCGCGCCTGCACTGGCTGCGGCCCGTGATCGCCGTCGCCGCCATCGGTGCAGGCTTCCTGGCGCTGAACCTGCTCAACGCGCTCCCCGGCCTGGCGATCGTCGTCGCGGTGATCGTCGGAACGTTCGCGGCGGGGATCGCCGTGCTGAACCTGGTGGGGCCGTGGCTCATCGGCGCCTTCGCGCGCGCTCAGGCCAAGCGCGCGCGCACCGCGCCGCGCCTGGTCGCTGCCCGTACGGTGCTGGAGTCTCCCAAGGCCGCGTGGCGTCAGGTCGGCGGCGTCGCGATGACCAGCTTCGTCGCCGTCGTCGGGGGCACGGGGATGGCCCTCGCGGCGGGGGAAGCCGATCCCGCGACGGCCATCATGATGGCCGACATCCGCACCGGCATCCTGCTCACGCTGCTGGTGTCGTTCGTCATGGTCGCGTGCTCGGTCGGAGTGAACCAGGCCGCGTCGATCCTCGACCGGCGTGCGCTGTACGTCGGCCTCGACCGGATCGGGATGCCGCGGGAGGCGATGGAGGCCGCGCGCACCCGGGCCACGATGACGCCCCTGCTGTTCACCGTGGTCGTATCGGCGCTCACGGCGGGCGTCCTGGTCTTCCCCCTCGTGGGCATCGCACTGATCATGGCGCCGGTCTCGGTGCTCGTCATCGCCCTCTGCCTCCTCGGTGGGGTCGGCCTGGTGTGGCTCGCGCTGCGGGCCACGCGTCCCGTGCTCACCCGCGTGCTCGCACAGCCCGATCGCGCGGAGTGACCCCCGCCCCGCTCACAGGCCGGGTGGCGCTCAGGAGGCGACGACGCGGCGCAGAGAGCCGAGCCGGCTGAGCGTGCGCGCGAGGTCGAGCGGGGGATGCGGTGCGTCCGCGAGCGCTGTGGGCTCGCCGGCGGCGTGGAACTCGACCCGCACCCCTCGGTCCGCGGCGACGTCGACGAGATTGGCGAGGCGCTGCGCGGGCGCCGCTGCGAGCGACTCGAGCGGCGGCACAGCCGTGATCAGCCACTGCGAGCGCAGCCGGGCGAGCGCCGCGTACTCCCGCGCGCTGAGCGGTTCGCTGCACAGATCGTCGAACGTGGCGTGCAGCTCATGCTCGGACAGGGCCCGCGCGGTCACGTCGCGCTCGGCGACGCGGAGCACGACGCCATCGCCGGAGCGGCCGGGCGCTGCCCCGGTCACCCAGGCTCCCGCCGCGAATCCGCGGTCGTGGCTTGCGTGCGCGCGATGGTCGCGGGGACCGTCGACGACGATCACATCGAACCGGTCGCGGATCTCCGCGATCGCCGGCTCGAACGTGGCGTGGAAGAGCGGATGCCGCAGAAGCTGCTCCGGTGCGTAGTTCGACGTGACGGCCATCGCGACCGGGCGGGCGGCGAGGGCCGCGAGCAGGCGTCGGATGAGCACCCCGTCGGCCACGTCGTGCACGTGGAACTCGTCGAAGCACAGCAGCTCGACGTGCCCGTCGCCGTCGGGGGATCGCAGCAGCTCGTCGAGGGCCGCGTTCAGGTCGTGCCGGTGCCGGAAGATCGCGGCGTGCAGCTCGGGGAAGAAATCGTGGAAGTGGATCCGGCGTTTGCGGGCGGTGGGCGCGGCCGCGAAGGCCGCATCCATGAGCCAGGTCTTGCCGCGGCCCGCGGGTCCGTGCAGGTACACGTGCCGTCGCGCGGGCCTCAGCATCCGTGGGACGGCGGCGCGTTGCGCGGCATCCAGCGCGATGCCCTGTGCGCGGGCGGCGGCCTCGATCGCGGCCTCCGTGACCCCGCGGAACACCTGGGCAGCTGCGGTGTCGCGGGCGCGGGCGGTGGTGGGCATCGAGGGACAGTCTGCCCCACGGAGGCCGAGGGACGGCCGTAGGCTCGACGGCATGGGGGAGACGACATACCGCCGATTGAACGCGCGGGTCACCGGGATCGCGATCGCCGCTGCGTTGGGCGGCTTCCTGTTCGGCTTCGATACGGCCGTCATCAACGGCGCCGTGGATGCGCTCGCGGGGGACTTCGCGCTCGACGGCGCGCTCACGGGCTTCGCCGTGTCGAGCGCGCTGCTGGGATGCGCGGTGGGCGCGTGGTTCGCGGGGGCGATGGCCAATCGCTGGGGGCGCGTGCCGGTCATGCTCGTCGCCGCCGGGCTGTTCCTCGTCTCGTCGATCGGATCCGGATTCGCGTTCGGCGTGATCGACCTCATCGTCTGGCGGGTCGTCGGCGGCCTGGGCGTGGGTGCCGCGTCGGTCATCGCGCCTGCCTACATCGCCGAGGTGTCGCCCGCGCGCATCCGCGGTCGGCTGGGATCGCTGCAGCAGCTCGCCATCGTGACGGGCATCTTCGTCGCGCTGCTCTCGAACGCGCTGCTGGCCGGGATCTCGGGCGGCGCCGCGGAGGTGCTCTGGTTCGGCCTGCCCGCTTGGCGCTGGATGTTCATGATCGAGGCGATCCCCGCAATCGTGTACGGCGTCATGTCGCTGCGGCTGCCGGAATCGCCCCGCTACCTCGTGCTGCGCGGGCGGTACGACAAGGCGTCGCAGGTGCTGCTCGACTTCACGGGCTCCCAGGACGTCAACCTGAAGATCCAGCAGATCCGGGACTCCCTCGAGACCGAGCGCCGGCAGTCGCTG
Organism: Microbacterium album; assembly: GCF_014643695.1. Lineage (GTDB taxonomy): Bacteria > Actinomycetota > Actinomycetes > Actinomycetales > Microbacteriaceae > Microbacterium > Microbacterium album. The sequence goes on along the minus strand of NZ_BMJY01000003.1, from coordinate 339,633 downwards.
CGCGACATCCTCGGCCCGGCGCTCGGGCTGAAGCCGATCGTGTGGGTCGGCATCCTGCTGTCGGTGTTCCAGCAGTTCGTGGGCATCAACGTGATCTTCTACTACTCGACGACGCTGTGGCGGTCGGTCGGCTTCGACGAGTCGAGCGCGCTGCTGACATCCGTGATCACGTCGGTCACCAACATCCTCGTCACGATCGTGGCGATCGTGCTGGTCGACCGTGTCGGGCGGCGCCTCATGCTGCTCGTCGGATCCGTCATCATGACCGTCGCGCTCGGCACGATGGCCGTGGCCTTCTCCTTCGCGGAGCTCGTGACGGCCGAGGACGGCTCGACCACGGCGAATCTCGAGGCACCGTGGTCGGTCATCGCCCTGGTCGCCGCGAACCTGTTCGTCGTCGGGTTCGGCGCGACGTGGGGGCCGATCGTGTGGGTGCTGCTGGGCGAGATGTTCCCGAACCGGATCCGCGCGAGCGCGCTCGCAGTGGCGGCTGCGGCCCAGTGGGTGGCCAACTTCGTGATCTCGACGACGTTCCCGGTCCTGAGCGAGATCGGCCTGTCGTTCGCGTACGGGATCTACGCGGTGTGTGCCGCGGCGTCGTTCGTGTTCGTGCTGTGGAAGGTGCGGGAGACGAAGGGCATGGAGCTGGAGGACATGCGCAGCTGAGGCGCTCCCGCTCGGTGGCGGCAGCGCTCCGGCCATGCGGGGGTGTCGCTCGGACGATGGCGTGACCGGGCGCTTAGGCTCGGTACGCCATGATCCGGTTCGAACACGTCACAAAGCGATACCGGGGGACCGCGAAACCCGCCCTCGACGACGTCGACTTCGAGGTGCAGCGCGGTGAGTTCGTGTTCCTCGTGGGCGCGTCCGGGTCGGGCAAGTCCTCCTGCCTGCGGCTGATCCTGCGCGAGGATCTCCCGAGCGAGGGCCGCATCGTGGTCCTCGGGCGCGACACGAAGTCGCTGTCGAACCGCCGCACGCCGTACTTCCGCCGGCACATCGGGTCGGTGTTCCAGGACTTCCGGCTGCTGCCGTCGAAGACCGTCTTCCAGAACGTCGCATTCACGCTGCAGGTGATCGGATCCTCCCGCGCTTTCGTCAAGCAGGCGGTCCCGGAGGCGCTCGAGCTCGTGGGGCTCGCCGGCATGGCGAAGCGGATGCCGCACGAGCTGTCCGGCGGCGAGCAGCAGCGCGTCGCGATCGCGCGCGCCCTCGTCAACCGGCCGCAGGTGCTCCTCGCCGACGAGCCGACCGGCAACCTCGACCCGGCGACCTCGGTCGACATCATGCAGCTCCTCGCGCGGATCAACGCCTCGGGCACCACGATCCTGTGCGCGACGCACGAGGCGAACTTCGTGGACCAGATGCAGCGCCGCGTCATCGAGCTCAAGCACGGCCAGCTCGTGCGCGACGAGCGTCACGGCGGCTACGGCGACCGCTCGGGCATCAAGACGCTCGAGCCCCAGGTCGAGCGGGGAGCCGCGGCGGTCGCCGCACTCACGGCCGTGCTCGAGCTGCAGCGCGAGGTGAGCGGCAACGCGACCGGAGCCGTTCCGACCCCCGCGCGCGAGGGGGCGCCCGCTTCGCCCGCGCCGGCGGCCGAGCCCACCGGTTCCCCGCAGCCCTCCGAGCCCACGGCTCCCACGGCGCCCGAGCCGGTCCCTGCCGCACAGGACGATCCTCGTCCCGAGCCGCCGACAGCGGCCGTGCCGCGCCCCGACGTCGACGTCGCGGAGCTCGGCATGGCGGATCGGTTGGGGCTGCGGAGCAACGACGACGAGGTGGGCCCGACATCATGAGGGTGGGATTGATCCTCGCGGAGGTGCTCAACGGCCTGCGACGCAACGCGTCCATGGTCGTCTCGGTCGTGCTGGTCACGTTCGTCTCGCTCACCTTCGTGGGCGCCGCGATCCTGATGCAGGCCCAGATCGGCACCATGCGCGACTATTTCCAGGACCGGGCGCAGGTCGACGTCTACATGTGCTCGTCCATCTCCGTGACCGAGACCTGCACGGGCGGCGTGGCCAACGAGGACCAGATCGCGGCGGTGGAGGCCGAGCTGGAGGGCCCGACGCTGTCGCCGCTCATCCAGCACTTCTCGTACGAGTCGCAGGCGGAGGCGTACGAGTCGCTGCTCGCCAACTTCGGCGAGGACTACGCGCGCCTGCTCACCGAGGAGCAGACCAGCGCCATCTTCCACATCAATCTGCTGGATCCGACCCAGTCGGACGTCATCGTGGAGGCCTTCGCGGGCGTGGACGGCGTCGAGGAGGTGTCGGACCAGCTCGAGTACCTCGATCCGCTCTTCTCCGCGCTCACGATCGCCACGTACGTCGCGGTCGGCATCGCCGGACTCATGCTCATCTCGGCGGTGCTGCTGATCTCCACGACCATCCGCCTGTCGGCCTACGCCCGCCGCCGCGAGGTCGGCATCATGCGGCTCGTGGGCGCCTCCAACCGCTTCATCCAGACGCCGTTCATCCTGGAGGGCGTCGTGGCATCGCTCATCGGATCGCTCCTCGCCAGCGGCGCGGTGCTCGCCGGGGTCAGGTTCGGTGTCGAGGGCTACCTCAGCCAGGGCATGGCGACGATCCCCTGGGTCGGCATGCGCGAGGCCTTCCTCGTGGTGCCCGTGGTCATCGCGATCGGCGTGGCCCTCGCGGCGCTGTCCGCGGGCTTCGCGATCCGGCGCTGGCTGCGGGCGTAGCCCCCTGCTGCCCCCGCGGTCGCAGGAGGAGCCGCGCGCCGGGAGGCGGTAGGGTGGAAGGCTGTCCCGCGCGAGACGGGACCCGTTCGCAACAGAGGGAGGTGAGCACATGCCCAGGGAGAAGGGCGAGAAGGTCATCGCGACCAACCGTCGCGCTCGGCACGAGTACTCGATCGAGAAGACGTACGAGGCGGGGCTCGTGCTCACCGGCACCGAGGTGAAGTCGTTGCGGCAGGGCCGTGCGAACCTGTCGGACGGGTACGCGTACGTCGACGGGGGAGAGGCGTGGCTCGACGCCGTGCACATCCCCGAGTACTCGCAGGGCACGTGGACCAACCACTCCTCGAAGCGCACGCGCAAGCTGCTGCTCCACAAGGACGAGATCGTGCGGCTCAGCCACGCCGTCTCCGCCGGCGGGTACACGCTCGTGCCGCTCCGGCTGTACTTCCTCGACGGGCGGGCGAAGGTCGAGATCGCCGTCGCCAAGGGAAAGCGCGAGTTCGACAAGCGCCAGACCCTCCGCGAGCGGCAGGACAAGCGCGAGGCCGAGCGGGCCATGCGCACCCGCAATCGCCTGGGCGAGTAGTTCTCCACAGCCGCGCCCGAGCGCAGCCTCCCCGTGCCTATCCTGGCCGCGAAAGGGGGCGGGCGTGGCCGGGATGGGGGCGGGCGAGGCGATCGTGGCGACCGCGCATGCCGCGTTCCTCGTCGTGGGCCTCGTGCTCATCCGCGTCGACATCCTCGAGCATCGCCTGCCGGACCGGATCGTGCTGCCCTCGGCGATCGGGCTGACCGCGCTGCTGGCGGTGGCGGCCGCGATGGCGGGGGACCTGCAGCCGGCGGGGCGGGCGGCGCTCGGCGGGCTGACGCTCATGGGGCTCTATCTCGCGCTGCGCGCCGCGCACCCGGCCGGTCTCGGCGGCGGAGACGTCAAGCTCGCGGCGCTGGTCGGGGTGTTCCTCGGCTGGCACGGATGGATGCCGCTCGTCGTCGGAGCGGGGGCGGCGTTCGTGCTCGGTGCGGCGTTCGCGACGGTCATGATGCTCGCCGGGAGGGCCGGGCGGGACACGCACATCGCCTTCGGCCCGTGGATGATCGTGGGAGCTTGGGCGGCGCTGCTGGTCACCTGAGCGTCCGCCGCAGGGTGGGGCCGGCGTCCATGTCAAGCGACTGCGGGCGGACGGGGCGCTTCGCTAGCCTTGCGGCATGGCGGGCATCATGGCGCGGGTGAAGGTGCTGATCGCGTGGGCGCTCGCCCGCAAGCCGGTGCGGGCCTTCTTGCTGTACGCCGAGCAGAAGGGCCCGCTGCTCGCCTCGAGCGTGACCTACCGCGCGCTGTTCTCGATCTTCGCGGGCGTCCTGCTGGGCTTCTCGGTCGCGGCGATCTGGCTCGCGGGCCGTCCGGAGCTGTGGCAGGCGCTCATCGACGCGGTCGACAACGTCGTCCCCGGCCTGATCGGCGGGGAAGACGGGATCATCCGCCCCGGAGACCTGGACCAGCCCGCGAGCTTCACCATCGCCGGTCTCGCATCGCTCGTCGCCCTCATCATCGCCGCGATCGGGGTGATCGGGGTGCTGCGCCAGGCGATCCGCATGATGGCCGGCACGACGCACGAGAGCGTCCCCGGGGTCCTGCTGATCCTGCGCGACCTGCTGTTCGCCGTGATCATGGGAGCGGTGCTCCTGGCCGCAGCGGTGACGAGCTTCCTCGGCTCCGCCTTCGTCGGCACCGTGCTGGGATGGATCGGCGCCGACGACGGCGGGTTCGCCCCGATCGCGACGCGGATGGTGACCGTGCTGGTGACGTTCGTGCTCGACGCGGTGCTCATCGCGCTGCTGTTCCGCATGCTGTCGGGGCTGCGCCCGTCCGCGCGCTCGCTGTGGAGCGGCGCGGTGATCGGCGGCATCGGACTGACCGTGCTGCAGCAGCTGTCGGGCCTGTTCGTCGGGGGTGCGACGAACAACCCGCTGCTGGCGTCGTTCGCGTCGCTCATCGCGCTGCTGCTGTGGGTGAACCTGTCGGCGCAGGTGATCCTCATCGCGTGCGCGTACATCATCGTCGGCGTGGAGGAGGAGCAGGATCGCGTGCGGGCGCGCTTCGCGGCCGAGACGTTCGCGCAGCGCCGCGTGCGGCGTGCCGAGCGCGAGGTCCAGCTCGCCGTCGACGCCCTGCGCGAGGCGCGCGAGGCGGAGGACGAGGAACGGGCGAAGGACCAGGAGCAGATCCGGGAGAGCCGGAGCTGACCGCATACCGCGATCCGGACGCTCGCGCCAGCCCCCGGGCCGCACCGTGCCGCGACGGGAGACCCGGCTTATGGTGGGGTCATGGCCATCGCACGACTGCACGGCGGACCCCTCGACGGTCAGGTCCTGCCCCTGGAATCGCCCGAGCTCGATCAGCTGATCCTGCCCTATTCGGACGGACAGATCATCTATGATCGCGAGGGCGCTCCCGCCCACACCGGCGAATCCGACGGCCCGACGGAGGTCTCCTTCCGCTACGCCGGTGAGGAGAACGACATCGGCATCGGCGACGACCGCCACCCCGGCGCGTGAGCGCGCCGGACCGCGGCCGCGAGCCTTCGCGCTTCGTCGAGATCGAGCGCAAGTTCGACGTCGACGCGGGGGCACCGGTGCCCACGTGGACCGAGGTCCCCGGCGTCGCCTCCGTCAGCGCGGGGGAGCGGCGGCACCTCGACGCGCTGTATCTGGACACCGAGGACCTGGCTCTCGCGCGCGCGGGCGTCGCCCTGCGCCGGCGCACCGGCGGCCCCGACGCGGGTTGGCACATCAAGGGGCCCCTGATCGACGGGGCCCGCACGGAGCTGGGGTGGCCGCTGGGTGAGTCGGACGAACCGCCCGCGGCCGTGCTCGCCGAGATCGCGCCCTGGACGACCGCGCCGCTCGCGCCGCTTGCGCGCATCGTCAATGACCGCACGGCCTACGAGCTCCTCGACGCCGACGGTGCCGTGCTCGCGGAGTTCGTCGACGATCACGTGCGCACCAGTGATCTGCGCCAGGGCACGGAGCGCGAATGGCACGAGTGGGAGGTCGAGCTCGGCCCCGCCGCGCCCTCCGACGCCGCCGATCGCGAGACTTTCTTCACCGCTGTGGCCGACGCGGCCTTCGCCGCCGGAGCCCGCCCCGCGCTCTCCGCGTCCAAGCTCGCCCGCGCCCTCGGCCACTGAGGGCCCCCGCTCGTTGAGCGGAGCCGCGCAGCGGCGGAGTCGAAACGGGTTGAGCGAAGCGGCGCAGCCGCGGAGTCGAGACCGAGGCCGCGCCACGCGCCACAACACCGGCAGACGACGAAGGCCCCCGGAACGGATCCGGGGGCCTTCTCGTGCGCGGGGCGACTCACATGTTGATCATGTGGCCGGCGAGGCCGTGGAAGCCCTCCTGCAGCGCCTCCGACAGGGTCGGGTGCGTGTGGATGTTGCGGGCGGCCTCGAGCGCCGTGAGGTCCCACTTCTGCGCGAGCGTGAGCTCGGGCAGCAGTTCCGAGACGTCCGGGCCGATGAGGTGGCCACCGATGAGCTCGAGGTGCTCGGCGTCGGCGATGAGCTTGACGAAGCCGACCGGCTCGCCCAGGCCGTTCGCCTTGCCGTTCGCGCTGAACGGGAACTTCGCGACCTTGATCTCGCGGCCCTCGGCGCGCGCCTGCTCCTCCGTGAGGCCGAAGCTGGCGACCTGCGGCGAGCAGAACGTCGCGCGCGGCATCATGCGGTAGTCGCCCAGCGTCATGGTCTCGGCCTTGCCGATCGTCTCGGCGGCGACCACGGCCTGCGCCTCGGCCACGTGGGCCAGCTGCAGCTTCGCGGTCACGTCGCCGATGGCGTAGATGCCCTCGACGTTCGTGCGCATGTGGTCGTCGATCTCGATCGCGCCGCGGTCGGTGAGCTTGACGCCCGTCTTGTCGAGGCCGAAGCCCTCGACGTTCGGCGCGAATCCGACCGACATGAGCACCTTGCCGGCCTCGATCGATCCGGACTGGCCGTCCTTCGCCGAGTACTCGACCGTGACGGATGAGCCGTTGTCGGTGATCTTCTCGACCTTGGTGGAGGTGAGGATGTCGATGCCGTACTTCTTGTACTGCCTCTGGATCTCCTTGGAGACCTCGGCGTCCTCGTTCGGCAGGGCGCGGTCAAGGAACTCGATGATCGTGACCTTGACGCCGTAGTTCGACAGGACGTAGCCGAATTCCATGCCGATCGCGCCGGCGCCCACGATCACGATCGACTCGGGCAGCTCGCGCGAGAGGATCTGCTCCTCGTACGTCACGACGTTGTCGCTCAGCTCGACGCCCGGCAGCAGGCGCACCTTCGAACCGGTCGCGATGATCGCGTTGTCGAACGTGATCTCCTCGGCCGAGCCGTCCGCCTTGGCCACCGAGATGGCCTTCGGGCCCGTGAAGGTGCCGCGGCCCTCGTACTCGGTGACCTTGTTCTTCTTCATCAGGAAGTGGATGCCCTTGACGTGCGTCTCGGCCACCTTGCGGCTGCGGTCGAACGCCGCGCCGAAGTCGAAGTGCACATCGCCGGAGATGCCGTAGAAGTCCGCCTTGTGGGTGAACGTGTGGGCGATCTCGGCGTTCTTGAGGAGGGACTTCGACGGAATGCACCCGACGTTCAGGCAGACCCCGCCCCAGTACTTCTCTTCGATGATCGCGACACTGAGCCCGAGCTGCGAGCTGCGCACGGCGGCGACGTAACCGCCGGGACCCGCGCCGAGGATGACGACGTCGTAATGAGCCATGCCCTCAGCCTATCGCCCGGTGGGGTCCGCGGAGTCGTCGCGCGCGCCCGGTCGTCCGCGACGGACGAGCAGCGCGATGAGGGTTCCGACGATCGCGAGGGCGACGATCCCGAGCAGGATCCACGGGAGCGCGTCGCCACCCGCAGCGTCGTCCGCGTCCCCGTCAGGAGCGGGCGTCTCCGCATCGGGCGCGGGGGTGGCGGGGGTCTCCGGCTGGTCGGTGGCCGCGGGCTCCTCGGTGGCGGGAGTCGTGGGGGCCGACGGCTCCTCTGCCGGGGGAGCGACCGCCTCGAGGGAGAAGGAGAACGTGCCGTCCGTCGGATGCCCATCGCTCGACACGACGCGCCAGTTGACCGTGTATTCGCCCGTCTCGGTCGGCGCGGCGACCGCTTGCGTCACGACGGCCCCGTCGACCTCGGCCGAGCCCTCGGAGAGGTTCTCGCCGGAGGGGGACAGCACGTCCACCACGGTCTCGTCGCCGCCCATCGTGATGAGCGCCGCGGAGAACGACAGCGTCACGGCCTCGGGCATCGCCGTCACCGAGGAGCCCTCGGCGGGATCCGAACTGATGAGGGTGTCATGCGCGGCGGCCGGGGAGGCCAGCGCGAGGGACGCGACGACCGCGGCAGCGGCCGCGGGCGCGAGCAGGCGGGACAGTCTGGGGAAGCGTGCGGAAGCCATGGCCCCGAACCTACCGCCGAACACCTGAGCGTGACCCCGCAGGGGGATGCCGGGATGCCGGATCGGCGCTCGCGCCGGGATGCGGATCGGCTAGGCTGGGGGGAGAAGGAGGGTGACGTGTCAGAGACCAACCGTGCCGGTTCGCCGATCCATCGTGACGGCGACACCACGCGTTTCGGCCACGACGGCTCGGGTGACTCGACCCAGACGTTCGGACATGACTCGGACCTGTCCTTCGTGCCGTTCCGGGGAGAGCTCAACGCGACCGAGCGGGACGCGATCGGTGCGCTCCCGTCGGGATCCGCGCTGCTGCTCGTCCGCTCCGGCCCGACCGCGGGTGCGCGCTACCTCCTCGACTCCGACGTGACCACGGCCGGGCGGCACCCCGAGGCCGACATCTTCTTCGACGACGTGACGGTGTCGCGTCGTCACGCGGAGATCACGCGGCACAAGACGTCCTTCGAGATCGTCGACCAGCGCTCGCTCAACGGAACGTACGTCAACGGCGAACGGGTCGACCGCGCGGTGCTGACGGACGGCGCCGAGGTGCGGATCGGCAAGTTCCGCCTCAACTTCTTCGCCTCGCCCCTCGACCGGACGGAGCAGGGCGGCTGATGGCGGCGGCCGCCGCCCGCGAGCCTTCTTCCGATCGGAAAGCGCCCGCGGGGCTGCTGAGCATCGGTCAGGTGCTCGCCAAGCTCACTCCAGAGTTCCCGGCGCTGACCTCCAGCAAGCTCCGCTTCCTCGAAGTGCAGGGAATCGTCCGACCGCAGCGCACGGCAGCGGGGTACCGCAAGTTCGCCCCCGCAGACCTCGAGCGTCTGCGCCTGGCGCTCACGCTGCAACGCGACCACTACCTGCCGCTCGTCGTGATCCGCGAGTACCTCGACGACATCGACGCCGGGCGCTCGCCCGCGACCCCGCAGGTGCCGCCGCCCTCGATCCATCCCGCCGTCCGTCGTCACAGCCGCCAGGAGCTGCTGACCGCCTCGGGCGCGGGACCGCAGCTGCTCAACGACGCCGTCAGCACGGGACTGCTGAAGCCCGCCGATCACTACGACGACCACGCGCTGGCGCTCATGCGGGCGCTCGTGGCGCTCGAGCGCCACGGCATCGAGCCGCGCCACGTGCGCGGCCTGCGGCAGAGCGCTGAGCGCGACGTCGCGCTCGTCGAGTCGGCGCTGTCTGCGCTGCTCAAGCGACCCGACGCGACGTCGCGGGCCAAGGCGAGCGAGCTCGCGCCCGAGGTCGCGGCGCGGCTCGAAGACCTCCGCGCGATCTTCATCAAGGACGCGCTGGGGCGCCTCCTGCCGTAGCATTGATCTCCCGTTGGTAACGCTTGAGCGACACGCCGCGGGCGATCCGCGGATGTCGTTGCCGGTGCTCGGGGGCTCCCATACGGTGGAGGAACCAGGGCATACGAGGAGGACAAGATGAACGCTGGCGATCACTCCGGTGACAACGGCATGACCGACCTCCTCTTCACGGACGGCCTGCCGGACCTCGACCCGGAGGCCGGCTACCGCGGCGCCGTCGCCGCCCGCGCGGCGGGCATCACCTACCGCCAGCTGGACTACTGGGCGCGCACCGAGCTGGTCGAACCCACGGTGCGGGGCGCATCCGGTTCCGGATCGCAGCGCCTCTACGGCTTCCGGGACATCCTCGTGCTGAAGCTCGTCAAGCGCCTGCTCGACACCGGGATCTCCCTGCAGCAGATCCGCACCGCCGTGGAGCAGCTCCGCGCCGCCGGCATCCGCGACCTCGCAGGCACCACGCTCATGAGCGACGGCGCCTCGGTCTACCTGTGCACCTCCGACGACGAGGTCATCGACCTCGTCAGCCGCGGCCAGGGCGTCTTCGGTATCGCCGTCGGCAAGGTGCTGCACGAGGTGGAAGCCACCCTCGTCGACTTCGACCCGGCCGCCCCGGACCCCGTGGACGAGCTCGCCGCACGCCGCGCGAAGCGCACGGCTTGATTCTCTTTCTCCCACGCGTTTCTTTTTCCTCCCGCTCGTCGGGCCCCGAGGGGCCGCTCCTCGGGGGAGGCGCTTGCGCTTCGCTTCAGCGCGCCGGCGCTGCGCGCCTGGTGGCGGGCGCACTCGCGCCCGCACGCTCGCGCTTCGCGCTCGCACCGGGTTGAGGTCGGTGGGTAGGGGTACGGGTTTTGGGTGCTCGTTGAGCGGAGCGGCGGAGCCGCGGAGTCGAAACGGGCTGAGCGGAGCCGCGTAGCGGCGGAGACGAAGCCGAGTGCGACCGGCCGGAGGCGGGAAGAGCGCGCTATTCCGCGACGGTCTCGCGGGGGTCTTCGATGCGGCCCGCGCGCATGATGCGGTCGAGCAGCGCGTCGAAGTCGGCCGCCAGCTCCTGGGCGGACTCGCCGGGCCAGACATGCAGCGGCTTGGCGGCGCCCTGGGCCTGCTGCAGCGAGGTGCGCTCGGGCAGCTGCGGCTCCAGCACGAGCGGGCCGAACATGTCGCGCAGCTCCTTGATGCGGAACTGGTGCTCGACCGACTGGGGCCGGACACGGTTGACGACCAGGCCCAGCGGCTGCAGCCGGGGGGAGAGGCCGCGGCGGATCTCCTCGATCGCACGCAGCGCGCGGTCGGCCGCGGCGACCGAGAACAGGCCCGGCTCGGTGACCACCATCACGCGGTCGCTGGCCGCCCACGCGGTGCGCGTGAGCGCGTTGAGCGACGGCGGGCAGTCGATCAGCACGAGGTCGTACTCGCTCTCGATCAAGGCGAGCGCCTCCTCGAGCTTCCAGACATCCGCGACCGTGGGGTGCGGGCCGTCGAAGTTGATCGCGGACGGGCTCCCCAGCATCACGTCGATCACGCCGTCGTGCACGCGCGTCCACCCGCTCGAGGTGATCGCCTGACGGACGATCTTCTCCTTGGGGCTGGTCAGCACGTCGGAGACGTTGAGGCGCCCGGCGATCTGCACGTCCAGGCCCGTGGAGACGTCGGCCTGGGGGTCGAGATCCACGACGAGCGTGCGCAGCGACCGCGCGAAGGCGGCAGAGGCGAGACCGAGAGTCACGGTCGTCTTGCCGACGCCGCCCTTGAGGGAACTGACGCTGAGTACGTGCACAGTCCCCTACGTTACCTCCCCTATGCTGAGAACCACGTCGCCCGGCCCAGGTCGCCGGCGCGAATCGTCTCATGGCTCCGCCGCACTCACTGCTGAAGGGGGCGTATGTTCGCCAAGATCCTCGTGGCCAATCGTGGAGAGATCGCGATCAGAGCGTTCCGCGCGGCGTATGAGCTGGGGGCCCGCACGGTCGCCGTGTTCCCCCACGAGGATCGCAACTCCCTTCACCGGCTGAAGGCGGACGAGGCGTACCGGATCGGCACGGAGGGGCACCCCGTCCGTGCGTACCTGGACGTCGACGAGATCATCCGCGTCGCGCGGGAGTGCGGCGCCGACGCGATCTACCCCGGGTACGGCTTCCTGTCCGAGAACCCGGACCTGGCGGAGAAGGCCGCCGATGCGGGCATCACGTTCATCGGGCCGTCGGCGACGGTGCTCGAGATGGCGGGCAACAAGGTCACGGCGAAGGAGCACGCGATCAAGGCGGGCGTGCCCGTGCTGCGCTCGACCGATGCCTCCGACGACGTCGACGCGCTCGTCGCCCAGTCGGACGAGATCGGCTTCCCCCTGTTCGCCAAGGCCGTCGCGGGCGGCGGTGGGCGCGGCATGCGCCGCGTCGAGAGCAAGGCCGAGCTCGCCCCGGCGCTCGCCGAGGCGATGCGCGAGGCGCAGAGCGCGTTCGGCGACCCGCGGATGTTCCTCGAGCAGGCGGTCGTCCGGCCCCGGCACATCGAGGTGCAGATCCTCGCCGACAAGACCGGCGCGACGGTGCACCTGTTCGAGCGGGACTGCTCCGTGCAGCGCCGGCACCAGAAGGTCGTCGAGATCGCACCCGCGCCCAACCTCGACGACGCGATCCGCTCCGAGCTGCACCGTCACGCCGTGGCGTTTGCCGAGTCGATCGGCTACGAGAACGCGGGCACGGTCGAGTTCCTCCTCGAGACGGCGGGGGACCGGGCCGGCGAGATCGTGTTCATCGAGATGAACCCGCGCATCCAGGTGGAGCACACGGTGACCGAAGAGGTCACGGACGTCGACCTCGTGCAGTCCCAGATGCGCATCGCCGCCGGCCAGACCCTCGCGGAGCTGGGCCTGGAGCAGGACGCGATCAAGCTGCGCGGTGCCGCGCTGCAGTGCCGCATCACCACCGAGGATCCGGCACAGGGTTTCCGCCCCGACACCGGCAAGATCACGACGTACCGCTCGCCGGGCGGCGCGGGCATCCGGCTCGACGGCGGCACGACGGCCGCGGGCGCGCAGATCAGCCCGCACTTCGACTCGATGCTCGCCAAGCTCACGTGCCGCGGGCGCGACTTCGGCGCCGCGGTCGCCCGCGCCCGCCGCGCGCTTGCCGAATTCCGCATCCGCGGCGTCTCCACCAACATCCCGTTCCTGCAGGCGGTGCTCGACGATCCGGAGTTCTCGGTCGGAGACCTGTCGACCGCGTTCATCGACGAGCGCCCCCAGCTCCTGGCGGGCCGGGTCTCGAAGGACCGGGGATCGAAGATCCTGAGCTGGCTCGTCGACGTGACGGTCAACAAGCCGCACGGGGAGAGGCCGCTCTCGATCTCCCCGCGGGAGAAGCTGCCCGCGGTCGACCTCGCGGCCCCCGCGCCCGAGGGTTCCCGTCAGCGGCTGCAGCAGCTCGGTCCCGCCGGCTTCGCGCAGGCCCTGCGCGCGCAGACGGCTCTCGCGGTCACGGAGACGACGTTCCGCGACGCCCACCAGTCGCTGCTCGCGACGCGCGTGCGCACGCGCGACCTCCTCGCCGTCGCCCCGCACGTCGCGCGCCTCACGCCGCAGCTGCTCTCGGTCGAGGCCTGGGGCGGGGCGACCTACGACGTCGCCCTCCGGTTCCTCGGCGAGGATCCCTGGGAGCGCCTGGACAGCCTCCGCGAGGCCCTGCCGAACGTCGCCATCCAGATGCTGCTGCGCGGGCGCAACACGGTCGGCTACACGCCGTACCCGACGCGCGTGACCGATGCCTTCGTGCAGGAGGCCGCGGCATCCGGCATCGACATCTTCCGGATCTTCGACGCGCTCAACGACGTGTCGCAGATGCGACCGGCGATCGACGCGGTCCTCGCGAGCGAGACGGCGATCGCGGAGGTGGCGGTCTGCTACACCGGCGACCTGCTGAATCCGGCGGAGGACCTCTACACGCTCGACTACTACCTGCGCCTGGCGGAGCAGATCGTGGACGCCGGCGCCCACATCCTCGCCATCAAGGACATGGCGGGGCTGTTGCGGCCCGCCGCCGCGGCCACACTCGTCTCCGCCTTCCGCGAGCGCTTCGACGTGCCGGTGCACGTGCACACGCACGACACCCCGGGCGGGCAGCTGGCCACGCTGCTGGCCGCCAGCGCGGCGGGAGCGGACGCGGTCGACGCCGCCGCCGCGCCCATGGCGGGCACCACGAGCCAGCCGTCCCTGTCGGCGCTGGTCGCGGCGCTCGCGCACACCGAGCGCGACACCGGCCTGGACCTCCGCGCGGTGACGGATCTGGAGCCGTACTGGGAGGCCGTGCGTCAGCTGTACCGCCCGTTCGAGTCGGGCCTCGCCGGCCCCACCGGCCGGGTCTACCGCCACGAGATCCCCGGCGGTCAGCTGTCGAACCTCCGCCAGCAGGCGATCGCTCTCGGACTCGCGGACGACTTCGAGCTCATCGAGGAGATGTACGCGGCGGCCGATGACATCCTGGGCCGCGTGCCGAAGGTCACGCCGTCGTCCAAGGTCGTGGGCGACCTCGCGCTGCACCTCGCCGCGGTGAGGGCGGATCCGGCGGACTTCGCCGAGAACCCCCACAAGTACGACGTGCCGGACTCGGTGGTCGGCTTCATGGCGGGGGAGCTGGGCGACCTGCCGGGCGGATGGCCCGAGCCGTTCCGCAGCAAGGTCCTCGAGGGTCGCACGGCGCGTCCCCCGGTCACGCCGCTCGAGGCACAGGACGAGGCGGCGCTCGCCGCCGACTCGGCCACGCGCCGCGCCGCGCTCAACCGCCTCCTGTTCCCGCAGCCCACCAAGGCGTTCGAGAGCATGCGCGAGACGTACGGCGATCTGTCGGTGCTCGAGACGGCCGACTACCTGTACGGCCTGGAGCCCGGCGGCGAGCACGTCGTCGAGATCGAGCGCGGCGTGCAGCTCTACGTGGGGCTGGAGGCGGTCGGCGAACCCGACGACAAGGGCATCCGCTCGGTCATGGCGACGCTCAACGGGCAGCTGCGCCCCGTGGCGGCGCGCGACCGCGGCATCGAGGTGGAGGTGCACGCGGCCGAGAAGGCCGACACCTCGAAGCCGGGTCAGGTGGCGGCTCCCTTCTCGGGTGTCGTCACGCTCAAGGTGGCCGAGGGCGACCGGGTCACCGCGGGTCAGGCGGTCGCCTCGATCGAGGCGATGAAGATGGAGGCCGCGATCACGACACCCGTCGACGGCGTCGTGGAGCGCCTCGCGATCGGCGCCGCGCAGCAGGTGGACGCGGGCGACCTTTTGGTCGTCGTCAATCCCGGCCAGTAATCTGAGCAAGGGGCGGGAGGGACTCGTCCCTCGGGCGTGGCCCAATGGAGTGAAACCCGCTGTGACGAAGAACATCACCACCGACCCCGATGAAGATCCGGCGGAGGGGCAGGACCACGGCGTCCTCGCCGACGCCGGCGTCGACACGACGGCGATCGGAATTCTGAGCCCCCACACCGCGCAGGTCCGGGTGGTGCTTCCGCACGTCGTCGAGGAGCCGGACGACGAGGTCATCGACGACGGGCTGAACCCCGACGACGTGCGTCGCGGCGAGATCGTCATCGAGCTTCCCGGCGGGCACGCCGCGGCGGGTGCCGTCGACCGGGACGGGGAGCCGGGCGACGAACCGCCGCATGCCGAGGAGGAGTCGCCCGCGATGACGGGCGAGATCGACGGGGGCATCGTGAGCGCCGCGCGGGAAGCTGCGGACGCGGACGAGCACGGCATCGAGGACGCGGTCGTCGTGCATGAGGGCGGCCACGGCAGCGAGGAACCGGCTGCCGAAGAGCAGGATCGCGACCCGCAGGGGGACAGCCGGCAGGACGACGACGAGCCCGATCACGAGCCCGAAGCCGCGGAGGCGGGGCAGCGCGCCGACGAGGCGCCGCCTGCCGAGGACGACGAGGAGACGCCCGTCTCGGCGGAGCCCACCGACGCCGGGGAGCCCGTCGCCGCACCGCAGTCGGCGGCGGCGTCCACAGGCTTCGAGACCGATGCGCACCACGACGAGTCCGCGTCGGGAGAGGATGTCGCGACGCCGATGGCTGCCGCGCCGTCCGCCGACGGCGGGGAGCCGGAGACCGATCCGGTGGAGGAAGAGGCGATGACGGAGTCCGAGAAGAACCGCGAGGACGACGCAGCGGCCGACGCGGGGCGGTCCGAGCGTACGCTCTCGCCGGCCCCCGCACGCCCCCGGACGGAGGTACAGCTGACGTCGAAGCGACTGGGCGAACTGGGAGCCAGCGCCGAGCGGGAGTCGAGCGACCTCCTGACGCCCGACCGACTGCTCGATCCCAACCGGGTCAGCCGTTCGGAGCCCGAGGACCCGTGGCGACACCTCGTCTACTCCCTCACCCGCGGCCGTGTGAACCTGGGCGACAGCCGCCGGACGCGTGAGCGCAAGGAGCTCACGGCGCGCATCGCGGCCGCGCTGCCGGGCGGCGCGCGTTTCGTGCCCGTCCTGAGCCGCAAGGGCGGCGTCGGCAAGACGACCGTGACGACCCTCCTCGGCATGGCGCTCGCGGACGCGCGCGACGACCGCATCATCGCGGTCGACGCCAACCCCGATCGCGGCACGCTCGCCGACCGCATCGGCCGCAAGAGCAGCAGGACCGTGAGGGATCTCGTGCGGATGCGCGATGAGGTCAGGGGCTACAACGACATCTCGGGGATCGTCGCGCGCGACGAGACACGGCTGGACGTGCTCGCCTCCGACGCCGATCCGCGCATCGCGGAGGCCTTCGGCGACGACGACTACCGGGACGTCGCGGCCGTGGCGGGCCACTACTACTCGATCGTGCTCACGGACACCGGGACGGGCATCGTCCACTCGGTGATGGGCGCGACGCTCGAGCTGGCGGATCAGCTCATCATCGTGTCGGGCCTGAGCGTCGACGAGGCGCGCCTGGCCTCGGAGACCCTGACGTGGCTCGAGTCGAACGGCTACGAGCAGCAGGCGCGAGACGCCGTCGTGGTGCTGACCCAGCAGGCGCCAGGGGCGCCGATCGTGCGGCTCGGCGAGCTGGACGCCCACTTCGCCAGCCGCGTGCGCGCCGTGATGCACCTTCCGTACGACCCGGCGCTCGCGACGGGCAGCGTGATCTCGTTCCGCGAGCTCCGCCCTGCCACGCGGCAGGCGGCGCGGGAGATCGCGGCTCGCGTCGTCGAAGGGCTGCGCGAGAGCGGGAAGGCGGCGTGACCGCCCGGGAGATCCGCCTGTACGGCGATCCGGTGCTGCGCACGCCGTGCGCGGAGATCGAGACGATCGACGACGGCATCCGCGCGCTGGTGCAGGACCTGCTCGATTCGGTCGCGCTGCCCGGCCGCGCGGGGGTCGCGGCGCCGCAGATCGGCGTGGGCCTGCGGGCGTTCAGCTACAACGTCGATGAGCGGATCGGGTACATCCTCAATCCGCGCCTCGTCGAGGTGCGCGGCGAGGCGCAGCCGACGGGGGAGGGGTGCCTGTCGGTGCCGGGCCTCTGGCACGATGCGCTGCGCCACCCGTACGCGCGGGTGGAGGGCATCGATCTCGACGGCGGGAAGGTCGTGCTGGAGGGGGAGGGCCTCATGGCGCAGATGCTGCAGCACGAGACGGATCACCTCGACGGCGTCGTCTACGTGCAGCGCCTGCCGAAGGAGGAGCGCGCCAAGGCGATGCGCGCCATCCGCGAGTCCGACTGGTTTTGACAGACGCCGGCTCAATGCGCCGAAGGCGCGTTGAGCCGGCGACTGTCAAGGTTGAGCGAGCGCAGCGAGTCGAAACCTCCCTCTCGCTCCGCTCAATGCGCCGAAGGCGCGTTGAGCCGGCGACTCCTACCTCAAGAGAACGCGGTCCGCACGAGTTCGCCGACCTTCGCGAGGGTCGCCTCGTCGATCTCCTCGAGGAACCATGCGCAGGGGCGCAGGGTCGTGTCGGGCTCGCGTTCCACCTTCGCCTTCTCCGACAGCCCCAGTGACATCACTCCGTCGTCGAGGCGGAGGAACACCAGGACCGGCGCGCTCCGAGCGGTGGCGTATCCCGGCATGCCGTACCAGATCCGGGGCTTGAGCTTCGGTCCGGCATCGAGGATGGTCTCGTGCAGCCGCGCGCCGATCGTCGCGTAAGGCTCGGGCCATCCGGCGATCTTGTCGAGGACCGCCTGAGCGTCCTTGGCCGTCTTGTCCGTTTTCGTCAGGGACATGGGGAGCAAACCCTTCTCTCGCGCCGCATTCGCGGCATGGTGAACACAACCGACCCGATCAGGGGCGGTTGCGCAATCTCCACCGCGGACATGTCCTGGCCGATGCCAGTCCTCTCCGCGAATGTGTCAGACGAGCACTTCGTCATCGACTGCGCGAGGGGCACACGGGGTGCCGCGTTCACGATAGCAGGAGCTCGCCACCGAGCTCCGGACCCGCCCGTCGGCGGGCGGGTCCGGTCAGCCCGGGACGGAGATGTTCGTCGTGCTCACGGGCTCGGAGTAGAGCTCCTCGATCTCGCGCGCGAAGTCGCGCGTGATCTCGGCGCGCTTGATAGACAGCTTCGGCGTCAGGTGCCCTGTCGCCTCGGTCCACTCGGTTCCCAGCACGGCGAACTTGCGGACCGACTCGGCGCGCGAGACGTGCTTGTTCGCCTCGTCGATCGCGCGCTGGATCTCGGCGCGGACCGTGGGGTTCTTGGCGGCCTGCTCGAGCGTCAGGTCGGGGCTCTCGCCGTGCGTCGCCAGCCATGCGGGCAGCATCTCCGGGTCGAGGGTCACGAGCGCCGAGATGAACGGCTTCTTGTCCCCGACCACGACCACCTGTCCGACGATCGGGTTCGCGCGGATCGGGTCCTCGAGGGCCGCGGGCGCGACGTTCTTCCCGCCGGCCGTGACGATGATCTCCTTCTTGCGACCGGTGATCGTGAGATATCCGGCCTCGTCGAGCGAGCCGAGGTCGCCGGTGCGGAACCACTCTCCGTCGAACGCCTCGGCGGTCGCTTCGGCGTTGTTCCAGTACTCGCGGAAGACGTTGATGCCCTTGACCTGCACCTCGCCGTCGTCGGCGACCCGGATGCTCACACCCGGCAGTGCGGGCCCCACCGTGCCCACCTTGATGAGGTCGGGCAGGTTGACGCTCGCGGGCGCCGTGGTCTCGGTGAGGCCGTAGCCCTCGAGGATCTTGATGCCGAGGCTGTGGAAGAAGTGGCCGAGGCGCGGACCGAGCGGAGCCGATCCGGAGACGGCGTAGGTGACGCGACCGCCCATGAGCGCGCGGAGCTTCGAGTAGACGAGCTTGTCGAACAGTCGGAACCGGAGCTTAAGGCCCAGGCCGATCTTCTCGCCGTCCTGCAGCCGGCGCGAGTGCTCGACGGCGGTGTGGGCTGCCGCGCGGAAGATCTTGCCCTTGCCCTCCGTCTCGGTCTTCTGCTCGGCCGAGTTGTAGACCTTCTCGAACACGCGCGGCACCGCCAGCAGCAGTGTCGGCTTGAACGAGCCCAGGGTCTTGACGAGGTTCTTGGTGTTGGGCTCGTGCCCGGTCTTGACACCCGCGTGGATGTAGAGGATCGACATGAAACGGGCGAAGACGTGCGCCGTGGTGATGAACAGCACGGTGGACGCGCCGGGCTGGTGCACGACCTCCGCGAGGGCCTCGGCCGAGTTGCGTGAGAGCTCCACGAAGTTGCTGTGGGTGAGCACGCAGCCCTTCGGGCGACCGGTCGAGCCGGACGTGTAGATGAGGGTCGCGATGTCCGAGCCCTTCGCGAGGCGGCGGCGGCGCTCGATCTCCTCGTCCGCAACACCCGTGCCCTCGGAAGTGAGGCGCTCGATGATCCCCTCGTCCATGCGCCATACGGAGCGCACGAGCGGAAGCTCGTCCTGCACGCTCTGGAACGTCTCGTGGTGCGCCGCGGTCTCGGTGATGAGGCCGACGGCGCCCGAGTCGGACAGGATCCACTGCAGCTGCGACGGCGAGCTTGTCTCGTACACGGGCACCATGACCGCGCCGGCGTAGAAGAGAGCGAAGTCGACCAGCGTCCACTGGTACGTGGTCTTCGCGATGAAGCCGATCTTGTCGCCCGGCTGGATGCCGGCGGACACGAAGCCCTTCGCGAGGGCGATGACCTGGCGCTCGAACTCCCGCGCGGTGACATCGCGCCAGCCGTCGCCGTCCGGCACGCCGAAGATCGCGCGATCAGGCGTCGACCGTGCTCGCTCGACGAGCAGATCGGCGACGTTCGCGTCGGGGTCGGCGGGCACGATCGCAGGTGTCGAGAACTCGATCACGGCAGCTCCTTCGGTACCGGGATGGTCGGGTTCCCTCGATTGTAGACGTATGGCGCCGTCTTCCCGGGAGGCTTGACGTGGCCTCTCCCGGGGCTCGTGGGAGGGGAGGGGCGCCCGGCTAGACTTCAATGCGCGTCCGGCGCCAGCAGGGGAGACCGGGCGGCGGCAGAAAGGGATGCGCTCCGCGGTGTTCTACTGGTTCATGAAGTACATCGTGATCGGGCCCGTGCTGAAGGCCGTCTTCCGGCCGTGGGTCGTGGGACGCGAGCACGTCCCGGCGAGCGGCGCCGCGATCCTCGCGAGCAACCACCTCTCCTTCGCGGATTCGATCTTCCTCCCGCTCATGCTCGACCGGCGGGTGTCCTTCCTCGCCAAGAGCGAGTACTTCACGGGGAAGGGCATCAAGGGCTGGCTGACGCGCCTCTTCTTCAAGGGAACCGGGCAGCTGCCGATCGACCGCTCCGGCGGGAAGGCGTCGGAGGCGTCTCTCAACACCGGCCTGGAGGTCCTCGGTCGCGGCGACCTGCTGGGCATCTACCCCGAGGGCACGCGCAGCCCGGACGGAGTGCTCTACCGCGGCCGCACGGGCATCGCCCGCATGGCGCTCGAGGCGAAGGTGCCCGTCGTGCCCGTCGTGATGGTGGACACGGACACGATGATGCCGATCGGGCAGAAGCTGCCCCGCATCGTGCGCGTCGGCATCGTGATCGGCCCGCCGCTCGACTTCAGCCGTTACGAGGGCATGGAGAACGATCGTTACATCCTCCGCTCGGTCACGGACGAGATCATGGTCGCGCTGCAGCGGCTCGGTCAGCAGCGCTACCGCGACGTGTACGCCTCGACGGTGAAGAACCAGCGGCCTGCCGACCGCGACGGCGCCCCCGAAGCCGACCCGCGTCCCGAGCCGGCGGCTACGGGCACGCGCTGACGCGGTCTCGAGAGGTCTCCGGCGACGATAACATCGAGGAATGCAACACACGGCTGACCTTGATGCCGGCGCTCTGGACGCCTGGCGATCCCTTCCGATCAAGCAGCAGCCGGAGTGGCCGGACTATGCCGAGGTCGAGCGCGTCTCGGCCGAGCTCGCCCAGCAGCCGCCGCTCGTGTTCGCGGGGGAGGTCGACAGCCTGAAGCACCGGCTCGCCCAGGCCGCCGCGGGCAACTCCTTCCTGCTGCAGGGGGGAGACTGCGCCGAGACCTTCGCGGGCGCCACGGCGGACAAGATCCGCAACCGCGTCAAGACCCTGCTGCAGATGGCGGTCGTGCTGACCTACGGCGCGTCGATGCCGGTCATCAAGATGGGCCGGATGGCGGGGCAGTTCGCCAAGCCGCGCTCCAGCAACACCGAGACGCGCGGCGACGTCACGCTCCCGGCGTACCGGGGCGACATCGTCAACGGCTACGACTTCACGGCGGCCTCGCGCCAGGCGGATCCGCAGCGCCTGCTGCGCGGCTACCACACGGCCGCGTCGACACTGAACCTGATCCGCGCGTTCACCCAGGGCGGCTTCGCCGACCTCCGTGAGGTGCACTCGTGGAACAAGGGCTTCGCCGAGAACCCGGCCAACCAGCGCTACGAGCGCCTGGCAACCGAGATCGACCGCGCCATCAAGTTCATGGAGGCAGCGGGCGCCGACTTCGACGAGCTGCGCCGTGTCGAGTTCTACACGGGCCACGAGGGCCTGCTGATGGACTACGAGCGTCCGATGACGCGCATCGACTCGCGGACGTCCCTGCCGTACAACACGTCGGCGCACTTCCTGTGGATCGGGGAGCGCACGCGCGACCTCGACGGTGCGCACGTCGACTACTTCTCTCGCATCCGCAACCCGATCGGCGTCAAGCTCGGCCCGACCACGACGCCGGAGACCGCGCTGGCCCTGATCGACAAGCTCGACCCCGAGCGCGAGCCGGGCCGCCTGACGTTCATCACGCGCATGGGAGCCGGCAAGATCCGCGACGCGCTGCCGCCGCTGCTGGAGGCCGTCAAGGATTCGGGCGCGCTGCCGCTGTGGGTCACCGACCCGATGCACGGCAACGGCATCACGACGCCGACGGGCTACAAGACGCGTCGCTTCGACGACGTCGTCGACGAGGTGCGCGGCTTCTTCGAGGCGCACCGCGCCGTCGGCACCTACCCGGGCGGCATCCACGTCGAGCTCACGGGCGACGACGTCACGGAGTGCCTGGGCGGCTCCGAGCAGATCGACGAGGCCACCCTCGCGACGCGCTACGAGTCGCTGTGCGACCCGCGCCTGAACCACATGCAGTCTCTTGAGCTCGCCTTCCTCGTGGCGGAGGAGCTCGGCAAGCGCTGACCCGTCTCAGAGCCGCGACGCCGCCGATTCGGAGGAATCCAGGGATTCGGATGCGGGCGCTAGTTCGCGTCCGAGCCGGTGGATGTCTCCGAATCCGTGGCGGCGTTAGTCGTCGCCGCGGAGGTCGATCGAGATCTCGACCGTGGTTCCCGCGACGTGCATGGTGCCGGCCGCGGGGTTCTGCGACTGCACCTCCGTGAGGCCGTTCATGGCGATGTTCCACGGGAAGACCACGCCGCTCACCTGGAAGCGCTCCGAGAGTGCGCGCACGGCCTCGTCGCGCGTCATCCCGACGACGTTCGGCACCTCGAACAGCTGCGGCCCGAGGGACTCGACGAGCGTGATGCGATCGCCGGGCCGCCAGTGGCCCTCCTCGGCCCGCGGCTCGACCCGCAGGACGTTCCCGCGCGGAACGCTGTTGCTGTACTCGGCCGGGGCGGCGACCACCTCGAGACGGGCCTGCGTGAGCGTATCGGTGGCTTCGGCCATGGGACGCCCGGTGACGTCCGGCAGCGGCCCGAGGGAGACGATGAAGTCCGCGGTGTCGCCCTGGTGCACGGTGCAGCCCTCGAAGCACGGGATGCGCTCCTCGGACCCGGCGGGCAGGATGTCGAGCCCGATCACCTGGTCGGCGGGCGCGTCGGTGTACAGCTCGAGGTTCTCGGCATCGTCGTAGCCGATGCGATGCTCGTCGAGCAGCGCCCTCGCGTCGCCGAGCGACATGCCGGCGAAGCCGGGCAGCACCGCCTCGGCGGGGCCCGACGACGTGACGACCGTCACCTCGCTGCCCTTGTCGACCCGGTCGCCGGCCCCCGGATCCGAGCGGATCACCATTCCTGCCGGAACCTCGAGGCTGCTCTCCTGCATCTCCCGCGCGACCAGCTCGACCTCCGCGAGCAGGTCGCGGGCCTCGACGAAGCTCCGTCCCGTGACCTCCGGCACCGCGACGAGCGAGCCCGGCCCCGAGCCGAACCACCAGCCGGCCGCGCCGGCGGCGGTCGTGAGCAGCAGCACGAGCGCGAGCAGGAAGCCGCCCCTGCGGCGGCGGCTCTGGGCGCGGCGTCGCAGGCGTGCCGCGTTGTCGCGCTCGTGCGCGGGCTCGTCCGCGTCGACGTCCCCCGTGATCTCGGTGGTCATCGGCAGGGGCCCCGGGAGCACCTTGGTCGCGCCCGGGCCGGTGTCCCCGGCCGAGAGCGGCGTCTCGAACGCCGGGGAGGAGCGGGTGGGCAGGGGCGCGATCCCGAGCTCGCGCTCGATCTCTCGAAGGCGATCGAGCATCTCCTGCGCATCGGAGGGGCGTTCGTCGGGAGACTTCTCGGTGGCCCACAGCACGAGCTCGTCGAGCTGCTCGGGGACGCCGGGGTTCTTCACGCTGGGCCTCGGCACGGACTCGGTGGCGTGCTGGAACGCGATCTGCATGGGCTGCTCGCCCTTGTACGGCTGTTCGCCGGCGAGCATCTCGTACAGGAGGATGCCGAGCGCGTAGATGTCGCTGCGCGCATCCGCCGTCCCGCGCGTCACCAGCTCGGGCGCCAGGTAGGCGATCGTGCCGAGCAGCTGCTGCCCCGTCGCGGTGTTCGCCGACGTGGCGCGCGCCAGACCGAAGTCTCCGATCTTGATGCGCCCGTCCTCCGCCAGCAGGATGTTCTCCGGCTTGACGTCGCGATGGATGAGACCGGCGCGGTGCGCGGACGCGAGCCCCGACAGCACCGCGTCCATGATGGTGATCGTCTGGGTCACGGTCAGACGCCGCTGCTCCTTCAGCAGCTGGCGCAGGGTGATGCCCGGCAGGTACTCCATCACCAGGTAGGCGAGCTCGCCGTCCTGGCCCTGGTCGAACACGTTGACCACGTGCGGGTCCGACAGGCGGGCGGCCGCGCGGGCCTCCTGGATGAAGCGGCTCTGGAAGACGCTGTCGTCGCTCAGGTGACCGTGCATCACCTTGAGCGCGACGCGTCGCTCCAGGCGCAGGTCGGTCGCGACGTAGACGGTCGCCATCCCGCCGCGCGCGATGCGGGCGCGAACACGGTATCTGTCGTCGACAAGTCGCCCGATGAGGGGATCGACCTGCTGACTCGTGCTCACGCTCAGATTCTACGGGCGCGGCCCGTGCGGCAGGGGGAGCGGCGCACCCGGTGGAACGCCGCCACCCGGGGCGTCAGCCGAACTGCGCGAGCCAGCCGTACGCGGCCTGCTCCCACTGGCCGTAGCGGTTCGGGTAGGCCGAGATCTGGACGGCCTGGGCGGCCTTCGTGAACTCCATCTTCTCCCAGCCGGGGATGTCGAACAGACCGCGCGTCGAGTAGCCGTTCGGGTCGTTCGGCCCGCCGAAGAACGCCTTCGTGGAGCGCACGGGATCCAGGATCTGCTCGGGTGTGCCCCACCCGGTGCTGGGGCGCTGCTGGAACAGGCCGAGCGAGTCGCGGTCGCCGTGGTTCAGGTTCCGCAGGCTGGACTCCACCATCGCCGTCGCGAGCGCGATCGCGATCGCGCGGTCCGACGCGCCCAGCTCGCGGCCCACCCGGATGATCAGGCGAGCGTTGTCGGCCTGCTCCCTGTCGAGCACGGCCGAGCGCTGGATGCTCGGGTCCTCGGTCGCGGCAGGGGAGGGCTTGGCAGCGGGCGCAGGCGCGGGAGCGGCGGGCGCGGCTCCGGAGAGCTTGAGCTTCTGACCGGGGTAGATGATCGCGCCCTCCGAGAGGCCGTTGGCCTGGAGCAGGGCGGCGACCGTCGTCCCGTTGCGGTTCGCGATGCCCCACAGGGTGTCGCCCGCGACGACCTGGTACGTTCCCGTCGCCGCTGCGGGAGCGGGAGCGGGAGCGGGCGCAGCCGGAGCCGGCGCCGCGGGAGCGGGCGCAGCTGGAGCCGGGGCGGGGGCGGCCGGGGCCGGCGCGGCGGGCGCGGCGGACGAGCCGGACAGCTTGAGCTTCTGGCCGGGGAAGATGGTCGCCGACGCGCCGAGGCCGTTCGCGCTGATGATCGCGGCCACTGTGGTGCCGTTCCTCTGCGCGATGCCCCACACGGTGTCGCCCGCCTTGACGGTGTAGGTCGCGCCGCCGTCGTTCGCGGCCGGCTTGGCGGCGGGAGCGGCGGGGGCGGCCGCGGAGGGTGCGGGAGTCGCCGGACGCGGCGTCGCGGCGGGCGCCGCACCCGTGAGCCGGAGCGTCTGACCCGGGAAGATGAGAGCGGATGCGCCGATGCCGTTGGCGCTGAGGATCGCCTCGACCGTGGTGCCGTGCTTCTGTGCGATGCCCCAGACCGTGTCGCCGGCCTTGACGGTGTACGTGGCCGCCGACGTCGAGGCCGGCGCCGCGGCGGGTGCCGGTGCCGGTGCTGCGGGGGCGGGCGAGCCGGGCGGTGTGAGGCGCAGGACCTGTCCCGGGTAGATCGTGGTCGTCCAGCCCAGGCCATTCCACGTCAGCACGTCGATCGTGCGCAGGCCGTTGCGGATCGCGATGCGCGTCACGGTGTCGCCCGGCTGCACGACGTGGGTCGAGGGCCGGGCCGCGGGGCGCACGGACGTCTCGACGCGTACGGTCGGCACCGCCTGGGCCGCGGCGGCGCGCGTGGCCCCGAAGGCGCTGCCGGGGACCTGGCCGTCGCGCACGCCGTCGCGCATCTTCACCTCGGCGGCCGCCGCGGGCGTGGCTCCCAGCGAGAGCGCGATGGAACCCGCGATCGCCACCGGGACGCTCGTGAACAGAGAACGCATCGGGTGGCTGGCGCGAGCGTGGCTCGCGCGTGCAGGAAGACGTCGGTGCACGTTGATATTCCCCTCGAATCGGCTGTTGACACCGTGTCATGGAAGTGAATGCCTGTCAACTCGTGCTATTTGGAGTGGCGGCTGTGGAGAGAGTGATGTCTGTGAGGCATGTGATCCGTGTGACGAATGGGGATGATCGAACTGGTCCCAGGGTCGGCGGATGCGGGCGGGTCGCCGCGGATGAGATAGTGGGCACCGTGATCGCAGACAACTCCTCGGCCACGCCCGACGGCGCGGTTCCCACCGACTGGCTGACGCTGCCCGAGGTCGCGGAACTGCTCGGCGAGACCGTCAGCCGCGTACGGCGCCTTCTCGATGAGAACGCCCTCATCGCCTCGCGCCGCCACGGGCCGCTTCAGGTCCCCTCGGTCTTCCTGCTCGACGGCGCGGTGCTCTCCTCGCTGAGGGGAACCGCGATCGTGCTGCACGATGCGGGTTTCAGCGACGACGAGGCGATCGACTGGCTGCTCGCGCCGGAGGATTCGATCGGTGCCGCGCCCATCGAAGCGCTCCGCGCCGGTCGCAAGGCCGAGGTGCGCCGGGTCGCGCAGACCCTGGCCTGATCCGGCGCGGACCGCGCGCCCGTCAGGAGCGCCGGTGCGTCGCGGCTCGCGCCAACTCGCGCAGCTGCTCCGACACGTCCGGGGCGAGATCGGCCGCCGCGAGCGCCTCGTCCGCGTCGCGCGCGTAGGACGCGATGAGCCGCTCCACCTCGTCGAGTGCCCCGGACTCCTGGATCATCGCGCGCAGGCCGCCCACGTCCGCGTCCGAGAGATCGGGGGCTCCCAGCAGCTCGTCGAAGCGCTCCCGGTCGGACCGGGCGAGGCGGGGGCGGGCGAGGGCCACGAGCGCGGTGCGCTTGCCCTCGCGCAGGTCGTCTCCCGCGGGTTTTCCCGTCACCGCGGCGTCACCGAACACGCCGAGCACGTCGTCCCGCAGTTGGAAGGCCATCCCGAGGGGGTGGCCGAACGAGCGCAGCGCCTCGAGGTGCCGCTCCCGGCCGCCCGCGAGGGCGGCACCGATCACGAGCGGCTGCTGGACGCTGTAGCGCGCCGACTTGTACGACGCGATGCGGAGCGCGCGCTCCGCGTGAGCGTCGTCGGGGGCGACGCTCCAGGCGGACTCCTCGGCGATGTCCAGGAACTGCCCCATCGTCACGTCGCGTCGCATCCGCGCGTACTCCGCGCGGGCGGCGGCGACGCGGTCCCGGTCGCGTCGCTCCGCCTGCGGGGCGTCTCCCACGAGCGCGAGCGACTCCTCGAGCAGGTCGTCGCTCCAGGCCACGAGCAGATCGCCGAGCAGCAGCGAACCGGCGCGCCCGAACGCGTCGGCGCGACCGCTCCACCCCTGCTCCCGGTGGTCGGCTTCGAGCGCGCGATGCGCGGACGGGCGGCCGCGGCGCGTGTCCGAGTTGTCGATCAGGTCGTCGTGCACGAGCGCGGCGGCCTGGAAGATCTCGAGGGCCGCGCACACCCCGATGGCCGCGCGTTCGTCGGCGTCGTGGTGCGCGCCGTCGTGCGCGTCGACGGCGCCGGCGACCGCGCGCCACCCCCACCAGCAGAAGCGCGCCCGCAGCCGCTTTCCGCCCCGCAGGGTCGCGACCGCGTGGCCGGCGAGGAGCTCGGCTTCCGGGCCGAGGGGCGTCGCCTCCTCCCGCCGCTGCGCGGCGAAGCTCTCCAGTCGCTGGGAGATCGCTTCGATCACGGGGTACGCCGGCTGCACGGGCCTAGCCTAGTTCTCCGGCCCGCGGTTAGAATGGGATCCAGCCACACCGAGGGGGACACGATGCCACTCTCCGAACAGGAGCAGCGTCTGCTAGACGAGATGGAGCGCCATCTCATGCAGAACGACGCAGATGTCGTGAGCGCGCCCGCGGGGGCGCAGGTTCTCAGCTACCGAAATCTCATCTACGGGGCCATCCTCGTGCTCGCCGGTCTCGGTGCGATCATCGCCGGCATCGCGCTGTGGAGCGGAAGTCTCGCGCTGGGGTTGACCCTCGGAGTCATCGGCTTCGCGGCCATGCTCGGCGGCGTCATCCTCGCCCTCAGTCCGGTGAAGGGCAGCGGTGCAACCGTGCGCGGCGCGAGCGTCGGGGGCACGCGCGGCCCGAGCTCCGCCTCCTTCATGGACCGCATGAACGAGCGATGGGACCGCCGCCAGCAGGGCGGCTGACGCCCACTTCCATCCACTTTCACAGCGCCGACCTTCGGGTCGGCGCTTTTTTTGCGTTCGCGAGGCTTTCAGGCTCCCCTGAGGCCTGGTTTCGGCCCGTTTTCCCTCCACCTTCCTCCACCCGCGCCATGCCTTGATTTTCTGCGGCACAGCTCGCGAGATCCGCGCGAAATCGAGCGAAGATGCTCTAGACAGTGGGGGAAAGTGGAGTAAAGTGGAGCCAACCTCGGGAGTGGCCGGACGAAGGGGGTGATGGCCGGTGCTGTTGGGTACTCACACCCCCAAGCTCGACGACAAGGGCCGCGTCATCCTCCCGGCCAAGTTCCGCGAGGAGCTGGCGGGCGGCGTCGTGGTCACGCGCGGGCAGGAGCGGTGTCTGTACGTGTTCAGCACGGCCGAGTTCGAGCAGGTGCACGAACGCGTCCGTCAGGCGCCGCTCAGCAACAAGCAGGCACGCGACTTCCTGCGCATGTTCCTGTCCGGTGCGAGTGCCGAAACCCCCGACGGCCAGAACCGGATCACGATCCCGCAGCACCTGCGCACGTACGCCGGCCTCGAGAAGGAGCTGGTCGTGACGGGCGTCGGCGCCCACGCGGAGATCTGGGACGCGGCCGCATGGAACGCGTACCTGGAGAGCAACGAAGAGAGCTACTCGGAGATGGAGCAGGAGGTGATCCCGGGCCTGTTCTGAGGCATGCCCCCGGCCGTGACTCCCACCCGCAGCCCTGACGCACTTCCCCGGCGCCAGGTCGAGCGGATGGGGATCAGGGTCGGGGGAGCGCCTCCCTCGTATCGGCACGAGAACCACGCAGCGCCCCGCACATCATGAACCTCCGCGACATCCACATCCCCGTCATGCTCGAGCGTTGCGTCGAGCTGCTCGGCCCCGCGCTCGTGCGTGAGGGCGCCGTCTACGTCGACGGCACGCTCGGCATGGGCGGCCACGCCGAGGCGTTCCTCGACCGGTTCCCCGGCATCCGGCTCGTCGGGCTCGACCGCGACCCCGCTGCGCTGAGGATCGCCGGCGAGCGGTTGCAGGCCCATGCCGACCGGATCGCGCTCGTGCACACCGTCTACGACGGCATCGCCGACGCGCTGCGGACCGCGGGCGTCGACCGCGCCGACGCGATCCTCTACGACCTGGGGGTGTCGTCGCTCCAGCTCGACGAGGCGGAGCGCGGATTCGCCTACGCGCGTGATGCGCCGCTCGACATGCGGATGGATCCCACGCAGGGGGTGACCGCGGCCGAGATCGTCGCGACGTACTCCGAGGGGGAGCTGCGGCGCATCTTCGAGCGCTACGGCGAGGAGAAGCTGGCCGGCCGCTACGCGCGCGCGATCATCGCGGCGCGCCAGCAGAGCCCGATCGAGCGCTCGGGCCGGCTGGTGGAGGTGCTGCAGCAGGCGACGCCCGCCGCGCTGTCCCACGCCGGGCACCCGGCCAAGCGCGTCTTCCAGGCGCTGCGCATCGAGGTCAACGGCGAGCTGTCCGCCCTCGAGCGGGCGATCCCGGCGGCGCTCAGCACGCTGGCCGTCGGCGGCCGGCTCGTGGTGCTGTCGTACCAGTCGCTCGAGGACCGGTTCGTCAAGCGGCTCTTCGCCGAGGCGAGCGCCTCGACGGCGCCCGCGGGCCTGCCCATGGAGCTCCCCGAGCATGCCCCGCGCTTCCGTCTGCTCGTCAAGGGCGCCGAAGTCGCGGGCGACGAGGAAGCGGCACGCAATCCCCGCGCGAAGCCGGTGCGGCTGCGGGCGATCGAGCGAGTGAGGGAGTCGGAATGAGTCCTGCAGCGAACAGCGCGGCGGTGCCGCGCACGGCGGTACCGGAGCCCGCGCCCGAACGCCGGCCGCGGCGGCGGCTGCAGCCGGTGGAGGCTCCCGCGCCGCGCCGCCGGCCGCGCCTGGCGTACGCGGTCGTCGCGCTGGCGGGCGCCGTCGCGATCGCGGTGGCGCAGATGAGCCTGTCGATCCTGATCACCCAGACCTCGTACGACATCGCCGCGCTCAACCAGGAGCGCCGAGCGGCGACCCTGCAGGCGCAGGAACTCCAGGACGAGGTGGCCGGGCTCAGCTCGCCGCAGTACCTCGCGGCGAACGCCGCCGCGCTGGGCATGGTCATCGACGCCTCGCCGAGCTTCCTGCGCCTCAGCGACGGCGCGGTGATCGGCGCCGGGCACGCCGCGGGTGCCGACTCGACCGTCGACGTGGCGGGGCGTGCGGCCGTGGGCAACGCCCTCATCGGCGACACGCCGCTCGTGACCGACCCCGCCACCACGCTCGACGGGCCCGTGGTGCAGGAGACCGAGGCCGGCGACGAGACGGCACCGGCCGCGGACGATCCGCTGCCGCCGCCCCTCACCGAGGGCCTGCCGAGGCCTCAGACCCGCTGACGCCTCGCGCGCCGACCCGCTCCTTCGACAGATCCCGCCCACGACGACCGACCACGAGCCAGGAGCACGGAAAGGCACCACGTCATGAACCCGCTCGCCACGCGCTCCGCGCGCCGCCGCACCATGGTGGCCTCGGGCATCGTGCTCGCCGTGCTCGCCGGCTTCGTCGTGCGGCTCGTCGACATCCAGGTCGTCAACGCGCGCGAGCACGTGGCCGACTCGATCGCCACGGGCAACATGGCCGGCCGCCAGACGCTGTTCGGCACGCGCGGGGCGATCGTCGACACCCACGGCGCCGTGCTCGCCAGCAGCACGATGCGGTACGACGTCGCCGTCGACCCGGCGCTGGTCGGCACGCTGAAGCTCGAGGACGAGTCGGGCGAGAAGCGCGAGGTCACGTGGCCGGAGCAGGCCGCGGCGATCGCCGAGATCACGGGTCAGGAGCCCGAGCGCGTCGAGCAGATCGTCGCGGACGCCCTCGCAGCCGATCCCCACAGCCGCTGGACCCGGCTGGCCCACAGCGTCTCCACGGCGCAGTACCAGGCGCTGCGCGAACTCGGCGTCCCCTACCTCGTGTTCGAGGCGAAGCCGTCGCGCGCCTATCCCAACGGCGCGGTCGCGGGCAATCTGCTCGGCTTCCAGGACGTCGACGGCGAGCCGCTCGCCGGGATCGAGCTGGCGCAGAACGCGTGCCTCGAGGCGCACAACGGCGAGCAGACGTTCCAGATCGGGGCGACCGACGGCATCCGGATCCCCGGCACCGAGAAGACCACGCCGGCCGTGGACGGCGGCGAGGTCGAACTCACGATCGACGCCGACCTGCAGTGGTACATGGAGCAGATGATCGCCGAGGAGACGCAGAACCAGGACGCGATCTCCGGCACGGTCACCGTCGTCGACGTGCAGACCGGCGCGATCAGGGCCGCCGCGCAGTATCCATCCCTGGACCCCAACGACGTCCTCTCCTCCGACCCGGAGTACCGCGGGTCGCTCGTGTTCGGCACGACCTTCGAGCCCGGTTCGACGTTCAAGGCCGTGACGGCCGCGATGTTGCTGGAGGAGGGGGTCGCGACCCCGTTCAGCACGACGACGGCGTCGAGCTTCGAGACGTTCCCCAACGGCGCGCGTGTGGGCGATGCGTTCCCGCACCCGGAGCACGAGTACACGCTCGCGGGCGCCCTCATCGACTCGTCCAACGTCGCGCTGTCGAAGTTCGGCGACCTGCTCAGCCCGCAGCAGCGCCACGACTGGCTCGAGCGCTTCGGCATCGGCGCCGACAGCACGGCCGTGGGGTTCCCGGGGGAGGAGACCGGCGAGCTGCACCCGGCCGAGCGGTGGGACAACCAGTCGCACTACGCGACGACGTTCGGCCAGGCCTTCACCGCGACGATCCCCAAGGTCGTCAGCGCTTACCAGACCATCGCGAACGGCGGCGTGCGCGTGCCGCTGCGCCTCGTCGAGTCGTGCACCACGCCCGACGGCGAGGTGGTCGAGCCGAAGACGGGAGAGCCCCGGCGCGTCGTGAGCGAGGAGACGGCGGAGCAGGTCTCGCTCATGCTCGAGAACGTCGCGTACCAGGGCCCCGTCTCCGAGCAGATCACGGTGCCCGGATACACGATCGCGGCGAAGACCGGTACCGCGCAGAAGACGGATGGGAACGGCCGCTACAAGGCCGGGGTGTATTTCACGAGCATCGTCGGGTTCGCGCCGGCGGACGACCCGCAGTACGTCGTCATGATTACGCTCGACGAACCGAAGCGGGTAACCTCGTCTGCGGCCACGGCGCCCGCGCTCCAGAAGGCGATGACCCAGGTCCTCAAGGCCTACCGGGTCACGCCATCGGCTTCGGAGCCCGCGACCCTTCTTCCCAAATTCAAGTGACGCGCTGCCGCGTGCGCGCGTCACGGAGGTTCCTGACCGCATGATCGCTCTGTCGTTGTCGGAGATCGCCACCGCGATCGACGGCGTGCTCCGCCTCCACGGCGCCGACACCCCCGACTCGGTGGTGTCGGGCGTCGTCGACACCGACTCGCGCAACATGGCGCCCGGCGGCATCTTCGTCGCCAAGCCCGGCGAGACCACGGACGGTCATCTGTTCGTCGGCAAGGCCGTGGAGGCCGGCGCCGTGCTCGCGATCGTGGAGCGCCCCGTCGACGACGCCGTCACGCAGATCGTGGTCGCGGACGTCCTGCAGGCGATCGCCGCGCTCGCGCGCGAGGTCGTCGCGCGCGTACGCGCGGGCGGGCGGCTCCGGATCGTCGGCATCACCGGGTCCAACGGCAAGACGACGACGAAGAACATGCTCGCGACGATCCTCCGGCCGGAGGGCGAGACCGTGGCCCCCGTCGGCTCGTACAACAACGCCGTGGGCGCCCCGCTGACGATGCTGCGGGTCACGTACGACACGCGCTTCCTGGTATCGGAGTTCGGCGCCGACGCGTCGGGTCAGATCGCGAGGCTCGCGGGGCTCGTCTCGCCCGACATCGGCGTCGTCCTCATGGTCGGGATGGCCCACGCCGGCGGGTTCGGCGGCATCGAGGCGACCGTCAAGGCGAAGTCGGAGCTCGTCGCGGCCGTGCGTCCCGGCGGCGTCGCCGTGCTCAACGCCGACGACCCGCGCGTGGCGGGGATGTCCGCGATCGCGGAGGAGCGCGGCGTCGCGGTCCGCTGGTTCGGCGAGTCCGAGTCCGCCGACGTCCGGGCGTCCGCCCTGCGCGTCAGCGCGGAGGGGACGGACGGCACCGTGACGGTGGTCGGCCGCGACCTCCCGCTGCACCTGCGCGTGCTGGGCGCCCACCACGTCAAGAACGCCCTCGCCGCGATCGCCGCGGCCGCGGAGCTGGGCGTCGCGCCCGACGTCGCGGTGGAGCGGATCGGCACGGTCGAGCTCGCCGAGCGCTGGCGCATGCAGGTGATGGGCTCCGACCGGGTCCGCATCATCAACGACGCGTACAACGCCAGCCCCGACTCGATGACCGCCGCGCTGCGCACGCTCGCGCAGATCACCGGTCCGGATGAGCGCATGGTCGCGGTGCTGGGCGCCATGAGCGAGCTCGGCGAGCACGCGCACGAGGAGCACGCGAAAGTCGGCCTGCTGGCCGTGCGCCTGCGCATCCCGCGCATCGTGGTGGTCGGACAGGAGGCGCGCAGCCTCTATCTCGCCGCGGTCGCGGAAGGGTCGTGGAACGACGAAGCGGTGTTCTTCCCCGATGCCGACGCCGCCTACGAGTACCTCCGGGACGAGCTGCGCGACGGCGACCGCGTGCTCGTGAAGTCGTCCAACTCGGCCGGGCTGCGGTTCCTGGGCGATCGTCTGGGAGAATTGTTCTCGTGAGATCACTCCTGACGGCGGCAGCGATCTCCCTGGCGTTCTCGCTCTTCCTCACCCCGGTCTTCCTGCGCGCGTTCCGCCGCTGGGGATGGGCCCAGCCGATCCGCGTCGCGAGCGCGAAGATGCTCGCCCCCGATCACGAGGTGAAGCGGGGAACGCCCACCATGGGCGGCACGATCTTCATCGTCGGCACGGTCGTCGGCTACCTGATCGGCTGCTTCGCGGGCGGCAACCCGCCGACCGCCTCGGGCTGGCTCGTGATCTGGCTCATGCTGTCGTTCGGGGCCGTGGGCTTCATCGACGACTATCTGAAGGTCAAGCAGAACCACTACGACGGCCTGAGCGGCTGGCGGAAGATCGCCGGGCAGGTGATCGCGATCGTGCCGTTCGGGATCGCGGCACTCAACTTCCCGGACGTGTACGGCCAGACCCCGGGCACGGGCTACGTGTCGTTCTTCCGTGACATCCCGGTGCTGTGGTTCATGGCGCTAGGCCCGGTCCTGGGCTGGCTGCTGTATCTCGCGTGGTTGTCCCTGCTCGGCACGGGCTTCTCCAACAGCGTCAACCTGACCGACGGCCTCGACGGCCTCGCAGCGGGCGCGGGCGTGTTCGTCGTGGGCGCATACAGCATGATCGCGTTCTGGCAGTTCAACCAGGCCTGCACGGGGGAGGGCTTCGTCGAGGCGCTGGCGCCGGCCTGCTACAACACGCGAGATCCGCTCGACCTGGCGATCGTCTCGGCCGCGCTTGTCGGAGGTCTCGTCGGCTTCCTGTGGTGGAACGCGCCCAAGGCTCAGGTCTTCATGGGCGATGTCGGCTCGATGGCGATCGGCGGCGTCATCACCGCGATGGCCGTGCTCACGCGCACAGAGCTGCTGGGCATCCTGATCGCCGGCCTGTTCGTGATCTCGTCGGGCTCCGTGATCCTGCAGCGCCTGTACTTCAAGGCGACCCGGGGCAAGCGCCTGTTCCTGATGAGCCCGCTGCACCACCACTTCGAGATGCGCGGGTGGCCCGAGGTGACGATCGTCGTGCGCTTCTGGATCATCGCGGGCATGCTCGCGCTGAGCGGGATCGGCCTGCTGTACGTCGAGTGGCTCTCCCGCACATGAGCGTCGCCGCATCGGACGGAGGCACGCGCCTCGACGGCCTGACGAGCTGGCACGCCGACTGGAGCGGCCTGCGCGTCGCCGTGCTGGGGCTGGCGGCCACGGGCTTCTCGGTCGCCGACACCCTGACCGAACTGGGCGCGGACGTCCTGGTCGTCACGGAGCAGGCCGCGGAGGAGTACGCGCGGCTCGTGCCCGTGATCGGAGCTCGTCTGTGGCAGGGCGACCTGTCCGAGGTGCCCGAGGAGCTGCGCGGCTTCGCTCCCGACGTGATCGTCGCCTCGCCCGGCTTCCCGCCCTCGCACCCCGTGATCGCCTGGGCCAGGGACGCGGGCGTGCCCCTGTGGGGTGACATCGAGCTGGCATGGCGCGTGCGCGACAAGGTGACGCGCGCCGACGGCACGCCGGCCGAGTGGGTGTTCGTCACGGGCACGAACGGCAAGACGACCACGACGCGGCTGACGGCCACGATGCTCGTCGAGGGCGGCCTGCGAGCCGCGCCGTGCGGCAACATCGGCGTCCCGGTCCTCGACGCGGTGCGCGACCCCGCCGGTTTCGACGTGCTCGTGGTCGAGCTGTCCAGCCATCAGCTCTGGTACCTGGGGCTCGAGGACGGCGCCGGATCGCCGTCTCCGCACGCGGCCGTGTGCCTCAACCTGGCCGACGACCACCTCGTGTGGCACGGCAGCTTCGCGGCGTATCGGGACGCGAAGGCGGTCGTCTACCGCCACGCCAAGGCCGCGTGCGTCTACAACAAGGCCGACGAGGCGACGCTGCGGATGGTCGAGGAGGCCGACGTCGTCGAGGGCGCGCGCGCGATCGGCTTCGATCTCGGCGTGCCGGGGCCCAGTGAGCTGGGTGTGGTCGAGGGCATCCTCGTCGACCGCGCGTTCCTCGCCGCGCGCCGGACGTCCGCCCTCGAGCTCACGACGGTGCGCGCGCTGGAGGAGCGCGGCCTGTCCGCGCCGCACATGGTCGCCAACATCCTGGCCGCGGCGGCGCTCGCGCGCTCGCTCGACGTCCAGCCCGCCGCCATCCGGTCCGCGCTGACCTCCTTCCGCCTCGATCCCCACCGCATCGAGGTCGTCGCGCGCGCGGGAGGGATCACGTGGGTCGACGACTCGAAGGCCACCAATCCCCACGCCGCTGCCTCCTCGCTGGCGGCGTTCCCGGGCGCGATCTGGATCGTGGGCGGCCAGCTGAAGGGGGTCGACATCGGGTCGCTCGTGGCCGAGCGCGGGGCGTCGACCCGTGCCGCCGTCGTGATCGGTGTCGAGCGGTCCGAGGTCGTCGCGGCGTTCGCGCGACACGCCCCCGGGGTCCCCGTGATCGAGGTCGACCACGCTCAGACTGAGAACGTCATGGCGCGGGCCGTCGCAGCGGCGGCGGGGATCGCGCGAGACGGCGATGTGGTGCTCCTCGCACCGGCGGCCGCCTCGTTCGACCAGTTCACCGGCTATGACGACCGCGGCACGCAGTTCGCCGAGGCCGTGAGGGATTGGATCGAGGGGGGCGCGACGCGTGACGCAGGCGACGACGCGACCCCCGGGGGGAGCTGACCGCCCCCGGGGCGCGGTGTCCGCGCGCGTGTCGCTCGGGCGCGTGTTCGCACCCGTGCCGGTCGAGTTCCTGCTGATCGCCTCGACCGCGCTGCTGCTGACGGGCTTCGGCGTGGTGATGGTGCTGTCGGCCACGACGGCCTCCGCCCTGAGCGCGGGGGAGAGCCCCTACAACGACGGGCTGCAGCAGGGCATCTACGCCGCCCTCGGGGTCCCGCTGATGTTCATCGTGAGCCGGTTCCCCGTCGCGTTCTTCCGGAAGATCGCGTGGATCGCGCTCTTCGGCGCCGTCGCTCTCCAGCTGCTCGTCTTCGTGCCGGGCATCGGCTACGCCGCGGGCGGCAACCTGAACTGGATCCGGATCGGGGGACTGTCCGCCCAGCCCTCCGAGTTCCTCAAGCTCGCGCTCGCGCTGTGGGCCGGGCTGGTGCTGTACCGCAAGCGCTTCCGTCTCGACAAGCTGCGGCACGTCGCGATCCCGCTCGTGCCGATCGGCGTGCTCGCGATCGGCACGGTGCTCGCGGGCCACGACCTCGGCACGGTGATCATCCTCGTGCTGGTGCTGCTGGGCACGCTGTTCTTCTCGGGCGTGCGGCTGCGCATCTTCCTGCTCCCCGTCGTGCTCGGCGCGATCGCGGTGATCGGCTACGCCGTGACGAGCGAGAACCGCATGAACCGCATCCTGAGCATGTTCGACTCGGAATGCGACTACCTCAAGGAGTGCTACCAGCCGCTGCACGGCATCTGGGGGCTGGCGAGCGGCGGCGTGTTCGGCATGGGGCTCGGCAACTCGACCGAGAAGTACAACTGGCTCCCCGCCGCGGGCGACGACTACATCTTCGCGATCGTCGGCGAGGAGCTCGGCCTCATCGGCTGCGTCGTCGTGCTGCTGCTCTTCGCGACGTTCGCCGTCGGGGCCTTCCGGATCATCCGCAACAGCGAAGACCCGTTCGTGAAGATGGTCAGCGGCGGGATCGTCGCGTGGATCATCGGGCAGGCCCTCATCAACATCGGCGTCGTGCTCCGCGTGATCCCCGTGCTGGGCGTCCCGCTGCCGTTCATGTCCGCCGGCGGCAGCTCCCTGATCGCCGTGCTGCTGGCGTCGGGGGTGCTGCTGGCGTTCTGCCGCACGATCCCCGTCGGCGCCGAGCCGTCCCCGCCGCGACCCGTGCGCTGACGCGGGGCGCGGCGGCCCGGCGCGGGCGTGCGAGGATCGGTGGGTGACGACGTACCTGCTCGCCGGCGGCGGAACCGCCGGTCACGTGAACCCGCTCCTCGCCGTCGCCGACGGGCTGCGCGCCCGGGCGGCCGCCGATGCCCGGCACGCGGGCGGTGACGTGCTCGTGCTCGGCACGCGGGAGGGCCTGGAGTCGCGGCTCGTCCCGGAGCGCGGGTACGAGCTCCTGACGATCGAGAAGGTCCCGTTCCCCCGGCGGCCCGACCGGGCGGCGCTGGCTTTCCCGGTGCGCTTCCGTCGCGCCGTCGCACGGGTGCGCGAACTCATCCGCACCCGCGGCGTCGAGGTGGTCGTCGGCTTCGGCGGGTACGCGTCGGCGCCCGCCTACGTGGCCGCGCGCCGGGAGCGGGCGCCCTTCGTCGTCCACGAGGCCAATGCCCGGCCGGGGCTCGCGAACGTGCTCGGTGCGCGAAGCGCGGCCGGCGTGGGCGTCGCGTTCGACGGCACCCCGCTGCGGCGCGCCGAGGTGGTCGGCATGCCGTTGCGCCGCGAGATCGTGGACCTCGATCGCGCGGCGCTGCGCGAGGAGGCCGCCGCGCATTTCGGCCTCGACCCCGCGCGCCGCACCCTTCTCGCGTTCGGCGGCTCCCTCGGAGCCCGCCGCATCAACGAGGCCCTCGCCGGCGCGTGGACCGACGTGCTGGCCGCCGGGTGGCAGCTGCTGCACATCACGGGCGAGCGGTCCGAGGTCGCCGATCCGGGCGCCGACGGCTATGCGCTGCGCCGGTACGTCGACCGGATGGACCTCGCCTTCGCCGTCGCGGATCTCGTCGTCTCCCGGTCGGGCGCGTCGACCGTGAGCGAGATCGCGGCGCTCGGCATCCCCGCGGTGTACGTGCCCTATGCGGTCGGCAACGGCGAGCAGCGCCTCAATGCCGCCTCCTCCCTGGCAGCGGGCGCGGCCATCCTGATCGAGGACGCCGAGTTCACGCCCGACCGCGTGCGCGCGCAGCTCGTTCCCCTGCTCGGCGACGAGGGACGCCTCGCCGCGATGTCGGCAGCCGCCGAGACGGCGGGCACGCGCCGCGGCACGGAGAACGTCATCGCCATGATCGACCGCGCGCTGGCCGGTCGCTGAGGCGAGCCGGCACCGCGGGTGTCCGCGCGCCGAGGGCCTCCGCGCGCCGAGGGCTTCCGTGCGGCGGGGCGACCTACACTTGAGCCGTCATGATCAGACCCGACCTGAGCACCCCGATCCCCTCCCGCATCGGTGCCGCACACTTCATCGGCATCGGCGGATCCGGCATGTCGGGGCTGGCCCGCATGTTCCTCGCGGCGGGCGTGAAGGTGTCGGGCTCCGACCGCGCCGACAGCCAGAACCTGCGCGAGCTCGAAGCGCTCGGCGCGCGCGTGCACGTCGGGCACGACGCCGAGAACCTCGGCGACGCCGACACGGTGGTGTTCACCGGTGCGATCTGGCCCGAGAACCCCGAGTACCTCCGGGCGCGCGAGCGCGGGCTGCCGGTGATCCACCGGTCGCAGGCGCTGCACTGGCTGATCGGCGGCCG
The DNA here is from genome assembly GCF_014643695.1 of Microbacterium album. Taxonomy (GTDB): domain Bacteria; phylum Actinomycetota; class Actinomycetes; order Actinomycetales; family Microbacteriaceae; genus Microbacterium; species Microbacterium album. Next base: position 300,539 of record NZ_BMJY01000003.1, on the reverse strand, counting down.
TCGCCTCGTGGCCGTCGCGGGGGCGCACGGCAAGACCACGTCGACCGGCATGATCGTCACGGGCCTGCGGGGCCTGGGCGCCGACCCCAGCTTCGTCAACGGCGGTGTGATCGCCGGGCTCGGCGTGTCGAGCGGCACGGGCTCGGACGACGTCTTCGTGATCGAGGCGGACGAGTCGGACGGTTCGTTCCTGCTGTACGACACGTCGATCGCGCTCATCACCAACGTGGATGCCGATCACCTCGACCACTACGGCTCCCACGAGGCGTTCGACGCCGCGTTCGTGCGGTTCGCGGACGCCGCGCGGGAGGCCGTCGTGATCTCGGCCGACGACGCCGGCGCGCGCCGCGTGAGCGCGGCCCTCCGCCATGGCAACGTCGTCACGTTCGGGGAGTCCGAGGACGCCGACGTTCGACTGACGGATGTCGTCACCGACGGGCCCGTGTCGTTCGCCCTCACGCATCGCGGCACGACCGCCCGCGCTCGACTCGCCGTGCCGGGCGTGCACAACGCCGTCAACGCGGCGGGCGCCGTCGCCGTGCTGGTCGCGCTCGGCCACGCGCTCGAGCCGGCACTCGAGGCGGTCGCATCCGGATTCGCCGGCACCGTCCGCCGCTTCGAACTGCACGGCACGGAGCGGGGCGTGCGCGTGTACGACGACTACGCGCATCATCCGACCGAGGTCGCTGCGGCGCTGTCGGCGGCGCGCACGGTGGTCGGGGCGGGGCGCATCATCGCGGTGCACCAGCCGCACACCTATTCGCGTACGCAGCTGATGGCGGGCGAGTTCGCCCGGGTGCTCGAGGAGCTGGCCGATCACACGGTCGTGCTGGACGTCTACGGCGCCCGCGAGGATCCCATCCCGGGGGTGACGGGAGAGCTGGTCAGCACGGCCTTCCGCGACCCGGATCGCGTGCACTTCGTCGCCGACTGGCAGGCGGCCGCAGAGCACACGGCCGCCGTCGCCCGCGAGGGCGATTACGTCATCACGCTCGGTTGCGGCAACGTGTACCAGATCATCCCGCAGGTGCTCGGCGCGCTCCGCGAACAGGGTGTGAGCAGCCCCGACGAGGCGGTGGAGGGCAGGCCCGCGTGAGGCGGCCCGGACCGCTGCCGCCGCCCGAGCGGGACAGGGCCGGCGACGCGCCGACTCGGCCGTCCGACGCGCCGGCGCAGCCGACGGGCGACTCGGGGCGGGCAGGGGAGCAGCGGCGTCCCCGCGCCGTCCTGCCGCTGCGTCCGAAGCGCGCCGAGGTCGGGCCCGCCGTCGAGACGCCGCCGCACGAGGTCGACGCCGCTCCAGCGGATGGTGCCTCGGCCGCGGCCCCCTCGGCCGCTCCGGGAGCGGGCTGGCGCCACGTGTGGCGCGCGACGCGCGCACGCAGGCGTGCGCTGCGCGCGGAGATCAGGCGCTTCACGGGGCGCGCCCGTCGTCGCCGCATGGCCTGGATCACGGGCGTCGCCGCGGTGCTTCTGCTCGTGGTCGGAAGCGTGGGTGCCGCGTACAGCCCGCTGTTTGCGGTGCAGCGCATCGTCGTCGTGGGCGCCGAGGCCATCGACGACGCCGCGCTGCAGGAGGCCCTCGGAGCGCAGCTCGGCAGGCCCTTGCCGACGGTCGATCACAGCGAGGTGAAGGCGGCGCTCGTGGCCTTCCCCCTCATCGAGACGTACACGCTCGAGGCCCGCCCGCCGCACGAGCTCGTGGTCCGGATCGTCGAGCGCACGCCCGTGGGCGTGGTGCGCTCGGAGGCCGGCGTATCGACGGTCGACGCCGCGGGAGTCGTGCTGTCCACCGGCGACGCCGGGCCCGAGGGGCTCCCCGAGATCGACGCGGCGGGCGGCCTCGCCGCGCCGGCGTTCGCCGCGGCCGCGCAGGTGCTGCGCTCGCTGCCGGAGGACGTGCACGCGCGCGTCGCGACGGTGCGCGCCGGCACGCCCGACGATGTCACGCTGATCCTCCACGACGGCACCGAGGTGCTGTGGGGGAGCGCGGACGACTCCGTGTTGAAGGCCGCCGGCCTCGAGGCCGCTCCCGAGGGACATCACCACTACGACGTGTCGTCACCCGGCGCGATCGTCGTGCGCTGAGCGGATCCGGATCCGACTCGCGACACGCCCGCGCCCAATCCGCCCCCGAGCGCCCGGCCCCCGTACCTTCGGGAACAGGAATTGCATACCGGGAAATACTTTAACCCTCATGTAGAGGGTGAAGGTTCACCACCCGGATGAGACCAGGGTTCGGACCAAACGGAGGCCGGCATGAGCCAGAACCAGAACTACCTCGCCGTGATCAAGGTCGTCGGCGTCGGCGGCGGTGGCGTCAACGCCGTCAACCGCATGATCGAGCTCGGTCTCCGCGGAGTCGAGTTCATCGCCGTGAACACCGACGCGCAGGCGCTCCTCATGAGCGACGCGGACGTCAAGCTCGACGTGGGCCGCGAGCTCACGCGCGGTCTCGGCGCCGGGGCGGACCCGGAGGTCGGTCGCCGCGCGGCGGAAGACCACGCCGAGGAGATCGAGCAGGCGCTCGCGGGCGCCGACATGGTGTTCGTCACCGCCGGCGAGGGCGGCGGCACCGGGACGGGCGGCGCGCCCGTCGTGGCCCGCATCGCGAAGTCGATTGGCGCGCTCACCATCGGCGTCGTCACCAAGCCGTTCTCGTTCGAGGGTCGGCGCCGCCAGAGCCAGGCCGAGGCGGGTGTCGCGACCCTCAAGGAAGAGGTCGACACGCTCATCGTCGTGCCGAACGACCGTCTGCTCGAGATCAGCGACCGCGGCATCTCTATGGTCGAGGCGTTCGCGACGGCCGACCAGGTGCTCCTCGCCGGTGTCCAGGGCATCACCGACCTGATCACGACCCCGGGTCTGATCAACCTCGACTTCGCCGACGTCAAGTCGGTCATGCAGGGCGCCGGGTCAGCGCTCATGGGCATCGGATCGGCGCGGGGCGCCGACCGGGCGATCAAGGCGGCCGAGCTGGCGGTCGAGTCGCCGCTGCTCGAGGCGTCGATCGAGGGCGCGCATGGCGTGCTGCTGTCGATCCAGGGCGGGTCGAACCTCGGCATCTTCGAGATCAACGACGCCGCGCAGCTGGTCAAGGAGGCGGCGCACCCCGAGGCGAACATCATCTTCGGCACCGTGATCGACGACACGCTCGGCGACGAGGTGCGCGTGACGGTCATCGCGGCCGGCTTCGACGGCGGCGAGCCGCAGACGCGACTGGACGTGCCGGCCATGGCCGGGCGCTCGGCGATGCCGACGCTGCCGGGGGCGGCGCCGGCCGCCTCGTCGGAGGCGCCCCGCGCCGAGGAGGGAGCTCGCGAGACGGTCTCGGTGGCGGCTCAGCCGCCCGTGCTGCCGGACTCGGGGTTCGAGTCGGCCTTCGGAGACGACGATCTCGACATCCCCGACTTCCTCAAGTAGGAGCTCGCGGACGGCATGACAGAGCTCGCCCAACGCCTCGCCGAGGTCGACGCGCGCATCGCCGCGGCGGCGCGGTCGGCGGGACGCGACCCGGCCGAGCTGACGCGGATCGTCGTGACGAAGTTCCATCCCGTCGCCCTCGTGCGCGAGCTGCACGGTCTCGGCGTGAAGGACGTCGGCGAGAACCGCCAGCAGGAGCTCACGGCCAAGCGCGACGAGGCCGCGGGGCTCGCCGGGCTCGTCTGGCACTTCGTCGGCCAGGCGCAGACCAACAAGGCCCGCGCGATCCGCAGGGCCGCCGACGTCGTCCATTCCGTCGACCGCGCGCGCCTCGTCGATGCGCTCGAGTCGGCCGCCGAGCCCGACGACGGGACGCTCGACGTGCTCGTGCAGATCAACCTCACGGACGACCCCGGCCGCGGCGGTGTGCAGCCGTCCGAGCTCGAGCCGCTCGCGGAGCGCGTCGTGTCGGCCGCCACGCTGCGGCTGCGCGGCGTCATGGCCGTGGCGCCGCTCGACGAGCCGCCCGCCGCCGCGTTCGAGCGCCTCGCCGGGTACGCCGCTCAGGTGCGGCGCATCGCGCCGGACGCGGCGTGGATCTCCGCCGGCATGACCGCCGACTTCGCCGAGGCGATCGCCTGCGGCGCGACACACCTGCGGATCGGGACCGCAATCACGGGCCCGCGCGACTCGCGGGCGTAGCCTCGAGACGACAAGAGCAGACAACGGAGGACGCCATGGCGAACCCGCTCAAGAAGACGATGGTCTACCTCGGACTCGCGGACGAGGAAGGATACGATGACGCTCCCGAGCAGCCCCAGCCCCAGCGCGCGCAGCGCGAAGAGCAGCCGCAGGACGAGGCGAAGCCCGCTCCCGTCACACCGCTGCGCCGCCCGACGGTCGTCCGCCAGCCCGCTGCCGCTGCCGTGAACGAGATCGTCACCGTCCACCCGAAGCAGTACCGCGACGCGCAGACGATCGCCGAGCACTTCCGCGAGGGCGTGCCCGTCATCATCAACCTGTCGCAGATGAGCGACGCCGACGCGCGGCGCCTGATCGACTTCGCGAGCGGCCTGTCCCTGGGCCTCTACGGTCGCATCGAGCGCGTCACGAGCAAGGTGTTCCTGCTGTCGCCCGAGAACATCGCGGTCTCCGGAGACGGGGGCATCGCGCACGCGGACCCCGAGGCCGCGCCGTTCGCGCAGTCCTGACCGCCTCCGCTCTCCTCGTCGCCGCTGAGTCGCTGTCGTGACCTTCATCGCGCTGATCGCCACGATCCTCAACCTCCTGCTGCTGCTCTATGTCTTCGTGCTGTTCGCGCGGCTGATCCTCGAGTACATCCCGATCTTCAACCGAGGCTGGCGGCCCCGCGGGCCCATGCTCGTGGTCGCCGAGGTGGTGTACACGCTGACGGATCCCCCCATCCGCTTCTTCCGTCGCTTCATCCCGCCGCTGCGGATGGGCGGGATCGCGATCGACTTCGCGTTCGCGCTCACGATGCTGCTGTGCTTCGTGCTGCTGTCGATCACGCGCGCGTTCACCACCGTCTGAGCCCGACGAAGCGCGCTCCGCGTGCGCGCCGAGGGCGGCGGTTATGCTTGCACAGGTCAGAAGTGCCCGGGCTCCGCCCACGGCCACAGACATCCAATGGAAGAGGAGCCACCCCATGGCATTGACGCCGGATGACGTCGTCACCAAGCAGTTCCAGCACGTCCGGTTCAAGGAGGGTTTCGACCCGGACGAGGTCGACGACTTCCTCGACGAGATCGTCGTCGAGTGGCGCAAGACGATCGAGGAGAACAACGAGCTCAAGGCCAAGAACAGCGAGCTCGAGGCCAAGCTCGCCAAGTACGAGTCCGGTGAGGCCGCTCCCGCTCCCGCTGCCGCCGCTCCTGCTCCGGCTCCCGCTCCGGCTCCCGCTCCGAAGGCGCCGGCAGAGTCGCCGGCCGAGGCACCCGCTGCCGACCAGGGCGTATCGCCGGTCGCCAGCAGCGCCGCGAGCATCATCGAGCGCGCGCAGCGGCTGCACGACGAGCACGTCGCCGAGGGCAAGCAGATGGCGGAGCAGCTCGTCGACGAGGCGAAGGCCGAGGCCGACCGCATCCTCAGCGACGCGCGGGACAAGCAGCGTGAGCTGACCGAGAAGTACGAGCGCGAGCGCACGACCCTCGAGGGCCGCATCACGGAGCTGCGCCAGTTCGAGCGCGACTACCGCGCCCAGATGCGCAGCTACTTCGAGTCGAAGCTGAAGGACCTCGACGCCTCGAGCTCGTCCTCGGGCGACACGCCTGTCTCGGCCATCGGGCTCTGAGCCGGTCTTGACCGACCGCGCCCCTCTGCGGCCGGCGGCGGCCAGCACGATCATCGCCCTCCTCGCGGTGGTGGTGCTGGCCGCCGACCAGTTCACCAAGCACCTGGCGTTGACGACGCTGGAGTGGCACACGCCCGTCCCCGTTCTCGGGGAGGCGCTGCAGTGGTACCTCATCGGAAACTCGGGAGCCGCGTTCTCGATCGGCGAGGGCGTCACGTGGGTCTTCACGATCGCTCTCGCGGTCGTGGCGAGCGTGATCGTGTGGCTCGCCGTCACGCGCGTGCGCTCCCGACTGTGGGCCGTGGTCCTCGGGCTGCTGCTGGGCGGCGTGCTCGGCAACCTGACCGACCGCCTCTTCCGCGAGCCGGGATTCGCGGTCGGACACGTCATCGACTTCATCTCCACGCCGTGGATGATGCCCGCGATCTACAACGTCGCCGACATCTTCATTGTCACGAGCATGATCGTGCTCGCCGCGCTGACGCTGTTCGGCTTCGCGCTGGACGGCACGCGGCAGAGCAAGCGAGACGTCGAGGCGGAGCAGGCCGAGCAGCCGCGGGAGGACTGATGGAGTCGCGTCGCCTTCCCGTGCCGGACGGACTCGACGGGGCGCGCGTCGACGCCGCTCTCGCCAAGATGCTCGGCTTCTCCCGCACGTTCGCCGCCGAGGTGGCCGAGGCGGGGGGAGTGGAACTCGACGGGACCGCGGTGGGCAAGTCCGACCGCGTGCACGCGGGCGGCTGGCTGGACGTGTCGTGGCAGCCGAAGGAGGAGCCGCGCGTCATCCCGGTGGAGGTGCCCGATCTCGGCATCGCCCATCAGGACGACCACATCGTGGTCGTGGACAAGCCCGTGGGCGTCGCGGCGCATCCGTCCCTGGGGTGGGAGGGCCCGACCGTGCTGGGCGCGCTGCTCGCCGCGGGCGTCCGGGTCGCGACGAGCGGAGCGGCGGAGCGGCAGGGCATCGTGCACCGCCTCGACGTCGGCACCAGCGGCCTCATGGTCGTCGCCAAGACGGAGCAGGCGTATACGCACCTCAAGCGGGCCTTCAAGGAGCGCACGGTCGACAAGGTCTACCACGCGGTCGTGCAGGGGCATCCGGACCCCCTCGCCGGCACCATCGACGCGCCGATCGGCCGGCATCCCAGTCACTCGTGGAAGTTCGCGGTGACGCCGGACGGCAAGGACTCCGTCACGCACTACGAGACGATCGAGGCGTTCCCCGGCGCGTCGCTCCTCGAGATCCATCTCGAGACCGGCCGCACCCACCAGATCCGCGTGCACATGGCCGCGCACCGGCATCCGTGCGTGGGCGACCCCCTGTACGGCGCGGATCCGACGCTCTCGGCCCGACTCGGTCTGACGCGCCAGTGGCTGCACGCGCGCGAGCTGTCGTTCGCGCACCCCGCGACGGGCGACTGGTCGACCTTCGTCTCGGAGTACCCGGCCGACCTCGCGCACGCGCTCGCGGTACTCCGCGGGGAGTGACGCGCGCCGGCGTCAACACGCCCCGCCCCGACAATCCGTTCCCGCGCCGACAATCCGTCTCCGCGCCGACAATCCGTTGACCACACGCATTGTCGGCGCGAAGACGGATTCTCGCGATCGCGCGGGTCATGCGACTCGATCTCCGCTGGCGGGCGCGGAGTGTCAAGCCTCTGGCAGCAGGGGCCGGCGCGCGCCGAGGATGTCGGCATGGCGGAGGGCATGTCGACGCGAGAAGCGACGATCGAGCGGTGGACGGCGGGACTGGCCGAGGCGAACGGGGATCCCGGCGGGGGAGCGGCCGCGGGCGTGATGCTCGCCGTCGCCGCGGGGCTGATGTCGATGGTGGCCGGATACAGCGACCTGGACGAGGTTCGCGAGCGGGCGCGCGCTCTGCGCGAGGCCGCTCTCAACGACGCCGACGCGGATGCTGCGGCGTCGGCGGCGTTCGGGGCCGCGTTCCGCCGGGATGACGAGGGCCGCGACGCCGCGATCCGCGCGGCCGCGGCCGACGCGGCGCGGGCGTCGGCCCGGCTGGGCGAGCGCGCCCGCGACGCCGTGCCCGACCTCGAGGTGCTCGCCGGAGAGGGTGACCCGGCGCTGATCGCGGACGTCGCCGTCGCAGCCGCGGCGCTCCGGGCTGCCCTCGCCAGCGCCCGTACGAACGTGAGCTATGACCTGGCAGCCATGCGGTCGGGCGGTCTGGGACTCGACGAGGTGCGTGCGCAGCATCCGGAGCTGTGGGCCACGGTAGCCGGCCTCGACGACGCGATCGCCCGGGTCGACGGTCTCGTGTCTCGCATCGACGATCGGGCGGCGCCCACCGCCTGAGCCGGTGATGCGCGGCGCTCCCGACACCCGGTGGCGCCGGGCCGGCATGTCGGACCCCGTCCGTAGACTCGACGCATGGCCTCCGACTCCTTCGTCCACCTGCACGTGCACAGCGAGTATTCGATGCTCGACGGGGCCGCGAAGATCGGCGCGATGACGCAGGCCGCCGCCGATTACGGCATGCCCGCGATCGCGGTCACGGACCACGGCAACACCTTCGCGGCGTTCGAGTTCTACAACGCCGCGAGGTCGGCCGGGATCAAGCCGATCATCGGGCTCGAGGCGTACGTGACGCCGGGCACGCACCGCAGCGACAAGTCGCGCGTGGCGTGGGGATCGCCGGATCAGAAGAGCGACGACGTGTCCGGTGGCGGTGCGTACACCCACATGACCATGTGGAGCCAGAGCACCGAGGGCATGCACAACCTCTTCCGCCTCAGCTCCCTGTCGAGCATGGAGGGGTACTACTTCAAGCCCCGCATGGACCGGGAGCTGCTGCAGACCTACAGCAAGGGCCTGATCGCGACGACGGGGTGCCCGTCGGGCGAGATCCAGACACGCCTGCGTCTGGGCCAGTACGAGGCCGCCCGCGCCGCGGCGGCGGAGTTCCAGGACATCTTCGGCAAGGAGAACTACTTCGCCGAGATCATGGACCATGGCCTCTCGATCGAGCGGCGGGTCATGACCGATCTGCTGCGGATCGCCAAGGAGCTGGACATCCCGCTCGTCGGCACGAACGACTCGCACTACACGCACCAGCACGAGGCCGACGCGCACGCGGCTCTGCTGTGCGTGCAGTCGGGCTCGACGCTGGACGACCCGAACCGGTTCAAGTTCGACGGCGACGGGTACTACATCAAGACCGCGCAGGAGATGCGCCAGCTGTTCCGCGACCACCCCGAGGCGTGCGACAACACGCTCCTGATCGCGGAGCGGTGCGAGGTCGAGTTCAACACCTCGGCCAGCTACATGCCGCGGTTCCCCGTGCCCGCGGGGGAGACCGAGGAGAGCTGGTTCGTGAAGGAGGTCGAGAAGGGCCTCCACTACCGGTACCCGAACGGCATCCCCGACAGGGTCCGCAAGCAGGCCGAGTACGAGATCGGCATCATCACGCAGATGGGGTTCCCCGGCTACTTCCTCGTCGTCGCGGACTTCATCAACTGGGCGAAGGACAACGGGATCCGTGTGGGTCCGGGCCGCGGATCGGGCGCGGGCTCGATGGTCGCGTACGCGATGCGCATCACCGACCTCGATCCCCTTGAGCACGGCCTCATCTTCGAGCGCTTCCTCAACCCCGACCGCGTCTCGATGCCCGACTTCGACGTCGACTTCGACGACCGTCGCCGCGGCGAGGTCATCGACTACGTCACCGAGAAGTACGGCTCGGAGAGGGTCGCCCAGATCGTGACGTACGGCACGATCAAGTCGAAGCAGGCGCTCAAGGACGCCGGCCGCGTGCTGGGCTTCCCGTTCAGCATGGGCGAGCGCCTGACCAAGGCCATGCCCCCCGCCGTGATGGGCAAGGACATGCCGCTCGACGGCATGTTCGACCCGGAGCACCCGCGGTACAAGGAGGCCAGCGAGTTCCGCGCGCTCATCGAGAGCGACCCCGAGGCCAAGACCGTGTACGACCGTGCGGTCGGGCTCGAAGGGCTCAAGCGCCAGTGGGGCGTGCATGCGGCCGGCGTCATCATGTCGAGCGAGCCGCTGCTGGACATCATCCCGATCATGCGCCGCGAGCAGGACGGCCAGATCGTCACGCAGTTCGACTATCCGGCCTGCGAGGCGCTCGGCCTGATCAAGATGGACTTCCTGGGGCTCCGCAACCTGACGATCATTTCGGATGCGCTCGACAACATCCGGATGAACCGGGGCGAGGAGCTGGACCTCGAGCGCCTCGAGTTGGACGACCGCGGCGCCTACGAGCTGCTCTCCCGGGGTGACACGCTCGGCGTGTTCCAGCTCGACGGCGGGCCGATGCGCTCGCTGCTGCGGCTCATGAAGCCCGACAACTTCGAGGACATCTCGGCCGTCATCGCGCTGTACCGTCCGGGTCCCATGGGGGCGAACTCCCACACGAACTACGCGCTGCGCAAGAACGGCCAGCAGCCGATCACGCCGATCCACCCGGAGCTCGAGGAGCCGCTGCGGGAGATCCTCGACACCACCTACGGCCTGATCATCTACCAGGAGCAGGTCATGGCCATCGCGCAGAGGGTCGCCGGCTTCAGCCTCGGCCAAGCCGACATCCTGCGCCGCGCGATGGGCAAGAAGAAGAAGTCGGAGCTGGACAAGCAGTACGAGGGCTTCTCCGGCGGCATGAAGGAGCGCGGGTTCTCCGAGGGCGCCATCAAGGCGCTGTGGGACATCCTGCTGCCGTTCTCGGACTACGCGTTCAACAAGGCGCACTCGGCCGCGTACGGGCTGGTGTCCTACTGGACCGCGTATCTCAAGGCGCACTATCCCGCCGAGTACATGGCGGCGCTGCTCACGAGCGTCGGCGACTCCAAAGACAAGATGGCTCTCTACCTGAACGAGTGTCGCCGCATGGGCATCAGGGTGCTCCCCCCGGACGTGTCCGAGTCGATCAACTTCTTCACGGCCGTCGGTGAGGACATCCGCTTCGGCCTCGGGGCGGTGCGCAACGTCGGCACGAACGTGGTCGACGGGATCGTCGCCGCGAGGGAGAACGGTCCGTACACCTCGTTCCACGACTTCCTGAACCGGGTCCCGCTGCACGTGGCCAACAAGCGGACGGTCGAGTCCCTCATCAAGGCCGGCGCGTTCGATTCCATGGGGGCAACGCGGCGCGCGCTCATGGAGATCCACGAGAGCGCCGTCGAGGTCGCCGTGACCGACAAGCGCAACGCCGCGGGCGGCGCGATCGGATTCGATTTCGACAGCCTGTGGGACGAGCCGCAGACGGTGCAGAAGGTGCCCGAGCGTCCCGAGTGGACCAAGAAGGACAAGCTGGGCTTCGAACGCGAGATGCTCGGGCTCTACGTCTCCGATCATCCGCTGGCCGGCCTGGAGGTCGCGCTCGCCAAGCATCGCTCGATCACGATCAGCGCTCTGCTCGCGTCGGAGGATCTCAACGACGGCGATCAGGTCACGATCGCGGGTCTCGTGACGAGTGCGCAGCATCGGGTGGCGAAGTCGAGCGGCAACCCGTACGGCATGATCACGGTCGAGGACTTCGAGGGCGAGGTCACCGTGATGTTCATGGGAAAGACCTACACCGAGTTCCAGCCGATCCTGCAGCAGGACGCGATCCTCGTCGTCCGAGGGCGCGTGTCGCGCCGCGACGACGGTATGAACCTGCATGCGCAGTCGGCGTTCGTGCCGGATGTCGGGTCCTTCGACGAGGCGGGGCCCCTCACGCTCGTGCTGCCGGAGCAGCGAGCGACGGAGCGCGTCGTGCAGGACCTCGCCGAAGTGCTGCGGCGTCACAGCGGCGACACGGAGGTGCGTCTGAAGATGCACCGGGGCGGTACGGCGAAGGTCTTCGAGGTTCCGCTGCCGGTGCAGATCAGTGCCGACCTCTTCGGCGACCTGAAGTCCCTGCTGGGGCCGCAGTGCTTGGGCTGAGCACGGGCGGGGCATCAACCCCGCAGCAGGCGTCGTGGCGCGTGACCGGGGGAGAGGTGCCCCCGGCGAGCGGCGTGCGCCGGCAGTAGGATCGAGCGCAGTGGTGCCCGGACCACCGGAGCCCGTCGAGGCGTCGCCGCGACGCCGGAGAGGATCAGCGTGACCGACCACCAGCCCGGACCGCAGGAAACCCCCTCGAACCGGCCCCCCACGGGCCCGCAGCCGGGACCCGGCGGTGAGCCCGCCGGTCCGGTCGCGCACGGCTCGCCGCAGGGAGGGCCGACGTCGCCCGGCGCCGGACGGCTCACGCTCCGCGAGGGGCTCCTGGTCGGAGTGTCGGCCGTGGTCCTCCTGCTGTCCTTCTTCCCGATCACCCCGCGCTTCCCGCAGTCGATCTGGGGCGTCTCGCTCGACTGGGTGCTCGCTGTTGCGCTCCCGGTCGCGGTGGGCGTGCTCATCCTGATCCGCCGGCTTTCGCCCGGTGCGCGCCCCCGGGTCGGCTCGCTGAGCGTCGACCAGTTCGCGTCGGTCGCGTATTCCGTCGCGGCGGTGATGTGGCTCAGCCGGATCGGCTGGGGTTTCCGGGACCTGCTGGTCGGCTACGGCTTCGGCGCCTCGATCTTCGCGTGGTTCCAGTTGGTCGCGGTGCTCGCCGGCGTCTTCCTCACCGTGGCGGCGCCCCATATCCCGGGCCTGCGCGACGACTTCGCGAACCGCACCGAGGTCCCGGCCCACCCCGTCGCCAGGCCGCCGGCCGCGATCGCCGCGCGCCCGAAGCCGCCCCGGCCGGCACAGGCCGGGACGTGGACCCCGGCGCAGCCGCACCCGGGAGCGGGGCCGTACGGGCAGCCTGCCCCGCCGCACTACGGTCCGTCCGCTCCGGCGCCGCAGGGCGCCCCGCCGCCCTACGGGCCGCCCGCTCGGGCGCCGTACGGGGCTCCGCCGGTTCAGGGTCGAACAGCTCCGGGTCAGCCTCCGCAGGGGCCGCCCATGCCACCCTACGGGCGACCGGCCCCCGGTCCCCAGCCGTTCCCGGGACCGCAGCCGTTCCCGGGACAGCAGCCGTTCCCGGGTCCGCAGCCGGGCGGGGCGATCCCGGCGGTGCCCCCGCCCTACGGAGCGCCGCATGGTCAGCAGGCTCCGCATGCTCAGTCGGGCACCCCGGGCGGACCCGTCCCGTACGGCCAGCCGGCCCCGTATGGCCCTCCTGCGCCGCAGGCGCCGTATGGCCAGCCCGCGCCGCCCCGTCAGAACCCGTACGCGACCGGCCCGGCGGCGCCGGCCCCGGCCTCGCCCGCCCAGGACGTCCCGCCGCGGGACCAGGCCCCGCAGGAGCCGGCGGTGCAGGATGATCCCCCGCGGGAGCCGGCGCCGAAGGAGGAGGCACCCGTCTCGACGGGCGGCGAGGCGCCCGTCGCCGCGCCGCGCGCCGCGCCGGTGGCCGAGGCGATCGCCGCGAGTGAGGACGCGCCGGTCGAGGAGGACGCGCCGATCACCGCTCCCGCAGCGCCCGCACCAGTCGCGGCCGAGTCGGAGGTGGGCGCCGACACGACGGTGGAAGCGGACCGCGACCGGCCGGCGACCCTCGAGGAACTGTTCGGCATACCGGCCGAGCACGCCGAGCCGGCCGATCACGCGGAACCGGCCGATCACGCCGAACCGGCTGAGCCGATCGAGCCGGCGGGGGGCGGCGCCGAGGTAGAGGATGCCGGATCGCCCGGACTGGCCCGGACGGCCGGCGACGTCTCCGACGATGCGCACGCGAGCACGACCGCGATCCCCGCGCCCCAGGCATTCTGGGCTCTCGTGCCGCAGGAGCGGGACGTGCTCGACGCGTACGGTCGGCCCCTGTTCCGCATCGGACCGACGGCGTGGGCGCTCGTGATCGAGGACCGCGGCGACACGTACGTGGTGCGTCACGACGACGGGCGCATCGGTTACCTCCACGACACGTCGGGCGTCACGCGGGGCTGACGGCGCACGCCCCCCCCGGGGGCACCGCGCAGGCGTCGTCGGCGCTGCTGACACAATGGGGGGATGCGCACCATCGATCTCCGCGGCCGCACGCTCTCACCCGCGGAACTGCTCGCGATCGTCCCCCGCGCGACCGAGGCGCGGAACGAGGCCCTGCAGGTCGCCGCGCAGCTCGTCTCCGACGTGCGCGAGCAGGGCGAGGCCGCGCTGCGCGACCAGGCCGCGCGCTTCGACGGCGTGACAGGTCACGCGATCCGTGTGCCGGGCGAGCACATCCGCGCGGCCGTCGACGGCCTCGACCCCGAGGTGAGGGCCGCGCTGGAGGAGGCGATCCGGCGGGTGCGCGACGCGTCGGCCGCGCAGGTCCCGTCCGCCCGCGTCACGGAGCTCGGAGCGGGCGCGCGCGTCACACAGCGCTGGCAGCCGGTCACCCGCGTCGGCGTGTACGTGCCGGGGGGCAAGGCCGTCTACCCGTCGAGCGTCGTGATGAACGTCGTTCCCGCGCAGGTCGCGGGGGTGCGCAGCGTCGCGCTGGCCTCGCCTCCGCAGCGGGATCAGGAGGGGCGCGTGCACCCGACGATCCTCGCCGCCGCGGGCCTGCTCGGCGTGGACGAGGTCTACGCGATGGGCGGAGCCGGCGCCATCGGGGCCCTCGCGCACGGGGTGGCCACCGTCGGGCTCGACCCCGTGGATGTGGTCACCGGCCCCGGCAACAACTTCGTCGCGGCGGCCAAGCGCGCCGTGGCCGGAACCGTCGGCACCGACTCCGAGGCGGGTGCGACCGAGATCCTCATCGTCGCGGACGACACGGCCGACGCGCGACTCATCGCCTACGACCTCGTGAGCCAGGCCGAGCACGACGAGCAGGCCTCCGCTGTGCTCGTGACCGACGCCGCCGCACTCGCGGCCGCGGTCGCGGACGAGGTCGAGCGCGTCGCCGCAGCGACCCGCCACCGCGAGCGTGTGTCCGTCGCGCTGAGCGGACCCCAGTCGGCCATCGTGCTGGTGGACGACTCCGAGGCCGCCGTCGCCTTCAGCAACGCCTACGCCCCCGAGCACCTGGAGCTGCACATCGCGGATGCCGCCCGGGAGGCCGCGCGGTACACGAGCGCGGGCGCCGTCTTCGTCGGGTCCCACACGCCCGTGAGTCTGGGCGACTACCTGGCCGGTTCCAACCACGTCCTCCCGACCGGGGGTCAGGCGCGCTACGCCGCCGGCCTCGGTGCCCACACCTTCCTGCGGCCGCAGCAGGTGGTCGAGTACGACCGCGACGCGCTCGCGGACGTGCGGGAGGGGATCGTCGCGCTCGCGCAGGCGGAGGCGCTGCCCGCCCACGGCGAGGCGGTCACGGCGCGCTTCGAGCGTTCGGGGGAGTCGGCCGGGCAGGGAGCTCCCGGCGCCGGCGCGTAGGCTGTCGGACTATGCACTGCCCGTTCTGCCGTCACGGCGACTCTCGCGTCATCGACTCCCGGACGAGCGACGACGGCCTGTCCATCCGGCGGCGCCGGCAGTGCCCGGAGTGCGGCGGACGGTTCTCGACCATCGAGACCGCGAGTCTCAACGTCATCAAGCGGTCGGGCGCCGTGGAGCCGTTCAGCCGCGAGAAGGTGATCGCCGGCGCGCGCAAGGCGTGCCAGGGGCGGCCCGTGACGGACGCCGATCTGGCGATCCTCGCCCAGCGCGTCGAGGAGGCCGTGCGGCAGACCGGACTCAGCCAGATCGACGCCAACGAGATCGGACTGGCGATCCTCGGCCCGTTGCGGGAGCTCGACGAGGTCGCGTATCTGCGCTTCGCGAGCGTGTACCGGGCGTTCGACTCGCTCGAGGACTTCGAGGCGGCGATCGCCGAGCTTCGCGCCGACCACGCGCGTCTCGCGGGCGAGGGCGCCGCGACGGGTGACGCGCCGGCGGAACGATAGCCTGACGGGGATGTATCCGCTCCTGTTCCGCCTGGTCCTCTCGCGCGTCGACCCCGAGTCCGCGCACCACCTCGGCATGGCGGTCATCCGCCTCGCGGGCATGCGCCCCGTCGCGGCCGTGCTGCGACGCGCCACCGCACCGCGCACCGATCTCGCCGTGACGGCGCTGGGGCACACGTTCCCGTCCCCGTTCGGCGTCGCGGCGGGCTTCGACAAGGACGCGGTCGGCGTGCGGGGCCTCGAGGCACTCGGCTTCGGGCACATCGAGGTCGGCACGGTCACCGCGATCCCGCAGGAGGGCAATCCGCGGCCGCGCCTGTTCCGGCTGATCGCCGACCGCGCGGTCATCAACCGCATGGGGTTCAACAACCGCGGTGCCGAGGCTGCCGCACGCCGACTCGCCCGCCTGCGCCGCTCCCGCGACCCGCGACGGCCCGGCGCCGTCATCGGCGCGAACATCGGGAAGAGCCGCGTGGTCGACGTCTCCGATGCCACGGCGGACTACGTCCGCAGCGCGCGCATGCTCGCGCCGCTCGCCGACTATCTGGCGGTGAACGTCTCCTCGCCCAACACGCCGGGGCTCCGGGGCCTGCAGGCCGTGGAGACCCTCGCGCCGCTGCTGCGCGCGGTGCGCGAGGCGGCGGGGGACACGCCGCTGCTGGTGAAGATCGCGCCCGATCTCGCGGACGACGAGATCGAGGGCATCGCGCGGCTGGCGGTCGAGCTCGGGCTGGCGGGTCTCATCGCCACCAACACGACGATCTCTCGAGACGGGCTGCGCACCGCCGCCGACGTGGTCGCGGCCGCGGGTGCCGGGGGCCTGTCGGGAGCGCCGCTCACGCAGCGCTCGATGGAGGTGCTGCGCACCGTCCGGGCCGCGGTGCCCGACGACTTCTGCGTCATCTCGGTTGGCGGAGTGGAGACCGCCGAGGACGTGCAGGAGCGCCTCGACGCCGGCGCCACCCTCGTGCAGGGCTACACGGCCTTCCTCTACCGTGGCCCGTTCTGGGCCCGCCGGATCAACCGAGACCTGGCGCGCCTCCGCGGCGCATAGCCGGCTCCCCGACGGGGATTGCACTCGGCTTCGACTCGCTCGCTCCGCTCGCTCGCTCAACCCGTTTCGACTTCGGCCGCTCCGCGACCTCCGCTCAACGAGCGGAGTGAAACACCACCTCAACCCGGTGCGAGCGCGAAGCGCGAGCGTGCGGGCGCGAGTGCGCCCGCCAACCAGGCGCGCAGCGCCGGCGCGCGGAGCAAAGCGAAGCGCCTCCCTCGCGGAGCGGCCCCTCGGGGCCCGACGCGTGGGAGAAAAACGAACAGAGCGCTCGCCCCGGGTTGAAGCCGCGCGGGGGTTGTGCCCGGTCGTTGAGCGGAGCGCGAAGCGCGGAGTCGAAACGGGCTGAGCGAGCGTAGCGAGTCGAAGCCGGGGTCTACAGCGCCGGGTACTGGCCGCGCTTGACCTGGGGCTTGGGGAGGCGCATGAAGCGCATCTGCACCGAGCGCATGGCGGCGTACCAGCCGAGGCCCTTCTCGCGCTTGTCGAGACCGAACTTCGCGGCCGCCTTCTTCTTGACGTTGCGCGACAGGATGATCATGTCGCCGACGACGAAGAAGATGAAGACCCACAGCGCCACGAACGAGTAGTACTGGAAGAAGTGGACGGGGATGAACGTGGCGATGATCACGAGCAGCATCGCGGGCATCAGGAACTCGCCCAGGTGCCATCCGGCGTCGGTGTAGTCGCGCGCGAAGCGGCGCTGCGGGCCCTTGTCGCGCGGGGGCAGGTAGCGCTCCTCGCCGTTGGCCATGCCGCGCCGGGCGCGGTCCTGTCGCTCGCGCAGCTCTGCGCGGGCGCGTGCCTTGGCTTCCTTGGTGTCGGCGACCAGGGGACGCCTGCGTGCCGCCTCGCGCTCCGCGCGGGTCGGCGTCGGGCGGCCCTTCCCAGAGGTGCGGACCTCGCCGGTGACCTCGCCGTTCAGCGCGTTGCCGTCGGGCGGGGTGGGGGTCTTTCTCACGGTCATGCACCTCGAATCGGCGAACGGTTATCCCCATAAGATTACCCGCATGACTTCGGAGCCTTCTGTGGACGACCGGTTGCTCGAGGCAGCGGAGGGCGGAATCCCCGCGGCGCTCGCGGACCTCGGCCGCCTCGTGCGGATCCCCGGCATCGCCTGGCCTGCGTTCGACCAGGAGCAGCTCCGCCTCAGCGCGCGCGCGATCGCGGACCTCGCGTCCGGGGCCGGAGTGTTCGACGAGGTGCGCGTGCTCACGGCCGAGATCCCGGGATCCGGCGAGCAGGGGCAGCCGGCGGTGCTCGCGACCCGACGCGCGCGGCGCGGCCGGCCCACCGTCATGCTCTACGCGCACCACGATGTGCAGCCTCCGGGCGACGAGTCCCTGTGGGACACGCCGCCGTTCGAGCCGACCGTCCGAGACGGACGGCTGTACGGTCGCGGCGCCGCCGACGACAAAGCGGGGGTCATGGCGCACATCGCGTCCTTGCGGGCGCTGCGCGAGGTGCACGGCGACGACCTGGACCTCGGCCTGGTGCTGTTCGTCGAGGGGGAGGAGGAGTACGGCTCCCGTTCGTTCGGCCGGTTCCTCGCCGACAATGCCGACGCCATGCGCAGCGATGTGATCGTCGTGGCCGACTCGGGTAACTGGGACAGCGACACGCCGGCCGTGACGGTGTCGCTGCGGGGGAACGCGAAGTTCCACCTGACCGTGCGGACGCTCGATCACGCGTCGCACTCGGGCATGTTCGGCGGGGCCGTTCCCGACGCGATGCTCGCGACGATCAAGCTCCTGTCCACGCTGTGGGACTCCTCGGGCGCCGTGGCCGTGCCGGGTCTGGCGGTGCGTGACGCCGACACGCCCGAGTACTCCGAGGAGAAGCTGAGGGACGAGACGGGTCTGCTCGAGGGAGTCCAGCCGATCGGCGAGGGCAGCATCCTCTCGCGCATCTGGAACAGGCCCGCGATCACCGTCACGGGCATCGATTTCACGAGCGTCGCCGCCGCGTCCAACACGCTTTCGCCCGAGGTGACGGTCGTCGTGAGCGCGCGTGTGGCCCCCGGGCAGGACGCACGAGAGGCCTATGCGGCGATCGAGGCGCACCTGCGCGCCCACGCCCCGTTCGGCGCGCAGCTGACCTTCAGCGACGTCGACTGCGGCGACGGCTTCCTCGTCGACACGAGCGGATGGGCCGTCGCCGAGGCGCGCGAGGCGATGCGCGACGGTTACCGCAGGGATCCCGTCGACCTCGGCGTGGGCGGCTCCATCCCGTTCATCGCCGACCTCGTGCGGCAATTCCCCGGATCGCAGATCCTCGTCACGGGCGTCGCGGATCCGCACTCCCGCGCGCACAGCCCCAACGAGTCGCTGCACCTGGACACGTTCCGCAACGCCGTGCGGGCGGAGACGCTGCTGCTCGCACGGCTGAACGGCCGGACGGTCTGATCCTCGACCGCCGGATCCGCCGCCCCGGTGCGCTCCCCGGCCGGTAGAATCGTGGCATTCGCCGCATCGTCCCGTTCGCGGGGCGGCCGCACCCCGTAAGGAGCGTCATGACCGACACGACAGTCGCCACCGAGAACTCGGTGGCCGCCGACACCGCCACGCGCGAGCACGGCGTGAGCCTGACGGATGCCGCCGCGGGCAAGGTCAAGAGCCTGCTCGAGCAGGAGGGTCGCGACGACCTGCGCCTGCGCGTCGCCGTGCAGCCGGGCGGCTGCTCGGGCCTGATCTACCAGCTCTACTTCGACGAGCGCTACCTCGAGGGCGACGAGACCGTCGACTTCGACGGTGTCGAGGTCATCGTCGACAACATGTCGATCCCGTACCTCGACGGCGCCACGATCGATTTCAAGGACACGATCTCGGAGCAGGGGTTCACGATCGACAACCCCAACGCCTCGGGCAGCTGCGCCTGCGGCGACAGCTTCCACTGAGCGGTCCGACGAGGAGCCCCGCGCCGACGGTGCGGGGCTCCTCGTCGTGCCCGCGGGGAAGGGCGCGTGGACGTCCGCGCGAGGCCGCTGAGGCGGCGCGCGCTGGGTGCATGGCCTGAAAGGGGTGAGAGGTTGCCCTAGACTGGCATACGCCCCATCCACGTTCGAAAGGTGAATTCGTGCCCTCGAAACGCCGTCTCCGCTGGGCAGCGATTCCGGTCGCCGCAGCCGCAGCCGTGGCCCTCGCCGGATGTACTCCTCGTGAGCTGCACGGTTATCTTCCCGGTTTCCAGGAGGACGGCGTCCCCACCACGGACCAGGTCGAGACCATCGCGGCGCTGTGGACCAGCTCCTGGATCGTCCTGCTCGCCGTCGGCGCGATCACGTGGGGCCTCATGCTGTGGGCGATGGTCGCCTACCGCCGCCGGAAGGGCCAGACCGGCCTGCCCGTGCAGCTGCGGTACAACATGCCCATCGAGATCTTCTTCACGACGGTGCCGCTGATCCTGGTCATCGGCCTGTTCGCCTTCACGGCGCGCGATCAGGAGATCATCGAGACGCAGTGGGAGGACCCCGACGTCGAGATCGTCGCGATCGCCAAGCAGTGGGCGTGGGACTTCCAGTACAACGGCGAGCAGGAGGACAACTCCGACGCCGTGTGGACCATGGGCATCCAGGCGCAGCCGGACGCTGACGGCAACATCGACGAGTCGCAGCTGCCGACGCTGGTGCTCCCCGTCGACCAGCGGGTGACGATCCACCTCGAGTCGCGCGACGTGATCCACTCGTTCTGGATCCTCGACTTCCTGTACAAGAAGGACATGTACATCGGCCGCGACAACTCGTGGTCGTTCACCCCGACCCGCGAGGGGACCTACGCCGGCAAGTGCGCCGAGCTCTGCGGCGAGTATCACTCGATGATGCTCTTCAACGTGGAGGTCGTCAGCCAGGCCGAGTACGAGCGTTACCTCACCGAGCTCGAGGCGCGCGGCAACACCGGCGACATCAACAAGGCGTACCACCGCCTCGCGAACGCTCCCGGCAACACGAGCGGCGGGCCCGACACCTCTGAGATCGAAGGAGAAGGGCACTGACCATGGCGACGACCCTTCAGGAGCACCGTCCCACTCTTCCGGCCCGCCAGGCCGCTCTGCTCAGCGCGTCGCGCACCGAGCAGAAGGGCAACATCGTGGTCAAGTGGATCACCTCCACCGACCACAAGACGGTCGGGTACCTGTACCTGATCGCCTCGCTGATGTTCTTCGCGCTCGGCGGCGTCATGGCGCTGATCATCCGCGCCGAGCTGTTCGCTCCCGGCATGCAGGTCCTGCCGACCAAGGAGCAGTACAACCAGCTGTTCACGATGCACGGCACGATCATGCTGCTGATGTTCGCGACGCCGCTGTTCGCGGGCTTCGCGAACGCGCTCCTGCCGCTGCAGATCGGCGCCCCTGACGTCGCGTTTCCCCGCCTGAACGCGTTCGCCTTCTGGCTGTTCCTGTTCGGCTCGACGATCGCCGTCGCGGGCTTCCTGACCCCGTCGGGCGCCGCCTCGTTCGGCTGGTTCGCGTATCAGCCACTCGCCAATGCCACGTTCTCACCGGGCATCGGCGGCAATCTCTGGATGCTCGGCCTCGGTCTGTCCGGTTTCGGCACGATCCTCGGCGCGGTGAACTTCATCACCACGATCATCACGATGCGCGCCCCGGGCATGACGATGTGGCGCATGCCGATCTTCACGTGGAACACGCTCATCACGAGCCTCCTGATCCTCGTGGCGTTCCCCGTGCTCGCCGCCGCGATCTTCGCCGCGGCCGCCGACCGCGTGCTCGGCGCGGACATCTACAACCCGGCCGCCGGCGGCGTGCTGCTGTGGCAGCACCTGTTCTGGTTCTTCGGGCACCCCGAGGTGTACATCATTGCGCTGCCGTTCTTCGGCATCGTGTCCGAGATCTTCCCGGTGTTCAGCCGCAAGCCGATCTTCGGGTACAAGACGCTCGTGTACGCGACCATCGCGATCGCCGCCCTGTCGGTGGCGGTGTGGGCGCACCACATGTACGTCACGGGCGCCGTGCTGCTGCCGTTCTTCGCGCTCATGACGATGCTCATCGCGGTGCCGACCGGCGTGAAGATCTTCAACTGGATCGGCACGATGTGGCGCGGATCGATCACCTACGAGACGCCGATGATCTTCTCGCTCGGCTTCCTCATCTCGTTCGTGTTCGGCGGGCTCACCGGCATCATCCTGTCGTCGCCTCCGCTCGACTTCCACCTGTCCGACTCGTACTTCGTCGTGGCGCACTTCCACTACGTCGTGTTCGGAACCGTCGTGTTCGCGATGTTCGCGGGCTTCTACTTCTGGTGGCCGAAGTGGACGGGCCGCATGCTCAACGAGCGCCTCGGCTACGTGCACTTCTGGATGCTGTTCATCGGCTTCCACATGACGTTCCTCATCCAGCACTGGCTGGGCGTCGACGGCATGGTCCGCCGCTACGCGGACTACTCGGAGGCGGACGGCTGGACCTGGGAGAACCAGCTCTCGACCGTCGGGGCGATGATCCTCGGCGCATCGATGCTGCCGTTCCTCCTGAACGTGTGGATCACGGCGCGCCACGCGCCCAAGATCGCGGTCAACGACCCGTGGGGCTACGGCGGCTCGCTCGAGTGGGCGACCTCCTGCCCGCCGCCGCGCCACAACTTCACGTCGATCCCGCGCATCCGCAGTGAGCGCCCGGCGTTCGACCTGAACCACCCCGAGGCCGGCATCCCGGTGGGTGTGGGCCCGGCGAAGGACGCGCCTGACGCACCGGTCATCGACGCGGCGGACGGAGAGGTCAAGTAATGCGCTCGCACATCGGCATCTGGTGGCTGCTGGCGGTCTTCTTCGCCGTCCTGACGGTCGGCTACACCGTCTGGAACCTCATCTCGCACGGCGAGGTCGAGTGGGTCGGCACGATGGCGCTGCTCTTCTCGATCTTCATGGCGGCGATGGTCGCGTTCTACGTGCAGCTCGTGTACCGCGCTCAGAAGGGTGTGGAGCTGCCCGAGGACCGTGACGACGCCGACATCGACGACGGGGACTCCGAGATGGGCGAGTTCAGCCCCTGGTCGTGGTGGCCGATCGTGCTCGCCGGAAGCGCCGCGGTCGCGATCGTGGCCATCGCCGTGGGCGCGACGTTCCTCCTGCCGATCGGCATCGGCGTCCTGGTCATCGCGATCGTGGGCTGGGTGTACGAGTACTACCGCGGTTACTTCGCGCGCTGACATCGCGCTCTGACGGCCCCGGCTGGACCTCTCGGTCCACCGGGGCCGTCGTGCGTCTCGCCGGGGTCGTCGTGTCCTACGTCCCGGCGGCGATGCGCAGCGCGGAGACGAGGTCGCGGTACAGGCTGTCTTGTTCCAGGAGCTCGGCGTGCGTACCGCTCGCGCGCACCTCGCCAGCCTCCATGACCACGATGTGGTCGGCATCGATCACCGTGGAGAGCCGATGAGCGATCGTGACGACCACCGCCCGCTCCGCGATGTCGGCGATCGCCTCCTGGATGGCCGCCTCGGTGACCCCGTCGACCTGCGCGGTCGCCTCGTCCAGGAGGAGGATCTCGGGTCGCGCGAGGAGCGCCCGGGCGACGGCGATGCGCTGACGCTGCCCTCCCGACACGTTCGTATCGGTCAGCCGGGTGTCCAGCCCGTCGGGGAGCTCGGCGATCTTCTCGGCCAGCTGCACGCGTTCGAGCACCGCTTCGATCTCGTCCTCTCGGGCGTCCGGATTGGAGAACAGCAGGTTCTCTCGGATGGTCCCCGGCACGACCGGCGTCTCCTGCTCGACGTACGCGAAGGCGGAACGCGTGGCGGCGGGGGAGAGCTCGCCATAGGGCACACCTCGCAGACGCAACTCGCCCGACTCAGGTTCGAGGAAGCGCAGCATCAGCGACAGTGCCGTCGTCTTGCCCGCCCCGGAGGGGCCCACCAGAGCCACATGGCCGCGACGTGGGATGCTCAGGCTGACCTCGCGCAGGGCGGCTTTCGCATCCGGTGCGTAGCGGGCGGTCACAGAGCGCAACTCCACGGCAGGTGCCTCGTTGGCATCCCGGTCACGCGGTGGCGCGCTGGCCGGTCGTGCGAGGTGCTGCTCGGCCAGGCGCACCCGCGCGTCGTCCCGTCCGCCGGCCACGCGAATGTCCGCGCCGCCGGACTCGACCTCCAGCTGCTCGATCTGCGCGATGCGCCCGGCTGCCGCCATCCCGGACTGCAGAGCGGTGAGGTTCTGCGTGAGCTCCATGAGGGGCCCCGTCAGCCCCCACACGTACAGGAGGAAGGCGACCAACGCGGAGACCGTCATCTCGCCGGTCGAGATCCGGTAGGCGCCGATCGCGAGCACCATGATGACCGCACCGTCGAGGCCGATGCCCGCGATGGTCCAGGCCCCGGCCTGGATGCGCACCGACCGAAGACTGAAACGGCGGGATTCTGCGACGTGCTCCATCAGTGAGCCGAAGCGGCGCGCCTCGGCCGACGAGGACTTCACCGTCTTGATCGCGCGGACGGTGCCTTCCAGCTCGGAACCGAGGTCGCTGAGCGCCGCTTGCGCCTTCTCCTCGACCTGGGAGATGCGCGGCATGAGCACCGCGAAGAGCGCGAAGACCACGACCACGGCAGCGAGCGTCGCGCCCAGGAGCAGCAGATCGAGCTGAGCCATGAGCACCAGGGAACCGACGATCATGACCACACCGTTGATGAGCCCGATGAGCGAGGACGAAGCGGCCTGATTGAGCAGCACCGTGTCGGACGTGACGCGGGTGACGAGCTCGCCAGGCCCCCGCGACAGCAGAGCGAAGACGCGCGCGCCCAGATAGCGCAGCATCATCCGCTTGCGGGCGTCGTAGACGATGTCCTCGGCAAGCCGGCCGAGCATGACCCATTGGAACCATCCGACGACCGCGCCCAGGACGAGCAGCCCGACGAGCACCAGCACGGGGTCCCGCAACGAGCCACCGAGGGCGAGGGTGTCCAGCACCCACTTGGTGACCATCGGGCTGGCGAGACCCATCGCGGAGACGGCGAGGGAGAGCGTCAGCGCGAGGGCGAGGACGTGAAGGTAGGGACGCGCGAAGGACCACAGCAGCGCGAGCCTTTCGGCGGTGGAGGCGGGGGAGGCGGGGGAGCCGGTGGAGGCGGCGGAGGCGGGGGAGCTGGAGTCCGCGGACTCAGCTCCACCCGAGGTCGCAGCCGCGCCGTAGCGTGAATCTCTCATGACGCCTAGTGAAACACCAGTGTCCTATCACGGCAAGCAGGCGTTCATAGCAGGACAGGTGTAGAGTGCCAGCATGGCTGAACGCCCCACCGTCCGCGAACGAACTCGACAGGCTCTGCTGCGTGCAGGGATCCAGGTGCTGTCCGCGGATCCCTCGGCGCCCCTCGGGGAAGTGGCGACCCGAGCCGGTGTCTCCCGGAGCACGCTGCACCGGTATTTCCCGGAGCGGCGCGCGCTGACCCTTGCGATCGGCTCCTTCACGGTGGAGAGCTATCAGGAAGCCTTCGTGGTCGCCAGGACGGAGGACGGCACCGGGCTGGAGGCCTTCCGCCGGCTCTGCCTCGAGCTGATGGAACGGCTCGACGTGCTCGCCTGGTGGATGGGGCCGGGCCTGTCCGCCGCGGGCGAGGATGACGGGACCGCCGCGGACGTCCCAGGGCCGAGCGACGACGACGATGAACGGCTTCACCGCCTCGTCGCGCGGGGCCGCGAGGACGCGAGCATTGACCCACAGCTGAGCGCAGAGTGGGTGGAGAACCTGATGTGGGCGACGCTGTACGCGGCTCAGCACCTGCCGCCGACGACCATGCCGGCCCACGACGTCCGCTCCCAGGCGCTGCGGAGCCTGCTGAAAGCGGTCGCCGCCGATCCTGCCGCGGTCTGAGGGTCGCCGGGCGCACGCGCCGTCGGGCGGCCGAGGAAACGACGAAGCCCCGGTCGAAGAATCGACCGGGGCTTCGCGTGCGGACTCAGTCCTACTCGGTGTCCATCCGGGGCTCGTCCTGTGTGCGGCGACCGCCCTGCGTGCTGCCGGGGGAGCGCACGTCGTCTCCCGACTCGAGCGCGTGGCCGTCGTGACCGCCGTCGTACTCGGCCAGCGCGTGGTGCTGGTGCGCGACGGCCGCGTCGAGCTCCGTCTGCGTCAGCGGCGCCAGACGGTCCTCGAAGAACCAGCGCGACATCGACGCACGCAGACGCTCGCCGAGCGGGATCTTGCCCTGCGCGTTGGGCCGGACCACGAGCGGCGCGTAGGTCTCGACGTCCACGAGCTTCCAGCGCTCGTACTCGTCGACCGGGCGGTGCACCTCGCGGTACTCCCCGCCGGGCATCCGGACGATGCGGCCCGACTCGTAACCGTGCAGCGCGATCTCGCGGTCCTTCTTCTGCAGCGCGAGGCACACGCGCTTGGTGACGAAGTAGGCGACGATCGGGCCGAAGATCAGCAGCGCCTGGAGCGAGTGGATGACCCCCTCCATCGTGAGCATGAAGTGCGTCGCGATGAGGTCCGAGGACGCGGCGGCCCACAGCACGGCGTAGAACACGACGCCGGCGGAACCGATCGCGGTGCGGGTGGCGGCGTTGCGCGGACGCTGCGCGATGTGGTGCTCGCGCTTGTCGCCCGTGACCCACGCCTCGATGAAGGGGTAGATCGCCACCAGCACGATGAAGATGCCCAGCACGGCCATCGGCAGCAGGATGCCCATCGACCACGTGTAGCCGAGGAAGTAGAAGTCCAGGTTCGGCGGAGCAAGACGCAACGCGCCGTCCGCGAAGCCGATGTACCAGTCGGGCTGCGTACCCGCGGACACGGGTGAGGGGTCGTACGGTCCGTAGTTCCAGACCGGGTTGATCTGCACGAGCGACGCGATCAGCACGATCGCCCCGAACACGATGAAGAAGAACCCGCCCATCTTGGCCATGTAGACCGGCATCATCGGGTAGCCGACGACGTTGCCGTTGGTGCGGCCGGGGCCGGCGAACTGCGTGTGCTTGTTCACGATCAGCAGCACCATGTGCAGCGCGATCAGGCCGATCACCATGAGCGGCAGGATCAGGATGTGCAGCGTGTACAGGCGGCCGACGATGTCAGTGCCGGGGAACTCGCCGCCGAACAGCAGGAACGAGGTCCAGACGCCGATCACGGGGATGCCCTTGATCATGCCGTCGATGATGCGCAGGCCGTTGCCCGAGAGCAGGTCGTCCGGGAGCGAGTAGCCGGTGAAGCCCTCGGCCATCGCGAGGATGAACAGGAGGAAGCCGATCACCCAGTTCAGCTCACGCGGCTTGCGGAACGAGCCGGTGAAGAACACGCGCAGCATGTGCACGCCGATGCCGGCGACGAACACGAGCGCCGACCAGTGGTGGATCTGGCGGACCAGCAGGCCGCCGCGCAGGTCGAACGAGATGTGCAGCGTCGACTCCATGGCGGCCGACATCGCGATGCCGCGCATGGGCGCGTACGCGCCGTAGTAGTGGGTCTCGACCATCGAGGCCTGGAAGAAGAACGTCAGGAACGTGCCCGAGAGGAGCACGACGACGAACGACCAGAGCGCGATCTCGCCGAGCATGAACGACCAGTGGTCGGGGAAGACCTTGCGGCCGACGGCCTTGACGAGCCCGGAGACGCTGGTGCGCTCATCGATGTAGTTCGCGGCAGCGCCGACGAAACGTCCGCCGAGGGGCTTCTGCGTCTCTTCGTTGACGGTGGCGGTGCTCAATGACGCTCCCAGTAGCTCGGGCCGACGGGTTCGGTGAAGTCGCTCTGCGCGATGAGGTAGCCCTCATCGTCCACGGTGATGGGCAGCTGCGGCAGCGGGCGCGCGGCGGGGCCGAAGATGACCTTCGCGTGCTCCTTGACGTCGAACTGCGACTGGTGGCAGGGGCACAGCAGGTGGTGGGTGTGCTGCTCGTACAGGGCCACCGGGCAGCCGACGTGCGTGCACACCTTCGAGTAGGCGACGATGCCGTCGTACGACCACGACTTGCGGTCCTCGTCCTCGATGAGCTGCTCGGGGAGCAGGCGCATGAGCAGCACGATCGCCTTCGCCTTCTCCTCGAGGTAGCCGTCGTGGTGGCTGAGGCTCGCAAGCGACTCCGGGATGACGTGGAACGCCGAGCCGAGCGTCACGGCGGACGCCTTGATCGGGGTGCCCTCGGGGTCCAGCGCCAGGCGCTCGCCCTGCTTCCACATGGTCTGCGTGAGCAGCTGGTACGGGTCGCCCGCCAGCGGGTCGTCCTCTGAGGAGTGCGGCGCCAGGCCGCGGAACAGCGTGATGCCGGGGATGATCGACGCCGCCAGAGCCGCGAACAGCGAGTTGCGGATCATCTTGCGGCGGCCGAAGCCGGATTCCTCGTTCGCGGTCGCGAAGGCATCGACGACGGCGGCGCGGGTCTCCACGCTGCCGCGGGTGTCGTGGCGCTCCTCGACGTACTCCTTGTCGCTCATGAGCGCCTTGGACCAGTGGATCGCGCCCACGCCGATCGCGAGCAGCGCGAAGGCGATGCCCAGACCGATGTAGAGGTTGTTGTTGCGGATCGACAGCATCGATCCGTCCTCGATCGGGAAGAGCATGTACGCGGCGACCGCCCAGATGCTCGCCGCCACCGACAGGTAGAACAGCGTGTAGACCGTGCGGGCCGCGGCCTTCTCGGCCTTCGGGTCCTTGTCGGTCATGCGCGCACGGTGCGGCGGCAGTCCCGGGTTCTGCACGGGGTCGGCCACTGAAACGGCGAGGCCAAAGGAGGGCTTGTAGGCCTCCACCGCCTGCGTGTCCTTCTCGTGCGCCATGGTGCTCCTCGTCACGTCCTCTTCGTTCGTCATGCCCAGTTCGCCGCTCAGTTGGACTTCGCGGTGATCCACACGGTGATCGCGATGAGCCCGCCGATGCCGAAGATCCAGATGAACAGACCTTCCGACACGGGGCCGAGCGAACCGAGCGTGAACCCTCCGGGCGCGGGCATCTCCTGCTGATAGAGCAGCGCCGAGATGATGTCGCGCTTGTCCTCCGGCGTGAGGTTCATGTCGTTGAAGACCGGCATGTTCTGCGGGCCGGTCACCATGGCGGCGTAGATGTGCAGCGCGCTCGTGTTCTGGATGTCCGGCGCGTACTTGCCCTCGGTCAGAGCGCCACCGGCAGCCGCGACGTTGTGGCACATGGCGCAGTTGATGCGGAACAGCTCGGCGCCGCGCGACACGTCGCCGCCCCCGTCGAGGTAGTGGTCCGCGGGGAAGTCGGGCCCCGGCGCGACGGACTGCACGAAGTTTGCCATCGCGAGGATCTGCTCATCCGTGAACTGGACGGGCTTCTGCGGCGCCTGCACGTCCTGGCGCTGCATGGGCATGCGACCCGTCGCCACCTGGAACTCGACCGACAGTGCGCCGACGCCGTACAGCGCGGGACCGTTGTCCGTGCCCTGCAGGTCCAGTCCGTGACAGGTGGCGCAGTTCGCCTGGAACAGGCGCTTGCCGTCCTCGAGGGTCAGGGTGCTCTGGCTCACGCTCGTCTCGGTCGACGCTGCGACGGCGGCGGACGCGCCGGCGTAGACGCCTCCGGTGATGAGCAGGCCGATGCCGATCAGAGCGGCGGCGGCGAAGGGGCTGCGTCGGCCGTGCGAGCGGCGCTTCTTCTCTCGTGCCATAAGGGTGATGTAGCTCCGCTCTTACTTCAGGAAGTAGATGACAGCGAACAGCGCGATCCACACGACGTCGACGAAGTGCCAGTAGTACGACACGACGATCGCCGTCGTCGCCTCCTTGTGGCGGAATCGCTTGACCGCGTACGCCCGGCCGATCGTCAGGAGGAAGGCGACGAGCCCGCCCGTCACGTGCAGGGCGTGGAAGCCGGTCGTGAGGTAGAAGGCCGAGGCGTAGGGGTCCGCGCTGATCGGCATGCCCTCCGCGACGAGCGTCGCGTACTCCCAGATCTGGCCCGAGACGAAGATGCCGCCCAGGGCGAAGGTGATCCAGAACCACGGCACCATGCCGAGGGTCTTCCAGCCGGTGCCCTTCACGTTGTAGGGCTGCATGCGCTCCGCCGCGAACACGCCCATCTGGCACGTCACGCTCGACAGGATCAGGATCAGCGTGTTGACCAGCGCGAACGGGACGTTGAGCAGTTGAGTGCGGTCGGCCCACAGCTCCGGGGACGTGCTTCGCAGCGTGAAGTAGATCGCGAACAGGCCGGCGAAGAACATCACTTCGCTGCCGAGCCAGACGATCGTGCCAACGGCGACCGGGTCGGGTCGCTTGACTGTTCTCGGTGCCGGGGCAAACGTTGCTGGAGTCGTCACCCGTCCATTATTGCCGATTCGAAGGCGTGGTTTTCGCAACTTCGACAGCGCGTCGAAGTTAGGGCCGCCTTACCGAGCGCTGGGATGAGGGCGGGAGACGACCGGGAATCCGCCGTGGATAGGGCCGTGGATAGGATCGTGGGCATGGCGGAGACGACCTGGCCCGAAGTGCTCACGAGTGTCCTCGCGGGGCGCGATCTGAGCGTGTCGGAGGCGACGTGGGCCATGCGCCAGGTGATGCAGGGCCGCGCGACGCCCGCGCAGCTGGGCGGCTTCCTCCTCGCACTGCGCGCCAAGGGCGAGACGGTCGAGGAGATCATCGGCTTCCGCGACGCGATCCTCGAGGCCGCGGTGCCGCTCGACGTGGACCCGAACGTGCTCGACATCGTCGGCACGGGCGGCGACCAGGTCGGCACCGTCAACATCTCCTCCACCGCGTCGATCGTGATCGCGGCGGCCGGGATCCCGGTGGTCAAGCACGGCAATCGGGCGGCCAGCTCGAAGTCGGGCTCGTCCGACGTGCTCAGCGCGCTGGGGATCGATCTGCGGCTTCCGCCCGAGGCCGTCGCGGGCGTGCTCGACCGCGCGGGCATCACGTTTGCGTGGGCGGCCGCCTTCCATCCCGGTTTCCGCCACGCGGGCACGGTGCGCGCCGAACTCGGCGTGCCGACCGTCTTCAACTACCTCGGCCCGCTCGTGAACCCCGCGCGCGCCGAGGCGAACGCCGTCGGCGTCGCGCGCCTGGAGGCGGTCCCGCTCATCACCGGTGTCTTCCGCACGCGCGGCGCGACGGCGCTCGTGTTCCGCGGCGAGGACGGGCTGGACGAGCTCACGACCACCGGCTACAGCCGGATCTGGGAGATCTCCCGCGGCGACGTCCACGAGTTCGACATCCATCCCCGCGACGTCGGCCTGCCGACCGCGCACCTGGAGGACCTGCTGGGTGGGGACCCGGAGCACAACGCCGGCGTGCTGCGCCGCACGCTCGAGGGGGAGACGGGAGCCGTGCGCGACATCGTGCTGCTCAACGCGGCCGCCGGAATCGTCGCGTACCGCCTGTCGCAGGACCCGGGGCAGATCCACCGGGGGATGATCGAGAGGCTGACCGAGGCCGTCGGCGAGGCGGCTGCGGCCATCGACGACGGTCGCGCGAGCGCGAAGCTCGACCGGTGGATCGCGGCATCGCGCGAGCTCGGGAGCAACCAGGACGCCGCCGCCCGCTAGCTCCGCGCGGCAGACGCACGAGGCTCGCCAGCAGCAGCCAGGAGGGGAGGCGGCCGCGGATGGATCCCATCGAGGCGCTCGACGAGATCGCCTACCTGCTCGAGCGCGAGCGGGCGTCGAAGTTCAAGGCGAAGGCGTTCCGCACGGCCAGCGCGGCCGTCGCCGCGCTCGATGCCGAGGCGCGCCGCGATCCGGAGCGGCTGCGGCGCACCCGGGGGATCGGATCCTCGACGTTCGCGGTCATCGAGGAGGCGCTGGCCGGCGAGGTGCCCCGCTACCTGCGCGATCTGCGCGAGCGGTCGGGGGTCGAGCGGCGCTCCCAGCTGCGCGGGATGCTGCGGGGCGACCTGCACTCCCACAGCGACTGGTCGGACGGCACGACGCCGATCGAGACCATGGCGGAGGCCGCACGGGGCCTCGGGCACGAGTACCTCGCCCTGACCGACCATTCGCCCCGGCTGAAGGTGGCGCGCGGTCTGTCCCCCGAGCGGCTGCGGCAGCAGCTCGAGGTGGTCGCGGGCCTGCAGAACGACGGCTTCACCCTCCTGAGCGGGATCGAGGTCGACATCCTCGAGGACGGGGGCCTCGACCAGGAGCCGGGGCTGCTGGACGAGCTGGACGTCGTGGTGGCGTCCGTCCATTCCCAGTTGCGCATGGAGGCCGCCGCCATGACGCGGCGCCTCGTCGCGGCCGTGTCCAATCCGCGCGTGACCGTGCTCGGGCACGTGACGGGGCGACTCGTCTCGGGGTCGCGGGGCACGCGCCCGCCCTCGACGTTCGACGCCCGCGCCGTGTTCGAGGCGTGCGCGGGCAACGGCGTCGCGGTCGAGATCAACTCGCGCCCGGAGCGGGAGGACCCGCCCGACGAGCTCATCCTGCTCGCGCTCGAGCTCGGGTGCCTCTTCGCGATCGACTCCGACGCGCACGCGCCCGGCCAGCTCTCGCTGATCGATCACGGTGCCGAGCGCGCCGAGCGGCTCGGCGTTCCCGCCGACCGGGTCGTCACGACCTGGCCCCTCGGGCGGCTGCGTGCCTGGGCATGGGGCGCATGAGCGGCGCCGCACTGCGCCGCTCCGCGTTCCCGTGGCTCGTCATCGCGGGCGTGCTGGTCGCAGCGCTGAGCCTGCGCGGGCCGATCCTGTCGGTCACCCCGGTGTTGCGGGACATCGAGCGCGCGTACGGGCTGGACGCAGCCACCGCCTCCTTGCTGACGACGTTCCCCGTGCTCATGTTCGCCGCGATCACGCCGGTCGCGGCGGTCGTGATCCGCCGGGCCGGAGCCGAGCTCGCGCTCCTGGCGTGCCTGGTCGCCGTGGCGGTCGGCACGCTGATCCGGGCGCTGCCCGGCTTCGGGTGGATGCTGGCCGGGATGGTCGTGATCGGTGCCGGCATCGCGGTCGGCAACGTGGTCATCCCGGTCATCATCGGCAGGGACGTCCCGCCCGGCAAGGTGGCGACCGTGACGGCCGCCTATACGGCCGCGCTCAACGGCGGCTCGTTGCTCACCACCCTCACGACCGCCTCGCTCGCCGAGCTCACGGGATGGCCGCTCGCGTTGCTGCTGTGGATCGTCCTGACGCTCCTCGGCCTCGTGCTGTGGGGCCTGCATCTGTGGCGCGACCGCATCCCCGGCGTGCGCTGGGACGAGCGGTTCTCGGGGGAGGCGCCGCCTGCCACGGGCGCGGTGTCGCTCACGGGCCCCATCCCCGTCGCGCCCGCGCGCAGGTCCGTGGTGCGCAACCCGGTGGTCTGGCTGCTGGTGGGCGCGTTCGCGTTCCAGTCGAGCGGCTACTACGGCTTGTCGACGTGGCTGCCCGCGATGGCGGGCGACCTGACGGCCGCGGATCCTGCGCTCGCGGGCGCGCTCGCGTCGGTCTTCCAGGGCGTCGCGATCGCGGGCGCGTTCGTCGTCCCCGCCCTCGCCCGCTATTTCCCCCTCGCGGTCCCGGCCGCCGTGGTGAGCGCGTGCTGGGTCACGCTGTCTGCGGGCATGCTGCTCGCGCCCGAGCTGTATCCGCTGTGGGTCACGGTGGGCGGGATCGCCCACGCGGGCGGCTTCGTCGTGATCTTCACCGTCATGGTCGGCATCGCGCGCTCCGACGCCGAGGCGGCGTCGATGTCCGCCCTCGTGCAGGGCACCGCCTACGTGGCGGGAGCCGCCGGCGGTCCGATCCTCGGCGCGGTGCACGACGCCACGGGCGGCTGGGTCGCGCCGTTGGCCGTCACGCTCTCGCTGGCGGCGGGCTTCTCGGCGTGCGTCCTCACGGCCGTGGCACGCGCGCGCACGCCGCGCTGAGCCTCGCCGCGGCCGCGCGTCTCAGCTGAGCGCCGCGATCGCGCGCTCCATCGACGAACCGAGGTTCCAGCGCTCGGCGAAGGAGCGCGCGGCGGCGACGTCTGGGTCGGCGAGCTGGGGCAGTCGCGCCTCGAGCGGCTCGAGGTCCAGGTCGCGCGCGACCGCCACGACGCGGGGCGCGACGTCGAGGTAGTCGGCCGCGGCGGCGAGCTTCGCGCGCACCCCGGCCGACATGCCCTCCCCGGCCGCGGCGGCCGCGCGGATACCCGCGAGGTCGCCGTGTGCGACCAGCAGCGTGGCCGCGGTCTTCTCCCCGACGCCCTTGACGCCCGGCAGGCCGTCGGAGGCGTCGCCGCGCATCGTGGCGAAGTCGGCGTACTGGGCGGCGTGCACGCCGTACTTGGCGAGCACGACCGCGTCGGTCACGATCTCCAGGTTGCTCATGCCGCGGGCCGTGTAGACGATGCGGACGTCGCGCTCGTCGTCGACGAGCTGGAACAGGTCGCGGTCTCCGGTGACGATGTCGACGGGGTGCGGCGACCTCTCGGCGAGCGTGCCGATGACATCGTCGGCTTCGTAGTGGGCGGCGCCGACGACCGCGAGACGGAGCGTCGCGAGCGCCTCGCGGATGAGGGGGATCTGCGTCTCGAGCGGGTCCGGGATCTCCTCGACGTCCGGGGCGGTCTCCCGGGCTTCGACGACGCGGTGGGCCTTGTACGAGGGGATCAGGTCGACACGCCACTGCGGGCGCCAGTCGTCGTCCCAGCAGGCCACGAGGTGTGTCGGCTGATACATCGTCACGAGCTTCGCGATCATGTCGAGCAGCCCGCGCACCGCGTTGACGGGGGTGCCGTCGGCCGCGCGTACGGTGTCGGGCACGCCGTGGAAGGCGCGGAAGTAGAGGCTGGCGGTGTCGAGCAGCATGAGGCGCGAGGTCACCGGATCAGTGTCCCAGATCCGCGGCCTGGGGCGCGGGGTGCGGGGCCGGTCAGCAGCCGGGACCCGCGGGTTGCTCCATGCACGTGCGACTCACCAGGGCCGTGTGGACCTCGACGACGCGCACCGGCTGGCCCGGTGCCGTGGACGCGACCTCGCCCAGCACGGGATAGGTGCCCCACTCACCGAAGTCGACGACCGCCGTGTACAGCGCCGTGACCGTGACGGTGTACTCGCCGCGCGCACGGTACGTGTGGCTCGTCGGCGTCGGAGTGAACTCGGGCTGGCCGAGGGTCGCCCATGACGCGCCGCCCGTGTCGACCGTGCGCACCGTGCCGTCGCCGAAATCGTGTCGGAACCCCGCGGGGGTGAACCGCACCGACACCGGGAGCCCGAACAACTGCCCCTCGACCGTGTGTGCCGAGGAACCGGTCACCGTGTTCATCGGCATCCCCACTGCGGCGATGCCCGCCGGCTCGGTCGTGACCGCCGGGGGAACGGGCAGGAACGACGCGATGTCCGCCGCGGAGATCGGCGGGATCGCGGGAACCTCCTCGTCCTCGGCCTCCTCGGCGGGCGTCGCGCGCTCGCCGCAGGGAGCGGGGCGGGTCTCTACGTTGTAGAAGAAGTTCTGCTCGCAGGGGGTGAGCTGGATGGGCTGCGTCGACTCGCGCGGCGCGGACTGCTCGCCCGGAGCGGTAGGGGGCGCGCCGCCTCCCCGCGCTGCTCCCGACCCGGCGCCCCCGCCGGGGCTCCCGGGAAGCTCGACGACACCCCCGACCTCCACCGACGAGCCGGTGTTCTGGGCGCAGACGCCGAGGATCTTCTCTTGGGGGGAACAGAGCCCTGTCCTAGTGGCAACGGCGTGCGGCGCGAGTTGCCCGCCGACGGACAATGCGACGACTACAACCGCGATTCTCAGCATGGGGCGTCCTGGTTCGAGGTGCTTTCAGCGATCAATAGACCAGCGCGAGTGCTCATGAACTCGACATCGAGGGCGTAGATATCTTCAGCATCCGTTTCGACAGTTCCGCCGTCGCGATTGACTACGCGTCGGTCTGACGAGTCCAAGCAGACCGTTGCTGTCACGTAGGTCGCCCCTTCGAGAAGCGTCGCCTGTCGGGCGGTGAACGAGAGGATACGGAGTTCTCCGAGAAGGGTCAGGTTCTCGTCACGCATGTGGGCGAGAGCCCTGTCTTCGCCTTCTAATGCGCTGCCCGTCAGAAGAGCACGCGGATCGTTTGATTGGTTCCCGTTGTAGTAGTCGTTCACTGCCTCGACGTACATCCGGTAGGTGTCCTCGGCGGCGGCGAAGGCCTCCTCCTCGCTCGAGAAACCGCTCGGCGTCGGTGCGGGGTCGGGGCCGGGGGCGCAGGCGGTGAGGGCCGCGAGCGTGACGACGGTGAGGAGCAGGGGAGCTCGGCGCCAGGTCATGTGTCACACGGTAATCAGGGCAGGCGACGCGCGAGGGCCTTTATCCACAGCGTCAGTGGAAGTCCCGGGACGCGTGCTTGACGCCGACGCGAAGATCCTCGAAGGCATCGGCCACGAGGTTGGTCACGCCCTCGGGGGAGCGCTCCAGGATGCCGCGGGCGATGAGCGCGGGACTGTCGCGCACGACGCGGCGGTAGCGGTTCCAGACTCCGACCGAGCAGATCACGTTGACCAGGCCGTGCTCGTCCTCGAGGTTGAGGAACGTCACTCCGGACGCGGTCGCGGGGCGCTGCCGGTGGGTCACCAGCCCGGCGACCTCGATGCGGCGGCCGGTCTCGTGCGAGCGCAGCCGCGCCGAGGGCAGCACCCCTCGCGCGTCCAGGTCGGGACGGAAGTGGGCGAGCGGGTGGTCCGTGGTCGACAGTCCCGTGGCCCACAGGTCGGCGGCGAGTCGTTCGTAGCTCGTCTGATCCGGGAACAGCGGGGGCTGCACCGCGGCGACCGTGTGGGGGAGGAACTCCGGGCGATCCTGCGCCGCGGATCCGGCGAGCCACAGCGCCTCGCGCCGCGACAACCCGAGGCATTCGAACGCGCCGGCCGTCGCGAGGGCCTCCAGGTGCGTCTGCGCGATCCCGGTGCGCCGCACCAGCTCGTGCAGGTCGCGATACGGGCCGCACCGCTCACGCTCGGCGACGATGCGCTGCGCCGTCTCGGCGCCGATGCCGGTCACCCCCGACAGCCCGAGCCGCACGGCGAACGCGCCGTCGCGGCGATGCGCGTCCGATTCGTCCGGAGCGTCCGGGTCGAACGCACCGGGAGCCGGATGCACGCGCGCGAGACAGGAGCCCTGCCCCGTGGGGCCTCCGTCTCCCTCGGTCAGCGGCTCGAGGGTCTCCGTCGCTCCCGAGCGGTTCAGGTCGGGGCGGCGCACCTCCACGCCGTGTCGGCGGGCGTCGGCCGTGAGCGAGGCGGCCGAGTAGAACCCCATCGGCTGGGCGCGCAGCAGCCCCGCCAGGAACGCGGCGGGGTAGTGCAGCTTGATCCAGGACGAGGCGTACACCAGCAGCGCGAACGACAGCGAGTGGGACTCGGCGAAGCCGAAGTTCGCGAACGCCTGGATGCGCGCATAGATGCTGTCGGCCAGCTCTCCCGTGATGCCGTTGTGCGCCATGCCGGCGTAGAGCTTGTCGCGCAGCCTGTCGATCTTCTCCTTGCCGCGCTTGGATCCCATCGCCCGCCGCAGCAGGTCCGCGTCCTCGCCCGTGCAGTTCCCCACGGCCACGGCCATCTGCATCAGCTGCTCCTGGAAGACCGGGATGCCCAGGGTGCGCTCGAGCACCGGCTCCAGCTTCGGATGGTCGTACGTGACCTTCTCGGCGCCCATCTTGCGCCGCACGAACGGGTGCACGGCGCCGCCCTGGATGGGGCCGGGGCGGATGAGCGCGATCTGGATCACGAGGTCGTAGAAGCGCCGCGGCTGCAGGCGCGGCAGCAGCCCCATCTGAGCGCGCGACTCCACCTGGAACACCCCGATCGAGTCTGCCCGGCACAGCATGTCGTAGACGGCGGCCTCCTCCTTGGGCAGTGTCGCGAGCGTCCACTCCTCGCCCGTGGAGTCCCGGATGAGGTCGAAGCAGTGCTGCAGCGCGGCGAGCATCCCGAGCCCCAGCAGGTCGAACTTGACCAGTCCCATCCAGGCCGCGTCGTCCTTGTCCCACTGGATCACGGTGCGCCCGGGCATGCGGGCGTGCTCGATCGGCACGACCTCGCCCACCGGGCGTTCGGTGAGCACCATCCCGCCGGAATGGATGCCCAGGTGCCGCGGCGCCTTCAGCAGCTCGGAGGCGTACTCGATCACCTGGTCCGGGATGTCGTGATCCGGTCCCGTCTCCAGGCCGGCTCCCCACCCCTCCACCTGCTTGGACCACGCGTCCTGCTGACCGGGGGAGAAGCCGAGCGCGCGGGCCATGTCGCGCACAGCGTTCTTGGGGCGGTACTGGATGACGTTCGCGACCTGCGCGGCGCGCTCGCGGCCGTAGCGCTCGTAGACCCACTGGATGATCTCCTCGCGCCGGTCCGAGTCGAAGTCGACGTCGATGTCGGGCTCCTCGTCGCGCAGGGTCGACAGGAAGCGCTCGAACGGCAGGTCGTAGGCGATCGCGTCCACGGCGGTGATGCCGAGCAGGTAGCAGACCGCGCTGTTGGCGGCCGAGCCTCGCCCCTGGCACAGGATGCCGCGGCGCTTCGCCTCGGCGACGATGTCGTGGACGATCAGGAAGTAGCCGGGGAAGTCCTTCTGCTCGATGACCGCCAGCTCCCGCTCGATGCGCTGCCGGTCCTTCTCCGCCAGCTCGGGATAGAGGCGCGGCACGGCGCCCCACACGAGCGTCCGCAGGTAGGACATGGGGGTGTGACCTGTGGGCACCTCCTGTTTCGGCAGGGCCGGTCGCATGCGCCGCAGCGGGAAGGCCAGCTCGTCGGCGAGCTCCACCGTGCGGGCGACCGCCCCGGGATAGCGGGCGAATCGCTCCGCCATCTCCTCCCCGGAGCGCAGATGGGCGGAGGCGTGCGCGGGCAGCCAGCCGTCCAGCTCGGCCATGCTGCGGTTCGCGCGCACGGCGGCCACGGCGGCGGCCAGCCGCGCCTTCTCGGGTGACGCGTAGTGGACGTTGCCGGTTGCGACGACCGGGAGCCCGCGCTCGGCGGCGAGCGCGGCGAGGGCGTCGTTTCGCCAGGTGTCGAGCGGATCGCCGTGATCGGTCAGCTCGACCTGCACGCTGTCGCGTCCGAACAGCTCGACGAGCCGGTCGAGCGCGGCCGCGGCCTCCTCCGCGCCGTTCGTCCCGCCGCGGGACAGGGCGCGCCGCACCGTTCCCTTCCGGCATCCCGTGAGGATCGTCCAGTGCCCGTCCGCCCGTGCGGCGAGGTCCTCGAGGTCGTACCAGGGGCGCCCCTTCTCGGCGCCCCGGAGCTGCGCGTGGGTGATCGCCCCGGAGAGGCGATGGTAGCCCTCCTCGCCGCGGGCGAGCACGAGCAGATGATCCCCCGCGGGGTCCGGGACGCCGTTCTGCGGCGAGGGCAGGCCCAGCGACAGCTCGGCCCCGAAGACCGTCTTGACGGACGTCGTCTCGGCTGCCTCGGCGAAGCGGACGAGGCCGTAGAAGCCGTCGTGATCGGTCAGCGCGAGCGCGTGGAGGCCCAGCCGCTCGGCCTCCTCCACGAGCTCCTCGGGGGAGGAGGCGCCGTCGAGGAACGAGAACGACGAGTGCGCGTGCAGCTCCGCGTAGGGCACGGTCGCCTCGGGGCGGCGGATCGGGGGCGCCTCGTACGCGCCGCGCTTGCGGCTCCAGGCGGGGCTGTCGCCGCCGTCCGCGCCCGCGGGACGG
This sequence comes from Microbacterium album, assembly GCF_014643695.1. Taxonomy (GTDB): domain Bacteria; phylum Actinomycetota; class Actinomycetes; order Actinomycetales; family Microbacteriaceae; genus Microbacterium; species Microbacterium album. Next base: position 261,461 of record NZ_BMJY01000003.1, on the reverse strand, counting down.
GAGTCGGGGCGGCGGCCGCTGAGCGTGCGCTCGAGCTCCGACCACGGGATGGGCGGGTTGCGCCACCCCATCAGCCACGCTCCGCTTGGCGAGGAAGGGGGAGCCGCTCCGGGGCGAGGGCGATCATGTGTAGCGCCCCTCGGCCCACCAGCGGCCGTCCTCGAGCACGAGCAGCCAGGCGGACTGGTCGGCGTCGACCAGCTGGAACCGGTACGCGCGCCGTGCCTGGCCTCCGTCCCACTGACGTTCGATCACGGGCCACGGTCCCGCCCAGGCCGTGACCCGTCTGCCGTCGAGCAGGGCCGGGGGAGCGGAGACGCGTCCCCGCTCGTCCACGACGACGGTCCCGCCGTCGGGAGAGACGACCGACACGGGGCGGGGCTCGCGGAAGACCTCGCTGGGGAGCGGGGAGGGCAGGCTGCCCGGCCAGGGGAGGTCCCGCGACCGGGCGGGTCGCTCGGCGTCCCCCCAGGGCACCCGTCGCTCGCGTTCGCCGAGCCAGCGTCCCCCGGCGAGAAGCGGCGTGACGACCCCGCGGTGGCCGAGCATGGCCTGCACCCGGGACATCGCGTGATGCAGGCGCTCATCCGGCCCCTGGCCGAGCAGTGCGGGCTGGTGGTGTGCGCTGTCGTCGACGGCCTCGGGCTCGATCCGCACGAGCGCGACGCCTCCGCTGAGCCGCTGTGCCGGGGAGGCGCCGGTGGCTCCCTCGCCCTCGAGGGAGGCCTGCAGCTGCCAGCGCACGCGATCGACGAGAGCAGGCGCGTCGAAGCACGTGGGGTGGAGCCAGACCCGCTCGCTGCGGCCGCCGCGATCGTCGAGCAGGGTGATCCGCGCCTCCGTGCACACCAGCCCGGCCTCGTCGAGACCCGTCATGACGTCGTCGGCCGTGGTGCGCACGGCGAAGGCGACCTGATCGGCGAGCTCGAGAGGAGGTTCGAACGCGACCTCCCTGGCCAGTTCGGGCGGCGGCACGCGCGGCACCACGCGGCGGGAGTCGGATCCGCCGGCCAGCGCGTGCAGACGCGCCCCCTGCTCGCCCAGCCGGTCGTGCACGGCCGCGGGGTCGAGAGCGGCGAACTCGCCCAGGGTCTGCACCCCCAGCCGTACGAGCAGGGCGACGAGATCGTCGCCGCCGGCGGAGACCGCCGTCGCGATGGTCGCCACGGTGAGCGGCGACAGGAAAGCGGCCGAGGCGCCGCGCGGCACGATCGTGATGCGCCGTCCGGGGCCCACCGAGCCGGGGCTCAGGAGACGGGCCGCCTGCTCCGCCGTGAACAGGCCGTCGGCGATCCCGGCCCGCGCATCCGGGAGGCCGCAGTCGTCGAGGACATCGAGCAGGGCGCTCGCCGCGTGCTCCTCCCCGCCGTAGAAGCGGGCGGGGCCGCGGGCGCGCACCGCGCACAGACCGGGGCGCAGCGGCTGGATTCCCGGCGTCAGCTCCTCCAGACGGGACAGGACGGGGAGGAAGGCGCGCTCGTCGCGGGAGGGATCGGCGGCCTCGATGCGCAGCGCAGGGCACACCCCCTGCGCATCCCGCCGGCGCTGTCCTCGCCGTACGCCCTCCCTCCGCGCCGCGGCGGAACAGGCCACGACCCGGTTCGCGTGCATGATCGCGATCGCGGCGTCGGGGGTCGCCGGGGAGGGGTCTCCGGTGGCAGCGGGCGCGCCGATCGCCGCCCGGGCCTCGCTGCGCAGCAGCGCGGTGACGGGCCAGTCGGGGAACCACAGCACGATGGCGCGCGTGGGAGGCGATGACGCGCTCATCCGGCCGCCGCCTCGGCAAGGCCGGGCCGCTCACGCCCCGGCTCCCGATGCTCCGCCTCGAGCCTGCGCAGGGTGCGCCACTGCCGCGCCGGCCGTCGGGCCGTGTCGGGAGCTCCCAGGGGCCCGGGCAGTTGCACCCGCACCGAGCGCGGCACGGGAAGGCGGCGCCCCGTCGCGGTGATCGTGACCTCGCGTGCGGTGAGCAGACCGTGCCCCTGGCCCAGCCCGGTCCATTCGGGATCGTGCAGACGCAGCGCCGCCTCCGCCTGGGGCCAGGACCCCTGGACCAGCAGCACGCCGCCCCGGTCGCGCAGCTTCGCGGCGATGCGGGAGGTCTCGGCGTCGCGCGCGCTGCGCGGCGGGCGCACCGCGACCACGGGGAAGACCTCGGCGACCGCGGCCGTGACCGCGAGCCAGCGGTCCCCCGGGGCGGGGACGAGGGCGAAGCGTTCGAGGTCCACGCCGTGGCCTTCTGCCGCCTCGGCCGCCAGCTCGGGCATCCCGATGGCCGCGCACCATGAGCCCGAGCGCGAGGGTGCGGCAAGCAGCGCGAGCAGCAGGCTGGCCGCGTGGTCCAGGGTGTAGACGGCGCCCGGACGCAGGCCGCCCTGGGGGAAGAGGGAGGCCAGAGCGGGATGCACGGGAAGCGTCTCGACGCGGGCGCTGCGGCGCTGCATGCGCGTGATCTGAGCGCGGAGGCGCTGGACCTCCGCAGCGGCCGGAGCGTTCGCGGCCACGGGAGCGACGTTCAGGCCGTCCCATCGGGAGGCGGTCTCGTGATGTGCCATCCCCATCCCTCGAGACTAGAAACTATGTTCGATGAAATCAATCTCGAATCGAACGCTAGTTCGTACATCCGACATCCCGCCGTGAGTCCGCTGGAAGGCATGCGTGCGGCTCGCGAGGCTGCGATCGCCCGCATGCGTAGGGCTCGGAACGGCCGGGGGAGAGCTCCCCATATGTCATATGGGTATATCGCGGAGCATGAGCAGCATGGAACAGTCGATCCCCGCAGTCCGCCTGGTGGACCCGCATTCCCCTGCCGCGGCGAAGGTCGGAGAGTCCATCGCGAGGCTGCGGCGTCGCGCTCGGCTCAGCCGTCCGACGCTCGCCGACTGCGCCGACCTCGACGTGCGCCACCTCCAGCGCATCGAGCGCGGGCACGGCAATCCGACCCTGCTCAGCCTGATGCAGATCGCCGTCGCCCTCGAGGTCCCGCTGGCGCAGCTCGTCGAGGGGCTCGCACCCGAGGACATGCCGGCCGGGCGCCGTCCGTATGGCTACTCGACGCGCGACACCCAGACCCGCCGACGCTACTTCGCGGGGAACGGCGCGCTCGAGGCCTGAGCGGAATCCGTGCATGTATGCACTAGAGTTCATGCATATGCCCAGATGCTTATCATGTTCGTGCGGGGCGGGAATATGCAGGACGCATGGGTTCTACGGCCGCTTCCACCGAGCTCGCCCGTCGCGTGCGCGAGCTGCGACACAAGACCGGCAAGTCGCGTAAGTGGATCGCGGAAGCGGCCGACATCGACATCACCCACCTGACCCGGATCGAGTCCGGCACCGGTAATCCGACGCTGCACAAGCTCATCCAGCTCGCCGTGGCCCTCGAGGTCGACCCGAGCGAACTCGTGTCGGGGCTCGGGGCGGACGACGTCCCGCAGGAGAACCGCCCGCACGGCTACTCGGAGCATCACCTCTATCGTCGGCGGCCGCGCCGCGCCACCGACGACGTCGAGGGCTGATGCCCTCGACGGGCTGCGCTCTCACAGCACAAACGACCAGAGGTACTCGCGCGGGTCGTCCGGGCGGAACCAGGCGAGCGTGATCGTCGTGTCATCGAGATCGCAGCCGCACAGGCACAGCTCGCGCGTCTCTCCGGGCGAGAGATGTCCCCAGGACTCCATGTCGGGGGCGCCCGTCTCATCCGCGATGTAAGCCCGCACGTACTGCAGCGGCTCGGCGCTGTCGTTGCTCAGCAGGGGGTGCGCGGGGTCGCGTCGATCGGCGTGCCAGGGCACATGGTACGGCGCCGGCGGCGGTGCATCCTCGGGATCGATGGCTCGTAACATGCCGGTGACGCTACGAGCAGCCGGCGACGGCGGGACGCCGGGAGGGCGTCGTCGGCGCGGAAGTGGGGATAAGCGGGCCGAAACACGTGCTCAGGACGAAGGGTGACCCGGGGTCAGTCCGTGCGCGCCGGGGATGCCGCCGCGTCGGGCAGGGGGATGTCTCGCGTGTCGGCCCGAGCGAGGAAGGCCGCCTCGGAGGCCGGGTCGTGGGCCGGCGCGTCCGCGGGGGCGGCCGGCTCGGGTTCGGAGGGGCGTGTCTGCGATCGGCCGCCCGGGAGCGCCCGTCCGGCGAGGCGCCCGGCGCGCCGGCCGGCGCCGCCGAGCGCCCGCCCCGCCGCGCCGACGCCGTGCGCGGCCGACCCGGCGGCCCAGGCGATGGCCGATCCCGCGCGTTTCGCGCCGCGCAGGGCGGTACGCTGCAGGGGCTCCGCGCCCTCGCGCGGCTCGAGATCGGCGGGCAGTGCGGCTGGCGCCGCTCCGAACGCCTTCCGAGAGGCCACCACGACGCGGCGTCCCAGGATGTGGTTCCCGGCGCCCCCGATGGCCGCACCCACGCCGAAGGGCAGCGCCTTGCCCACGAAAGACGCGCCGCCCCGGGTGGCGAAGTGGTGGATGAAGGCCTTCTTGAGCCGATCCACCAGCGGGCCCACCGCGGCGCGGGGGAGCGAGGTGGTGACGAGCTCGCCCCAGTAAGCCGACCTCGTGCTCTTGCCGACCGCCTGGCGCGCGAGCTGCCGCACGAGGTTGACGCCCTCGTCGCCGAGCATGAGCGCGAGCACGAGCGCGCGTCCGCGGTCGGGCGACTCCACGGCGATCCCGTGGACCTCTGCCAGCGACTGCGCGAAAAGGGTCGTGGCCTCCAGGAACCCCACCGTCTCCGCCCCCGAGAGCCCGAGCGTGACAGCCGTGCCGATGCCCGGGACCACGGCCGTCGCACCCACGGCCGCGCCCCCGGTGGTGACGGCGGTCAGGTAGCGCTTCTCGAGGATCCTGACGATCTCGTCCGGCGTGGCGTCCGGATGCCGCAGGCGGATCGAGCGGATGTGGCTGACGACGGCCGGCCGCTGGACGCGGATGACGCGGTCGAGCACGCGCACGAGCATCGGATGCTCGCGAGAGCCCGCGGGCGGGAGCCCGCCGTCCCACGGAGCGTCGGCGGGAAGCGAGTGGATCCGGTGAACCTTGTCGGACACGGGCGCGATCCTAGGTCGTCAAGACGGGATCCGGCTGGAAGGCGTCAGCCGATCAGACGAACTCGTTGGCCCGTTCCAGATCCTCGGCGAAGTCCACCTCGACCGCGTAGAGATCGGAGATGTCCAGCGGCAGCACGCGGACGCCGTCCTCCGCGATCGCGAGCTCGAGGCCGCGCTCGAAGTAGTCCTGGTCGTCGACACGCGCGAGCTGGCGCACGAGGGCGCGCTTGTCGTCGCGCGAGATGTAGTTGATCCCCACGGCCTCGCCGATCCCGCCGACGACGGTCTTCGACAGCTGGTCGATGTGGCCGTCGGTGCTGAGGGTGTACTTGACCTCCTCGTCGCTCACCTTGGCGGTGTTGACGGTCACGAACGAGCGGTCCTCGTCGATGAGCGCGAGCGCCCGGCCGAGTACCCGGGGGTCGAAGACCACGTCCCCGTTCATCCAGAGGACGCCCTTCTTGCCGGTCGCCTGGAGGGCGCGCAGCAGGCTCTTGGAGGTGTTCGTCTGGTCGTAGCGCTCGTTGTAGACGTAGTTGCCGTCGGGGAAGGCCTCGACGATCGTCTCGGCCCGGTAGCCGACGACGGTCGTGATGCGCGCGTCGGAGCCGAACGCCGCGCGGATGTTGTCGCGCTGCTGCTGCATGATGGAACGGCCGTCGCCGAGCTCCGTCAGCGGCTTCGGGAGCGCACGTCCGAGCCGCGAGCCCATGCCCGCGGCGAGAATGACGATCTGGTAAGACATCTGTCGGCCCCCTGACGTGCATTGTTCCCGATCTGTTCACCGATCGGTCACCTAGATGTGCGTCCATCATGCTAGCGAGCCGCTCCTGTGAACGGACAGTGACGCGGCGGGGGTTGCTTTTCGCGCGGGGGATCCACTACTTCCTGGCGCGTATCGGGAACAGCCCCGGGTGGGGTTGCTACCGTGAATCGATGATCTCCTCTCCTCAGGATGACGAAGCCGCGCCGCCCGCGACCGACGAGAATCCGACGGGATCGGGAACCGCGAAGCGCCCGGCCGGCAAGAGGCCGGCCGCGAAGCGTCCCGCGTCTGCCGCGAAGGTGCGCTCGGCGAGTCAGGCGGAGGAGGACCGGGGCGGCACGCCCGCGGGCGACGGCTCGGCGGCGGGCCCCGGCACGGCGGTGACGAAGAGGCCGTCCTCCCCACGCAAGCCCGCGTCCGCGCGGAAGTCGCCGGCGAAGCGGCCTGCGAGCAGCGAGGCGAGGGCAGAGGATGCGGGGCCGGCGGAGGCCGAGATCGCGGCCGCGACCGGCGGGGCGGAGTCCGACGCTCCCGCCACCACTCCCGTCGCCCTGGTCGCCCCCGTCCCGGCGCGCGAGCGCGAGCCCGAGCCCGTGCCCGTGCCTGAGCCCGAGCCCGAGCCCGAGCCCGAGCCCGAGCCCGAGCCGGAGCCGGAGCCGGAGCCGGTGCAGGAGCCAGAGCGCCTGCCCGAGGCTGAGGAGCCGGCGTCGGTGCCCGCGGCAGGCCCGGCCGACGCCGCTCCCGCGCTGTCGCTGCGCGGAGTGTCGCGCGCCTACGGGGGCACCACGGCCGTGGCGGGCATCGACCTGACCGTGCCTGCGGGGTCCTTCTACGGTCTCGTCGGCCCCAACGGCGCGGGCAAGACCACGACGCTGTCCATGATCGCCGGGCTGCTGCGACCGGATCGCGGCGAGATCCGCGTGGGCGGCGTCGACATGGCGCAGAACCCTCGTGCGGCGAAGGCGCAGATGGGCGTGCTGCCGGACCGGCTGCGCACGTTCGACCGCCTCACGGGGCGTCAGCTGCTCTACTACTTCGGGGTCCTGCGCGGGCTCAAGCCGGCCGTCGTCGCGCAGCGCACCGCCGATCTTGCGCGCGCGTTCGACCTCACTGACGCGCTGGGCCGCGTGGTGTCGGACTACTCGGCGGGCATGACGAAGAAGGTCATGCTCGCGGGCGCCATGATCCACTCCCCGCGATTGCTCGTGCTCGACGAGCCGTTCGAGGCGGTGGACCCCGTCTCGTCCGCGAGCATCCTGGACATCCTCACGGCCTACGTGTCGCGCGGCGGCACCGTGCTGCTCTCCAGCCACGGCATGGACCTCATCGAGCGCGTCTGCACGCGCGTCGCCGTGATCGTGGCCGGGCAGCTGCTCGCGGAGGGCACGGTCGACGAGGTGAAGGGCGAGCTCACTCTCGAGCAGCGGTTCGCGGAGCTGTCGGGCGGCGTGAGCAGCATGGAGGGCCTCGAGTGGTTGCACACGTTCTCCGACTGAGGCTCGCACTCCTGCTCGGCGCGCTGCGGGGTCCCGTGGTGCGCACGGCATGGCGGGCCGCAGGGGTCGTGCTGCTGGTGGTGGTGGTCGCCGCCGTGTGCACCGGCACGCTCTCCCTCGTCGACGCGTCGACACCCGTCGCGTTCGCTCTCCTCGTGCTCGCCGGGGCCGCCATCGTGGTGTCGTTCGCCGTGGGCCCCGTGGTCGCGGGGGCCGTCGATCCCCTCGACCCGCGCCGCTTCGCGGTGCTCGGCCTCCAGCCGCGCCCGCTGGCCGGAACGCTCGCGCTCGCCAGCCTCGTGAGCATGCCCGCGCTGGCCGTCATCGCCTTCGACGTCTGCGCCGCCATCGTGTGGTCGGCGCACGGCGTGCCGGTGTTCGTGAGCGTCCTCACCGCGATCCTGCACGTCGCGACGTGCGTGCTGCTGGCACGCCTGAGCATGGCTTTCGGCGCATCCGTGCTGCGCACTCGTCGCACCCGGGAGCTGTCGGGGCTGTTCGTGCTGGGGGTCGTGGTGGTCCTCGTGCCCGTCGTGGTCTTCCTGTCCTCCCTCGAATGGGGCGGCCGGGTGCCCTCGGCGCTCGCGACCGCCGCCGACGTGCTCGCGCTCACCCCGCTCGGAGCCGCTGCGGCGCTCCCCGGGGCGCTCGCGCTCGACGACGGCTCGGCCGCGTGGCTGGCCGCGCTCGTCGGCGTCGCAACGCTGGCGCTCTCCGCCGGAGGCTGGATCGCGACGGTCGAGCGGGCCCTGACGACGACCGAGAACCCGGTCGAGACGCGGGCCCGGGGCGGGCTCGGCTGGTTCGCGCTCGTCCCGGGAACGGCGGCGGGGGTCGTCGCGGCGCGCAGTCTGGTGTACTGGCTGCGCGACAGTCGTTACCTCGTCAACATCGCGATCATCCCGATCGCGGGCCTGCTGCCGACGATCCCCCTCCTCGTGGCGGGCGTGCCGCCCCAGATCGTCGCCCTCGTGCCCGTCCCGATCATGGCCCTGTTCTTCGGATGGCTGCCGCACAACGATGTCGCCTACGACTCCACCGCCATCTGGGTGCACGTCGCCAGCGGCGTCCGCGGCCTGGCGGATCGGGCGGGGCGGCTCGTCCCCGTCGCCTTCATCGCGATCCCGGTGCTCGCCCTCGCCATTCCGCTCGCGGTCGCGATGTACGACCGGTGGGCGGTGCTCCCCGCGATGGTCGGGGTGAGCGCCGCTCTCTTCCTCATCGGTCTCGGGCTGTCGAGCGTCGCATCGGTGCTGGCGCCGTATGCGGTGTCCCGCCCCGGGGACAGCCCCTTCCAGCAGCCGCAGCGCTCGGAGTCGAGCGGGGTCGCGGCGCAGACGGCGGTCATGATCGGCACCGTCGTGCTGAGCGCCCCCACGCTGTGGCTCGGCTGGCTGACGATCACGGACGACGTGTCGTGGGCGCTGCCGGCCCTGTGGACCGGGCTGGGCAGCGGTGTCGGCGTTCTGCTCGCGGGGCTCACGGCCGGATCCTGGCTGTTCGAGCGGCGGGGGGAGCGGATCATGGAGTTCGCCGGCACGACCTGACGCGGCGGGGCTAAACTGGGCCGCTATGAGCACCCCGCTTGACAGCCCCGACCAGGGCGGTACCGCCCTCCTCGATCGCGAGCTCGAGGAGCTGCTGCGCGAGGAGACGAGCGAGCCCGGCGATCACGAGCGCTTCTCGCACTACGTCAAGAAGGACAAGATCCTCGAGTCCGCGATCACGGGAAAGCCCGTGCGGGCGCTCTGCGGCAAGAAGTGGACCCCCGGCCGCGACCCCGAGAAGTTCCCCGTGTGCCCGACGTGCAAGGAGATCTACGAGTCGCTCAACTCGTGACCGCCGCGCCGGTCGCCGCTCAGGAGTCGCCGGCGTCCACGTAGACGGTGGGGATGGCCGGGTCGGAGCGGCTGAGCGCCAGCGCGCGGATCGGGAGCTCTTCGCGCACGCGCAGGTGGTGCTCGCGCGCGGCCGCGACCCCCGCCGGTCCCTCGTGTTCCGCGACGGGTTCGCCGTCGATCACGAGCGGGACCTGCAGCGGGCGGGCATCCGGGTAGGCCGACGGCTGAGCCGCCTGTTCGAAGCCGTCGGAGACCTCGATCAACTCGCTCTGCGCGACCCCGTCGGTCCGGCGACGGAACGCGGTCTTGCGGCCGCCCTGGGAGCCCTTGCCCTCGGCTGTCTTGGCGACCGAGACCCAGCCGCCGTCGGCTCCCTGACGCGCGACGAGCTTGTAGACCATCCCGGCCGTGGGGTGGCCCGACCCCGTGACGACCGACGTCCCGACCCCGTACGCGTCCACGGGGGAGGCCGCGAGCGCGGCGATCGCGTACTCGTCGAGGTCGCTCGTGACGGTGATCCGCGTCTTCGTCGCCCCCAGCCGGTCGAGCTGGGCGCGGACCGACGCGGCGACGGCGGGCAGGTCGCCCGAGTCGATGCGTACGCCGCCGAGGCCCGTCCCTGCGACCGCGATCGCCGTCTCCACGCCCCGCTCGATGTCGTACGTGTCCACGAGCAGTGTGGTGCCCGGACCGAGCGCGTCGACCTGCGCGCGGAACGCGTCCTCCTCGCTGTCGTGCAGCAGCGTCCAGGAGTGCGCCGCCGTCCCCATGGTGGGGATGCCCCAGCGGCGCCCGGCCTCGAGGTTGCTCGTCGCGCTGAAGCCGGCGACGTAGGCCGCGCGCGCGGCGGCGACGGCCGCGGACTCCGACGCTCGCCGCGAGCCCATCTCGGCGAGCGGCCGGTCCCCGGCGGCCACGCTCATGCGGGCGGCGGCCGTCGCGACGGCGGAGTCGTGGTTCATGACGCTCAGGGCGATCGTCTCGAGGATCACGGCGTCCGCGAAACTGCCCTCAACGGTCAGGACGGGGGAGCCCGGGAAGTACAGCTCGCCCTCGCGGTACCCCGTGATCGAGCCGGTGAACCGGTAGCCCTCCAGATACGCGACGGCCTCCGGGCTCACGACCCGCTCGTCGCGCAGGTAGCGCAGTTCGTCCTCGCCGAAGCGGAACTCCCGCAGCAGCCCCAGCAGCCGACCCGTGCCGCCCACGACGCCGAAGCGACGACCGCCCGACAGCCGCCGGGCGAACAGCTCGAAGAGACAGTGGCGACGGGCCGTGCCGTCCCGCAGCGCGGCGTCGAGCATGGTCAGCTCATAGCGGTCGGTCAGCAGAGCCGTCGAGGCACTCATAGGGGCAACCCTAGCCCCGCCCCGCGCGCGCAGGACCGACCGACACCACGCGGGCGTCGTGTGCCTGGCGGAGGGGTGGTGAGGCGGCGCGGGTACGCTGGGGCATCATGAACGACGCGCCGATCGGGATCTTCGACTCGGGGGTGGGCGGTCTCACGGTCGCGCGGGCGATCGGCGACCAGCTCCCCCGGGAGTCGATCCTCTACATCGGAGACACGGCGCACTCGCCCTACGGCCCGAAGCCGATCGCGGACGTCCGGCGCTACGCCCTCGAGGTGCTCGACACGCTGGTGGAGCAGGGCGTGAAGATGCTCGTCATCGCGTGCAACACCGCCTCCGCGGCGATGCTGCGGGATGCCCGTGAGCGGTACTCCGTGCCGGTCGCCGAGGTGATCGGCCCGGCCGTGCGCACCGCGATGTCCACCACGCGCAACGGGCGGATCGGCGTGATCGGGACCGAGGGCACGATCGGTTCCGGGGCATACCAGGACATGCTGGGCGTCAACGCGGCGCTCGAGGTCTTCACGGCCGCGTGCCCCCGCTTCGTCGAGTTCGTCGAGGAGGGCAGGACCGATTCTCCCGAGGTGCTCGCGGTCGCCGAGGACTACCTCGCGCCGCTGCGGCACGCGGATGTGGACACGCTCGTGCTGGGATGCACGCACTATCCGTTCCTCAAGGGCGCGATCAGCTACGTCATGGGTCCGGACGTCTCGCTCGTCTCGAGCGACTCCGAGACCGCGAAGGACGTCTACCGCCAACTCGTCAGCCGCGACCTGCTGGCGGGGCCCGACGCCGTGCCGCGCCACGAGTACGAGGCCACCGGGGCCGCGACCGACGACTTCGCACGGCTCGCGAACCGCCTGCTGGGACGCGAGGTCCGCGACGTGCGCCTGGTGCGCACGGGCGCGATCGACCTCACATCGCTCTGACCGATCTTCCGCACCCGATCTTCCGCACCCGACCGATCTTCCGCACCCGACCGAACGAGGAGCCCATGACCATCACGCGCGCGGACGGCCGCACCCCCGACCAGCTCCGGCCCATCACGATCGAGCGGGGGTGGAGCGCCCAGGCGGAGGGTTCGGCGCTGATCAGCTTCGGCGGCACGAAGGTGCTGTGCACCGCGTCGTTCACGAACGGCGTGCCGCGCTGGCTCACGGGCCAGGGCAAGGGATGGGTCACGGCCGAGTACGCCATGCTCCCGCGCGCCACCAACTCCCGCAACGACCGCGAGAGCGTGAAGGGACGCATCGGCGGTCGCACGCACGAGATCTCGCGGCTCATCGGACGGGCACTGCGCGCGGTGGTCGACACCAAGGCGCTCGGCGAGAACACGATCGTCATCGACTGCGACGTGCTGCAGGCCGACGGCGGCACGCGCACGGCGGCGATCACCGGCGCGTTCGTCGCGCTCGCCGACGCGATCGAGTGGGGCCGCCAGAAGAAGTTCATCGGCCAGAAGGCCCAGGTGTTGCGCGATTCCGTGGCCGCGGTGTCGGTCGGCGTGGTCGACGGCGCGCCCCTGCTCGACCTGGCGTACGTCGAGGACGTGCGCGCCGACACTGACATGAACGTGGTCGTCACCGGCCGCGGGCTGTTCGTCGAGGTGCAGGGAACCGCCGAGGGCGCGCCGTTCGACAAGGCCGAGCTCGACGCCCTGCTCGAGCTCGCGGTCGCCGGAGCCGCTCAGCTGAGCGCGCACCAGCGGGCTGTCCTGGGCGAGGGGGCGTGATGTCGCGGATCGTCCTGGCGACGCACAACCCGCACAAGGTCGCGGAGTTCCAGGGGATCGTCGCGCGCGTCCGGCCCGACCTGGAGGTCGTGCCGTACGACGGCCCGGAACCCGTCGAGGACGGCACGACGTTCGCCGAGAACGCGCTCATCAAGGCACGTGCGGCGGCCGTGCACACGGGACTGCCGGCGCTCGCCGACGACTCCGGGGTCTGCGTGGACGTGCTCGGCGGATCGCCCGGGGTGTTCTCGGCCTACTGGGCGGGCCACGCGAAGGACGACGCCGCCAATCTCGCTCTGCTCCTGGATCAGCTCGCCGACGTCCGCGATCCCCATCGCGGAGCCCACTACAACTCCACGATCGCGCTGGTGACGCCCGCAGGGGAGGAGCACACGGTCGAGGGGATCTGGCCGGGGCGACTGGCCCGGGAACCGCGCGGAGAGGGTGGCTTCGGGTACGACCCCGTCTTCATCCCCGCCGGTCAGGACGGCCCGGAACGCACCGTGGCCGAGTGGAGCGCGGCGGAGAAGAACGCCGCTTCGCATCGCGCTCGCGCGTTCATCGCGCTCGAGCCGCTGCTCGCCGCGCTCTGACCACGCGGCCGCCAGCGACGGCACGGGCCGTCAGTGGACGGCGGCGAGCAGCACGCCGACACCGACGAACAGCGAGCCGAAGAGGCGTCCGAGGAACTTCTGTCCCGATGCGCTCGTCGTCAGGCGGGCCAGTCCGCGTGCCGCGGTGGCGAAGAAGAACCACATCACCGTGACGTCGATGACCACGACGGTCGCGGCGAGCACGGCGTACTGCGTCAGCAGCGGCTGGTCGGGCCGGACGAACTGGGGCACGAAGGCGACGAAGAACACGATCGCCTTGGGGTTGGTGAGGTTCACGAGCAGGCCCCGCCGGAGCATCGGCAGGGCGCGCTCCGGCCGGGGCGGAACCGTGACGCCGTCCGCTCCGACGACCGGGCGCGCAAGGAACTGCCGGACGCCGAGGAAGATCAGGTACGCGGCCCCGAGGTAACGGATGACGTCGAACAGAAGCGGCGAGCTCGCCACCAGCACGCCGACACCGGCGGCGACGATAACGATGTGCACGAGCAGCGCGAGTTGCTGCCCGAGGATGCCCCAGAGCGAGCGGCGCCAGCCGGAGGCGATCGAGTTCGCCATCGTGTTGACGGCGCCCGCGCCCGGCGTCAGGGAGATGACGATCCCCGCCCCGACGAGGGTGAGCCAGAGCGAGAACGACACCAGAAGATCCTAGGCGTGTGACGAACCCGTGACCTGCCTTGGTGGTGCTCAGGGTGAGGCGGCATCATGGAAGAGAGCTGCGGGATGCGGCTCCCGGACGATGGTCAAGTACCCGGTGCGCGACAAGACTTGCCAAGGAGCAGGCCATGTCATGGATCGTCCTCATCCTCTCCGGTGTGCTCGAGGCCGTGTGGGCCACGGCGCTCGGACGCTCGCAGGGGCTGACGAAGCTCTGGCCCTCGGTCGTCTTCGCCGTCGGGCTGGTGGCGAGCATGGCCGGGCTCGCCTGGGCGATGCGCGAGATCCCCACGGGCACGGCGTACGCCGTGTGGGTCGGGATCGGCGCGGCGCTCACGGTCGCCTATGCGATGGCCACGGGCGCCGAGCCCGTCTCCTGGATCAAGACGCTGCTGATCCTGGGCTTGGTGGCGTGCGTGATCGGGCTGAAGCTCGTGACCGACCCCGGGCACTGACCCGGCCGGCGCCCCGCACGGGGGCTCCGCGCGACTGAGAATCGGCATCGTTCCCGAGTTCCGGAATCGGGCCTGACCGGCACAACGGCCGCCGTAGCCTGGGGGCATGCACGACCACGCGATCCCCCGCGGTGTCCGCAGCGGCGACAGCCGCCGCCTGCTCGCGATCTCGCTCGCCATCACCGCGAGCGTGTTCGTGGTGCAGGTCGTCGGCGCGCTGCTCACCGGGTCGCTCGCGCTGCTCGCCGATGCCGCGCACATGCTCACCGATGCCGCCGCGCTGCTCATCGCACTCGTCGCGAGCACGGTGGCCGCCAGGCCCGCCGACGACCGCCGCACGTACGGCTACCAGCGCGCCGAGGTGTTCGGCGCACTGGTGAACGCCGTCGTGCTGATCGCGCTGTGCGGCTGGATCGCGTTCGAGGGCGTCACGCGGTTGCTGGCCCCGGGGGAGGCGGAGATCGCGGGCGGCTGGATGCTCGCGGTCGCGCTCGCCGGACTCGTCGCGAACGCGGTCGCGGCGTGGCTGCTCAGCCATGCGCAGAAGCGCAACATGAACGTGCGGGGCGCCTACCTGGAGGTGCTGGGCGACCTGGCGGGATCCGTGGCGGTCATCGCCGCCGCGGTCGTCATCCTCCTGACGGGATGGACCCGGGCCGACGCCGTCGCGTCGCTGGTGATCGCGGCGTTCATCGTGCCGCGCGCGATCGGGCTGCTGCGCGAGGTCGTATCCGTGCTGTCGGAGTCCGCGCCGCGGGGCACGGAGGTCGCGGACATCCGCGAGCACCTGCTCGGGGCTCCGGGCGTGCGCGAGGTGCACGACGTGCACGTGTGGCAGCTCACCCGGGGCGCGCCCGTCTTCACGGCACACGTCGTGGTCGAGCGCGACGCTCTCGCGGAGGACGGGGGATCCCGTCTCCTCGCCGAACTGCAGGGCTGTCTCGCGGATCACTTCGACGTCGCCCACTCGACGATCCAGCTCGAGCCCGTGGGGCACGAGGACCGGGACAGCGCACCCCACCGCTGAGTTCGCGCCGGCGTCGCTGCGGCGTCAGGGCTCACGCACGACGTCGCCCGGAGCCTTGTCCGGGCGCAGGCCCCGCCAACGGGCCTGGCGGAGGTTTCCGCCCGGTGTCCACTCCGCGAACTCGACCTCGCCGACGAGCTCGGGCCGCACCCAGTGCGCCTCGCGGGCGTCGGGCGCCGGCACCCCGTGGAAGGGGTTCGCTTCCGCGCGCAGGGGCTCGAGCGTGGCGGACAGCTGGCGCAGGGCGCGCTCGCTGAACCCCGTCCCGACGCGGCCCACGTAGGCCAGCCCTTCATCGTCCGGCACGCCCAGCAGGAGGGATCCGATCGTGCCGCTGCGTCCCCCGCGGCCCGGACGGACTCCTCCGATCACGACCTCCTGCGTACGGGTCAGCTTCAGCTTGAGCCACCGGTCGGACCTGCCGGAACGATAGGGGGAGCGCGGGTCTTTCGCCACGACGCCCTCGAGATCGTGCTCCCGCGCCACGGCCAGCGCGTGCTCGACATCGTCGAACACCGGGGGCACGGCGATCGCGTCGCCCGCTGCCGCGGCGATGCGCTCCAGCACGCCCCTCCGGTCGGCCAGCGGACGCGAGACGAGATCGGCGCCGTCCGCCGACAGCACGTCGAAGAGGTACAGCCGCACGGGCGTTCGGCGCATCTCGGCCGCGATCTCGTGATCCCGGCTGAGGTGCATGCGGTTCTGCAGCAGCGAGAAGCTCGGCCGTCCCCCGCCGTCGAGCGCGACGACCTCGCCGTCGACGACGGCGTCGGCCGCCTCGAACCGCGCGGCACCGGGAGCCGTGAGCTCCGGATAGCGTTCCGTGATGTCGGTGCCGCTGCGCGCGAACAGCCGCAGGCGTCCGCCCCGCCACACGCCCAGCGCGCGCACGCCGTCCCACTTCATCTCGGCCCACGCGTCCGCGCCCATCGAGCGCGCGAGCCCCGCGGACCCGTGCGCGGCGAGCATGGGTGCGGGCGGACGCGATCCGGCCCCCTCGGGCTTCGAAGGCTCGGACTCGGCCGGCGCGGGATTCGCATCCGCCGGATCCGCCGGATCCGCGGACGATGCAGCACCGTCCGCGGAGAGGGCCTGGGCCTGCGACGCGGCGGGCGCCGACCTGCCGGGCTGCTCTTTCGTGCGGTGCAGGAGCCACTGGGATTTCTCGCCCTGGCCGCTCGTGCGGATCAGGGCGAGCCGCGCGGACCCCAGCGGGCCGCCGGGACGGCCGTGCAGCGTGAGGATGAGCTCGTCGTCGCGCCACTTCTCGAGCTCGTAGGCGCCGGCGTCCCAGATCGTCATGCGTCCGGCGCCGTACTCGCCGCGGGGGATCTCGCCCTCGAAGGTCGCATAGGCCAGGGGGTGGTCCTCGGTCTGTACGGCGAGGTGATTGCGCCCGCTCGTCTCCGGCACGCCCTTCGGAACGGCCCAGCTCACCAGCACGCCGTCGCGCTCGAGCCGCAGGTCGAAGTGGAGCCGCCGAGCCTCGTGTCGCTGGATCACGAACCGCGGGTGCTGTCCGCTCGCCGCCGGGGCGGCGTCCTCGGGCATGGGCTCCGGCGTCCGGGCGGGGTCGCGCTTCGCGGCGTACGCGCGCAGCGCGCCCGGCTCGCCGCCGGTGCCGGCCGCCAGGGCCGCCAGGGGGTCTCCCATCCGTTCGACTCGGTCGAGCACCTCGTCGAAGCGGAGGTGGCGCAGCTGCGGGTCCTCCAGCTCCTCCCACGTGCGGGGAGCGGCGACCCACGGCTTGGGGCGCCCGCGCAGGGAGTAGGGCGCGATGGTCGTCTTCTTGCCGTTGTTCTGGCTCCAGTCCACGAGCACGCGACCCGGTCGGACGGCCTTGCTCATCGAGCTCACCACGAGCTTCGGGTGGTCCGCCTCCAGAGCTTGAGCGAGGGCCTTCGCCACGGCCGAGACATGGGCGCTCGTCTGAGAACCGGGAAGCCGCGCGTACAGGTGGATGCCCTTGCTGCCGCTCGTCACCGGCAGCGGGTCCAGACCCATGCCGTGCAGGATGTCGCGAGCCAGCCGCGCCACCTCCGCGCACTCGGGCAGCCCCATGCCCGGCCCGGGATCCAGGTCGAGCACGAGCCGGTCGGGCAGCCCCGGCGCGCCGCCGTCCGGCCCGGAGTGCCCGGTGTCGGCTGAGGCGGCGATGCGCCACTGCGGCACGTGCAGCTCGAGGCTGGCGACCTGCGCGAGGTACACGAGCGTGGCGGCGTCGTCGACGAGAGGGTAGGCCTTGCCCCCGGTCGAGTGCTCGATCGTCACACGCGGGATCCACTCGGGCGCACCGCGCTCGAGGTCCTTCGCGAAGAAGGACGGCAGGGGATCCGCGACCGTGCCGACCCCGTCCACCCAGCGCTTGCGCGTGACCGGCCGCCCCGCCACGTGCGGCAGCAGCACGGGGGCGATGCGCCACATGTAGTCGATCACCTCGCCCTTGGTGGTGCCCGTCTCCGGGTACATCACCTTGTCGAGGTTCGTCACGCGCAGGCGGCGCCCTCCGACGCGCACCGTCTGTGGTGCGGCGTCGCGCTCGGAGGGTGACATGCACTCAGGCTATGGCGTGTGGCAGCGGTGGAATCAAGCCCCTGGCCGTGACGGGTGTGACGGGTGTTGACTGGGCTCATGAGGTCGATCTGGAAAGGTGCGCTCACCTTCGGGCTCGTGAACGTGCCCGTGAAGGTGTACGCGGCGACGGAGGACCACGACGTGTCGCTTCACCAGGTGCACAACGCGGATGGCGGGCGCATCCGGTATCAGCGTCGCTGCGAGGTGTGCGGGGAGATCGTGGCGTATGCGGACATCGACCGCGCGTACGATGACGGGGACCGCACGGTCGTCCTGACCGACGAGGACCTCAAGTCGCTTCCCTCCGAGCGCAGCCGCGAGATCGACGTCGTGGAGTTCGTTCCGAGCGAGCAGGTCGACCCCATCACGTTCGACAAGTCGTACTTCCTCGAGCCCGACTCGGCGTCGCCCAAGGCCTACGTGCTGCTGCGCCGCACGCTCGAACAGACGGACCGCACGGCGATCGTGCGCTTCTCCCTCCGGCAGAAGACGCGTCTGGCGGCGTTGCGCGTGCGCGGCGACGTGCTCATGCTCCAGACCCTGCTGTGGTCCGACGAGGTGAGACAGGCGGCGTTCCCGTCGCTGGAGACCGACGTGAAGATCTCGAAGAAGGAGCTCGAGCTGTCGGCGAGTCTCGTCGAGAGCTTCTCGAGCGACTTCGACCCCGACGAGTACGTGGACGAGTACCAGAAGGAGCTGCGCACGCTCATCCAGGCCAAGCTCGAGAAGGGCGACGCGATCGACACGGACGCGACCTTCGGCGAGGAGAGCGAGGAAGGCGGCGAGGTCATCGACCTCATGGAGGCGCTGCGCGCCAGCGTCGAGCGATCCCGGGCCTCCCGCGGCGGAAAGGCCGACGGGGAGAAGGACGCGGACGGCGGCGAAGCGGATGCCGGCGAGGCGCGTGACGGCGACGCGGACAAGCCCAAGCGGAAGCGCTCCAAGAAGGCGTCCTAGCCGGGCCTCCCCGGATGTCGGCGCCGTGGCGTCCGGCGGTCAGAGGTCGAGGTCAGAGGCGGATGTCCGGGCGTCCGTCGCCGTCGAGGTCCGCGCCACGTTCGAAGACCTCCGGCTCGAGCACGAGCTCCTCGGCGGGCGGCGGCGCGACGACGGTCTTCGCCTTGCGCCGCTCGGCCAGGTAGTGCCACAGCGTGACGAGCACCGTCCCGCCGACGGCCGCGATCAGGATGACGTCGATGTACTCGGTGACGACGTCGCTCACGAACGGGATGAAGGCGATCAGGTAGCCGAGCATGGTCAGCCCGAAACCCCACAGCAGGGCCCCGATCAGGTTGTAGAGCGTGTATCGCCGCCACGGCATGTGGCCGACCCCGGCCGCGACCGGTGCGAACGTGCGCACGATGGGCACGAAGCGGGCGACCACGATCGTGAGCCCGCCGAACCTCTCGAAGAACGCGTTGGTGCGCTGGACGTTCTTGGTGCTGAACAGGCCCGATTCCTTGCGCTCGAACACGGCGGGCCCGCCCTTGTGACCGATCATGTATCCGACCTCGCCGCCCACGAACGCCGCCAGTGCGATGAGGCCGCTCGCCACCCAGATGTTCACGCCGAACACGTTGACGGTGTTGGTCAGCACGCCCGCGATGATCAGGAGCGTGTCGCCGGGCAGCAGGAAGCCGACGAGCAGGCCCGTCTCCGAGAACACGATGAGGCACACGACGAGGAGGGCCCATGGACCTGCCGCCTCGATGATGGATTGCGGGTCCAGCCAGGGGATGAGTGCGGTCGGGCGCAACGGGGGTCTCGTCTCGGGTGATGGCGTGTGCTGCGTGGGGTCGCGGGGAGGGGCTTTCGGACGAGCATGCTCGTCCCGGCTCTCGACCGGCCGTGCGGAAGGTGGGACTTGAACCCACACGCCCGGAGGCACAGGAACCTAAATCCTGCGTGTCTGCCAATTTCACCACTCCCGCGTGACGTTCAGTGTAACGACCGCCGCGCCGGCCGCCTTCGCCATATCGGCATGCCTGTTGGCCGGTGACCCTGTTGCTGACATGCATCTGTGAGTATCGTGTGCGGCAAGTGTCAACACGCCCGCGCGGGGGGACGAGCGAGGAGACCTGCATGGATCAGCCCATACGTCGTCGACGTCCACGGATCGCGGAGGCGAGGCGCGGCGTGCCGCGCCGGATGCTCGCGGGGGCGTTGACCACGCTCCTCGCGGTCGCCGGGCTCGTCGTGGTTCCCGCTCAACCGGCCGCGGCCGCGCCGCCCACGGTCGAGACCGTGAACAACCCTGCGGGCGTCACGATGACGATGTTCGACTACTGGGTCACGGGCACGCAGTCGTCTCCGGACACCGCGATGGCGGGGTGCGATCCGTCGTACTACCGCGCGGGCATCAACGGCGCACCGGCCGGCAGCGACTTCTTCCCGACCGGACACGTGCTGAAGTTCGGCAAGCAGATCAAATGGACCGACTGCTACAACCGAGACCTCGGTGTCTACAACACGCTCAGCATCAACAAGACGATCCCGAACGGCAACCGAGGCGACATCCAGAACGTCGGTACGGGAACGGTCGAGCCGAGCCTGTCGGATTACGGCATGCCGGTCGTCGCCGCCCGTTCGGACCGCTTCGGCTCCAATCCGCGCGAGTCGCTCGGGTACCTCTTCGACC
Source organism: Microbacterium album (assembly GCF_014643695.1). GTDB lineage: Bacteria > Actinomycetota > Actinomycetes > Actinomycetales > Microbacteriaceae > Microbacterium > Microbacterium album. The sequence goes on along the minus strand of NZ_BMJY01000003.1, from coordinate 241,277 downwards.
CTGCGGTGGAGAACCCGGGCAAGGCGTCGTACGACGTGAACAACCCGAACCTGTTCCAGTACGACTACGACACCGGCTTCCTGCGCTATGACTCGGCGGAGAACTACGCGTGGTTCGACGACGCGAACGGCCGCTTCGAGGTGTACGACCGGCCTTCGGCCATGCGCCCGAGCGGCAGCGGGCAGACGGTGGGCCAGTTCTTTCCCTTCAACTCGCCTGACGAGGTGTTCGCGGGCGAGACGCCGATCAACATGTCCGTCGAGGATCCGCGCCTGAACCACTACTTCGGCATGGCGATGCGCGCGTCGTTCTACCAGCCGCCGGGCGGCCGGGTGCAGACGCCCCAGGGAACGACCGAGGACATGGTCTTCAACTTCTCGGGCGACGACGACGTCTGGGTCTTCGTCGACGGGCAGCTTGCGATGGACCTCGGCGGAACGCACGGCATCGCGAACGGCTCGATCAACTTCGCCACGGGCGTCGTGACGACGTCCGTGGAGGGCGTGTCGGGGCAGCGCACGTCGACGCTTCCCGGCTGGAACGAGGGCGCGTTCGGCGACAACACCGTGCACGAGCTGGCGTTCTTCTACCTCGAGCGCGGCAACTACGTCTCGAACATGTCCCTCGAGTTCAACCTCAACACGTTGCCCGTCTCGACCGGGCACAAGGTCACCGAGGACGGTCAGCCGCTCGCCGGCGCCTCCTTCGCCCTCTACAACACCGGCTCCGACTATCAGGTCACGGGCGATGAGCCGCTCTGCACCGACGCGCCCGCCGCTCCGTGCCTCATCGGCGAGTACACCACGAGCAGCGCGCCGGGATCCGTGGGCGATTTCCCGCTGTTGCACCCCGACGGCAGCATGGTGGACTTCGGGGAGTACGAGACCGAGTACTTCGTGCTGCGCGAGACCGCGACGCCGATCGGATACCGCGCGCTGTCGAACGACGTGCAGATCCGCTATTCCGAGCTGCTCGACGACGTGGCCGGCTCCAACGGGCTCGAGGTGGTCAACTACGCCCAGACGGGCGTGTGGATCTCGTTCGACACCTGGGTGCGGCCCGCGTCGAACGTGGTCGACATCGTGACCGCAGACGGGACCGCCGTCGGGGACCTGGACATGCGGGAGGTCACTGCCTCCAGCCCGGCCGACGGGGGCAACGGCATGTACGCCCTGGTCGCGGCGATCGGCCCGGACGGCACCTATCACCCGCTGACGGGCAGCCATGACGACGGCTGGGCGTACGCCGACGGCTCGTTCGAGATGGCGGCCGGAAACGCGCTCACCACCAATGCGCAGGGCGTCATCACGGGCGGGCTCGACGGCGTCGACGCGCAGTGGCTGCACCCGGACTCGGGCACGTACCGCGCCGAGCTGGACGACCTGCCCGGCCTGCTGCGCGAGTACTGGACGCCAGGGGCCGACAACAGCGGGGCGAGATACGTCCTCCTCGTGTACATGCAGGACGGCGACGAGCGCCGCCTCCTCGACACGGCGGACTTCCAGCGCAACCGGGTCGCCGACGTCCGCATCCCGAACCGGTCGTTCGATCAGCTTCACCTGCGCAAAGTCGACGCGAGCGGAGCCCCGCTCGCCGGCGCCTCCTTCACGGTGTTCGGCGAGATCGAGTGCGAGGACGGCACGCGGGCGTGGACGCAGGGGTCGAGCACCCTGACCACCGATGCGTCCGGTGAGCTGACCCTCACGCCGGCCGACATCGCCCCGTACGTCGCGCCGGAGGGCTGCACGCGCACGGGTGCGCTGGAGATCCGGGAGACGCAGGCGCCCGAGGGCTACCTGCCGGTGCACCCCATTCCGGCGTGGCTCGACCGGAACGGCGTGCGCATCGATGCGGGCGACGAGGTGACCGACCCCCTCGACAGCGTCGCCGTCGAGCACGTCGTCCGCCGCATCTCGCAGCCCATCATCGGGCGCGGCATGAACGACGCGATGACGCGCGTGTCCGGTCTGGCGGACCTCAGCGCGGTGCGGGCCGCGCTCGTCACCGCCGATTCGCCGACCCCCGACTCCTGGTCCGCCCCGGTCGCGGAAGCGGACCTGCAGTACGACCAGGCGGCCGACGACGGAACCTATGTGGGGCTGGACGGCGATCCGGTCGTGCTGCGCACGGAGCACGGCTACAGCGATGTGCCCATCTATCCGGCGCAGGACACGGGCGGCGTCACGGCCGACACGGACATCTCGGGCTCGTTCAGCATCGACCAGACCGTCGTGATCACCGACCACCGCTCGGCGCTGGAGATCTCGAAGTCGGTCCAGGAGCCCGCCCCCGGCTACCTTCCGGACCTCGGCGAGCGGGAGTTCACGTTCGACGTGGCGGTCGACGGGCTGCCCGACGGTGAGTACCGCGTGGCGTACGTCGACGCGGCGACGGGCGCCGAGACGCGCGCGGAGATGGTCGCGTTCGCCGGCGGCGTCGCCCAGATCGTGCTGCATCACGGGGAGACCGCGCGCATCTACGACCTCCCGCTGGGCGCGGCGTTCACCGTCACGGAGACCGGGCTGCCACCGGGCTACTCGGTCGCGAGCCCGAGCGGCGGCACCGCGACGGGCACGATCCCGCCGGATGCGGCGGACGGCGCCGCCACCGTCGCCTTCGTGAACGAGTACGCCACGGAGGCCGAGTTCGTCATCCCGGCGACGAAGTCCCTGAGCGGACAGCCGCTCGACGCGGGGGACTTCACCTTCGTCATCACGCCGCAGAACGATCCGTCCCGCACCCTGGCGACGGGCACCAACGCGGCGGCCGCCGCGGGGGAGCCGGGCGCGATCCAGTTCGATGCCGATCCGTCCACGCCCGGTGACCAGCCGCTGCGTCTGACCACCGCGGAACTCCTCGAGGCGGTGGAGCAGGGCTGGGCCACGCGCAGCGGCAACATCGTCATCCTGCGGCTGCGTGTGGCAGAGGTCACTGACAACCTGCCGCCGGGGGTGACGCCGGGGCGCACGGTCGAGAACGTCTGGGTGCTGATCCGCGACAACGGCGACGGGACGGTCGACGCCGAGCCCTATCTCGGCGGCCGCCCGGCGGTGGAGTTCACGAACACGTATGCGACCGATGACGTGCCGGTGCCGTTCTACGCTCTGAAGACGCTCCAGAACGCTCCGGGCACTGCGCTGGCCATCGGCGAGATCGAGGGGGACTTCACCTTCGTGCTGCGCCCCGTGGGTGAGTTCGCCGCTATCGCGCCGATGCCGGACGGGACGCAGGGGGTGGGAGCCGACCGCTTCGTCGAGGAGGTGAACGACGCCGAGGGACTGGTCGACTTCGGTTCCGCGACGTTCTCGCTCGACCTGCTCGGCGGGGAGCCGACCCGCACCTTCACGTACGAGGTGACCGAGCGCCGCACGGAAGCGGGCGCGGCGCCGGGCGTGAGCGTGGACAGCGACCCGCAGACCTTCACGGTCACCCTGACCGACAACGGCGACGGCACGCTCGCGGTCGCGATCTCCGGCGACCCGCGTTTCGACTTCGTCAACACCTACTCGGTGGAGCCGGTCTCGGACGCGTTCGGCGTCGAGAAGGACCTCACTGGGCGCCCCTGGCAGGGTGGGGACGCGTTCACGTTCGTGCTGGAGGCGACCGGGCCCGGCGCGGCGAGCACGCCCATGCCGGGTGGCGCGAGCGGCACGCCTCCGACCGCGACGGTGACGATCGATGCCGACACGCCGGGGCTGGCGGCATCGTTCGGCGACATCGTGTACACGCAGCCGGGCGTCTACACGTACGTCATCTCCGAACAGCAGACGGGAGTCGGGGACGGCGTCGCCTTCTCCCAGGCCCGGTACGAGGTCGTCGTGACGGTCGCCGACAACGGCGACGGCACGATGACCCTGGACCGGCAGGTCACCCGCGTGGTCGGAGATGCGGGCGAGACGACGTCCGAGGCCGTGACCGGGAACGCGCTGTTCACGAACGCGTACACCGCTGCGCCGGCGGTCCTGGACGGCTTCGAGGCGACGAAGGGGCTGGACGGGCGCGCGCTGCGCGACGACGACCGCTTCGACTTCGTGCTGGTGCCGACCGGTCCGGCCGCCGCCACGACGCCGATGCCGGGCGACGCGGTCGGAGGCGAGGCCGCGGCATCCGCGGTCGCGCCCGACTGGACCGCTGTCTTCGGCGACATCCGCTACGGCACCGTGGGCACCTGGACGTACGAGGTCTTCGAACGTGCGCCCAGCCCCGGCGCGGAGGGCGTGACGTACTCGCAGGCGCGCTATCAGATCACGGTCACGGTCGCCGACGACGGCGCCGGATCGCTGACCGCGACGAGCGAGATCGTCCAGCTGCTCGACGACGCAGGCGGGACCGTCGGCGCACCGGCCTCGGACATGGCGTTCACGAACACCTACACGCCGCTCCCGGTGCGCGACGCGTTCCCCGTGGCCAAGGCCTTCGTGGACGCGGACGGCGTGGACGCCTGGACCGCGGACGACGAGTTCACGTTCGACCTCCGCCCGATCACAGCCGGAGCGCCGATGCCCGCCGACGCCGTGGGCGGCGTCGCGTCCGTGACCGTGGGCGCCGAGTTCCAGGGGACCGAGTTCGGCCAGATCGAGTACGCCGAGCCGGGCCTGTACCAGTACGAGATCGTGGAGCGGCCGCCGGCCGATCCTCTCGCCGGCGTGACGTACTCGCAGGCGCGTTACGTCGTGAGCGTCCTGGTGCAGCGCGAAGATGATCGGCTCACCGTGTCCCACGAGATCACGCAGGCGACGGCCGACGACGGCAGCGGCGACACGGTGCCGGGCGATCACCCGACGCCCGTGTTCACCAATCTGTACGAGGAGCCGACCGTGACGGCCGACATCCCCGTGCAGAAGGTGGTGACCGGTCGCGAGTGGAGCCGGGACGACGCGTTCATCTTCACCCTCACCCCGACCGGGCCGGAGGCGGGCACCGCCCCGCTCCCGCCCGGAGCCCAGGGCGGCATCGCCTCGGTCACGATCACGAACGCCACCCCCGACCACACGACGACGTTCGGCGAGATGGTCTTCACCGGGCCCGGCACCTGGACGTACCTGGTGGCGGAGGAGGTTCCCGACCCCACGGGCCCGGGCGAGCGCTGGTCGCTCGCCGAGTATCTCGTCACGGTCACCGTGACCGAGGCCCCGAACGGCGCCCTGTCCGCGCAGACCACGATCGAGCAGACGGTGGCGGACGACGGCGGCCCCGGGACGGGCGCCGCCGAGACGCCCGTGTTCACGAACCGGCATCTGCCGCCGGCGGAGGTCGAGATCCCCGTCGAGAAGCGGATCGAGGGCCGGGACTGGACGGCGGACGACGCGTTCGTGTTCACGCTCACCGCGACGGGCGACAACGCGGCGACGGCGCCTCTGCCGGATGGCGCGGTCGGGGGCGTCGCCACGGTCACGGCGACGGCCGACCAGCGTGCACCCGTGTTCCCGGCGATGGAGTACGTGGACATCGGCACCTGGACCTATCGCATCGCGGAGGTCGTGCCGTCCGCTCCGAGCGACGGCATGACGTACTCGCAGGCCGTGTACGACGTGACCGTCGAGGTCGCCGAGGCGGCAGGTGGGCTGGTCACCGAGGTGTCGTACACACAGGCCGCCGACGACGGCGGCGCGCCGACCGGAACGCCGGCGGACGCCGTCGTGTTCGTGAACACCTGGGTGCCCGAGGAGCCGCCGGGGCCGCCCCCGACCACCCCGCCGCCGACGGACCCGGGCACGCCTCCGGGGGCCGGCGGGCCGGAGGACCCCGGTCCTCTCCTGCCCGGGCGCCCGCTGCCGGCGACGGGGAGCGAGATCGCCACGTGGACGATCGCCGGGGCGGCCATCGCGCTCCTGCTCGGCGCAGCGCTCCTGCTGGCGTCGCGGCACCGCCGGCGCACGCGAGAGGCGGGTTCCGAGCCGGGCGCGCAGGACGAGTGACCCCGGCGGGGTAGCAGGCGCGCAACCGCAGGCGGCCCTGTGGACAACTTCGGCGGAGGGGATGCGCGCGTTGCGATCATGACGGCGTGACGCATCCTCTCCACGAAACCGGTCGCGCGACGGCGACCCTCGTCGAGCGTGTGCGCGAACGGCTGCGGGCCGACCGCACGGACCCGTCGGGTTCGCCCGAGGCGGTCGCCCGCGTGGCGCGCTCCGAGCTGCGGCACCACAACGATCTCGCCCTGGCGCGGGGCCTGGCGCCCCTGGAGGACGAACCCGCGCGCGTGCGCGAGGTCGTGGCGGCCGTGACGGGCTACGGGCCGCTGCAGCCGTATCTGGACGATCCGACCGTCGAGGAGCTGTGGCTGAACGCCCCGGACCGGGTCTTCGTCGCGCGGGGCGGCGTGTCCGAGCGCGTGCCGGTCGCGCTCACGGACGCCGCTGTGCGCGATCTCGTCGAGCGCATGCTGCACTCCACGGGGCGCCGCGTCGACCTGAGCCAGCCGTTCGTGGATGCGTCGCTACCCGACGGCTCCCGTCTGCACGTCGTGATCGGCGGCATCGCCCGGAAGCACTGGGCCGTCAATATCCGGAAGTTCCTGCCCGGCTATCGCTCTCTCGACCGGCTTGTGCAGCTCGGCTCGCTCAGCCCGGAGGCGGCGGGGTTGTTGTCCGAGGCGATGCGGGACGGGCGCAGCGTGCTGGTGTCGGGGGCGACGCACGCGGGCAAGACGACGATGCTCGGCGCGCTCGTGGGGGCGTGCCCGCCCCAGCAGCGGATCATCACGGTGGAGGAGACCTTCGAGCTCGGTGTCGACGCCCCGGATCTCGTGGCGCTGCAGGGACGGCAGCCGAGTCTCGAGGGCACGGGCGAGATCACGTTGCGGCGCCTGGTGAAGGAGGCGTTGCGGATGCGTCCCGACCGTCTGGTCGTGGGCGAGGTGCGTGACGCCGAGGCGCTCGATCTCCTGCTGGCTCTCAACACCGGCGTGCCCGGCGCGGCGACGATCCACGCCAACTCCGCGGTGGATGCGCTGGGCAAGCTCGCCGCGCTCCCGCTGCTCGCCGGACGCAACATCGATCGCGGCTTCGTCCTCCACGCCGTGGCGTCGAGCGTGGATCTCGTCGTGCACTGCGAGCGCACCGGATCCGGCGAGCGCCGCGTGGCGGAGATCGTGCGGACCACGGGACGCATCCTGGGCGAGCTGCCGGAGACGGAGACGCTCTACCGAGCCCCGTACCGGGAGGCGAGCCGATGACCGTCCTGTGGGGAGCCGTGCTCGCGGCGGGGCTGCTGCTCACGCTCTCGCCGTGGCTGTGGCCGCGGCGTCCCCGTCCGCCTCGACGGAGCCCCGGTGCGAGCGCGCTCGGGCGGCTCCTGGCCTCGGCGGGTTTCGCGCACGTTCCCGAGCGGGTCCTGCTGCTGGGCTGCATCGCGGCAGGACTCGTCACGGCCGCGGTCGCCTGGCTGGCGACGGGCGTCCTGGCCCTCGCGGTGCTCGGGCTCGCGGTGGGGGGCTGGGCGCCGATCGCCTGGCTCCGCGCCCGTCGCTCGCGCCTGCTTCGGGCCCGACGCGCGCTGTGGCCGGATGTGTGCGACCTCCTGATCGCGTCCGTCCGCGCGGGGATGTCCCTCCCGGATGCCGTCGCCAGCCTGGCCGTGTCGGCACCGCCGAGCCTGCGGCCCGCGTTCGCAAGGTTCGAACGGGACATCGCGGCCTCGGGTCACTTCGACTCCAGCGCGGATCTACTCAAGGCCGCCCTCGCCGATCCGATGGCGGATCGCATCGTGGAGACGCTGCGCATGGCACGCCAGGTGGGCGGCACCGAGCTCGTGCCGGTCCTGCGGGCGCTGTCCGCGTCGGTGCGCGCCGATGCGGCGCTGCGCGGAGAGGTCGAGTCCCGGCAGTCGTGGACGAAGGGCGCCGCCGTCCTCGGGGTCGTGGCGCCGTGGGTCGTCCTGGCGCTGCTCGCGCTGCGACCCGAGGGCGCGGAGGCGTACTCGAGCCCCGAGGGCGTCGCGCTCGTGATCGGCGGCGCGGCGGTCTCGTTCGTGGCGTACCGCGTCATGATCCGCATCGGGCGGCTCCCCGAGCCGCGGAGGTGGTTCGCATGACGTGGATCACCGACGGCGCCGTCGCGATGCTGCTCGGGGGCGGGTTCGGCGCGGGCGTGTGCCTCCTGCTCGTGCTGGTGCCCCGCATCGGCGCTCCGTCGTTGTCCCGCCGCATCGCGCCGTACATCCGCGAGGTCACCGACCCGGCCGGCACGACCGCGTGGCCCCTGATCCCCGACGCGCCGCGAGCCGGAGCGACGAGCTGGTCGGTGCTGGCGGCACGGGCGGCGGGAGGAATTGTCCGAGCGATCGGATCCTCGGAGACGCTCGCCACGCGCCTGGCGCAGGCGGGCAGACCCGTGGATCCGGTCGCGTTCCGCGCCACACAGCTCGCCTGGGGCGTCGGCGGGGTGGCGGCGGGGGCGGTCCTCGTCGCCGCGCTCGCGATGGCGGGCGCTTTCGCGGGCCCGAGCCTCCTCTTGCCGCTGCTGTCCGGAGCGGCCGGGGTGCTCGCGTGCGACGCGATCCTGACCGCACGCGCCCGGGCCCGCGCCGCGCGGATCGCGGACGAGCTGCCCACGGTGCTGGAGTTCCTCGCCCTGTGCCTGGCCGCGGGGGAGGGGATCCTCGACAGCCTTCGCCGCGTGGGCGCGCTCGGGTCGGGCGAGCTCACCGCCGAGCTGCGCGCGGCGTTGCTCGACGTCGGCACGGGCTCGAGCCTGCCCGACGCCCTCACGGCGATGTCGCGGCGCCTGCGTGTCCCGGCCCTGTCTCGGGCCGTCGAGCACATCGTCGCCGCGCTGGATCGCGGCGCGCCGCTCGCCCAAGCGTTGCAGTCCCAGGCCGCCGACGCTCGCGAGGAGGCCAAACGCGCGCTCATCGAGACCGCCGGGCGCAAGGAGATCCTGATGCTCCTTCCGCTGGTGTTCGGCCTGCTCCCGCTCAGCGTCCTGTTCGCCGTCTTTCCCGGGGTGTTCATGCTCCGGCTCGGGGCGGGGTGAGCCCGGGCGACGGTACCCGGGACGAGAGAGCATCGCGCCGAAGCCCTGGTGAAGACGAGGACCTGGAAGACGAGGACCTGGAAGACGAGGACCTGGTGAAGACAAGCAGGAGGGGGAAGAAGATGGAACGTGAAGGCTCGCGGCTGCTGCGGCGCGTCCGCACGGCATGGGGCGACATCTGCGCCGACGAGCGCGGCGACGTCCCCGGCTGGGTGCTGATCACGCTCATGACGGCGGGGCTCGTCGTGCTGATCTGGGCGCTCGCCGGTCCCGCGCTGTCGGGACTGTTCGAGCAGGCGATCTCGCGCGTCACGGGACTATGAGAACCGGTCCCGCGAACGGGGGCGACTCGTGAGCATCCCGGGGCCGAGTTGCCGCGCAGCGCGCGAGGCCGAACGCGGGTCCGGGCCGGCGGAGTTCGTGCTCGTCGGGGGACTGCTCACGCTGCTCACCCTCGCGGTCCTCCAGCTGGGCCTGGCCGTGTACGTCCGCAACGTCGTGCACGACGCGGCCGTCGAGGGCGCGCATCATGCGGCTCTCGCGGACGCCGTCCCGGCGCAGGGGGTGGAGCGCGCTCGCCGGGTGATCGAGCTCGCCATCGGCTCCGAGTACGCGCGGGACGTCACGGCGACGCGCGAGCTCGCCGCGGGCGTCCCCTCGATCGCGGTGACGGTGCGCACGACGCTTCCCGTGATCGGGCTGCTCGGGGTGCCTGAGGCGTTGGAGGTGACCGCGCGTGCTCCCGTCGAAGCACTGCCGTGACGCGGTGCGAGCCCGCCTGCGCGCCAGTACGTCTCGCGTGCGGGCCCGACTCGCGCGCGCCCACGCGGACGAGACGGGCTCCGCGGCACTGGAGTTCCTCACGATCGGCCTGCTCACGCTCGTGCCGCTGGTGTACCTGGTGCTCGCTCTCGGCCAGATCCAGTCCCAGGCGCTCGGGGTGGAGTCGGCCGCGCGGTTCACCGCACGCGCCATCGCGGCCGGGAATGCCGCCGCGGGAGCTCCGGACGCCGTGCTGGCATCCGTCGTGCGCGAGTACGGCGTCCGCGAGGCTCGCGTGCGCGTGGAGTGCCTGCCGGCCGCCGGCGACTGTCCCGCTCCGGGAGGGACGGTCGTCGTGACCGTGTCGGCCGACGTGCCGCTCCCGCTCGTTCCGCCGGCCCTCGGGCTCGACCGGGTCGCGCGGGTCCCTGTCGAGGCGACGTCGATCCAGAAGGTCTCGCGCTTCTGGGAGGCGCCGTGAGCCGGGGTCGCGCGCCGCTGCTGGCCGAGGAGCGGGGGAGCATCCTCCCGCTCGCGCTCGGCTACGCCGTGCTCGCGATCGCGCTCATCCTCGTGTGCGCCAACGCGACCTCGCTGTACCTGGCGCAGAAGCGGCTGGACGCGCTCGCCGACGCCGCGGCCCTCGCCGCGGCGGACGGGTTCAGTCTCGTGCTGCAGGACGGCCGTCCGCGCGCCCTGCTCGACGAGCCCCGCATGCGCGAGCAGGCCCGGGCGATCGTCGAGACGGCGCCCGGCGGTGCATCCCTCGTGTCCGTCACGAGCGACGACGGGATCTCCGCGCGCGTGGAGCTGGCCACGGCATGGCGACCACCGATCCTCGCGCCGTTCGTGCCCGACGGCGTGCCGCTGCGCGCGATCGCCACCAGCCGCACGGCGCTGGACTGAACGTGCGACGCGACGCGTGGGTCAGCGATCGTCCCGGCGCGGGTTGGGCACGAAGCGCGGCACCCAGCGGATGAACGCGAGCGCGCCCAGCAGGCCGACGACGCCGATCGCGCCCGTCGCGACCGACAGCGACACGGCCGCGGTCAACCCCGAGACCACCAGCGGGCTCAGCGCGCCACCCGCATCCGTGAGCGTGCGCCAGGCTCCGAGGAACGGCGCGGGGCTGCCCTTCGGCGCGACGTCGGAGCCCAGGGTGAGGAGGATGCCGCTCGAGAGGCCGTTGCCCACGCCGATCACGACGGCGAACACGCCGAACCACATCGTGGCCGAGGACAGGTCGTGCGTGAAGGCCAGCGCGAGGAGTGCCCCGCCCATGAGGACGAGCGCGGGGACGGCGGCCCAGAGACGCCCGAACCGGTCCATCACCTGCCCGCTCGCGTAGAACAGGGCGAAGTCCAGCGCGCCCGAGACGCCGACGACGAGCGCGATCGTGGGCGAGTCGAGTCCGATCGACAGGCCCCACAGCGGCAGGACGGCGGGGCGGGCGGCGCGCACGGCCGACAGCGACGCCGCGGCGAGGCCGAGCCGGGAGAGCACGCGCCGGTGCTCCCAGATGGAGCGGAACACGCCCGTGGGCTGCGCCGTGGGGATCGACGCCGTCACGGCTTCGCCGGTGTCCTCGGCGTCCGCGGGATCCAGCTCGGCGGACCGCTGCTCGCGGGCGGTGCGCTCAGCGTGCGCGGCCTTCTCCTCGGGATCCGGACCGAACGTGACGAGGAGTCCCACGCCCACGAGACACGCGCCGAAGAACCAGATGCTCGCGCTCTCGTCGCCGAACAGGCCGAGCAGCGCGGCCGCGACGAAGGGACCCGTGAACATGCCGAGGCGGAAGGATCCACCCAGCAGCGACAGCGCGCGGGCGCGCAGGGGGAGCGGCACCCGCGTCGTCATGAAGGTGTGCCGCGCGAGGGCGAACGCCGCGGCGCAGAAGCCGATCAGCAGCACCGACGCCATCAGCACACCCAGGTGGCGCGACAGCAGCATGCCCGCGATACCCGCGAGCGACACGACGGCCGCGGCGGTCATGGTGTGGCGCTCGCCGATGCGCGAGACGAGCCAGCCCGCCGGCAGGTTGCCGCACAGCTGGCCCACGACGAGCATCGCGGTCACGAGGGCCGCGGTGGCCAGGTCCGCGCCGAACTCCCTCGCGATGATCGGCAGCAGGGGGAGGATCGCGCCCTGTCCGAGCGAGTACAGGGCGGTGGGGCCGTACACCATGGGCGCGTAGCGCCGGATCGCCTCCGCTGCGGCGCTGCGCGAGGGCTCTTCTGGCATTCCGGTCGTCACGCCTCCCCACGCTACTCCTGGCGCGCCGTGGGAGGGCGCCCGGCGCGATAGGCTGGGGCGTCATGCTTGAATTCGATCCTTCCGCCGAGATCCAGGCGCTGCGCACCACGTTCGCGAACATCCGAGAGGTTGTCGACGTCGACTCGCTGCGTGCGCAGATCGCGCGTCTCGAGGAGGAGGCCGCTGCGCCGGGCCTGTGGGACGACACGGCCAACGCGCAGAAGGTGACCAGCGCCCTCAGCCACAGCCAGTCCGCGCTCAGCCGCGTCGAGAGCGTTGAGCGCCGCCTCGACGACCTGGAGGTGCTCGTCGAGCTCGCGAACGAGATGGGTGACGAGGACTCGGTCGCCGAGGCCAAGCGTGAGATCACCGAGCTCGAGAAGATCATCGGCGACCTCGAGGTGCAGACGCTGCTGGACGGCGAGTACGACGAGCGCGCCGCGGTCGTCACGATCCGCTCCGGCGCCGGTGGCGACGACGCCACCGACTTCGCCGAGATGCTGCTGCGCATGTACCTGCGCTGGGCCGAGCGTCACAAGTACCCCGTGAAGGTCATGGACACCTCCTACGCCGAGGGTGCGGGCATCAAGTCGGCCACGTTCGAGGTCGACGCGCCGTACGCCTACGGCATCCTCTCGGTCGAGGCCGGCACGCACCGCCTCGCGCGCATCAGCCCCTTCGGCTCCGCCGACAAGCGTCAGACGAGCTTCGCCGCCGTCGAGGTCATCCCGGTCATGGAGGAGGCGCAGGAGGTCGAGATCCCCGAGACCGACATCCGCGTCGACGTCTTCCGGTCTTCCGGTCCCGGCGGCCAGTCGGTCAACACCACCGACTCCGCCGTGCGCATCACGCACATTCCGACGGGGATCGTCGTGTCGATGCAGAACGAGAAGTCGCAGATCCAGAACCGCGCCGCCGCGATGCGCGTGCTCCAGACGCGCCTGCTGCTGCTGCAGCGCGAGGAGGAGGCCGCCAAGAAGAAGGAGCTCGCGGGCACGATCACCGCGAGCTGGGGCGACCAGATGCGCTCCTACTTCCTCTACGGCCAGCAGCTGGTGAAGGACCTGCGCACCGGCTACGAGGTCGGCAATCCGGCCACGGTGTTCGATGGCGACCTCGACGGCCTGATCAACGCCGGCATCCGCTGGCGCAAGCGCAAGATCGAGGACTGACCCGCCGCGGCGGATCAGTCCTCGATCGTCACGAGCTCGGCAGCGCGCCGCGGAACACCAGGTCGTGGCTCTCGCTGTAGATGTCCAGCAGGAACGGCCCGTCCGCCGGGTCGACGTCGAACACCGCGAAGCCCTCGGCGACGTCGCCCTCGGCGAGATCGTCGGCCGAGAGCATGCCGTCGAAGTCGAGCTCGCTGTAGTACCACTCGCCCATGCCGTCCGTGAGCTCGAGGAGCTCGTACGCGTCGACGAAGGCGACCTCGCCGTCGACGACCTCCCACGTGACGTCGAGCACGAGGAACGCCTCCGACAGCGGCTCCAGCCCCGTGCCGGGTAGCGGCTCGGACGAGTACGCCATGTCGTTGATGGTCACGACCGAGGTGCCCTCGTCGGTCGTGACCTCGAAGGGCGTGCCCAGGGCGATGGTCTCGGTGGTCGAGTACGGCTCCCTCGGATCCGCGGGAGCGGCCGGGTCGGAGGGCAGGCCCGGGGAGAACGGCGAGCCGGCCCGCTCCGAGGCGGCGTTCGTGAACGATGCGAGCAGCACGGTGGACACCGTGGCCAACAGCCCGCCCGTCAGGAGCGCGAGCGCTCCCAGCACCAGCCCCGTCACGCTGAACCCCTTGCCGGGCTTGCGCTTGGCGAGCGCGTAGATGCTGAGCACGAGCGCGACGAGGGGAACCAGGAGCGCGCCGAAGCCCACGACCGGGATCCACGCCACGGTCATCGCCCCCAGCATGCCCACGATGCCGAGGACGAACGCCGTGATCGCGAGCCCCTTGCTCTCTCCGGGCGGCGGAGTCCCCGGCATGCCGTAGGAAGCCGCGTACGGCGGCGCGCCGGCACCGTGCTGCGGATAGCCGACGGGAGGGGCGTATCCGCCCGGCGGGGGGTACGCGCCGCCCGGCAGCTGGCCGTAGCCGTGCTGCGGGGGAGCGGGAGGGGCCGCGGCCGGCGAGGCCCCGTGACCGCCCGCGGCGTACGGCGGAAGCGCGGGCGAGGCCGTCGTCGGGGGATGCGCCGGACCGGCTGGCCCGCCGGGCGGCGGCGGTACAGGCGGCACGGGAGGCCGCGCGCCGGAGGGCGGCTGCGGGGCGGACGGGGGCTGCGCGTCCGGTGCGCGCGGGGGCTCGGACGGGTACGGGGGCTGATCTGACACGGCTGTCTCCGGAATCTGTCGGTCCTGGCATCATCCCGTGCGTCGGCGCGATGTCCAAAGGGGGACTTCTCACCGAGGCTGGCGTATCGGCGCGGGTCGCCCGCGGATCCGCCGGGTCGCCTCTAGGCTGGCGCCATGAGTTCTGGCGACGACGAGGCGCTGTCCTGGGACGGCGACGACGACCCGACGCTGGCCGCGCCGGGAAGCCGCGCGCGCCGCGGCCGAGACCGGGAGGACCGCCCGGGCGACACCGCGGAACCGGCCGACCCGCCTTCGCCCGACCAGCCGGTCGCGACGGATCCCGCCCCGTCGCATGAGCCGGCCCCATCGCGCGAGCCCGCACCGATGGGGAATGCCGCGCTGGTGTCCTTCGGCGTGATCGGCGGCGTGTACGCCCTCTACGTCGTCGGGTGGGTGCTCGGCGGGCTGCGCCTGCGGGATCGGATCGAGACGGCCACCGGTGCCGTCGCCGACATGATGTTCCAGGGCGCTCTCTGGCTCGCCGTGCTGGCCCCGGTCGTCTGGTTCGGCACCACGGTGTACCTCACGCGCGGCGGGCCGCTGTGGCGTCGCTTCGCGGGGCTCGTCGCCGGCATCGTGGTGCTCGTGCCGTGGCCGTTCGTCATGGTGGGGGTGATCGGGCGATGACGGGGCAGACCGGTGCGGCGGCGCGCAGCGCCGCTCCGACGTGGGCGGTGGCGGCCATCGCGGGGTTCTTCGGCCTCCTGTTCGCGTACGCCGTCTGGACCGCGATCAGCTACCTGATCGCGTCCCTGCAGGCGGCGGGCACGGCCGGCCTCTCGCTGACGGCCACGGGGTGGATCGTGTGGCTCCTCGCGATCGCGCTGCCGATCCTGCTCTTCGCCGTCGCGGTCGTCGTCGGGCGCGCGCGGGGGCTCGTGACGCTGACGCTGCTCCTGCTGACCGCGCTCGCCCTCGTCGCGGTCTACTGGCTCGACGTCGTGGCCTACACCAACACCGTGTCGATCCTCGGCTGACGGTCCCCTGGGTCGTTCGTGACCGGCGGTGCCGCCGTGCGCGCGGAAGGCCCGCGGCTCGCGCGATAGAGTGTCCTCGATCGCGCCTCACGCCGCCGCCCGCACGGGCGGCCCGGACGGCGTGCGGCGCATCGGCCGTCCCCGTCCGCGCATCTCTGCGCGCCCTGCACCGAAGGATCCACCCGTGCCGAAGCCCGTCGTGCTCATCGCCGAACAACTCTCGCCCGCCACCATCGAGGCGCTCGGGCCCGATTTCGACGTCCGCACGGTCGACGGGACCGACCGGGACGCGCTGTTCTCCGCCCTCGCCGACGCGAACGCCGTGCTGATCCGATCCGCCACGAAGATGGACGAGGAGGCGATCGCGCACGCGCCGCAGCTCAAGGTGATCGCGCGCGCGGGGGTCGGTCTCGACAACGTCGACATCAAGGCCGCGACGACGGCCGGCGTGATGGTTGTGAACGCCCCCACCTCGAACATCATCTCGGCCGCCGAGCTCACGTGCGGTCACATCCTCAGCCTCGCCCGTCGTATCCCGGCCGCGAAGGCCTCGATCGCCGCGGGGGAGTGGAAGCGCAGCGCCTTCACCGGCGTCGAGCTGTACGAGAAGACGCTCGGCGTGATCGGCCTCGGCCGCATCGGCGCCCTCGTCGCTGCGCGCATGCAGGCGTTCGGCATGCGCGTGCTCGCGTACGACCCCTATGTCACGCCCCAGCGCGCCCAGCAGCTCGGCGCCGAGCTCGGCACCCTGGACGAGGTGCTCGAGCAGTCCGACTTCGTCACGATCCACATGCCGAAGACGCCCGAGACGACGGGCATGATCTCGACCGAGCAGCTGCGTCGCATGAAGCGGACGGCGTACGTCGTCAACGTCGCGCGCGGTGGCCTGATCGACGAGGACGCGCTCGAGCAGGCGCTCAAGGGCGGCGAGATCGCCGGAGCGGGCCTCGACGTGTTCTCGAGCGAGCCGCCCGCCGACACCCGCCTGACCGCCCTGCCGAACGTCGTGGCGACGCCGCACCTGGGCGCCTCCACCGACGAGGCGCAGGAGAAGGCGGGCGTGTCGGTCGCGCGCTCCGTGAAGCTCGCGCTCGAGGGCGACCTCGTGCCCGACGCCGTCAACGTCGCGGGCGGCGTGATCGACCCCTTCGTGCGCCCCGGCATCGCGCTCGTCGAGAAGCTCGGCCAGGTGTTCAGCGGGCTGGCCAAGAGCGCCCTCACGAGCCTCGACATCGAGGTGCGCGGGGAGCTCGCGGCATACGACGTGAGCGTGTACCGCCTGGCGGCCCTCAAGGGCGTCCTCACCAACGTCATCAGCGAGAACGTCTCGTACGTGAACGCGCCGCTGTTCGCCGAGCAGCGCGGCATCGAGACGCGCCTGATCGTCGAGGCCGAGAGCCCCGAGTACCGCAACGTCACGATCCTGCGTGGCACGCTCGCGGACGGATCGGTGCTGAGCGTCGCCGGCACGCTGTCGGGCACCCGCATGGTGCAGAAGATCGTCGCGATCAACAACTACGAGATCGAGGTGCCGATCGAGAAGCACCACGTCGTGTTGGTCTACAAGGACGGCCCCGGGATCGTCGCCGTCTACGGCCAGAAGTTCGGTGCGGCCGGGATCAACATCGACGGCATGCAGGTCGCGCGCGAGCAGGCGGGGCTGGCCCTCAGCGTCGTCACGGTCGACCAGCGCGTGCCCGACGAGGTGCTGGCGGAGATCGGCCGCGACATCGAGGCGCCGCTCGTCACGCAGATCGAGATCACGGAGTAATGCGGGAGAGCGGGGCCGGACGCCGGCCCCGCTCGCTCGGCTCGGACCCCGCGCTCAGTCGTGCGCCGTGCGCTCGACGAGGGCGATGAGGGCGTCGAGGTCGGGTCCGGTCGGCACGTCTCCCGGCACCCCGCCCGTCAGTGCGGCGTTGAGGTAGAGACCGTCGCCGACCAGCATCACGAGCTCGAGCGTCGTGGCGTCGCGCGTCGCGGGACGCAGCATCTCGGCCCACCGTGCGCGCACGTCGCGGAGCGCGGCCGAGGCGGCCGCATGCCCGCCGTGCGCGAGCCGCGACACGGCCACGATCGCGCGATCGAGCGGCCCGCCGCTCTCGCCCGACGTGCGCAGGTAGTACGCGATCGGGCCCTCGGGGGCGGCGCGGCCGATCGCCGCGTCCGCCTCGGCGAGGGCGATCAGTCGTGCGATCAGACCCCGCTCGAGCTCGTCCTTCGAGCCGAAGTGGTACAGCAGGCCGCCCTTGGACACGCCCGCTGCGCCGGCGACGGCGTCGAGCGTGGCGGCGCGGTCACCCTCGTCGATCAGCAGCGCCTCGAACGCGTCGAGCACCTTCTCGCGAGCGTGGGGTGGACGACTCATGCCGTCCACCCTCTCATGTTCGCGCTCGATCCAGAATCCGTTACTATACCTACCGGACGGTACAGTAATCGGGGGATTCATGACGGACACGCGCGCGCTCGCGCCGACCACCACCAGGGCAGGCTGGCGCGCCTGGACGGCCCTGGTCGCGCTCATGCTGCCGGTGCTCCTCGTCTCGGTGGACAACACCGTGCTGACCTTCGCGCTGCCCGGCATCGCCGCCGACCTCGCGCCGACGAGCGCGCAGCAGCTGTGGATGATCGACGCGTACTCGCTCGTGCTCGCGGGGCTCCTGGTCACCGCGGGCTCGCTCGGGGACCGGTTCGGCCGCCGCAGGATGCTCCTGATCGGCGCGAGCGGGTTCGGGATCGTCTCGGTTCTCGCCGCCTTCGCTCCGACGGCCGAGCTGCTCATCGCCGCGCGCGCCGGACTCGGCGTGTTCGGGGCGATGCTGATGCCGTCCACGCTGTCGCTGCTGCGCACCATCTTCACCGACCGCGACCAGCGGCGGCTCGCGCTGGCGGTGTGGGCGTCGATGTTTTCGGCGGGCGCCGCGCTCGGCCCCATCCTCGGCGGCTTCATCCTGGAGCACTTCTGGTGGGGCGCGGTCTTCCTGTTGGCGATCCCGATGCTCGTTCCCATGCTCATCCTGGTGCCGCTGCTCGTGCCGGAGAGCCGAGATCCGCGCCCCGGACCCGTCGACCTGACGAGCGTCGCGCTGTCGATGGCGACGATGGTGCCGATCGTCTACGGGATCAAGGAGATCGCGGTGCACGGCCTGTCCGGCACGACCGCGGTGCTGTTCGCGGCCGGCGGCGGCTTCGGATGGCTCTTCGTGCGGCGTCAGCTGCGGCTGCCGGTGCCGATGCTCGACATGGCGCTGTTCCGGCGGCCGGGCTTCTCCGGCGCGGTCCTCGTGAACCTCCTCAGCGTGACCGCGCTCGTCGGCTTCCTGTACTTCGTGGCGCAGCACCTGCAGCTCGTGGTCGGGCTCGCTCCCATGATCGCGGGCGTGATGCTGCTACCCGGGATGGCGGCGATGATCGTCGGCGGGATCGGCGTCGTGCCGATCGCGCGCCGCTATTCGCCCCGCGCGGTGATCCCGGCGGCACTTGCCTTCTCGGTCGCGGGCTACGTCATGGTCGCGTGGAGCGGGGCGCACGAGCTGGGCGTCCTCATCGCGGCCTTCGCGGTGCTCGGCGTCGGAATCGGTGCGGCCGAGACCGTCGCGACCGAGCTCGTGCTGACCCGGGCGGAGCCCGAGAAGGCCGGCGCCGCCAGCGCGGTGTCCGAGACCGCGTACGAGGTCGGAGCCGTGCTCGGCACGTCGATCCTGGGCGGGATCCTCACCTGGTGGTACCGCGCCACGCTCGACGTGCCGGTCGGCGTGCCGGAGGAGCTCGCCTTCGCGTCGCGCGAGACGCTCGCCGGTGCGATGCACGCGGCCGAGACCGTCGGCGGGGTGGCGGGCGAGGCTCTGCGCCAGGCCGCCGCGGTGGCGTTCGACGGGGGCGTCGTCGTGACCTCCCTGATCGGTGCGGGTCTCGTCGTCGTCGCGGGCGTCATCGCGGCCACTACTCTGGGGAGACACCGGGAGGTCGATCGCCGCTGACGCCTTCCGCGCGCCGTCTCCGCTCTCCTGCGGATCCGGGCGCGAGCAACGCGAGAGAAGGAGAGTCATGGCGCGTGTCGTGAAGCTGGCGGTCATCCCGGGCGACGGGATCGGCCCGGAGGTGATCGCCGAGGCCGAGAAGGTGCTCGATGCCGCGACGGCGGGTTCGGACGTCGTCTTCGACAAGACCCGCTTCTCGCTCGGCGCCGCGCGCTACCTCGAGACGGGCGACACGCTCACGGACGAGGATCTCGATGCGATCAAGGCGCACGACGCGATCCTGCTCGGCGCCGTCGGCGGCGTCCCGGGCGATCCGCGCCTGCGCGACGCGAACATCGAGCGGGGCCTGCTGCTGCGGCTGCGCTTCGAGCTCGACCACTACGTGAACCTGCGGCCGTCGAAGCTGTACCGCGGGCAGCCGGGACCGCTGGCCGATCCGGGCGAGGTCGACTTCGTCGTCGTGCGCGAGGGTACCGAGGGTCCCTACGTGGGCAACGGCGGATCGATCCGCCGCGGCACGCCGCACGAGGTCGCGAACGAGACCAGCGTCAACACCGCGTACGGCGTCGAGCGCGTCGTCCGCTACGCCTTCGAGCTCGCGCAGCGGCGCCGCGGGCGGCTCACGCTCGTGCACAAGACGAACGTGCTCGTGAACGCCGGGTCGCTGTGGCAGCGCGTGGTCCACGAGGTGGGGATTGGATACCCCGAGGTCGCCGTAGACTACCTCCACGTCGATGCGGCCACCATCTTCCTGGTCACGAACCCCGGCCGCTTCGACGTGATCGTCACCGACAACCTCTTCGGCGACATCCTCACCGACCTGGCAGGTGCCGTCACCGGTGGCATCGGCCTCGCCGCCTCCGGCAACATCAATCCGGACGGCGCGTTCCCGTCGATGTTCGAGCCCGTCCACGGATCGGCACCCGACATCGCCGGCACCCAGAAGGCCGACCCCACCGCGGCCATCGGCTCCATCGCCCTGCTGCTCGACCACCTCGGGCTTCGTGAGGAGGCGGATCGCGTCACGCGCGCGATCGAAGAAGACATCGACGAGCGCCACGGCTCGTCCCATCCGGCACCCGCCCGCAGCACGACCGAGATCGGCGATGCGATCGCCGTCCGCCTGCAGGCGTAACCTGGGCCGCACGCACGTCAGACAGGACCCCGACATGACCGACACCATCACCCCGGCCGGCACCGCTCCCGCGCCGCTTCAGTTCGCCGTCACGAAGAACCTCGCCGCGAAGACGACGGCGCAGCGCGAGCAGATCCTGCAGGACCCCGGCTTCGGCACGCACTTCACCGACCACATGGTCGACGTGTGCTGGTCCGAGCGCGGCGGCTGGCACCGCCCGCGCGTGCAGCCCTACGGCCCGATCAGCCTCGATCCGGCCGCCGCCGTGCTGCACTACGCGCAGGAGATCTTCGAGGGCATCAAGGCGTATCGTCACGCCGACGGCGGCGTGTACACGTTCCGCCCCCAGGAGAACGCGCGGCGCCTGCAGCGCAGCGCGCGCCGCATGGCGCTGCCCGAACTGCCCGAGGAGTACTTCCTGCAGAGCCTGCGCGAGCTCATCGCCGTTGACGGCGCCTGGGTGCCCTCCGCGCCCGACCAGAGCCTGTACCTGCGCCCGTTCATGTTCGCCAAGGAGGCGTTCCTCGGCGTGCGGCCGGCCAAGAAGGTCGCGTACTACGTGATCGCGAGCCCCGCGGCGTCCTACTTCGCGGGCGGCGTGAAGCCCGTCAAGATCTGGCTCTCGCAGGACTACCAGCGCGCCGCAAAGGGCGGCACCGGCGCCGCGAAGACGGGCGGCAACTACGCCGCGAGCCTCCTGCCGCAGTCGGAGGCCTACGCGCAGGGCTGCGACCAGGTCGTGTTCCTCGACTCGGACGGCAACATCGAGGAACTCGGCGGGATGAACATCCTGTTCGTGAAGAAGGACGGCACGCTCGTGACGCCCTCCTCCGACAGCATCCTCGACGGCATCACGCGCAACTCGATCCTGGACCTGGCGCGCGACCGCGGCCTCACGGTCGAGACGCGTGCCGTGTCGCTCGCCGAGTGGCGCGACGGCGTCGCCTCCGGCGACATCACCGAGGTGTTCGCGTGCGGCACGGCCGCCGTCGTCACCCCGATCGGGGCGCTCAAGGGCGCCGGATTCGAGGACGAGCAGCCCACCGGCGAGCTCGCGCTCTCGCTGCGTGAAGAGCTCACGGACATCCAGTACGGCCGCCGTGAGGACACCCGCGGCTGGCTCTACCGCCTCGACGACTGAGCCACGTGCCGTCCCGCTCACCTCGGTTTCGACTCCGCCGCTACGCGGCTCCGCTTAACCCGTTTCGACTGCGCGCTTCGCGCTCCGCTCAACGAGCGGGGTGGGTCGGAAGACCGCTCGTTGAGCGAGCGCAGCGAGTCGAAACGGGTTGAGCGAGCGGAGCGAGTCGAAACCGAGCTCAACCCCCGTCACCCGGACGGACCCCGTGGGCGGGTGAGCGCGTTGCGGGCGGGGCGGTAGATGCCGCGTCGGTCGATCCAGGGTGGGGCTTTGACGACCGGGGTGCCGGCTCTCATGCGGATGTCCCATCCGGAGCGGTCGAGGTTGTGGTGGTGCCACCAGCAGAGCAGGACGCCATTGTCGGTGTGGGTGGGGCCGCCGTTCGCGTGTTCGTCGACGTGGTGGATCTCGCACCACGCCGCGGGGATCGTGCACCCCGGGATGATGCATCCGCCGTCTCGGGCGGTGATCGCCCGGCGCTGGTGGGCGTTGAACACCCGCTCCGGGGAGCCCAACTGGACGATGCGGCCGGTGTGGTCGTGGATGACCTTCTGCACGGCCCCCGTGCACGCGATCCGATGCGCGGTGGACACCGGAACGCGGGTGGCGTCGATCCGCGCCGCCCCCGTGGGGTTGTGGAGGTCGTCCTCGGCGACGGTGACCACAAGCGTCGGGGCTGCGCCACCCAATGTCGGGGTGTCGGTGGCTTTCGCGGCGGACTGGATGATCACCGCCAGCACGTCGTGCCGCTTCTGCGCGTTCGTCCGCGGGTCATCGACCACGTCTTCGGTTGACCAGGGGGTGTGCTCGTCCCGGTCTTCCGGGTCGGTGGGGGTGAAGCGGACGGCGGGGTTGAGATGCGCGTCCAACAGTCGCTGCAGCCCCGCGGCGACCTCCGGGAGCAGGGACCCGCGCAGCGGGACGACCCCGTCCCGGGGCGTGCCGAGGGTGAGGCCTCGGTTGCGGGCGGCGCGTTCGTCGTCGGGTGCGGGGCCGTCCTGGTCCAGGTACGCCGCCCACGTGCGCGCATGCACCTCGACCTCCGCGAACGTGGGCGGGATCATCCCGGCCTGTTCTTCGAGCGCACCGGTCGCGTAGGCGACGGTGGTGGCTTCGGCCGCGTCGAACTCGACCGGGTCGGCGCGGTCCTCCACCCGTGCGAGGGCGGTTGTGACCTCGTGTGCCGCGTCCACACCGAGCACGCCCTCGTGCAACGCGTGGGCGACGTGGCGGAACCTCGCCGGAAGCTCCTCACCGGTGAGAGACACACCCGGCCGGGTGCGCTTGTCCAACCGGATGCGGGCGTTGATCGTCTTCGCCGACACCCGGGTGGTGCGCTCCAACAGCTCCACCCCGTTCCGGCACCCGTACCGGGCCGACAGGCGGTCATCCGCATCCCGGGCGGAGCGGGTGTCGATCTCTCCGGCGATGCGGACCCGGGCGGCGTCGACGATACGACCGAGGGCTTCCACCGCGCCGGCCGCGGACACCAGATCAGCGTCCGACAGCGCGGCCGTGTTGTGGATCAGGGCACGCAGATCACCGGGTGAGGGGAACCCCTCACCCGGTGATCGTGTACCGGTGATCCATACCTCCACGGTAGGGGCGACCACCGACATTCCCCGTCGGAGAAACCGCCGATCCACGCCCCAAAACGAAACCCGTGGACGACCCGCTTCCGACGGTGGCTGTGGACGAGGAGTGGACGCCCCGACGTGCCGATCTCCTGATGCAGAGCCCCGGCGCCGCGCAACGTTCCGTTCACCTTCGCCCATGATGCTGTCCCGACATGGGGGGATCGGTCTTTCGCGCGGACATTCAGGGGCTGCGCGCCGTCGCGGTGCTTGCGGTCGTGGCGCAGCACGCCGGACTGGCGTGGGCGCCGGGCGGCTTCGTGGGCGTGGACGTGTTCTTCGTCGTCTCCGGCTTCCTCATCACGGGGATGCTCGTGCGCGAGCTCGAACAGACGGGCCGGATCGACCTGCCCGCGTTCACGGCGCGCCGCGCCCGGCGCATCCTGCCCGCGGCGCTGGTCGTGCTCGTGCCGAGCGCCGCCGTCGCGTATGCCGTCGTCTCGCCGCTGCTGCGCGACCGGACGGTGACGGACGCGATCGCCACGGCCCTGTTCGTGCCCAACTATGTCTTCGCGCTGCGGGACACCGACTACTTCGCCGACGCCACGCCGTCGGTGTTCCAGCACTACTGGTCGCTCGGCGTCGAGGAGCAGTGGTACCTGGTGTGCCCCGCGCTGCTGCTCGCCGCCTGGGTGCTCGGCCGTCGCCGCGGCCAGGCACGGCACGCGGTGGTGATCGCGCTCGTCGCCGTCACCGTGGTGTCGTTCGTCGCGTGCGTGCTCGTCACGTCCCAGTCCCAGCCGTGGGCGTTCTTCGCGCTCTGGACGCGGGCGTGGGAGTTCGGGATCGGGGCGCTCGTGGCGTTGCTGCCGGCGGCGTTGGTGCGTCGTGTGCCGCTCGCCGGCGCGGTGGCGCTCGGCTGGGCGGGGCTGGCGGGCATCCTCATCACGGTCGTCTTCGTGGGGGAGACCCACGCCTTCCCCGGAGCGATCGCGCTGCTGCCCGTTGCGTCGACCGCGGCGGTGATCCTGTGCGGGTCGCGTCTGGCCCTGGCCGAGCACCGGCCGCGGTTCGGCCCGGACCTGGTGCTGACGCCGCGTCCCATGCAGTTCGTCGGCGGCATCTCCTACTCGCTGTATCTGGTGCATTGGCCGCTCCTGCTGCTGATTCCCGCCCTCCTACCGGGGGAGTGGCGCGGTCCGTGGCTGTCGGCCGCGCTCGGGCTCGCCGGCATCCCGCTCGCGTGGCTGCTGTACCGGGGGATCGAGCAGCCGGTGCGCCGGGCACGGGCGCTGGTGGCCGGGGCTCCTCGCCGCACGCTGTGGGCGGCGCTCGCGGGCACGGTCGTGGTGGCGGCGCTCGGCGCGGCGACCCTGGCTTTCGCGCCGGCCCCCGCGCTGGCGACCTCGTCGACCGTGCCGCGCACGGCGCCGGCGGCTCCGCCCGATGCGACGCCGTTCGTCCCGGCGAACCTGACCCCGACCATCCCGGAGGCGCCCGAGGACGAGCCGGCCATGTATGCCGACGGGTGCAATCTCGGCTACGCGGACGCCGAGCCGACGCCGTGTTCGTACGGCGAACCGTCGGGACCGAGGGTGGTGCTGTGGGGGGACTCCCACGCCGCGCACTGGGCCCCGGCGCTGATCGACGTGGCCCAACGAGAGCGCCTGGATGCCGTCGTCCACACGAAGAGCCGCTGCTCCTCGGCGTTCCGGGTGCATGTGCTGGGCGACGGTCCCTTCGAGGCGTGCGACGAGTGGCGCGCCGCGGTGCTCGCCGAGCTGCGCGCGGATCCGCCCGACGTGCTGATCGTGACCGGTTACGCAGAGGAGGCCCCGCCCGAGGGGACCGACCCGGCGACCGCCTGGCGCGACGGCCTGCGCGAGATCGTGGACGCGCTGCCCGACAGCACGAGCGTGGTGCTGCTCGCCGACAGCCCGGACCTCAAGCGGCGACCGCTCGACTGCCTGCTCGAGCACCTCGAGGACGCCCTCGCGTGCGGCGCGCCCGCGGCCGAGGCCCTGGCGGGACCGACGCGCGAGGCGATGCGGGAGGTCGCTGCCACCACGCGCGCGCACCTGGTCGACCTCACGCCGTACTTCTGCGCCCCTCCGGAGGACGGCGGCCTGTGCCCGGCGATCTCCGGCGGCGTGCTGATGTACCGCGACTCCCACCACCTCACCGCCACGTTCTCGACCGCCCTCGGCCCCGCCCTGGGTGAGGCGATCGCGCGCGAGCTGGGTGGCTGGCCGGGTTTGTGAGGGGGACGGGCCAGGGCGGATGCCGCGAGGCGGTGGGACGCCCTAGGCTGGGCCGGTGAAGATCGCCCGGTTCAGCCACAACGACACCATCCGCTTCGGCATCCTCGACGGCACCGCCCTCGTCGTGCTGGCCGGGGATCCGCTGTTCGCCGGCTTCGAGACCACGGGCGAGCGCGTGCCGCTCGGCGACGCGGCGCTGCTCGCGCCGGTCATCCCGCGTTCGAAGGTCGTGTGCGTCGGTAAGAACTACAGCGCGCACGCGGCGGAGATGGACAGCGAGGTGCCGAAGGAACCGCTGCTGTTCTTCAAGCCGAACACCGCTGTCATCGGCCCGGGCGACGCGATCGTGCGCCCGCCGCAGTCGCAGGATACCCACTGGGAGGGCGAGCTGGCCGTGGTGATCGGCCGGATCGCGAAGAACGTCAAGGCCGAGAACGCCCTCGACTACGTCTTCGGGTACACGGTCGCGAACGACGTCACGGCGCGCGACCTGCAGCGCAGCGACGGCCAGTGGTCCCGCGCGAAGGGCTTCGACACTTTCTGCCCGCTGGGTCCCGCGATCGAGACCGACTTCGACTACGCCCAGGGTGAGGTCATCACGCGCCTCAACGGCGAGGTCAAGCAGCAGGCTCCGTTCACCGACATGATCTTCGACGTGCCGACCATCATCGAGTACGTCACGGCGGCGTTCACGCTGCTGCCGGGCGACGTGCTGCTGACCGGCACCCCCGCCGGTGTGGGCGCGTTCCAGGCGGGCGACACGATCGAAGTGGAGATCCCGGGGCTCGGCGTGCTGCGCAACAGCGCTCGCGACGCGCTGGTCTCCTGACGTGAGCGTCCCGGCAGACCTCGCGCCGGACACCATCGCGCGGATCCAGACGCGCACGGTCCGCGTGCTCGCGGCGGGACAGGTGCTCGGCGGGGTCGCGTTCGGGGCCACGGTGTCGCTGGGGGCGCTGCTCGCCGCCGATCTGTCGGGACAGGCGTCGCTGTCCGGACTGGCCACGGCGGCCGGGACGCTCGGCGCGGCGCTGTGCGCCATCCCGCTCGCCCAGCTGGCCGGGGTGCGCGGCCGGCGCTTCGCGCTGTCGGTCGGCAACGCGCTCGCCCTGGTCGGCATCATCGTCGTCGTGCTCGCCGCGGCCGTGCGTGAGTTCCCGCTGCTGCTGGTCGGGATCCTCCTCATCGGCGCAGGCAACGCCGTGAACCTGCAGTCCCGCTTCGCCGCCACCGATCTCGCACCGCGCGAGCGGCGTGGCCGGGCGCTGGGGACCGTGGTGTGGGCCACGACCGTCGGCGGCGTGCTGGGACCGCTCATGCTCACGCCGGGGGAGCTGCTGGGTGGGCTCGTGGGCATGCCGCCGCTGACGGGCGCATACCTGTTCGCCGTGGTGGCGCAGAGCGCGATGTTCGTGCTGTTCCTGGTGGCGTTGCGCCCGGATCCGCTGCTGCTCGCGCAGCGGATCGCTCGTGCTCCCGTCGCGTCCGATGCCCCGGCACCCGAGGCGGATCGCCCGATCGCCGCGCGCTATGCCGTGTTCGCGATCGCGAGCTCGCACATCGTGATGGCGTCGGTGATGGCGATGACGCCCGTGCACCTGGCCCATCTCGCCCACGGCGGGCACGGGGCCGGGCACCAGGGCGACACCACGGAGGTCACCCTGCTGGTCGGCGTCACGCTCGCACTGCACGTGCTCGGGATGTACGGCGCCTCGCCCCTGTTCGGCGTGCTGGCCGATCGGATCGGGCGCGTGGCGACGGTGCTCGGCGGACAGGCGATCCTGGCGGCCTCGCTCGTGACCGCCGCGCTGTGGCCGGGAGAGCCGGCCGCCGTCATGGTCGCGCTGTTCCTGCTGGGCCTCGGGTGGAGCGCGTCGACCGTGGCCGGATCCGCGCTGCTCACCGAGAGCACGCCGATCGGCCAGCGCCCGCGCCGGCAGGGGTTCAGCGACACCGCCATGATGGCGGCCGCGGCCGTCGGCGCCGTGCTGGCGGGCGTGGTGCTCGGCGAGTGGGGCTACGGCCCGCTGGCGCTGCTCGCCCTCGTCTTCGTGGCCGCGGCGACCGTGCTGTCGCCGCTCGGCCGCCGCTGACGCGCGCGACCGGGCATCCGGTCGCCGGATCGCGCGATGCGGACGACCTAGGATTGATCCGATGTCTTCTGCACCCGATCCCCGCACCACGACCGCCACCGGCGCGGACGTGCGCGTGCGCTTCTGCCCGTCGCCCACCGGCCTGCCCCACGTGGGGCTCATCCGCACGGCCCTGTTCAACTGGGGCTACGCGCGCCACCACGGCGGCAAGCTGGTGTTCCGCATCGAGGACACCGACGCCGCGCGCGACAGCGAGGAGAGCTACCAGCAGCTGCTCGAGGCGCTGCGGTGGCTCCACATCGACTGGGACGAGGGCGTGGAGGTCGGCGGCCCGCACACGCCGTACCGGCAGTCCCAGCGTCACGACCTGTACCGCGAGGTGCTCGAGAAGCTGGTCGCCGCGGGCGCCGTCTACGAGAGCTACTCGACCGCCGAGGAGATCGACGCCCGCAACGAGGCGAACGGGCGCGCCAAGCAGCTCGGCTACGACAACTACGACCGCGATCTCACCGAGGAGCAGAAGGCCGCGTTCCGCGCGGAGGGCCGCCAGCCGGCCATGCGCCTGCGAGTGCCGGACGAGGACATCACGTACGTGGACCTGGTGCGCGGCGAGGTGACCTTCCCGGCCGGCTCGTTCCCGGACTTCGTGATCGTCCGTCCCAACGGCATCCCGCTGTATACGTTCGTGAACCCGGTCGACGACGCTCTGATGGGCATCACGCACGTCCTGCGCGGCGAGGACCTCATGCCGTCGACGGCGCGCCAGATCGTGCTGTACCGCGCGCTCATTGACGCCGGCGTCACGAGCTTCATCCCGCGCTTCGGCCACCTGCCCCTCGTGCTGGGCGATGGCAACAAGAAGCTGTCGAAGCGCGACCCGCGCGCCGACCTGTTCCTGCAGCGGGAGAAGGGCTTCACGCACGAGGGCCTGCTGAACTACCTCGCGCTGCTCGGCTGGTCGATCGGGCCCGACCGCGACGTGTTCTCGCTGGACGAGTTCATCGCCGCGTTCGACGTGGCGGACGTCAACCCGAACCCCGCCCGCTTCGACCAGAAGAAGGCCGAGGCGATCAACGGCGACCACATCCGCATGCTCGCGCCCGAGGACTTCGCCGCGCGGCTCGTGCCGTACCTCGCGAAGGCCGGCGTGGTGGGGGAGGAGCCTACGGCCGAGCAGCGCGCGCTGATCTCCGCCGCCGCCCCGCTCGTGCAGGAGCGCCTGCAGCTGCTGGGCGACGCCCCCGGGATGCTCGGCTTCCTCTTCGTGGACGAGGTCGCGTACGACGACGACGCGCTGGCGGGCCTGCCCGACAACGCCGCCGAGGTGCTCAACGCCTGCCTGGCCGCGCTGCAGTTCGTGCCCGCGGGGGAGTTCACCGCAGCGGCGATCCAGGACGCCCTCTCGACCGCGCTGATCGACGGGATGGGCCTCAAGCCGCGCATCGCCTACGGCCCGCCGCGCGTCGCCGTCTCGGGCCGCCGCGTCTCGCCGCCGCTGTTCGAGTCGATGGAGCTGCTGGGCAAGGACGTCTCGATCCGCCGGCTCGGCGCGCTCATCCAGAGGCTCGCGAGCTAGGTCGTCCCCGGCGACACGCCCCGCCCGCGCCCGCGGTTTGGCGGCGCCCGTCGGGTCGGGTAAGCTGGATCCTCGGCACGGCTTCGGCCGGAACGCCCTTGGGGTATGGTGTAATTGGCAACACGGCTGATTCTGGTTCAGTTGTTCTTGGTTCGAGTCCAGGTACCCCAGCCACAAGACCCCTGATTTCCCGCGGGAAACCAGGGGTCATCGTGTTCCGGGCTGCAGTCAGGCGCCCAGAAGTGCCGCGTCCGGCAGGTTCGCAGTCGTCACGGGCCGGCTCACGCTTGCTGGTCGTGCGCGAGGAGCGCGCGGGCGGTGTCGAGAATGGTGGTCCGGACGTCGCGGCTCGTCCAGCCGAGCTGACGACGGGCCTTGCTGCTGTCGACGGTGCGGACGATGCCGAGCTCGTCGACGATCATCGCGAGGTGAGGGTCGCGTCGAGCCGCCAGTCGCACCAGGAAGTCGGGCAGCTGTCGTGTGGGAATCTTCTTCGCCTCGGGGAGGCCCTCGCGAAGGATGCGCGCAACGTCGCGGTACCAGAGGAATGTGCCCGAGCCGTTGTAGCGTTCACCGATCGCTGCGGGCTGTCCGAGGGCGAGAACGTGCAGTCTGGCCTCGTCGCGTACGTCGACGATGTTCCAGCCGAGACGGGGCAGCGCTGGCATCGCCCGGTTCAGCAGGCGGCGGATCACATCGATCGTGCCGGCTCGGCCGGGCGCGCCGACCGGTGGTCCCTGCATGAACGACGGCAGCACCGCGGTCAGATCGAGACCGAGTTCGTCGGCAAGCTCCCACGCGAGCCGCTCCGCGTAGATCTTGGAGTCCGGATACACGTGGAGCGGCTCGCCGGACGGCTCCGACCACATGTGCTCGGTGGTCGTGCTCGAAGGGTCGCCCGATCGGGCGGCAGTCCCCGAAGAGGTGAACACGACCCGGCGCACGCC
Organism: Microbacterium album; assembly: GCF_014643695.1. Taxonomy (GTDB): domain Bacteria; phylum Actinomycetota; class Actinomycetes; order Actinomycetales; family Microbacteriaceae; genus Microbacterium; species Microbacterium album. The sequence continues at coordinate 211,251 of NZ_BMJY01000003.1, read as the reverse complement.
GACGCGTGCTGCCGTGGTGAGTATCCGTCGGGTGCCCTCGCGAGCAGAGGTGATCAGGTCTGCATCGTGGTCGAACGGCATCGGCGAGGCGGTGTGCAGCACCGCCTCGACGCCGTCGAGCGCCGACTCCCAGCCCTCGTCGTCGAGCAGGTCGGCTTGGACGAACTGAAGCGAGTGCGTTCCCCTGGATCGCTCCAGGATCGCCTGGCGTGCCGGCTCCGCGCGGCGGGTGTCGCGCACCGAGGCACGCACCCGATAGCCGCTGTTCAGCAGCTCCACGATCAGCCACCCGGCGAGATACCCGGTGCCACCTGTGACGAGCACTGTTCCCCGCGATGCGGTCTCACTCATATCCCTCACCCACTCGTTGATGTAACTCAGTGATGAAACTCAATGATATCCGTCATCTGTATCATGGCAACATGACTGAGACCGCGGCGGACGAGAAGGCGCAGATTATCCAAGCGCTGCTTGATATCGCAGGATTCGCGCAGGCGACGATGGCGGCAACGCTGCAGGACTTCGATGCGCCGACCTCGGCGGCCCCCGCACTGCGGATCCTCGCCACGAGCCAGGCGCCCGTCACTCCCCGCGACCTCGCGAGGCTGCTCGAGCGCGACCCGTCCACCGCCAGCCTCATCGCTGACAAGCTCGAGCAGATCGGGCTCGTCGCCCGGCAGCCTCACCCCAGCGATGGTCGCAAACGGGTGCTCGTCCTCACGGAACGCGGCCACCGGCTCTGGGACACCCTGCGCGAGAGGCTCCATGAATCCGCGATCCTCGACGACATGACCCCGGCAGAACGGCAAGGGCTCCTCGACCTCCTCGGCAGGATGCGGGCGAAGGGGCGCCCGTGACCGGGGCGGGCGTCGCCGTTGCGCGGACGCGACGCGCACGCTGGCCTCTCTCGGCGCCCACCGGCAGCCCGCTCACCAGGGAAGGATCACTGGGAGGTCTGGGCGTGAGATGCCCTGAGCCCGCACGCCCTGATCCAGCAGACTGGTCTTGTCGGGCCTTGAAACACACCGTCGGGCGCGACGGCGCGAGGCAGGTCGCATCCGGTTAGAGGGGATAGGCGTCCGGGGCGTCTCGGGCGTCCGGCGACCCCTCGCGCGCCCGAGGCTGGTAAACGGCGCCCCACGGCGCCGATGTGGTGCACCTCGCCCGTGCCCCGTCGGAGCCCGTCTCTCCCGAATCCGTTCTGAGGGCGGCACGCCGCGGGCGGCCTGCCTACGGGCGCGTCCGCTGCAGGCGCTTCTCGCGCTCCTTCTGCTTGGCCGCGAGCGCCTCCTGCTCGCCCTTGAGCGTGGCCGAGGCCAGGACGTCCAGCACGCCGCGGCCGCCCTGCTCGCGGAAGATCCTCCCGTACCGGATGCGGCTGAACACGTCCACCGTGCGCGTGCTCAGGTACCCGATGGCGACGCGTCCCAGCAGCCACGCGGACGCGAAGCCGTTCAGGACCCCGACGACGGCCGCGGCGATCATCACCCACAGCTCTCCGGAGACCGCGGACCAGACGATCATCCCCGCCGTGGGCGCGACACCGATCGCCGTCGCGATGAGCGCCACCCACAGGTGCAGCGAGATGTTGCCGTTGGCGTCGTTCGGCCCCACCCGTCGCCGCGGGTCGACGCCGGGGGAGACCCCGACGGCGCTCGTCAGGATCGCGGCGCCGGATGCCGCGCCGACCGTCGCGGGCAGCGCGGCCACGACGAACGGGATCGCCCACCACGCCTGGGCCAGCACGACGAAGATCGCGGAGACCAGCAGCGCGCGCGGCAGGAAGATGAGCGCCATGGCCCACTGGCGGCCGCGCACGTCGGCCCTCACGCTCTTCTCGTGTTCGCCGACGACGTTCTGCCAGACGGCCGTGCCGTCCTGTCCGTAGAGGTTGCAGCCCGACAACGCCACCATGACGGCGACGATGACGCCCGCGAACGCGCCGACCGGCGCCGTATAGCCGCCCAGCAGCGCGAACACGCCGGTCACGGCGCCGGCCCAGACGGCCGTGCTCGCTTCCAGCGCGCGCCACGGATCCCGCCGCCACTGGCGCAGCTCCTTCATGACGACCGCGCCTGTCGGCGTCGCCGGCAGCATCCCGCCGCCGGCGACGAGCGCGGTGGAGCGCGGTCGCCCGCGACGGCGCTGCACGCGCTGCTCGCGCGGGACGAGCAGGGCGATCGTCCCGGCGACGCACGCGACGGTGAGGGCGAGAAGCGCACCCAGCAGGAGCGCCGTCCCGGCCCAGTCGCCGGCCGCGGCCGCCTCGATCGCGAGGATCGTCCACGACGTCGGGAACACGTCGAGGACCGTCGTGATCGGCCCCTGCGGCAACCCGTGCTGCAGCAGGGCCGGAACGGACTGCATCGCGACCGACACCATCATCCAGCCCGCGAACATCGACGCCAGCACGATGCCCCACTGCACTCCCGCGATCTCGATCCCGAGCCTCGTGCGCATCGCGGCGCCGAGCGCGCCGTAGACCAGGCGCGAGAGCGAGATCACGAACACCCACGTGAGGGCTCCGCCGACGAGCGCGACGGCGATCGTCTCCGGGCCGAGCAGGGCCGCATGCCAGAGCGGAGCGAGCAGCGCCAGCAGCACGTACGCGGCGGCGACGCCGACGAACACGCTCGCCAGCAGAGCGCGCCCGAGCGCCGCGCGCGACACCGGCAGCAACGCGAAGTAGTCGGCGCGCAGCACCCCGGCTCCGCTCATCAGCACCGGCCCCAGCATCGCGCCGAGCATCCACAGCGCGAGCACGAGGGTCAGCACCGAGTGGCGCACCGCCTCGGTGGGCGCGGCGATCGCGGCGTACCAGGTCGCGGCGACGAGAGCCGCACCGATCGCCCATCCGGCCCGCCGCAGCCCCGCCGAGGAGTTGCGCAGCATCGCGAACTTGAGTGAGATCATCCCCCGATCCACGACAGCTCCTCGTCATCGACGGCGGGCGCGCCCACGAGCGCGACGAACCGGTCCTCGAGCGTGGCGCCCGCGCGGACCTCATCGAGCGTGCCCTGCGCCACGACCTCGCCGCGAGCGACGATGGCGACGTGATCGCACAGCTGCTCGACCAGGGCCATGACGTGGCTCGAGATCACCACCGATCCGCCGGTCGCGGTGAATCGGCGCAGGATCCTGGTCAGCACGCGCGCGCTCACCGGATCGACGGCCTCGTAGGGCTCATCCAGCACGAGCACCTTCGGGGTGTGCAGCAGCGCGGTGGCCAGACCGATCTTCTTGCGCATGCCCGTGGAGTACTCGCCGACGAGCGTGCCGAGCTGCTCGGCCTCCTCCAGTTCCAGGATGCGCAGTAGTTCGGCGGTGCGGGCTGCCACGACGTCGCTCGGAATCCCCCGGAACCTACCCCAGTAGGTGAGCAGCTCTCCACCCGTGAGGCGCTCCGGCAGGGCGAGTCCATCGGGCAGTACGCCCAGACGGCGTTTGGCCTCCACCGGGTCCGACCAGACGTCGATCCCCTGTACGAATGCCTGCCCCGCGGAGGGGCGCAGCAGGCCGACGGCCATCGAGAGGGCCGTCGTCTTGCCGGCCCCGTTGGGCCCCACCATCCCGAAGAAGGAGCCCACGGGCACGGTCAGGTCGATGTCGTCCACGGCGACCTTGTCGCCGAAGACGCGGCGGAGCCCGCGCAGCTCCAGGGCCGGCAGGTCGTTGTCAGTGTCGTTTTCCACGAGCATGAGTCCACCCAAGCGGTGCGTGAACGCGATCGCATCGGCCGATCGGCCAGGATCGGCGTCGATCGGCCAGAGCCCGGGGCGGGACGATGGTCCCGCCATGTCGCATCCGTATCATCAAGGCATGGCACTCCCGTCGTCGACGACGTGGCGCCGGCTGGCGCGCCGGCTCTCACCGGCGACGGGGCGCACGCGGGGCGAGTTCGCGACGGACACCGCTCTGACCGCGCTCGCCGTGGTCGTCGGGGCGGCGACCGCGTTGCCCGGCGCCAGCCCGCAGATCCCGGCCTGGTGGTGGCCGTGGGATCTCGCGTTCGGGGCGCTCGCGGCGGCAGCCATCTGGTGGACGCGGCGGTTCCCGGTCGCCGTGGCGGCGCTGATGATCCTCCCGGGGACGGTCGCCATCACGGCGGGCGTGGGTGTCCTGGTGTCCGTCTCCCGCGTCGGCCTCCTTGGTCCGATCCGTGCGGCGGTGCTGCTGACGGCCGTGCACATCGTGATGGCGCTGCCCTACCACGCCGTGGCCCCGGTGCCGGGCATGCCCTGGATCGTGTGGGTCGTCGTCATCCCGCTCCTGTACAGCCTGTGCCTGTGCATCGGTCTGCTCGGCCGGGCCCGTCAACAGGTCATCGCCGGCCTGCGCGCCTCCGCGGCGCGCGACCGCGAGCGCTACGAGGAGCGCCTGTCCGGGGCGCGCCGCGACGAGCGCGAGCGCATCGCCCGCGAGATGCACGACGTGCTCGCGCACCGCATCTCGCTGCTGTCGATGCATGCCGGCGCTCTCGAGTACCGCGCCACGTCCTCCTCACCGCCGGATCCGCAGGAACTGTCTCGTGCGGCGCGCATCATCCGCGAGAGCGCCCAGGGCGCGGTCGAAGACCTGCGGGAGCTGCTGGGGCTGCTCCGCAGCGACGACGAGCTCTCGACCGGGGCTCCGCAACCACGGTTGGACGACCTGCCGCGCCTCGTCGAGGAGGCGGCGGCGGCCGGCCAGCGGGTGCAGCTCGACAGCGACCTTCGCGGCCGTGCGATCCGGGAGGCGACACAGCGGACCGCGTATCGGGTCATCCAGGAAGCGCTCACCAATGCCCGCAAGCACGCTCCGCATGCCGCGGTCACGGTGCAGCTGAGACAGAGCCGCGACCGACTGACGATCCTCGCGACGAACCCGCTTCCTCCCGGCGTGACGCGGTGGGACCTGCCGCCGGCCGGCAACGGGCTCGTCGGCCTGGAGGAGCGCGTGCGCATCGACGGCGGCTGGTTCTCCACCGGTGTGGAGGACGGGGCGTTCCTGCTGCGCGCAGAGCTGCCGGTGGGTGCGCGATGACGGTGCGCGTGCTCCTGGTCGACGACGACCCTCTCGTCGTCTCGGGGCTGCGGATGATGCTGGCCGGCGATCCCGAGATCGAGGTCGTGGGGTCGGCGGCCGACGGCGACGAGCTGCTCGCGGCCGTCGAGCGCACCCGGCCCCACGTCGTGCTGCTCGATGTCCGGATGCCGCGACGGGACGGGGTCGCTGCGCTGAAGACGCTGCGGTCACGGCCGGGCGAGCATCCCGCGGTGATCATGCTCACGACGTTCGGAGCAGAGCCCGTCGTGCTCGACGCGCTGCGCGCCGGGGCGGCCGGTTTCCTCCTGAAGCACACTCCGCCCGACCGGATCGTGGCTGCCGTGCACGCCGCTGCGGCGGGGGAGGCGACCGTGTCGCCGGCGGTGCTGCGGCAGCTGATCGACCGCGTCTCCGCGGGCGCCGGGGCGGATCCCGTACCCGTGGATCCGCTGGCGGGCCTCACAGACCGTGAGCGCGAGGTCGCGCTCGCGGTCGCGGAGGGGCTGGGCAACGGCGAGATCGCCCAGCGGCTCTTCCTGTCGATCGGCAGCGTCAAAGCGCACATCTCGAGCGCGCTCGGAAAGCTCGGACTCGACAACCGCGTGCAGCTGGCGATCGCCGCGCACAAGTCGCGCGGCCCGACGTGACCGCCGTGGCGCCGAGCGCGGGATGGGGGCGTCAGGTCGGGAGCCCCCGGCGTAGCTCGCTCAGCACCGCTTCGGCGTCGTCGTGCCGCGCGAGCGGGGCGGCCTGGCCGAGCCAGAGCGACTGCAGCTCGCCGAGGTCGCGTCGCGCGGCCTCGGCGCGGAACCGGCCCGTCAGCCAGTTCTGGGCGGGGAAGGGCGCGACGGCGCCCGCGGCCTCGATGGCGCGCGTGGCCCGGTTCGGCGCTCCGCGGGCGAGGCGGCCGCTCATGGCCCGCGTGAGCACGGTGCCGTGCGCCGGGGTGGTGTCGATCGCGCGCCGGTGCGCCTCGGTGGCCGCGGAGGCGCGGGTGCGCAGGAACGCGGTGCCGACCTGGACACCCTCGGCGCCGAGCGCGAAGGCCGCCGCGACCCCGCGCCGGTCGGCGATGCCACCGGCGGCGATCACGGGAACGGAGACCGCGTCGGCGACCTGGGGCACGAGCGCGAACGTGCCCACCAGCGACTCCTCCGCGGGCTGCAGGAACGACACCCGGTGTCCCGCGGCCTCGGCCCCGGAGGCGACGACCGCGTCCACACCGCCGGCCTCGAGCGCGACCGCCTCGTCGACCGTCGTGGCGGTGCCGATGACGGTGATCCCGCGTTCGCGAGCCGCGGCGACGACGGCGGCGGGAGGCACGCCGTAGACGAAGCTGATCACGCTCGGTCGCGCCTCCAGTGCGGCGCGAACCTGTTCGTCGAACGGAGGCAGGTAGCGGTCGGTCGGCTCCGGCAGGGGCAGCCCCACCTCGGCGAAGAGCCCGGCCATCGCCGCGCGCGCCCGCGCGAGCTCGTCGGCGTCGGGGTGGCGCTCGGTGCCGGTCGGCAGCCACAGGTTGAGCGCGAACGGCCGATCGGTCGCGGCGCGCAGCCCGGCGGCCGTCTCGCGGATGCGGTCGGGGGCGTACCCGTACAGACCGTAGGATCCGAGACCGCCGCCGTTGCTGACCGCGGCGGTCAGCGCCACGGAGGACAGCCCGCCGAAGGGCCCGAGGACGAGGGGATGCTCGATCCCCAGCAGCCGGGTCAGACGGTTCGCCATGGCAGTCCTCCGTGGCGGCGTCCGGCTAGATGACCCCGAGGGCCAGCATCGCGTCGGCGACCTGGGTGAATCCGGCGATGTTCGCTCCGGCGACGTAGTCGCCCGGCACGTCGTACTCGTCGGCCGTCGCGAGGCACCGGTCGTGGATCGAGGTCATGATGTCGGACAGCCGCGCCTCGGTGTGCTCGAACGTCCACGAGTCCCGCGACGCGTTCTGCTGCATCTCGAGCGCGCTCGTCGACACGCCGCCGGCGTTGACCGCCTTGCCGGGCGCGAAGCGCACCCCCGCCTCGCGGAGGATGCGCACCGCATCGGGGGTCGTGGGCATGTTGGCGCCCTCGGCGACGATGGTGCAGCCGCTGCGGACGAGCGCCTCGGCGCCGGTGCCCATCAGCTCGTTCTGGGTGGCGCACGGCAGCGCGATGTCGCAGGGGACGTCCCAGATGGACCCGCTGGACAGGAACCGGGCGCTGCCGCGGACGGCGGCGTAGTCGCTCACGCGCCCGCGCCGGCCGTTCTTGATCTCCTTGAGCAGGTCCAGATCGATTCCCGCCTCGTCCACGACGTAGCCGCTCGAGTCGGAGCACGCCACGACGAGCCCGCCGAGTTCCTGGACCTTCTCGATCGCGTAGATGGCGACGTTCCCCGAACCGGAGACGACCACGCGCTTGCCCTCGAAGGAGTCGCCGGTCGCGGCCAGCATCTCGCGGACGAAGAAGACGGTGCCGTAGCCGGTCGCCTCGGTGCGCACCTGCGAGCCGCCCCAGGTGATGCCCTTGCCGGTGAGCACGCCGGACTCGTAGCGGTTCGTGATGCGCTTGTACTGGCCGAACAGGTAGCCGATCTCCCGGCTCCCGACGCCGATGTCGCCCGCGGGCACGTCCGTGTGCTCGCCGAGGTGACGGTACAGCTCGGTCATGAACGACTGGCAGAACCGCATGACCTCGGCCTCGCTGCGGCCCTTGGGGTCGAAGTCCGACCCGCCCTTGCCGCCGCCGATCGGCATGCCGGTGAGCGCGTTCTTGAAGATCTGCTCGAAGCCCAGGAACTTCACGATCCCGAGGTAGACGCTCGGGTGGAACCGCAGGCCGCCCTTGTAGGGGCCGAGGGCCGAGTTGAACTCGACCCGGAAGCCGCGGTTGAGCTGAACCCGACCCGCGTCGTCGGTCCACGGCACGCGGAAGATGATCTGCCGCTCGGGTTCGCACAGCCGGCGGATGATCTCCGCGTCGGCGTACTCGGGGTGCTTCGTGACGACGGGACCGAGGCTCTCGAGCACCTCCTTCACAGCCTGGTGGAACTCGATCTCGCCGGCGTTGCGGGCGACGACCTCGTCGTAGACCGGGACCAGTTGTTCATGCAGTGCGGGCACGTGGTTCTCCTTCGTGGTGCAGGCGGCGATCCGTGCAGGAGCGCGCGGCGAGGCGATCGCCTCACCGGCGAGACGCTCCCTGGCCGCGGCACTGCCCCTGACAGAGGACCGCCGACACAGACACTACGCCTCGCGCTCCGCGATCCTCGAATCGCCCATGGCGGATGCGGATCGCGGTGGAGGCGTCACCGCCCCCGGCGCGCTCGCCACATCGCCGCCGCGAGCCACAGTGCGGCCGCGGCCGTGAGGATGCCGTGCGCGATGCGGCCGGCGGGCGGAAGGAAGAACTGCGGGAGGTAGAGCGCGATGGCCGCGGCGAGCAGGATCGCGCTGCCGCGGCTCAGCACGCCGCCGCGCCAGACCCCCATGGCCACCAGCACCGCTCCGATGGCCACCAGGAGCAGTCCGAGGGCGAACAGCGTCAGCTGGGTGGCGCCCTCACGGATCGCGCTGGAGATCTCGAACACCGCCTGTCCCTCGAGCGCGACCGCGTTGAGGGCGAACGTCTCGGCTCCGAAGAACAGCAGGACCAGGCCCGTGCCGAGCCAGGTGACCACGACGGATGACCGCGTGGCCGCCTCGCCGCGGGTCCCGGTGTGCAGTTCGCGCAGGGCGCCGAGCGAGAGTGCCAGGAGCAGGAAGCCGAACGCTCCGGAGAGGTGGGCGATCACCCACCACTCCGATCCCATCGCCTCCGCGTAACCCGCAGCGGTCTCGGACTTGTCCGCCCAGGGGCGGAGCAGGGGGAACAGCCCGAACAGGACGCCGCTGAGGGCGAGCGTCAGGGCACCGGAGCGCGGGGAGCGGCGGGGGTCGTGTGCGGCGGTCATGGCTTCTTCTCCTCGGGGGATGGGGGAGCGGACAGTGTGCGGACGAACGCCTGGACCAGGCGATGGAAGCTGACACCCACGTCCTCCGCCATGCCGAACCCGCCCGCGGACTCGATGTGCGCGAAGCCGTGCACCGTCGCTCGCAGGGCGCGGGTGGTGTGGATGGCGTCGGCGCCGCTGACCCCGCAGCCCTGCAGCACCGTCAGGATCACATCGAGCTGCCTGCGGGCCGGCTCGGCGAGCAGGGGGTCGTGGAGGGGATCCGGGGACACCGCCGCGTAACGCGACGGATGCCCCACCGCGTAGTCCCGGTACGCGTGCATCATGGCCGCGACAGCGTCCTCCCCGCTCCGCCCCAGCGCGGCGGCGGTGAGCGCGCCCGTGATCTCGTCGAGCACTCGCGCCGCGATCAGGGCCCTGAGCTCGCCGAGCCCGGCGACGTGCTTGTAGAGCGACGGGGGAGCCACGCCGGCGTGCCCCGCGACGGCCGTCAGGGTGAGGGCGTCCAGTCCGCGTTCATCGATCACCGCGATGGCCGCGTCGACGACCGCGGCGGGGGAGAGGCCGGCGCCGCTCATCGCGCGACCTCGCCCGACCCCGCGCGACCGGGCGGGGCGCCGCAGCTATCGTCCATAGCTGCCAGGCTAATGACATTAGCCAGCGATCGCAAGGCGGCGAGGCCGGGCGGTCTCGCCTCGCGAGCCGCGATTCCGAGCCTTCTTGGAGACAGCGCCTCGCCCCCGCGAATAGGCTTCTCCGCGTGCCCACCTCACAAGCGAGGCGGGGAAGGGGAACCGCACGATGAGCACCGCCCGCCCGAGACGACGCCGCGTCGGAAGCGTCCTGCTCTCCGTCGCCGGCGTGCTGCTGCTCGCCGTCGGCGCGGCGGTTCTTGGCGCCGCGCTGCTGGCGCCCGAGGAGACCGAGAAGGCGTACGGGCGGGTCAAGACGGAGGTCATCGCGACCATCGACGAGGTGCGCCTGACGGTCTTCGAGGAGTTGCCGGAGGTCCGGCTCGGGGTGTCCGGGGGCATGGTCGAGCTCGACCGCTGCGACGGCACGTTCACCGAGATGCTCTCGTACGAGCGAGCGGACGTGCCGCCGGTGTGGGCGGCGCACAACAACTGCGCCGGGGATGTCATCCTGCCGTGGCAGACGGGTCAGCAGATACGGATCGCGGGGGACGACCGGGTCTTCGAGGTGGTGGACATCCGGGAGACGTCCAAGATCTGGGCGAGCACCGACGACCTGGTCGGGCTCGGCGGCGACTTCGCGCTGCAGACCTGCTATTACGGGGAGGACCGGATGAAGTTCATCGGCCTCGTCCCCGTCGACGCGTGAGGTCGGGGGTACACCGGCGAGCCGCTGCGCGACTCAGCCCGCGGTGAGGATGAGGGCGTCGCCCTGACCGCCGCCTCCGCACAGCGTGACGCCGGCCGTCCCGCTCCCGCGGCGGGCGAGCTCGTGCGCGGCGTGTACGACGAGCCGGTTGCCGGACGCGCCGACCGGGTGACCGAGCGCGATCCCGCCGCCGTGGATGTTCACGACCTCGGACGAGAGGCCGAGCTCCTTCCGCGACTGCACCACGACCGCGCCGAACGCCTCGTTGATCTCGACGAAGTCCAGGTCGGAGGCCGCCAGGCCCTGCCGATCGAGCGCCTGCGCCAGGGCCTGGGCCGGTTGGGCCTGCAGCGAGTTGTCCGGCCCGGCCGTCTGACCGGAGGCCCCGAGCGCTGCCAGGACGCGCCAGCCCTCCGCGTCGGCGCGGGCGCGCGTCGTCACGACGACGGCCGAGGCGCCGTCCGAGATCTGCGACGCGTTGCCCGCCGTGATGCTCCCGTCCTCGGCGAAGGCGGGGCGCAGCCGCGCGAGCGTGTCGACCGTGGTGTCGGGCCGGACGCCCTCGTCCCGCGTAACGCGCACCGGGTCACCCTTGCGCTGCGGGACCTCCAGGGGAACGATCTCGTCGTCCAGCACACCGGTTTCCGCCGCGGCGGTGGCGCGCTGGTGCGAGAGCGCCGCGACCTCGTCCTGCTCCTCGCGCGTCACCCCGAAGCGGGCGTTGTGGCGTTCGGTGGACAGCCCCATGCTGACGCCGTCGTGCGCGTCCGTCAGGCCGTCGTAGGCCATGTGGTCGAGCACCTCGATCGAGCCGTAGGACCAGCCTGCGCGCGAGCCCGGCAGCAGGTGCGGGGCGCGCGACATGGACTCCATGCCGCCGGCGACGACCACGTCGGCGTCCCCGACCCGGATCATGCGCGCCGCGTCGATCACGGCGGCCAGCCCGGACAGGCAGACTTTGTTGACCGACTGCGTCGGCACGTCCCAGCCGATGCCCGCGCCCAGGGCGGCCTGACGGGCCGGGTTCTGGCCCGAGCCGGCGGTGAGCACCTGCCCGACGATCACCGCCTCCACGGCGCTGGCCGGCACGCCGCCGCGCTCGAGGGCCCCGCGGATCGCCGCGGACCCGAGCTGGGGCGCCGTGAGGGAGGCCAGTGCGCCGCTCAGGCGGCCCTGGGGCGTGCGGGCGGCGGCGACGATCACGACGTCCGAGGTGTTCATGGGGTCTCCTCCAGCGCGACGGCGAGCGGCGGTTGGGTCGCCGCGATCACCTCTTCGAGTGTGACACCCGGCGCGAGCTCGCGGAGCGCGAGGCCTTCGGACGTCACGTCGATCACGGCCAGATCGGTGATGATGCGGTCGACCACGCCCCGGCCGGTCAGGGGCAGCGAGCAGTCGTCGACGATCTTCGGCGAGCCGTCCTTGGCGACGTGCTCCATGAGCACGATGACGCGCCCGGCTCCGTGGACGAGATCCATGGCGCCCCCGGGGCCCTTGACCATCTTGCCCGGGATCATCCAGTTGGCCAGGTCGCCCGTCGCGGACACCTGCATGGCTCCGAGGATGGCGGCGTCGATCTTCCCGCCCCGGATCATCCCGAAGCTCGTGGCGGAGTCGAAGAACGCCGCGCCGGGAAGCGTCGTGACGGTCTCCTTGCCGGCGTTGATGAGATCGGCGTCGACCGCGTCCTCGCTCGGATACGGGCCGACCCCGAGGATGCCGTTCTCGGACTGCAGCACCAGCGCCACCCCCGGCGGCACGTAGTTGGGGACCAGGGTCGGGAGCCCGATCCCGAGGTTGACGTACTCGCCGTCGCGCAGCTCGCGCGCGGCCCGGGCGGCCATCTCGGTGCGGGTGAGCGGCATGTCAGTTCCCTCCCTGGACGGTGCGCTTCTCGATGCGCTTTTCGATGGCCGTGCCGACCTCGACGATGCGGTGCACGAACACGCCCGGCAGATGGACGAGGTCGGGGTCGAGCTCACCGGGCTCGACCAACTCCTCGACCTGCGCGACGCACACGTGGCCGGCCATCGCCGCGAGCGGGTTGAAGTTGCGTGCGGCCTTACGGAACACGAGGTTGCCGTGCCGGTCGCCGCGCCACGCGTGCACGAGAGAGAAGTCCGTGGTGATGGCCTCCTCGAGCACGAACTCCCGCTCGACGCCGTCCACGACGAACCGCCGCACGTCCTTGGCGGGCGATGCGACCGCGACCGTGCCGTCGGGCGCGTAGCGGCGCGGCAGCCCACCCTCCGCGACCTGGGTGCCGACGCCCGTCTGCGTGTAGAACGCCGCGATACCGGAGCCGCCGGCGCGCAGCTTCTCGGCGAGCGTCCCCTGCGGGGTCAGCTCCAGCTCCAGCTCGCCGGCCAGGAACTGCCGCTCGAACTCCCGATTCTCGCCCACGTAGGACGACGTCATCTTGCGGATGCGCCGCGCGGCGAGAAGCACGCCGAGCCCCCAGTCGTCGACACCGCAGTTGTTCGACACGACGGACAGATCGGTCGTGCCCTGTGCGAGCAGCGCCTCGATGAGCGCGATCGGGTTTCCCGACAGGCCGAAGCCGCCGACGGCGATGCTCGCGCCGTCGGGGATGTCCGTCACGGCGGACGCGGCGCTCATGTATTGCTTGTCGATCACGTCGAAGTCACTCCCTCGTCACTCCCGCTGCGAGCCGCACGTGCGATGCGCCCGTCCTCCCCACTGTCGGCGAGCCTCGCCGGAGTGCGAAATCCCGCTTGCAACGTGGACCGGCCCAGCCATAGTGTCCACATCATGGACGCTCCGCTCGTAACCGGGACGAACCCGACGCCTCCGGGGACGCAGGCGGTGTCGCGCGCGGCCCTGCTCCTCCGCTTGGTCACCGGGCAGGGCGAGGAGGGGGCGACGTTCGCGCATCTGGTGTCGGCCTCGGGCCTGACACGTCCCACGGCGCACCGACTGCTGTCCGCATTGCGGGCGGAGGGGATGGTGGACCGGGACGCCGTGACGTCCCGCTGGCTGCCGGGCCCGGAGCTGTATCTGATGGGCTCGGTCGCGGCCGCGCGCTACGATGTCGCCTCGCGCTCGCGCGACGTCGTGCGGTCCCTCGCGGCCGCGACGGAGGAGAGTGCGTTCCTCTCGGTCCGGCGCGGGGACGAGACCGTGTGCCTCGTGCGCGAGGACGGCGCGTTCCCCATCCGCTCGTTCGTGCTCTACGAGGGCGTGCGCTTCCCGCTGGGTGTGGCGTCGGCGGGCCTGGCGATCCTCGCCTTCCTGCCCGAGGACGAGATCGCCGCCTACCTCGAGCGCCACGGGGAGCTGCCCAAGCGCTGGGGCGAGGCGCACTCGGCCGCACAGCTCCGCAGGCGCATCGCGCAGACGCAGGATCGGGGTTACAGCGTCAATCCCGGGCTCATCGTCGAGGGCAGCTGGGGGATGGGCGCGGCGGTGTTCGACCGCGCGGGCCGACCGGCGTGGGCCCTCAGCGTGACCGGGGTCGAGTTCCGCTTCGGCCCCGAACGCCGCGCCCGGCTCGGGCGCGCGCTGCTCGCGCACGCGCACGAGCTCACGGGCCGCCTCAAGGCCGTGGCCGGTTAGGGCAGCACGACCGGGCAGGATGGGGGGATGACGATCGATCTCGACGCCTATCTCCGCCGGATCGGCTACGACGGCCCCGTGCGCGCCGATGCGGACACGCTGCGCGCCCTGGTCGCCGCGCACGTCCGGGCCGTGCCGTTCGAGAACCTCGACCCGCTGCGGGGCGTGCCCGTCGCGGATCTCGGTCCCGAGGCGCTGCAGGACAAGCTCGTCGCCCGTGGTCGTGGCGGCTACTGCTACGAGCAGAACGGGCTCATGGGCTACGTGCTCGAGCGGCTCGGGTTCGGCGTCGAGCGGCTGGCGGCGCGCGTGGTGTGGCTGAGGGATCCAGACGGCCCGGAGCCGGCGCAGACGCATTTGGTGCTGGCCGTGACGATCCCGGGCGACGATGCGCGGAGGCTGGTCGACGTGGGCTTCGGCGGGCCGACGCCTCCGGTGCCGCTGGTGCTCGGAACCGCGGCCGAGCAGCCGACCACCCACGAGCCGTACCGTCTGATCGACGGCGACGGGGTCCGGGCCCTGCAGGCTCAGATCCGCGCCGAGTGGCGCACGCTGTACCTGTTCGAGGAGCTGCCGAGGCCGCACGTGGACCTGGAAGTCGGCAGCTGGTACGTCTCGACCCATCCCGCGTCGAAGTTCGTCTCCCAGCTCGTCGCCGCCCGCGTCGCGCCCGACGGCCGCTACGCCCTGCGCGGCCGCAACCTCGCCATCCACCGCGGCGGAGCGACCGAGCGCGTGCGCTTCGACACGGCCGCGCAGGTGATCGAGGCGCTCACGGGCACGTTCGGCATCGATGTGTCGGACGTCGCGGATCGCGCGGAGCTCGAACGCCGCGTCGACGAGGTGCTCGACGCCTGAATCCACGCCCCGCGAGCGCGGACGACTGCCTGTGGACAACTCCGTCCGCGGAATCCGCGCCTCTGCTAGCTTCTCGCGCGAAGGTCGTCCCCTCAGGCTCGAGGGTGTCGTTCGCCCTCACGCGAGGAGATCCATGAACCGCCGTCCGCCGTCCCGCATGCTGTGCGGGATCACCCTGCTCGTCTCGGCCCTGGTGCTGTCCGCCTGCTCGGGAGCGGGCGGTGCGCAGGACGAGAGCCGCAGCCTGAGCGTGCACTGGCTCGCGTACAGCGGCGACGGCGGGTCGGTCGGCGAGACGCGGCTGACGCGGACGCCGAGTGAAGACGGCGACTTCCGAGTGGAGTTCTCGGAGAACGAGGTGGGCGGCATCGGCGAGGCATCGCAGGCGGCCGCATGGAACGCCGCGATCGTGTCGACCCTGTTGACGGGTGGGGAGCTGTCGGGGGCATACCGCTTCGAGACGGACGGCCGCATCGACGGACCGAGCGCGGGCGCTCTGACGACGGCGGGGCTGATCGCCCTGCACCGCGGAGACGAGCTGCTCGAGGGCGTGACGATGACGGGCACGATCAACCCCACCGGGACGATCGGCCCCGTCGGGGGGATCCCCGAGAAGCTGCAGGGAGCGGCCGACGCGGAGTTCACGAAGGTGCTCGTTCCGCTCGGCCAGCGCAACGTCCCCGATGTCGAGGGCCGCGAGGTCGACGTCGTGCGCGAGGGCGAGCGCCTCGGCATCGAGGTCGTCGAGGTGAGCGACGTCTACGAGGCCTACGAGCATCTCACGGGCGAGGTGCTGCGACCCCCGTCGTCGAGCGCGCAGCCCCGGCTCGACAACGCGTCGTACGCCAAGGTCGAAGCGCAGACCGGCGCGGTCCTGGCGCGTTACGAAGAGGCGATGCGGGGCTTCAGCAGGGCCCCGCGTCCCTTCCAGGACATGTTCCTCGTAGAGGGAGGGCTGGTGCAGGAGGTGGAGACGCGGGCGCAGAAGGCGAGGGACCTGCAGCGCCAGGGCCAGCAGGCCGGCGCGTACATCGCCGCGGGCGAGGCCGCCGCGCTCGCCGCGACGCTTGAGGCCGGCGCCAACCTGCTCAACCCGGTCTTCACGCAGGGCTTCGACGGCCTCGGCCTCGTGTTCGCCGACGCACTCGACATCGGCCCCAGCGTCGCGAAGGTCGAGTCCTTCCTCGACCAGCTCGCGGGCTACCAGCCGAAGACGATCGCGGACGTCGAGGGCCTCGTCAACGCGTACGCCGGCACGTTCGACGCCTACTCCCTCCTCATCTTCGCGACAGGCCGTATCGAGGCGATCCAGCAGCGCTTCGAGGGCGGCGGATACGGCTCGCTCGAGGAGCTGTTCACCGAGCTCGTTCAGCCGGTCCTGTACGCCCAACTCGCGGAGGCGCAGCTCGCCGTCACGCAATCGAGCTTCGAGATCGGTCGAGACAACCCGGGGGCGTCGATCAGCGAAGACGTGGACGTGCACGCGGTGGGCGCGTTCTTCCGCCGCGGCGCCGATGCGAACTTCAAGGCCTTCGAGGAGGCCTTCGTCACGCCCCAGGCGGAGGCGGCCGGCATGAGCAACGCGCAACTGCTGGATCTGCTGTCGAACGTCGATCTGACGGTGGCCGCCGCACGCACCCAGCCGGGCATCGAGGCCTTCGTCTCGCGCTACATCGGCGAGGACAGCACGAACGCCGCGTACGCGACTCTCGGCTACGGGCTCAACAATTACGTCCGCAACGCCATGCTCGTCGACAAGTACTACAACAACGCGATCCTCGACTCGGCGTTCACCGTGACCGGCGTGCGGTGGGACGCCGTGCTCAATCACGCGATCGATCTCGGCCGGGACCACCTCAGCAGCGAGATCGCCCTGCTCCGGGACCACGACACCGAGCCGGTGCTGGCCGTGGGCGGCTACGAGTCTGCCGTGCTGAGCGCGTCGGGCGACGTGGCATCGCGCTTCGGCGCGGTCTCGTCGCTCAACGGCGGCTTCGTCACCGCGCGCGTCCTGTCCTATCTGGGAGGGTTCCCCGCCTCGCTGGCCGCGGACTGACGACCCGCCCGCGGCAGCGGCCGGGTCGTCACGACACGCGTTCCCAGCGATCGCCTCCGTGCGCGGCCGCGACCCCGAGCGCGTCGTCGGCCGAGCGCAGGAGGTCGCTCAGGTCATAGCCGGCCGCCGAGACCGACGCCCAGCCCACGCTTGCCGACAGGGGGACGGTGGCGCCCGCCGCCGGCCCCAGGGCGGTGACGGTCACGAGCAGTTCGCGCACCTGCTCGCGCAGCACCTCCGTCGTCCGCGGCGCCAGCACGACCATCCAGCCGTCGCCGCGCCGGCCGATGTCCGCGTCCGCGGGGAACGCGCGCCGCACGCAGCTCTCGAACGAGTCGGAGAGCTCGCCGAAGCCGGCCTCGCCGCACGCGTCACGGAGGTCGGGGATGTCGTCGAGCCGGATGCTGAGGAGGGACCACGATCGCTCTTCGCGCTCACGGGCGCGCGTGAGGCGATCCGCGCCCAGCGTCGAGAAGTGCGCCCAGCGCGTGGGGACGTCGCGCCTGCCGGGCGTGGCACCCTGAGCGAGCCACAGCAGGCTCACGAGCGTGCAGACGGCGTTGACGAGCAGACCGATCCAGTTCACGCTGTGCGTGAGCACCAGATCCTCCGGGCCCGAAGCTGGGAAGAGGAAGATCGTCGCGGCGCTCACGAGGGCGATCAGGGCGAACGCGATCGACGCGACCCGGAGGGGGCGCAGCATCCGGTGGCCGCCCTCCGGGATCCGCGCGAGCTCGAGGAGAGTGAGGGCCGGGAAGACGCCGATCCCGAGGAAGACGATCCGGAAGACGACGCTGAACCCGGCGCCGTCGCCCGCGCTCGTGAGCGCGAGCGCGGCGGCGGCGCCCACCGGCAGGACGACCCAGCCCATGCTGGGCGCTCCGCGCCAGGCGCGCAGCCCCGCCCAGACCAGCACCTGGGAGGAGAACAGCACGCCGAGGGAGGCGCGCCTCAGCGTCTCCAGCTCCAGGCCCGTCGCCGTGACCGTCAATGACGTCGACAGCAGCGCCAGGGAGAACGCGAGCGACCACATCAGCGTCGCGCGGCTCGGCCGGGGCAGGAACCCGAGCCCGATCATCATGATGGCGGCGAGCGTGGTCACGGTGATCTGTGCGATTCCGAACTCGGGCGAGAGTCCCGGCGGAGCGGTCATGGTCGGGTCGTTCATCGGGTCTCACTCATCCTCGTCCGGCTCATCCTCGGGTCGGCACAGCAGCCTGGACCGGCAGCCGCACCGTGACGGTCGTGCCGCGTCCCGTTTCGCTCTCGACGTCGACCGTCCCGCCGTGCGCGGCGACGATGTCGCGGGCGATGCCCATGCCCAGGCCCGTGCCGGGCGCGGCGCTCTCCTGGGCCGTCGCCGCGCGGAAGTACGGCTCGAAGATGCGGGGGAGGTCCTCCGGCCCGATGCCGATCCCCGTGTCGGTCAGCATGAGCTCGGCGCCCTCATCGCCGCGACGGCACGTAACGCGCACGCTGCCCTCGCGAGGCGTGTACTTGATCGCGTTGCTGACGAGGTTGTCGACCACCTGGCGGAGGCGGAACGCGTCGCCCACGAGCGGGACGGGATCCGGCGCCACCAGGTGCAGCGACACGCCCTGTGCCGAGGCCGCGGGCCGGAACGAGTCGAGCGAGTTCTCCACGACGGAGCGCAGGTCGACCGGAGTCGGCTGCTGGGCGGTGTTGCGGCTCCCCGCGCCCGACAGCACCTGCCCGACGAGGACCTCCATGCGTTCGCCGGCTCGGCTGATGTGCTCGAATCGCTCGCGCGCCCAGTCGGGCAGGTCGCCCCGGTCGAGCGCCAGCTCCGCATGCCCGACGACGGCCGTCAGGGGATTGCGCAGCTCGTGCGACACGACCGCCGACAGCCGCTGATGGGCGCGCTCGGACTCGATCAGCGCCGTCACGTCGTGGACGATCAGAAGCACCGACGGCGGCTCGTCGCCGTCGCAGCCCACACGCCGGGCGGACACGGACAGTGCGTGCCACTCGCCGTCCGCGTCGAACAGCCACACGCGCTCGTCGTCGAACACCTCGCCGCGCGCGGCACGCGCGAGGGGGCGCTCCGGGGCCGGGAGCGCCTCGCCGCGGCGGGAGCGGTACTCGACCGCGCGGCCGGGATGGGCCGGATTCTCCGGATCGACCCCGTACAGCCTTGCGTAGGTGTCGTTCATCGCGATCAGCTCGCCGTCCGGGGAGAGGCGGACGATGCCGACGTCGATCGCGTTGAGCATGAGCGAGACGCTGCGCTCTTGCGCGCTGACGCGTTCGATGGTCGCCTGCATGCGGGTCGTCTGACGGCGGAGCAGCCGCTTGAAGGCCCGGGTCTGACGCGCGGACAGATGCGTGGTCAGGCCGATGAAGGTGAGGCACAGGGTCGTGACGATCACGCGCAAGGCCGAACTGTCACCGCCGCCGGTCAGCGCCGTGTCGGCGAGCATGATGCCGACGACCAGGACGAGCGCCCCGATGAGCGCCGTCAGGGGGAAGTGCGTCGCGAGCCACACGATCGGAAAGACCCACAGGAACCCGAGCTGCAGGTCGCCGCCCGCGCCCATGAACCCGATGCCCACGAGGTCTCCGAGGGGGAGTGCGATGACCGCGTGCCGCGGCAGTCGGTGCCAGGGAACCGCGACGGCGGCCATGGTCGTGCCGATGACGACCGCCAGCCCGGTCGCGAACGCCCAACTGGTGATGTGGCCCGGCATGAGCGCCTGGACGACGAGGGCGATGGCGACGACGCTGCCCGCGAAGGCCAGCTGCGTGACCCAGATCGACCGCGCGCGCGAGTCCGGCGCCCGCCCGCCCGGGGGCGGCGCGTGCGGCGCGGTCGCGCGCTCGATGCCCGACGCCATGGGCGCGTCCTACTGACCGCCCGCCGCGCCGCGAAGGCGCGCGCGGGCCCCGGCGTCGTCGCTCTGCGCCACGTCCCGCATCACAGGTCGAGAGACTCGCCCGGCTCGAGCACGTGGAACTCGCCGTCGCCCTGCTCCGTGGCCCACTGCAGCCGCGCATGGTGGATCCTGCGGCCCGCCACCGACAGCGTCATGTCGTGCACCCCGAACGCGCGTCGCGGCCGCACGGCGAGGACGAAGTCCATCGCGTCGCCCAACCGGAGCCACGGCCCGCCGACGGGGACCGCGAGGGTCGGCACGGTGACGCCGTCAGGCACGGCGTATGAGTCGCCGGGGTAGTACAGCTCGCCGTTGACGAGCACGCCGACGTTGTCGACGAGCGGGAGGCTCGAGTGGATCTCCTCGTGAGTGCCGCCGAAGAAGCGCAGCTCGAACGGGCCGGCCGTCACCGCCTCGCCCGCGTGGACGACCGTGACGTCGCGCCCCTCGATCGCGTGCGCGACGGCCGCCGTCGTGAAGACGGGGGCGGCGGGGGCGGCCTCGAAGATGCGATCGAGCTGCTCGGGAGTCCAGTGGTCGGCGTGCTCGTGGGTGATGACCACGGCCTCGAGCGCGTGCAGGTCGGAGAGCGGGGACGTGAACGAACCGGGGTCGATCAGGAGGGTTCGTCCCTCCGACTCGATGCGGAGGGCCGCGTGCTCGTGCTTCGTGATGCGCATGGAACGAGTCAACCATCCCGCGTGCTTCCCGCGCGACACGCGCGGGCGACGCCGGCATCCGGCCTCGATTTGTCCGGTCACCCCGAGACGTGGCATACTCTTCTAGTTGCCGAAACGCCAAGACGGCGGAGCGGGAACAGTGCGGCCCCATCGTATAGCGGCCTAGTACGCCGCCCTCTCACGGCGGTAACGCGGGTTCGAATCCCGCTGGGGTCACCATCGAGACAGCAGCCCGGTCCAGACGGACCGGGCTGCTGTCGTCTCGCCGCCCGCGCGCCCGTGCCCTACCATGAAGGCCACGGCGACCCCCGAGCATCGCCGGCAAGGCTACCCGGCGGTGGAGGCGAGATGAGGGCATGCGCGCGCGGCATCGCGGCGGGACTGCTGCTCGCCGCCGCGCTGGTGACCTCGGCGTGCGGACCCGCTCCCTGGACCTGGGACGGGCAGCCCCCGCAGGACACGCCGACGCCGACCACCACGCCGGTCGTGGTGCCCCGCCCCGTACCGAACGATCTGTCGGGCGGCTCGACGCAGCGCGAAGTCCAGGCGGGAGCCGTCACGGTGACGGTCGACTACTGGTCGACGCTCTCGATGGACCAGTGGACGGCCACGGCCCTCAAGCCGGTCAGCCTCTCGCTCACCGCCACCGTCACCCCGGACGACGGGCAGCGGGTGTATCTGCAGTCCGCCGCGATGATCGCCGCGCCGGGCGCGGAGGACGGCGGGCTCGCGCCGCTCGCCGAGCAGCGCGACCAGGCACGGGTGCAGCCCGGGTACCTCGTCCTGGATCCGTACAGCTACTCCAACACGTTCAACATCGGCGAGGTCCCCGCCGAGGCCACCTTCGTCACCGCGCAGTTCACGTTCGACTTCCTCGTGCAGACGACGCCGACGTCCGAGGAGTTCGCGAAGCAGTCCGCCACCGACACGCTCACGATCGCGATCACGCAGCCGCCGTCCGACGGCTGAGGGTGCCGCCGGCGCCGGAGTGGGGTAGAGTACACGCGCTCGCCCTGCACCCGCCGGTCCCGACGGCATCCCCCCGCAGTGCGCGAGTCGACGTACGAAGGTGAGCGCTCGTGAACCCGACACGATCTCCTCGGCCCCTGCGGCGTGCCGTCGCGCTCGCTCTCGGCATCGCCACCGTCGCGGCCACGACCGCGTGCTCGCAGCTGGCAGACGGATTCGGAGCGATGGAGCGCGCCCTGCGCGGCGACGACACGCCGGCGGTCGTCTCGGCGCCCGCTCCGACGCCCGCGCCGACCGACGCGGGGACGTTCGTCTCGGCGCTCAGCTCCGACGGCTCCGTGAGCCTGAGCACGGACATCGCGGACCAGCTCGAACTGCGGCTGGACGTCTGGATCGTCGAGCCGAAGCGGGCGGCGGAGTGGACGGCGGAGATCCCGAAGGCCTTCGGCTACGCCGTCAACGTGTACGACCACCTCGTCGACGAGAAGGCCGTGCTCGCGGACAAGCGGCGCGCCTACCTGTCGTCCGTCGCGATCAACTCGCGCACCTCACAGGGGTCCGGCCAGGTCGCCAGCCCCCTGCAGTTCAGCGCCGACCCTCGTGCACTGGTGCCGCGGGACACGCTCCGGTCCGAGCGCGGTCTGCTGCTCAACAGTTACCAGGGCGGTTTCCTCGTGCCGCAGACGAGGCTCGGAGAGCTGCCGGCCGACACGTACGGCGTGACGCTCGAGTTCGCCCTCACCGTGGAGGTCGAGGACTCCGTCGGGGAAGGGTCGGCATTCGGTCAGCAGACCGTGTACGAGTACGTCCCGATCGCGATCACGACGCCCGAACAGGGCGAGTGACCCGTCCGGAGTGCGCGTCGGTCCGTCGCGGTTGGGCGCCTCGCGGAACGCTTGAGGTGAAATTGCGGCGGCCTTAAGAGAGGCCCGAGGGAACCTCGCGGCCGCCCCGCTAATCTGGCTCGTGTCACCGCTACCCGAGCGGTGGCATCACGTGCGACGCCGGTACCCGACCGGTCCCGCACGCCGGCACCCGTGCGAGCGGGCGCCGCCGAGGTCGCGCCCGCCAGAGGGCGGCGGTCTCGGCGTGCGTCGCCTGTGCGCCCGCGGCGCCGCGACCCCGCCTGTGTCTGTGACCTGTGTCTGTAAGAGGTGAGCTACCGATGTCCGACGTGCGCAGCGTTTCCGGCCCCGCACACGTGCTCGAGCGCGTCCCCCCGGGGCGCGCGACCCGCGAAGCCGACGACGAGTTCGAGCCCGCGTTCCCCGATGATTTCGGCGCGGTCCTCGAGGACGCCACGGGCCACCGGTCCACGATCGGCTGCATCATCCCGGCGTATAACGAGGAGGAATCGATCGGCGACGTCCTCCGCGCGCTGCTGAACCAGACGCGTGTGCCGGACGTGATCCACGTGGTCGTGAACAACACCTCCGACGGCACGGTGAAGGTCGCGTCGGCGTTCGCCGGTCCGCACGAGATCGACACCCCGAACGGCCAGCAGTTCACTGAGGTCTTCGTGCACGACATCGGCAAGAACCCGGACAAGAAGGTCGGCGCGCTCAACTACGGGTACTCGCTCGTCGAGGGCTACGACTACCTGCTGGGCGTGGACGGCGACACGATCGCGGAGCCGGACGCGGTCGAGTACCTCGAGACGGAGGCGATCTCGGATTCCCGCATCGGCGGCATCTCCGCGATCTACACGATCGATGACCGGCCCATCAAGGGATCGGTCGCGAAGTTCCTCATCGCGGGACAGCGCACGCAGTTCGCCGCCTTCAACCTCCAGAACCTCCTGCGCGGGCGCAACATGGCCGTCCTCGGAGGGCAGTTCTCGATCTTCTCGACCAACGCGCTCCGCGAGGCGATGCGGCAGAACCACCAGACGACGCCGTGGGTGCGGGACAGCGAGGTGGAGGACTCGCTGCTGTCTCTGCAGATCAAGAGCGCCGGCTACCTCACGAAGATCAGCCCCTACGCGCGCGCGTCGGTGGGCGGCATGACGACGCTGAGCGCGTACGACGCCCAGCAGGTGAAGTGGACGTACGGGGCGATCGAGCTCATGTGGCCGGGACAGCGGGGGGACACGAAGGGCCAGCCCTTTCACCCCAATCTGCGGCTGCGGTGGTTCGAGAACTTCGGCATGCTCACCAACCTGTTCGTCCGCGTCGGGTTCGTGACCCTGCTCGCGGCATCGCTGTCGATCGACGCCTTCGTGTTCTCCCCGTGGTGGCTCATACCGCCGGTCGTCGCGACCCTCGTCAACCTCCGCGTGGCGCGCACGATGCGGGACTGCAACCGCCGGGACGTCCTGTTCGCTCTGCTGGTCGTTCCCGCCGAGCTGTTCATGTGGGTCCGGCTCAGCCACTTCCTGCGCTCCTGGACCCGGTTCCTCTCCCGCAAACAGGTCGACAATTGGGCGATGCAGGCCAAAGCCGAGCGAGGCGGGGGAAACGGTCACTGGGTGCCGCTCCTGCTCCTGGTGGCCGTGCTCGTCGCACTCGCGGTGATCTGGAACATGCTGGGGCCGCTCGTGCAGTCCTCCATCCTCTGGATCGGATGGCCCATCGTCGGCGTCGTGACGGTGGTGCAGACGCTGTTCCTCTTCTTCAAGCTCACGCGGCGTCACCACGGCTACCGCGTGTGAGGGCCGTCACGGCCCCGTCAGCACCTCCGCGGTGAGCCGGTAGCCGACCCCGCGCACCGTCTCGATGTACCGCGGGCTCGCCGCGGAGTCGCCCAGCTTGCGACGCAGGTTCGTCATGTGCGCCTCCACGGCGCGCTTGTCGGCTTCGCCCACGAAGTACGACGTGACATACGACTCGCCGCGCAGCACCAGGGTCAGGTCGGCCTTGCTGCGCACGCGGCGCTTCGACTCGAGCAGGGTGGCGAGCAGGTCGAACTCGGTCCGGGTGAGTTCGAGGACGCGGTCGCCGGCGATCACGACGCGGGTCTCGGGGTTCAGGCGCAGATCGCGGTGGCGGAGCCATCGCTCGCCGGCGCCGTCCCCGCCGTCTGCGAGCTCGAGCTCCGTGCCCGGGGCGGTCGCGCCCGCCGGCGAAGGTGCCACCCAGGCGTCGGCGGGGGCGCTGGGGGCGCCGGAGGGCATCGCATAGACGGGCGGAGCGGGCGCGATCCGGTCGGCCGCCGATACCGGAGGCTGCGCGTATGCGTGCCCTGCGTACGCCTGCAGGTGCTGTCGGCCGCCCGGAAACGAGGGGCCGACGCTCTCGGGCCGCTGCTGCGGCGGGGCGGGCACGGGCTGCTGGCGACGCATCACCGCGTCGATCCGGGCGCGGAACTCGCGTGCGCGGAACGGCTTGGTGATGTACTCGTCCGCGCCCGCGCCGAGGCTGAGCACGACGTCGGCCTCGTCGTCGAGCGCGCTCACCACGATGATGAACGTGTCGCTCTGAGCCCGGATGCGCCGGGCCGTCTCGAACCCGTCGATGCCGGGGATGTTCAGGTCGAGCGTCGTCAGGGCGGGCCGATAGGTCAGCACCGCCTGCACGCCGTCGATGCCGTTGCCGACCGAAACCGTCGAGAACCCGGCGGATTCGAGCACGCCGACCAGCACATGCCGCACATCGGGGTCGTCCTCGATGATCACGGCGGTCTTGTTGTGTGCTGTCTCGGGGGACATGTCCGCCACCTTCACGGGAGGTCGCGCGCCGTTCGGGCACAGGGGCACGCGATTTTAAGTCATTGAATCACACATGCGGGACGCGGCGTCCGCAGACGCGGCGTCGCCGGGTCATCGGGACCGGGCGTCGCGGGTCAGCTCGATCGCCGCGGCGTCCCACCAGTCGCCGGCGGGAGGACCGCCGTTGCACTCGCCGTCGCTCTCGCCCGGGGGCTTGATCCACAGGTTCGTGTCCACGACCTCGTCGCCGTACGTTCCGGGCGCGTCTCCGACGACGCGCCCGCGGGGATTGCACCACTCGTCGGTCGCGCCGGCGCCGTTGCGGGAGGTGTCGACGATCGCGTGTCCCCACCCCAGCTCGGCCGCCAGGGCGTGCGCGTAGGCGAACTCGTCGTATGTGGTCTGGTAGTTGGAGACGTTCGTCGCGAAGCCGCGCACGCGCTCACGGACGCCCACCCGATCGATGAGCGACGCCATCCGCTCGACGGGCAGCCAGTTCGAATGCCCGCCGTCGAGGTAGATCCACGTGTTGCGGCCCTCCAGTCGCTCGACCGCGCGCCGCAGCTGCGCCGCGCGTGCGGGGATCGACGCGCACTCGGGCGCGAGGGCCAGGCTGTCCGGTTCGAGCACGACGATCTTCTGCACGTCGCCGGCCGCCGCCAGGGTCGAGCCGATGAGGGCCGTCCATTCGTCGTACTCCGACTCGTCCAGCCCGCCCGCCGAGTACTGGCCGCAGTCGCGCTGGGGTAGGCCGTAGACGACGAGGGCCAGCGCAGCCTCGTGCTCCCGGGCCTGGGCGATCAGGCCCCGCACGCGGGCCTCGACTCGGGACGCCGGGTCCCGCTCGGGGGTGAGCCAGTACGCCGACGGTTGCGCCGCGAGGTGCTCCGCCGCCGCGCGTGCCGCGCTGCCCGCAGCGGCCGCGGCAGCGGCCTGGGCGGCCTTGGACTCACCGGGTGCCAGGACGACGGTCCCCACCCCGGGCGGCTGGGCCGCGGCGAGGCGTGTCGAGGCGCTCGCAAGCCCCGCGAGCAGCCCCGGTACCGCGACCAGCAGCGACGTCAGCGCGAGGACGAGGACGACTCCGAGGCCGCGTCGCGCGGGGTGCGCTCGTCGTCCGTCTCCGCGGCGCCGGGGGCGCGCCGGTGCCGGGGGCATCACCATGGCACCCGACTCTACCGAGGGTGGCGCGGGGGTGCCGTCGTCCGGCTCAGCGGTCCTCGAGGATCCGGGCGCGAACCTCTCGGCGCAGTACCTTCCCGATGAGTGAGCGCGGCAGGTCGTCCACGACGACGATGCGCCGCGGCACCTTGTAGGCGGTCAGGTGGGTGCGGCAGAAGTCCCGCAGGGCCTCGACGTCGATGCCGGAGCCCGCGCGCAGCACGACGGCGGCGGCGACGCTCTCGCCCCCGTCGCCGCGCGGCACCCCCACGACGCTCGCCGCGCTCACATCGGGGTGCGACTCCAGCGTCTGCTCCACCTCGGTCGGCGAGACGTTGAACCCGCCCGTGATGATCAGTTCCTTGAGCCTGTCGACGATCGTCACGAAGCCGTCTGCGGAGACGGTCGCGACGTCGCCCGTGCGCAGCCAGCCGCCGTCGAGCAGCGCGGCGGCCGTCTCGTCGGGCCGCCGCCAGTAGCCCTGGAACACCTGGGGTCCCCGCACCAGCAGCTCCCCCGGTTCGCCGGGAGGCAGGTCTTTCGCGGGGTCGTCGAGGTCGACGATCCGGATGTCGGTGCTGGGGAACGGCACGCCCACGGTGCCGGGCCGCCGCGAGGGCCCCATGGGGTTGCCGAGGGCGACGGGCGAGGTCTCCGTCATCCCGTAGCCCTCGACCAGCAGGCCTCCTGCCGCCTCCTCCCATCGCTCGACGGTCGCGACGGGAAGGCTCATGGCCCCCGAGATCGCGAAGCGCACCGTGGACAGGTCGATCTGGCCACGGGTCGACGCGCGCGCGAGCTGGTCGTAGATGGGCGGCACGGCCGGCAGGAAGGTCGGCGGGCTCTTGCGCGCGGCGTCGGCCACGAGCCCCACATCGAAGGCCGGGAAGAGCACGAGCCGAGCGCCGATGCTGAGGGCGAACGTCAGGCACAGCGTCATGCCGTACGCGTGGAAGAGCGGCAGCACGCCGTAGAACGTCTCCGCGCCCTCGCGCAGGCCCGGGACCCAGGCCTCGCCCTGCATCGCGTTGGCGCGCAGGTTGCGGTGCGTCAGCACGGCGCCCTTCGGGGTGCCGGTCGTGCCGCTGGTGTACTGCAGCAGCGCGATGTCGTCCAGCTCCGGCCGCGGCGTGCGTCGCGGCAGGCGGCGACCGCCCGTGAGCGTCGCCCAGGTCAGCACGCGCCGGGCGGAAGGCCTGCCGGTGAGCCGAGCGCGCGATGCGCGGGCCTTGGGGACCGGCAGCCGCAGTGCCAGCCGCTTCCCGAGCGGCAGCGCCGCCGTCACGTCGACGCTCACGATGACGTCCGGTCGCACGTCCGCCGGAAAGCCCGCGATCGTGTCGTACGTCTTGTCCCACACGATCGCGTGCCGGGCGCCATGATCCTCGAACTGATGGCGAAGCTCCCGCGCCGTGTACAGCGGGTTGTGCTCCACCACGATCGCCCCGAGCCGCAGCACGGCGTAGAACGCGGCGACGTGCTGTGGGCAGTTCGGCAGCACGATCGCGACGCGGTCGCCCTTGCGGACTCCTCGGCGCCTCAGGCCCTCGGCGGCCAGGTCGACCTCGCGCGCGAGCTGCCGGTAGGTCGTGACCTGGCCGAAGAACTCCAGCGCCGGCAGCGAGCGGTGCTTCGCCACGCTCGCATCGAGCATGTCCGGAAGCGTCTGGGTCACCGGGCCGATCTCCGCCGGGACGCCGGGCGGGTATGCGGACAGCCACGGCCTCGAGGCATACGGTCGGGATGACGCCACGGTGTCCTCCTCGGATGTGCCGGATCGGATCGGATCAGCCTACCCGTCCCTGGCCCTCCTGGCACGGCGCACGAGCCGTGCGACGGCCCAGACGACGGCGCCGGTGAACCCGAGCACGGCGACCCAGGGGAGGAGGAAGCCGAGCGCCACCACGATGCCGTTCACGGTCGCCAGCAGACCGTTCCAACCGGCGCGGAGCCCGTCCGCGAAGCCCGTGGGATCCGGCTCGACGGGCGGGGCGTCCGTCACCAGGGAGACGGCGAGGGCCGACATCGTCACGCGCCCGTCGAGGTGCTCCAGCTGCTGCTCGAGCGACTCCAGCTCCGACTGGCGCTGCGCCAGTGCCGTCTCGACCTCGACGAGGTCCGACACGCTCGCGGCCTCCGCGAGCAGGGCCTGCAGCCGTTCCACGAAGGCCCGTGCCGCGTCGACGCGCGCCCGCAGGTCGAGAGCCTGGGTCGTGACGTCCTCCGTGTGCACGCGGCTGCTGGAGACCTCGCCCAGGTCGTCCAGCGCGGCCATGGCGGCCTCGAGCGACTCCGCCGGGACGCGGATGCTGACGTACCCGCCGTCGTCGGGAACGGGAATGGGCATGTACTCGCCGTGCGGCGAGACCAGCCGGCGGTCGCCGCCCACCGACAGCTGCTCGACCCAGCCCCCGTGCTCGGCCGCGAGACCGGCCACGGCGTCGGCGGCGTGCTCGACATCGTCGACGACGACCACGGCCGTCGCCGTGCGGGCCACCTCGCGCGCCGTCTCCGCGCGCAACGGCGAGGACGTGCCGGGGGAGACGGCGGCGTCTTCGCGGACCGCACCGGACCCGCCGTCGCCGACGTCCCCGCCGGACAGCGGGTCGGGCTCCGCCGGGACCTGGACGATCTCCGGCATGCCCGGTCCCGCCTCCGAGGTCACTCCGATCGTCGCGCCGCCGGATCCGGACCCCGAGATGCCCTGCATCACGGCCGGCGAGATGACGGCCGCCACCGCCACGATCGCGGCGGCGACGGCGCCGCCCTGCCAGAGGCGGCGCCTCCGCCGCCCCCGGGCGTGCTGGGAGGCGCGGTGATCGGCGATCGCGTCGAAGACGCGCGCCTCCATGCGCTCGAGAGTCTCCTCGGAGACATCGGGCAGCGCCTCGGGCGCCGCATCGGCGGGCTTGTCGTTCGCGCTCACTGGGCTTCCTCCCTCACGACGGTCCGCAGCCGGGTGCGAATGCGGGAGAGACGGTTGCGGACGACCCCGTGTGCGACGCCGAGCTCTTCGGCCGCCGTCCGGTACGCGTAGCCCTCGGAGACGCACAGGCGGAAGATGCGCTGATCCAGCGCGCTCAGCCCCTTCACCTCTCGCAGGATGCGTTCGACCAGGTCGGCGTCGGCCACCTGCTGCTCCACGTCGACCGTGTCGGGTGCACGATCATCCAGTTGCTCGGCGGCCGCGCGCCGCAGCGATCGCAGGCGGTTCGCGGCCTGGAAGCGGCAGATCGTCGCCAGCCACGGCAGCAGCGACTCGCCGGCGAGCTCCAGCCCGGCCAGCTTGCGCCACGCCACGACGAACGTCTCCTGGGTGACGTCCTCCGCGTCGGGCGCGGAGCGCAGCAGCCCGTGCGCGATCCAGTACACCGGCCGCGCGTGCCGACGATAGAGCGTCCGGAACGCGTGCTCGCTCCCCGCCGCCGCGCGGGCGACGAGCTCGGCGTCGCTCGTGCTGTCCGTCATCCGTCCGCCATTCCATCCGCGGCCCCGGTCGGGCCGCCTCATTGTCTCTCACTCGAGGAATGTCGCGACGGCGCGGATCGTCTCACTGAGCGGCATCTCGTCTCCCGCCGGGTCCCCGCGCGCGGCCCGCGCGCGGGGCCGAGGCCGGTATCCTGAAGCCGCGAGAGGGAGTATCCCGTCAGCGCGCGCTCGTCATCACGGATCTCGACGGTGGGACCCCGGGCGCGCACCGCGGTCGCGCGGGGGAGAGACTTTCGACGCTTCGACGTTCCCTCCATGAGAAAGGCCCCGCGGTGGACCTTGCCCTTCCCCTGTGGTTCGAAGTCGGATCGCTGGTCGTCCTGTCGACGATCCTGATCCTCGACCTGCTTATCATCCTCAAGCGCCCGCACATCCCCTCCACCAAGGAGGCCTCGCTCTGGGTCGCCTTCTACGTCACGCTCGCGCTCATCTTCGCGCTCGTGATGTGGATGGTCGCGGGGGCCACGCCGGCGCAGGAGTTCCTCCTCGGCTGGATGACCGAGTACAGCCTCTCGATCGACAACCTCTTCGTCTTCGTGCTGATCATGGGGCAGTTCGCGGTGCCCCGGAAGTACCAGCAGGAGGTGCTGATGGTGGGCATCATCATCGCGCTGGTCCTGCGCGGGGCGTTCATCCTGCTGGGCGCCGCGCTGATCGAGAACTTCTCGTGGATCTTCTACATCTTCGGTGCCTTCCTGGTCTACACCGCGGTGCGTCAGGCGATGCCCGAGAAGGCCCACGACGACGAGAAGCGCGAGAACTTCGTGGTGCGCGTGCTGAGGCGTTTCATCGACATCACCGACCACTACGACGGGGCCAAGATCCGCACCGTCGTCGACGGCAAGAAGTTCTTCACGCCGATGCTGCTGGTGTTCGTGGCGATCGGCGTGACGGATCTGATGTTCGCGATCGACTCGATCCCGGCGATCTACGGCCTGACGCAGAGCCCGTTCATCGTCTTCACGGCGAACCTGTTCGCGCTCATGGGCCTGCGCCAGCTGTACTTCCTGCTCGGCGGCCTGCTCGAGCGCCTCAAGTACCTGCACTACGGCGTCGCCTTCATCCTGGCCTTCATCGGCGTGAAGCTGTTCCTGCACGCGATGCACGTCAACGAGCTGCCGTTCATCAACGACGGCCGGCACATCGACTGGGCGCCGGAGATCGGCAACTGGGTGTCGCTGGGCGTGATCGTCGCCTCCATGGCGGTCGCCACGATCGCCAGCCTCATCTCGGCGGCACGCGAGAAGCGTGCCGCGGTGGAGACGACGGATGCGCCGAAGGTCGTCGACTCCGTCGGCGCGGGCGATGAACGGCAGGTCCGCTGACACGCGAGCCCGCGGTACACGGCGCGGAGAAATGCCCAGGCGGCAGGCCTGCGCGCCGCCGTCCGCTGGGCACTCTGGGCGCCACGCGCCCTTTGTGCGGGCAGGGTGTTAAGCTGACCGGGTGCGGTGCGTTCGACTTCTCCTTCGCGGCCGCGGCGAGTCCCTGATCTAGGCCGACCTCGTCGCGGAGTCCTCGCAGGCCTGCATCCGCCACGAAGGAGACCGGTTTTCGCATGAGCAACCCCACGAGTGATGTCGTCCGCATCCCGGACCGTCCCCGCACTCTCGCAGAGAAGGTGTGGGAGGACCACCTCGTCGTCAAAGGCGAGGACGGACAGCCCGACCTCATCTACATCGACCTGCACCTGGTGCACGAGGTGACCAGCCCTCAGGCCTTCGACGGGCTGCGCGCCGAGGGGCGCCCGGTCCGGCGCCTCGACCTGACGATCGCCACCGAGGACCACAACACCCCGACGCTGGACATCGACAAGCCGATCGCGGATCCCACGAGCCGGATCCAGATCGAGACGCTCCGCCGCAACGCCGAGGAGTTCGGCGTCCGCCTGCATTCCCTGGGCGACAAGGAACAGGGCATCGTCCACGTCGTCGGCCCGCAGCTCGGGCTGACGATGCCGGGTATCACGGTCGTGTGCGGCGACAGCCACACCTCCACCCACGGCGCCTTCGGCGCCATGGCGTTCGGGATCGGCACGAGCGAGGTCGAGCACGTGCTGGCGACGCAGACGCTGCCGCTGAAGCCTTTCAAGACCATGGCGATCACGGTCGAGGGGCAGCTGAAGCCGGGCGTGACCGCGAAGGACATCATCCTGGCCGTGATCGCCCGGATCGGCACGGGCGGCGGCCAGGGGTACGTGCTCGAGTACCGCGGCAGCGCCATCCGCTCCCTCTCGATGGAGGGGCGCATGACGATCTGCAACATGTCGATCGAGGCGGGCGCCCGCGCCGGCATGGTCGCCCCCGACGAGACGACCTTCGAGTACCTCCGGGGTCGCCCGCACGCCCCGAAGGGCCAGGACTGGGACGACGCCGTGGCCTACTGGCGCACCCTCCCGACCGACGAGGGCGCCGCGTTCGACGCCGAGGTGTTCATCGACGCGGACGAGCTCGAGCCGTTCGTGACGTGGGGGACCAATCCCGGCCAGGGTGTCTCGCTGAGCGACGCCGTGCCCTCGCCGTCGGACTTCGAGGACCCCAACGAGCGCGCCGCCGCAGAGCGTGCGCTCGAGTACATGGATCTGAAGCCGGGCACGCCGATGAAGGAGATCCCGGTCGACGCCGTGTTCATGGGGTCGTGCACCAACAGCCGGATCGAGGATCTGCGTGCGTTCGCGTCGATCATCAAGGGGCGCAAGAAGGCCGACGGGGTGCGCGTGATGGTCGTGCCGGGATCCGCGCGTGTGCGCCTGGAGGCGGAGGCCGAGGGTATCGACAAGATCGTCACCGACTTCGGCGCCGAATGGCGCTTCGCCGGATGCTCCATGTGCCTCGGCATGAACCCGGATCAGCTCGCGCCGGGGGAGCGGTGCGCCTCGACGAGCAACCGCAACTTTGAGGGTCGCCAGGGCAAGGGGGGCCGCACGCACCTGGTGTCGCCGCTCGTGGCGGCGGCCACCGCGATCCGGGGCACGCTGGCCAGCCCTGCCGACCTCGCGGACGCACCCACCGAGTTCGCGTCGACCGGCGTGGAGGCCTGACATGGAGAAGTTCACGACCCACACCGGCGTCGCCGCGCCGCTCAAGCGGTCCAACGTCGACACCGACCAGATCATCCCCGCCGTCTACCTCAAGCGGGTCACCAAGACCGGCTTCGACGACGCGCTCTTCGCGGGCTGGCGCCAGGACCCCGGATTCATGCTGAACCAGGAGCCGTACCGGGACGCGTCGATCCTCCTCGCCGGCCCGGACTTCGGCACGGGATCCAGCCGCGAGCACGCGGTGTGGGCGCTGCGCGACTATGGCTTCAAGGTGGTGCTGAGCCCGCGGTTCGCGGACATCTTCCGCGGCAACTCCGGCAAGCAGGGACTGCTGACGGGGGTCATCTCCGAGGAGGACCTCGAGCGGTTCTGGGCGGCGATGGACGCCCAGCCGGGCGTGGAGATGACGGTCGACCTGACGACGCGCACCGCGACTCTGGGGGACTTCACGGCCGGGTTCGAGATCGACGATTACACTAGGTGGCGGCTCCTCGAAGGGCTTGACGACATCGGGCTCACCCTGCGCAACGAGGAAAAGATCGCGCAGTTCGAGGCCCGCCGGGAGGCGTGGCGGCCACGGACGACACCCGTTCCGTGAGGCCGAGCCCTGAGTCCTGAGCCGAGGCCCCGCCAATGCCTCGCATCGCATGCGGCCGACCGCCGCGAGACACCCTAGTGAGGCATCACCCATGACACTCCTCGGCGACGCGCATACCCCCGGGGCCTCGTCACGCGCGACGGGCGACGTGATCGAGATCCGCGGAGGTCGTCCGCTGACGGGCCAGGTCGACGTGCGCGGGGCGAAGAACCTCGCGACGAAGGCGATGGTCGCCTCGCTGCTCGGCGAGACCCCCAGCACGCTCCGCGACGTCCCGGACATCCGCGACGTCGAGGTGGTCCGCTCGCTGCTCGAAGTGCACGGGGTCACCGTCACGGCGGGGGACGAGCCGGGCTCGCTCGTGCTCGACCCCGCGGCCGCGAAGTCGGCGGGCTTCGAGGAGATCGACGCGCACGCCGGCTCGTCGCGCATCCCGATCCTGTTCTGCGGCCCGCTGCTTCACCTGCTCGGTCAGGCCTTCATCCCCGACCTGGGCGGATGCCGCATCGGCGATCGCCCGATCAATTTCCACCTGGACGCGCTGCGGCGGTTCGGGGCCATCGTCGACAAGCAGCCCAACGGCATCCGCCTCTCGGCTCCCGACGGACTGCACGGCGCGAACATCGAGCTGCCGTACCCCAGCGTGGGCGCGACCGAGCAGGTGCTCCTCACGGCCGTGCGCGCGAAGGGCGTCACGGAGCTGCGCGGTGCGGCGATCGAGCCGGAGATCATGGACCTCATCGGCGTGCTGCAGAAGATGGGCGCCATCATCTCGTATGAGCCGAACCGGGTGATCTACATCGAGGGCGTGGAGGAGCTCCACGGCTACGACCACCGCTCGCTGTTCGACCGCAACGAGGCCGCGTCCTGGGCGTGCGCCGCGCTCGCGACCGACGGAGACATCTTCGTCAAGGGCGCGCGCCAGTACGAGATGCTGACGTTCCTGAACGTGTACCGCAAGGTCGGCGGCGACTTCCGGATCACGGACGAGGGCATCCGCTTCCGCCGCGGCGAGACGCCCCTGAAGCCGGTCATCGTCGAGACGGACGTGCACCCCGGCTTCATGACGGACTGGCAGCAGCCGCTGATCGTCGCGCTGACGCAGGCGAACGGCCAGTCGATCGTGCACGAGACCGTGTACGAGAACCGGTTCGGCTTCACCCAGGCGCTCGTGCAGATGGGCGCGGACATCACGGTGCATCCGCGCGGGCTCGACGGTGCGTACCGTCGCGTGGCGCGGCGTGAGCTCGAGCAGGCTGCCGTGATCAACGGCCCGACTCCGCTGCACGGCGCCGACATCGTGGTGCCGGACCTGCGCGGTGGCTACAGCCACGTGATCGCGGCGCTCGCCGCCGAGGGCACTTCGCGAGTGTCCGGCGTCGGGATCATCAGCCGCGGGTACGAGAAGTTCTTCGACAAGCTCACGGCCCTCGGCGCCGACTTCGACGTCGTCGGCTGAGCGAGCCGTGGTGCGTGGTGCTGAGCGAGCGGAGCGAGTCGAAGTGCGGTCTCCGGAGAAGTCGCGGCCCAGCTGGTTCTGGCCGCTCACGATCGTGATCCCGTTCGTCGGGCTGCTGGCCAAGCTGGAGATCCGCGGGCGGGAGAAGCTGCCCGCGTCGGGCGCCTTCGTGCTCTCGCCGAACCACGTCAGCGAGCTGGATCCGCTGATCGTCGCGGTCGCGGTCTGGCGGCTGGGCCGCGCGCCGCGGTTCATGGCGAAGGAGAGCCTGTTCCGTGTGCCGGTCCTGGGCGCCGCGCTGCGCGCGACCGGCATGGTGCCCGTCGCGCGGGCGTCGTCGCGTGACGCGGCCGCGCAGACCATCGCGCAGTCGACCGCGCTCGTGGAGAGCGGGCGCGGCGTCATCGTGTATCCCGAGGGGACGCTCACCCGCGACCCCGACCTGTGGCCCATGCGCGGCAAGTCGGGCGCCGTGCGTCTCGCGCTCGCGGGCGACCTCCCGCTCATCCCCGTGGCGCACTGGGGCGTGCAGAACATCATGGGTCGCTACGCGCGCGGGCTGAGCCTGTGGCCGCCGCGCAAGCGGGTGCGGATGGTGCTCGGCGATCCGATCGACCTGTCCGACCTGCGCGGGCGTGCCACCGAGCCCGCGGCGATCGCCGAGGGGACGGCCCGGCTCATGGCCGCCATCACGGCCCTGCTCGAGGATCTGCGCGGCGAGAAGGCGCCGGAGCAGCGCTGGGATCCCTCGTCCCACGGGCAGTCGGAGACGGGCCGCCTGTGAGTCGTCGCGCCGACGCCCCCAAGGTGGTCGTGATCGGGGCGGGGAGCTGGGGCACGACGTTCGGCAAGATCCTCGCCGACGGCGGCGCCCACGTGACCATGTGGGCACGCCGCGCCGAGCTCGCGCAGGAGATCGACGAGGCCAAGCGCAACTCGCGGTATCTGCCCGGCATCAACCTGCCGCGCTCGATGCGCGCCACCGCCGATCTGCGCCGCGCGGTCGACGGGGCCACCCAGGTGTACCTGTCGGTCCCGAGCCAGTCCGCCCGCGAGACGCTGCGGTCCCTGCGACCGCTCCTGCGCGACGAGGCCGCGCCGCTCGTGAGCCTGATGAAGGGCGTCGAGAAGAAGTCCGGCCTGCGGATGAGCCAGGTGATCGAGCAGGAGCTTCGCTGCGATCCGGCGCGCGTCGCGGTCGCGAGCGGCCCCAACCTGGCGCTCGAGATCGCGCGCGAGCAACCGACCGCCGCGGTCATCTCCTCGAGCAGCCAGGAGACCGCCGAGGACGTCGCGCGCCGGGCCCGCAACCGCTACTTCCGCAGCTTCGTCAACACCGATGTGATCGGCACCGAGTTCGGCGGCGTCCTGAAGAACCTCATCGCGGTGGCGATCGGCATCGTGGACGGCGTGGGCTACGGCGAGAACACCAAGGCATCGATCATCACGCGCGGCCTCGTGGAGATGACGGACTTCGCGGTCGCGTACGGGGCACAGCCGGGCACGCTGCAGGGCCTCGCGGGCCTCGGCGACCTGATCGCGACGTGCCAGTCGCCGCTCAGCCGCAACAACACGGCGGGAAGGCTGCTCGGCCAGGGATACACGTTCCAGGACGTCGTGCGGCAGATGGAGCAGACGGCCGAGGGGCTCGCCTCGGTGGCGCCGATCCTGCAGCTGGCCCGCGACGCGGGAGTCGAGATGCCGATCGTCCAGCAGGTGAAGATGGTGCTCGACGGCACGCTGAAGCCCCGCGACATCGCGCCGCACCTGACGACAGACGACGACACGCCGCAGGGCGAAGGGACGCAGAATGGCCAGGACGACCGTGGCGGTGCTCTTCGGAGGGCGCTCGAGCGAGCACTCGATCTCCTCCGCGACGGCGGGCGGGGTGCTCGGGGCGATCGACCGTGACCGGTTCCGGGTGATCCCGGTCGGGGTCACCCGCGCGGGCGCGTTCGTGCTCGAGGAGGACGACCCGGCGCGTTTCGCCCTCGATGCGGCCCGGCTCCCCGAGGTGACGGACAACGGCACCCGCATCCTCTGGCCCGTGCCCGACGGTGACCGCGAGCTGCGTGTGCGCCGGCCGGACGGCTCGATCGAGTCCCTCGGCGAGGTCGACGTCGTGCTGCCCATCCTGCACGGGCTGCACGGCGAGGACGGCACGATCCAGGGCTTCCTCGACATCCTCGAACTCCCGTATGCCGGCGGCGGCATCCTGGATTCGGCTCTGTGCATGGACAAGCACTTCATGAAGGTGGCGCTGCAGGCCGAGGGGCTGCCGGTGGCGCCGTGGGCGACCGTCCGGCGCACCCGCTGGGACTCGTCGCCGGAGGACGTGCGCGCCGAGGCGGCGGCGCTCGGCTATCCCGTCTTCGTCAAGCCCGCGCGCGCCGGTTCGAGCGTGGGCGTGTCGAAGGCGCGCGACGCGGGCGAGCTCGACGCGGCCATGGCGACCGCGCTGGCCGAGGACGACAAGGTGCTCATCGAGGCGGCGATCGTCGGCCGGGAGATCGAGGTCGCGATCCTCGAGGGTCGCGACGGCGGCCGGCCCCGAGCATCCCTGCCGGGCGAGATCGTGCTGACCACGCGGGAGTTCTACGACTTCGAGGGCAAGTACCTCGGCGGCGACGGGGCGGACGTGGTGTGCCCGGCCGACCTCGCCGATGACGAGATCGAGACCATCCGGGAGATCGGACGCCGCGCGTTCGAGGCCGTCGACGGCCGTGGCCTCGCCCGGGTCGACGTGTTCCTCACGCCCGACGGGGGCATCGTCGTCAACGAGCTCAACACGATGCCCGGGTTCACGCCCATCTCGATGTACCCCAAGTGTTGGATCGCGAGCGGCATGACGTACGCCGAGCTGATCGCCGAGCTCATCGAGCTGGGCCTCGCCCGGGCCTGAGCGTCGCCCGCTCAGCCTTCGTCGGCCTCCGGGACGATCGTCGCCTCGTCCGGGTCGACGCAGTGTGTCTCGGCGGGCAGGGCCGAGACGATGCGGCTGATCGCGGGGAGCACGGACGACGGGCTGATGACGCTCGTGTCCACGTAGAGCTGCGTCGCCGGGGTGCGGCCGTAGGTCGTGATGCGCTGCATCGGCAGGTCGGAGGCGTCGACGATCCAGTCCACGCCCTCGAACGTCACGCACTGGAGGGTCGTGGGTCCGGGCGGGGTCACGCCGCACCGA
Source organism: Microbacterium album (assembly GCF_014643695.1). Lineage (GTDB taxonomy): Bacteria > Actinomycetota > Actinomycetes > Actinomycetales > Microbacteriaceae > Microbacterium > Microbacterium album. The sequence continues at coordinate 173,348 of NZ_BMJY01000003.1, read as the reverse complement.
AGCATGACCGTGGCCGGCAGGACGTCGGTCGCGGCGCCCCACGCTCCGGCGGCCTGGGCGTCCGTCCAGCGCCGATCGAGACCGCCGAGATTGCTGGGCAGGCGCACGCTCACCTCGGCGCACAGCGGGTCGTTGGCGTCGTCCGCGGCGGGGAGCGACACGGTCGCGGCGCATCCGGTCAGGCCCAGCAGGACGGCCGCGGCGGCCGCGGCGACGAGACGACGGATCACCCTCCCAGCGTAGTTCGCGCCGCCTGACCGTTCCGTCCGCGCGCCGCGGCGCCCGTACGCTGGGGGGATGCGAGCGGCTCGTGGTGCAGCGGAGGATCCGACGGTCGGCCAGCTGAGCGAGGGCGAGATCCTGCGGCGGATCGCCGCGCGGACGGGCCGCGCCGCGGCTGCGCACGTCGGGCCCGGCGACGACGCCGCGGTCGTGGCAGCCCCTTCCGGGTCCGTGGTGGCGACGACCGACACGCTCGTGCACGGGCCGGACTTCCGCCTCGCCTGGTCGAGCGGCTACGACCTGGGCTGGAAGGCGGCCGCCGTGAACCTCGCCGACATCGCGGCGATGGGCGCCCGCCCGACGGGCCTGCTGGTGGCGCTCGCCATGCCCGACGACACGCGCATCTCCTTCGTGGAGAGCATCGCGGACGGTCTGCGCGAGGCCTGCGCCGCCCTGGCTCCGGGGTGCGCGGTCGTCGGCGGCGATCTCACCGTGTCGCCCACCCTGACGCTCGCCGTCACCGCGCTGGGCGACACCGAGGGGCGTCCCCCCGTGCTGCGCTCCGGGGCGACCCCGGGGGACGTGCTCGCCGTGGCGGGAGAGCTGGGCCTCGCCGGCCGGGGCCTCGCCGTGCTGTTCGACCGCTTCCGCGACCCCGCGGGCACACCGGTGCCGGTCGACGCGACGCGCCTGCAGGCCGGCGATCCCGAGGCGCTCGCGGCCCAGCTGCGACCGGCGCCGCCGATCGGGCTCGGTCCGGTCGCGGCCGTCGCCGGGGCCACGGCGATGATGGACGTCTCGGACGGCCTGGGGCTCGACGCCCGCCGGCTCGCGGACTCCTCGGACGTGACGCTCGAGCTCGACGCGAGCGCGCTCGGCGACGACCCGCGGGCGGCGATCGAGGGCGGCGAGGACCACGCCCTGCTGGCGACCTTCGCGGGTGAGGCGCTGCCGCCGGGCTTCCGCGTGATCGGCCGCGTCGTCGAGCGCGGCGATGCGCCGCTGCGGATCGACGGGAAGCCGTACGGCGGACCCGGCGGATGGGACCCCTATCGCGACTGGGACTCGGTCGCCGGCTGAGCCCACCACAGGGCCGTGTCGCCGTAGGCGCGGTCTCGCAGCGGCGCGAGGCCCGCCGCCGCCCAGGCGGGCGCCGGCGAGCGGGAAGACCGTTCCACGATCACGAGCGCGCTCGCGGACAGGACGGGTGTGAGGGACGCGAGGTTCGCCGTCAGCTCGGCGTCCGGGAGGTCGTAGGGCGGGTCGAGGAACGCGATGTCGAACGGCCCCGTCGCCGACCGCAGGAACGGGCCGACGGCGACGGGGTGGACGCGCACGACGGGCGCGCCGGCCCCGATTGAGCGGCGCACGGTCTCGACGTTGCGTCGCGCGACGGTCGCGGCAGGGCGGGAGCGCTCGACGAGGTCGACCGACGCCGCACCGCGGCTGGCCGACTCGAGACCCAGCGCGCCCGATCCCGCATACAGGTCGAGCACGCGCGCCCCGTCCAGGACCCCCGCGGCCTCGAGCGCTCCGAAGAGCGACTCCCGCACGCGATCGCTCGTGGGGCGGGTGCCCGCCGGGGGCACGTCGAGCCGCACGCCTCCGGCCGCCCCCGCGATGATCCTCGTCACCCCTCCACGCTAGGCCACCCCGGTCCGGAGGCGGCGTCGCGGCCCGGTCGCGGCCTGGGGAGGGCGGCGCCGTCCGCGGGGGAGGCCCGACCTAGACTCGGGGCATGTCGTTCACGCTGGACACGCCGCTCGCCGCGGCGCTCGGCGACAAGGCCGCGAAGTCGCTCGCGCGCGCCTTCGGCATGGCCACGGTGGGGGACCTGCTCGCGCACTATCCCCGGCGGTACGCCCTGCGCGGGGAGCTGACGCCCATCCTGCATCTCCCCGTCGGCGAGACCGCCACCGTCATCGCCGAGGTGAAGCAGGTGTCGTCCCGTCCCATGCGCCAGCGCCGCGGTCAGCTGCTCGAGGTGATCATCGGCGACGGGGTGGGGGAGCTCGTCCTGACCTTCTTCGGCCAGGCATGGCGCGAGAAGGAGCTGTTGCCGGGGCGGAGAGGCGTGTTCTCGGGGAAGGTCGCGGCGTACAAGGGGAAACTGCAGTTCTCGCACCCCGACTATCAGCTCTTCGAGGACGACCGCACGGCACTCGCGCAGGCCGACGAGATGGTGCGCACGCCGATCCCGATCTACCCCGCGACGTCCACGGTCGCGACGTGGGCGCTGCAGGCGTGGATCGGCGACGTGCTCGACCGTCTGGGGGATGTCCCGGACCCGGTCCCCGAGGACCTCCGGTTCCGCGACGGCCTGCTCACCGCCCGCGAGGCGCTGAACTGGGTGCACCGCCCGGAGACGCGCGAGCAGATCGACGCGGCGCGCGCCACGCTGCGCATGCACGAGGCGCTCGTGCTGCAGACCGCCCTCGCGCAGCAGCGGCAGTTCGTCCGCATGATGGCGGCGCGCGCGCGTCCTGCGCGGCCCGGCGGGCTGCTCGAGCGGTTCGACGCGGCCCTCCCGTTCGAGCGCACGCCCGACCAGGTGGCGGTCGGGAATCAGATCGCGGGGGATCTCGAGGCGGCGTGGCCCATGAACCGCCTCGTGCAGGGCGAGGTCGGGTCCGGTAAGACCCTCGTGGCGCTGAGGGCGATGCTGCAGGTGGCGGAGTCCGGCGGTCAGGCGGCGCTCATCGCTCCCACCGAGGTGCTCGCCGCACAGCACCTGCGCTCGATGACGCGGATGCTGGGGCCGCAGCTCGCCCCCGAGCTGATGCCGACCCTCCTGACCGGGCAGATGTCCGCGGGCGACCGTCGGAAGGCGGCGCTGCGCGTCGCCTCGGGCCAGGCGCTCATCGTCGTCGGGACGCACGCGCTGCTGAGCGAGGGCACGACGTTCGCCGACCTCGCGCTCGTCGTGGTGGACGAGCAGCACCGCTTCGGCGTCGAACAGCGCGAGACCCTGCGGGCGAAAGGGACGAGCCCGCACGCGCTCGTGCTGACGGCCACCCCGATCCCGCGTACGGTCGCGATGACCGTCTTCGGCGACCTGGACGTCTCGACGATCCGCACGCTGCCCGCGGGCCGAGCCGGCATTCAGACGTTCGTGGCCCCCGTGGCCGAGAAGCCCGGCTGGTTCGCGCGCGTATGGGACCGCGTCGCGGAGGAGGTCGACAAGGGGCACCAGGTCTTCGTGGTCTGCTCGGCGATCGACGCCGAGAAGGCGGCGGCCGCTCCCGGAGCCGACGACGGCTCGGCCGGCTCGGCGGCCGTGGAAGGGCAGCCCGCCCGCCCGACCTGGGGAGTCGTGCAGGTCGCGGAGCTGCTGTCCGGGCATCCGCGGGTCGGCCGGCTCCGCCTCGCGACGCTGCACGGGCGGATGCCGGCCGAGGAGAAGGACCGCATCATGCAGGACTTCGCCCGCGGGGACATCGACGTGCTCATCGCGACGACGGTGATCGAGGTGGGCGTGGACGTCCCCAACGCGTCGACGATGGTCATTCTCGACGCCGACCGCTTCGGCGTGTCTCAGCTCCATCAGCTGCGGGGCCGCGTCGGGCGCGGGGGCGTACCGGGTCTGTGCCTCCTCGTCACGGAAGCCGAGGAGGGCAGCCTGGCCCGCTCGCGCGTCGAGGCGGTCGCCGCGACGCTCGACGGTTTCGAGCTCGCCGAGATCGATCTCGAGCTGCGGGGAGAGGGCGATGTCCTCGGGGACGCGCAGTCGGGGGTGCGCTCCTCGCTCAGGCTGCTGCGCGTGGTCAAGGACGCGGACCTCATCGCGCGTGCGCGCGGCGAGGCCGAGCGGATCCTCGAGCGCGACCCGACCCTGGACGGCCATCCCGGCCTCGCCGAAGCCCTCGAACGCCGCGTCACGCAGGAGGAGCGCGCCGCCCTGTCGCGCAGCTGACGCGGTTCGCGGGGGCGCGGCCCAGGGTGACGCACGATTCCGCGGGGTGACACGTGAACCTCGCCGCCCGCGGACGCTCGATAGGCTTTCCCCTATGAACCCCCGGATCGCCGTCGTTCCCGGCTCCTTCGATCCGCCCACCTTCGGGCACCTCGACGTCATCCGCCGCGCCGCGGCTCTGTACGACGAGCTGCACGTGCTGGTCGTGCACAATCCCGACAAGGCCGCCATGCTGCCCATCGCGCAGCGGCTGGCGCTCCTCGAGCAGTCGATCGAGGAGGGGGACGTGCCCGGGAAGGTGATCGTCGGTTCGTGGAGCGTGGGGCTGCTGGTCGACTACGCGCAGGAGGTCGGCGCGGGCGTCCTCGTCAAGGGCATCCGGTCGCAGCTGGACGTCGCGTACGAGACGCCCATGGCCGTGGTCAACCGCCACCTCGCCGGCATCGAGACGGTGTTCCTGCTGCCCGAGCCGTCGCACGCGCTCGTGTCGAGCTCCCTCGTGCGCCAGGTCGCGGGCCTCGGCGGCGACGTCTCGCCCTACGTGCCCCCCGCGGTGGCCCGCTTCCTCGCCAAGGCCAGCACGAACGACTTCTGACCCCGCGACAATCCGCCCCCGCGCCGACAATCCGTCTCCGCGCCGACAATGCGTGTGAGGCACGCATGGTCAGCGCAGAGACGGATTGTCGCGAGTGGTCGCGCGGCCTTCGTTCAGGGGCGCGCGAGTAGAATCGACGGGTGAGATCTCGACTTTCCGGCCCCTTCGTGCTGCCCGTGCGCGACATCGTGCGCAAGCCGGGCGAGATGCGCGAACACTCCCTGAGCATCCCCGCGCCCGAGCGCTGGGGCGAGGGGATCGTCGCTGTCCCGGCGGGCGGAGAGCTCGAGGTGGACGTCCGGCTGGAGTCGGTGCACGAGGGTATCCTCGTCTCCGGCACGGTCGACACGCGGTACGAGGGCGAGTGCGGGCGCTGCCTGCGCGAGATCGCCGCGCCCGTCGAAGTCGAGTTCCAGGAGCTTTTCGAGTATCCTGGGCAGGAAACAGCTGACTTCGAGGTTCAAGACGACCACGTGGATCTTGAAACTCTGGTCAGGGACGCGACGGTACTCGCGCTCCCGTTTCAGCCGGTCTGTCAGCCGGATTGCCCCGGCCTCGACCCGGTCACGGGTGAGCGACTGACCGAGAGCGCCGGCGCAGAGCAGCAGGCGCCCATCGATCCTCGGTGGGCCGCGCTCCACGAGTTCACCGACCAGGATGGATCGGCGCGAGACCGCGTCGCCCCGAGCACAGAAGAGAGTTAGCCATGGCAGGTAACCCCCCGAAGCGGAAGGTCTCCCGTTCCAACACCCGTTCGCGCCGCGCGCAGTGGAAGGCCGAGGCCCCCGCGCTCGTCAAGACGGTCGAGAACGGCAAGGTCGTCTACAGCCGCCCGCACCACGCGAAGGTCGTCACCGACTCGCAGGGCACGGAGCTGTTCCTCGAGTACAAGGGCCGCAAGGTCGCGGACGTCTGATCCGCGGGCTGGACGGGCGACCGTGACGCAAGACAGTCGCGGTGCCCAGCGCCTCACCGAGAAGCTCGGCGTCGACATCGACGCCGAGCTTCTCGATTTGGCGCTGACGCACCGCTCCTTCGCATACGAGAACGGCGGGATCCCGCACAACGAGCGCCTGGAGTTCCTGGGCGACTCGGTGCTGGGCCTCGCCGTCACCAGCATGCTCTTCACGCGGCACCCGGAGCTCGACGAGGGCTCGCTGGCCAAGCGCCGGGCGAGCGTGGTCTCGACCGTGGCGCTGGCCGAGGTCGCCCGCGGCATCGGCCTGGGGGAGCACCTGCGCCTCGGGCGCGGCGAGGAGCGCACGGGCGGCCGGGACAAGGACTCGATCCTCGCGGACGCGATGGAGGCGGTCATCGGCGCCACGTACCTGTCGGCGGGGCCCGACACTGCGACGGCCATGGTGCTCAGGCTCGTCGAGCCCCTGCTCGAGGACCCCGAGCGATACGGTGTCGCGATGGACCCGAAGACCGGCCTGCAGGAGATCGCGGCTCGTCAGGGGCTCACGCCTCCCGTCTATGTCATCGAGTCCAGCGGCCCGGACCACGATCGCCGCTTCGTCGCGACCGTGACGGTGGGCGAGCTCGAGATGACGGGCGAGGGCACGAGCAAGAAGACCGCGGAGATGGCCGCGGCGCTCAGCGCCTGGCGTCTCCTGAACCAGCGCGTCAGCGCCTGACGCGTGCCCGAGCTCCCCGAGGTCGAGGTCGTGCGCGCCGGGCTCGCACCCGCGGTCACGGGCGCGCGCATCGTCGCGGTCGACGCACGCGATCCGCGCGCGCTGACGCGACACGCGGGTACCCCGGCCGACTTCGAGACGCGGCTGACGGGGCGGCGGATCCGGGCGACGGCGCGCCGTGGCAAGTTCCTGTGGCTGCCGCTCGAGAGCGAGAGGCCGGGCATCCCGGCGTCGCTGGGCGGTGCCCCGTCGTCGCCCGAGGCGATCATGGTGCACCTCGGGATGAGCGGGCAGATGCTCCTGCGCACGCCGGATGCGCCCGCCGAGCGGCACGAGCGCGTGCGATTCGCGATCGAGCATCCGGAGCACGGTGAGCTCGCGGTGGTCTTCGCCGATCAGAGGACGTTCGGGTCGTTGGCCATCGATCCGCTCGTCGATACCCCGGATGCGGCGCCGGGCGGCTCCGGCGACGACGCGCCGCTCGTGCCCGCGCAGGCGGCGCACATCGCGCGCGACCCGCTCGATCCCGCGTTCGACGACACGCGGTTCCGGAGCCGGATGTCCGCGACCGCGTCCGCGGTCAAGCGCGTGCTGCTCGACCAGACGGTGGTGAGCGGGATCGGGAACATCTACGCCGACGAGGCGCTGTGGGCGGCCCGCGTGCACCCCGAGACGCCCGGCCGGGCGCTGTCGCGCCGCAGGGTCGACCGGCTGCTGGCGGAGGTGCGCAGCGTGTTGGTGAAGGCGCTGGCGGAGGGCGGCACGAGCTTCGACGCACAGTACGTCAACGTGAACGGCCAGGCCGGCTACTTCGCGCACAGCCTCAGCGCCTACGGTCGGCACGGCCAGCCCTGTCCGCGCTGCGGACGTGTGCTCGTGCGCGTCGCCTTCGCGAACCGCAGCAGCCACTTCTGCCCGCGCTGCCAACGCGTCGGGTGAGCGCCGGGGTCCTGGGTTCGTCCTCTGCTCGAAAATTGCATGATTAGTTTCACGGTTGCGAGCGACTTGAAACTCAAGTGCCGATAGAGTTTCATTGTGGACCTGGAGATGTTCGTAAACGGTGAGATGGGTTGGTTCACTCCCATCTCGGGTCATGACGCGTATCTGGGCGAGTGGACGCACAAGGCGTTCGTTCCGGCACCGCTTCCGGTCGCACCGCCCATCCTGGGAGCCACGGCCTACATGGCGGTAGCTGAGGCACGTGCGTCGCTGGCGGCGCTCGACAACACTGCACGCCAGCTCCCCAACCCGCAGCTGCTGCGGCACCCGGCTCTCCAGCGCGAGGCGCAGAGCACCTCAGCACTCGAAGGCACGTACGCGCCCCTCGAATCGGTGCTCACCGCCGACGAGGACAGTCCGCGAACACCTGAGCTCGTCGAGGTGCTGAACTATGTCCGCATGGCCAACGCAGGCTTCACGCATGTCTCGCAGGGTCGGCCGATCTCGGTGTCATTCCTCAGCGCGATGCAGGGGATGCTGATGCGGGGCACACCCCTGGAGAGGGAGTCCGGTCACGTGCGTGAGACGCAGGTGGTGATCGGCCGCAGGGCAGACGCTCCCATCGGCGGCTTCCCCGTGAACTCCGCGCGGTTCGTTCCGTCGCCTCCGGGGCTGGATCTGGAGGCTAACCTTCGCGACCTCGTGGACTGGATGGAAGCTGATCATTCCGGGCGAATCGACCCTGTCGTGGTCGCGGCGATGGCGCACTACCAGTTCGAGACTCTGCACCCGTTCCGTGACGGCAACGGTCGGCTCGGCAGGTTCCTCATCGTGCTGCAACTGCTGCACGACAACGTGCTTTCGGAGCCCACTCTCACCGTTTCGCCGTGGTTCGAGGAACGCCGTACCGAGTACTACGACAGGCTTCTGGCGGTGAGCACTCACGGCGATTGGGATGGGTTCGTCACCTTCTTCGCACGCGGTCTGCAAGCAGCCGCTGACCAGACGCATCGCCAGATGAACACCCTGGTCGCGGTGCAGGCAGAGCTGAAGGATGAGATCCGCCAGTCGAAGCTGCGCGCCGACTCCGCGCATGCGATCGTTGATTTCGCTGTGGCGAACCCGACGTTCTCGATCAACAAGGCGCAGGCGGCCCTCGGCCTTTCCTATCAGCGCGTGAATCGCCTGGTCCACCAACTCGAAGAGCTGGGCATATTGAGTCGGTTTCAACAGCCTGGGCAAGGTCGGCGCTTCTTCGCGCCCCGAGTGCTGAAGGCGCTTACAGAGTCGATGTGATCCGCGCTGCGGAGCGGAGCGCCCCGCGGGCGGAAACTGGGCTACTTCGCGCAGCCTCAACGCCTACGGCCGACACGGTCAGCCGTGTCCGCGCTGCGGACGTGCGCTCGTGCGCGTCGCCTTCGCGAACCGCAGCAGCCACTTCTGCCCGCGCTGCCAGCGGCTGAGCCGTTGAGGGTTCGACGCCGACGGGTCAGCGGCGGACGGCGTCGGCGAGCGCGAGGGCGTCGGCCGCGAGACGCGCGGACGAGTCCTCGTCGCGCATCCACAGCGGGACCGCGCGCGTCGTGATGCCCGCGGCCCCGAGCGGAGCGACCGCCGCCGCATCCGACTCGTCCACGAGCCACCCGTCTAGGAGGCCGCCGTCGGCGCGCGCACCGTAGTGCCGGGCGACGGCCTCGGCGGATGTCTCCACGCCGATCGCGGCGAGGCACGCGTCCGCCATCCCTCGCACGACCGCGCCCGCGATGATCCCCGAGACGCCGACGATCGGTGCGCCGGACGCCGCGAGCGCCTCCCGCATCCCCGGTACCGAGAGCACCGGCCCCACCGACACGACGGGGTTGGACGGGGCGATCAGAATGGCGTCGGCGTCGGCGATGGCCTCGTGCGCGCCCGCCGAGACGGTGGCGTGCTCGATCCCGCGCTGCACGAATCCGGTCGCCGGGATCTGCGCGCGGTGGCGCACCCACCACTCCTGGAAGTGGAGCGGTGCGCCGTCCGCGCGCAGCACGTGCGTGTCGATCTCGTCATCCGTGGCGGGATGGAGCGTGGCACCGAGATCCCAGCGCGTGCCGAGGCGCCGGTAGACCTCCGACAGCGGCAGGCCCTCCCGCAGCCACGCGGTGCGCGCGATGTGGGTGCCGAGGTCCAGATCGCCGAGCGTGAACCAGTCGGGAGCCGTGCCCCAGGCCGCCAGCTCGGCGGACACGCGCTCGGTCTCGTTTGATCGCCCCCAGCCGCGCTCGGTGTCGTTGACACCCGCCAGCGCGTACAGCAGGCTGTCGTGGTCCGGGGCGATGCGAAGCCCCGACACCCACCAGTCGTCCGCGGTGTTGACGACCACGTCGATGCGGTCCCGGCCGCCCGTGCGTCGCACGTGCTCGCGCAGTCCTTTCACGAAGCGGGCGCAGCCCACGCCGCCGCCGATCACCGTGTACCTCACGGATCCACGCTAGCGGGAGGCAGGGGACGCGGATCGCACGAGGCGCTTCTCCCACATTCCCGCGTACGACGCCGGGAGGAATCCGACGGCCTCGTTCACGTCGAGCATGAAGCGGTTCTCCTCGGCGTTGCCCGTGCTGACGCACGGCGACTCCGGCGCGACCTCCCGCCAGCGCTGCAGGCCGACGCACTTCACGATCGCGCCGAGGCGACGCCCCCGGTGCTCCGGCATCACGAGCGTTCCCCACTGCTCGGTAGGGCGCGTGCGGTCGACGCCGATGAACAGCTCGTTGAACGCCGCCACCTCGCCCGTGGGCACGTGGATGACCAGGGTCACGCCCATCAGGGCGCCCGCCTTCTCGTGCTGCTCGTCGCGGCGATGGACGCGGGCCGCGTCCCAGTGCGCCTGCTCGGTGGACAGCGCCCCGAGCGGCACGTCGGTGCTCATCCGGGCGATCGCGGCGGCGTAGCCCGCGGCGTACTCGTCGGGGGTGCGTCCGGCCCACCAGACCGGCCGGTACTCGGCTCCGGCGCGGGCCAGCGACTCGGCCAGCAGCCGGTCGACCGCGTCGAACGAGCCGCGCAGGTCGAACACGCTGATGCGCTCGACCTGCCCCAGCGCGTACCCGTTGCGCAGCATCCGGCGCGTGGGCTCGTCGGCGGCGGGGATCCAGCCGGCGCCCGTCGGCGGCACGAGCCGGTCCTCGACCGGTACCGCCTGGTGGATCGTGTATCCCTGCAGCACCGAGCGCCCCAGGTCGAGGGCGCGCCGCTCGATGTCGGCGGTGAGCGCGTCGCCGACCTCCCGCGCGGCGTGCTCGTCGAGGTCCGCAAGACAGACCTCGATCTCGGCGGAGCGCCGGATGGTGTTCTCGATCGTGAGCGTGCCGACGCCCAGGACGGGACCGTCCGGGTCCCCGCTGGCGCGGGCCGCGACACCGAGGTGCGTGTAGTACTCGGCGTCGCGCCACCGCGCCAGCAGGTCGCGGGGGTCGTCGTCGTGCAGATCCGTGCCGGACTGGCGCCGCCACGCCTCGTTGCCGAGGCGCACCAGCTCGAGGAAGTCCTCGGCATCGGCGTCCTCGAGCCGTGCGGGCACGTGGACCGGGTCGATGCGGATGTCCATGGCGTTTCCTTCTCGTCGTTCGTGCGCGCCTGTGGCTCGCGCCTGTCGTGTCCGCGCGCTGCGCGGGGGAGGGGCGTTCATCGCCCGTACTGCTGGAGGGAGGCGGCCGCCTCGCGCACGGAGCGCGCGAGCTCGGCCTCGCGGCGGTACTGGTCCAGTGCGCGCTCGGCGCGGGCGTCGCGCTCGTCGCGGTCCGCGGCCACGTGCCGGGGGCGCGTGCCCCACAGCAGCAGGGCCAGGCCGATCCGCATCGCGATGCGGTGGTGGAGCGCCGTCCGCGGCGCGCGGTCCTGCAAAGAGACGTGCATCAGCGCGTCCCGTGGCGGCGACGGCGGTTGCGGCGGATGCGACGTGCGCACCGCTGCGCTCTCGGACGGGCGGTGGTCGCGGTCGCGGTCGGCGGTCAGACGGATGTCGGACATGGTGGTGTTCCTTCGGTGAGTCCCCGAACGGGGAGGGAGAACCGCCCGGGAATGGGCGGAGGTGGGAGCGCTCGCGTCCGGGGCGCTGAAGCGCCGGCGCCGGACAGGGCGGCGGGAGAGGGGATCGGGCAGCTCGTGCCTGATCAGGCGAATGCCGGAGGGCGGGCCTTCGCGCGTGGAGCGTCGTGGCCGGCCGCGGTCGCCTCGAGGGGCGGAGCGGGCGTCAGCCTCGCGCTCGCCCGTTGCGACGGGCGGAGGTGCGGACGGACGCCACTGCGGTGAACGGTGTCACGCGATTGTTAGCCGTCGTGGTGATCATGGCGCCCTCCTCTCAAACCTCGCTGCGGGTCGCGGATGACGACACTATCGGCGGCGTTCAGCTTTCGTCAAGCTCGTTCTCAGACTGTCGTGCACGCCGGCCCGGCGCGCCCGGGCGCGCGGCACCCGTCCGGTAGCGTGAAACCCTGCGTTTCGGGAGGGATCGGAGGCACGCGGATGCACCTGAAGAGCGTGACGCTCAAGGGCTTCAAGTCGTTCGCTCAGCCGACCACCTTCGCGCTCGAACCGGGCGTGACCGCGATCGTCGGCCCCAACGGCTCGGGCAAATCGAACGTCGTGGACGCCCTCGCCTGGGTCATGGGGGAGCAGGGCGCGAAGACGCTGCGCGGCGGCAAGATGGAGGACGTCATCTTCGCCGGAACCGCGACGCGCGGTCCCCTCGGGCGCGCCGAGGTGCAGCTCACGATCGACAACTCCGACGGTGCGCTGCCGATCGAGTACAGCGAGGTGACGATCAGCCGGACGCTGTTCCGGAACGGATCGAGCGAGTACGCGATCAACGGGGAGTCGTGCCGGCTGCTCGACGTGCAGGAGCTGCTCAGCGACTCGGGTCTCGGCCGCGAGATGCACGTGATCGTCGGACAGGGGCGCCTGGACGCCGTGCTGCAGGCGACGCCGGAGGACCGGCGCGGCTTCATCGAGGAGGCCGCGGGCATCCTCAAGCACCGACGCCGCAAGGAGAAGACGCTCCGCAAGCTCGAGGCGATGGAGCAGAACCTCACCCGCCTCAGCGATCTGGCCGGTGAGATCCGGCGCCAGCTCAAGCCCCTCGGCAAGCAGGCCGAGATCGCGCGCGAAGCGCAGACCATCGCGGCCATCGTGCGCGACGCGAAGGCGCGCCTGCTGGCGGACGAGGTCGTGCAGCTGCGGGCGGCGCTCGCCGACCACGCGCGCAGCGAGCAGGAGCGGCACACCGAGCGGCTGGTCCTGCAGGAGCAGGCGGACGGCGTGCGGGCGCGCATCGCCCAGCTCGAGCGGGAGCACAACGCGGAGGCCGTCGACGAGGCCCGGCGGGTGGCTTTCGGCCTCGAGCAGGTGCAGGAGCGCCTGCGCGGGCTCTACACGCTCGCCAATCAGCGGCTCGCGCTCCTGGGCGCGGACGAGGATCCCGACGCGGTCGCGGTGACCGTGACCCAGGAGTCCATCGACGCGGCGCGCGCGGAGATCGGCGAGATCGCGGACGGCCTGGGCGCGGCGCAGGACGCCGTTCAGGAGGCCTCGCGGTCGGTCCTGCGCGCCCGCGGCGAGCTCGACGCGCTGGACGCGGACATCGCCGAGCAGAGCGCTCTCGTCTCCGAGCACGACATGAGGATCACGGCCCTGCGCGGTTCGGCCGAGGCGGCGCAGTCCGCGCTCGCCGCCGTGCGCGGCGGCGTGCTGCGGCAGCAGAACGCGCTCGACGCCGCCAATCAGCGCCGCGTCGAGGCCGCGGAGGAACTCGAACGGATCGACCCGGCCGTCGCGTCCGAGGGCAGCGCGGCCGAACATCAGGCCGCCTACGAGATCGCGCAGCGCGAGGCGGGGGAGGCCGAGGCCGATCTCGACCGCATCCGGGAGGCGCATCGTGGCGCCGAGCGCGAGGCGGACGCCCTCACGGCGAAGGTGGCTGCGCTCTCGAGCGCGTTGGACGTGCACAACGGCGCCGCGGCCCTGGCCGCCGAGGGCGGCGAGGGCGTGCGCGGACTCGTGGGCGACTCCGTGCATGTCGACCCGGGCTTCGAGGCGGCCATCGCCGCCGTGCTCGGCCCACTCGCCGAGGGCCTGCTGGTGGACTCGCGCGACGCCGCGTTCGCCGTGGCTTCGGACGCGGCGCGGTACGGCGTCGTCGACATCGTGATCGCCGAGGCCCCGTCTGCTGCGGCGACCGCGGCCGGGGTCCCCGAGGGACGGCTCTCCGGCGTGGCCGGCGTCGTCCGGGCGACCGACGTGGTGCGCGCGCCCGCCGGCATCCTGCGCGTCCTCGACGCGGTGGCCGTGGCCGACGACCTCGCTGCGGCGCGCCGCGCGTTCGACGCGGTGTCGGAGGACGTCGCCGCGCGGCTGACGGTGGTGACCCGCGCGGGCGAGGTCTGCACGGCCCAGACCCTCCGCGCCGGCACGGGGGAGCGGTCGCGCCTGGAGCTTCAGGCGGAGCGGGATGCGGCGGCCGCCCGGCTGGACGAGGTGCGCGTGCACGTCGACGGGCTCGCGATCGAGCGGGCCGAGGCCACCGAGCGTCTGCAGACCGCGCGGCGGGTCGCGAAGGAGGCCCTGCAGGCGCTGCGGGAGCACGATGCGCACCTGGCGCAGCACGCCGAGCGGCTGAACAAGGCCACCGTCCGGCACGAGGCCGCCGTCGCCGAGTGCGAACGCCTGGAGACGGGCCTGTCGCAGGCGCAAGCGGCCGTCGCCGACGCCGAGGCGAAGGCGAAGGCGGCCACCGCCGAGCTCGAGCGCGCACTCGAGCAGCCCCGGCCGATCCTCGACGCATCAGCCCGTGAGGGGCTGCTGGCGGCGCTCGAGTCCGCGCGCGAGGAGGAGATGCGCACGCGCCTCGAGGTCGAGACGCTGAAGGAACGGGTGCGGGCCGCCGAAACACGGGCCGCGGGCCTCGAGCGCCAGCGCGAGCGTGAGCGGCAGGCCGCGGCGCAGGCCGCGCGGCGCGCCGTCATCCGCCGCGCGCAGCGGGAGACCGCCGCGGGCGTCGTGGCCGAGCTGCCGCATCTGCTGGACTCGGTCGACCGCTCCGTGACGCAGGCGCGCGTTGCCCTCGCCGAGGCCGAGAGCGCCCGGAGCGCGGTGTCGGCCGAGCTGCGCGAACTGCGCGGCCGCGACGCCGCCCTCCGCGAGCGCCTCACGGGCCTCACCGAGAGCGTCCACGGCCTTGAGCTTCAGATCCACGAGAAGAAGCTGCACCTCACGAGCCTGCTCGAGCGCGTCTCGAGCGAACTCGGGTTGACCGAAGACATCATCGTTTCGGAATATGGTCCGGATCAGCCGGTCCCACGCGATCCCGCCGACATCTCAGCACGCGCGGAGGCCGCGGAGGCCTCGACAGATGCCGCAAACGACATGCCCGCGACGATCCCATACGACCGGCGCATGCAGGAGCGGAGGCTGCGCGACGCCGAGCGCAAGCTCGCCCAGCTGGGACGGGTCAACCCGCTCGCGCTGGAGGAGTTCGCGGCCCTCGAACAGCGGCACAAGTTCCTCACGGAGCAGCTCGACGACCTCGTCCAGACCCGCAAGGACCTGATGACGATCATCGCCGAGCTGGACGAGCGCATGCAGACGATCTTCGAGGCCGCGTTCGAGGACACCAGGGCCGCGTTCGCCGAGGTGTTCCCGATCCTGTTCCCCGGGGGCACGGGGAGCATCGCGCTCACGAATCCGGACGACCTGCTCACCACGGGGATCGAGGTGTCCGTGCGCCCGGTCGGGAAGAAGATCGAGCGGCTGTCGCTGCTGTCGGGAGGCGAGCGGTCTCTCGCGGCGGTGGCGTTCCTGACGGCGATCTTCAAGGCACGACCGAGCCCGTTCTACATCCTCGACGAGGTCGAGGCCGCGCTCGACGACGCGAACCTCGGCCGCCTGCTGGGCGTGTTCGAGCAGTTGCGCGCGTCGAGTCAGCTGATCGTCATCACCCACCAGAAGCGCACCATGGAGATCGCCGACGCGCTCTACGGTGTCTCGATGCGCCAGGACGGCGTCTCGGCGGTCGTGGGCCAACGCATCTCGGAGCGCGCCGCCTCGTGAGCGGGGTCGGGGGCGCCGCCGCCGCGTTCGACGAGATCGCCCCGCTCCTGCGCCGTCGGCCCGACGTCGAGGCGCACGACCTCGTGGCCGCGGACGCGAGCGACCGCCTGATCCTCGCCGAGGCCGCCGAGACGGCGTCGGATGAGGCGGTCGTGATCGGCGACCGCTACGGGGCGCTGACGCTCGCGCTGCTGCGCGCCGTCCCGTCGATGCGCATCCGGCTCCACCAGGACGCCGTCACCGGCGAGCACGCGCTGCGCGCCAACGCGGCGGACCTCGGGATCCCGCTCGACTCGGTGTCCTGGCACGAGCTCGACCGCGAGCTGGTCGTCGGCTCAGGCACGGTGGTGCTCCAGCTGCCCCGATCCCTCGACGCGCTCGACGAGATCGCCGGGGTCGTCGCGGCCGATGCCGACGACGCCGTGCGCCTGGTCGCTGGGGGACGGGTCAAGCACATGACCCTCGCCATGAACGACGTGCTGGCGAGGCACTTCGCTGACGTGCGGGCGAGCAGGGCGGCGAGCAAGTCGCGCGTGCTGCACGCCGCGAGACCGATCCGCGGTGCCGCCGAACCGTGGCCGCGGCGTCGTGACCACCCGGAGCTGGGCATCACGGTGTGCGCGCACGGCGCGGCGTTCGCGGGCACCTCCGTCGACATCGGCACGCGCTTCCTGCTCGAGTTCCTGCCCTCGATGCCCGAGGCCGGCACCGCCATCGACCTGGCCTGCGGCACGGGCGTGCTGGCGACCGCCCTGGCGCGCCTGCGCCCCCGCACGACGGTCATCGCGACGGATCAGTCCGCGGCGGCGGTCTCCTCGGCGCGCGCGACGGCAGCGGCCAACGGCGTGGGCGACCGCGTGCGGGTCGTGCGCGACGACGGTCTCGCCGCTCAGCCGGACGCATCGGCCGATCTGATCCTGCTGAACCCGCCCTTCCACTCCGGCGCCGCCGTGACGGCGGAGATCGCACCCCGCCTGTTCGCCGACGCCG
Source organism: Microbacterium album (assembly GCF_014643695.1). Lineage (GTDB taxonomy): Bacteria > Actinomycetota > Actinomycetes > Actinomycetales > Microbacteriaceae > Microbacterium > Microbacterium album. The sequence goes on along the minus strand of NZ_BMJY01000003.1, from coordinate 156,970 downwards.
CGCGCGTGCTCCGCCCCGGCGGCGAGCTCTGGTGCGTGTTCAACTCGCACCTCGGTTACCGGCCCGTGCTGGAGCGCGTGGTGGGCCCGACCGGCCAGGCCGGCCGCAACCCGAAGTTCACAGTCACGGTCTCCACGCGCCGCTGATCCGCGATCCCGCGCCCCGCCGCCCAGCACGAGCAGCGGAGATCTGCATGCCCGCGGTCGCCCGGACCGGATCCGAACCGCAGACGCGCAGATCTCCGCCGGCGGTGCAGGCACCGAGCGGCGACGTAGGCTGGAGGCATGGCGGAGAAGTGGTCCCTGGGTCGCGCGCTGCGCGGCATGTTCGTCAAGCCCACGATCGACGAGACCACGTGGGAGGACCTCGAGACCGCGCTGATCACGGCCGACTTCGGCCCGGACATCACCGAGCGGATCGTCGACGACCTGCGCGAGCAGGTCGAGCGGTACCGCACCACCGACCCGCGCGACCTGCTGCGGATGCTCACTGAGACCCTCGAGGAGCGCTTCGCGGTCTACGACACGACGCTCAAGCTGACCGAGCGCCCCGCCGTCGTGCTCGTCGTGGGTGTCAACGGCGTCGGCAAGACCACGACGATCGGGAAGTTCGCTCACTTCCTGCGCCGCTACGACCGCACCGTCGTGGTGGGCGCCGCCGACACGTTCCGTGCCGCGGCGGTCGACCAGCTGGCCACCTGGGCCGAGCGCGGGGGCGCGCAGATCGTGCGCCCCGATCGCGAGGGGCAGGATCCGGCGGCCGTCGCCTTTCAGACGATCGACTTCGCCAAGCGCACCGGGACCGAGATCGTGCTCGTGGACACCGCCGGCCGGCTGCACACCAAGGGCGGGCTCATGGACGAGCTCACCAAGATCCGCCGTGTCATCGAGAAGCAGGCGCCGATCAGCGAGGTGCTGCTCGTGCTCGATGCGACGACCGGGCAGAACGGGGTCATGCAGGCCGAGGCGTTCCTGGAGCACGCGGGTGTCACGGGCCTGGTGATCTCGAAGCTCGACGGCTCCGCGAAGGGCGGTTTCGTGCTGGCCGTGCAGGAGCGGACGGGCATCCCCGTCAAGCTGCTCGGGCAGGGCGAGGGCATCGGCGATCTCACCGGCTTCACGCCGCACGTGTTCGTCCAGTCGCTCGTCGCCGGAGCGCTGGACTGACGCTCCCGTCGGCGGCCGACACGCCTGGGACCGCGGACCTACCGCGGCAGGGGCACCGGCTGGTTTCATAGGGTCATGGCGATCGAACACGACTTCTTCGGCCTGCTGGAATCGGGTCCCGACGGCTCGATATTCTGGTCGGAGAACATCGACCTGGGAGACCAGAACGTGACGGTCGACCTGACGGCTCCGGACCAGAACGAGGTCTCGCGCGCCGCGCTGGACGCGGCCGCTGCCATGGTGTCCTCCCTCGAGGAGCTCGATCGCCGCGCCCGGATCGCCATGCTCGGCGAGGTCGACAATCGCGCGAGCGAGGTGACCGAGTACATCCTGATGCAGCAGGAGACGCTCGGCGAGGAGCTCGAGGACTTCCTCGTCGACATCAGCGGCGACCCGGCCGTGGACATCATCCGCTCGCTGCAGCTCATGAGCATGACGATCCTGGCGGACGAGCACGGCGGCGAGGACCCGTTCGCGGTGCTCGAGTACGCGCTCGACCCGGACGCCGCGGACGACGTGCTGCTGGTCAACCTCGACTCGGACGGCTCGGTCCAGTCGGTCACCAGCGCCGACTGACGGCGTCGCTCAGCTCAGGGCGGCGGCCAGCTCCCGCAGCCGGGTCAGCGCGTCCTCGCGCTCGGCGCGGTGAGCCTCCGCCTCGGCCGCGAGCGGCGGCAGGAACCCGGCGAGCGTGCGATTGACCGCGACGACGTGCACCGTCATCCCCAGCGCCTCGCCGAGCACCAGGCGCAGCGGCGGCACCGCGTGATCGGCTCCCTCCATCGGCGTGCCCGCGTCGTACACCCCGCCGCGGGCGGTGACGAGCACGGCAGGCCGGCCGGCGAGCGGGGGCTCCTCGGAGCCGAACGGCGCGGTCCCGCCCGGCACGTGGATGTGATCGAGCCATGCTTTGAGCGTCGACGGCATCGAGTAGTTGTAGAGCGGCACCCCGATGACGAGCGCATCGGCGGCCAGCAGCTCGTCCACCAGTGCGCGCTGGGTCGCGTCGGCATGCGGCGGCACGACACCCCGCCGCATCGTGGCGGGCCAGTGCAGGTCCGCGGCCGCCAGGTGCGGCGGCGGGTCGGCGTGCAGGTCGCGGTGCACGATGCGGCGGCCCTCCCCGGCGGCCTGCCAGGCGTCGGCGAAGGCCGCCGTGAGGTCGCGCGTGGTCGAGTGCTGGGTGTCGGCGGAGGAGTCGAGGTGCAGCAGCGTCGTCATGCACCGATGCTACCGACCGGCGCTGCCCGCCGCCGCGACGAGCTCGCGCGTGTACGGATGCCACGGGCGCGCGAGCACATGCTCGGTGGCGCCCTGCTCCAGCACCTGGCCCGCCCGCATGACGGCGACCCGGTCGCTGACGCGGCGCACGACCGCGAGGTCGTGCGAGATGAACACCATGGCGAGGCCGTCGCGACGCTGCAGCTCGCCGAGCAGGTCGAGGATTCCCGCCTGGGTCGTGACGTCGAGCGCCGACACGGGCTCGTCGCACACCAGCACGTCCGGGCGCCCGGCGAGCGCGCGCGCGATCGCCACCCGCTGGCGCTGTCCGCCCGAGAGGTGGGCGGGCCGGCGGGGGAGCATCGCCGGGTCGAGCCCGACCCGGCGGAGCAGCTCCGCCGGCGTCGGGGCGTCGTCGCGCCGGGCGTGGCGCAGGATCCGCTCGACGGAGTGCCGCGGGTCGAACGATCCGAGCGGGTCCTGGGGGACGAGGCGGATGCGCGCGCCCTCCGCCCGGCTGACCGAGCCGGCGTCCGGCTCCTCGAAACCCACGAGCAGCCGGGCGAGGGTCGACTTCCCCGAGCCCGACTCGCCCACGATCCCCAGCGCCTCTCCGGCGCGAAGCACGAGGTCGACGCCATCCACGGCCACCACCTCGCCCGAGGCGCCGTGGTAGCGCCGGACAGCCCCGCGGGCGCGCAGGACATCGCGTCCCGCGGCGGGGGCCGGGCCGGGTTTGGCTCCGCGCGGCACCGCGGCGAGGAGCGCCCGCGTCGTGGCATGGCGCGGTGCGGTCAGCAGCGTGCGGGCGTCGCCGGTCTCCGCGATGCGGCCGTCCTCGATCACCGCGACGCGGTCGGCGAGGCGCTCGACGGCGCCGAGGTCGTGGGTGATGAACAGGATGCCCGTGCCCTCGTCGCGCAGGCGCGCGAGCAGGTCGAGCACGCGCACGGCGGTCGTCGCGTCGAGCGCCGTCGTCGGCTCGTCGGCCACCAGGAGGGCTGCACCGCCGACGAGGGCGGACGCGATGAGAGCGCGCTGACGCATGCCCCCCGAGAACTCGCCGGGCCGACGCCGCAGCCACCGAGCCGCTTCCCGATCGTCCGCGGTCGCCGGGTCCGCACCGCCGCCCTCCTCGCCGCCGCACTCCGCGGGCTGGGCCGCGCCGAGGGGCAGGCCCGCCGACCGCAGGGCGTCGATCACCCGGCGCCGCCGCTCGGGCCGTGGCACACCGCGCACCGCGAGGCTCTCGCCGACCTCGGCGCCGATCGTGCGAAGCGGATCCAGCGACTGCAGCGCATCCTGCAGGACGAGCGCGGCTGCGCCGCCGCGCACGCCGCGCCATTCGCGCTCGCTCAGCCGAAGCCCGTCCCGTGCGGCGATCGTGAACTGCGCCGCGTCCACGTGCGCGCCCTCGCGGCGCGTGAGCCCCAGCACGGTCCGGGCGAGGACGGACTTCCCCGCGCCGGATTCCCCGACCACCGCCACGCACTCGCCGGGGGCGACGTCGAGGTCGATGCCGCGGAGCACCGGGGTGTGCCCGCGCGTCCCGTTCGGCAGCGACACCCGCAGGTCGCGCAGCCGCAGGAGCGGCGGGCCGGCCTCGTGGGCGGCAGGGCGGGCGCTCACGCGGCGCCTCCCGCTCCGGAGGCGCGGCGCCCGAGCACCGTGAGAACGGTCGCGGTGGCCACGATGGCGAGCCCGGGGAACACGGTCATCCACCATGCCGTGGAGATGTACACGCGCCCGGCGTTCAGCATCGCGCCCCACTCGGGCGACGGCGGCAGGGCCCCCAGCCCCAGGAAGCTCAGCGCCGACACCCAGACGATCGCCTGTCCGACGCCGAGCGTGGCCGTCGCCACGAGCGGCCACAGGGTGTTCGGGGCGATGTGCCGCGTGAACACCGTGAGCGGCCCGGCGCCCTCGTGTCGTGCGAAGCGCACGTACTCGCTTCGCACGACGCCGCGCAGTCGGGCGCGGAGGATCCGCGCGTAACCGGGTGCCGTCGCGATGCCGATCGCGAGCACCGAGGCGCCGGTGCCCGGGCCGATCACCGCGACCAGCAGCAGCGCCATGACCAGCGTCGGCAGCGCGAACAGTACCTCGACGACGCGTGCGATGGCGGCATCGAGCCAGGCCGGGCCGAGCGCGCCCGCGAAGCCGAGCACGAGGCCGATGCCGATGCCGATCGCGGTCGCGGCGAGCCCGATCCCGGCCGAGGCCGTCGCGCCGTGGACGACGCGCGTGAACAGGTCGCGTCCGGACTCGTCCGTGCCGAAGGGATGCGCCCAGGACGGGGGAGAGAATGCCTGCGCGGGCGCGATGGCCAGGGGGTCGCCGGGAGCGAGCGCCGACGGGGCGATGACCGCGACGAGGATCGCCAGCAGCGCGCCCGCCGCCGCGACGCCGCTCGGCCCCAGCCGTGTCCGAGCGCGCGCGCCCGCCTGCGCCGTCACGATCCCACCGCCAGCTCCGGGGTCCGCGGGGGTGTCCCGCGCGCCGCGACCGACCGTCGCGGCGCGCGCAGGCGCGGGTCGACGACAAGCTCGGCGGCGTCCACGGCCGTCACGACGATCACGTAGAGCACGGCCACGACGACGACCGCGCCGATCACGAGCGGCACGTCCCGGCCGAGTGCGCCGTCGAGCAGCAGACGGCCGAGCCCGGGCCGCGCGAAGAGCGACTCCACGATGACGGCGCCGCTGAGCAGGTTGCCGAACGCCCAGCCGGACAGGGACAGCGCCGGCAAGCTCGCATGCCGGAGCGTGTGATGCAGCAGCACGCGCGGCTCTCCCGCACCGCGGGAGCGCGCGGTGGTTGCGAACGGGGCGCGGTCGGCGTCGACCAGCGCGTCGCGCGACACCTGGGCCAGGAACCCGGCGATCGGGATCGCGAGCGTGACGACGGGCAGCACGAGGCCCGCCGGATCCGCCCCGGAACTCGTCGCGGGCAGGATGCGCAGCGACGACGCGAAGACGAGGATGAGCACGGCGCCCAGCCAGAACTGCGGCGTGACGGTCGCGACGAGCTCGAGCCCCCGCAGCGCGGCGACCGCGGCGCGGCCCGCGCGCCCGCGCGAGACGGCCGCGATCGTGGCGCCGACGAGAGCGAGCGCCCAGGCGAGGAGGAGGGCCAGGGTCGCGAGAAGGAGGGTCGCGGGCAGCTGCGCGGCGATCAGCTCCACCACGGGTTGCCGGCGCGCGTACGAGTCGCCGAGCTGCAGCGTCGCGATGCGCCACAGCTGAAGCGCGTACTGCACGAGCAGCGGCTGGTCGAGCCCGTACTCCGCGCGCGCGTGGGCGACGGCCTCCGGGCTCGCCTGCGAGCCCGGCCCGCCGAGGATCGCCTCGAGCGGATCACCGGAGGCGCGCAGCGCGAAGAACACGACCGTGGCGACCACCCACACCACCAGGAGCGCACCGCCCACGCGCCCGGCCAGCCACCGCAGCCAGCCGGGCGCGCGGCGAAGCGCGGCGCCGGCGTCAGTCCGTGAGGCGGGCATCGACGAAGGTCGGCGTGGCGACCGTGCCGAGCGTCGTCACTCCCGTCACGCCACGGGTGAGGAAGTGGTTCTGCTGGTCGTACAGCGGCAGGATCGCGTAGCTCTCCAGGATGCGCTGCTGGGCCTGCGCGTAGAGGTCGGCGCGCACGTCCTCGTCGTGACTCGCCGATGCCTCGTCGAGCAGGGCGTCGAGCTCCGGGTCGGCGAGCTGGGCGTGGTTCGCGAAGTAGCCCGACGGGGCGGGCTCGATGCCGTCCGAGTGATAGAGCACGCGCAGCACCTCCGGCCCGACGCGCGTGTACGGGGCGCTGACGGCCTCGTAGGAGTACTCGCTCTGCCCCTCGGCGAATCCGATCGCGCCGTACCACGCGGACAGGTCGAGCGGCGTCAGCGTCACGTCGAACCCCACGGCTCGCACATTCGCCTGGATCTGCTCGAACAGGGACTGCTCGGCCGCCACGGACTGGTTCGTGCTGACCGGGAAGCGCACGCTCAGGCGGCGTCCGTCCTTCATCCGCACGCCGTCGGCGTCGCGCTCGGTCCAACCGGCCGCGTCCAGCAGCGCGTCCGCCTCGGCGACGTCCGTCTCGAAGAGGCTGTCGTCGCTTTCTCCCGTCGGCTCGGTGCTCGCCAGCGGCGAGTAGGAGCGCTCGACCGTGCCGAGGTAGAGCGCCTCGATGCCCGGGTTCGGGTCGGCCGCGCGGATGAACGCCTCGCGCACGCGGATGTCGTCGAACGGAGGCTGTGCCGTGTTGAGCTCGATGCGGTTGACGGACCCGGGGCGGGGGGCGTCGATGTGCTCGATGTCCTCCGCCTGCTGCGCGGATACGATCGCGTCCGGCTGCGGGTTGTCGATCACGTGCACCTCGCCGGAGACGAGAGCGGCCTGGCGCGTCGCGGCGTCCGGGATGAAGCGCCACACGATCTCGTCCAGGTGCGCCGGCCCCTCGAGCTGGGTCTGGGGTCCCGGAGTACGGTAGTCCGGGTTGCGGACGAGGGTGATCTGCTGCTGCGGCACCCATTCGTCCACGATGAAGGGACCCGTGCCGATCGGCGCCGCGCAGTTCTCCTCCATGCCGCGCGCGATGCCGGCGGGGGACTGGATCGCGGTCCACTGCATGCTGAGCGATTCCAGCAGCGCGGAGTCCGGTTCGGACAGGTGGAAGCGCGCGTGCGTCGCGTCGACCGCCTCGACCTCCGCGACCTTGCCGACCGCGAGGTAGCCGGTCGACGATCCGGTGGCCGGATCCTGCAGATGCTCGATGTTGACCTTGACGGCCTCGGCGTCCAGCGGGGTGCCGTCGGTGAACGTCACGCCCTCGCGCAGCGTGAAGTCCCACGTGAGGCCGTCGTCGGACACCTCCCACTCCTCGGCGAGCCACGGTGTGATCGTCCCGTCCGCGGTGCGTCCCACGAGCGGCTCCAGATACTGCGTGCTGATGAGCGCCTGCGGGTAGTTGCCGCCCACGTGCGGGTCGAGGCACGTGGGCTCGGCGTCCCCCGAGGCGTAGACGAGCGTGCCGCCCTCGTGTGGCTCTGCTGCGCCGCCGCCACCGGGTGAGCAGGCGGTGGCGACGAGCGCGGTGGCGGACACGAGGACGAGCGCGGGCAGGGCGCGACGAAGCATGGGCACCTTCTCGGGAGTATTCGGACTGAGTCCAACAATACTCCCCTCGCAGGGCGACCGGATCGCCTCTCGCCGTACGCTGGTGCCATGAGCACCTCGCGCGCGGGCCGCCCCAAGGCGTCGTCGCGCGCCACGCTGGCCGAAGCGGCGTGCGAGCTGTTCCTCGAGAAGGGGTACGAGGCGACGTCGACCGCGGACATCGCGGCCCGCGCCGGCGTCAGCCGGTCGAGCTTCTTCAACTACGTCGACTCCAAGGCCGGGCTGCTGTGGGGCTCGCTCGACGAGCGGCTCGACCGACTCGAGCGCGACCTGGCGGTCCCCGGGCGGTCCGTCGGCGACGCGGTGCGCGCCGTGGCGAGCGGGTTCGCGCCGGACGCGCTGGCCCTCGCGTTCGCGAACGCCGAGGCGATGGGCGTGGCCGCGGAACTGGAGCGCGAGGCAGCGCTGCGCCGGGCACGCGTGGCGCGGGCGGTGGCCGGGGCGTTGCGCCGTGGCGGAACGGACGCCCTCGTGGCGGAGGTCGCGGGCGCCGCGTACGGAGGCGCCGTGGTCGCCGCCGTCGAGCGGTGGTCTCTCGCGGGACCGGGGCGCACGGCGCTCGCGGCCGTGCTCGACGAGGCGCTCGCCGCCATCGGGCTCATCCCCACCGACTGACGGGCGTCCGGATCTCCCTTGTCCGGCACGCCGGGACTGCGTAGCGTGGAGTGACGGACGCACCGAGGATCGAGACCGAGCACTTCGGGGGGGCGGGCATGAGCGAGACGCACGAACGGGGAACAGGCGCGCCCGACGCAGCGGGAGCCCTTCGTTCCAGTCGCGTGGCCGGCACCCTGGCCATGGTCGGCGGACTGGTCCTGATCCTCGTCGGGATCGTCGTCTGGGTCATGGTAGCGATGCAGCTGCGGGCGGAGAACATCGTGGTCCCCGACGACGCCATGGCGTTCCAGGGCCAGGTGGTGAGCGGGCCGCTCACGGCATTCGTGCAGGCCGACATCATCCAGCACCACGCGCTCGAGGCGAGCGGGGGCAAGACGTACGCCGAGCTCGCCCAGGACGACCCCGTGCGCGCGACCATGATGAACGCGTCGTTCCTGCGCGCGTCGCTGTTCACGTCGGTCGTGTCGTTCGGCGTGGCGGCGTTCGCGATCGGGACGGGCGTGCTCGCGATCATCCTCGGGTGGGGCCTGCGCCGGCTCGCCGCCGCCCGCGCCGCGCTGCAGGCCTGAGCCGTCCGCCCGGCCGCCGGCCGCGGAGCACGGTCACGTAGACTTGGGCCATCATGGCAACCTTCGGCACGCTCTCCGATCGGCTCACCGAGACCTTCCGCAACCTTCGCACGAAGGGCAAGCTCTCCCCGGCCGACGTCGACGGCACCGTCCGCGAGATCCGGCGCGCACTGCTCGACGCGGACGTCGCGCTGACCGTCGTGAAGGACTTCACCGCGCGGGTGCGCGAGCGCGCCCTGGGCGACGAGGTCAACCGTGCGCTGAACCCCGCGCAGCAGGTCGTGCAGATCGTGAACGAGGAACTGGTGGGCATCCTCGGCGGCGAACAGCGCCGCCTGCAGTTCGCCAAGAACCCGCCCACCGTGATCATGCTGGCGGGCCTGCAGGGATCCGGTAAGACGACCTTCGCGGGCAAGCTCGCGCGCCAGCTGGAGAAGGACGGCCACACGCCGCTGCTGGTCGCGGCCGACCTCCAGCGGCCCAACGCCGTGAACCAGCTGCAGGTCGTGGCCGAGCGTGCGGGCGCGGCGGTCTACGCGCCCGAGCCGGGCAACGGGGTGGGCGACCCCGTGCGCGTCTCGCGCGACGGCGTCGAGTACGCCCGCCAGAAGCTGCACGATGTGGTCATCATCGACACGGCCGGCCGCCTCGGCGTGGACGCCGAGCTGATGAAGCAGGCGGCGGACATCCGCAAGGCGACGAACCCGGACGAGGTGCTGTTCGTCATCGACGCGACGATCGGCCAGGACGCGGTCAACGTCGCCAAGGCGTTCCAGGACGGCGTCGACTTCACGGGCGTCGTGCTGTCGAAGCTCGACGGCGATGCGCGCGGCGGCGCCGCGCTGTCGGTCGCCTCGCTCACCGGACGGCCGATCATCTTCGCCTCGACGGGTGAGGGCCTCGACGACCTCGAGCCGTTCCACCCCGACCGCATGGCGAGCCGCATCCTCGACCTCGGCGACATCCTGACCCTCATCGAGCAAGCGCAGCAGGCCTTCGACGAGGAGGAGGCGGCGAAGGTCGCCGAGAAGTTCGCGAAGGATCAGTTCACGCTCGAGGACTTCCTCGAGCAGATGCAGCAGCTCAAGAAGATGGGCTCGATGAAGAAGATGCTCGGCATGCTGCCGGGCATGGGCCAGATGAAGCAGCAGCTCGAGGACTTCGACGAGAGCGAGATCGGCCGCACCGAGGCGATCATCCGCTCGATGACCCCCGCCGAGCGTCAGAACACCAAGATCCTCAACGGCTCGCGCCGGGCGCGCATCGCGCGCGGGTCGGGCGTGACCGTCACCGACGTCAACCAGCTCGTGAACCGCTTCGAGCAGGCCGCGAAGATGATGAAGACCGTCGCCCGCGGGGGCACCCCGAACATCCCGGGCATGGGTCTGGTTCCGGGGATGGGGCGTCCCGGCGGGTCGTCCAAGCGCGGCAAGGCGGCGAAGAAGAAGGGCGGCTCGCGCTCGGGCAACCCCGCCAAGCGCGCCGCGGAGAACGCGGGCCTCGCCGCGACGCAGCAGCCCACGGGCTCGGGCTTCGGCCTCGGCGCGGCCAAGGCGCCGAGCGAGGCCGACCTGGCCGAGATCCAGAAGCTCTTCGGCAAGGGCTGACCCCGCCGCCCCGTCGGGGGCCCGCTCAGCGCGCCGGAACGGGGGTGTCGACGTCGACGCCGTGGAGGTCGCGCAGCTGCGCGACGGTCTGGGCGACCTGGGCGTCGCGCGCCGCGGGGTCCCAGCCGAGGAGCGGGGCGAGAGCGTCGGCGATCGTTTCGATCGCGTCGCGGTCCGCGCGTCCGGTGAAGGCCAGATCGGTGCGACGGAACACCACGTCGGCCACGTGTGCCACGTGCTCCTCGCGCACCATCCACGCCAGCTCGCGGGTCGACAGCCCGCCCCCCAGGAGCGGCTCGTCGGGGCCCTCCGCGAGGAACGCCCCGAGCGCCGCGGCCCGGGTGCCGTAGCGCTCGAGCAGCAGGCGCGTGCGCGGGGAATCCTCGCCCAGGTGCAGGCGCAGCCACGCGGCCTGGTCGGTGGGAGTGCGGGGGTAGTCGCGCCCGCCGCCGATGACCCGCCCCGCGGTGCGCACGGTGCGCTCGCGCCCGAGCAGGGCCAGCACCGTGTCTGCCAGGTGCTCGCCGAGCGCCCGGAACGTCGTCCACTTGCCTCCGACGAGGCTCACCAGCGGTACCCGCCGGCCCTCCGTCGCGGCCCACGGCCGGTCCACCTCGATCCGGTAGTCGCGCGAGACGAAGCCGGGCGCGGTGTCCTCGTGGCGCGGGAGCGGGCGGATGGCCGAGAAGCGGTAGACGATCTGGGAGCGATCCACGGCGATCCGGGGGAACACGATCCGGATCAGGTCGAAGAAGTAGTCGACCTCCTCCTCCGTGCACACCGCCGGCTCGGCCGGATCCGCGTCGATGTCGGTCGTGCCCACCATCACGCGGCCCTTGAGCGGGTAGATCAGCACGATCCGCCCGTCGGCGTTCTCGAAGAAGATCTCGCGCCCGCCCGTTGCCCGCAGCAGCTCGGGATGGTCGAGCACGACGTGCGAGCCCTTCGTGCCCCCCATGAAGCGGGTGGGCGCGCCCAGCGACGCGTTGGTGAGGTCGGTCCACGGACCCGACGCGTTCACGACGACGTCGGCCTCCACCGCGAACTCGGCGCCGGTGAGACGGTCGCGCAGTCGCACCGCCGCGCCGTCGCGGCCCACGGCCTCGACGTAGTTGAGGGCGCGCGCCCCCGCCTGTCCGCTGGCGGGGTGCGCCGCGAGGCCGTCCAGCAGCACATCGAGCGCGAGCCGCTCGGGGTCGTGCATGGACGCGTCGAAGTACGTCGCGGTGTACTTCAGCTCGCGGTTGAGCGCGGGCAGCTGCCGCAGCGATCGACGGCGTCCGAGGAACGCGTGGCGGGGCGCGACGCGTCCCGCGCCGGAGAACGCGTCGTACAGCACCAGGCCCACCTTGATCAGCAGCGCACCGCGCTCGGCGGGCGGTCCCGAACGGTGGGTCAGGAAGCGCAGCGGGGCCGTGAGCAGCCCCGAGAAGGTCGAGAAGATCGGGATCGTGGTGCGCAGGGGCCTGACGTAGTGCGGCGCGATGCGCAGCAGGCCGTTGCGCTCGCGCACCGACTCCTTGACGAGGCGGAACTCGCCGTTCTCCAGGTAGCGGATGCCGCCGTGGATCATGTGGCTCGAGGCTGCGGACGCGCCGGAGGCGAAGTCGCCGCGCTCGACCAGGAGCACGTCGACGCCCTGCAGCGCCAGATCACGGAACGTGGCGATGCCGTTGATCCCGCCGCCGACGATCAGCACGCTGGTGCGCCCCGCGGTGCGCGCCTCGGTCACGCTGGCGCGTTCGGGCTGGGCCGGCATGGTTCCCCCTCTGGCTCGCCTGGTCCCGGGACCCCGGTGGGCGGTCCCGATGGGCGCTCACCTCTACCCTAGGGATCCATGGACTACGTCGTCGCGATCGATCAGGGCACCACCAGCACGCGCGCCATCGTGTTCGACCGCGCCGGCCGCCCCGTCGCCACGGGACAGCTCGAGCATCGACAGGTGTTCCCGCGCCCGGGATGGGTCGAGCACGACCCCATGGAGATCTGGGCCAACACGCGCGAGGCGATCGGGCAGGCGCTGGCGAAAGCCGACATCACGCGCCACGACGTCGCGGCGATCGGCATCACGAACCAGCGCGAGACGGCCGTGGTGTGGGATCGCGTCACGGGACGGCCCATCGCCAATGCGATCGTCTGGCAGGACACCCGGACGCAGGGGATGGTCGACGAGCTCGCCGCCGAGGGCGGGACGGATCGCTTCGCCGACGTGACGGGGCTGCCGCTGGCGACATACTTCTCCGCGACCAAGATCGCCTGGATCCTCGACAGCGTGGAGGGCGCCCGCGAGCGCGCGGAGGCCGGCGAGCTGCTGTTCGGGACCACCGACACGTGGGTGCTGTGGAACCTCACCGGGGGCGCGGGCGGTCGCGGGGGAGCGGGAGCGGGCGTGCACGTCACCGACGTCACGAACGCCAGCCGCACACTGCTGATGGACCTGCGCACGCTCGACTGGGACGACGAACTCCTCGCCGCGTTCGCCATCCCACGCGCGATGCTCCCGGAGATCCGCTCCTCGTCCGAGGTCTACGGACATGCCGGCACGCGGAGCCTGCTGCGGGAGACGCCCATCGCGGGCATCCTCGGGGACCAGCAGGCGGCGACGTTCGGCCAGGCCGCGTTCGAGCGCGGCGAGTCGAAGAACACCTACGGCACGGGTAACTTCCTGATCTTCCAGACGGGGGAGGAGATCGTCCGCTCGCGCAACGGGCTGATCACGACCGTCGCGTACAAGCTCGGCGACGAGGCGCCGCGGTACGCGCTGGAGGGCTCGATCGCGGTGACCGGATCGCTCATCCAGTGGCTGCGCGACAATCTCGGGATCATCCGCACCTCTCCCGAGGTCGAGCAACTCGCCGCCACGGTGGAGGACAACGGCGGCGTGTACATCGTGCCGGCGTTCTCCGGCCTGTTCGCGCCGTACTGGCGCCCCGACGCGCGCGGCGCGATCCTGGGGCTCACCCGCTACGCGAACAAGGGCCACATCGCGCGCGCGGCGCTCGAGTCCGTCGCGTTCCAGACGCGCGAGGTGCTGGACGCCGTGGCCGCCGACGCCGGGATCGGGCTCGAGGAGCTGCGCGTGGACGGTGGCATGGTCGCCAACGACGCCCTCATGCAGTTCCAGGCGGACATCCTGGGTGTGCCCGTGCTGCGCCCCGAGGTGACCGAGACCACGGCGCTCGGCGCGGCATACGCCGCGGGCCTGGCCGTCGGCTTCTGGGACAGCCTCGACGAGCTGCGCGCCCTGTGGCGTGAGGACCGCCGCTGGGAGCCGGCCATGGCCGCATCAGACCGCGAGGCCCGCCTGGCGCGCTGGAAGGACGCCGTGACGCGCACGTTCGACTGGGAGCGCTGAGCCCGCGCCGGCGGCGCGCGCAGGTCAGGGCTGCGGGGGAGTGAGGCGGCCCAGGCCGATGTGCTCGCGCAGGGTGGGGCCGTTGCGGAACTCGCGGATGAGCGAGCGCGCCACCTCGCGCAGGTCGCCGTCCGCCGCGTCCGCGACCGCCACCTGCCGCTCGTAGCTGGCGCCGCGGTCGAGGATCTCGCCGACGCCCGCGAACTCGCGCGCGCACTTCAGCTCCGCTGCGACGGGCTCGAGGCGCTCGAGCGTCTCCCGCAGGTGCTCCTGCACGGGCACCTGCGTCCCCTCCCGGTCCACGATCACCTCCGCCTCCAGGCCGTAGCGCGCCGCGCGCCACTTGTTCTCGCGCGTGAACCACGGCTGCAGCGACGGCAGCTCTCGCCCCTCGTCGAGGTCGCGCGAGAACGACTCCACGAGCGTCTGCACGAGCGCGGCGACCGCAGCGAGCTCGGGCAGGGTCGACATGCCGTCGCACGCGCGGATCTCGATCGTCCCCCATCGCGGGGCGGGACGGATGTCCCATCGCACCTCGGTCGCGTCCGCGATGACGCCCGTGCGCGCCATGTCCTCGAGGTAGCTCTCGTACTCGCGCCACGACCGCAGCTCCCACGGCAGGCCCGTCGTGGGCAGCTGCTGGAAGACCAGCGCGCGGTTCGAGGCGTAGCCCGTGCGTTCGCCCGCCCAGAACGGGCTCGACGCCGAGAGCGCCTGCAGGTGCGGGATGTAACCCGTGAGGGCGTGGATGATCGGGAACACCTTGTCGACGTGGTCGATGCCCACGTGCACGTGGATGCCCCAGATCATCATGTTGCGGCCCCACCACTGGGTGCGCTCGATGAGGGTCGCGTAGCGGGTCTTGTCCGTGACCGACTGGTCGTACCAGCGCGCGAACGGATGGCTGCCGGCGCACATCAGCTCGATCCCCAGGGGGTCGGTCTGCGCGCGGACCGCGGCGATCGCATCCGAGATGTCGTCGACCGCCGCGGCCACGGTGTCGCCCACGCCGCTGGTCACCTCGACCGTGTTCGTCAGCAGCTCGGCGGTCACGGTGTGGCGCTCGAGCGCCGTCGCCTCCTCGAGCGCCGGCATGATCTCGGGCGCGCGCCCGACGAGGTCGCCCGTCTCGCCGTCCGCCAGCATGAGCTCCCACTCGATGCCGACGGTGGAGCGGGCGGAGGGCGCGAATGGCTCGGTCATGCGATCAGTCTCACACCGCGGGCGCCCCGGAGGCGTGAGCTTCCCGTCCTCGCGCGTCGTCTGGCAGAATCCGGTGCCGCCGACACACCCTGTTCGCGAGGGGGCCGCGTATCTGGCAGAATGGAGGGTCGGACCGGGTGGCTCGACCCTCTATCCAGCCCCCGTCCTCTTCTTTTGAGCTTCCGCCGGTGTGCACCCCACTCACCGGGCGACTGGTTCGTCTCGTCATTCACACCACACAGGAGAATCGTGGCTGTCAAGATCCGTCTGAAGCGCCTGGGCAAGATCCGCGCGCCGTACTACCGCATCGTCGTCGCCGACTCGCGCACCAAGCGCGACGGTCGCGTGATCGAGGAGATCGGCAAGTACCACCCGACCGAGGAGCCCTCGTTCATCGAGGTCGACTCGGAGCGCGCGCAGTACTGGCTGTCCGTCGGCGCCCAGCCGACCGAGCAGGTTCGCGCCATCCTCAAGATCACCGGCGACTGGGGCACCTTCAAGGGCGACAAGGACGCGAAGAGCACGCTGAAGACCGCCGAAGAGAAGCAGGCGTACGTCGCCGACTCCTCGAAGAAGTCGGTCGTCAAGCCGCGCGTCGAGAATAAGGCCGAGGCCCCGGCTGAGGCTGAGGCGTCGGAGCCGGCCGCCGAGGCCGAGACCGCCGAGTAATCGTGCTGGCCGCCGCGCTCGAGCACCTCGTCAAGGGGATCGTCGATCACCCGGACGACGTGCGCATCCTCTCGTCCGCCTCGTCGCGGGGTGACGTGCTCGAGGTGCACGTCCACCCCGACGACCGCGGCCGGGTGATCGGGCGCGGCGGTCGTACCGCGAAGGCCCTCCGCACGCTCGTGTCGGCGCTCGCGGACGGCTGGCGCGTGCGCGTCGACGTCGCGGACGACTGACGTGGCGGCGGCGAAGTCTCCCAAGAACCAGCTGCGCGTCGGACGGCTCGTCAAGGCGCACGGCCTCAAGGGTGCGCTCAAGCTCGAGCTGTACACGGATGACCCGAACGGCCGGTTCGTGCCCGGCGCGACGTTCACCCTGCAGGTCCCCGAGCACTCGCAGTGGCACGGTAAGACCGTCACGGTCCGCGAGTTCCGCTGGATGAACTCCCACCCGGTCGTATTTTTCGAGGGCGTCGACGACCGCACCGCCGCGGAGACGCTCGTGCGCGCCATCCTGTGGATCGACCAGGACGAGGACGCTCCCGCCGAGCCCGACGCGTGGTACGACCACCAGCTGATCGGACTGGACGTGATCCGCGACGGCGCTGTCGTGGGCAAGGTCGCCCGCGTCGACCATTTCCCGGCCCAGGACCTGTTGGCCGTGGCGACCGACGCCGGCGAGGTGCTCGTACCGTTCGTGGCCGCGATCGTGCCCGAGGTCGACGTGGAGGGCGGCCGCATCGTCGTGACCCCGCCCCCCGGACTGTTCGAGGAGCTGCCGGAGACGGAGCCCGAGCAGGCCGCTGAGGCGGAGACGCGCGACGCCGAGGCCTGAACCGATGCGCATCGACATTGTCACGATCTTCCCGACGTTCTTCGATGTGCTGGGCGTATCGCTCCTCGGCAGGGCCCGGGAGAAGGGCCTGCTCGACGTGCGGGTGCACGACTTGCGCGACTGGACGCACGACCGCCACCGCACCGTCGACGACACGCCGTACGGCGGCGGCGCAGGCATGGTCATGAAGCCGGAGCCGTGGGGCGAGGCGCTCGACGAGATCCTCGGCGAGGACGCGGTCCTGGTGGTGCCGACGCCGTCCGGCGAGGTCTTCCGCCAGCCGCTGGCGCGCGAGCTCGCCCAGGAGAAGCAGCTCGTGTTCGCCTGCGGCCGTTACGAGGGCATCGACCAGCGCGTGATCGACCACTACGCCGCCCGGGGCCGCGTGCGCCTCGTCAGCATCGGCGACTACGTGCTCAACGGCGGCGAGGTCGCCGCGATGGCGATGATCGAGGCCATCACCCGGCTCCTTCCCGGGTTCATGGGCAACCCGGAGAGCCTCCTGGAGGAGTCGCACGAGGACGGGCTGCTCGAGTACCCGATCTACACCAAGCCCGCCGTCTGGCGCGGACTCGAGGTGCCGCCCGTGCTGCTGAGCGGCAACCACGCCGCGGTGGCCGCCTGGCGCCGTGAGCAGAGCATCGAGCGCACGCGGGAGCGGCGGCCCGACCTCCTGCCGGACTGAGCCGCGCGGCGCGGCCGTCACGCGCGCGCCCGGTCCACCCGAGTGAGGTCGACCACGGCGTGTTTGAACTCCGGCATGGACGACACCGGGTCGAGGCGGTCGTCCGTGAGCAGGTTCACGCTCTGATCGTCCGGGAAGTGGAACGGCAGGAAGACGGTGTCGGGGCGGATGTTGCCGCTCACCCCGACGCGCGCCTCCAGGGAACCGCGCCCGTTCTCGATCCGCACCCGGTCGCCGTCACGCAGTCCCCGGTCGCGCGCGGTTGCGGGGTGGAGTTGGGCGACGAGCTCGGCGCTGGCCTCCGTCAGCTCGGGCACCCGGCGGGTCTGGGCGCCGCTCTGGTAGTGCTCGAGCAGGCGGCCCGTGATGAGGCTCAGCTGCGCCCCCCGCGGACTCTCGCGCGTCGCGGCGCGGACCGCGACCAGCCGGGCGCGCCCGTCGGGGTGCGCGAAACGGTGCGCGAACATCCGCGGGGTGCTCTCGCCGTCTGCCGGATACGGCCAGTGGGCGACCTCGCCCGCGTCGAGCAGCTCGTGGCTGAGCCCGGAGTAGTCGGCCGGCCCGCCGGCCGAGGCACGCGCGAGTTCGTCGAACACCCGCGACGGTTCCACGTCCCACGTGCCGGGTGCGTCCAGCCGCCGGGCGAGCTCCGCCATGATCCACAGCTCACTGCGCGCTCCCGCGGGCGGCGGGACGGCGCGGCGTCGCCGCAGCACGCGCCCGTCGAGGTTGGTCATGGTGCCCTCCTCCTCGGCCCACTGCAGCACCGGCAGCACGACGTCGGCCATCCGCGCCGTCTCCGACAGGACGAAGTCGCTCACGACGAGCAGGTCGAGGCGGCCCAGCGCATCCCGCACCGACTGCACGTGCGGCGACGACACCACGACGTTCGACCCGTGGACGAGCAGCGCGCGGATCCCGCCCTGGCGCCCGCAGCTGCGCAGCAGCTGCACCGCCGGGACGCCGGGGCCGGGGATGAGCTCCGGATCGACGCCCCACACCGCGGCGACGTGCGCACGGGCGGCCGGATCGTCGATTCTCCGGTAGCCGGGGAGCTGATCGGACTTCTGTCCGTGCTCACGCCCGCCCTGGCCGTTGCCCTGGCCGGTCAGGGTGCCGTACCCGTTGCCGGGGGTTCCCGGCAGACCGAGCAGGAGCGCGAGGTTGATCGCGGCGGTGGCGGTGTCCGTTCCGTCCGCGTGCTGTTCGACGCCCCGTCCCGTGAGGATGTAGGTGGATCCGGACGTCGCGAGACGCCGCGACAGCGAACGGATGGTGTCGGCGGGCACTCCGGTCGCCTGCGCGGCGCGTTCCGGCCACCACGCCGCCACCGAGCGCCTGAGCGCAGCGAAGCCGGTCGTGCGCCGGCCCACGTACTCCTCGTCGTACAGGCGCTCGGCGATCACGACGTGGATCAGGCCCAGGAGCAGGGGGAGATCGGCGCCGGGGACCGGCTGGAGGTGCAGGCCCGCGCCGTCGGCGGTGAGCGCTGCCGTCGTGCTGCGGCGAGGGTCGACCACCACCAGACCGCCGCGTGCGCGCGCTCCCTGCAGGTGGGAGACGAAGGGCGGCATCGTGTCGCCAACGTTCGATCCCAGCAGCAGGATCGTCTCGGCCGTGTCGAGGTCGGTCAGCGGGAACGGCAGGCCACGGTCGATGCCGAACGCGCGGTTCGCGGCGGCGGCGGCCGACGACATGCAGAACCGGCCGTTGTAGTCGATGCGGGACGTCCGCAGGGCGATGCGGGCGAACTTGCCGAGCTGGTAGGCCTTCTCGTTCGTCAGGCCTCCGCCCCCGAAGACGCCGATCGCGTCGGGTCCGCTCTCCGCGCGGAGGGCGGCGATGCGGGCGGCGACGTGGTCCAGGGCATCCTCCCAGGACACCGTCCGCAGCTCGCCGTCGTCGCCGCGCAGGAGCGGGCTCGTCAGGCGGTCAGGTGTCGCGAGCAGCTCCGCAGCCGTCCAGCCCTTGCGGCAGAGGCCGCCGCGGTTGGTGGGGAAGTCGCGGCCCGCGACGGCGACGGGGAGGCGCTCGCGGGGCGTGGGGCGCAGGCTCATGGCGCACTGCAGCGCGCAGTACGGGCAGTGCGTCGCCGTGGCCGGGGCCGTGTCCGGCGGCGCTGCGGCGAGAGCCGAGTACGTCATGCGGCCGCCGCCTCTCGGGCTCCGAGCAGCTCGGCGATCCGCGCCCGGCAGCCGCCGCACCCGGTTCCGGCCCTGGTGCACCGCCCCACGTCCGCCACGGATGCGCAGCCGTCGCCGATCGCGTCCTCGATCGCCCCGGCCGTGATGCCGTTGCAGACGCAGACGGTCGCGTCGCGCCCGGTCGGGCGGGGAACCTGCTCCTCCGCGGCATCGAGCCGCAGCAGCAGGGACCGGTCCGCGGGCAGCTCGCCGCGACGCGCGTACAGCACGCTCAGCTCGGCGGCGGTGCGGGGGAGCCCCACGGCGACGAACCCGGTCAGCGCCCCGTCGGTCGTGACCATCTTGACGTAGGCGCCGTGCTGGGGGTCCGCCCACACGGCGACACCCGGCGCCTTCTCGCCCGCGGGGACCGGGGCGAACGGGTCGGCGGAGACCTCGCCCGCGGCGACCAGATCCACCTGTTCCGCCTTGAGCGCCACCACACCGGGCGCCTCGTCGACGAAGGCGCCCGGCGCGACGCCGTCCAGCTCCTCCCGTAGCGCGCGCGCGAGCCATTCGGCCTGCCGCCAGCCGGGCCCGATCAGCCCGCTCGGGCCCCCGGACCCCGCGTCGGGTGCGTCCGGAGCCCGGTCGGCCACCTGCGCGCAGTCCCCGATCGCGTGGATGCGCTCATCCGACCAGGAGGCGAGTCGCGCGTCGACGAGCACGCCGGCGCCGACGCGCAGCCCGGCGGACTCGGCGAGCTCGGTGCGCGCGCGGACACCGCAGGAGAGCACCAGGAGGTCGCCGTCGATGCGCCGTCCGTCGGAGGTGACGAGCGCGCGGAAGGTCCGGACGCCGTCTGCACTCTGGCGGGCGATGACCGCTTCGGCGCGGGTGTGGGGGACCACCTCGACCCCGGCCGACGCGAGAGCCGCCGTGAGCACGGCGGCCGCACCGCGATCGAGCTGGCGTGGCATCGGTGCCGGGCCGAAGTGCGCCAACCGCACCGACGCGCCGGTCCGCGCCAGCAGCAGGGCGAGCTCGATCCCGAGGACCCCCGCGCCCAGCACGACGATCCGTGCGCCGGGGGCGATCCGCGCGCGGAGGCGCTCGGCGTCCTCGGTGCTGCGCAGGACGCACACGCCGGACGTGAGAGCGTCGTCCAGCCCCGAGGTGTCGGCACCGAGCCGCTCGAGCCCGTCCAGCGCGGGCACGGTCGCGCGCGCACCGGTCGCCAGCACGAGCCTGTCGTAGGCGATGCGGCGGCCGTCGTCCAGGGTCACCTCGCGCGTACTCCGATCGATCGACGCCGCCCGCGCGCCCACCATGACCTCCGCGCCGGCCGCCCGCAGCTCGGCGACGTCCCCGATCGTCAGCTCGTCCCTGTCGAGATCGCCGACCGCGTATTCCGCGACCAGCACCCGGTTGTAGGGCGCCTCGCTCTCGGCCCCGATGATCGTGAGCGTGAGGCGTCCGGCGCTGATCGCGGGGAGCAGCTCCTCGGCGAAGCGCAGGCCCACCGGGCCGAGACCGATCAGGACGACGCGCGGCGGCGTGGCGCGGGCGACCGGCATGGCCATCAGATCCGGTGCCCGGCCAGCGAGGCCCGCGGCACGAGGTAGACGGCGGCGGTCACGACCAGCATGACGGCGTATGCGGCGATGAAGCCCCAGAACGCGGCGGTGTATCCGCCCGTGGCGGCGTGCGAGGCCGCCAGCACCTGCGGGATGACGAACCCTCCGTAGGCACCGATCGCCGATATCAGACCGAGGGCCGCGGCGCCCTTGCGCTGGGCGCTCACCGAGTGCGCGTCCCCCGCCGTCGCGGCGCCGCGCGCCGCGAAGATGCTCGGGATCATGCGGTACGTCGCGCCGTTGCCCATTCCGGTGGCGACGAACAGCAGCAGGAAGCAGCCGAGGAACACCCAGAAGCTGCCGAGCGGCAGCGTGAGGATGAGCCCGAGGGCTCCGGCGATCATGAGCATGAACGCGACGATCGTCATGCGGGCGCCGCCGAAGCGGTCGGCCAGGCGCCCTCCGTAGGGACGGGCCAGGGAACCGACGAGCGCGCCGAGGAACGCGAGCGTCAGCGAGGCGGTGCCCACGTGGAACGTGGAGAACTCGGGGAACTGGTCCGCGATCAGCTTCGGGAACACTCCCGCGAAGCCGATGAAGGAGCCGAAGGTGCCGATGTACAGCAGCGCCATCACCCACAGGTGCGGCTCGCGCAGCGCCGACGCCGCCCCCGCGAAATCCGCCTTCGCCGACGACAGGTTGTCCATGAAGCGATACGCGCCCCACATCGCCAGCAGGATCAGCGGGATCCACATCCACCCCGCCAGCTGGATGTTCAGCGTGCCCGCCGCGCCGAGGGTGACGGCGATCGGGACCAGGAGCTGCGCGATCGACGTGCCCAGGTTGCCGCCGGCGGCGTTGAGCCCGAGCGCCCAGCCCTTCTCCCGCTGCGGGAAGAAGTAGGTGATGTTGGCCATGGAGCTGGCGAAGTTGCCGCCGCCGAAGCCCCCGAGCGCCCCCACCAGCAGCAGCACGCCGAACGGCGTCTCCGGGTTCTGCACCACGACGCCCAGCAGCGCGGCCGGGATCAGCAGCAGGCCGGCCGAGACGATCGTCCAGTTGCGACCGCCGAAGAGCGCGACGGCGAACGTGTAGGGGAAGCGCATCGTGGCTCCCACGAGGCTCGGGAGGGAGATGAGCCAGAACGACTCCGTGGTCGACAGCGTGAAGCCCGCCGCCGGGAGCAGCACGACGACGATGCTCCACAGCTGCCACACGATGAAGCCGAGGAACTCCGCGAAGATTGACCAGCGCAGATTGCGCCGGGCGATCGCCCGGCCCTGCGACGCCCAGAAGACGTCGTCCTCGGGGTTCCAGCCGTCGATCCAGCGCCCGGGGCGGCGCACGATCGTCGTGCGGGAAGCGGTGTCGGCGGTGCTGTGAGGGGCGGTGCTGTGCGGGGTGGTGCTCAGGGACATGGCCATGGCGACTCCTCCGGATGGCAGCGGCGTGTGGTTCCGAAGGTAGGGGCGGGATGTTTCGTGCCCGAGCGCTCGCGGGTTACCTCTCGATCACCGTTCGATCACGCGGCTGCCCCGGACCCGTTGAGGGCTTCGTCACACGCCCGAAACATGGCGTCCTCCGCCGGGCCCGCCGCGCGTTTCGTAGACTCGCTGGCATGGATGAGCCGCCCACGACCACCGCGCCCGAGCCGGCCGTGACCGAACTGCGCGGGGCCGTGATCACGGTGAGCGATCGTTCGTCGCGCGGCGAGCGCGAAGACCTGTCCGGTCCCGCTGCCGTCGCCGCGCTGCGCGTCGGTGGCTTCGACTGCGACGACGCGGTGGTCGTGCCGGACGGAGCGGAGAACGTGGAACGAGCGCTCGTGGCGATGATCGCCGCGGGGGCGCGCGTGATCGTCACGACGGGAGGCACCGGACTCGGACCGCGCGACGAGACGCCGGAGGGGACGCTGCGCGTGATCGAGCGCGAGGTGCCGGGGATCGCCGAGGAGCTGCGTCGCATCGGGGCGGCCGAGAAACCGGCCGGCATGCTGTCGCGCGGCATCGCCGGGGTGGCGCGCGGCGCGCTGATCGTCAACCTGCCCGGCTCGCCCGCCGCCGTGCGCAGCGGGATGCCCGTGGTGCTGTCCGTGGCGCGTCACGCCGTGGGCCAGCTGGCGGGGGAGGACCACCGGTGACCGGCGCCGTCCGCGTCGCGCGGATCTCGGATTCCCCCATCGCGCTGGGCGAGCACGTCGCGGCGGTCGACGACCCCCGCATGGGCGCCGAGACCTCGTTCGTCGGCCGCGTGCGCGACCACGATCCGGACGCCGCCGGGACGGTCGCGGCGCTCGAATACACGTCTCACCCCGACGCGGAGACGGTCCTGCATCGGATCGCCGCGGGCGCCGCGGAACGGCACGGCGCGCTCGTCGCTGTGAGCCATCGCGTCGGCCGACTGGAGGTCGGCGAGGCCGCGGTCGTCATCGCCGTCGCGGCACCGCACCGATCCGAGGCGTTCGCCGCGTGCCGCGAGGTCATCGAGGACATCAAGCGGGAGCTGCCCGTGTGGAAGCGGCAGATCGAGGCCGACGGCACGACCGAATGGAAGGGCCTCGGCGGCTGACGGCACCGCGGACGGCTCAGCCGCCCGCGAACGGGGGGAGCACGTCGACCGTCTGCGCGCCCGCGAGCGGCGCGTCGTCGTCGCGACGCTCGCCGTCCACCAGCACCGCGCAGCGCGGGAGGATCCCGCCGAGGCCCGGGTACTGGGTGGTCAGAGCGGCGCGCAGCTCGCCGAGGGTGGCCTCGTCCCGCGTCTCCTCGGCCCGTCCGGCGGCCTCTTCCGCGGCGGCGAAGTAGCGCACGCGGGTCATCGGCCCGTCTCCCATGTCTTCGCGAGGGAGACGACGTCGGCGACGGCCCGCTCGACGTCTGCGGGGGTCCCACCCGCGCGCCCGGCGGCGAGCCCGGCGAGGAACGCGGTCAGCGGCGCGGCCGGCCGAGCGACGCCGTGGGCGACGTCGCGGGCGAGGTCCAGGATGAGCGCGATCGGCACCTCCGCCGGATCCAGGCCGAGCCGCTCCGCGGCGGCACGGCTCCACGCGTCGAGCGCCTCGGGCGGCAGGGTGCGCGAGCCGTCGGTCATGACGACTCCTCCTCGCGGGTCCAGGACCCGCTGCGGCCGCCCGTCTTCGCGACGATCCGTGCGTTCTCGATCGCGGCGGAGCGATCCATGCCCTTGACCATGTCCACCACCGACAGGGCAGCGACCGTCACGGCGGTGAGCGCCTCCATCTCGACGCCGGTGCGATCGGCGGTGCGCACGGTCGCCTCGATCGCGACGCCGCGGTCCTCGACCGCGAGGTCGACGACAGCGCCGTGCACGCCGATGACGTGCGCCAGGGGCAGCAGCTCGGCGCACTTCTTGGCGCCCTGGATGCCGGCGATGCGGGCCACGGCCAGCACGTCGCCCTTCGGAACCGAGCCGTCCCGCAGCGCCGCGGCCGTCTCGGGGGCGACCCGGACGAACCCCCGCGCGGTCGCCGAGCGCACGGTCGGCTGCTTCTCCGTGACGTCCACCATGCGCGCGTGGCCGGCGGCGTCGAGATGCGTGAAACTCATGACACCAGCATGACATCGACCTGATCGCCCGCGGCGACCTGCTCGACGTCGGCCGGGACCACCGCGTAGGCCTCGGCCTGCGCGAGGCCGCCTGCCAGATGGGAACCGGAGCCCCCGCGCGTGGCGGGGCGCACCGTCCAGCGACCCGGATCCGTCCGGTCGATCGCGGCGGGGACGTACTGGCGCCGTCCGGGCGGTGTGCGCCAGCCGACCGCAGCGGGCAGGCGCAGCAGCGGCCTGTGCAGCTCGGCGCGGCGCTGGGCCGCCAGCAGCGCTGGACGGACGAACGCCTCGAAGGACACCGCGACGCTCACGGGATTGCCCGGCAGCCCGAACAGCAGCGCTCCGGTCGTCAGCCGTCCGAACGCCTGGGGCTTGCCCGGCTGCATCGCGACCTTGGTGAAGGAGATCTCGCCGCCCAGCACGTTCTTGACGACCTCGTACGCGCCGGCGCTGACGCCGCCGGAGGTGATGACGACGTCGGCGTCCGCCGTCTCGGCGAGCAGTTCGCGCAGTTCCCGCTCCTCGTCCGACACCCGGGCGACGCGGACCAGCTCCGCCCCCGCCGCCCGCACCAGGCCGGCCAGCAGCGTGCCGTTCGACTCGGGGATCTGCCCGTGCCGCAGGTCGGCTCCAGGATCCGCCAGCTCGCTGCCGGTCGAGACCACGACGACGCGCGGCGGTTGGGAGACGACGACGCGATCCACGCCGGTGGCCGCCGCCGCCGACAGCTGCAGCGGGCCGAGGAGCGTGCCGGAGGACACCACGACATCGCCCGCCCGGAGGTCCTCTCCGCGGCGACGGATGTGCGCGCCCACGGCACGGGGCGCGCGCAGCACGGTGGCGCGTTCGAGCGAGTCGTCCAGGCCGCCGGCCGTCTCCTCGAAGGGCACGATCGCGTCCGCGTCGCGCGGCACGGGCGAGCCGGTCATGATGCGGACCGCCTCGCCCTCGGCCAGCGCCGGTTGCTCGCCGGTGCCCGCGGGCAGGTCCGCGACGACCCGCAGGACCACCGGTGAATCGGGGCCCGCCCCCGCCACGTCGGCATGGCGCACCGCGAACCCGTCCATGGCGGAGTTGTCGAAGACGGGCACGTCCACGCGGGCGCGCACGTCCTCCGCGAGCGTCAGGCCCGTCGCGTCGGTCAGGGGCACGGACTCGGTCGCGGTGGGGTCGACCGCGGCCAGGACATCGTGCAGCTGCTCCTCGACCGTGCGCAGCGGCGCGCTCACGCCGTGCGCTCCGGCACGCCGACGAGGCCTGCGGCGGGGGAGCCGAGAGCCCCCGTCCACGCCAGCATCCCGCCGGCCACGGTCGCGGCATCCGTCCCGTGCGCGGACAGGAGCGTCGCGGCCTCCGCGGAACGCACACCGCCGCGGCACACCACGGCCACATCCCGGCCGGAAGCCGCCGGCGCGAGACGCTGTGCCCAGCCATCCGGGTCCGCCCGCAGCTCTCCGAGCGGCAGGTGGAGCGCGCCGGGGATCGTGCCGTCCCGCACCTCGTCGAGCTCGCGCACGTCGATCACGAGCGGAGCGGGCGCTCCCGCCAGCGCCGCCGCCAGCTCCTCGGGGGAGATGCGACGCTGGGCGGGGGTGGGAGCGGAACCTGCCCTCGATGACCCGGCGGTCGGCGCCGCGGTCTGTGCCTCCGGGGAGCGTCCGCGAAGCGGCACTTCCCGCTGGGTGGCGCGGAGGCCGTCGATGACCACGATGCGCCCCAGCAGGGGCTCGCCGATCCCGGCGATGAGCTGGATCGCCTGGGTCGCCATGAGACCCCCGACCTGTAGGCACAGCGCGCCGAGCACGCCCACCTCGGCGCAGGTCGGGACGGTGCCGGCACTGCCGGCCGGGTACAGATCCGACAGCCGCACGGTCGGCGCGCCGGTCGGCGGAGCCGACCAGAAGACCGTCACCTGCGCGGCGAACTCCTGCACGGTGCCCCAGACGAGCGGCACTCCGAGCTCCTCGCAGCCGGCGGCGACGGCCTCGCGGGTGTCGAACGTGTCGCTCCCGTCGAGCACGACGTGCGCTCCGGACAGCAGCTCAGCGGCGTTGCCGGGCGTCAGCCGCTCCCGCACCTCGTGCACGCGCACCTCGGGGGCCAGATCCGTCGCAGCGCGCGCCGCGCTCGTCGCCTTGGCCTCGCCCACGTCCCGGGTGCGGTGCATTACCTGGCGCTGCAGGTTCGACAGCTCCACCACGTCGTCGTCGATCACGGTGAGCGCGCCGACGCCCGCGGCCGCGAGCGCGAGCACCGCCGGGGAGCCGAGCCCGCCCGCGCCGACGATCGCGACGTGGGCGGCCGCGAGTCGCCGCTGACCGAGCTCGCCGAGCGGTGCGAGGACGTGGTGGCGCGCGGTCCGCTCCCGCTCGGCGGGCGTGAGTGTGGCAACCGGCTCCACGAGAGGGGGCAGGCTCGGACGGTCGGTGGACATGCCGACAGCCTACGGCCGGCCGCTGCGAGCGGCGCCGGTGCGACCCACGGCGCGTAGGCTGGCGGGATGGGACCGCACGGGATCGAATCCGGGAGCCGGCCGTGACCGTCGTGCCGGTGACGATCGGCCGCCGCGTCGTGGCCGAGCCCGGCGCCTCCGCGTCCGGCCCTCTCGTCGACACCTTCGGTCGGGTCCACCGCGACCTGCGGATCTCCCTGACCGACCGCTGCTCGCTGCGCTGCACGTACTGCATGCCCGAGCAGGGCAACGAGTGGCTCGCCAAGTCGAGCATCCTCACGCTGGACGAGATCGAGCGCGTCGCACGCGTGGCGGCCGCCGCGGGCATCACGACCTTCCGCCTCACCGGGGGAGAGCCGCTGCTGCGAAACGACCTCGTGGAGGTCGTGCGACGGCTGCGCGCGATCGAGGGGCCGGACGGGCCGGTGCAGGTCGCGATGACCACCAACGGGATCCGGCTGCCCGAGGCGCTGCCCGGCCTGATCGACGCCGGCCTCGGCCGGCTCAACATCTCGATCGACACGCTCCGGCGCGACCGCTTCCACGCGCTCACCCGGCGCGATCGGCTCGACGACGTCCTGCAGGGCATCGCCGCCGCGGCGGCGTCGGGGCTCGCTCCGCTCAAGCTCAACGCCGTCGCCATGCGCGAGGTCAACGACGACGAGCTCGTCGAGCTGGTCGAGTTCGCGATCTCGCACGGCGCGCAGCTGCGCTTCATCGAGCAGATGCCGCTCGACGCCGGGCACACATGGTCGCGCGAGCGCATGGTCACGCGCGACGAGATCCTCGCAACGCTCTCGCGTCGCTGGCACCTCACCCCCGTGCCGGGTCGCGGCGGCGCGCCCGCGGAGACCTGGACCCTCGACGGCGGTCCCCACCGCGTCGGCGTGATCGCGTCCGTCACGGCGCCGTTCTGCGGCGACTGCGATCGGCTGCGTCTGACCGCCGACGGTCAGCTGCGCAACTGCCTGTTCTCGACCACGGAGTTCGACGTGCTGCCCATCCTGCGGGGCGACTCCGACGACATCGACCGCGACCTCGACGCCATGATGCGCGGCTGCATCCTGCGCAAGCTCCCCGGGCACGCCATCGACGACCCGTCCTTCCTCCAGCCCGCGCGCGGCATGAACGCGATCGGCGGCTGACCGGCCGCGTTCGGCGCGCCGCTTCGCCCGCCACGGAATCGGAGAAAGCCACGCCCTCGGAGCGATCCGGCGGATCGGTTCCGAGACGGTGGATTCCTCCGACGCGGTGGCGCTGCGTCGGCCGGCGCGGACGTCTCAGAGGTGCGTCACCGACAGGTCGGGAGCAGTCTCGAGGAGGCGGGCGGCCGCGCGATAGCGTTCCGCGATGACGTCAGCGATGCGCGGATCCGGCGCGAGCGGCGCCGTCACGACGTCCGCGCCCGCCGCCGCGACGACGTTCGCGAAGTGCCCCGGCGCGAGCACGTAGCTCGCGGCCACGACGCGACCGGCGCCCGCGGCGCGCGCGGTCTGGACCGCGGCGCCGATGCGCGGGTCAGCGCCGGCGGCGTACCCCACCGTCACCGGATTCGGGATGCGCGCGGCCAGGAGGTCCCGCATGCGCTCGACGTGGACGGCCGCCTCCGGGCGGGACGATCCGGCCGCCGCGAGCACGACGTGGTCGCGCGCCTCCAGTCCTGCCTCGTCGAGCCGTGCGGAGAGCACCTCCGCCAGCAGGGGATGCGGACCGAGGGGGTCGGTCGCGACGACACCGCCGCGCGAGCGGGCAGCGCGCGCGATGTCGACGCCGGTGTGGAACCCCGCCGACAGCAGCAGCGGCACGATCACCGCGGGGCCCGCCATGGCGGCGACCACCTCGTCCACCGACGGTTCCTGCACGTCGACGAACGCCTCGGCGACGCGCGTGCCGGGCAGCTTCAGGAGAGCCAGGAGCGCATGGATCGCTTCGCGCCCCTCCGCGAAGTGCGTTCCGTGTGAGCAGGCGATCAGGGCGGGATGCGACGGCACGGTCAGTCCTCCACATTCAGGCGGTATCCGCGCTTGACGACGGTCTTGATCACATCGGGCGCGCCCAGCGCCTCCCGCAGCCGTGCGACCGCCATCTCCACGGCGTTCGCGCTCTGGCCCGAGCGGGGCAGCACGCGCTGCAGCTCGGCTCGCGAGACGACGCCGCCGCCCGCGTCGAACAGCGCGGAGAGCACGTCAGCGCCGGCGGGCGAGAGCGCGACGACCCGCCCGCCCAGCACGGCGCCTCCGCTGCGCAGCTCGAGACGCCCCGCCGGGGTCACGTACGAGGGCGCGTGGCCGCCGCCGAAGTGGGTGACGACCGCGCGCACGAGCGATCCCAGGCGGCCCCGCTCCGCGACGAGCGTCTCGACCCCCGCGGCGCGCAACGGCTCCGCGGTCACCGGACCGACGGCGGTCATCAGCAGGCGCCCCCGCGCGGCGAGACCGCGGATGGCATCGGTGACGCCGGCCCGCTCGGCCTCGGCGAGCCACTCGGCAGCACCGGGGGCCGACGTGAACAGCACGGCGTCGTACTCGCCGTGGGCCGCGGCCACCACGGAGCGACGGACGAGCGCCGGGTCGGGCGGCGGCCCCCAGCGGTACACCGTGAGGCTGACGACGTCCGCGCCGTGCGCGGTGAAGAGCTCGTCGAGGCCGTCGGCGCCCGAGCCGTGATGCTGCACCGCGACGCGCTTGCCGGTCACGCCCTCCGCGACGAGGTAGGCGCCGAGCTCCGCCGCCGTCTCCGATTCCGCGACCCAGTCTGCGGTCAGCCCGGCCTGCTGGATCGCGCCCCGCGCCTTGGGCCCGCGCGCGACGAGCTGCGCTCCGCGGAACGCCGCCGCGAGCTCGTCCGCGAGATCCGCCTCCTGCGCGGCCTCCATCCAGCCGCGGAAGCCCACGCCCGTGGTGGCCACGACGATGTCGGGCGGATGGGCGATGAGCTCGCGCGTGCGGGCGATCAGCGTCGCGTCGTCGATGTGCGACTCGATCGTGAGCGCCGCCGCCTGTTGCACGGTCGCGCCGTGCCGTTCGAGCGCCGCCGTCAGCTCGCTCGAGCGGCGGTCGACGGCGATGAGGATCGCGCATCCCGCCAACGCCGTCGAGAGCAGGCGCGGCGACGCGTCGGCCGGTCCGGGAGTGGGGGGCATGCGATGGCTCACCCGGATGCGGCCGCGCCGGCGGGGGAGGGCGCGGGGAGCAACAGCTGCTCGCGCGCGACCTCGCCGATCACGATCACGGCCGGGTTGGTCACGCCGGCGTTCGTCGCGTCGGCCACCGCCTTCGCCAGCGTGGTGAAGGTGGTCCGCTGGTGCGATGTGTGGCCGCTCTCGACGATCGCCACCGGGCGGCTCGCGGGTGCGCCCGCCTCGAGCGCTCCCGCGACGATCCGCTCGAGCGCGGCCACGCCCATCAGCACGATGGTCGTCACGGTCTCGTCGGCGAGGGCGGCGAGCGTGCCGGCGCCGAGCGGCGCCTGTCCGTTGACCACGTGCATCGCGCCGGCCACCCCGCGGTGCGTCACCGGGATGCCGGCCGCCTGAGGCACGGCGATCGCCGAGCTGGGCGCCGGGACTACCTCCACCGGCACGCCGGCCGCCAGGCAGGCGGTGACCTCCTCGCCGCCCCGGCCGAACACGAATGGGTCGCCGCCCTTGAGCCGCACCACGCGGCGGCCCGCGCGCGCGCGCTCGACGAGCAGGGCGTTGATCCGCTCTTGCGGCACCGGGTGGTGGCCGGGGCGCTTGCCCACGTCGATCACCTCGACCTCGGGATCCAGGTCGGCCAGCACGTCCACGGGGCCGAGGCGGTCGGCGATGACGACGTCGGCCTCCGCCAGCAGCCGACGCGCGCGCACCGTCATGAGGTCGATGGGCCCCGGCCCGCCGCCGACGAGCGACACGCGGCCGCGCGCCGCCTTGCGCACCCTGCGCAGCGGCAGCGCGCCCTCCTCGAGCAGGCGACCGATCGCGTCGCGCACCCGCACGGCCCGGCGCGGATCGACGCCCGCGTCCGACGCCACTCCGACGATCACGTCGCCCGCTCGCGCCTCGGCCGCCAGGCGTGCCGTGCCGTGGGCGCCGTCCGAGGCGTTGACGCAGAACACGCGGCGCTCCTCGCACCACGCGGCCACGCGGGCATCGACGCGAGGATCGCCCGTCGCCGTGTGGACCAGCCACGCGTCGTCGAGGTCCTCCTCGCGCACCGCGCGCGGGATCCACTCCGCGTCGGCGGCCCGGACGAGGTCGTGCGTCTCGGCGCCGAGCGCGGGCGCCACGACCCGCACTCGCGCGCCTTCGTCCCGCAGCCTCGGCAGGCGCCGCGCGGCGACCGAGCCGCCCCCCACGAGCACCACGCGCCGGCCCTGCAGCGTCACCCCGATCATCGTGGTCACGATCCGTCCCCCTCCCAGCGGATGAACACGTCTCCGTCCCGCACCGCGACGGGCCAGACGGGGATGTCGCGCGCGTCCTTCCCCTGCGTCTCCACCACCCGGCCTGTGCGCAGGTCCCATGCCTGCTTGTGCAGCGGCGAGGCGATCGTGGGGATCTCGGCGTGCGTCCCGTCGGACTCCGAGTATCCCGGTCGCGTGTTTCCCGACGGCGTCGGCGTGTTACCGAGCGATTTCGTGCCCACGATGCCACGGGACAGCACGTGCGCGCGCCCGTAGGGGTCGAAGTTCGACACGGCCCGCACGCTGCCGTCGGCGAGGAGGAACAGCGCGACCTGCGTGTCGCCGAGCAGCGCCGCCCGGCCCCGTTCCACCTCGAGGTCCGAAAGCGCGCAGACCCGCACCCAGGCCGGTGCGCGCGCGATGTCGGCGGCGGGGGACGGGGCGGAGGTCATCGGCGCACCTCCAGGGTCGTGCCGGCGATCAGGACACCGGCCTCCCGGCGCTCCTCCTCGGACGCGGGGCGCACCTGCCCTCGTTCGGCGACGTAGGCGAGCGACGGATCCGGCGTGTCGGGCGCGTTCACGAACGACGCGAAGCGGGCGAGCTTCTCGGGATCCCGCAGCGTGGCCGCCCACTCGTCCTCGTACTCGTCCACGTGCCGCGCCATCGCGGCATCGAGGTCGGCGCAGATCCCGAGGCTGTCGTCGAAGATCACGCGCCTCAGCTCGTCGATCCCTCCCTCCAGCTCGGCGACCCAGGGCGCCGTGCGCTGCAGGCGGTCGGCGGTGCGGATGTAGTAGAGGAAGAACCGATCGATCGCGCGGATCAGCGCATCGTCGTCCAGTCCCTCGGCGAGCAGCTGCGCGTGCCGCGGGGTGAAGCCGCCGTTGCCGCCCACGTACATGTTCCAGCCGTTCTCGGTGGCGATCACGCCGACGTCCTTGCCGCGTGCCTCGGCGCACTCTCGTGCGCAGCCCGAGACGCCGAGCTTGAGCTTGTGCGGGGCGCGCAGTCCGCGATAGCGCAGCTCGAGCCGCACGGCCATGCCGACGGCGTCGAGCACTCCGTACCGGCACCATGTCGAGCCGACGCACGACTTCACGGTGCGCAGCGACTTGCCGTAGGCGTGGCCGGACTCGAAGCCCGCGTCGACGAGGCGCTTCCAGATGAGCGGCAGCTGTTCCAGCCGCGCCCCGAACATGTCGACCCGCTGTCCGCCGGTGATCTTGGTGTACAGCCCGAAGTCCTTCGCGACCTGGCCGACCGCGATCAGGCCCTCGGGCGTCACCTCGCCGCCGGGCATGCGCGGCACGACGGAGTACGAGCCGTCCTTCTGCATGTTGGCCATGACGTGGTCGTTGGTGTCCTGGAGCGACGCGTTCTCGCCGTCGAGCACGTGCCGCCCCACGAGGCCGGCGAGGATGCTCGCGATGGCCGGCTTGCAGACGTCGCAGCCGCGACCGCGGCCGAAGCGCTCGATGATCGCGCTGAAGGTCGTCAGCCCCGACACCAGGATCGCGTCGTAGAGACGTCGCCGGGACAGATCGAAGTGCTCGCACAGCGCGTCGCTCACGGTGTGGCCGAGCGCGGCGAGCTCCGTTCCCACGATCTTCTTCACGGCCAGGAAGCACGAGCCGCACGTGGCTCCGGCCTTCGTGCAGGCCTTGACCGCCGCGGCGTCCGCGCAGCCGTCCTGATGCACAGCCTGCCGAATGCGCCCGGCCGTGACGCTCGAGCAGGAGCATACGACCGCGGCGTCCGGAAGATCGCCCGATGGCGGTTCGACGCCGTCCGCGGGCAGGAGGTATGCCGCGGGATCGGCGCCGAGCGGGCTGCCGACCAGCGGGCGCAGGGCTCCGTATGCCGCGGCGTCGCCCACGAGGATGCCGCCGAGCAGCGTCGTGGCGTCGTCCGAGAGCACGAGCTTCTTGTACACGCCGGCGACGGGATCGGCGTAGACGACGTCGAGCGCGCCGGGCGAGGTCGCGAACGCGTCGCCGAAGCTCGCCACATCGACGCCGGAGAGCTTGAGCTTGGCGGAGTCGTCGTAACCGGGGAAACAGGCGTCGCCGCCGAGGAGCCGGGTCGCGGCGACCTCGGCCATCGCGTACCCGGGCGCGACGAGCCCGACGCAGCGGCCGTCGAAGCTCGCGACCTCGCCGATGGCCAGGATCGCGGGATCGCTCGTGAGGCACCCCTCGTCGATCGTCACGCCGCCCTGCGGCTCGACCCGCAGCCCCGCCGCCCTGGCGAGCTCGTCGCGCGGACGGACGCCGACGGTGAAGACGACCACGTCGGCCGCGGCGTACGACCCGTCCTGGAACTCCAGGCCCGCCACGTTGCCGGTGTGGTCCGGATCCAGCCGTGTCGTGCGGCTCTCCGTGCGCACGGCGATGCCCCGTGCCTCGATGAGACGCCGCAGGGTCGCACCACCGCGTGCGTCGAGCTGCGCCGACATGAGCCTGTCGGAGGACTGCACGACGGTGCACGACACGCCGAGCCCCTGCAGGGCGCCGGCCGCCTCGAGCCCCAGCAGGCCGCCGCCGATCACAGCGCCGACGAGCGGGCGCCCGAGCTGTTCGGCGCGGCGGCGCACGAAGTGCTCGAGCCCGACGAGGTCGTCGAGCGTGCGGTACACGAAGCAGCCGGGCAGCGAGAAGCCGTCGAGCGCCAGCGTCGCGGCGTACGAGCCCGTCGCGAGCACGAGCGCGTCGTACGGCACGGTGCGGTGCGAGCGCGTCGTGACGGTGCGCGTCTCCCGGTCGATCCGGATGACGGGGTCGGTCGGTGCGAACGACACGCGCGGGTCGTCGAGCACGTCCTGATCGAGGCTCAGCTCGGCGGGGGAGGTGCCCTCGAGGTAGGCCGTGAGGCCGACGCGGTCGTAGGGCGCGCGTCCCTCCTCGCCGAGGAGGGTGATCCGCACCTCGTCGCCGGCCCGGCTCAGCAGGCTCTCGACGAAGCGGTGCGCCACCATGCCGGCGCCGACGACGACGACGCGGAGGGACGGGGCGGTCGGGACGGTCATGTCGCTCCTGCGGTGGGTGATCACGGACGGTGATGACCCTCACGCTAGGAACGGCGTGTTTCGCGGCGCCGCGACGTTCGGTTACCCCGAGCGAACGATTCGCTCACCTCGAGCGGGACCTGTTTGTGAGAACAGGTGCCCCGCGGGCGACGGAGTGCGACGGATCAGGCGACGCCGAGGAACGAGCGGTCCGTGAGGACGATCGGGCCGTCCTCCGTGATCGCGACCGTGTGCTCGGAGTGGGCGCCGCGGGAGCCGTCGGCGCTGCGCAGCGTCCATCCGTCCGGGTCCGTGACCAGCTCGTCGGTCGTGTGCAGGAACCACGGCTCGAGCGCGACCACGAGCCCCGGCTTGAGGGGATAGCCGCGGCCGGGCCGGCCGTCGTTGGGCACGTGCGGGTCGCCGTGCATGGTGCGGCCGACGCCGTGGCCGCCGAAGTCCGTGTTGATGCTGAGTCCCTCGGCGCGCGCGACCGCCGCGATCGCCGCCGAGATGTCGCCGACGCGGTTGCCGACGGTCGCCGCCGCGATGGCGGCGTCCAGGGCGCGCTGGGTGGTCTCGATGAGCGCGAGGTCCTCGTCGCGCGGCGTGCCGACGACGAACGACACGGCCGAGTCAGCCACCCACCCGTCGACCGCCACGGCGAAGTCGAGCGTCACGAGGTCGCCGTCGCGCAGCGCGTAGTCGTGGGGCAGCCCGTGGAGCACCGCATCGTTGATCGACGTGCAGATCACCTTGCCGAACGGGCTCGCGCCGAAGGAGGGGTGGTAGTCGATGTAGCACGACTCGGCGCCGGCGCGGCGGATGAGCTCGTGCGCGCGCCGGTCGATCGCGAGCAGGTTCGTGCCGACCTTCGTCTCCTCCCGCAGCGTCGCGAGGCTCTCGGCCACGAACCGGCCGGCGGGCCGCATCTGCTCGATCTCGGCCGGGGTGCGCAGTTCGATCATGGAAGTCCTCTCGCTCCCCTCCATTGTCCCAGAGCCCAGGCTGTGCCTTCCGTGTGCACCCTGCCCGCGGCGCCCCGCGCCGGGTCGCCAGCCCGTAGCATCGGGGTATGGCGCTGCGTCGCATCTTCTCCCGGTGGCTCTGGCCGGCCGCCGCCGTGCTGCCGCTCTGGCTGCTGCTGGGCTGGGCGGTCTTCGGCGCGAGCGGCTGGGCGTTCCTGTGGGTGCTCTTCATCGCGATGCCCTCCGTCGCGCTCACCCAGGTCGTGCTCACGCTGCTCGTGCGCGCCCGTCCGTCGTTCCGCCAGACGCGTGCGGTCTCGTGGATCGACGTGGCCGGATTCGGTGTATGGCACGCGCTCACGATCGCCGTCGGCCTGTTCAGCGCGCGCTGGTTCGGCCTGCTGCTGACCCTCGCGATCGCGGCGGCCATCGCCCTGTTCTGGATCCAGCTCTGGCAGCTGTGGCGCGAGGCCGCGTCGCGGGTCGGACGCGTCTCGTTCGCCGAGGCCGAGGGCATCCTGCGCGGTGAGCAGAGCGGGTTCCCGGGCGCTCGCACGCGGCAGGGCACCGGCACGCCCGTGATCGTGGTCGAGGAGGGGCAGCAGCCCCGAGCTTGACACGCCCGCGTGCGTTTGGAACGCGCGCTGCGGCGTGGCACAATGGATCCTTGTGCCGTGGCCGGCGCAGCCGTCGCTGCGCCCGCTTCGCCGCTCTGCCCCAGGGGAGCCGAGGGTCTTCGACCTCACAGCACACGCATACACCTCATCGAATTCGAACGCGGCCGACCTGTGGCGGCCGCAGGAAGTGATCCGACATGCACATCCTCGACGCCGTCGACGCGGCCTCGCTCCGCTCCGACATCCCCGCCTTCGGTCCCGGTGACACCGTCAAGGTGCACGTGAACATCGTCGAGGGCAGCCGCTCGCGTATCCAGGTGTTCCAGGGCGTCGTCATCGGCCGCCAGGGCGACGGCGTGCGCGAGACCTTCACGGTCCGCAAGATCAGCTTCCAGGTCGGCGTGGAGCGCACGTTCCCGGTGCACTCGCCCGTGATCGACCACATCGAGGTCGTCACGCGCGGCGACGTCCGCCGCGCCAAGCTCTACTACCTGCGCAGCCTGCGCGGCAAGAAGGCGAAGATCAAGGAGAAGCGCGACAACGGCTGAGTCGTCGCCTCCTCCGACGGAACCCCGTGGCCCGATGGGCGCGGGGTTCCGTCGTTTCCGGGCCCGGCGAGCGCAAGCCCGGGGAATCGCGGGACTCACGGGCGTTCCCCGGCGGGCCTTCAGGAGCAGGGTGCGGAGTGTGCGACCCTGGAGGGAGCGCCTTTCCGGCGCACGGCTTTCGAAGGATCACATGAGCAGCGAGCAGTCCGCCCCCGCGGCGCAGGATTCCCGTCGCGGTCGCGGATGGCTGGCCTTCCTGCGCGACGTCGTCGTGATCGTCGTGATCGCGGTCCTCGTGTCGTTCCTCGTGAAGACCTTCGTCGTGCGGTCCTTCTTCATCCCCTCGGCGTCGATGGAGGACACGCTGCTGGTCGACGACCGGATCCTCGTCGACGAGCTCACTCCGAACTGGGCCGGCTACTCGCGAGGCGACGTCGTCGTGTTCGCCGACCCCGGGGGCTGGCTCGAGCCCACGCCGCAGCCGGAGCGCTCGCCCATCGTCGAGGGCATCGACTGGGTGCTCAACCTCGTGGGGCTCTCGGCGTCCGACTCGCAGGATCATCTCGTCAAGCGCATCATCGGCCTTCCCGGCGACCACGTCGTCTGCTGCAACGCACTCGGGCAGATCACCGTGAACGGCGTGCCGATCGACGAGCTCGGGTACATCAAGCTGCCGGCCGGGGACACCGTGGCGTCGGAGAAGGCGTTC
The DNA here is from genome assembly GCF_014643695.1 of Microbacterium album. Lineage (GTDB taxonomy): Bacteria > Actinomycetota > Actinomycetes > Actinomycetales > Microbacteriaceae > Microbacterium > Microbacterium album. Next base: position 119,922 of record NZ_BMJY01000003.1, on the reverse strand, counting down.
GACGTCGTCGTGCCGGACGGGTCGCTGTGGGTCCTGGGCGACAACCGGAACCGCTCGAAGGACTCGCGCTACAACACCGAGCAGCCGGGGGAGGGGTTCGTTCCCCTCGACAACGTCGTCGGCAAGGTCTTCCTGCGCATGTGGCCCCTCGACCGCTTCGGCGGGGTGGACGGCCACCACTCCGTGTTCGCGGGCGTGCCCGAGGACGAGGAGGGCGATCCGGGGGAGGCGTCGCGCTGATGCCCGTCGCCGTGCCCACCCTCGCACTCGAGCGGGAGCTGCTGCGCGACGCTCCCTTCGTGTTCGCGTGCGATGAGGTGGGCCGCGGCGCCCTCGCGGGGCCCGTCGCCGTGGGCGCGTCCGTGATCGACGCCGACGCGGCCGCGATCGCCGTTCCGGAGGGGCTGCGCGACTCGAAGCTCGTGGCCGAGGCCCGGCGCGCGGCCGTCGCGGAGCGCGCCGCGGGATGGGTGCGCGCGAGCGCCGTGGGATGGGCCGAGGCGTGGGAGATCGACGAGGTCGGCATCATGCGCGCACTGGGGCTCGCCGCCATCCGGGCCCTCGCGGCGCTCGAGGAGCGCGGCTTCGCGCCCGCCGCCGGCGTCGTGCTGCTCGACGGAAACCACGACTACATCACGTCGGCCGGCGCCACCGGCATCACCGTGCGTCCGGTCGTGAAGGCTGACCGCGACTGCGCCTCGGCCGCGGCGGCGTCCGTGATCGCGAAGGTCGCGCGCGACGCGCGCATGACGACGCTGCACGAGGAGCTCCCGGCGTACGAGTGGTGCCGGAACAAGGGGTACGCGAGCCCGGTGCACCGTGCGGCGATCCGCGAGCGCGGGCTGAGTCACCATCACCGCCGCTCGTGGAGCATCGCCGACGCCCCCACCCTCTTCTGAGGCGCGGCGCCGGCCGGATCGGCACGGCGATCGACGCGGGTCGCACGACCTAGGATGGAGCCATCATGGATGACGACGTCTTCGAAGACTACGACCGGGAACTCGAACTCGCGCTCTATCGCGAGTACCGGGATGTCGTCTCGCAGTTCCAGTACGTGATCGAGACCGAGCGGCGCTTCTACCTCGCGAACGACGTCAGCGTCGTGCGTCACGACACGGAGCACGACTTCTACTTCGAACTGACGATGACGGACGTCTGGGTCTGGGACATCTACCGCGCCGACCGCTTCGTCAAGTCGGTGCGCGTGCTGACCTTCAAGGACGTCAACATCGAGGAGCTCTCCCGGCGCGACTTCCAGCTGCCCGAGGAGCTCTCGCTCGACGGCAAGTAGCCCGCCCGAGCGGGACGCCTCGTCCCCAGGGGGAAGAGCGCGGGGGTTGTTCGCGTCGGCGCCGACCGGGCGGATCGCGGGCCCGGGAGCGGGCGAGGCTCTTCGCATGGCACGCAAGGACGACCTGGGGAGAGCAGGCGAGGAACGCGCCGCGCTGTACCTGACCAGACGCGGTTACGAGATCCTCGACCGGAACTGGCGCTGCGCCGACGGCGAGATCGACATCGTCGCGGCCCACGGGCGCGACATCGCCGTGGTCGAGGTCAAGACCCGCACGAGCATCGGGTACGGGCATCCGTTCGCCGCGATCGACGACCGCAAGCTCGCGCGGCTATGGCGGCTGGCGATGGCGTGGGCGAGCGCGCATCCGGGCCGGGCCCGGTACCGGCGCCTCCGCGTCGACGCGATCGCGATCATCGGCCCCGCCCCCACCACGGGCACGCTGGAGCACCTGGAGGGCCTGAGATGAGGGTCGCGCGCACGTGGGCGGTGGCCCTGACGGGGCTGCGCGGCGAGCTCATCGAGGTCGAGGCCGACATCACGGCGCAGAAGCCCGATTTCCGTCTCATCGGGCTCGCGGACAAGGCGCTCGGAGAGGCGGTGAGGCGCGTCACGAACGCGTGCGAGAACAGCGAGATGCGCTTGCCCGACCGGCGGCTCACAGTCAACCTGTCTCCGGCGGGCCTGCCCAAGCAGGGCACCGGCTTCGACCTCGCGATCGCCGTCGCGGCGATCGCGACGGACGGGCTCGTGCTGCCCGACTCGCTCGCCCGCACGGTGCACATCGGCGAGCTGGGGCTCGACGGGCGCCTCCGACCCGTCCCGGGAGTGCTGCCGGCCGTGCATGCGGCCGCGGCGCGCGGCTTCGAGCGGTTCGTCGTGCCCCACGCGAACCTCGCCGAGGCCCGGCTCGTGCCGGACGTCGAGGTGCTCGGGGCGGTGTCACTCGCGGAGGTGGCCCGGTGGCACGGCGCGGACGTCGAGGTGCCCGATCTCGAACCGGTCCCTGCGCCGCCCCGCGCCCGCCCCACCGAAGAGCGGATCGACCTCGCGGACGTCGTCGGGCAGCCGGCCGCGGTCGACGCGCTCATCGTCGCGGCCGCGGGCGGGCACCATCTGCTGATGTCGGGCCCGCCCGGGGCGGGGAAGACGATGCTCGCGCGCCGGCTCCCCGGCATCCTGCCGCCCCTCGACGAGGACAGCGCGCTCGAGGTCGCGTCGCTGCGCTCCCTGGCGGGGGAGGCGGTCACGAGCCTGACGCTCACCCCGCCCTTCGAAGCCCCGCACCACTCCGCGTCGATCGCGGCCCTCGTGGGCGGCGGCTCGCGCACCGCCCGCCCCGGCGCGATCGCGCGGGCCAGCCGGGGCGTGCTGTTCATCGACGAGGCGGCCGAGGCGCCCACGGGCGTGCTCGACGCGCTGCGGCAGCCGCTCGAGCAAGGCCGCATCGAGATCCACCGCGCGGGATTCCGCGCGGAGTTCCCCGCGCGCTTCCAGCTGGTGCTCGCGACCAACCCGTGCCCGTGCGGGGAGTACGGGGTGCGCGGCGGCACGTGCATCTGCGCCCCCATGGTGATCCGGCGCTATCTCTCGCGGCTCTCGGGCCCGCTGCTCGACCGCATGGACATCGACCTGCGCCTCCAGCGCGTCTCCACCGCACGGCAGACCGAGGGCCCCGCCGTGACGACCGCCGAGGCGCGGGCGCGCGTGAGCGCGGCGCGCGTCGCCGCGGCCGAGCGCCTGCGCGACACGCCCTGGCGGACGAACGCCGAGGTTCCCGGGACGTGGCTGCGTCAGGGGCCCTGCCCCGTCCCGGCCGAGGCGCGTCGTCCGCTCGACGCGGCGCTGCAACGTGGTGCGATCACCCTGCGCGGCTATGACCGCATCCTCCGCGTCGCGTGGACGCTGGCCGATCTCGCGGGTCGAGAGCTCCCCGCCGCCGCCGACGTCGGGCAGGCACTGTTCCTGAAGAAGGGCATCGTCCCGTGAGCGCCGCCACCCCCCACCCCGCGGACCTGTCGCGGGACCCGGACCTCTTACGCGACGCGGACGGGCTGAACGCTCCGGTGGCGGACCGGCGCGCGCTGCTGCTCCGGCTGGCGTGGAGCGTGATCGCCGAGCCCGGAGACGGCGTCGCGGGCCGACTGGCGGCGGCGCTGGGCGTGGCCGGGGCTCTCGAGTTCGTGAGCACGGCGCGCGAGCGGGCGCTGCCCCCCTCGGGAGCGGACGTCTCGGCGAGGGAGCTCGCGGCGGCGCTGGAACGCTGGCGTCCCCGGCTCGGCGCGCGCCTGCTGCGCGACGCCGTCCGGGCCGCGCGGCGCGCGCGGCTGACCGTGCTGATCCCGGAGGGCGAGCTGTGGCCGAGCCGGCTGCCCGACCTGGGGCCTCACGCTCCGTTCGCGCTCTGGGTGCGCGGCGATGCGCCCGCGCTGGCGCGGCTCGAGCGGTCGATCGCGATCGTCGGGGCGCGGGCCGCGACTCCCTACGGCGAGCACGTCGCCGGCATGCTGGCGGGGGAGCTGGCCGAACGCGGCGTGTGCGTCGTGTCCGGCGGCGCCTACGGAGTCGACGGTGTGTCGCACCGCGCCGCGTTGGGCGCGGGCGGCCCGACGATCGCGTTCGTGGCGGGCGGTGCCGACCGCGTGTACCCGGCCGCGCACGCGCACCTCTTCGCGCGCATCGCCGAGCGCGGCGCCGTCGTCAGCGAGGTTCCCCCGGGGGTGGCCCCGACCAAGTGGCGCTTCCTGCAGCGCAACAGGCTCATCGCCGCCGTCAGCGGCGCCACCGTCGTGGTCGAGGCGGGGCGGCGCAGCGGCTCGCTCAACACCGCCGGGCACGCGGCCGCGCTCGGCCGCCCGCTCGGGGCGGTGCCCGGGCCGGTCACGAGCGCGACGTCCGAGGGCAGTCATCGACTGCTGCGCGAGTTCGACGCCATGTGCATCACCAGCTGCGCGGATGCGCTCGAGCTGCTCGGCGAGTGGGACGAAGCCGCCGCGCCGTCGGGGGAGCGAACGCGCCCGGAGACGATCCGCGTGCTCGACGCACTCGCGCCGCGGGCGTGGCGCGACGCCGACGAGATCGCCCGTCGCAGCGGGCTGTCGCTCGCCGAGGTGCAGGCACAGCTCGGCCTGCTCGAGCTCGACGGGCGGGTCGAGTCGGATCCCGAGGGCTGGCGCCTCGCCCGGTGACGGGCGAGCCCGTCGCAGGAGGCGGCTCTCGGCGGGTCGTCTCCGTACCGGCCGCGGGCCGGGCGAAGCTGGGAGCGTGCTGCTGACGGACGCGATCGACGCCTTCGCGGTGCACCTCGAGCGGGTGCGCCGGCTGTCCGAGGCGACCGTGCGCGCCTACCGGGGCGATCTCGCCGACCTCGCGGCTGTCACAGGCGAGACACGGGTCGACGACGTCGACCTCGAGCAGCTGCGGGAGTGGCTGTGGCACGCGTCCCAGCGCGGCGACGCGCGCTCGACGCTCGCGCGCCGCACGTCCGCCGCCCGCGCGTTCTTCCGGTGGGCTCTCGAGGAGGACCTGATCCCGGTCGATCCGAGCCTGCGCCTGGTGGCCCCCAAGCGCGGGCGCACGCTCCCGCGCGTGGCGACGGCCGACGCGCTGAGCGACGTGCTGCAGCGCCTGGGGGAGAACGCTCGCGAGGGCGACCCCGTCGCTCAGCGCGACCATGCGCTGCTCGAGCTGCTGTACGGCGCCGGGATCCGGGTCTCCGAGCTGTGCGGCCTGGACCCCGACGACCTGGACCTCGAGCGGTCTACGGCCCGCGTCCTGGGCAAGGGCGCGAAGGAGCGGGTCGTCCCCTTCGGCGTCCCGGCCCGGCGGGCGCTGACGAGCTACCTCACCACCGGTCGGCCCGCGCTGGCCGCCCGGGCGACCGCACCGCCACCGGCGCTGTTCCTCGGCGTGCGGGGCGGCCGGCTGGGCCCCCGTGCCGTCTACGACCTGGTGACGCGCCACGTGGGGCCGGCGCTGGCGTCGAGCGCCGTCGGTCCGCACACGCTGCGCCACTCCGCGGCCACGCACCTGCTCGACGGCGGCGCCGATCTGCGCGCGGTCCAGGAGCTGCTGGGCCACGCCAGCCTCGGGACGACCCAGATCTACACCCACGTCTCGTCCGAACGGCTCGCCGCCGCGTACCGCCTCGCGCACCCCCGCGCCTGACGCGGGGTGCGCCCAGGCGGCGCGTCAGCAGCACGGCAGCAGCACGGCGCGCGGCACGTTGCCGAGCAGCAGGAGCGGATTGACGTATTCGCCGTGCAGACGCGCCCCGATGTGGAGCGCGCCGTGGGCCGTGTGCCCGCCCGTCGCCACGCGCCCCACCGCCTGGCCGCGCAGCACCCGGTCCCCGGCGGTAAGGTCGGACGAGACCGGTTCCAGGGTGCTGACCAGCCCGTCGCCGTGGTCGATCGTGATGAGGGGGCGATCCACCACGGTGCCCACGAAGGCGACCGTCCCGTCCGCCGGTGCGACCACCTCCGCCCCCACCTCCGCAGCGACGTCCACACCGCGGTGACCCGGTCCGTAGCGGTGCGGGGGCGCGACGTAGGGCTCGACGATCTGCATCGGCGGCGGCGCGGGCCACCGCCACGGTTCGCGAGCCGCCAGCTGAGCGGCGGCGGGGACCGACCCCTGCGGCGTGCCGCCCGTGGACGCGGTCGGCGACAGGATGAGGACGGCGGCGAGCAGGATGGCGAGGAGAGGACGTCTCATGGAACCAGGGTGATCGCGGGCCCGCCGGGCAGAGACCGCGGAACGGCGCGCGGGGGACAACCCGGCCCGGGTGAGCGCCTGGGGACGAGGGACGGAACGCGCGGTGAACTCCTGCCTTCGCCCGGCGCGGGACGCGGGGGCGCTCCTGATACACTGGAGGTCGCATCCCGAGCATCGGGGTGACTACGCGTGCCCATAGCGGCGCCATCTCCGGATGAGCGTCGTGGCAATCACTCCCATCGGTCCCTCGCAGAGGGTGGGCGTGTGCCGGGCACCAGGCTCGCCGGTCGTCCGACCGGCAGATCAACCGAGAGTGGCGCAATCGACGCCAAGAGAAGGAGAACGGCCATGGCCGTCGTCACCATCCGCCAGCTGCTCGACAGCGGCGTGCACTTCGGACACCAGACCCGCCGGTGGAACCCGAAGGTCAAGCGCTTCATCCTCACGGAGCGCAGCGGCATCCACATCATCGACCTCCAGCAGTCGCTGACGTACATCGACAAGGCGTACGACTTCGTCAAGGAGACGGTCGCCCGCGGCGGGACCGTGCTCTTTGTCGGCACCAAGAAGCAGGCCCAGGAGGTGCTCGCCGAGCAGGCGACCCGCGTCGGCCAGCCCTACGTGAACGAGCGCTGGCTCGGCGGTCTGCTCACGAACTTCCAGACGGTCTCGAAGCGCCTCGCCCGCATGAAGGAGCTCGAGGAGCTGGACTACGACGACCCCGCCGGCTCGGGCTTCACGAAGAAGGAGCTCCTGCTCAAGAAGCGTGAGCTCGACAAGCTGCACAAGTCGCTGGGCGGCATCCGGAACCTCACGAAGACGCCGTCGGCCCTGTGGGTCGTCGACGCCAAGCGCGAGCACCTCGCGATCGACGAGGCCAAGAAGCTGGGCATCCCGGTCATCGGCATCCTCGACACGAACGTCGACCCCGACGACCTGCAGTACCCGATCCCGGGCAACGACGACGCGATCCGCTCGGTGTCTCTGCTGACGCGCATCATCGCGGACGCCGCGGCCGAGGGGCTGCAGCAGAAGCACAACCCCGAGGGTGACGCCGAGCCGCTCGCCGAGTGGGAGCGCGAGCTGCTCGAGCAGGGCACTGACGCTCCGGCCGAGGCCGCTGTCGAGGCTCCGGCCGAGACCGAGGCCCCCGCCGAGACGCCGGTCGACGCCCCGGCCGCCGAGACCACCGAGAAGTAGTCGCCGGATCCGATCGGATCCACCGAACCTGAGGAGCCAGAACCCATGGCCAACTTCACCATCGCCGACATCAAGGCGCTGCGCGAGCAGCTCGGCACGGGCATGGTCGACACGAAGAAGGCGCTCGAGGAGGCCGACGGCAACGTCGAGAAGGCCGTCGAGATCCTCCGTCTCAAGGGCGCGAAGGGCAACGCGAAGCGTGCCGACCGCTCCACGAGCGAGGGCCTGGTCGTGGCGCGAGAGCTGGACGGCAAGGCCACGCTGGTCGAGCTCGCGTGCGAGACCGACTTCGTCGCCAAGAACGACCGCTTCATCGCCCTCGCCGACAAGGTCGCCGACGCCGCTGCCGCGGTCGCCGCGGACTCGGCCGAGGCCGCCCTGGCCGCGCCCGCGGGCGACCAGACGGTCGACCAGCTGATCGCCGACGAGGCCGCCATCATCGGCGAGAAGGTCGAGCTGCGCCGCGTGCGCACGCTGTCGGGCGACGCCTTCCAGGTCTACCTGCACAAGACGAGCAAGGACCTGCCCCCGCAGGTCGGCGTCATCGTCGCGTACACGGGCGACGACGCGGAGACCGCTCGCGGCATCGCGCAGCACATCTCGTTCGCCAACCCGTCCTACCTGACGCGCGACGAGGTCCCCGAGTCCGAGGTCGAGAAGGAGCGCGAGATCGTCACGGAGCTGACCCGCAACGAGGGCAAGCCCGAGGCCGCGCTGCCGAAGATCGTCGAGGGGCGTCTGAACGCGTACTTCAAGCAGGTCGCCCTGCTCGACCAGGCCTACGCCAAGGACGACAAGCAGACGATCGCTCAGATCGCGAGCGCTGCCGGCATCACCATCACGGGCTTCGCCCGCTTCAAGGTCGGCGCGTAACGGCGCATCGAGGGGGCTCGGATCCGCGCGGATCCGAGCCCCCTTTCCGCGCGCCGACACACCGGCTGACCGCTTCGAGGATTGCTCGCCGGATGCTGACCCCGTTGCGGGTAGCGTGAGACACGGCGAGGAGAGGAACGACACGTGATCGATGAGAAGACCGGACGCAGACGCGTCCTGCTCAAGCTCTCCGGCGAGGCCTTCGGCGGCGGGCAGCTGGGCGTGAACCCGGATGTCGTCAGCCAGATCGCCCGCGACATCGCCGAGGCGGCCGACGACGTCGAGATCGCCGTCGTCGTCGGCGGCGGCAACTTCTTCCGCGGCGCCGAGCTGAGCCAGCGCGGCATGGACCGCGGGCGTGCCGACTACATGGGCATGCTCGGCACCGTGATGAACGCGCTCGCGCTGCAGGACTTCCTCGAGCAGGCGGGCGCGGCCACGCGCGTGCAGTCCGCGATCGCCATGACGCAGGTCGCTGAGCCGTACATCCCGCGCCGCGCCGTGCGACACATGGAGAAGGGTCGCGTGGTCATCTTCGGCGCCGGCGCCGGCCTGCCGTACTTCTCCACCGACACGGTGGCGGCGCAGCGCGCCCTCGAGATCGGGGCGGATGAGGTCCTGGTCGCCAAGAACGGCGTGGACGGCGTCTACACCGCGGATCCGCGCACCGACCCCACGGCGACCCGGCTCGACACCGTCAGCTACAGCGACGCTCTCGTCAAGGGTCTCAAGGTGGTCGACTCGACGGCCTTCAGCCTGTGCATGGACAACGGGATCGACATGCGCGTGTTCGGCATGGAACCCGCAGGCAACGTCACCCGTGCGCTGCGCGGCGAGCGGATCGGCACCCTCGTCACCACCTGACCGATCGCCCCCGGCCCGGCCCGTCCGGCGCGGCGGCCGTCCGGCGCGGCGGCCGTCCGGTGCGCGGCATCGGACGTCCCCGCGTCTAGACTTTTCCGTACTACCCCGATGAATGGAGTCACCGTGATCGCGGACGTCCTGGCAGAAGCCACCTCCCGTATGGACCGAGCCGTCGAGGCGGCGAAGGAGGACTTCGCCACCGTTCGCACCGGCCGAGCCAACCCGCAGCTGTTCCAGCGCATCCTGGTCGACTACTACGGCACCCCCACGCCGCTGCAGCAGCTGGCGTCGCTCGCGAACCCCGAGGCACGCACCCTGATCGTGACGCCGTACGACAAGTCCGCGCTGAAGGCCATCGAGGACGCCATCCGCGAGATGCCGAATCTCGGCGCGAACCCCACGAACGACGGCAACATCGTGCGCATCACGATGCCGGAGCTCACCCAGGAGCGCCGCAAGGAGTTCGTCAAGATCGTCCGCGCCAAGGGCGAGGACGCCAAGGTGCGCGTGCGGGGCATCCGTCGTCAGATCAAGGACGATCTGGACGCGCTGCGCGACGAGATCGGCGAGGACGAGATCGTGCGCGGCGAAAAGGAGCTCGACGCCATCACGAAGTCGCACGTCGAGCAGATCGACGAGGCCCTCAAGCACAAAGAGGCCGAGCTCCTCGAGGTGTGAGCGCATGTGTGTCGCTCTCCGCGACCGGTTGAGTGAGGACGCCCCGTGACCGAGTCGCAACCAGACGCCCCCGGCGGCCGGGACCCGGGCGGCGACGAGGGGCACGCCGATCGCGGCGCGCCTCACGGTGAGCACGCGGCGGCGTTCCAGGCCAGGATCCGGGCGGCGCGCTCCGAGTTCGAGCAGCACGCGGCCCAGGCCCGTGACCACTTCGACGAGGCGAACGAGCGCATCAAGCAGCGCACGGGGCGCGACCTCCTGCTCGCGATCGGCATCGGCGTGGGCATCGGCGGGCTGACGCTGTCGGCGCTCGTGTTCGTCAAGTGGGTCTTCGTGATCTTCGCGCTGGCGGTGGTCGCCCTCGCGGTGTTCGAGCTCTCCCGCGCGCTGCAGGGCGGAGGGCGGCGCATCGACCTCGCGCCGCAGCTCATCGCGGTCCCGCTGCTGCTGCTGCCGGCGTACTTCGGTGATCTCTGGTTCCACTGGTCCATGCTGTTCGCCGTGATCGCACTGGTCGTGGTCTGGCGCCTGCTGCGCCAGATGGCCGCGCAGGACGGCCGCGTGTACGCCGACGTGCTGTCGGACGTGCTGGTCGGCGGCCTTGTCCCGGTGTACGTGGCGTTCCTCGCGAGCCTCGCGCTCGTGCTGCTGCGTCAGCCCGGGGGCGAGTGGTGGGTCCTGGCCTTCCTCATCGTCGTGATCGTCGCCGACACGGGGGCGTACGCCGCGGGGCTCGCCTTCGGACGGCACCCGATGGCCCCGCGGATCAGCCCCAAGAAGACCTGGGAGGGCTTCGCGGGTGCGGTCGTCGCCTCGCTCGCGGCGGGCGCCCTGCTGGCTCACTTCATGCTCGGCCTGCCGTGGTGGGCGGGTCTCATCCTCGGGGCCGTGCTCGTGGGGACGGCCACGGCGGGGGACCTCGGCGAGTCCATGCTCAAGCGCGACCTGGGCATCAAGGACATGAGCTCGTGGCTGCCCGGCCACGGCGGAGTCCTCGACCGGCTGGACAGCATCCTCCCGTCCGCGACCGCCGCGCTCGCGCTCCACTATCTGCTCGCACCGCTGGGGGCCTCATGACCGACTCGTCCTCCGTCCAGCGCCTGCCGTTCCCGCTCGCCACCGGGCGCGAGCGGGGTTACGACCGCGACGCGGTCGACGCCTTCCTCGCGCACGCGAGGACCGCCTTCGAAGGGGGCGATGAGGCGGCGCTGGATGCACGCGCCGTCCGCGAGGCGTCCTTCCCGCTGCGGCGGGGCGGGTACCGGATCGATGCGGTCGACGCCGCGCTCGCACGGGTCGAGGACGCGTTCGCGGCGCGGGAGCGCGAGCGTGCGATCGCCGAGGCAGGACCAGAGGCGTGGGTCGAGCGGGCACGTGCCGACGCGCAGGTCATCCTCGAACGGCTCCGGCGCTCTCGGGGGCAGCGATTCGACCGCGTCGGGCTGTTCGCGTACGGGTACGCCCCCGACGAGGTGGACCTCGTCGCCGATCGTCTCGCCCGTTACTTCCAGGCCGGCGAGCCGGTCACGGTCGAGCAGGTGCGTGCCGTCGCGTTCCGCTCGGTGCGGAACGGGTACCGCGAGGAGCAGGTCGACGCGGTGCTCGACGCCGTGATCGACGTCATGCTCGCGGTGCGTTGACGATGCGGGACGAGCCGGACGGCTCCCGTGGCGCGCTCCGGACCGCGACGCTAGACTCGTGGGCACTGTGACTTCCGCCAACGAGACTCAGCCCCGCGCAACGGCGCTCACCCGACGCGACGCGAGAGCCCTGGCAGCGCGGCAGAAGGCCGGTCCCGCCCCCGCGCGCCTGAGCCGGCGACGCGCTGCGCTCAGCGTCTTCTCCGGGGTCGCGGCCCTCGGGTTCGTCGCGGCGTACCTGGTGCCCGCCGGTGCCGCGCTGGCGGAAGCCGTCGCGCCACCCTCCTCGTTCGAGCACGCGGCGGCGGACGCCCAGGCGTACGTCTCCGCCGAAGACCTGGCACATGCCGGGCTCGAGCGGGGCGCTTACGAGGTCTACGTCGCGCCCAAGCCCCCGCCCGAGCCGGAGCCGGAGCCGACCAGCCCGACGAACGGCACGGTCGCGGCGACGGGCGCAGAGGCAGCCCCCGTGCTCCAGACCCCGTTCTACACCGGCGGCGGCTCGGCCTCGGACTGGATGGCGGCCGCCGGCATCCCGGAGAGCGACTGGGGCTACGTCGACTACATCGTGACGCGCGAGAGCGGGTGGAACCCGAACGCGACCAACCCCTCGTCGGGCGCGTGCGGTCTCGTGCAGGCGCTCCCGTGCAGCAAGGTTCCCGGCAACGGGTACGACCCCGTCGACAACCTGACCTGGGGGAACGGCTACGCGGTCGGTCGATACGGAAGCTGGGCCGCGGCCTACGCGTTCTGGACCGCGAACCACTGGTGGTAGGCACGCCGCGATGCCCCGTTCCCGACGCCCTCGCCGCGAGGATCGCGATGACGGGTCGCTCGAGCGCCTGATCGCGGGCTGGCGCCGCACCGAGACCCGGCGTGGACGCGAGTACTCCGTGCAACCCGTCTCCGGCGCGCGTGCGGAGAAGAGCTATACCTGTCCGGGCTGCCGCGGCACGATCGAGCCCGGACGCGCGCATGTCGTCGTCTGGAGCGAGGACGGCGTGCTCGGTCCGGCCGCCGACCTGGCCGCTCGGCGCCACTGGCACACCCACTGCTGGAAGACGTCCTGACCTGAAGGAGACCAGACCGATGGAGATCCGCGGAGCCACGCTCCTTCCCGCGCGTCGCGAGGACGTCGAACTGCGCACGAGCGACGGGCTCACCCTCGTCGGCGAGCTGGCGCTGCCGGCCCACGGCGATCCTGTCGCGACGCTCGTGACGCTGCACCCGCTGCCCACGGCGGGGGGCTTCATGGACTCGCACGTCATCCGCAAGGCGGCCGCGCGCCTGCCCGCCCTGGCCGACCTCGCCGTGCTGCGCTTCAACACCCGGGGCACGTCGTCGCCGCGGGGTACGAGCGAGGGCGCGTTCGGCGACGGCGTCGCGGAGGAGGCCGACCTCGCCGCGGCGATGGATTTGGTGTCGGAGCGCGGACTGCCCGCGCCGTGGCTGCTCGGATGGTCGTTCGGGACGGAGCTGGCGCTCAAGTACGGCCGCCCTCACGACATCCGCGGCGCGATCCTCCTGTCGCCCCCGCTGCGGCGCGCGACCGAGGAGGACCTGCGCGGCTGGGTCGGCGACGAGCGCCCCCTGATCGCGGTGATCCCGGAGTTCGACGACTTCCTGCGCCCCGCGGAGGCGGCGGAGCGATTCGCGCCGATCCCGCACATCCAGCTCATCGACGTCGAGGACGGCAAGCACCTGTGGGTGGGGGAGAAGCAGACGTACCGGGTGCTCACGGAGGTCGTGCGCGCCGTCAACCCCGCGGCGCTCCCGCTGCCCACCGAGTGGCCGGACGACGAGGTGACCGAGCCGTCCTGATCATCGGTCTCGCGCCGTCGCGTCCCGGCGAGGGCGCGCGCCGGTCAGCGCTCGTTCATACGCGGGATGATCACCTGACGGTAGATGATGAGGATGCTCGCCGCGACGGGGATCGCGATCAGCGCCCCGAGGAGCCCCAGCAGCGAGCCGCCCGCGAGCGCGGCGACCACGACCACGCCGCCCGGGATCGAGACCGCGCGGCTCATGATGCGCGGCGACAGCACGTACGCCTCGATCTGCATGTACACGAGGTAGTAGATGGCCGCCGCCAGCGCGGTGCCGGGGGAGCCGAGGCCGGGGATCAGGCACGTGAGCGTGATGATCGTGGAGCCGGTCAGCGTGCCGACGAGCGGGATCATCGAGCCGAGGAATGCGACGACCGCGAGCACGGCGGGGAACGGGGCCCCGATGATCGACAGGAACACGATGCTCAGCACGCCGTTGATGATCGCGAGGCTGACCTGGCCCATGACGTAATAGCCGACGGAGTCGGTGATCTGCTCGGCGAGCGACATGAAGCGCGGCCGCTTCGAGGCGGGCGCGAGCTGATAGATCGCCGCCTTGAGCGACGGCGTCGAGGCGGTGAAGTAGATCGTCAGGATGAGCACGATGAACGCGCCGAAGAGTCCGCCCAGGACGCCGAGCGTGAGCCCCACGACTCCCTCGCCGATCGTGTCGAGATTGCCGAGGAGCCAGCCGTTGACGGTCGCGAAGATCTCGTCGACCGCGAGCGTCGGGAACAGGCTGAGCAGCCACTCCCGGACCTCTGCCGTCCATGTCCCCCGGTCGATGATGACCGTGACCTGCCGCACCAGCTGGGTGATCTGCTGGACCAGGACCGGCAGGATGATCAGGACGATGCCCGCGAACAGGCCCAGGACGGCCACGAGCGTGATGAGCACCGCGGCCCATCGCGGCAGGCGCCGGCGCTCGAACCAGGAGACGACCGGATCCAAACCCAGCGCGATGAACAGAGCCGTGCCCACGTACAGCAGCACCGTGGACAGCGACTCGACACTCTGGATCAGGAGGATTCCGAGTCCGACGCCCAGCGTGGCGACGAGAGCGACCCGGAAGGGGTTGTGGATCTTCAATGGTCCTCCTGAGGGCCTGTCGTCAGGTCAGGATATGAGGTGCCGGGGGCTGAACCGTGCTTCGACCTGCTCCTGGGCAACTTTCAGAACGGTTCGCTAGTCTGAAGTGATGTCCTGCCGGTCCTGGCGGGGCACCACGTCTGTCCGTCGGACCGACGGCTCGGAGCCGCCGGCCCGTCGAGTGCCAGGCCCGCCGGCCCGTCGAGCGGGCCGTGTGAGGAGTCGGATTCGTGCGTTTCGTCTGGGCGGTCGTCGCCTTCGTGATCGCTGCCGCGCTGATCGGCGCGGGCATCGCCCAACGCACGGTGTTCCTGGGACCCGACACCGCCACGCTGGAGGTCGAGGCCGACGCGAGCCAGCCGTACACCCTCATCGACTCCGAGGTCTTCCGCTCTCACACGGGCACGCAGACGCTCGAGATCGCCGGTTCCGAGCGGATCTACGCCGCCTACGGCCGCACCGACGACATGCGGGCCTGGCTGTCCGATGCGCCCTACAACCACGTCACGGTCGACGACGAGGGGAACGTGGGCTCGACGGTCGTGCAGCCCGAGGGTGGAGAGGACTTCCCCGGCCGCGACCCCGAGGGCTCCGACCTGTGGCTGCAGGAGTACTCCGCCGAGTCCGAGCTGACGACGCGGCTGCAGCTGCCCGAGGGCGTCAGCATGCTCATCGCGTCCGACGGCACGCAGCCCGCCCCGGCGGACGTGTCGATCGTGTGGCCCATCTCGAACGCGACCCCCTGGGCGGGTCCCCTCATCGTCGCGGGCGCGCTCATGCTCCTGCTCGGTCTCGTGCTGTACGTCCTGGGCGTGCGTCACCTGCGCCGGTCGCGCGGCCCGCGCCGCAAGGGTCCGGCGGTGCCGCCGACGGAGCCGGTGGCGCTGCCCGCCGGTCGTCGACGCGGCCCCGCGGTCGGTCCCGCCGAGGACCGCAAGCAGCTGACGGGCCCGGAGGGCTCGGACGCCGACTCACAGGACGAGCCCGCCCCCGAAACGGACGGGCCGAGCTCCTCGGGCGATTCGCGCGCGAGCGGCGGCCGCGGACTGCGTCGGCGCGGGGGAAGGGCGCTCGTGGCCGTCCCCGTGTTCGCGCTCAGCGCGGCGCTGCTTGCGGGCTGCTCGCCGGATGTGTGGCCCGAGCTCGGCGGCACGCCGTCGCCGTCGCCGACGCCCACCGTCGTCGCCCCCGAGAACCAGCAGCCGCCCGCGCTCACCGACGCGCAGGCCGAGCGGATCCTCGCGTCGATCTCCGAGACGGTCGCGCAGGCGGACGAGGCGCGCGATGCGGAGCTGGCGGCCACGCGCCTCGAGGGCATCGCGCTCGAGATGCGCGAGGTGAACTACCGCATCCGCGGTGAGGTGGAGGACCACCCGGGCCCCCAGCCGATCCCGGCGGGCTCGCTCGAGATCCTGCTGCCCCAGGCGTTCGACGAGTGGCCGCGTTCGGCCATGGTGATCGTGGAGGCGGACGGGGAGGAGTCGGCTCCGCCGAGCATCCTGATGCTCACGCAGGCCGATCCCTGGTCCAACTACCGCGCGACGACGATCGCCAGCATGGAGGCGGCCGTGGAGATCCCCGACCTCGCGCCGTCGTGGCTCGGGGCCGCGCTCGTGCCGCCGGACTCGTCGTTCCTCGCACTGCCGCCGAACGAGGTGGCGGCCGCCTACGCGGACGTGCTCGCCCATGGCGAGCAGAGCGAGTTCGCCGACCTGTTCGATCTGTCGGGCGACTCGTTCCGCGTCGCGGCGGAGCAGCGTCGCGCGGACACGCTGGCGCACTTCAACGAGACGGGTCAGGAGACCGGGAGCATCGAGTTCCACCAGCGCCCCGGCCCGACGGAGCCCGTGGCGCTCGCGACGCTCGGGAGCGGCGCGATCGTCGCCGTGACGGTCGACGAGATCGAGACCGTGCGTCCGCTCGAGGAGGACGCGGTCATCAAGCTCGACGCGGACCCCGCGATCTCGACGCTCACGGGCGAGACCTCGACCCCGACGGGCGTGGAGACCACCTACACTGACCAGTTGTACTTCGCCGTGCCCGCCCAGGGGTCCACGGAGAGGATCCGCCTGCTCGGCTACTCCTCGGGTCTGCGCGACGCGCGCATCCTCGAGGAGGAGTGAGCGCGCACGCCACAGCAACGATCGACGAATCGAAAGGTGATCGATGAGTGACGCCGCCCCCTCACAGCAGTTGAGCGCCGCCGCCCTGCGGGGTGCCGTCGACCTCTCGGCACTCAAGAACCGGCCCGCTCCCACGGGTTCCGGCGCACCGGCGGCCCCCGCAGGATCCTCTGCGGCAGGGGCCCCCGCGCCGGGCGGAGCGCCGTCGCTCGTCTTCGACGTGACCGATGCGACGTTCGGCGAGGTGCTCGAGCTCTCGCGGAGCGTGCCGGTCGTGGTCGACCTGTGGGCCGAGTGGTGCGGGCCGTGCAAGCAGCTCAGCCCCGTCCTCGAGAAGGTCGTGGCGGAGCTGGCCGGCCGCCTCGTGCTCGCCAAGGTCGACGTCGATGCCAACCCGCAGCTGCAGCAGGCGTTCCGGGCCCAGTCCATCCCGATGGTCGTCGCGCTCGTCGGCGGCCAGCCGGTGCCGCTGTTCACGGGCGCGGTGCCCGAGGAGCAGGTCCGGCAGGTGTTCGACCAGCTCCTGCAGCTCGCCGCGCAGAACGGCGTGACCGGTACCGTCCCGGTGGAGGGCGCGCCCGCAGAGGCGGCGGAGCGTCCGCTGCCGCCGCTGCATGCCGAGGCCTACGCCGCCATCGAGGCCGGCGACTACGATCGCGCGATCGCGGCGTACGAGAAGGCCCTCAAGGAGAATCCGCGCGACGAGGAGGCACAGGCGGGTCTCGGCCAGGTGCGTCTGCTCGCCCGCGCCCAGCGCGTCGACCTGCAGGCGGCGCGCGACGCGGCGGCGGCGAACCCGCGCGACGTCGACGCGCAGCTGACCGTGGCCGACCTCGACATCGCGGGCGGGCACGTGGACGACGCGTTCGACCGACTGCTGGAGCTCTTCGCCGCGCTGCCCTCGGACGAGCGCGGCCCGGTGCGAGAGCGCCTCGTCGAGCTGTTCGGCGTCGTCGGGGCATCCGACCCGCGCGTCGTCCGCGCCCGCGGACGACTCACCTCGCTGCTGTACTGAGGCCCGGTGAGCGTCTACCTCGACCACGCGGCGACCGCGCCGCTCCGGGCCGAGGCACGCGACGCGTGGCTCGAGGCGACGGAGGCCGTCGGCAACGCCTCGTCGGTGCACGCGTCGGGCCAGCAGGCCCGGCGCATGCTCGAGGACGCACGGGAGCGGCTCGCTGTCGTGCTCGACTGCGAACCGATCGAGATCGTCCTGACCTCCGGCGGCACCGAGGCGATCAATCTCGCGCTGAAGGGCCTGTGGTGGGCGCGGCCCGCCGGCCGTGACGCGGTCGTCCTCCCCGACGGCGAGCATCACGCGACGCTCGACGCCGTCGAGTGGTTGCGGACGCACGAGGGGGCCGTCGTCGCTCCCGTGGCGCTCGACGCGCACGCCCGGATCCTGCCCGAGCGCCTCGAGGCGGTGCTGGCGGGCGCGCCCGCGGCCTTCGCGACCGCGCTGGTCGCGAACAACGAGGCGGGCACGATCAACGATGCCGCGGCGCTCGCGCGGGTCGCGGCCGGGAAGAACGTGCCGCTGCACCTGGATGCGGTGGCCGCGTTCGGGCACGTGCCGCTGTCGTTCCGCACCTGGCGCGGCGCACACGACGGGCCGTCGGGCCTGGTCGCGCTCAGCGTCTCGGGGCACAAGGTGGGGGCTCCCGTCGGCACGGGGGCGCTCGTCGTCGCACGGAGCGCCGGGCTGGTGCCGCTGCTCCACGGCGGGGGCCAGCAGCGGGGCCTCCGCGCCGGCACGCAGGACGTAGCCGGCGCCACGGCCCTCGCCGTGGCGGCGGAGCTCGCCGAGCGCGAGCGTGCCGCCGAGACGCGGCGCCTGCGGGCGCTGCGCGATCGGCTGATCGCCGGTGTGCGCGCCGGCATCCCGGAGGCGGTGCTGCTCGGTGATCCCGCGGACCGGCTGCCCGGCAACGTCCACCTTCACCTGCCCGGCGCGGCGGGGGAGTCCCTGCTGTACCTGCTCGACATGGCGGGCATCGCGGTGTCGACCGGCTCGGCCTGCCAGGCGGGGGTGGCCGAGCCCTCGCACGTCGTGATGGCCATGGGGCGCGACGAGCGGACGGCGCGGCAGGTGCTGCGCATCACGCTCGGCCGCACGACCGTCGACGCGGACGTCGACGCTCTGCTGACCGCTCTCCCCGCCGCATACCGCCAGATCGCCGGGCGCTGACCCTTCTCGCTCGCTGCGGTGTCGGAGCGCATGAGCTTCGGACGTCCGGCCCCCGCTCAGATCCCGGTTCCTAGACTGGGGGCATGCGGATCCTGGCGGCCATGAGCGGAGGCGTCGACTCCGCCGTGGCGGCTGCGCGGGCGGTCGACGCCGGACACGACGTGGTGGGCGTGCACCTGGCGCTGTCGCGCGCGGGCGGCACGCTGCGCACGGGCAGCCGCGGCTGCTGCACGATCGAGGACGCGATGGACGCGCGCCGCGTCGCGGACCGGCTGGGCATCCCCTTCTACGTGTGGGACTTCTCCGAGCGCTTCCGCGACGACGTGATCGAGGACTTCGTCGCCGAGTATCAGGCGGGCCGCACGCCCAACCCCTGCATGCGCTGCAACGAGCGGATCAAGTTCGCGGCGCTCCTGGAGCGAGCGCTCGAGCTCGGATTCGACGCCGTCTGCACGGGGCATTACGCCACCGTCCGTGACGGGGCCCGCGGGCTCGAGCTGCACCGGTCGAGCGAGGAGGCGAAGGACCAGTCGTACGTGCTCGGCGTGCTCACCGCCGACCAGCTCGCGCACGCCTACTTCCCGCTCGGGGATACGCCGTCCAAGGCGCTGGTGCGTGCCGAGGCGGAGTCGCGCGGCCTGACCGTGGCGTCCAAGCCCGACAGCTACGACATCTGCTTCATCCCGGACGGCGACACGCGCGGCTGGCTCGCCGAGCGGGTCGGAACCGCCCCCGGTGAGATCGTCGACCGAGCCGGAGCGGTCGTGGGCAGTCACGACGGCGCCCACGCGTTCACCGTCGGGCAGCGTCGCGGCCTCCGCCTCGGTGTCCCCGCGCCGGACGGCAAGCCGCGCTTCGTGCTCGAGGTGCGACCGGTCACGAACACGGTGGTGGTCGGCCCCAAGGAGGCGCTCGCGATCGCGGAGCTCGCCGGCGCCCGCTACACGTGGGCCGGGGCGGCGCCGGAGGACCCGGCGACCGCGTTTGCGTGCGAGGTGCAGGTCCGAGCGCACGCGGATCCCGTCCCCGCCACCGCCGCCGTGCGTGAGGGCGAGCTTGTGGTGACGCTCGTCGATCCACTCCACGGCGTCGCGCCCGGTCAGACCGCGGTCCTCTACGACGGCACGCGCGTGCTCGGCCAGTGCACGATCGACCGCACGGTCTCGGCCGTCCCGGTCGACGCCTAGCATCCGCCACGAAAGCACGTGCTCTGAGCGACGACACGCGATCTTCGACGTGTTGTCGTGCAGAGCACGTGCTTTCGCGCGGGCGGCGGGGGTCGCGGCGACGGGGGCGGCTAGCGAGCCGGAGGCAGGCGCGCAAGCGCCGGGGGATGTCGGGGGCTCTCTTTAGACTGAAGCGGTGGCTGACGGCGAGATGGACGTTCCCGGGGAGGCGCGCGCGGAGCGCCCGATCGACGGGCTGACGCTGGATCAGGCGCGGGCCGAGGCGCGCGACCTGACCGAGCGGATCCTCGAGGCGAAGGACGCGTACTACGGGCGCGACACGTCGCTCGTGGACGACGCCACCTACGACTCGTGGATGCGGCGCCTGGAGGAGCTGGAGCGCGCGCATCCCGAGCTGCGGGGGCAGGACTCGCCGACGCAGATGGTGGGCGCGGCCGACGGCACGGCTCTCGCCACGATCGAGCACGCCGAGCGCATGCTCAGCCTCGACAACGTCTTCTCCCTCGACGAGCTGCGGGAGTGGTGCGCCAAGACGCAGCTCGCCGCGGGACGCGAGGTCGCATGGCTCACCGAGCTCAAGATCGACGGTCTGGCGATCAGCCTGCGCTACGAGAACGGCGTGCTGACCTCGGCCGCCACACGCGGCGACGGACGCGTCGGCGAGATCGTGACGGAGAACGCCCTGCGTCTGGCCGACATCCCCGAGCGGCTGCAGGGCGAGGGGCACCCCGAGATCGTCGAGGTGCGCGGAGAGGTGTTCATCCCCGTCGCCGCCTTCGAGCGGCTCAACGCGCTGCAGGCGGAATACCGTGAGCGCGCCGTGACGGAGGCGCGCGAGCGGGCCCAGGCGCGCAAGGCGGGCCGTGAGTTCGACGAGGCGCGCGCGCAGATCGCGGCGGCTCGGCGGTTCCCGGCGTTCGCCAACCCCCGCAACGCGGCGAGCGGCGGCCTGCGTCAGCTGCTCGACAAGAAGAGCGGCCTCGAACTCGAGGGAGCCCTCGAGCGGATCGGATCGCTGCGGCTGTACGTACACGGGATCGGCGCGTGGCCGAACCCGCCCGTCGCCGCGCAGAGCGAGGTGTACGAGCTGCTCGCGTCTTGGGGGCTGCCCACGAGCCCGCACACGCGCGTGTGCCGCGGCGTGGACGAGGTCGCCGCGTTCGTGGAGCGCTACGGCGCGCAGCGCCACTCGGTCGAGCACGAGCTCGACGGCATCGTGGTCAAGGTCGACGAGCTGGCCCTGCACGACGAGCTCGGTGCGACCAGCCGCGCGCCGCGGTGGGCGATCGCTTTCAAGTATCCGCCGGAGGAAGTGCACACGCGCCTGCTCGACATCGTGGTCTCGGTCGGGCGCACGGGCCGTGCCACCCCGTTCGCCGTGATGGAACCCGCCCAGGTGGCCGGAAGCGTCGTGCGGCAGGCGACGCTGCACAACCAGGACGTCGTCAAGGCGAAGGGCGTGCTGATCGGCGACACGGTCGTGCTGCGCAAGGCGGGCGACGTGATCCCCGAGGTACTGGGTCCGGTCGTCGAGAAGCGGGACGGCACCGAGCGCGCTTTCGTGATGCCCACGGACTGCCCCGAGTGCGGCACGCCGCTGCGCCCGATGAAGGAGGGCGACATCGACCTCCGCTGCCCCAACGCGAAGGACTGCCCGGCCCAGGTGCGGGGGCGCGTGGAGCACATCGGATCGCGCGGGGCGCTGGACATCGAGGCGCTGGGCGAAGTCACTGCGGCCGCGCTGACCCAGCCAGACGTTCCCCGAGAGCCCCCGCTGCGCACCGAGGCGGGTCTGTTCGACCTCACGATGGAGCAGCTCCTCCCGATCGAGGTCGTCGTGCGCGACGCCGAGACCGGCGAGAAGCGCGTCAACGAGCACACCGGCGAGTACGTGCGGCGCGCGCCGTTCCGCCGGAACCCCACGCCCGCCGAGCGCAAGGAGGGCCGCGAGGGTCCCCAGCCGTCGGCCCAGGCGGAGAAGCTCCTGGAAGAGCTCGAGAAGGCCAAGACCAAGGACCTGTGGCGCCTGCTGGTCGCGCTCAACATCCGGCACGTCGGTCCGGTCGCCGCTCGCGCGCTGGCCGCGTGGTTCGGCTCGCTGGACGCGATCATGGCGGCCGACCGGGACGAGCTCGCCGCTGTGGAGGGCGTGGGACCGATCATCGCCGACTCGCTGCGCGAGTGGTTCGACGTCGACTGGCACCTCGAGATCGTGGAGCGCTGGCGCGCGGCGGGCGTTCGGTTCGCCACACCGGGGCATCCGGGTCCCGGCGCCGCCCAGGCCCAGGGCGGCGTGCTCGACGGGATCACGGTGGTCGCCACCGGCACGCTCGAGGGCTACACCCGCGAGGGCGCACAGGAGGCCATCATGCGCGCCGGCGGCAAGGCCGCCTCGAGCGTCAGCAAGAAGACCGATTTCGTCGCCGCGGGGCCCGGAGCGGGCTCCAAGCTCGCCAAGGCGGAGCAGCTCGGCATCCGCATCCTCGACGCCGCGCAGTTCCATGTCCTGGTCACGGAGGGCCCCGGTGCCCTGCCGCCGGCGCCCGACGCGAGCTGAGCCGTCGCACCGCACTTCCGTCCCGCCCGATCCCGTCGCCCCCCTTGGCGATCGCCTCGAATCCTCCTAGCGTTGACGCATCGCTCGGAGCGCCGACGCACGGGAGGTCCGCATGTCCGCACACGCCTGGCTGATCGTCGCCCTGGTGGTCTACTTCGCGGCGATGATCGCGATCGGCGTCTATGCCGCCGTGAGGACCAAGAGCCACAAGGACTACATGCTCGGCGGCCGCAACCTCCCGCCGGCGGTCGCCGCGCTCAGCGCGGGGGCCTCGGACATGTCGGGGTGGCTCGTCATGGGGCTGCCCGGCGCCATCTACGCCGCGGGGCTCATCGAGGCGTGGATCGCGATCGGCCTCACGATCGGCGCGTATCTCAACTGGCGGTTCGTCGCGCCCCGGCTGCGGGCGTACACCGAGGTCGCGGGCGACGCGATCACGATCCCGAGCTTCTTCGAGAACCGGCTGCGCGATCGGTCTCGTCTGCTGCGGGTGATCTCCGCCGTCATCATCCTGGTCTTCTTCACCCTGTACGTCTCGAGCGGCATGGTCGCCGGCGGCTTCTTCTTCGAGAGCGCGTTCGGCGGCGAGTACCTCGTCGGGATGCTCCTCGTGGGCGGGGTGACGCTCGCCTACACGCTGTTCGGCGGGTTCCTCGGCGCCTCGTTCACCGACTTCGTCCAGGGGCTGATGATCCTCGCCGCCGTGCTGGTCGTCCCCGTCATGGCGGTCGTCGCCCTCGGAGGCCTCGGCGAGGTCGGCACGGCGATCTCCGCTGAGCACTTCTCGATGCTGGGCGCCGCCGGGCTCACGGGCGCGACCGCGATCGCGATCGTCTCGTCCCTCGCGTGGGGCCTGGGGTACTTCGGCCAGCCCCACATCATCGTGCGCTTCATGGCGCTCCGCAGCGCCGAGGAGGCGAAGACCGCGCGCCGGATCGGCATGGCCTGGATGATCCTGTCGCTGCTCGGCGCCGTCACCGCCGGATTCATCGGCATCGCGTTCTTCCGCGTCGACGGCCTGGCCAATCCCGAGACGGTGATCCTCGAGATGGCCCAGGCGCTCATGCACCCCCTGGTGGCGGGCCTCGTGCTCTCGGCCGTGCTCGCGGCGATCATGTCCACGATCTCCAGCCAGCTGATCGTCACCTCCTCGGCGCTCGTGGAGGACATCTACCGCGTGATCGTGCGCACGTCGCCCGACCAGAGGATCCTGGCGCTGCTCGGGCGAGCGTGCGTGCTGGTCGTGGCCGTCGTCGCCATGGCGCTGGCCCTGAACCCCGAGAGCACGATCCTCGAGCTGGTCGGCTTCGCCTGGGCGGGCTTCGGCGCGGCGTTCGGTCCGCTCATCCTGCTGTCGCTGTTCTGGCGGCGCCTGAGCGCCGCCGGGGCGATCGCGGGCATGGTCGTGGGCGCGGTCACGGTCTTCGTCTGGCCCCTGCTCGGCACGGGCCTCTACGAGATCGTCCCCGGGTTCGCGCTGAACCTCGTCGTCGCGGTGGTCGTGAGCCGGATGACCTACCGGCGCGAGACCGCGGTGGACGACGAGTTCACGCGCACCGGGCTGATCCTGACCGGCGACGCGCACGCAACCGACGGGGCGGAGCCGCCCGCCCCGCGCACCTGAGGCCGCCACATGTCGCGCGGCGCGTCCGGCAATGCGACCTAGGCTGAGGGCATGGAGCAGCGCACCCTCGGACGCACCGGACGCGACGTGTCGGCGATCGGACTGGGCACCTGGCAACTGGGCGGCGACTGGGGCGACGTCGCGCCGAGTGACGCCTTCGGCGTGCTGGACGCCGCCTACGCGTCGGGCGTGACGTTCTTCGACACGGCCGACGTGTACGGAGACGGCCGCAGCGAGCAGACGATCGGGGAGTGGCTGCGCGCCAACCCCGACTCGGGCGTGTTCGTGGCGACGAAGATGATCCGCCGGGCGTCGGCGCCCGACCTGTCCGCTGCCACGCTCGACAACTTCCGCGCCTGGACGGACCGGTCGCGCCGCAACCTCGGCGTGGACACGCTCGACCTGGTGCAGCTGCACTGCCCGACCAGCGACGTATACGAATCGGATCGGGTGTTCGACGGCCTCGACACGCTGGTCGCCGACGGCGCGATCGCAAGCTACGGCGTCAGCGTCGAGACGGTCGCGGAGGCCCTGCGCGCGATCGGGCGGCCCGGGGTCGCGAGCGTGCAGATCATCCTGAACGCGTTCCGCCGCAAGCCGCTCGACGAGGCGCTGCCGGCCGCGATCGAGGCGGGCGTCGGGATCATCGCGCGCGTGCCGCTCGCGAGCGGCCTGCTGAGCGGCCGGTACACGCGCGAGACGACGTTCGCAGCCGACGACCACCGCACATACAACCGGCACGGCGAGGCGTTCGACGTGGGGGAGACGTTCGCCGGCGTGGACTTCGAGGCCGGCGTCGACGCGGCGTCCCGCTTCGCGGAGCTGGCGCGCGCCGCGGGCCTGAAGCCGACGACCGCTGCACTCGCCTGGGTCGCCCAGCAGCCGGGCGTGACGACGGTCATCCCCGGCGCGCGCAACGCGGAGCAGGCCCGCGCCAACGCCGCCGCCGGCGACGTCGAGCCGCTGCCGGAGGACTTCCTCGACGCGGTGAGGGACCTCTACGACTCGGCGATCCGCCCGCTGGTCCACCACCGCTGGTAACGGGCATGCCGACGGAGACGTCCGGCCGCGCCGCATGAACGGGGCGGGGGCGCGGGCGCCGGGGATCAGCCCTTGCCGTGGCGCGGCTTGCGCGGCGGACGGTCGTCGCGACGGTCGCCGTCCTGCGCGGGCCGGCGGCCGCGCGCCCGGCGGTCCGGCGCGATCTCGATCAGGCGACCCGAGATGCGGGTGTCGCGCAGCCGGTCGAGCACGCTGCGATCCAGGTTCGCGGGGAGCTCGACGATGGAGAAGTCGGGGCGGATCGTGATCGCCCCGAAGTCGTCGCGTCCGAGGCCGCCCTCGTTCGCCAGCGCGCCGACGATCTGCCGGGGCTCCACGCGGTGCCGGCGACCCACCTCGATGCGGTACGGCTCGTAGTCGCCGCGGCCACGGCGTGCGGGGCGGTCCTCACGCTGCGCGGTCTTCCCGCGAGCCGGACGGTCGTTCGCCGCGACGGCGGCGGCGAGCCGGTCGTCCTCGGCCTCCAGCAGCAGGGGCTTGTCGCCCTGCGCGACGACGGCGAGCGCGGCGGCGACGTCCGCCTCGGGAACGTCGTGGTGCCGCACGTAGTGGGCGATGACGTCCCGGAAGGTGTCGATGCGGTCGGTCTCCTGCAGCGCGGCGGTGATCGCGTCATCGAAGCGGGCCAGTCGCGTGCTGTTGACGTCCTCGGCGGTGGGCAGCTGCATCTGCGTGGGCTGCTGGCGGGTCGCCTTCTCGATGTGCCCGAGCAGGTAGCGCTCTCGCGGCGTGATGAAGCTGATCGCATCGCCCGTGCGCCCGGCGCGGCCCGTGCGGCCGATCCGGTGCACGTACGATTCGGTGTCGGTGGGGATGTCGAAGTTCACGACGTGGCTGATGCGCTCCACGTCGAGGCCGCGCGCGGCGACATCGGTGGCGACCAGGATGTCGAGCTTGCCGTCCTTGAGCTGGTTCACCGTCCGCTCGCGGAGGTTCTGAGGGATGTCGCCGTTGATGGCGGCGGCCGAATAGCCGCGGGCACGCAGCTTCTCGGCGAGCGTCTCGGTCTCGTTCTTCGTGCGGACGAACACGATCATCCCGTCGAAGTTCTCGACCTCGAGGATGCGCGTGAGTGCGTCGACCTTCTGCGCGTACGAGACGACGAGGTAGCGCTGCGTGATGTTGGCGTTGGTCGCGGTCTTCGCCTTGACGGAGATCTCCTCCGGGTCGCGCAGGTACCGCTGCGCGATGCGCCGGATCTGCGCGGGCATCGTGGCCGAGAACAGCGCGACCTGCTTGTCCTCCGGGGTCTGCGAGAGGATCTGCTCGACGTCCTCGGCGAAGCCCATCTTCAGCATCTCGTCGGCCTCGTCGAGCACGAGGTAGTCCAGGCCCGACAGGTCCAGCGTGCCCTTCGCGAGGTGGTCCATCACGCGGCCCGGGGTGCCGACCACGATGTGCACGCCGCGCCGCAGGGCCGACAGCTGCACGCCGTAGCCCTGGCCGCCGTACACGGGCAGCAGGTGCACGCCCTTCATGCGGGCCGCGTACGACTCGAACGCCTCGGCCACCTGCAGCGCCAGCTCGCGCGTCGGCGCGAGGACCAGCGCCTGCGGGGTCTTGCGGGACGTGTCGAGGCGCTCGAGGATCGGCAGCGCGAACGCCGCCGTCTTGCCCGTGCCGGTCTGCGCCATGCCGACGACGTCGCGGCCGCTGAGCAGTGTGGGGATGGTCGCGCGCTGGATCGGCGAGGGCGTCTCGTAACCGAGGTCGCGGATCGCGGCGAGCACGCGCCCGCTGATGCCGAGCTCCTCGAAGCCGGGATCGGCGGGGGGATCGGCGGATTCCGTGCGGGCGGGTTCTTCGTGGGTCACGTCGCCACGGTAGCGCGTGCGGATGTGCGAACGCCCCGTCGGCCTCACTCCGCCGACGCGGGTCCGCCGGCCCCGGAGGCTTCGAGCTGCTCGCGCACCTTGCGACGCAGCACCTTGCCGATCATCGACTTGGGCAGCTCGTCCACGATGAAGATGCGCCGGGGCACCTTGTAGGGGGTCAGGATGTCGCGCACGAAGGCGCGCACGGCGTCGGGGTCGATCTCGGCGCCGTCGTCGGGAACGACCGCGGCGACGACCTCTTCGCCGCTGCGCTCGCTCCTCAGGCCCACGACGGCGGCATCCGCGACGTCGGGGTGCTGGCGCAGCGCGCCCTCCACCTCGGTGGGTGCGACGTTGAAGCCACCCGTGATGATGAGCTCCTTGATCCGGTCGACGATGCGCACGAACCCGGCTTCGTCGATCGTGACGATGTCGCCCGTGCGGAACCAGCCGTCGACGAACACCTCCTCGGTCTCCTCCGGCTTGCCGTAGTACCCGCCGAAGACCTGCGGTCCGCGCACGAGGAGCTCGCCCGGCTGACCCGGCGTGACGTCTCGGCTCGGCTCGTCGGGATCGACCACCCGGCACTCGGTTCCGGGCAGCGGGAGGCCGACCGTGCCGGCGACGCGGTGCGACGCGACGGGGTTGGCCATCAGCACGGGCGAGCACTCGCTCAGGCCGTAGCCCTCGACGAGGAACCCGCCCGTCTCGGCCTCGAAGGGCTCGACGAGTGCGGGGGAGAGGGCCATCGCGCCGGAGATCGCGATCTCGGTGCCCGCGAGCGACACGCCGCGCTCCTTCGCGCGCTTCAGCAGGCGCTCGGCGATCGGCGGGACGAGGGGCAGGAACGTTGCGGGGTGCTTGCGCGCGACGTCCAGCACCATGTCGGGATCGAACTTGGGGAACAGCACCAGCCGCGCGCCCATCGACATCGCGAACGTCAGGCACAGCGTGAGGCCGTACGCGTGGAACATCGGCAGCACGGCATAGACCACGACGCCGTGGCCCCGGGTGATCGTCGGCACCCAGGCGCGCGCCTGCGCGGCGTTGGCGAGCAGGTTCCGATGGGTCAGGGCGGCGCCCTTGGGCGTCCCCGTGGTCCCGGAGGTGTACTGGATGATCGCGAGGTCGTCCGTGCCGGGGCCCGGGTGCGAGCCGGCGAGCGGCGCCGAGGCGTCGAGCGCCTCCCACGGGACGGCGCCGCGCACGCGCTCGGTCAGCTGGGCCCGGGACTCGCGCGCCTTCGGGATCGGCAGCCGCAGCGCGAGCCGCAGAGGCAGCGGCATGGCGCGCGTGACGTCCACGGACACCAGCGTGCTCACCCGCAGGTCCGCCGGGAACTCCTGCACGGTGCGGACGACCTTGCTCCACACGATCGCGTGCTTCGCGCCGTGGTCCTCGAACTGCTTGCGCAGCTCGCGCGGCGTGTAGAGCGGGTTGTGCTCGACGACGACCGCGCCCAGCCGCAGGATCGCGTAGAACGCGATGATGTGCTGCGGGCAGTTGGGAAGGATGATCGCGACGGGATCGCCGCGCCGCACGCCGCGGGCGCGCAGACCCTCCGCCACGCGCTCGATCGCTGCGTTGAGGGCGGTGTAGTCCATCGTGCGTCCGAAGAACTGCAGGGCGGGCGCGTCGGGGTAGTCGCGCCCCGAGGCCGCCACGAGGTCCAGCAGCGAGCCCTCGATCGGGTCGAGGTCGGCCGGCACCCCCTCGGCGTAGCTGTTCACCCAGGGCCTGGCGGGATCGTACGTCGTCACCCGACCAGCGTACGCGCCGGGCGACGGAGGGTAACCGACGCGCGCGGCGGACGCCGCCCGGAGCCCTGGGCACTCCGTCACCGAATGTTCACCGGGGTAGTCCAAGACGTTCACCGTGCGGCGGGGCGGGATTCACCGTCGCGGCCGAAGCTGGAACGTCACGTCATGAGGCGCTCCTGCGGGATGCGTCTCGCAGCGAGGGGGGAGGCGGCGCGATCGACGGGGGGTCAGCATCCGCCAGCACGCCGCTGGCGTGGGTGGAGTCGCCGCTGCAGCTTATCGGTGCCGCGGAGTGGGCGGCCGCGCACGACATCACGGTGCCGGTCGCGGGCCGGTTGACGGCCCAGATGCCGGAGACCGCCACCGAGCTCCTCGCCCGCGGCGCGCGCTTCGCCGCCACGGACGCCTATCTGGGCATCCCCTGGCGGGCCCTGATGCGGCATCGGCACTGGCTCGTGGGCGACGGGTTCTCCGGCCAGTTCCGGCTCGCGGCGGCGTTGCTGCGGCCCCGCCGGGTGACCTTCCTGGACGACGGCGCCAACGCGGTGCCCTTCGCGGACGTGCTGACCGGGCGCCGGCCCTACCGCCGGCCCGGCGTGACGGAGCGGGGGCTGACGACGCGCGTCGCTCCGCTCGCGCTCGACCACGTGCTGGGCCGCGCCATCGCCGGTCACGTCGAGATCTTCACGGCCTTCGACCTGGGCGAAGGGCGCCGGGACGCGCTGGCCGACCGCGGCATCCGGGTGCGGCGTCATCGATTCGACTGGACGCGGGCCTCGGCCCCGCCCAGCGGCCTGCGCGGCCGCGTCGTGCTGGGCAGCGCCCGGCCCGCGGACGGGCTGATGCCGCTCGGCGACTACGTCGCCTGGGTGGAGGGTGTCGCGCGCGGCACCTCGGTCGTGTACCTGCCGCATCGACGTGAGACGGACGAGCAACTGGCGGCGGTTGCCCGGATACCCGGAGTGGACGTGCGCCGCACGCTGCTCCCCGCGGAGCTGGTGCTCGCCGGGGCCGTGGACCTCGACATCGTGACGCTCGCTTCCAGCACGGTCACGACGATTCCGCTCGTGCTGGCGGGCACGGGCAGTGCCGTGCGCCCGCACGGCGTCGCGGCACCCGAGGGGCGCACCAGGTGACAGCGGGCGAGAGCGTGGGGCGTCCGTGAGCGCCTGCGTCGCGATCATCCCCGCCCGCGGAGGCTCGAAGGGCATTCCTCGCAAGAACCTCGCGCGCGTCGGCGGCGTCCCGCTCTTGGCGCGGGCGGTCCGCGCCGCGCGGGAGGCGCGGGGAATCGAGCTCGTGGTCGTGTCGACGGACGACGACGAGATCGCCGCCGTGGCCGCCGCCAGCGGGGCGCGTGTCGTGAGGCGCCCGGGGGAGCTGGCCGGCGATGAGGCATCGTCCGAGGCGGCTCTGCTCCACGCGCTCGCGGCGCTCGAGGCGGACGGCATCGAGCCGGGCACCGTCGCCTTCGTGCAGGCCACGTCGCCGTTCATCGACACGGATGCGCTCGGAGAGGCGGTGCGCCTGATCGGCGACGGAGAGCTCGACAGCGTGTTCTCGGCGGTGCCCACGTACGGATTCGTCTGGACCCGCAACGCGGACGGCACGTACTCGGGTCTCGGCCATGACGCCGCCCACCGCCCGCGTCGGCAGGACAGGGAGCCGCACCATCTCGAGACGGGGGCGTTCTACGTCTTCGATGCGGCCGGCTTCCGGGCTGCGGGCCATCGCTTCTTCGGCCGCATCGGCGTCGTGGAGGTTCCCGAGCAGACCGCGATCGAGATCGACGCGCCCGAGGAGCTCGAGCGCGCTCGAGCGATCGCCCCGCTGGTGGACCGCCCCGAGCCGATCGACGTCGACGCGGTCGTGACGGACTTCGACGGCGTCCACACCGACGACAGCGTTCTGGTGCGCTCCGACGGCCTGGAATCGGTCTCGGTGAGCCGTTCGGACGGCATGGGCGTCAAGCTGCTGCGGGCCGCCGGCATCCGCCTGCTCATCCTCTCGACCGAGACGAACGAGGTGGTCGCGGCCAGGGCGCGCAAGCTCCGCGTGGACGTGCGCCACGGCGTCGAGGACAAGGCCGCCGTGCTGCGCAGCTGGGCTGAGGAGGCGGGCGTCGACCTCGCCCGCGTGGCCTATCTCGGCAACGACGTCAACGACCTCGGCTGCCTCGCGTCGGTCGGCTGGCCCGTCGTCGTGCCCGAGGCCCATCCCGCCGCTCGCGCGGCGGCCCGCGTCGTGCTGACCCGGACGGGCGGGCGCGGAGCTGTGCGCGAGCTCGCGGAGCGCGTGCTGGCCGCCCGCGCGGCCACGCCCGTGGCGTCGCCGTCCGCTGCGACGTCCCATGTGTTCCATCAGGAGAGGACAGACCCATGACCGTTGCCATCGGATCCCGCGTCGTCGGGGGCGGCCAGCCCACGTACGTGATCGCCGAGATCGGGCTCAACCACAACGGCGACGTCGAGCTGGCCAAGCGCCTCATCGACGTCGCGGCGGACGCCGGTGCCGACGCCGTGAAGTTCCAGAAGCGCACGCCCGACATCTCCACGCCGGAGCACATGCGCGACGTGCCGCGGGAGACGCCGTGGGGCACCATGACATACCTCGAGTACCGCCATCGCGTCGAGTTCGGCCGTGACGAGTACATCGAGATCGGCGACCACGCCACGATGCGCGGTCTCGACTGGTTCGCGTCGCCGTGGGACGTCCCGGCCGTCGAGTTCCTGGAGGACCTGGGCGTCGTCGCCCACAAGGTCGCCTCGGCATGCCTGACGGATCCCGAGCTGCTGGGCGCCATCCGCGAGACCGGCAAGCCCGTGCTCCTGTCGACGGGCATGTCCACCATGGAGCAGATCGACCGCGCCATCGAGCAGCTCGGCACCGACCGGCTCGTGCTGCTGCACGCCACCTCGACCTATCCGATGGAGCCCGAGGAGGCGAACCTCCGGGTCCTGCGGGTCCTGCGGGACCGCTTCCCGGGTGTGCCGGTCGGCTACTCGGGTCACGAGCGGGGCCTGCAGATCTCGATCGCGGCCGTGGCGCTGGGCGCGGTGGCGGTCGAGCGGCACATCACGCTCGACCGCACGATGTGGGGTTCCGACCACGCGGCGTCGCTCGAGCCGACCGGACTGAGCCACCTGGTGCGCGACATCCGCATCGTGGAGGCGGCGCTCGGCGACGGCGTCAAGCGCGTGTTCCCGGGCGAGCTCGCGCCCATGGCCAAGCTGCGCCGCGTCGGAGCCTGACGAGTGCGGATCATCGGGGTCGCCGAGTCCGACTCCTACCTGAAGTGGGGCGCGGCGCTGCTGGGGCGAGCGCCCGACGACTGGGACCGGCGGCTCATGATCGTCGAGGGCGCCCTGACGGTGACGGCCGCGCAGGAGCGGGCCTGCGTGCACGGGACGCCGTTCGAGGGGTCCGCCCTCCCGCGGGTGGCCTACAAGGACCTCGTCGAGCGAATCACGGCCGAGCGGCCCGACGCGGTGCTCGTCGCCGCACACGGTCCGCTGGCGCGCGTCCTCATCGAAACCGTCGCCCGCGTCCAGCCGCGTCCCGTGATCCTCTCCGGGCTTCCCGGGATCTCGATTCCCGTGACCTGGCTCGCGCTGGAGCGCCGCGCGCAGGCGGACCTCATGATCGTCCACTCCAAGCGGGAGGTGCGCGAGTTCCGGGCGCTGTCGGTCGCGCGCGGATGGGACCACCGCCTGGCGCTGGCGTCGCTGCCCTTCGCGGATCGCGAGCGCCCGCACCGGGGAACCGACCTCGTGTTCGCCGCACAGTCCGTGGTGCCGCGCACCGAGCCCGACCGGATGCGCGTGGCGCGGCTGCTGGTGCGCGCCGCGCAGGCGCACCCGCACCGGCGCGTCGTGCTGAAGCTGCGCGGCACGGCGGGGGAGCCGCAGACGCACCGGGACGACCTGCCGTATCCGGCGCTGCTGGAGCGGCTCGCCCCGCTCCCGCCGAACCTCGCGGTCTCCACCGTCTCCATGGCGCGCGCGCTCGACACCGCGGAGGGGCTCGTCACGGTGAGTTCGACCGCGGCGATCGAGGCGATCGCGCGCGGCGTCCCCGTGATCGCGCTGGACGTCTTCGGGGTGAGCGACGAGCTGATCAACCCGGTCTTCACGGGCAGCGGGCTGTTCGGCGACGAGCGGGCGGTCGTCGACAGGGCGTTCCGCACG
Source organism: Microbacterium album (assembly GCF_014643695.1). GTDB lineage: Bacteria > Actinomycetota > Actinomycetes > Actinomycetales > Microbacteriaceae > Microbacterium > Microbacterium album. Next base: position 87,243 of record NZ_BMJY01000003.1, on the reverse strand, counting down.
CCGCGACCCGAGTGGCTCGACGACAACTACCTGCACGACCCTGCGGACGACGACTGGGCGCCTCAGCTCGAGGAGCTGGTGCGACGGCGGCGTGCGGGCGAGCTGCCGCCGCGAGCGCCGCTGCCCCGGGTCGGGGGGCCGCTGCGGGCCGCCTGGCACCGCAAGCGCGTGCTCGGTCGACACGACCGCTCGCTCGCAGGCGTGGTCGCGCTCGCGATCGGCCTGCCGCTGCGCCGCGCCGTGCACTTCGTCAACAGCATCCGCGCCCCGCGCTCGGCGTCCTGAAGCGGGTGCCGCGGACCGCCTAGACTTGCGGGGTGTCTGAAATCACCCCCGATCTCGTGCGCCATCTCGGTGTGCTCGCCCGGATCCAGCTGAGCGACGAGGAGGTGACCCGCCTGACCGGAGAGCTCGACGCCATCGTCGACAACATCGCCAAGGTCTCGCAGGTCGCCACCCCCGACGTCCCCGCGACGAGCCACCCGATCCCGATGGAGAACGTCTTCCGCCCGGACGAGGTGGCCGTGACGCTGACCACGGCGCAGGCGCTGCAGAACGCGCCCGACGCCGACGGCTCGCGCTTCCGCGTGACCGCGATCCTCGGCGAAGAGCAGTAAGGGGAGCGAACCGTGACCGACGACATCATCCGGCTCAGCGCCGCCCAGCTCGCCGAGAAGCTCGCCGCCCGCGACGTCTCGAGCGTCGAGGCGACGCGCGCCCACCTCGACCGCATCGGCGCCGTCGACGGCGACGTCCACGCGTTCCTGCACGTCTCCGACCGCGCGGTCGACGTCGCGGCCGACATCGACCGGCGCCGCGCCGCGCGCGAGGAGCTCGGCCCGCTCGCGGGTGTGCCGCTCGCGATCAAGGACGTGCTGGTCACGACCGACATGCCGTCCACGTCCGGATCGAAGATCCTCGAGGGGTACGTCTCGCCCTTCGATGCGACCGTCGTCGCACGGTCGCGCGCCGCCGGCCTCGTCCCGCTCGGCAAGACCAACATGGACGAGTTCGCGATGGGCTCGTCCACCGAGCACTCGGCATACGGCCCCACGCGCAATCCGTGGGACCTCGACCGGGTTCCCGGCGGTTCGGGCGGTGGCTCGGCCGCTGCTGTCGCCGCGTTCGAGGCGCCCCTCGCGCTGGGGTCGGACACGGGCGGATCCATCCGACAGCCCGCGCACGTCACCGGCACCGTGGGGGTCAAGCCGACCTACGGCGGCGTGAGCCGCTACGGCTCGATCGCGCTGGCGTCGAGCTTGGACCAGGTGGGGCCGGTCACGCGCACGGTCCTGGATGCCGGCCTGCTGCACGACGTCATCGGCGGACACGACCCGAACGACGCCACCTCGATCCCCGACGCCTGGCCCTCGTTCGCGGAGGCGGCCCGCGAGGGCGCGCGCGGCGACGTGCTGAAGGGGCTGCGCATCGGCGTGGTCAAGGAACTGCCCGACAGCGGGTTCCAGACCGGCGTCGCGGCGTCCTTCCGCGAGGCGCTCGCGCGCATGGAGGCGCAGGGCGCCCAGATCGTCGAGACCAGCGCGCCCCACTTCGAGTACGCGGTCGCCGCGTACTACCTGATCCTCCCCGCCGAGGCGTCGAGCAACCTGGCGAAGTTCGACTCGGTGCGGTTCGGGATGCGCGTCGACGTGCCGGGAGGCACGGTCGAGGACGTCATGTCGGTCACGCGCGACGCGGGCTTCGGCCCCGAGGTCAAGCGGCGCATCATCCTCGGCACCTACGCGCTGTCCGCCGGCTACTACGACGCGTACTACGGCAGCGCGCAGAAGGTGCGCACGCTCATCCAGCGCGACTTCGCGGAGGCCTTCGCGTCGGTCGACGTGATCGCGACGCCCTCGGCGCCCACCACGGCGTTCCGCATCGGCGAGAAGATCGACGACCCGCTGTCGATGTACCTCAACGACCTCACGACGATCCCGGCGAACCTCGCGGGCGTCCCCGGCATCTCGGTGCCGTCGGGGCTCGCGGCGGAGGACGGGCTGCCCGTGGGCATCCAGTTCCTCGCGCCCGCCCGGGAGGACGCCCGACTGTACCGCGTCGGCGCGGCGCTGGAGGCGCTGCTCGTCGACGAGTGGGGCGGCCTGCTGATCGACCGCGCTCCCGAACTGCACGCCTCTGACGCGAAGGGAGCGGCGCGCTGATGGCCGCGGCACAGCTGATGGACTTCGACAAAGCCCTCGAGATGTTCGAGCCGGTCATCGGCCTCGAGGTGCACGTCGAGCTGAACACCAAGACGAAGATGTTCTCGCCGGCGGCGAACCCGGCCCACGCCGACAACCACGACGCCGAGCCCAACACGCTCGTCGCGCCCGTCGACCTGGGCCTTCCCGGCGCGATGCCGACCGTCAACGCCGAGGCCATCCGCTCCTCGATCAGCCTGGGCCTGGCGCTCGGCTGCTCGATCGCGCCGTCGAGCCGCTTCGCGCGCAAGAACTACTTCTACCCGGACCTCGGCAAGAACTACCAGATCAGCCAGTATGACGAGCCGATCGCGTTCGAGGGGCAGGTGGACGTCGAGCTCACCGACGGCACGATCGTGACGGTGCCGATCGAGCGCGCTCACATGGAGGAGGACGCCGGCAAGCTCACGCACGTCGGCGGCGCCACCGGGCGGATCCAGGGCGCCGAGTACTCGCTCGTCGACTACAACCGCGCGGGCGTGCCGCTCGTGGAGATCGTGACCAAGCCGATCTTCGGCGCCGAGCACCGGGCCCCGGAGCTCGCCAAGGCGTACCTGGCGACCATCCGCGACATCGCGATCGCGCTGGGCATCTCCGAGGCGCGCATGGAGCGCGGCAACATCCGCTGCGACGCCAACGTCTCGCTGCGTCCGCGCGGCGAAGAGCGACTCGGCACGCGGACCGAGACGAAGAACGTCAACTCGATGCGCTCGGTCGAACGGGCCGTCCGGTACGAGATCCAGCGGCAGGCGGCGATCCTGGCCGGGGGCGGCACCATCACGCAGGAGACGCGTCACTGGCACGAGGACACCGGCACCACGTCGCCGGGCCGGCCGAAGTCCGACGCGGACGACTACCGGTACTTCCCGGAGCCCGACCTGCTGCCGGTGGCGCCCAGCGCGGAGCTGATCGAGGAGCTGCGCGCGGCCCTTCCCGAGCCGCCGGCGGCGCGCCGCCGCCGGCTGAAGGCGGACTGGGGCTTCACGGATCTGGAGTTCCAGGACGTCGTCAACGGCGGGCTGCTGAACGAGGTCGAGGCGACCGTGGCGGCGGGCGCCGCCCCGCAGTCGGCCCGCAAGTGGTGGACGGGCGAGATCACGCGCATCGCGAACGCCGAGGGACGTGAGCCGGGCGCGCTCGTCGCGCCCGAGCACGTCGCGGCGCTCCAGGGGCTCGTCGACGAGGGCACCCTCACCGACAAGCTCGCGCGACAGGTGCTCGAGGGCGTCATCGCCGGCGAGGGCACGCCGCAGGAGGTCGTCGACGCGCGCGGGCTGGCCGTGGTCTCCGACGACGGCGCGCTCATCGCGGCGATCGACGAGGCGCTCGCCGCGCAGCCGGACGTGCTGCAGAAGATCCGCGACGGCAAGGTGCAGGCGGCCGGCGCGATCATCGGTGCCGTGATGAAGGCGATGAAGGGCCAGGCGGATGCCGCCCGCGTGCGCGAGCTCATCCTGGAGCGCGCGAGCCAGGCCTGACGTCGGCCGGGACGCTCCCGCCCGCTCCGGCGCGGCGGGGCGAGCCTCGCTGCGCCAGGGTCTCGCGGCGACCCTGGCGCTCGTCGTGGCCGGGCTCGCCCCGCTGGACGGCGCGCCCGCTACGGCGGCGTCGCATGCGACCCCCGCAGCCGCGCACCCCGCCTCGGCGGATGGGGGCGAGACGGCGACCCGCGAGGAGCTGGCCGCGGCGATCGCCGGGCTCCTCGTCGACCAGCTGTCCCCGTCGGCGCTGGCGGCGTCGGTCGTGATGGGGCACGTCGGCGGGACCGACGCGGGACGCCTGCGCGCCTACGCCGAGGAGAGCGGTGTCGGCGGGTTCATCCTGATGTCCTCCAACGTGCCCGCCGACGAGGCGGCTCTGCGCGCGCTCACCGACCGGCTCGCGGGCGAGCCGGCGGCGACGCTCCCGCTGCTGCTCGGCGTGGACCAGGAGGGCGGCGACGTCCGGCGGCTGCCGTGGGACGAGCTTCCCGCGGCGCGAGACCTCCAGCAGCGGCCACCGTCGGATGCGCGCGCCGCCTTCGAGGCGCGGGGACGCCTCCTGGAGGGCGCGGGGATCGCGGCGAACTTCGGGATCGTCGCCGACCTCGGCACCGACGTCTCCGGGTTCATCCGGCGTCGGGCGCTCGGCACGGATCCGGCGGGCGCCGCGCGTCGCGTCGCGGCCGCCGTCGCGGGCGAGCGTCCCTCCGCGTTCTCGACCCTGAAGCACTTCCCGGGTCACGGCGCCGCGCCCGGCGACTCGCACGTGGGCATCCCCGAGACCTCGATGCCGCTGGCGGAGTGGCGGCGCACGCACGCGCTGCCGTTCGTCGCCGGGATCGACGCGGGCGCGGAACTCGTGATGACGGGGCATCTGCGCTTCACCGCGGTGGACGACGAGCCCGCCTCCCTCTCCGCAGAGTGGTACCGCATCCTGCGTGAGGATCTCGGCTTCGAGGGGGTCGCGATCACCGACGACCTGGGCATGCTCCTGTCCTCGGGGGAGGACCGCTACGCCGATCCGGTCCGCAACGCGGTCGACGCACTGGCCGCGGGCGCGGACATGGTCATGGCGGTGGCCGGCTCGGACGCGGGCACAGCCCCGCGCATGGCGGCCGGCATTGTGGCGGCCGTCGAGCGGGGCGAGCTCGCGCCCGCCCGGCTCCGGGAGGCGGCGACGCGCGTGGCGACCCTCCGCGTCCTCGCCTCCGGGCTGCTCGACTGAGTCGTGACAGCACACCGCGCCCGGGCGGGCGTCGTGTCCGAGCCGGGCGGCAGAATGGAGTCATGGGGCGTGCGGACGGATCGGGGCGCATGGTCTCGCCGGAGGGCGCCGACGATGCCGGGACCGGCATCCTGCATGTCGACATGGACGCGTTCTACGCCGCGGTCGAGGTGCTGCACGACCCGTCCCTGCGTGGGAAGCCGCTCATCATCGGCGCCGTGGACGCGCGCTCGGTCGTGTCGAGCGCGTCGTACGAGGCGCGTCGCTTCGGGGTGCGCTCCGCCATGCCGGTGGGGCAGGCCCTGCGGCTGTGCCCGCAGGCGATCGTCGTGCCGCCCCACTTCGACCGATACCGCGCGGTGTCGGCGCAGGTGATGGAGATCTTCCGCAGCATCACGCCGCTCGTGGAGCCGCTGTCGATCGACGAGGCCTTCCTGGACGTGCGCGGCGCGCGCCGGCTCTGGGGCACGCCGGGTGAGGTCGCGCGGCTCATCCGCCGTCGCGTCTTCGCGGAGACCGGCCTCACGGCGAGCGTCGGCGTCGCCGCCACGAAGCACGTGGCGAAGATGGCCTCGACGATCGCGAAGCCCGACGGGCTGCTCATCGTGCCGGCGCGCGACACACAGGGCTTTCTCGATCCCCGGCCCGTGCGGGCGATGTGGGGTGTAGGCCCGAAAGCGGCCGAGGCGCTCGAATCGCGCGCCATCCGTACGATCGAGGACATCCGGCGCACGCCCCCGCACGTGCTGGAGCGCGCGATCGGTCCTGCCGGCGCCGCCCGCATCGCGCAGCTGGCTCGCGGTATCGACCCGCGGGAGGTCGAGACGACGCGCGTGGAGAAGAGCATCGGGCATGAGGAGACGTTCGAGACCGACGTCTCCGACGTCGAGCTGCTGCGCGCGGAGCTGCTGCGGCTGTCGGACCGTGTCGGAGCCCGGCTGCGGCGAGCGGGGCTCGAGGCCGCCGGGGTCGCGATCAAGGTGCGCTTCTCGGACTTCTCGACGATCACGCGGTCGGCCACGCTGCCGGATCCGACGGCCGTGGGACAGCGCATCGGCGAGGCGGCGCGGGAACTGCTCGGCGCCGTCGATCTGCGTCTGCCGATCCGCCTGATCGGCGTCCGGGCCGAGCGGCTCGTGCCCGCCGGGTCCGGCGGGGCGCGTCTGTGGGACGACGACGAGGACTGGCGGCGGGTCGAGAACGCGCTCGACGGCGCGCTGGCCCGGTTCGGCCGCGGCGCCGTCACCCGGGCGACGTTCCTGCGCGAGGGTGAGCGGGACGCGCGAGGCCCTGCTCATCCGCGTCCTCCCGCGGATTCGGACTGACTCTCGTCCCGCGCGCCGATGAACGGTAGCGTGGGGACATGCCCAACATCGCACTGGAGCTCGGCAAGATCTCGGCAGGCGTCGGCGTGAAGAGCGCCTACGGCGAGCAGCAGGACGTGGACGGCGTGCGCATCGTGCCCGTGGCCGCGACGTGGACCGGCTTCGGCGGCGGCTCCGACGACGCTGGCAACGGCGGCGGGGGCGGCGGCGGATTCTCCGTGCCGGTGGGCGCGTACGTCCGCCGCGGCGACACGCTCACCTTCGAGCCGAATGTGGTGTCGCTCCTCGCGGTCGGGATCCCGTTCGTGTGGGTCGCGGGGCGTGCGCTGAGCCGCATCATCCGTGTCCTCAAGAAGTAGCACCTCCGACTCCCCGTTCGTCCTCGCGCACGAGGCGGCCTGCACCGCGGTCATCGCCGCCGTCGCCGCGCTGCCGCCCGGCCCGGCGATCGTCCTGCTCGACGGGCGCAGCGGCAGCGGGAAGTCCACCATGGCGGCCCGCCTGGTCGCGGAGTGGCCGCGCCCGGGGGAGCGCCCCCAGCTGGTGGCGCTCGACTCGCTCTACCCGGGATGGCGTGGGCTCGCCGAGGGGACGCGCCTGGTGCGCGAGTGGGTGCTGGAGCCCCACCGCTCGGGCCGGCCCGGGCGGTGGCGACGCTTCGACTGGATCGAGGCGCGGTTCGCCGAGGCGCACGACGTCGATCCGGCCCGTCCGCTCGTGGTCGAAGGAGCGGGCGCGCTCACGCCGGCGTCGTCGGCGCTCGCGGACGTCACCGTCTGGGTCGACGCGCCGGAACCGTCGCGCCGTGGGCGGGCGCTCGCCCGGGACGGCGAGGCGTACGAGCCGCACTGGGACGTGTGGGCCGGGCAGGAGGCCCGGCACATCGCCCGCAACGACCCCCGCGGCCTCGCTCAGCTGGCCTTCGAGCTGCCGTGACCGCTGATACACTCGCCGAGGCTGCGCGGAGCGCGCAGCGGAACCGGGAGGTGAGCGCGATGAGTCCCGCCGATAGTCGCATGCCGCACCCGGTCGGAGGCAGCTCGGTCTGAGCGTCCTCGGGGCGGGTGACGGCCACGATCCGTCGTCTCTGCGATCCCGAGGAGTGACCGTGAGCGCTGCCCCCCGCCCTGAGCCGTCCGCCGACCTGCGTCAGCTGATCGAGCAGCGTCGCTACGACGAGGCCGCCGACTGGATGCTGCGCCATCCGCGCCACGTCGTGGCGGACGAGATCGCGCGCATGCCCGCGGTCGAGGCTGCCGCGGCATTCCGCCTGCTGGACAAGGAGCAGGAGCTCGAGGTCTTCGAGGAGCTCGACGCCCCGCAGCAGCAGCGGATCCTCGAGGGGCTGCGGGCCGCGGAGTTCCGCTCCCTCGTCGAGCAGCTGGACCCGGACGACCGCGTGCGCATGCTGCACGAGGCGCCGGCCAAGGTGGTCCGGCGGGTGCTCGCCGATCTCAGCCCCACGGAGCGCATCCGCACGACGCAGCTGCTCGGCTATCCCGACGGCTCGGTCGGGCGCTTCATGACGCCCGAAGTCATCGCGCTGCGAGAGCACCTCACGCTGTCCCAGGCCCTGGACGTCGTCCGCCGGCAGGGGGAGACCGCGGAGAGCGTGTACACGCTCGCCGTGGTGGACGGGTCGCGTCACCTGCGCGGCACGGTGGGGCTCGACGACCTGGTGCTGGGCGGTCCCGACGCGCTCGTCGCGGACGTCATGGACGCCGACCCGCCCGTGGTCCAGGCGACCGACTCGGCGGAGCAGGCGGCGCGGCTGATGCGGGACACGAACGAGGTGAACCTCTTCGTCGTCGACAGCGAGCGGCGCCTGCTCGGGCTGTTCAGCTTCGACGACGCGGTCGAGGTGCTCGAGGAGGCCGACAGCGACGACGTGGCGCGGCAGGCGGGATCGCAGCGCTGGGAGGGCCACTACATGGCCGTCGGGGTATGGCGGCTGTCGCGCTATCGCGCGCTGTGGCTGAGCCTGCTGCTCGTCGCGGCGACGCTGACCGTGACGGTCACGCAGGTGTTCGAGCACACGCTCGCGCAGGTCGCGCAGTTGGCCCTGTTCATCCCGATGCTCGTGGGCGCGGGCGGCAACGCGGGCGCGCAGGCCGCGACGGCGTGCGTGCGCGCGCTCGCGCTCGGGGAGGTGCGCGTGTCGGACGTGTGGCGCGTGGTGTGGCGCGAGACCCGGGTCGGGTTCATCCTCGGCGCGCTCCTCGCGGCGCTCGGCGTGCTCGTCTCGCTCCTGTTCGTGGATCTGCGCATCGCGGTCGTGGTCGGGCTCAGCCTGGTGCTGATCTGCACGTGGGCGGCGACGATCGGCGGCACGATGCCGCTCCTGGCGCGCAAGCTGGGGATCGACCCGGCCATGGTGTCCGCGCCGCTGGTGACCACGCTCGTGGACGCGACGGGTCTGATGATCTACTTCCTCATCGCTCAGGCCGTGCTCGGCCTGTGACCCGGGTCTCGGCTCCCCGGAATCAGGCGTCGTCGTGCGCGTCGGCGGCCTGAATGAGGCCTTCGAGGCGGTAGCCGAGCCAGTCGTAGACGCCGTAGCGGGGGTCTTCCGGGTCGTGCGGGTGATCCTCGTCCGTGATGCCGAGGCGCGTCGCGATCACGAGCCGCAGGGACGTGAGGGTGCGCAGCCACGACTCGATGCTCTCGCCCTCGAGCGAGACGTCGACGGGGGCCAACTGGTCCTCCGTGCGCTCGACGCGCGCGAGATCGTCCAGGACGACCCGCGCGTCGTGGGCACGGCGGCGCAGGAGGTCCGAGCGCGTAACCGCGCGGAACTCGCGCGACGTCTCGGGGTCCTCGGGGTACGCGTCGGGTGTGAGGCGCTCGACCGCCGGGTCGGGCGCGGACGGGGTGCTGTCGACGATGTCGGCGAACTGACGCACGAGGTCCGCCAGGTGGGTCACCTCGATGCGGGTCAGTGTCAGCAGGACGATCTGCTCGGTCACGCGGCTCTCCTCGCTCACTCGGCCCTGCGCACGGTGGCCCACAGCCCGTAGTCGTGCATCGCCTGCGCGTGGAGCTCCATCTGCTCGCGCGGGCCCTCCGACACCACCGCGTGGCCCTCGTGGTGCACCGCGAGCATGAGCTCGGTGGCGCGCTCGGCGCTGTAGCCGAAGTACTCGCGGAAGACGCGCACGACGTAGCTCATCAGGTTGACGGGATCGTTCCAGACGACGGTCTGCCAGGGGACGTCGGCCGCCGGGCGTTCGGCCCGGCGCGTCTCCTCGTCCAGCGCCGGCAGCGCGGCCCCGACGCGCACGACGGTCCGCGGCATCACGCCCACCCCAGCTCGTGGAGCCGCTCGTCGTCGATGCCGTAGAAGTGCGCGATCTCGTGCACGAGGGTCGTGTGGATCTCGTCTCGCAGCTCGTCCTCCGTCTCGCAGTTCGCCAGGTGCGGCTCGCGGTACACGATGATGCGGTCGGGCAGCTCGCCCATGCCGTAGCGGTCCCGCTCGGTGATCGCGAGCCCGTCGTAGAGTCCGAGCAGGTCGAGCGTGCCGTCCTCGGGCCGATCCTCGACGACGAACACGACGTTGTCCAGACCCTCGACCATGTCGTCGGGCAGCCGGTCGAGCTCGTCGACCACGAGCGCCTCGAACGCTTCGGCATCCATCTCGATCATGGGATCATCCGTCGCGGGGGAGACACTCCGGGGAGGCGCGAGAACATGGGGTGGCTAACCGGGCTTGAACCGGCGACCTCCTGGACCACAACCAGGCGCTCTACCAACTGAGCTATAGCCACCGTGGCCCCCGGCATCGCGGGGACAACTTCATCATTCTCTCACATCTCGGAGGCGAACGACGACATCACGGACGAGGCGATCGCGCGTGCCGCGTCGCTGGTCGGCCCCGGCTCGGGCACGAACACCGCCCGCCGGTAGTACTCGAGCTCGCGGATCGACTCGAGGATGTCGGCGAGCGCGCGGTGACCGCCGTCCTTCGTGGGCGCGTGGATGTACGCGCGAGGGAACCAGCGGCGCGAGAGCTCCTTGACGCTCGAGACGTCCACGTTGCGGTAGTGGAGGTGCGCGTCGACGCGCGGCATGTACTTGGCGAGGAACATGCGGTCGGTGCCGATGGTGTTGCCCGCGAGGGGCGCCTTGCGCTCCTGGGGGGCGAAGCGCGCGATGTACTCCAGGGAGAGGCGCTCGGCCTCCTCGAGCGGGACGCCGGCCGGGATCTCGTCCAGCAGTCCCGACTTGCGGTGCATCTCCGTGACGAACTCGCCCATGTGGTCGAGCGCCGCCTGAGACGGGCGGATGACCACCTGGAAGCCGGGATCCAGGATCCGCAGGTCGAAGTCGGTCACGACGATCGCGATCTCGACCAGCTCGTCGACCGCGAGGTCGAGGCCCGTCATCTCGCAGTCGATCCAGACGAGCCGGTCGTTCTCGGAGGCGCCTACCATGCGATCCAGCCTATCGACGGGGAAGGGCGCGGCAGGACGCCCCCCATCCGTGCGGGGCACCGCGGGGCGCTAGCGTAGAGGTGAGGCCTCCTTAGCTCAGCGGAAGAGCAACGAACTTCTAATTCGTCGGTCGAAGGTTCGAATCCTTCAGGGGGCACTTCGCGGAAGGTCGGCCCGGGCGCCCTCGTCGTGCCCCGCTCGGTAGCGACGCGGACTCAGGCCGTAGCGGCGCTTGAACGCGGTGCTGAGCGCGAACGCGCTGCCGTACCCGACGTCGGTCGCGATCTCGACGATCGGGTCGTCTGTCATCCGCAGCCGCTCCGCGGCGAGCGCGAGGCGCCACCGGGTCAAGAGCGCGATCGGCGTGGTCCCGGTGATGTCGGCGAAGCGTCGCGCGAACGCGGCCCGCGACATGCCGGCGACACGTGCCAATCGCTCGATCGTCCACGGCTCCGCCGGATCGCCGAGCAGTGCACGGATCGCCGCCCCGATCAGGTCGTCGGCGTAGCCGCGCACCAGGGAGGGAGGAAGCGTCACCGCGCCGTCGACCCAGTGCCGGAGGGTCAGGGCCAGCGTGAGATCGGCAAGCCTCGAGAGGACGACGTGCTGAGCGGCGTGGTCCTCGAGCAGCTCGTCGTTGAGCAGGCCGATCGCCGATCGCAGCGATGACGCGGCGTCCGGCCCGTCGACGACGAGCACCTCCGGGAGTTGTTCCAAGAGCATCTCGGCTGTCGCCGGCAGGTGTTCATACGTGCCCGACAGCAGCACGTGTGATGCATCCCGGTCCGAGGCGTTCCCCCACGTGCGCACCCCGCGATCCCACGCCGCGACGAGTTCGGTGCCGTCGGCGCTTCGGCACACCTGCCCGGGCTCGATGACGGCGAGGGGCGCGGAGGCACGAGTGTCGCCCAGGCGCCAGGCGGCGGTGCCACGCACGAGCGCAAGGCCGCTGGGGCCGAGGCGGTGCGTCCCCCCGCCGACCATGATGTCGATCTCCCCGCGCGCCGGGGCGACGAACGTCAGGGCGGCGTGGTCGGCGATGTCGATCGCGAACGGCGCGCGCATCTGGCTGCGCAGCAGGAACGGCGACGCCGCGGTTCCGAACAGTCCGCTGATCACGTCCATGGGGCCGATCATAGACGCTCGATGATGGAATCGAGACTCTCAGCTATGGAGCGTATCGGGATTCGCGTGCACCGTGGAGGACATGAGAACAGAGACCATTCTTATCACCGCGGGTACCGGCAAGATCGGCTCGCGCGTCGCGGACCGTCTCGCTGCCGCGGGTATCGATCACCGGGTGGGCTCGCGCGGTTCTGACGTGCGCTTCGACTGGTATGACGAGGGGACCTGGCCGGCTTTCCTCGACGGGGGCACGGCGGCCCTGGTGTCGTTCGTTCCCGACCTCGGCTTCCCCGGAGCCGCCGATATCGTCGCCCGGTTCGGGCGCCGGGCCGCGGCCGCCGGAGTGCGTTCGTTCGTCCTGATTTCCGGCAGGGGCGAGGAGGGCGCGGCCGCCGCCGAGCAGCTCCTGGCGCAGGAGGTCGGTCCGATCACGGTTCTGCGATGCGCCTGGTTCCAGCAGAACTTCTCCGAGTCGTTCCTCGCCGATCCCGTCCGTGAGGGCGTCATCGCCCTGCCGGCGGGCCGGGTGGCCGAGCCGTTCATCGATGCGGAGGACATCGCCGATGTCGCCGTCGCATGCCTGACGGACCCCGCGCGGCACGGTGGGGCGGTCCACGAGCTCACCGGACCGGAACTGCTGACCTTCGCAGATGCGGCCGCCATCCTGAGCGATGTCACGGGTCGAAGGATCGACTACCTTGCGGTCACGGCCGACGACTACGTGCAGCGGGCCGTCGCCGGTGGCCTCGGCCTCGAGGAGGCCCGGGCGTTCGCCGATCTGTTCAGCACCATCACGGATGGACGCAACGCTTCGCTCGCCGACGGCGTCCGCGCGATCCTCGGGCGACCGGCGGGACGATTCGCGGACTATGCCTCGCGCACAGCCCCCACCGGTGTCTGGGAGGCTCGTTGAATCCGTTCCCGGCGTCGGCGACCGTACCCCTGACGATGGTGGCCGCGCTCGGATCTGCCGTGGTCGGAGGCGTCCTGTTCGCGTTCTCGGCCTTCGTGATGGATGCGCTCGGGCGGCTCCCTCCCGACCGTGCAGTCGAGGCGATGCGGTCGATCAACGACAGGGCGCCGACGCCTTCGTTCATGCTCGCCATGTTCGGCACGGCTGTCACGGCGTGCCTCGTCGCGGCCGGTGGCCTGAGCCGCCTCGAGGAATCGTCCGGGCAGCTCGCTGTCGCAGGAGCGATCGCCTACCTGGCCTCGCTCGCGATCACCATGGTGTTCCATGTGCCGGCCAACGATCGGCTCGCCCGCACCCCGGTGGGTGACGACCACGTCGAGGCGTGGGCTCGCTACGCCCGGCCGTGGACGCTGGGCAATCACGTGAGAGCAGGACTCGCGATCGCCGCCGCGGCGCTTTTCGTCGCGGCGTTGGTGGCCTGACCCGGCCTGACCCGTGCTGGCCCGGGCGCGACCCCTCCCCGGACCGGCGCGCGTACCCGCTGTCCGAAGTCCGATGGCGGGGTGTTCAACGGCCCGCTCGTGGCGTAGCCTCCTGTCGCAAAGCGGAAGCGGAAGGAGGCTGCCATGTCGACAACGCAGACGCGACGCGTGATCGTCGCCTACGGCCCCACGGGAGCCGTCGGCGTGCTGCGTCAGGTGGAGGGTGGTGCGTACGCCGTGACGATGGCGGGCGCCGGTGCCCCTCTGGGGGAGTATCCGACACTCGAGATCGCCAAGAGCGCCCTGTGCTCGCACCTCAAGCCGGGCTCGCCGCGACCGGAGTTCCGGGAGCACTGATCGCTGGGCGACCGGCGGCTCAGGCGATCGTCGCCTGAGCCGCCGGTTCGCGCCGGCCCGTGTCGAGGATCCGCAGGCATACGTGCACGGCGGGGCCGATCAGCGCGGCGAACGCGATGGTGCCCCACCCGACCGTGCCGCCGAGCAGCCAGCCCAGGGCGAGCACCGTGAGTTCGACCGCGGCGCGTGCTTGCCAGACGGGCCAGCCCAGGCGCCGGTTGAGTCCCGTCATGAGTCCGTCACGGGGGCCGGGCCCGAAGCGGGCGCCGATGTAGAGGCCGGAGGCCAGGCCGACCAGCGCGATGCCGCCGCCGAGCATCGCGATGCGGGCGAGCACGCTCTCGGCCGAGGGGAGCAGGTCGAGCGTGAGCTGGAGCGCGGTGCCGACCACGAGGATGTTCAGGACGGTGCCGGCCCCGGGGCGCTCGCGGAGAGGGATCCACGCGAGGAGCACGAGCGCTCCCAACAGGTTCGTGACCCATCCGACGCCGAGCCCCGTGTGCAGCGCCAGGCCCTCGGCGAGCACGGTCCACGGGTCGACGCCGAGACCCGCCTCGACGGTGAGTGCGACGCCGGCGCCGTAGAGCGGCAGGCCGATCAGCAGCTGGACGATTCGACGGGGCATGCTGCGCGGCGGCTCTGGGGTCGTTCCGGCGCGGGCAGGGGAGGGGGGAGCGGACGGCATGGGAACAGTCCACCGGAAGATTGGCCTTGGGTAAAGGAGCCAATCGCGCTACGGTGGCTCGATGATCGACTCCCGCCTGTCCGCCCGCGCGCTCGTCGCGCATCTCGGCCCCTGGCGAACGCGCGAGCCCGCGTACGAGGCGCTCGCCGACGCGGTGCGCTTGCTGTGCCTCGACAACCGCATCGCGCCGCGCACCGCGCTGCCCGCCGAACGAGAGCTGGCGGCCCGTCTGGGAGTGAGTCGCACCACGGTCGCCGCCGCGTATCGCAGCCTGCGCGCCACGGGGCACATCGAGAGCGTGCGCGGCTCGGGGAGCGTGACGTTGCCCCTGGGCAGACGGGACCTGGGGCGGGCGACGGGAGGCGAGGGCATCGATCTGCAGCAGGCGAGCCCCGCGGCATGGCCGGGGCTCGCCGCCGTCTACGCCGACGCGGCGACCGAGGCGCCCGCCTTCGTCGCGCGTCCCGGGTACGACGTCAGGGGGCGTCGTTCCCTGCGCGAGGCGATCGCGCGCCGCTACACCGAGCGCGGGCTGCCCACCGAACCCGCGCAGATCCTGGTCACGAACGGCGCGCAGAGCGCGATCTCGCTCATCGCCACGCTCGTCGTCGCGCGCGGAGACCGCGTCGTGCTCGAGACCCCGACCTATCCCCACGCCGCCGAGGCCTTCGCCCGCGAGGGGGCGCGCCTGGTGGGTGTTCCGGTGGTCGTGGGCCAGGGCTGGGATCTCGAGCGGGCGGAGCATGCGATCCTGCGTGCGCGTCCGAGCGTCGTCTACCTGATGCCCGATTTCCACAACCCGACGGGCGAGTGCATGCCCGCACAGACCCGTACGCGCCTCGCCGAACTGGCCCGGTCGATCGGTTCGGTCCTCGTGGTCGACGAGACCACCGCGGAGCTGGGGTTCGACGCGGCTCCTTCGCCCCTGCCGTTCGCCGCGAGCGCCGGGGCGGAGGAGGCCGTGACGCTCGGCTCCCTCGGCAAGACGGTGTGGGGAGGGCTGCGAGTCGGATGGATCCGGGCCGGCCGGGATCTCGTGCAGCGCCTGACGGTCGCACGTCCGAGCAGTGACCTCGGCACACCCGAGTTCGAGCAGGCGGTGGCGGAGCGCCTGCTGCCCGCGATGCCGGAGATCCTGCGCCAGCGAGCCGCGCTGCTGCGGGAAGGGCATGACGTGCTCCTGCGCACGCTCCGGCGCGAGGTGCCCGAGTGGGACCTGCCCGACGTGGGGGGAGGCGTTGCGCTCTGGATCGGCCTGGGTGCGCCTCGCAGCTCGGCGCTGACCCTCGCGGCGCGGCGGCATGGCCTCCTTCTCTCGGCCGGGCCGCGATTCTCGGTCGGGGGCGGGCACGAGCGTCATCTGCGGGTGCCGTTCACCGCGCCCGCCGCCGTGCTCGATCGGGCCGCGCTGCTCCTGGCCGAGGCGTGGCGCGAGGTCGCCGGCCAACCGGTCGAGTCGGCGGAGGCGGCCGCCCTCGACGCCGTGGTGTGACGGAGCCTCACGAGCGCAGGGCGGCCACCGCCTCGTCGGCGGTCCAGAACTCGCCGACCGCGATGAAGCGTCCCGAGGCGACGTGGAGCCGCTCCGCGCGGAAGCGCTCGCCCAGGGGGTGCTCGACGCGTCGCAGGTGACCGAGGACGCGCGCGTCCGGGGCGACGACGCGCCAGAGTGCGGCGCCGGCGCGGAGCAGCGTCTCGCGGCCGCGGATCGCGGGGGCGGCGACGGGAACGGCGGGAACGCGGGCGGCGGTGGCGGTGTTGTGCATGACGACTCCTCTCTGCCCGCGAGGTTACGAGGGGGTCCGGACATCCGCGCCGCCGCCGTCCTGGGCGCGTAGCGTGGAGTTCCGTCGCGGCACGAGAACGAAGGAGTGGGACATGGAGACGTTCGTACTGGCAGGCGGGTGCTTCTGGTGCCTGGATGCGGCGTACCGCGCGTTGCGCGGCGTCGAGGAGGTCGTCTCGGGCTACACGGGCGGTGACACCCCGAACCCCACCTACGAGCAGGTGTGCACGGGGGCCACGGGGCACGCGGAGGCGGTCAAGGTGACGTTCGATCCCGAGCTCATCGCGCCGGACGTGATCCTTGATGCGTTCTTCACGATGCACGATCCGCGTCAGCTCGACCACCAGGGCCACGACGTGGGCACGCAGTACCGCTCGGCCATGTTCCCGGCGGACGACGCCCAGCGCGAGCTCTTCGAGCGGGCGCGAGAGCGGGCGTCCGAACTGTGGGACGCACCGCTCGGCGATGTCGAGGGCACGATCGTGACCCGGATCGAGCCGCTCGGCGAGTTCTTCGAGGCGGAGGATCACCACCAGGACTTCTTCGCGAAGAACCCCACCCAGGGCTACTGCCTGGCCGTCGCCGTGCCGAAGGTCAACAAGGTCCGCGCGCGCTTCGCCGAGTACGCCGCGTAGCGGGCTCCTCTCGTCCACAGGCGGCGCATCCGGGCGATCCGTCCCGGCACACGGCGCCTGCCGCTCCGCGGGCGGTCCGTCCGGGCCACGCTCGGAGCGAGGCCGTCGGCGACGGCCCCGCCGGGGAGGGGCCCCGGCGCCGAAGGGACGAGCATGAGCGACATCATCACGATCACCGGCAACATCGCGACCGACCCGCTGCACCAGACCACGAACACGGGAGTGCCCGTGACGCGCTTCCGGCTCGCCAGCTCGCAGCGCCGCTTCGATCGCGACTCGGGACAGTGGGTCGAGGGCGCGACGAACTGGTACTCGGTGTCCGCGTTCCGCGCGCTCGCCGAGAACGCGCACGCGTCGCTGCGGAAGGGCCAGCGCGTGGTCGTGACCGGCCGTCTGCGGTTGCGGGCGTGGGAGCGCGACGGCCGGAAGGGCATGGAGGCGGAGATCGACGCCGACGCCCTGGGGCACGACCTGCGGTTCGGCACCTCCGCCTTCACGCGGCGCGGCGCCGTGGCGCCGGGCGATTCCGCACCGCAGGACGCGGCCGGGCCCTCCTCCGGGGATGACGCCTGGGCGCCCGCCGCGACGTCCGCTCCCGGCGATCCGGACGATCACGGCGACACCCCGTTCTGAGGGTCGGGTTTTGAGGGTCGGGTTCTGAGGGTCGGGTTCTGAGCTCGCCGGGCTCGGTTCGGGCGCCGGGCGCGTGAGGCCGACGCCGTAGACTCGGCAGCGTGACCCAGCGACTCGACGCCCGGATGCGACTCGTCCGCCGCCGAGGAGCACCGCTCCTGCTCGGGGTGCTCGCGCTCGTGACGGTGCTCGCGGGCTGCGTCCCCGAGCCGGCGCCCACGCCGACCGCCGAGCCGCCCGCGTCGGCCCCGGACCCCGCCCCTACGCACGAGCCCCCCGTCGCGCTCGTGCCCGACGGCACAGCGACCGACAACCTTCCGATCTTCACCGAGGTCACCGAGCGCGTGTGGGCGTCGGAGCACCGGGCCGAGGGGCGCGCGTACATCGACGCGCTCGTGGAGGCCGGGTTCGACAAGGCCGACATGCAGGTGACCGAGGACACGTCGACGGTCGGAAACCCCGCCGAGTCCATGCAGTTCTCCGTGCTGTGGAAGGGAGAGTGCCTTGTCGGTCAGGTGGGCCCCGACATCGGCGAGGCCGTGACGCGCGTGCTCGGCGCCCTCGAGAACGGCACCCTCTGCCTCCTGGGCAACACGCGCCCCATCGACTGGTGACCTCTTCACCGCCCGCCCCGCGGCGGAACCGCGCCGCGCTCTAGACTGGGAGCCAAATGGCTGAATATATCTACCAGATGGTGAAGGCCCGCAAGTCCGTGGGCGACAAGCTGATCCTCGACGACGTGACGATGGCGTTCCTGCCGGGCGCCAAGATCGGCATGGTCGGACCCAACGGTGCCGGCAAGTCGACGATCCTCAAGATCATGGCGGGTCTCGATCAGCCGTCCAACGGCGACGCGACCCTGACGCCCGGCTTCTCGGTCGGGATCCTGCTGCAGGAGCCGGAGCTCGACGAGTCGAAGACCGTGCTCGAGAACGTGCAGGACGGCGTCGCCGACATCAAGGGCAAGGTCGACCGCTTCAACGAGATCTCGGCGCTCATGGCCGAGCCGGACGCGGACTTCGACGCGCTGCTCGCCGAGATGGGCACGTTGCAGGAGGCCATCGACGCCGCCGACGCGTGGGACCTCGACGCGCAGCTCGAGCAGGCGATGGACGCCCTTCGCACGCCGCCGGGCGACGCGATGATCACGCACCTCTCGGGCGGCGAGAAGCGGCGCGTCGCGCTGTGCAAGCTGCTGCTCGAGAAGCCCGACCTGCTGTTGCTGGACGAGCCGACCAACCACCTTGACGCCGAGAGCGTGCTGTGGCTCGAGCAGCACCTCCAGAAGTACGCCGGCGCCGTGATCGCGATCACGCACGACCGGTACTTCCTCGACCACGTCGCCCAGTGGATCGCCGAGGTCGACCGCGGCCGGCTATACCCCTACGAGGGCAACTACTCCACCTACCTCGAGAAGAAGGCCGAGCGCCTCGAGGTGCAGGGAAAGAAGGACGCCAAGCTCCAGAAGCGCCTCAGGGAGGAGCTGGAGTGGGTCCGCTCGAACGCCAAGGGGCGCCAGGCCAAGTCGAAGGCGCGTCTGGCCCGCTACGAGGAGATGGCCGCGGAGGCCGAGCGCACGCGCAAGCTCGACTTCGAGGAGATCCAGATCCCGCCGGGGCCGCGCCTGGGCAACATTGTCATCGACGCGAAGAACCTGAAGAAGGGCTTCGACGGTCGCACCCTGATCGAGGACCTGAGCTTCAACCTGCCGCCCAACGGCATCGTCGGCATCATCGGCCCCAACGGCGTCGGCAAGACGACGCTGTTCAAGACCATCGTGGGGCTCGAGCCGCTCGACGGCGGGGAGCTCAAGATCGGCGAGACCGTCAAGATCAGCTACGTCGACCAGACCCGCTCGAACATCGACCCGGAGAAGACGCTGTGGGAGGTCGTGTCCGACGGTCTCGACATCATCACGGTCGGCAAGACCGAGATCCCGTCGCGCGCGTACGTGTCGAAGTTCGGCTTCAAGGGTCCGGACCAGCAGAAGAAGGCCGGCGTCCTGTCGGGCGGTGAGCGCAACCGCCTGAACCTCGCGCTCACGCTCAAGGAGGGCGGCAACCTGCTGCTCCTCGACGAGCCGACCAACGACCTCGACGTCGAGACGCTGCAGTCCCTCGAGAACGCGCTGCTCGAGTTCCCCGGCTGCGCGGTGGTCATCACCCACGACCGATGGTTCCTCGACCGCATCGCGACGCACATCCTGGCGTACGAGGGCACCGAGGAGAACCCGGCCAACTGGTACTGGTTCGAGGGCAACTTCGAGGCGTACGAGGCGAACAAGATCGAGCGTCTCGGCCCCGATGCCGCGCGTCCCACACGTGCGACGTATCGCAAGCTCACGCGCGACTGAGCCGCGCAGACCGAGCACGACGCAGGAAGGCCGCCCCGATCGGGGCGGCCTTCCGTGTGGGTGACGCTCCTTACGGGAGCAGGCCCTCGAATGCGTCCGGGTGCTGCTCGAGCCACGCCTGGATCGCCTCGGCCTCGCGACCCTCGCCGTACTCGTTCACGACGAGGTCCTCGAGCGCGCCGTACTGCTCGTCGTCGAGGTGGATGTTCGCGATCAGCTCCGCGGCGTCCGGGAACTCCTCCGCGAAGCCCTGCTTGCCGAGGAAGTGCAGCGACTCGGGCTCGCCCATGGCGCCGAGCGGGTCCTCCAGGTCCTTCACGTCGAACGCGCTGTTGGCCCAGAAGGGGCGCCAGAGCGTGACGACGATGTCCTCCTCGGCCGCGATCGCGTTCTGCAGCGCGGTGAGCATCGTCGCGGTCGACGAGGTGATGAGCGTGAAGTCGTCCTCGAGCTCGTAGGTCGGGATCATGGAGTTCTCGGTCACGCCGGTGAGTCCGGCGCCCGGCTCGATGCCGATGATCTCGCCGCCGAAGCGGGTGGGATCGTCCGCCAGCTCCGCGATGGAGTCGATGTCGGTGTAGCTCGGGACCGCGATCGTGAGCTTGGCGTTGTCGTAGTACGCCCCGATGTCCTCGATGGTGTCGCCGTATCGCTCCATGTACTCCGCGTGCGTCACCTCCGGCCACGCCGAGGGGTACACGTCGATGTCGCCATTGGCGAGCGCGGTGTAGAGCGGCGCGGCGTCCGTGAGCTCCTCCATCTCGACCGTGTAGCCGAGCTTCGTGAGCTGGTCCTCGAGCAGGTACGCGGTGCTGAGCCCGTCCGTCCACGAGGGGATGAAACCGAGCGTGATCGTGCCCTTGTCGCCGTCGCCGTCGCCGGACTGTCCGGCGCCGCCGTCGGTCGCGCAGCCGGCGAGCGCGAGGCTCGCGGTCGCTCCGAGGGCGATCGCCCCGATCAGGTGTCGCTTGTGCATGGTGCTTCCTTTCTTCCCGCGTGCTGTGTCGCGGGCTTTGGGGATCACTTCGCGCCGAGGGGCGCGGAGGTCAGAGGGCGCGGGTCGCTCCCGCGGGGTCGGCGGTCGCCGGATCCGTCGTCTCGCCACCGGCGCCGGACGCCGGATCGGACGCGGGGCCGGACGCGTCGCGGCGCCGGGCGAGCGCAGCGCGGAGCGAGCGCGGGTAGTCGCCCGGGTTGCCGAGCGCGGCCGTCACACGGTCGAGGAACACCGCGAGGATCACGACGCTCAGGCCCGCCTCGACGCCCTTCGCGAGGTTCAGCGTCGAGATGGAGGAGACGACCTCCTTGCCGAGGCCGTCGGCGCCCACGATGCCGGCGACGACCGCCATCGACAGGGCGAGCATGATGACCTGGTTGATGCCCGCCATGATCGTGGGCGTCGCGAGCGGCAGCTGGATGCCGCGGAGGATCTGGCGTGACGTCGCGCCGAACGCGTGGCCCGCCTCGACCGTCTCACGGTCGACGCCGCGGATCCCGAGCTCGGTGAAGCGCACACCCGGCGGGAGCGCGAAGATGATGGTGGAGAACAGCCCCGGGACGACGCCGATGCTGAAGAACGTCACCGCGGGGATCAGGTAGACGAAGGCGGGCATCGTCTGCATGAAGTCCAGGATCGGGCGCAGGAACGAGCTCACGGCCTGGTTGCGGGCCGCGAGGATGCCCAGGGGGATCGCGAGGGCGATCGCGAGCAGCGTCGCGATCAGCACGAGCGCGAGCGTCTGCATGGACGTCTCCCACTGGTCCATCGCGACGATCAGCAGGAAGGTCACGGCGGTGCCGACCGCGAGCTGCCACGAGCGGATCGCCCAGCCGAGCAGTGCGGCCACGAGGATCAGGGCGGGGGCCGGGACAGCGAGGAGGACGTCGGTCAGGCTGTCGATGAGCCAGCGCATGGCGACGCTCACGAGATCGAGCAGCCAGTCGAGATTGGTCTTGATCCAGTCGATACCGCCGGCGACCCACGCGCCGACCGGAATGCGGAGGAGCTCCATCACACCGTCTCCTTTCCGCCGGTGGTCTCGAGTCCGTCGGAGCGCGCATCGCCTTCCGCGAGCAGCTCGTCGATGACCTGGGTCGGCACGGGCGGCAGCGGCAGCTGCAGCTCCTCGGTCGCGTTGGGCCCCGGGCCCAGCGCGGCCAGCAGTGTGACGCGCGGGATGACGCCCACGAGACGCCCGGCGTCGTCGGTGACCGCAAGCGGCAGCTGCGACTCGATGGCCGGAACGAACAGGTTCATGAGCACCTCGTCGGATCCGACGACGTGCGGGGCGGGGCGGACGATCTCGCTCAGCGCCGAGCCGCCGCGACGAAGGAGGCGCAGGGCGTCGCGGTCGGTGACGATGCCGATCAGCCGTCGGTCGCGGCCGACGACGTACGACGCGGAGGAGTAGGCGTCGCGCATGGTGCGCAACGCGGTGCGCGGCCCCGCGCTCTCGACGATGACGGGGCGGGGTCGTTCCATGACGTTGCCCGCGGTGAGGACGCGCGCCCGATCCACGTCCTGCACGAACTGCGCCACGTAGTCGTTCGCCGGGTCCGTGAGGATGTCCTCGGGCGTGCCGATCTGCACCACGCGCCCGTCGCGCATCACGGCGATCCGGTCACCGAGGAACATCGCCTCGTTGAGGTCGTGCGTGATGAAGATGATGGTCTTCTGGAATCTCGCCTGCAGGTCGAGCAGCTGCTCCTGCATCTCGCGCCGGATGAGCGGATCCAGCGCGCTGAACGCCTCGTCCATCAGCAGGATGTCGGTGTCGGCGGCCAGCGCCCGGGCGATGCCGACACGCTGCTTCATGCCTCCCGAGAGCTGACCCGGGAGCTTGTCGCCCCAGCCGCCCAGTCCGACGAGGGCGAGGATCTCCTCCGCGCGTGCGAGCCGCTCGCTCTTCGCGACGCCGCGCAGCTCGAGCGGATAGGCGACGTTCGCGGCGACCGTGCGGTGAGGCAGCAGGGCGAAGTGCTGGAACACCATGGAGATGCGGTCGCGGCGGAGCTCCCGCAGCCGCCCGTCGGACACACCGGTGAGCGGCTCGCCGTTCACGGTGATGGTGCCGGCGGTCGCGTCATGCAGGCCGTTGAGCATGCGGATGAGCGTGGACTTTCCGGAGCCGGACAGGCCCATCACGACGAAGATCTCGCCGCGCCGCACGTCGAACGACGCGTCGATCACGGCGGCCGTCGTGCCGCCGTCCAGCTCGTGGCGGGGGACTCCCGCGCGAAGACGCTCCACGGCGTCTTGCGGACGGCGCCCGAAGACCTTGTACAGGTTGCGAGCGCTCAGGGCGATGGCGTGGTCGTTCTCGGTCACGTTCTCCTCTGCCGAGTGGCACGACGGGTGTCGCGCGATCGGTGATCGGTTACGGTCCGGGCAGACGATGCGTGCCACACGGGGTGCGGCCGTCGGGTCGACGACGATCGTCGGCCATACGGATGCCGTGGGGGCGGTATCCGCGGGCCTGGTTTGGGCGCGGGCCCCGGTCGCGTCGCACGCGTCACCCGGGCTCGCATCGGCCTCTGCGGCGCAGTTGCCCGCGCTCCACCGGAGGCCTCGCCTAGGCTAGCAACGTCGCGTCCGCCGCCTCTGGCCGAGTCACCGGCAGGCTTCCGCCGCCAGATCCGCGTCGATCCGGGGCGAGGAGACGCACGGGAGGGGCACTGGAACCCGCCCTGGTCGTTATCGGATCGTGACAGAAACCACCAGAATCGGGACGAAACCCGACGACGAGAGGACGCCATGGCCCGCGTGCATGTTCCCGTTCACCGCCGATGGGGAGATCTGGATGCGCTGGGGCATGTCAACAACACGTCGATGCTGAAGCTGCTGGAGGAGGCGCGGGTCCGCGCCTTCTGGGTACCCGAGGATTCGGCGGAGGCGGCGCCCACGGCGGTCTTCGGCTCCGACGTGCTCGAGGGCGCGGGCTCGCTCGCGACGCTCATCGCACGTCAGGAGATCGAGTATCTCCGGCCCGTGCCGTACGGCCACGAGCCGCTCGACGTGCAGCTCTGGATCGGACGGCTCGGCGGCTCGAGCGCCGAGGTCTGCTACGAGGTGCTCAGCCCGGCGGGAGCCGAGCCGCAGGTGGTGTACGCCCGCGCCTCCACCGTCGTCGTCCTCGTGGACAGGGCGACGGGTCGTCCCGCTCGGCTGCCGGCGCCGCTGCGCGAGGCGTGGTCGCCCTTCCTGGAGGAACCGATCGCCTTCGCGCGTCGCTGAGGTGGGCACGCATGGGGGATCCGTCGCCCGCGCGGCGCCGGGAGCCCGCGAATGGGGGAGACTGGAAGACGGCGTTCGCGTCGCCCCAGCACGTCCGCGCCGGCACGAGAACGTACGTCGAAGAGGGAGCTCGCATGGACACGTCCACCGTTTCGGATGCCTTCCGGCGCGAGCGGTACCCGTACCTGCGGCATCACGCCGACCGGGTCTACCTGGACTCGGCGGCGACCTCGCAGCGTCCGGACTCCGTGATCGATGCGGAGGACGCCTTCGCCCGCACCGAGTACGCCGCGGTGCATCGCGGGTCGAGCATGGCGACGGGGGAGGCGACCTGGGCCTTCGAGGCGGCACGGACGTCCGTCGCCCGGCTCGTGGGCGCGGGGGAGCGCGAGATCGTCTTCGCGGAGAACGCCACCGATGCGCTGAACATGATCGCGCTCGGCCTTTCCGACGCGTCGGCCGGACTCGGGGCCCCGCAGCTGGCCCTCGCCGCGGGCGACGAGATCGTGGTCACGGAGGCCGAGCACCACGCCAACCTCATCCCGTGGCAGCGGCTCGCGCGCCGGACGGGCGCGGTGCTGCGCGCGGTGCCGGTGGATGAGCGGGGCGTGTGGTCGGTCGACGACCTGGCGCGCGTCGTCACGCCGCGCACGCGCGTCGTCGCGTTCGCGCACGTGTCGAACGTGACGGGCTACATCGCCCCCGTCGCGGAGGTGGTCGCCACAGCACGCGCGGTCGGGGCTCTCACGGTGCTCGACGCGTGTCAGTCCGTGCCGCACCTCCCGGTCGATCTGGCCGGCCTCGGCGTCGATTTCGCGGCCTTCTCATCGCACAAGATGCTCGGACCGACGGGGATCGGCGCGCTGTACGGACGCGCCGAGCTGCTGGACGCCTTGCCGCCGGCGCGGACGGGCGGGTCGACCATCACGACGGTGACGATCGACGATGCCGAGTTCCTCCCGGCGCCCCAGCGATTCGAGGCGGGGACGCAGCCGGTGACACAGGCGGTCGGCTTCGGCGCCGCGGCCGACCATCTCGTCGATGCCGGTATGGAGGCCGTGCGCGCCCACGAGGCGGAGCTCGCAGGCCTGCTCGTGGACGCCGTCCTCTCGGTGCCCGGCACGCGCCTCATCGGCCCGGGCGAGGGCGCCGAGCGGGCGGGGCTCGTCAGCTTCGCGGTGGACGGGGTGCACGCCCACGACGTCGGGCAGTTCCTGGACGAGCGGGGGATCACGGTTCGCACGGGGCACCACTGTGCCCAGCCGCTGCACCGCCGGCTCGGCGTGGCGGCCACGACCCGTGCGAGCGCGTACGTGTACTCGACGGCCGACGACGTCGCCCGCTTCCGGGAGGCGCTGTCCGACGTGCGCGGGTTCTTCGGAGCAGACCGGTGAGCGCGGGCCTCGAAGAGCTGTACCGCGAGCTGATCCTCGATCACTCGCGGCACCCCGTCGGGCGCGGCGACGTCTCGCACGCGGCGCACACCCACCACGAGCTCAACCCGTCATGCGGAGACGAGATCACCCTGGGCCTCACGCTCGCCGACGGCCGGATCTCGGAGCTGGTGTGGGAGGGCCAGGGCTGCAGCATCTCGATGGCGTCCGCGTCCGTGATGGCGCAGCTGCTCGCCGAGGCGCGGAGCGACGACGCGTTCGCCCGCATCGAGGAGTTCCGGACGATGCTCCGCTCCCGCGGCGCGACCGAGCCGCCTGAGGCACTCGGGGACGCCGCCGCGTTCCAGGGCGTGGCGAAGTACGTCATGCGCGTCAAGTGCGCCATGCTCGCCTGGGTCGCGCTAGAGGCGTGCCTGAAGCAGGCGGCCTAGGAGAGGCGCGCGGGGCGGCCGGATCAGCCCTGGCCGGGCACGCGCAGCATGATCTCCTGCGCGACGGTCGCGAGGAGTACGCCGTCGCGCGAGTACAGCTGCCCCTGCGCGAGGCCGCGCCCGCCCCGCGCACTCGGGGATTCCTGCACGTACAGCATCCACTCGTCCGCGCGTCCGAAGCGGTGCCACCAGATGGCGTGGTCGAGGCTCGCGGTGCGGATGCCGGGCGTCGCCCACGGGACGCCGTGCGCCCGCAGCACCGGCTCCTGGATCGTGAAGTCGGTGACGTAGGCCAGGGCGGCGCGGTGCAGCATCGCGTCGTCCCCGATGGGACGACGCAGCCGCGTCCACACGGCCTGGCGCGGGGCGGGATCGTCGACGGCGACGTAGATGTGCCCCCCGACGTGCCGCACCTCGATCGGGTTGTCGCGGATGGCGAAGGCCGCTTCGGGCCGCCTGCCCATCCGCGGATCCGGGCCGGGGAGCTCCTCGGGCGCGGGGACCTCCGGCATCGGGACCTGGTGATCCAGGCCCGGATCGTCGTCCTGGAACGAGGCGATGCCGGAGAAGATCGGCTCGCCGTCCTGGAAGGCCTGGATGCGACGGCGCGAGAACGAGCGACCGTCGTGGATCCGGTCGACCGACAGCGTCAGCGGCTTGCCGACGTCGCCCGGTCGCAGGAAGTAGCCGTGGAGCGAGTGCGGAGCGCGGTCGGGCGGAAGCGTGCGGGCGGCGGCCACGACGGCCTGCCCGAGCACCTGACCGCCGAAGATCCGCCCGTTCGGCATCGCGTGCGAGGCCGCGGTGAAGATGTCCTCGCTCGTGCGCGCGCCCGTCTCGCCCAGCGCGAGCACGTCGAGGAGCACGCCGACGGGGTCCGGGTTCGGGGCGGCATCGGTCACCCGGCCAGTCTAGGCGGGCCGATCCCGGCGACCGCCGAGACGCGCGCCCGGGTCCTGTCCGGCGACCTAGGCTGGAGGGATGACCGCCCGCCTCGTGCTCGCCGACGCCGACACGGCGCAGGACGCCCTCACCTTCGCCCGCCGCGCGGCCCGCATCGGTGACGAGGGCGTGCGGCTGCAGGGCTCCGGCGGAGTACTGGTGATGTCCGCGGCGGCGCTCGCCCCGCACGGGATCCTCGATCGGACGCCGACCGTGCTCGCCCTGCGCGTGATCGCCGCCGATCCCGAGCTGCAGTGCGACCTCGTCGTCTCCGAGCTGTCCGAGACGGAGGACCCGACGTCCCTCGGGCTGCCGGACACGGCGATCGCGCCGGCCTGGGCCGGGATCGCGCCCCCGCGCGCCGGCTGGGAGCCACAGGGGGAGATCCCCGCGGCGACGCTCGCCGCACGCGCCCAATGGGGAATCGCGGCCGTGGCCGAGCGCGTCCCGCGCGATGCGGGTGAGGAGGTCGTGCGAGCCGTCCGCGGCGACGTCTGGGGCGCCCCGGACGATGACCTGGCCGGCCTGCCTCTCGGCGTCGCGTTCGCGGCGTTCTCGTTCGGCTTCATCGCGGGCGAGGAGCAGGCTCGCGTGACGATGTCGGGCCGCTGGACGCGCGTGACGCTGCAGCGCGGCCACGTCCTCTCCCGCGGCCCGGTCGCGTCCGGCCTGACGCCCGTGCGCGCCACCGGCGCGCGCCCGGCCCCCTGACGCCGCCGCGCTGGCGCGGAATGCGGTACGTGTGTTGGGGTAGGTCGTTGACTAGCGCCGGTGCGGTTTACTAGCGCTCCCCGCGCTAGTAAACCGCACGGACGCTAGTCAACGTCGGAGGGGCGTGCGTCGTCACGGCTCGGGGGTCGGCTCGAAGGTGTTGACCATGGCCATCGCCGCGCGCTGCAGGTAGTCCCACAGCGTGGCCTCGTGCAGGGGCGACAGGCCCAGCTCGTCGACGGCCGCGCGCATGTGCCTCAGCCAGCGGTCGCGCGCATCCGGATTCACGTGGAAGGGCGCGTGGCGCATACGCAGGCGCGGGTGCCCCCGGTTCTCGCTGTACGTGGTGGGTCCGCCCCAGTACTGCTCGAGGAACAGCGTCAGCCGTTCCTTGGCGGGTCCGAGGTCCTCCTCGGGGTACATCGGCTTGAGCACGGGGTCGTCCTCGACGCCCCGATAGAACGCGTCGACGAGCTTCACGAACGTGTCGTGCCCGCCCACGGCCTCGTAGAAGGTGATGGAGGGGTTCTCCCCGTGCCCCGCGGGGCGGATGCCGAGACTCACAGTGCCGTGTCCTTTCCGTGGCCGGCCGGGGTTGCGTCGGCCGCCGAATCCTCCGGCGGGTTGGCCGGGCCGTCCGCGGCCCGGTCCTGCGCCGGTGCGGGTCCCTTCTTCCGCACGCGGGGCCGCCACGAGGGCCGCTCCGGGAGCGGTTGGGGCTCGGTGCGCGGCGGATTGGCTCCGCGCACACGCAGCGCGCCGTCCGCGCCGGCGAGCGTGACGGCGGAGAGCGAGGGGAGCTCCAGCCCGAGCGCGTGGACCGTCTGGCGCACGCGCATGCGAAGCTCGCGCGCGACGTCGTCTTTCGCGCTCGGCTTCGCCCGCAGCACCAGGCGGATACTGAGCGTGTCGCCCTCGACGGATTCGAGCCCCCAGACCTCCGGCGCGTCCACGATGCGTGTGCGCCAGCGCTGGTCCTTGGCCAGCTCGTCGGCGGTCTCGAGCAGGGACTCCTCGACCGCCGCGACATCCACGTCGGCGGGGAGCCCCACGTCGACCACGACGCGGGACCAGCCCTGCGACATGTTGCCGATGCGCGTGATCTCTCCGTTGCGGACGTACCAGAGCGTCCCGTTCACGTCGCGCACATGCGTCACGCGGACGCTCACGAACTCGACCACGCCGGTCGCCAGGCCGAGGTCCACGACGTCGCCGATGCCGATCTGATCCTCGGCGACGATGAGGAGACCGTTCAGCACGTCCTTGACGATGTTCTGCGCGCCGAAGCCGAGCCCCGCGCCGATCGCCGCGCTGATGAGGGCGAACGACCCGAGCAGGGTCTGGTCGATCGCGTTGACGATCAGGATGATCGCGACCACCACGATCGCCGTATTGATGATGTTGTGCAGGATCGATCCGAGCGTGCGGGTGCGCTGCACGAGGCGCACCGAGGCGAGGGGGGAGCGCTCGAGTGCACGCGTGTCGTCGACCCGCGCCTTCGACTTCGCGCCCTGGACGATTCGGTCGACGACGCGTCGCACGAGGGCGCGCAGGAGCCACGCGACCAGGAAGCACCCGACGATGATCGCCGCGATGTGGACGAGCTTCCACCCCGCGTCGACCAGGAAGGCGAGGACCTGCTCGGAGAAGGTCATGACGTCTTCGAGGGGGTCGTCGGTGCTCGTGCGCGTGCTCATCGGGTCGATGTTAGGCGGCGAGCCCCGGTGCGCGCTGTGCGCGTCGTCGGGGCTCGCCGGGAACGATCGTGGTCGGCAGGGTCACTCGTCCTCGTCGCGCGCCTGCGCGGCCAGCGCGCGCTCGACGCCGGCGAGTCCCTCGAGCACGATGCGGCGCAGCGCAGCCGGAGCCTCGGGGTTCTCGCCCAGCCACGTGCGGGTCGCCTCGAGCAGAGCGGCGTCTGCGAGAGGCGCCGGGTAGAGCAGCTCGCAGAGGTACTCGGCGATCTTGAAGGTGCGCGATTCCCAGATCGGCACCAGCATGCCGAAGTAGGGCGCCACGTACTCGCGCAGCAGATGGCGCGACGCCGGGTGCACGAATCCGGTGGCCGCCGAGCGCACGAGCGAGTTGGGCAGCTCGTCCCGCTCGACGAGCGACGCCCACGCCTTGGCCTTGGCCTCGGGCGTGGGGATGGCGGCGCGGGCCTGCGCGGCGAACTCGGCGCCCTTCGCCGTGTTGTCGGCGGCCAGGGCGTCGTCGATCGCGGCGTCGTCGGCCGCTCCTCCCGCCGCGAGCGAGACGAGGAGCTGCCACGCCAGGTCCGTGTCGACCGTCAGGCCCTCGAGGGCGATCTCCCCGTCGCGGAGGCGGCGCACCGTCTCCCACTGCGCGGGCGTCGACGCCGCGGACGCGAAAGCGGTCACGAACTGCAGCTGTGCATCGCTGCCCGCCTCGGCGCCCTGCGCGAGCTCCCACAGGCTGTCCGCCACGCGGGCGCGCGTCGCCTCGCGCGCCGCGGGGGCGACATACGCGTTCGCGGTCAGCTGCAGCTGCGCGAGGGTGGTGCGGATCGTCGTGGACTCGGACTCGCGACCGATGTTGCGCAGCACCAGGTCGACGTAGTCGCTCGGCGCCGACTCGGCGTCGCGGGTCTGATCCCACGCGGCGCCCCACACGAGCGAGCGGGCCAGCGGATCGGAGATGTCGGCCAGGTGGGCGATCGCGGTCTCGAGAGAGCGGTCGTCGAGCCGGATCTTCGCGTACGCGAGGTCGTCGTCGTTCAGCAGCACGAGCGCCGGACGCCGCTTGCCCTTCAGGTCGGGCACCTCGGTGAGGTCGCCGTCCACGTCGAGCTCGACGCGGTGCGTGCGCGTGAGGGCGCCTCCGGCGAGCTCGTAGAAGCCGATCCCCAGGCGGTGGGGACGGATGGTGGGGTAGTCGGCGGGAGCGGTCTGCGTGATGGCGAAGCGGGAGATCGTGCCGTCGCCCGCCTCGTCGATGACCGGCGAGAGCGTGTTCACGCCCGCGGTCTCGAGCCACTTCGCGGACCAGCCCGACAGGTCACGCCCGCTCGTGCGCTCCAGCTCCGTGAGCAGATCCCGCAGCTCCGTGTTCGAGAAGGCGTGCTTGCGGAAGTAGGAGCCCACGCCGGCGAAGAACGCGTCGATGCCCACCCACGCGGCGAGCTGCTTCAGCACCGATCCGCCCTTGGCGTACGTGATGCCGTCGAAGTTGACCTGCACGTCCTCCAGGTCGTTGATCGGCGCGACGACCGGGTGCGTGGACGGCAGCTGGTCCTGCCGGTAGGCCCAGGTCTTCTCCATCGCGTTGAAGGTCGTCCAGGCCTCGGTCCACTCCGTCGCCTCGGCGGTGGCGATCGTGGAGGCCCACTCGGCGAACGACTCGTTCAGCCACAGGTCGTTCCACCACTTCATCGTCACGAGGTCGCCGAACCACATGTGCGCGAGCTCGTGCAGGATCGTCACGACCCGACGTTCCCTGACCGCATCCGTGACGTTGCTGCGGAACACGTACGCCTCGGTGAACGTGACGGCGCCGGCGTTCTCCATGGCGCCCGCGTTGAACTCGGGGACGAACAGCTGGTCGTACTTCTCGAAGGGGTACGGGTAGCCGAACTTCTCCTCGTAGTAGGCGAAGCCCTGGCGCGTCTTCTCGAAGATGTAGTCGGCGTCGACGTGGTCCCACAGGCTCTTGCGCGCGAGCACGCCGAGCGGGATCACGCGGCCCTCCGAGTTGGTGAGCTCGGACCGGGTCTCCTCGTAGGGGCCCGCGACGATCGCGGCGATGTAGGACGACATGCGCGGCGTCGGCGCGAAGCCCCACGTCGCGTTCTCCCCGTCGTCGTGCGGGATGGGCTCGGGCGTCGGCGAGTTCGAGACGACCTTCCACGCGGCAGGCGCCGTCACCGTGAACTGGAAGGTGGCCTTGAGGTCGGGCTGCTCGAACACCGCGAACACCCGGCGCGAGTCGGCCACCTCGAACTGCGTGTACAGATACACCTCCCCGTCGACGGGGTCCACGAAGCGGTGCAGACCCTCGCCCGTGTTGGTGTAGAGGCAGTCGGCGTCGACGACGAGCTCGTTCTCCTCCTCGAGACCGTCGAGCTGGATGCGCGAGTCCCGGAACGCCACGGAAGGGTCGATCTCGCGGCCGTTGAGCGTGATCTCCCGGACGTCCCGGGCGATCAGGTCGATGAAGGTGGCGGCCCCCGGCGTCGCGGAGAAGCGCACGACGCTGCGCGAGCCGAACACCTCGGCGCCCTTGGTGAGGTCGAGCGCCACCTCGTAGGAGCGCGTGTCCACGACGGCGCGGCGCTCCTGCGCCTCGATGCGGGTGAGGTTCTCTCCAGGCACTGCTGAGCTCCCGAGGGGTGTGTGGCAGGGGAGTGCCGCGCGGGCGGCGGCAACTCGACAAGCCTACGTGTTTCGAGGCCCGGGATCGCGGTGAGACTCCGACCCGATGAACATGGGATGAAACATGCGAGCCCGTGCACGCGTCGCGCCGCGGTTGGGCCTACCATGCGAGCCGGGGGAGCACGAAGGAGACGGCGATGGCCCGAGACGATCGTGGCGCGGAACGGCTGGCCGCGGCCGTCACGGTTGCCGCGGTGCTCGTCGCAGGGTATTTCGCAGTCGGAGCCGGCGTGGGCACGATGGGAATGACGGTTCAGCGGCCCGACGCCGAGTTCTCGCGGTTCGTGGAGGCGCTGGCGGACGTCCCCGGTGTCGAGGCCGCCGAGGGCGACCGGTGGAGCGAGGGACTGATCCTCGGCGAGCTGCGGACCTCGGCCCGCGTGACGATCAAGGCCGAGGAGTCGGCGGTGGAACGGCTGCGGGTGGCCGCCTGCGAAGCCGGGTACCGCGAGGACGTCGACTGGCGGGTGACGGTGGAGACCGAACGCGGCTCGGCGGCGGTGGTCTACGCCTACGACGACCCGTGCCCGCAGATCGGGCGCGAGGCGGTCGCCGCGGCGCGCCAGCTCGACGCCATCGCCGTCGGGTGCACCATCCAGTACGAGCAGCGCGCGGACGTGGGTTTCCTCCTGATCGACAGCGGCGACTGCCCCGGCCCCGATGATCGCGCGGAGCGCTTCCGGCGCGGGATCTCGCTGCTGCGCGGCGCCCCGGACGTCGCTGCGTCGGCGCGCGCGCCGGAGGGCACCGACGTCACCGTGTGGAGCGACGCGCTCACCATCACGGCCTCGCCGGGAGAGCGCGGGCCGATCGGCGATCTGCTGGACAGGCTCGCCGCGAGGGGGGTCGTGATCTTCGAGGTGGACGATCCCGGCCGGCGCGTCCATATCGGGGTCCTGCGCGACACGGACGAGGAGCGCGTGCGCTCGCTCGTCTCCGGCAGCGAGCTCCGGTTCTCCGGCTACGACCTGACGGTGAGTCGCCTGGGAGATCCCGTCGCGGGCTGACGCCCCGCGCGACCCGGTGGTCGACGTCCTGGACCCGCGCGCGATCGACGTGTGCGCCAGGTGCGAGACTGGAGGGGTGAACGAGCAGCGCGAGAACACCCCCACGTCCACCGTCACCGCGACCGAGCGCGGGCCCCTCTTCGCCTCGGCGGCGGCATCGAGCGGCGAGCCCTTCATCGAGACGCCGGTCGCGTACGACGCGATCCTGCTGGCGAGCTTCGGCGGCCCCGAGGGGCAGGACGACGTGATCCCGTTCCTGCGCAACGTCACGCGCGGTCGCGGCATCCCGGACGAGCGGCTCGAGGAGGTCGCGACGCACTATCGCCACTTCGGCGGCATCAGCCCGATCAACGCGCAGAACCGCGAGCTCAAGGCCGCGCTGGAGGCCGAGATCGCGCGGCGCGGACTGGACCTGCCGGTCTACTGGGGCAACCGCAACTGGGACCCCTATCTCGAGGACGCGGTGCGTCAGGCGCACGCCGACGGGCACCGCACACTGCTGGCGGTGGCGACGAGCGCCTACAGCTCCTACTCGAGCGATCGGCAGTACCGCGAGGACATCGCCCGGGTGCTCATCGACACCGGTCTCGGGGAGGGGGACGATCCCGTGGCGATCGACAAGGTGCGGCTGTTCTTCGACCACCCCGGCTTCGTCGAGCCCTTCTACGAGGGTGTGCGCGACGCGGTGGCGGCCTACCTCTCCGACGGCGTGGCCGCCGAGGCGATCCGCGTGCTGTTCTCGACCCACAGCATCCCGACGGCCGACGCGGAGCGTTCCGGACCGCGCGACGTCGACTGGGGCGAGGGGGGCGCGTACGCCGCGCAGCACCTCGCCGTGGCCGAGCACATCATGAACCGGCTCGCCGAGGAGGTGCCCGACGCCGCCGGCACGGGCTGGAAGCTCGTCTACCAGTCCCGCTCGGGCCCGGCCTCCCAGCCGTGGCTCGAGCCCGACATCAACGACGAGATCGCCGAACTGCCCGCGCAGGGGGTCGAGGCCGTCGCGATCGTGCCGCTGGGCTTCATCAGCGACCACATGGAGGTCATGTGGGACCTCGACAACGAGGCGATGGAGTCGGCCGCCGAGGCCGGCCTGCGCTCGGTCCGCACCCAGACGCCGGGCGTGCACCCCGCGTTCGTCGCGGGCCTGGTCGACCTGATCGAGGAGCGCCTCAACGGCACGCCCGCTGCCGAGCGTCCGCACCTGACCCCCCTGGGGCCCTGGTACGACGTGTCCCGCCCCGGGGACAGCGAGAACGCCCGCCTGGGCTTCCGCCCCGCCGCCGCCGGCCTCCTGCCCTGACGGCCGCCTGCTCCGTCAAGGAGCGTGAGCATCGGGGGTGTTCAGGGGGACGATGGTGGGTGCGGTGCGCTCATCGACGAGTGAGCGGAAGATGCCGTGAAGGTCCCCGTCATCGCCCTCGGGAGCGATCTGCGTTTCATGGTCGCCGTCTGTGATGAGTAGGCGAGGTTCGTGCTGGAATCCGTCACTGATCGGGCGGGCGCCGTCCAGCACGGCGAGCAGACCGAAGACCGCGCTGTCCGCGCACTCTCGGAGCGCCGCGCGCAGCATCAGCCGATCATGGGCACCGCGGCTCGCGAACCACCTGTGCAACTCCACGAGACGGGGATGCCGCTCGCGCCCGGGCGGCTCCTGCAACGTCGCCATCACCTGGTCGACCGCGGGCGCAAACACCGCTGCGTAGATCGCGTCGACGAACCGCTCCCCACCGAATTCCGCAGCCATGCGGGCACTCCTCTGCTCGGGTCTTCTCTGGTTGTGCTGCGCATGGTCATCCGGGGAGGGTGGCGGCGTGGGCGGGGATGATGCCGAGGCGTTGTTGGGCTTGTGGGTAGGTGACTTCGCGTGGGGGGTGGCGGGGTGTGGGTGGGGGTGCGTCGGGGTCGTAGGAGCCGGGTGGGGACCAGCGGTCGATGAATCCGGATCGTCGGAACCAGACGCCCTGGGGGCCGTAGGCGTCGGGGTTGAAGAGCGGGGCTTCGAACGCTCGTGCCGTGACGTCATGGTAGATCTCGCGCTGCCATGCCTCGTACGCGGCCGCAACGACCTCGAGCGGAGCCTGGACAAAGCCGATTGACCCTGTGGTCGGCGCGAACGCCTCGTCGAGCAGCGTGAGCATCTGCTCACGGTGGCGGCGCGGTGAACTTGCGCGCAATGCCGACGCTTCGCCGTTCGCATCCGCGTCCTGAAACGTTCATCGTTCGAGACCTGCGGCGTTGCCGGGCGGCCATCTCCGAAAGCGGACGGACATCTGAAATACCGGTGCGCGCGCCCGTGCGGTGAGGAACGATGCGGCCGTGCGGTGAGCGCAACGCGGCGCCGCACCGTCCCTAGGATAGTCTCCATGCGCATCCACATCGCGACCGACCACGCCGGGCTCGAGTTCTCCACGCAGCTGCAGCACCACCTGGCGGGGCAGGGGCACGAGGTCGTCGACCACGGGCCGATCGAGTACGACCCCGTGGACGACTATCCGGCGTTCTGCATCCGCGCGGCGCAGGCCGTGGTGGCCGACCAGGAGAGCGGCGTCGAGGCGCTCGGCGTGGTATTCGGCGGCTCCGGCAACGGAGAGCAGATCGCGGCGAACAAGGTCCGCGGGGTGCGCGCCGCGCTCGTGTGGAGCATCGCTACCGCCGAGCTCGCCCGCGAGCACAACGACGCCAACGTGATCGCGATCGGCGCGCGACAGCATGGGTTCGACGACGTGGTGGGCTTCATCGATCGCTTCATCGAGACGCCCTTCTCGGGCGACGAGCGTCACGTGCGGCGCATCGGGCAGATCGCCGCGTACGAGACCGACGGCACGCTCGAGCCGGACCCGCGCGCGAGCTGATGCCCGAGGGTCATTCCGTCCACCGCATCGCGCGGCAGTTCGAGCGTAACTTCGTCGGCCGGCAGGTTCAGGCCTCCAGCCCGCAGGGTCGGTTCGCCGCGGGAGCGGCCGAGCTGTCCGGCCGTGTGCCGACCAAGGCGCAGGCGGTGGGCAAGCAGATGTTCCTCGAATTCGACGGTCAGGTCTGGCTGCGCGTGCACCTGGGCCTCTACGGCGCGTGGGACTTCGCGGGCGAGATCCTCGTGGATCCCACGATCGCCTCGGCCAACGGCAGGATGGGGCAGACGAACCAGCGGGGCACCGACCTCGGAGGCGCCGACGACGCGCCGGTGTTCGACGACGCCGGCGAGAACTCGCTGACCTCGATCGGCGCGCCCCGCAAGACGCGGGTGCACGTGCGGATGTCGGAGCAGACGAAGGGGCTCGACGAGGCGGACGGCCTCGAAGCGGCTGATGCGGAGTGGCCTCCTCCGGTCGTGGGACAGGTGCGCCTGCGGCTGATGACGGACGTGACGTGCGCCGACCTGCGCGGCCCCACGGCGTGTGTGGTCGAGACGCCCGAGCAGATCGACGCTGTGATCGCCCGCCTCGGCCCCGATCCGCTCGTGGGCGACCCGGCCGAGAACGAGGAGCGCTTCGTGGCGGCGGTGCGCCGCCGCAACGTGGCGATCGGCCTGCTGCTGATGGACCAGTCGGTGGTCAGCGGCATCGGCAACGTGTACCGCGCCGAGATGCTGTACCGCGCGCGCCTCGATCCGCACACGCCGGGCAAGGCGATCCCCGAGGAGATCGTGCGGGAGCTGTGGCACGACTGGGACCGGCTGCTGCGCATCGGCGTCGAGACCGGTCAGATGATGACGATGGACGGCCTGGAGGGCGAGGCGTGGCGCAAGGCAATGGCACACCGCGACGACCGGCACTGGGTCTACCACCGCGCGGGTCTGCCGTGCCGGGTCTGCGGCACGGAGATCGTGCTCGAGGAGATGGCCGCCCGCAAACTATACTGGTGCCCCGGATGCCAGCGGTGACCCGGGGTGCCCACGTCGACGTGATCGCCGAGGTGCGGATCGGGGGCGAGGGGCGCGAGCTGATGCCGCTCGCGATGGTCGATCCCGCGGCGGTGTACGACGTGCACCTCGCGGACGGCCTGATCGCCGACATCGCGCCGGCGGGGGCGCTGCCGCGCCGGGGCACGGTGCTCGACGGCGGCGGCGCCTGGCTCATCCCCGGGCTGTGGGACCACCACGTGCACGTCGTGCAGTGGGCGCTGGGCGTGGAACGGGTGTCGCTGCGCGACGCGGCGTCCGCGCAGGAGGCGGCGGCGCTGGCGGCGCGGGCGCCGGTGCGGTCGGATGGGCGGCGCATCGCGGTGGAGATGCGCGACGCGCTCTGGCCCGAGCCCGCGGCGCTCGGCGTGCTCGACGCCGCGACGGGCGACGTGCCCACCTACATCCTCAGCCTCGACCTGCACTCCCTGTGGCTCAACTCGGCGGCGCTGCGGCGCGAGGGCCTCGAGCCCGACGCGGCCGGGCTGGTGCGCGAGGAGGCGGCGTTCGCGATCACGCGCGTGCTCAACACCGTTCCGGACGCCGACGCGGATGCCGCCGTGACGCGCGCCGCGCAGGCGGCTGCCGCGCGGGGGCTCGTGGGCTACGTCGACCTCGACATGACCTGGAACGAGGACGCGTGGCAGCGGCGCGTCGCGGCTGGGTTCGATGCTCTCCGCGTCGACTTCGGCATCTACCCCCAGCACCTCGACCGGGCGATCGCGCTCGGACTGCAGTCGGGCGACCCGTTGCGCGATGCGGACACCGATCTCGTGCGCGTCGGCCCGCTCAAGGTCATCACCGACGGCTCGCTCGGCACGCGCACCGCGGCGTGCAGCCACGGCTATGCGGACGACCCCGGCAACCGGGGTGCGCTCAACGTCGACCCCGCGCAGCTGCGGGAGCTGATGACGGCCGCGACCGCGGCGGGCATCGGGTGCGCCATCCACGCGATCGGTGACGTGGCGAACACCCTCGCGCTCGACGCGTTCGCCGCGACGGGGGCGGTCGGGCGGATCGAGCACGCGCAGCTCGTGCGTCACGCGGATCTCGCGCGGTTCGCGCGGCTGGATGTCGGAGCGAGCGTCCAGCCGGAGCACGCGCTCGATGATCGCGCGCTGACGGACGAGCTCTGGGCGGCGCAGACGGCCTTGCCCTACCCGTTGCGTTCGCTGCGCGACGCGGGCGCCAATCTGCTGCTGGGCTCCGACGCGCCGGTCGCTCCGCTCGACCCCTGGGTCTCGATGGCCGCGGCCGTGTTCCGTACGCGGGACGGCCGCGATCCGTGGCGCCCGGAGGAGCGCGTGGACGCCGCGACGGCGTTGGCGGCCTCCACGGGCGGCGGCTCGCTCCACGGCGCGCGCATCGAGCCCGGCGAACCCGCCGACCTCGCGCTCATCGCGCATGATCCGCTTGCGGCATCCGAGACCGAGCTGCGCGCGATGCCGGTGCACGCGACGATGATCGCCGGACGGCTGACCCACCTGGACTGAGCGGCCGCGAACGCGCCGAGGGGCTCCGGACGGATCCGGAGCCCCTCGGCGTGACGTTCTCGCTCGGCCTTACTCAGCGATGTGGGCGACGAGGAACCAGCGGTCCTTCTCGAGACCGGCCTTGATGCCGATCGCGACGTCCTGGCTCGTGAGGTCGATCTCGTCGAGGCCCTCGATGGCCGCGTCCAGGTCCGCGATGATGCGGTCGATGTCGGCCACGACCGCGCGGATCGTGTCGTCCGACCGCGAGAAGCCCGCGGCGACCGTGCTGCCCGCGGCCTTATCGGCGACGCTCGTCAGTCGCGCGTCGATCGGCAGGCCCAGGGCCACGATGCGCTCGGCGGCCTCGTCGGCCCAGTCGCGGGCGTGGTCCACGAGCGTGTCGAGGAACTCGTGCACGCCGATGAAGTTCTCGCCGCGCACGTGCCAGTGCGCCTGCTTGCCGTTGACGGTCAGGGCCTGAAGTCCCAGGACCACGGGGGTGAGGAACTGCGCGGCGCCGGCGGCGACCGTCGGGTCGCTCGCGGTGGTCGAGACGGTCTGGTTCTTGCTCATGACGTTCCTCCGAAACTGATGGCTGGAATGCCTCTCTGTACGACAACGCTACTCTTCCGTCCGCATTCCGCAAGCAAGCAAAGGCTCGGCTAAATTGCCGCTCACCTGGGGAAAGTGAGGCTTGCCATACCAGCGGAGCGGGCACGGGGATTGACGTCGCCGTAGAGTCGCGTTATGACCGTCTCGCCCCGTGCCTCGATCATCGTCCTCGGCGACGCCGAGCCCGCCATCCATCCGGACGCCTTCGTGGCGGACGGAGCGCGCGTCTCCGGCGCCGTCGTCCTGGGGGAGCGCGCGAGCGTCTGGTACAACGCGGTCGTGCGAGGCGACATCGCGCCGATCTCCGTCGGCGCCGGAAGCAACATCCAGGACAACGTGTCCGTCCACGTCGATGCCGCGCATCCCGTCGTGATCGGCGAGGGCGTGTCCGTGGGCCACAACGCGGTCGTGCACGGCTGCACGATCGGGGACGGCGCGCTCATCGGGATGGGTAGCGTCGTACTGTCGGGAGCCGTGATCGGTGCCGGAAGCCTCGTCGCGGGCGGCGCGGTCGTGCTCGAGGGCACCGAGATCCCGCCGCGCTCGCTCGTCGCGGGCGTTCCCGCCAAGGTGCGCCGCGAGCTGACGGACGAGGAGGTGGACCGCCTGCGCAGCAACGCCGAGCGGTACCTGGCGATCGCGGAGCGCCACGCCGACGCCACGCGCGGCTGACCGCCTCAGTGCGGCGGGAGGTCGCGCGCGAGATGCGCCGCCTCGGCGCGGTTGGTCGCGCCGAGCTTGCGCAGGATGGCGGAGACGTGCACGCTCGCGGTCTTGCCGCTGATGAACAGCCGCTCACCGATCTGGCGGTTGCTGAGGCCCGAGGCGACGAGCCCGAGCACCTGACGCTCGCGGTCGGTCAACTGGTCCGCGGCGCGACGTGAGGGGGCCTCGCGTCGGAGTCCCGCCGAACGCCCGAACGTCAGGGCCTGGTCGAGCACACCGCCCGTGCCGCGATCCCGCGCCTCGGCGATCGCGCGGTCGAGGCACGCGCGCGCCTCGGTGCGTTCGCCGTCCTCCAACAGCGTCTCGGCGAGCCGCAGCAACGCGTCGGGCCGTACCTGGACCGGAAGACGAGGGTCGTCTGCCACGGCGAGCGCTGCGCGCCGTGTGGACACGGACGGCGACAGCTCTGCCTCGATGAGCGGTGCCCACGCCTCGAGCGTGGGCCAGCCGCCGTCCCGGATGAGCTCGCGGAGGCGCCCGGCTGCGACCTCGCTCTCGGGGGACTCCCTCGCCGCCCGCGAGATCACGCGCGCCGCCGTCCACGCGAACGGCGGGACGTGCCCCGGATGCACGGGTTGAGGATCCTGTGCCAGCAGCAGTTGCGCCTCGCGCCACGCGCGGGCGGGATCGCCGAGCGCAAGCGAGACCTCTGCCGTGACGTGCGCGACCGTCACGCGCGACTGCAGCTCGAAGGCCGACGTCGAGGCGAACAGCGCGCGCCCGGAGGCGAGCGTCTCCGCCGCGCCGGGGGCGTCGCCCCGCAGCAGCTGGAGCCAGGCTCGATCGCGCACCAGGTAGGAGCGCCCCGTCGTCGCGAGCGCCATCGGCAGGTATCGCTCGAGCAGCGACTCCGCCTCTTCCCAGCGACCGAGCGCGAGCAGCGGATCGACGGTGTTGGAGGCGAGCACGATGCCGGACGTTCGGTCGGCTCCCAGCGTCCGGGCCGCGGCGAGCCCTTCCTCGGCGATGGCGAGCGCTCTCGGGTAGTCGCCCAGGTGCTGGGCGACGTCGGACGCGTTGACCCAGTAACGGAGGAGGGCGGGACCATCGGAACCCGCGATGTGTCGTGCACGTTCGAGCTCGTCCACCGCGCTGTCGACGCGGCCGAGGTGCGCATGGCAGATGGCGCCGATGTTCACGCCGACCGACTCGAGTCGGGCGCGCCCGATGCGGTGAGCGAGGGCGGCCCCCTCCCGGGCGAGTTCGAGCGCCTCGTGGTCCTCGCCGATGAGCGTCAGCCGCCCGGCCAGCGAGACCATCACGTCGGCACGGAGGCTCTCGAAGGCGACCGCGTCCTGCGCGGCGAGTGCGTCGACTGAGCCGGCTCGCGCTCGCGCAGCGAGCGCGTCGAGCGTCGCGAGCGCCTCCCGATAGGACTCGATCGAGCCGGGACGCGCGGCGATCGCGAGGCCGCGGGCCTGATTGTTCAGCAGCATCGCGTGGTCGAAGGTGCCGGGCGCGCATTCCCGCAACGCGGCCTCCAGGACACCGAGGCTGCGCTCGACGTCGCCGGCGTTGCGCAGGTACGTGGCGGTGCGACCCATGAGTTCGAGGCGGCCCATCCCGGCCGCGCGCTCGGGGTCGGGGACGACTTCCCAGAGCGAGAGCGCGCGCTCGGCGTGCTGCGCCGCCGACGCGTATCCGGTCGTGGCGCGGGCCTCCCGCATCGCGCGGACCCATGCCGGGAAGGCCCGCGCCGCGTCGCGCGCCCCCTCCCAGTGATGGGCGATCGCCGCGGCGACCCGAGCCCCGGCTTCGGCGCGCGCCTCGTACTCGACCGCGTAGCGTCCGTGGAGGCGTTCTCGCTCTCCGGGCAGCACGTCGTCGAGGATCGCCTCGCGCACGAGCGCGTGGCGGAACGAGTACCCGGTGGGGGTCGCAAGGATGACGGCGCCCGCCATCGCCTCTCGGAGGGCGTCCTCGAACTCGGACCGTTCGCCGTCCTCGGAGACGGCTGCGAGGAGGTCGTGCGCGACCTCGACCCCGCCGACGGCGAGGCGGCGCACGACGCGACGCGCCTCCTCCGACAGCCGCTCGTAGCGGACGAGCAGCAGCTCGCGCAGTCCGTCGGGGAGGGTGCCGGGCTCGTCGGCGCAGGCCTCGAGGGAGACCAGCTCCTCGATGTAGAACGGCACGCCGTCGCTGCGCGCCAGCAAGGCGTCGACGGCGGACTCGTCCGGTGCGTGGCTCAGGAGCTCGTGCATGAGGGCGCGCGTGGCGTGCCGATCGAGGCGTTCGAGCGCGACGCGCACGCAGCGCCGGTCACGGATCAGCTCGGTGACGAACCCGCGAGCGATGTGACCACGCCCGATGTCCTCGGTGCGGTACGTGACGATGATGAGCACGCGCGCCGCCGTGAGGGCGCGGCTGAGGAAACGGACCACGGCGAGGCTTGCGGGGTCCACCCAGTGCAGATCCTCGATCACGAGGACGACCGGCCTTTCCGCCGACACCGCCTCGAGAAGGAGCATGATCGCCTCGTGCAGGCCGCCGGCCGATGCATCGGACTGGGTCGCACCGCCGACAGCGAGCTCGGGGAGGCGTTGCAGCGCTGACCCCGCGTCTCCTGCCAGCCGGCGTACTTCGTCGTCGCCCAGCTCGCCCGTCAGCGCACGCAGCGCGCCGGCGATCGACGTGTAGGCCTGCCCCGCGCCGCCCATGTCGATGCAACGGCCGACCAGCACACGCGCATCTCCCGCGTGCCGTGCGACGAACTCGGTGAGCAAGCGGGTCTTCCCGATGCCGGCCTCGCCGGCGACCGCCACCGTGCGCGTCTCACCGCCGGTCACGACCCGCAGCGCGTCCGCCAACTGCGCCAGCTCGGCATCGCGCGCCACCATCGTCTGCGTCTGCCTGGTCACGGGTTCATCGTGCCACCGCCCTCCGACATCGGGGGCCGACGGCGTTCGCCGGGAGGTGCCGCTCACGCGCCGTGGCGCGCGATCATCCGGCGTGCGACGCGAGACACGCGCCGTTCCGTGCGCCCCGTGCCGCGCTCATCGAGGCGGCGCTCATCGAGGGCGCGCGCTCGAGCGATCGCCGCCTCCGCTTCCCGCACGTCCTGTTCGTACCGGCTCAACTGGATCGTCGGATCGATGTACATGTCCGTCCTTCCCTCGTGCCACCCACGCTGGCCTCTGAGGTGGGCACGGGGCATCGGAAGATCGCCCTATTCCGGTCGAT
This sequence comes from Microbacterium album, assembly GCF_014643695.1. Taxonomy (GTDB): domain Bacteria; phylum Actinomycetota; class Actinomycetes; order Actinomycetales; family Microbacteriaceae; genus Microbacterium; species Microbacterium album. The sequence goes on along the minus strand of NZ_BMJY01000003.1, from coordinate 44,602 downwards.
CGGGCCCCTCAGACGTATTCGGCCCTCGCGATGGAGGATCTCCTCCGCAGTGCAGGACGCGCCGCGTCGGGCGCTCGGCGCGGAGTCGGCTAGACTCGAACGCGCTGCCCGGCAGTCCGGGGATGTAGCTCAATGGTAGAGCCCCAGTCTTCCAAACTGGTGGTGCGGGTTCGATTCCCGTCATCCCCTCCACGCGCCTCCGCACCGCCCCGTAAGTCCCGCCCGGCATCGTCGGCTAGACTTCACGGGGCCGTTTCGTGCTCCCATGAGGGATCCCCGGGGCGTAGCTCAGCTTGGTAGAGCGCCCGCTTTGGGAGCGGGAGGCCGCAGGTTCAAATCCTGTCGCCCCGACACACGGCCACACAGACCTAATCACGTAAGGCCTTCAACCACGCAAGGACATCATCCCGCCGCGCGGCTTGCACGCGGGAACCGTCACCGAGGAGAACGAACCCCTATGGTCAACAGCACCGTCGAGAAGCTCAGCCCGACCCGGGTGAAGCTGCACATCACGGTCAGCCCTGACGAGCTCAAGCCGAGCATCCAGCACGCGTACGAGCACATCGCTCAGGACGTGCAGGTCCCCGGCTTCCGCAAGGGCAAGGTTCCGGCTCCGATCATCGACCAGCGCATCGGTCGCGCTGCCGTTCTCGAGCACGCGGTCAACGAGGGCCTGGACGGCTTCTTCCGCGAGGCCGTCGCCGCGCACGAGGTGAAGCTGCTCGGACGCCCGTCGGCCGACATCGTCGAGCTGCCCAGTGAGAAGGACTTCTCGGGCGACCTGGTCGTCGACGTCGAGGTCGACGTCCGCCCCGACTTCGAGCTGCCCGACTACGAGAGCCTCACGATCACGGTCGACGCGACCGAGGTCGACGACGCGCAGCTCGACGAGGAGCTGGACCGCCTGCGTTCGCGCTTCGGCACGCTCGTGACGGTGGACCGCCCGGCGGCGAAGGGCGACTTCGTCGAGCTCGACCTGGTCGCCACGATCGACGGTCAGGAGATCGACCGGGCCGAGGGCGTCTCGTACGAGGTCGGCTCGGGCGAGCTGCTGCAGGGCATCGATGAGGCCATCGATTCGCTCACGGCGGGGGAGGACACCACGTTCCGCTCCACGCTGGTCGGCGGCGACCACGCCGGCGAGGAGGCCGAGGTCGCCGTCACCGTCAAGGCCGTCAAGGAGCGCGAGCTGCCCGAGGCCGACGACGACTTCGCCCAGATGGCCAGCGAGTTCGACACGATCGCCGAGCTGCGCGAGAGCCTGCGCGAGCAGGTCGAGTCGCGCGGCGCCTTCTCCCAGGGGTCGGCCGCGCGCGACAAGCTCGTCGAGACGCTGCTCGAGCAGGTGGACATCCCCGTGCCGGCGCAGCTGATCGAGGACGAGGTGAACCAGCACCTCGAGCAGGAGAGCCGCCTCGAGGACGACGAGCACCGCGCCGAGGTCACCGCGGCCAGCGAGAAGCAGTTCCGCACGCAGATGCTGCTCGACGAGCTCGCCCAGAAGCTCGAGGTGCAGGTCTCGCAGGACGAGCTGACCCAGTACCTCATCCAGATGTCCAGCCAGTACGGCATGGCGCCGCAGCAGTTCGTCGAGGCGCTGCAGCAGGGCAACCAGCTGCAGGCGGTCGTCGCCGACGTGGCCCGCAACAAGGCGCTCGCGCTCGTGCTCGGCAAGGTCACGGTCGTCGACACGAACGGCAAGCCGGTCGACCTCTCGGGCTTCGCCGCGACGGCCGAGGACACGCAGGCGGACTCCGCGGAGGAGAGCGACGCCGAGAAGTCCGAGTGACCTCTCGCTGAGATGCCGCGAAGGGCGGGTGCTCCGGCACCCGCCCTTCGCGCGTCCGTTACGGCCGGATGATGGCGCCGGAGCGCGCCGGGATGCCGTCCGCCTCTGCGCCGAACGGGCGCGTCGAGAACAGCACCTCGCGGGGCGGCTCGATCGCCAGCGGCACGTCTGCGAGGTTGACCACGATCTCCAGCGCGCCGCGCCGCAGGCGGATCCACTTCGGGTCCTCGCTCCACTGCGCCGACAGGCGGTCGAAGCGCGGGTCGGACAGGTCGGGCTCGCGGCGTCGGAGGGCGATGAGCTCTCGGTGCACGGACAGCAGGCGGGTGTGCCGCGACTCGTCCTCGGCCTGCGGGTACGGCTCGGCCCAGTCGAGCTTCGAGCGGTGGAACGTCTCGGGATCCTGCGGGTCCGGCACCACATCGGGATCCCACCCCATGCGCTCGAATTCCGCGATCCTGCCCTTCGCGGTGGCCTCGCCCAGCTCGGGCTCCGGGTGCGCCGTGAAGAACTGCCACGGGGTGGACGCGCCCCACTCCTCGCCCATGAACAGCATGGGGGTGAACGGCGACGCCAGCGCCAGCAGCGCCGCGACGGCGAGCAGATCCTCGTCGAGGGATTGCGACAGCCGGTCGCCCGTCGCACGGTTGCCGATCTGGTCGTGGTCCTGCGCGTACGTCACCAGGCGCCAGGTCGGGGTGGCCGGATCGATCGGGTGGCCGTGGTTCCGCTCCCGGAAGGAAGACCACGTGCCGTCGTGGAAGAACCCTCGCGTCCCGGCCTTGGCGAGAGCCTCGATCGGCTCGAAGTCGGCGTAGTAGCCGCTCGTCTCGCCCGTGAGCGCGACGTGCACGGCGTGGTGGTAGTCGTCGCTCCACTGCGCGTGCACGCCGTAGCCGCCGCCCTCGCGCGGGGTGATGAGCTTCGGGTCGTTCATGTCCGACTCGGCGATGAGCGTGAGCGGCCGCCGGAGGTGCGCGCTGAGCGCGTCGACCCGCTCGGCGAGTTCCTGCAGGATGTGCGCCTCGCCACGCCGGTCATGCTCGTCGTCGACCAGCGCGTGCACCGCGTCGAGCCGGAGGCCGTCCACGTGGAAGTCCCGCAGCCACATCAGCGCGTTGTCGGTGATGTAGTCCCGCACCTCGCGCCGCGCGAGGTCGATCGAGGCGCCCCAGGTGTTGGCGCTGTCCTCGCGCAGGTAGGGGGCGAAGCGCGGCAGGTAGTTGCCGCTCGGCCCCAGGTGGTTGTAGACCACGTCCTGGATCACCGCGAGCCCGGCCGCGTGGCACGCGTCGACGAAGCGCTGATACGCCTCCGGTCCGCCGTAGGTCTCCGACACGGCGTACCAGAGGACGCCGTCGTAGCCCCAGTTCCATGCCCCGTTGAAGGAGTTGACGGGCAGCAGCTCGACGAAGTCGATGCCCAGATCCACGAGGTGCGGCAGGCGCGCGATGGCGGCGTCGAGCGTGCCCTCCGGCGTGAACGTGCCCACGTGCAGCTCATAGATGACGCCGCCCGCGAGCTGGCGTCCCGTCCACGACGCGTCGGTCCAGGCGAAGGCGAGGTCGTGCACGCGGCTCAGCGCATGCACGCCGTCGGGCTGTCGGATCGAACGCGGGTCGGGCAGGGGCGTGGGGTCGTCGTCGAGGAGGTAGCCGTAGTCCTGGCCTGCGAGCGCCGGGACGTCCGCGCGCCACCACCCCTCGTCGTCGCGGCGCATCTCGTGCGGCTGTCCGTCGAGCAGCAGTCCCACCCGCGACGGGCGCGGCGCCCAGACCTCGAAGCTCACGCTGACCCCTTCTCTTCCGTTCTCTTCTCCGCTCTCAGCAGAAGCGCGACCGGATAGCGGCTCAGCAGCCGTCCCAGGAGCAGCTCGCCGCCCTCGACGGCCTCACCGCCGATGGCGTCGATGTAGCGTCCCGGCGGCGTGAGCACGCGTGTGTCGTTCCAGCCGCCGCGGCGCGACAGGCCGATGGGCAGGCGTGTGGCCACGGCGACCGCGCCCCCGCGGTCGAAGGCGATCGCATGCGCGGATGCGTGCCCCACGACGGGCAGGCCGGCGTACCGCGTGAACAGCTCGGGGCGGTCCCGGCGCGCGCGCAGCACGCGCGACGTCACGAGCAGCTTGGCAGCGGCCGACTCGTCCGGGGGAGGCAGCTCGCCGCCGTCGATGCGCTCGAGCAGGCGCCGCCGTTCGTCGAAGTCGACCGGCAGGCGGTTGTCCGGATCCACGAGCGAGCGGTTCCACAGCTCCGAGCCCTGGTAGACGTCCGGCACGCCCGGAGCGGCGAGCTGGAGCAGTTTCGCCGACAGGGCGTTGATCCAGCCTGCCTCGCGCACGAACTCCACGCACTCCTCGACGGCCGCACGAGCGGTCTCGTCGTCGAAGGCCGCGTCGACCAGGGCGTGCAACCGCTCCTCGAACGCCTCGTCCGGGTCGGTCCAGGACGTCCCGGTCGCCGCCTCGCGCGCCGCCTTCTCCGCGTAGGCGTGGGCGCGCTCGCGCGACAGCGGCCACGCGCCGATGAACGACGCCCACAGCAGCGATTCGAGGGGGCCGTCGCCGAGCGGCGCACGCCCCCGCAGCGTGGCGAGGGTGCTGCGCCACAGCTGCGGCACCTCGGAGAGCGCGTCGATGCGGGCGCGCGTGTCCTCGCCGCGCTTGGTGTCGTGCGTGGACAGGGTCGTCATCGACAGCGGCGTGCGGGCCTGCCGCAGCATCTGGCGGCGATGGAACTCGTCCACGTCGATCGCGAACTCCGACGGGTCCCCGCCCACCTCGTTGAGCGACGCGAGCCGCCCGTAGCGGTAGAAGGCGGTGTCCTCGACGCCCTTGGCCATGACCGCACCCGACGTCTGCTGGAAGCGGATCGCGGCGGGATGCGCGGGATCGGCGAGGTACGGGAGCACCCGGTCGATCGCCGCGGCGAGCTCCGGACGCCTCCGTCGGGCGTGCGTCGCGGCTTCGTGCAGGTGCTCGATCCCCGCGGGCAGGTAGGAGCGGTACACGGGAAAGCACGCCAGCAGCTCGCGGAGAGCGTCTTCGACCGCGTCCGTCGCCGGCAGCAGGCGGGCGAGGCGCGCGACCTCGGCGCGCAGCAGCGTCCTGGCGACCGCGCTCTTGCCCTCGTGGACGAGCGCTCCCCAGTCCGCCGGGCCGCCGCGCAGCTCGGCCTCGAGGTCGTCGAGCACGGGCTCGGCGGCCGGGTCGATCAGCACGCGATCGATGTCCCCGAGCGCGTCGTACCCCGTCGTGCCGGCGGTGGCCCAGTGCGGCGGGAGCTCCTCGCCGTGCTCCAGGATCTTCTCCACCAGCACGTACGCCCCGCCAGTCTCCTCCGAGAGCCGCGCGAGGTAGCCGCCCGGATCCGCGAGCCCGTCGGGGTGATCGATTCGAAGTCCGTCGACGAGCCCCGCGCGGACCCACCGCAGGACCTCGGCATGGGACTCGTCGAAGACGCGGGGATCCTCGACGCGCAGGCCCGCGAGCGTCGTCACGGCGAAGAAGCGACGGAAGTTCAGTTCCGCGTCGCCGCGCCGCCAGTGCACGAGCTCATAGTGCTGGCGCGCGTGCACCTCGGCGGGGGTTGCGCCGTCGTCCGCCGTCCCCGGCGCCAGCGGGAAGCGGTGCTCCCAGTAGCGCAGCGTCCCGTCCTCGATGCGCAGCTCCGGATCGTCCTCGCCGAGCACCGGCAGCCGGATGCGGCCGCCGCCGGCGTCCCAGTCGATGTCGAACGCGTCGGCGTAGCGCGACTCGCGTCCGTGCGTCAGCAGGTCCCACCACCAGGGGTTGTGGGCGGGCGTCGCGACTCCCATGTGGTTGGGGACGATGTCCACGAGGACGGCCAGCCCGGCCGCGTGGGCGGCGTCTGCGAGCCGAGCCAGCGCGTCCGGACCGCCGCGGTCCGGGTCGACCGCGCTCGGATCGGTCACGTCGTAGCCGTGTGCCGAGCCCGGCTCGCTCGTGAGGATCGGGGACAGGTAGACGGCGTCGGCGCCGAGCGCGGCGATGTAGTCGATGAGCGCGGTTGCGGCGTCGAGGTCGAACTCGCGCCGGATCTGCAGGCGGTAGGTGGACCGCGGCGTCCTGCTCACGAGCGCGGCTCCCGGGGTGCGTCGGAGCCGGAGCCGTGGAGGCGCACGGATGCCGCGGGCGAGTACTCCGGCGGGGGCTCCGGCTCGCGGTACTCCCGCAGCACCAGCACGGACCGCGCCGGGGCCTCCAGGGGCGTGCCGGACTCGCGGGGCGCGGGATCCGCGCCGTCGGCGGTGTTGAGCACGACCTCCCATGCGGTGCAGAACTCGTCCGCCGGGAGCGTGAACTCGACCGGCTCGGAGTGCGCGTTGAAGCACACGAGGAAGTGCCGGTCGACGATCCGCTCCCCGCGCGGCCCGCGTTCGCGGATGCCCTGCCCGTTCAGGAACACCCCGAGCGAGCGGGCGTAGCTCGTCTGCCAGTCGTCGGGCCCCATGGGCGATCCGTCCGGCGTGAACCAGGCGATGTCCGGGAGCGGGTCGCCCTCCCCGCGGCGTACGGGGCGGCCGTCGAAGTAGCCGCCACGGCGGAACGTGGGATGCTCGCGGCGCAGGCGGCTCACGCGCGCGGTGAACTCGATGAGCGGGTCGTCCGCCGCATCCCAGTGCACCCATGTGAGGGGGGAGTCCTGCGCGTACCCGTTGTTGTTCCCCGCCTGGGTGCGGCCCAGCTCATCCCCGTGCAGGATCATCGGCACGCCCTGGGACAGCAGCAGCGTCGCCAGCAGGTTGCGCTGCTGCCGTGCCCGCGCCTCGAGGATGTCCGGATCGTCCGTCGGCCCCTCGACGCCGAGGTTGTACGAGCGGTTGTGCGATTCCCCGTCGCGGTTGTCCTCGCCGTTGGCGTCGTTGTGCTTCTCGTTGTACGAGACGAGATCGCGCAGCGTGAACCCGTCGTGCGCCGTCACGAAGTTGATCGACGCGATCGGCCGCCGGGCGGAGTTCTCGTACAGGTCGGCCGAACCCGTGAAGCGGGACGCGAACTCGCCGAGCGTCGCGGGCTCGCCCCGCCAGAAGTCGCGCACCGTGTCGCGGTACTTGCCGTTCCACTCGGTCCACTGCGGCGGGAAGTTGCCGACCTGGTAGCCGCCGGGGCCGACGTCCCACGGCTCGGCGATGAGCTTCACCTGGGACACCACGGGATCCTGCTGCACGAGGTCGAAGAAGCTCGAGAGCCGGTCGACCTCGTAGAACTCGCGCGCCAGCGCGGAGGCGAGGTCGAACCGGAAGCCGTCGACGTGCATCTCCAGGACCCAGTAGCGCAGGGAGTCCATGATGAGCTGCAGCGCGTGCGGGTTGCGCACGTTGAGGGTGTTGCCCGTGCCCGTGTAGTCCATGTAGTACTGCGGGTCGTCCTCGACCAGACGGTAATACGCGGCGTTGTCGATGCCCTTGAACGACAGCGTCGGACCCAGGTGGTTGCCCTCCGCGGTGTGGTTGTAGACCACGTCCAGGATCACCTCGATGCCCGCCGCGTGCAGCGTGCGCACCATGGCCTTGAACTCCTGCACCTGCTCGCCGACGTCGCCGCTGGAGGAGTACTCGGCGTGAGGGGCGAAGAACCCCAGGGTGTTGTAGCCCCAGTAGTTGCGCAGGCCCTTCTCCAGCAGCACGCTGTCGTGCACGAACTGGTGCACGGGCATGAGCTCGATCGCGGTGACCCCCAGCCGGCGCAGGTGGGCGATGACCGCGGGGTGCGCGATGCCGGCGTACGTGCCCCGCAGCTCCTCCGGGACGTCCGGGTGCAGCGCCGTGAGGCCCTTGACGTGCGCCTCGTAGATGACGGTCCGGCTGTACGGCGTCGCCGGGGGTCGGTCGCCCCGCCAGTCGAAGTAGGGGTTGATCACGACCCCCCGCATCGTGTGCGCCGCCGAGTCGTCCTCGTTCCGCACGGACGGATCCGTGAAGTCGTGGTCGAAGAGGGACGGATCCCAGTCGATCGTCCCCGACATCGCCTTGGCGTACGGATCGAGCAGCAGCTTCGACGGATCGCACCTCTGGCCCGTCGAGGGATCGAAGGGCCCGTGCACGCGGTAGCCGTAGCGCTGCCCGGGCGCCACCTCGGGGAGGTACGCGTGCCACACGTACCCGTCCACCTCGATGAGCGGCACGCGCGTCTCGCGGTCCTGCTCGTCGAACAGGCAGAGCTCGACGCGCTCGGCGAGCTCGCTGTACAGCGCGAAGTTGGTGCCGTCGCCGTCGTACGTCGCTCCCAGCGGATAGGGCCGTCCGGGCCACGTCTCCATGCAGACCTCCTCGGGGTCGCTTTGACGGTAGCCCCCGCGGACATCCGCTGGAAGGGCTTGCCGCGAACGCACTCCAGCGGGTACGGATGCGCGGCCCGCGGCGCGACGTATGCCCACGGCGAACACGCGCCGGGGGCGACGAAGGCCGCCGGTAGGGTCGTAACGACGCACCACCGAATGGAGTGAGAATGCCCGAACCGCTGATGGCACAGAGTGTCTTCGACCGGCTGCTGAAGGATCGCATCATCTGGCTTGGCTCGGAGGTGCGCGACGAGAACGCGAACGAGATCTGCGCCAAGATCCTGCTGCTGGCCGCCGAGGACTCGCAGAAGGACATCTACCTCTACATCAACTCGCCCGGCGGTTCGATCACGGCGGGCATGGCGATCTACGACACGATGCAGTTCGTGCCCAACGACATCGTCACGGTGGGCATCGGCATGGCGGCCTCGATGGGGCAGCTGCTGCTCACGAGCGGCACGAAGGGCAAGCGGTACATCACGCCCAACGCGCGGGTCCTGCTGCACCAGCCGCACGGCGGCTTCGGGGGCACGGCGAGCGACATCCAGACGCAGGCGCAGCTCATCCTCGACATGAAGCGCCGTCTCGCGGAGATCACCGCCGCGCAGACGGGCAAGAGCGTCGAGCAGATCAACGAGGACGGCGACCGCGACCGCTGGTTCTCGGCCGAGGAGGCCCTCGCGTACGGCTTCGTCGACCACATCCGCGAGCACGCCGTCGACGTGACCGGCGCGGGCGGCACCGACCGCGACGCGAACTGAGCGCCGAGCAGCTGAGCACAGAGAAGGACGTATCGAAGATGCACACCCCCTACACCGGCGCCGTCTCGCCCCAGGGCCTGCAGATGCCCGGCAGCCGCTACATCCTGCCCCAGTTCGAGGAGCGCACGGCCTACGGCTACAAGCGCCAGGACCCCTACAACAAGCTGTTCGAGGACCGCGTCATCTTCCTCGGCGTGCAGGTGGACGACGCGTCGGCCGACGACGTCATGGCCCAGCTGCTCGTGCTGGAGAGCCAGGACCCCGACCGCGACATCATCATGTACATCAACTCGCCGGGCGGGTCGTTCACGGCCATGACGGCGATCTACGACACGATGCAGTACATCTCTCCCCAGATCCAGACCGTCGTGCTGGGTCAGGCCGCGTCCGCGGCGGCCGTGCTGCTCGCGGCGGGCGCACCCGGCAAGCGCCTCGCGCTGCCCAACGCGCGCATCCTGATCCACCAGCCCGCCGTCGGCGAGGCGGGTCACGGGCAGGCGTCGGACATCGAGATCCAGGCGGCCGAGATCATGCGCATGCGCACGTGGCTCGAGGAGACGCTGGCGAAGCACTCCCACCGCTCGGTCGAAGAGGTGCACCGCGACATCGACCGCGACAAGATCCTGGGCGCCAAGGAGGCCGTGGAGTACGGCCTCGTCGACCAGGTGCTCACGACCCGCAAGCGCACGCCGGCCGCGAAGTGACGCGCCGACGGTGACGTCGAGGATGCCCCGGTCGCGCGGTCGCGCGCCGGGGCATCCTCGCGTCGTCGTGACCGGACCGTCATCGAATCCGGCGTGTGGGGCGTCCCCGGCGTCGGTGGCAGCGGTTAGGCTCAAGAAGACTCGAAGCCAGATCCGCGGGGAGGACTCACATGGCTCGCATCGGTGAGAGCGCCGACCTGTTCAAGTGCTCCTTCTGTGGAAAGAGCCAGAAGCAGGTGCAGCAGCTGATCGCCGGCCCCGGCGTGTACATCTGCGACGAGTGCGTCGAGCTGTGCAACGAGATCATCGAAGAGCGCATGGCGGAGTCGCAGGGCGGGGGAGAGGTCAGCGAGTTCGACCTGCCCAAGCCGCGCGAGATCTTCCAGTTCCTGGACGAGTACGTCGTCGGCCAGGTGCAGGCCAAGCGCGCCCTGTCGGTCGCGGTGTACAACCACTACAAGCGCGTGCGTGCGCGCAACCAGCTGCAGCCCGCGGACCAGAAGGCCGAGGATGTCGAGGTCGCCAAGAGCAACATCCTGATGCTCGGCCCGACCGGGTGCGGCAAGACCTACCTCGCGCAGACGCTCGCCAAGCGCCTGAACGTGCCGTTCGCGGTCGCCGATGCGACCGCGCTGACGGAAGCGGGCTACGTCGGCGAGGACGTCGAGAACATCCTGCTGAAGCTGCTGCAGGCCGCGGACTTCGACGTCAAGCGCGCCGAGACCGGCATCATCTACATCGACGAGGTCGACAAGATCGCCCGTAAGGCCGAGAACCCCTCGATCACGCGCGATGTCTCCGGTGAGGGCGTGCAGCAGGCCCTGCTGAAGATCCTCGAGGGCACGGTCGCCTCCGTGCCGCCGCAGGGCGGGCGCAAGCACCCGCACCAGGAGTTCATCCAGATCGACACGACGAACGTGCTGTTCATCGTCGCGGGTGCGTTCGCCGGGCTCGAGGACATCATCTCGTCCCGCGTCGGCAAGCACGGGGTGGGCTTCGGTGCCCCGCTGCACGACAAGAGCGACGACAGCGCGCTGTTCAGCGAGGTGCTGCCGGAAGACCTCCACAAGTTCGGCCTGATCCCGGAGTTCATCGGTCGCCTGCCGGTGGTCGCCTCGGTGAACCCGCTCGACCAGGACGCGCTGATGGAGATCCTGACCGTGCCGCGCAACGCCCTGGTGAAGCAGTACCAGCGGATGTTCGAGCTCGACGGCGTTCAGCTCGAGTTCGAGGACGACGCGCTGCGGGCGATCGCGGATCTCGCGGTCGCGCGCAAGACCGGAGCGCGCGGGCTGCGCGCGATCCTCGAGGACGTGCTCGGACCGATCATGTTCGAGATCCCGTCGGCCGACGACGTTGCGAAGGTGATCGTCACGCGCGCCGCCGTCGAGGACGGCGCCGAGCCGACCCTGGTGCTGGCCCAGAAGAAGAAGAGCGCGTAGGCGTCGGCGCGGGGAGCGAGCGCGTGAACGAGCTGAAGTTGTTCCGGCGCGTCGCGATCTGGACGGTCGTCGTCTCCCTGTCGATCGCCGCGCTCACGGGGATCTCGGTGATCCTGACCGGCGACGGCGGGAGGCTCGAGGTCAGGGTCATGGGCACCACCGCAGCCGTGGGGGCCTACGGGATCGCGGTCCTGTGCAACCTCGCCACCCTCGGCAAGCCCTACCAGTGGGTGGGCTGGCTCGGACTCCCGATCTCCACGCTGACCATCGTCATCGGCGTGGTCCTGATCTGGCTACCCGCCGACTCGTCGGTCCCTGAGGTCTGGGCGCGCGGGACGTGGGCGGGCATCCTCACCACGCTCGCTCTCGCGCATGCGTCGCTGATCGTCCAACTGGTGCGCCGACCGCAGGCGGCCGTGCGGGGCGTGGTGGGCGCCACACTGGCGACCATCGCGGCATACGCCGTGCTCGGACTCATCCCGATCCTGGCCGACGACATCCGGCTCGGCGAGGGGTACTGGCGCGCGCTATGGGTGATCGTGATCCTGTGCGTGCTCGGCACGATCGTCTCGCCCGTGATCGGCGCGATCCTTCGGGGCAGGGACGCGGACTCGGCGCACCTGACGATCGATCTCCCGGCCGACCTGCTCGAGCGGATCGACGCGACGGGCGATCGCGAGCACGCCGTCCGCGCCGCGCTCCACCACGCGTTCCCGCCGCCCCCGGGCGCTGACATCCTCCCGCCACCCGACCACCACCGTTGACTAGCGCCGGTGCCGCTTACTAGCGCTCCCCGCGCTAGTGAACAGCACCGGGGCTAGTCAACGGGAGGGACGAACGCGGGCTCAGCGCTCGGCGTCGTTCATGCCGTCGATGTGGCCCACCACGGCCTTGCCGTCGGGGCCGAGGGAGACCGTGACGCCGGTGTCGAGCTCGGCGATGGGGCGTCCCTCGAGCCAGGTGAGCGTCCAGCCCGGCATCGCACCGCCCTGCACGGCCGAGGACGTCAGGTGGTGCTCGACCTGCGCGATCGTCTCGCGCAGTTCGGCGGGCACGGACGCCGGGGGCTGCGATCCGGCGGTCCAGCGGGTTCCGAGCTGCATCAGTCCTCCGTCTCCGCGAGGTCGATCCGCGTGACCGCGAACTCCTCGCCCTCGGTGATCTCGAGTTCGGCGATCCGGCCGACCGCCTTCAGGTCGTCGGCGGCGAGCCGAAGAGCCGCGGCCCTGTCGCCGGGCGCCGTGATCGCCGCGGAGTCGACCGGGGTCTTCTGCGACGCCTTCGCCTCCGTCTTCGCGCGGCGGATGCCGATCAGCGCCTCGCTCGCGCCGGCGAGCACCGCGGGGTCGCCCGTCACGCCGCTCACGGTCGGCCAGGGCGCGGTATGCACCGAGCCCTCCTGGAACCAGCTCCAGGACTCCTCGGCGGCGAACGCCAGGACAGGCGCGAGCAGGCGCAGCAGCGCGGACAGGGCGGTGCGCAGCGCGACCGCGGCCGACTGGCCCGCGGGGCCGCCCGCGTAGGCGCGCTCCTTCACGAGCTCCAGGTAGTCGTCGCAGAACGTCCAGAAGAACGACTCCGACACCTCGAGCGCGCGGGCGTGGTCGTAGGCCTCGAGCGAGGCGGTCGCCTGCGCGATGACCTCGTCGAGCGTCGCGAGCATCGACAGGTCGAGCGGCTCGGTCACGGCCGCGCCGGGGTCCCCGAGCACGCCGGGCGCCTCGAAGCCCAGCACGAACTTGGCCGCGTTGAGCACCTTGATCGCCAGGCGCCGGCCGATCTTGATCTGCGTCGGGTTCTGCGGATCGAACGCGGCGTCCGTGCCGAGCCGGCTCGACGCGGCCCAGTAGCGCACCGCATCCGAGCCGTGCTTGTCGAGGATGTCCGCCGGCGTGACGACGTTGCCCTTCGACTTCGACATCTTCTTGCGGTCGGGGTCGACGATGAAGCCCGAGATCGCGGCGTTGGCCCACGGCGCCCGGTCGTCCTCGAGGGCGCTGCGCAGCAGCGTCGAGAACAGCCACGTGCGGATGATGTCCTGGCCCTGCGGGCGCACGTCGAACGGCGCCACCAGCTGCCACAGCTCGTCGTCGCGCTGCCAGCCGCCGGCGAGCTGGGGGGTGAGGGACGACGTCGCCCACGTGTCCAGCACGTCCGTCTCCGCGTCGAAGCCGCCCGGCACGCCGCGCTGGTCCTCCGTGTACCCGGGCGGGACGTCGCTCGACGGGTCGACCGGGAGCTGGAAGGCATCCGGCAGCAGCACACGGTCGTAGTCGCGCTCGCCCTGCTCGTCGAGCGCGTACCAGACCGGGATCGGCACGCCGAAGAAGCGCTGGCGCGACACCAGCCAGTCGCCCGTGAGGCCGTTCACCCAGTTCTCGTAGCGGACGCGCATGAACTCGGGGTGCCAGTCGATCTGGCGGCCGAGCTCGAGGAGCCGCTCGCGCAGGCGCTCGTCCCGGGCCCCGTTGCGGATGTACCACTGCCGGGTGGACACGATCTCGAGCGGGCGGTCGCCCTTCTCGAAGAACTTCACGGGGTGCATGAACGGCCGCGGCTCGCCGATGAGCTCCTCCGACTCGGTCAGGAGCTCGACGATGCGCTTCTTGGCGCTGAAGACCGTCTTGCCCGCCAGCTCGGCGTAGAACGCGAGGCCCACGGGGCTCGTGATGGCCTCCGGCGCCTCCGCGACGATCCGGCCGTCCTTGCCGATGATCGTGCGGTTCGGCAGGTCCAGCTCCCGCCACCAGATGATGTCGGTCACGTCGCCGAAGGTGCAGATCATGGCGATGCCCGAGCCTTTGTCGGGCTGCGCCAGCGGGTGCGGCAGCACGGGCACCTCGACGCCGAACAGCGGCGTGACGACCGTGGTGCCGAACAGCGGCTGGTAGCGCTCGTCGTCCGGATGCGCCACGAGCGCCACACACGCGGGGAGCAGCTCGGGACGCGTGGTCTCGATGTGGACGTCGCTCGAGCCGTCGGCCTTGTGGAAGGCGAGGCGGTGGTACGCGGCCGGCTGGTCGCGGTCCTCGAGTTCGGCCTGCGCGATCGCCGAGCGGAAGTCGACGTCCCACAGCGTCGGCGCGAGGGACTGGAACGCCTCGCCCCGCTCGACGTTGCGCAGGAACGCGAGCTGGCTCGAGCGGATCGTGTCGTCCGAGATCGTGCGGTACGTCTGCGTCCAGTCCACCGACAGGCCGAGCTTGCGCCACAGGTCCTCGAACGTCTTCTCGTCCTCGACCGTCAGCTTCTCGCACAGCTCGATGAAGTTGCGGCGGCTGATCGGCACCTGGTCGGCGGCCTTGACGTTTTTGGTCGTGCCCTCGAACGGCGGCGTGAAGTCGGGGTCGTACGGCAGCGACGGATCGCAGCGGACGCCGTAGTAGTTCTGCACGCGACGCTCGGTCGGCAGGCCGTTGTCATCCCACCCGATCGGGTAGAACACGGTCTTGCCGCGCATGCGCTCGTAGCGCGCCTTGACGTCGGTGTGCGTGTACGAGAAGACGTGCCCGATGTGCAGCGATCCCGACGCCGTGGGCGGGGGAGTGTCGACCGAGAACACGCCCGCGCGGCCCTTCGCCTTCGCGGCGTCGCGGTCGAACAGGTACGTGCCCTGCTCCTCCCACGCAGCGCCCCACTTGTCTTCGAGACCCTCGAGGGCGGGCTTGTCGGGAACGGCGGCCATGCGGATCTCCTCGGTATGTGCGGCACGGTGTCTGCGTGCCTGAGTGTGGGGTCCGCCCAGTCTACCGGCGCCCGCCGGGACGCGCCCGGCCGACGCGTCCGCCCCGCCGGCACGTCCTGCGCCTCTCGCGCCTCTCGCCCTGTGCCTTCTTCCCTCTTCCCTCTTCGCTCCCTCCTCCCGCCTGCGTCCCCCGCCCTCACCGGCGCGCCGCCAAGAGGAGGGGGCGCGCCGCATCGCGGAGATGTGCAGCGCTGAGGGCCGTGTGGCGGATGCGATCCGCTATCTGGCACATCCACTCGGCGTGGGCACGCTGGAACCGCTGTCTCGCGCGAGTGCGCGGCTCGTCCACAGGGCGGAGGAAGCGAGCGGGCGTCCAGTTTTCGCTCCGGACGGGCGGCTGGGGCCGGTGGGCGAGCCAGCGTGGACATATGGATGTTGTCGAAGAAGTGCGTGCTCGTGGCGGGGTTGTACGCGTGGCCGAACTGCGGGAGGCAGGCGCCGGTCGACGCGCGATAGAGGGAGCCGTGGCCCTCGGCCTGCTCAGCCGTCCGCGGCAGGGCTGGGTCGCGCTGCCCAACGCCGACCCCATGCTCGTCTCAGCGGCGCGGGTCGGAGTCGTGCTGACCTGCGTGACGCAGGCGGCGCGTCTCGGGCTGTGGGTGCCCCGGTCCGATCGGCACCATGTCGCGGCGCCGGCTCACTCGGGAGCCGTCGGGCGCACGGCCGCGCACGTGCACTGGGCGAAGCCGATCGTGCCCCGGCGCCCCGGCGAGTTGGTCGATCCCATCCAGAACGTCCTGATGCTCGTGGCCTGCTGCCTCCCGCGCGAACAGGCGGTCGCCGTGTGGGAGTCCGCGCTCAAGGCGCGGCTGATCGAGGCCCAGGAGATGGCGGGCTACCCGCTGCCAGCGCGTGCCCGCGACGTGTGTGCGCTCGCTCGGCCGTTCGCGGACGCCGGGACGGAATCGATCGTCTGCCATCGCCTGCGGTGGCTCGATGAGCCGGTCATCCCGCAGGTCGTGATCGCGGGGCGTCCGGTCGACGTGCTGATCGGCGAGCGCCTGGTTGTCCAGATCGATGGGGGACACCACGTCGGTCCCCAGCGGGACAGCGACATCGAGCACGATGCGCGGCTGCGCCTGATGGGCTACCACGTCATCCGCGTCAGCTATGACCAGATCATGAATCAGTGGGAACGCGTGCACGACCTGGTCCTCCGCGCCATCGCGCAGGGCCTCCACCGCGCGCCGTCCGCTCGCCGGCGCGCGTGATCCGCTCTCGTGCGCGCTCCCGTCCGCCCGCGCGTCGTTTGGCTCCTCACACAGGCGCGCCCACGAGGAGTAATCGCTCCGCGGGAGAGGAAATGCGCAACTCGGAGGGCGTCTTCCGCGGATCCGTCCTCGAAGCGGCGCATTTCCTCGGGGCGTGCGCGCGGGGTCCTCGGGCGTGCGCGGCCCAGCGGGGCGCGTGCGCGTGGCGCAAGGACGTGGCCGTGGTCGCGGGGTCGAGTTCGCGTCCCGCCGGTGACGCCGTAGAATCGACGCATCGGCATCGATCCGGACATCACCGGGGAGCTCGCGGAAGAACCGGCGCAAGCCTCAGTAGAACCGCGCGGGGCAGGCCCGTCACAGCCGCAGTGAGAGCGGCGTCGCGTGCCCGGAGACGGGAGGCGGCGCAACGCGGGGTGGTACCGCGGCCGACCGGTCGTCCTCGCAGTCCCTTCCGGAACTGCTGGCCTCACACGGAGCCCTGATGACCTACCCCAAGTCCTCGTTCGGACCCGCCGCCGACCGCGATGCCGTCACGCCGAGCCCGCGGTTTCCCGCGATCGAGCGGGACGTGCTGTCGTTCTGGGAGCAGGACGACACCTTCCGCGCCTCGATCGAGCAGCGCGACGGCTCCGAGGAGTGGGTGTTCTACGACGGCCCGCCGTTCGCGAACGGCCTGCCGCACTACGGCCACCTCTTGACCGGGTACGCGAAGGACGTCTTCCCGCGCTTCCAGACGATGCGGGGCCGGAAGGTCGACCGCGTCTTCGGCTGGGACACCCACGGGCTTCCGGCAGAGCTGGAGGCGATGAAGCAGCTCGGGATCACCGAGAAGAGCGAGATCGAGCAGATGGGCATCGACGCGTTCAACGCGAAGGCGCGCGAGTCCGTCCTCGCCTACACGCGCGAGTGGGAGGACTACGTCACCCGCCAGGCCCGGTGGGTCGACTTCGAGCGCGGTTACAAGACGCTCGACACCACGTTCATGGAGAGCGTGCTGTGGGCCTTCAAGACGCTGTACGACAAGGGACTCGCCTACGAGGGATACCGCGTCCTGCCGTACTGCTGGCGCGATCAGACCCCGCTGTCGAACCACGAGCTGCGCATGGACGACGACGTCTACAAGATGCGCCAGGACCCCTCGGTGACCGTCACGTTCCCGCTGGTGGGGGAGAAGGCCGCGGCGCTCGGGATCGAGGGCGTGCGGGCGCTCGCGTGGACGACCACGCCGTGGACGCTGCCGACCAACATGTCGCTCGCGGTGGGCCCGCAGATCACCTACGCCGTGGTGCCGGCCGGACCCAGCGGGGCGAAGGAGGGCGCCACGGGCGAGGAGTTCCTGCTCGCCGAGGAGCTGCTCTCGGGCTACGCGAAGGACCTCGGTTACGAGTCCGCGGACGATGCGAGGGCTGCGATCCGGACGCGCGTGGCGGGATCCGACCTGGCGGACGTCGCGTTCGAGCGGCTGTTCGACTACTTCGCCGACGCCGAGAAGTGGGGCACCCAGCACGCGTGGCGCATCCTCGTGGACGACTACGTCACGACCGGGGACGGGACGGGCATCGTGCACCAGGCGCCGGCCTACGGTGAGGACGACAAGCGCCTCAACGACGCGGCGGGCATCCCGACGATCGTGTCGCTGGGGGACGACGGCCGCTTCCTCGACATGGTCACGGATGTGGCGGGCGAGCTGTGGATGGATGCCAACACGCCCATCGTGCGTCTGCTGCGCCAGAACGGGCGCCTCCTCCGCCTCCAGTCGTACGAGCACTCCTACCCGCACTGCTGGCGCTGCCGGAACCCTCTCATCTACAAGGCCGTGTCGAGCTGGTTCGTCCGCGTGACGGACTTCAAGGACCGGCTGCTCGAGCTCAACGAGCAGATCACGTGGGCGCCGGAGAACGTCAAGCACGGCCAGTTCGGCAAGTGGCTCGAGGGCGCGCGGGACTGGTCGATCAGCCGCAACCGGTTCTGGGGCTCGCCCATCCCGGTGTGGAAGTCGGACGACCCCAATTACCCGCGCGTGGACGCGTATGGGTCGCTGGAGGAGCTCGAGCGCGACTTCGGCACGCTGCCCCGCAACGAGCAGGGCGAGGTCGACCTGCACCGACCGTACATCGACCAGCTCACGCGCCCGAACCCGGATGACCCGACGGGCAAGAGCACGATGCGCCGCATCGAGGACGTGTTCGACGTGTGGTTCGACTCCGGATCGATGCCCTTCGCGCAGGTGCACTATCCGTTCGACAACCGCGAGTGGTTCGACTCGCACGCACCGGCGGACTTCATCGTCGAGTACATCGGCCAGACCCGCGGCTGGTTCTACGTGATGCACGTGCTGTCGGGGGCGCTGTTCGACCGCCCCGCTTTCACGGGCGTGTCCTGCCACGGCATCGTGCTCGGCAACGACGGTCAGAAGATGTCGAAGTCGCTGCGCAACTACCCGGACGTCTCGGAGGTGTTCGACCGCGACGGCTCGGACGCCATGCGCTGGTTCCTGATGTCGTCGAGCGTGCTGCGCGGCGGCAACCTCGTCGTTACCGAGGAGGGCATCCGCGCCGGCGTGCGCGAGTTCCTGCTGCCGCTGTGGAACTCGTGGTACTTCTTCGCGACCTATGCGAACGCCGCGGGCGGGCCCGACGGTTCCGGCTACGAGGCGACCTGGCGCACCGACTCCACCGACGTGCTCGACCGGTACATCCTGGCGCTGCTGGGCGACCTGGTCACGGGTGTCGCGGAGGACCTGGACCGCCTCGACTCGACGACGGCCGCGGCGCGGCTGCGGGACTTCGCCGAGGTGCTGACGAACTGGTACATCCGCCGTTCGCGCGACCGCTTCTGGATGGGCGTCGTCTCGGAAGACGCGCAGAGCACCGAGGCGTTCGACACGCTCTACACCGTGATGGAGACGCTGACCCGCGTCGCCGCCCCGCTCATCCCGCTGGTATCCGAGCGCGTGTGGCAGGGCCTGACCGGCGGCCGCAGCGTCCACCTCACCGACTGGCCGGACGCGTCGGCGTTCCCCGACGCCGCCGACATCCGCGCGGCCATGGACGCCGTGCGCGAGGTATCCAGCGTCGCGAACGCGCTGCGCAAGAAAGAGGGGCTGCGCGTGCGCCTGCCCCTGGCCAAGCTCACGGTCGTCACCGCTCAGGCCGGTGCCCTATCGCAGTTCGAGGACATCCTGCGCGACGAGCTGAACGTCAAGGCGGTCGAGCTCGTCGAGCTCGGCGAGACCACGGCGTCCGAGTACGGCATCTCGCATCGCCTCACGGTGAACGCCCGCGCTGCGGGCCCGCGCCTGGGCAAGCAGGTGCAGCAGGCGATCCGCGCGGCCAAGGACGGCGACTGGTCCGAGAGGGACGGCGTCGTCACGGCGGGCGGCCTCGCGCTAGAACCGGGCGAGTACGAGCTCGTGCTCGAGACCGCGGGACGCCCGGAGGGTGAGGCGCTCGCGCTCCTGCCCAGCGGGGGCTTCGTGCTGCTGGACACCAACACCACGCCCGAGCTCGAGGCCGAGGGCCTGGCCCGCGACGTGGTTCGCGCGGTGCAGGACACGCGAAAGGCGGCCGGGTTCGACGTGAGCGACCGCATCCGACTGTCGCTCGCCTTCGCCGATGCGGCCGACGCCGCGGCCGTGGAGAGCGCATTCGAGGTCGCGGACGTGGCCGGCGAGACCCTCGCGCTCGAGCACACGCTCACCACGGGGGCGGACGCGGGAGAGGCCGAGCACACCGCCGTCATCGCGGCGCGCACCTACGCCAACGCCGGCGACTTCGTCGTCGCGGTCAGCAGGATCGGAGCAGCACAGTGAGCGACAGCGACATCGTCGAGAGCACGCCCGAGGACCGGCGTCGCGCCGACGCCGTGTACGAGGCGCTGCTGCAACGCGCGGGGGAGCGCTGGGTGCAGCCTCGCATGGAGCGCACGGCGCGCGTGCTCGAGCTGCTCGACGACCCGCAGCGCACGTACCGGGTGGTGCACGTCACCGGCACGAACGGCAAGACGTCCACGAGCCGGATCATCGAGAGCCTCGTGCGCGCGCACGGCCTGCGCACCGGCCTGTTCACGAGCCCGCACCTGGAGCGCTTCACCGAGCGCATCCTGATCGACGGCGCCCCGATCGCGGATGCCGCGGTCGCGGACGCGTGGGACGAGATCGTGCCCTTCGTGGGCATCGTCGACGCCGAGCTCGAGGCGTCGGGCGAGGAGCCTCTGACGTTCTTCGAGTTGCTGACCGTGCTCGCCTTCGTCGCGTGCGCCGACGCGCCGATCGACGTGCTCGTGCTCGAGGTCGGCATGGGCGGCGCGTGGGATTCGACCAACACCGCCGACGGCGACGTCGCGGTCTTCGCTCCCATCGCCATCGACCACGCCGACCGCCTCGGGGCCACCATCGCCGAGATCGCGACGGTGAAGGCCGGGATCATCAAGGACGGCGCACGCGTCGTGTCGGCCCGCCAGGTGCCCGAGGCCGAGCAGGTGCTGCGCAGGGTCGCGGCGGAGAAGGGCGCGACGATCGCGTTCGAGGGCGCGGACTTCTCGCTGGCCGAGGACCGGATGGCCGTCGGCGGTCAGCTCATCACGGTGAAGGGCCTGGCGGGCGAGTACGGCGAGGAGTACCTGCCGCTGTACGGCCGCCACCAGGGCGCCAATGCGGCCCTCGCGATCGCCGCGGTCGAATCGCTGATCGGCGCCTCGTCGCAGCCCCTCTCGGCCGAGGTGCTGACCGAGGGGCTCGCCGAGGTCGTCTCGCCCGGGCGTCTCCAGCTGGTCGGCATCGACCCCACGGTCGTCGTCGACGCCGCTCACAACCCCCACGGGGCCGCTGCGCTCGCGCGCGCGCTTCCCGAGTCGTTCGACTTCGACGAGTGGGGCCTCGTGCTGGGCGTGCTGGGCGACAAGGACGAGGTGGGCATCGTGCGTGAGCTCGGCCCGATCGCCGCCCATGTCTTCGTCACGGCGCCGGAGTCCGACCGGGCGGCGGACGCCGATCACCTGGCGGATCTCGCCGAGAGCGCCGGTCTGCGCGTCACGGTGCATCCGCACCTGGCGGATGCCGCGGATGCCGCGCGCGAGTGGGCGGCGAGCTCGAACCGGCGGGCGGTCGTGATCGCCGGCTCGGTCGTACTGGCGGGCGAGGCGATCGCGCTCGCCCAGGCGGAGGATTGGAAGTCCGGATGGCAGAGCTGACGCAGGGAACCCCGGAGCCGAACGACGGGACCGGGCAGGGCAAGCCGCGCCGATACCGGACCCTGCCGGAGAAGCTCGGTCAGGTCGTGCTGGCGTTCGAGGCGATCATCGTCTTCCTCGGCGGCCTGTCGATCTACGGCCTGCGGGCGCTCCCCGAGGGCATCGCGCCCTGGTGGGGGATCGTGGGCGGCTCGGTCGTCGCCGTCGCGATGTTCCTGACGAGCGGCCTGCTGCGCCACCGGTGGGCGTTCGCCGTGGGCTGGGTGCTCCAGGTGGTCGTGGCGCTCGGCGCGTTCTTCGTGCCCGCCATGCTGCTCGTCGCGCTCGTCTTCGGCGGGATGTGGGCGTATGCGACCATCGGTGGGGGACGGATCGAGCGGCGTATCGCCGCGCAGTCCGGATCCGCCGACCGACCGAACTGACACAAGCGACCGACTGGCAACACCGTCGAGCGAATCGGCGGCACGAACGAAAGGGTGCACACCGCACATGGCCACCGAAGAGACCCTCGTCCTCATCAAGCCCGACGGCGTCGCGCGCGGGCTCACCGGCGCGATCCTCGCCCGGATCGAGGCGAAGGGCTACTCCCTCGTCGACATCCGGCTGGTCGAGCCCACGCGCGAGCGTCTCGCGCAGCACTACGCCGAGCACGAGGGCAAGCCGTTCTACGAGCCGCTCCTGGAATTCATGATGTCGGGCCCCAGCGTGGCGATCCGCCTCGCCGGCAACCGCGTGATCGAGGGGTTCCGCTCCCTCGCCGGCACCACGGACCCGACGACGGCCGCTCCCGGCACCATTCGCGGCGACTTCGGTCGCGACTGGGGCGTGGCGGTGCAGCAGAACCTCGTGCACGGCTCGGACAGCCCCGAGTCCGCCCAGCGCGAGCTCGGCATCTGGTTCTGACAGGCGGCGTCTGTCGACGTCAGAACAGGGAGTTCAGCACGTCGAGCCGGAGCTGGGCCAGCACCGCGATGATGGCGTAGCTGAGCACGGCGAGCAGCGGAAGCCACCCCACGAGGGTACCGGCCGCCCTCCGGGCGGCCCGGGGAGCCGGCAGCGCCCCGATGCGCAGCGCGTGCAGCAGCACGGCGTAGAACGTCGGGATCGTGACCAGCCAGGTGACCATGCACCACGGGCACAGGGTGCCCAGCACATAGATGCTCTGGCCGATGAGCCACACGATGAACCCGAACGCGAACGTCATCCCGAGCGCGAACAGCGCCCAGAACCACTTCGCGAACCGCGCTCCCGCGAGGATCGCCATGCCGACGACGACGGGAGCCACCCATCCCGTGAGACCGAGGATGGGGTTGGGGAAGCCGAACACGGATCCCTGCCACGACGTGAGATTCGCGCCGCACTGCACCAGGAGGCTGAAGTCGCACCCGGCGGAGGAGCCGGGGTTCATCAGCAGGTGGAAGCGCTCGGCGGTGAGGGAGAAGGCCGCCCACCAGCCGATCGCGCCCGCGATGACGAGCCAGAGGGCGAGAGCGGTGGGGAGGGTGCGGGGCTCTGTCACCCGGCCATTCTCTCCCCTCCGGACCTGAGCGAAGGCCCATCGGCCGGGCACGCGGCTCGCCACGCCAAGCACTTGCGTGCGCGAATCGCGCCGGTGATGCGATAATGGCTGTTGACGTGTTCTCGGCCGCGCCGAGACGAGCGTCGAATGAAGACTTCGGGGCAATGGCTGCCCTGTGCGATCAGAAGCGCGCGACCGTCGTCGCGAGCCGGTCGCAGGCCGAGTGAGTTCGCGGCACCGCCTGAGTGCGGAGCAGCACGAGTTTTCCGGGCGACGCGCGGCTGTCCGCCCGCAGGGAGTACGCCAGCGATGGCTGAACAGAACAATGAGCACGATGACCGCACCGTCGACGCGTCCGGGGACGCCGTAGCGCCGGAGGGCGCGAACGAGACCGCAGACGCGGCTGTCGAGCAGACGCCGGCCGCCGAGCGCGCCGACGCCGCTCCCGAGGCCGAGCCGGACACCCCGTCCGAGCCGGACGCATCCGCTGAGCCGGAGGCGCCCGCTGAGCCGGAGGCGCCCGCTGAGCCGGAGGCGCCCGCTGAGCCGGAGGCGCCCGCTGAGCCGGGCGACGAGCAGCCTCCGCAGACCGGCGACGAGCAGCCCGCGCAGACCGGCGACGAGCAGCCCGCGCAGACCGCGGCGGAGGAGCCGGCCGAGCCGGAGCGTCCGACCGCCGTGAGCCTGGGGCTCCTGCCGGAGAACTTCGTTTCGCAGGTCAGCACGGCCCTGCACTTCTACGCTCCCGACGTGAAGCCGCTGCCGGCGCTTCCCGCCCCGGACGAGTCGCCCAGCGGCGGTGGCCGCTCGTCGCGTCGCCGCCGCCGCGGCGGGTCCGATGACTCCGACGCATCGCCGCAAGCTGAGGACAACGGCGGTGGCGCCGCTGGCCGGCGCCGCCAGCGCGTCGTCGAGGTCGTCACCGAGCCCCAGCGCATCAAGGGCTCCACGCGCCTCGAGGCCAAGAAGCAGCGGCGACGCGACGGTCGCGAGGCCGGTCGGCGCCGTCCGGTCGTCACCGAGGCGGAGTTCCTCGCGCGACGCGAGGCCGTCGACCGCCAGATGGTCGTTCGTTCCAAGGCCGGGCGCGTGCAGATCGCCGTGCTCGAGGACAACGTGCTCGTCGAGCACTACGTCGCCCGCAGCCAGGACGCCTCACTCATCGGCAACGTGTACCTCGGCCGGGTCCAGAACGTCCTGCCCAGCATGGAAGCGGCGTTCGTCGACATCGGGCGCGGCCGCAACGCGGTGCTCTACTCGGGTGAGGTCGACTGGGACGCGGTGGAGACGGGGAATCAGCCTCGCCGCATCGAGCTCGCCCTCAAGCCGGGCGACAAGGTGCTCGTGCAGGTGACGAAGGACCCCGTGGGCCACAAGGGCGCCCGCCTCACGAGCCAGATCTCGCTGCCCGGCCGCTACCTCGTCTACGTGCCCGGCGGTGCGATGAACGGCATCTCCCGCAAGCTGCCGGACACCGAGCGTTCGCGCCTGAAGAAGATCCTCAAGGAGGTGCTGCCCGAGTCGTCCGGCGTGATCGTGCGCACGGCCGCCGAGGGGGCCACGGAGGAGCAGCTCACGCGCGACGTCAACCGACTCACCTCCCAGTGGGCGCACATCAGCAGCATGGTCGAGAAGGGGCAGGCGCCGAGCCTGCTGCACTCCGAGCCCGATCTGCTGGTGAAGATCGTCCGGGACGTCTTCAACGAGGACTTCTCGAAGATGCTCATCCAGGGCGAGGATGCGCAGCGCACGATCACGAGCTACCTCGAGGGCGTCGCCCCGGATCTGCTCGACCGCATCGAGAAGTACGAGGGCGAGCAGGACCCGTTCGACGCGTTCCGGATCACGGAGCAGATCGAGAAGGCGCTCGACCGCAAGGTCTGGCTGCCCTCGGGCGGATCGCTCGTGATCGACCGCACCGAGGCCATGACGGTCGTGGACGTCAACACGGGCAAGTTCGTCGGCTCCGGCGGCAACCTCGAGGAGACCGTCACCAAGAACAACCTCGAGGCGGCCGAGGAGATCGTGCGGCAGCTGCGCCTGCGGGACATCGGCGGGATCATCGTGGTCGACTTCATCGACATGGTGCTGGAGTCCAACCGCGATCTCGTGCTGCGGAGACTCGTCGAGTGCCTGAGCCGCGACCGCACCAAGCACCAGGTCGCTGAGGTGACCTCTCTGGGGCTCGTGCAGATGACGCGCAAGAAGCTGGGGCTCGGGCTGCTCGAGACGTTCAGCGAGCCGTGCGAGACGTGCGCCGGCCGGGGGCTGATCGTGCACCACGACCCGGTGGTCAAGCACCGCCCCGGCGGCGGCTCCGGCTCCGGGCGCCGCTCGCGCGGCGGCAACGGCGGCTCGTCGGGCGGCTCGAACGGTTCGGGCGGAAACGGCAGCCCGAACGGCTCGTCGGGCGGCTCCAACGGCACCCACGTGATCACGGAGGGTGTGAAGACGGCGCTCGCGCAGATCGCCGCCTCGACGATCGCGCCCGCCGAGAAGCCCGCCGCGCAGGCGCCGATCGAGATCGATCTGCCGGAGGGCCCGCGCACGGAACCGTCCGCTCCCGAGCGCCCCAAGAAGTCCCGCCGCAAGCGCAGCGCGGAACCGTCGGCCCCGAAGTCGGAGGCCGAGCAGCTGCTCGACTCGGTGCTCAGCGCGCTCCCCGAGCCGAAGGCGCCGGGCCAGGGACGCGGGCGGAGCCGGCGGGTCACGACGGCGGCGCTCACGGGCACCGCCGTGGCCGTCACGCCCGTCCCGCCTACCGCGGACTGAAGCCGCCGCGGCCGCGCCGCTGCCGGGCGGTGACGCGAAGGCCCGACGCGATCAGGGCGCGCACGAGCTCCTTCCCGGAGACCCGTCGCGCCCCCGCGGCGACCAGGGCCGGCACCTGCTGCTCCGGCACGTCGTAGTGGTCGTGGTCGAACGCGCGTGCTGGGACGTCGTGCGCCGCCGCGAACGCGTGCAGCTCCTCCAGGTCGGTGTCGCTCACGAGGTGCGCCCACCGGCGCCCGTGCGCGGGCCACACCGGGTCGTCGACGAGGATCGCCATCCCACGATCCTAACGACGCGCCGAGAGGGACCGCTTTGCCGGATCGGGCCAGGATCGGGTAGAGTATTCCTTTGGTGCGTCCCCTGTGTCGCGCGCTGACGACGGCGGCGCGACGAAAGTCTTGCAGACGCCCCTCGCTGCCAGCGAGAGCAAGCGAAGTCTTCCCGTGAGATTCGGAAGCCGGCAGGCTTCCCCAATGAAACAGGTGTGAAGTGGTTTACGCAGTTGTGCGCGCCGGTGGCCGGCAGGAGAAGGTCGAGGTCGGCACCATCGTTCAGCTCGACCGTGTGCAGGCTGCCGCGGGCGAGACGATCGAGCTGCCCGCCGTGCTCTTCGTCGACGGCGACAGCGTGACGACGGACGCCGACAAGCTGGCCGCGGTCAAGGTGACGGCCGAGGTCCTCGGCAACCTGCGCGGCCCGAAGATCGTCATCCAGAAGTTCAAGAACAAGACCGGCTACAAGAAGCGCCAGGGCCACCGTCAGGAGCTCACGCGCGTCAAGGTCACCGGCATCAAGTAAGTCCCGACGGCACTCCAGACGGAACTTCGAGAGAGTAAGGGCTAGCAATGGCACACAAGAAGGGCGCAAGCTCCACGCGGAACGGCCGCGACTCCAACGCCCAGCGACTGGGCGTGAAGCGCTTCGGCGGCCAGGTCGTCAACGCCGGCGAGATCCTCGTCCGCCAGCGCGGCACGCACTTCCA
Source organism: Microbacterium album (assembly GCF_014643695.1). Classification (GTDB taxonomy): domain Bacteria; phylum Actinomycetota; class Actinomycetes; order Actinomycetales; family Microbacteriaceae; genus Microbacterium; species Microbacterium album. Next base: position 18,185 of record NZ_BMJY01000003.1, on the reverse strand, counting down.
CCCGGGCGCGAACGTCGGCCGCGGTGGCGACGACACGCTGTTCGCCCTGGCCGCGGGCGCGGTCCAGTTCGGCACGAAGGGCGGCCGCAAGGTCGTCAACATCGTCGCGGGCGAGTAATTCGTCACAGCGCGGACATCCACTTCGGACGGGGCGGGCTTCGAGCCTGCCCCGTCCTGTCTTTTTCGGCGGTCGTATCCTCATGACCGCGACTTCACGAGCACATCTGGGCGGTAGGGATCATGGTCACGTTCGTCGATGAGGTGACGCTGCATCTTCGCGCCGGCAAGGGCGGGAACGGCTGCGTCTCCGTTCACCGCGAGAAGTTCAAGCCGCTGGGCGGCCCGGACGGCGGCAACGGCGGCAACGGCGGCGACATCGTGCTGGTCGCCGACCCGCAGACCACCACGCTGCTCAGCTACCACCACTCGCCGCACCGCTCGGCGGGCAACGGCGGCTTCGGCATGGGCGATCACCGGTCGGGCGCCGTGGGGGAGACCCTGGAGCTGCCCGTCCCCGTCGGGACGGTCGTGAAGGATCCGTCCGGCGAGCTGCTCGTCGACATGATCGAGCCGGGCATGCGCTTCGTCGTGGCTCCGGGCGGTCGGGGAGGGCTCGGCAACGCGGCTCTCGCGTCGCCCAAGCGGAAGGCGCCCGGCTTCGCGCTGCTCGGCACGCCCGGTTGGGAGGGCGATGTCGTCCTCGAGCTCAAGACGGTCGCGGACGTCGCGCTCGTCGGGTTCCCCTCCGCGGGCAAGTCCAGCCTGATCGCGGCCGTGTCGGCCGCGCGCCCGAAGATCGCCGACTACCCGTTCACCACGCTGCACCCGAATCTCGGTGTCGTCCAGGCCGGCGACGCCCGCTTCACGATCGCGGACGTGCCCGGCCTCGTCGAGGGGGCGAGCGAGGGGCGCGGCCTCGGCCTGGAGTTCCTGCGCCACGTCGAGCGATGCACGGCGCTGGTGCACGTGCTGGACTGCGCCACGCTGGAGCCCGGTCGCGACCCGATCAGCGACCTCGAGGTGATCCGGGCGGAGCTCGGCGCCTACCCGGTGCCCGAAGGACAGGCGCCCCTCCTGGAGCGCCCTCAGGTGGTCGTGCTCAACAAGATCGACGTTCCGGAGGCCGAGGAGCTGGCGGCGTTCGTCCGTCCCGACCTGGAGGCCATGGGATACCGCGTGTTCGAGATCTCCACCGTCGCGCGACGCGGCCTGCGCGAGCTGACCTTCGCGCTCGGCGAGATCATCGAGGAGCACCGCAAGGCGGCTCCGGTCGCAGCGCCGAAGGAGCGCATCATCATCCGCCCGAAGGGATCCGAGAAGGAGTTCTCGGTGCGCGTCGAGGGCGGCACATACGGCGCCGTGTACCGCATTCTCGGCGAGAAGCCCGTGCGCTGGGTCCAGCAGACCGACTTCCAGAACGAGGAGGCCGTGGGCTTCCTCGCCGACCGGCTCGAGAAGCTGGGCGTGGAGGACGAGCTCTATCGCGCGGGCGCGGTGCCCGGATCCACGGTCGTGATCGGCGAGGGCGACAGCATCGTCTTCGACTGGGAGCCGTCGATCAGCTCCGCGGCCGAGCTCATCCAGGCGCCCCGCGGCACCGACCCCCGTCTGCTCCAGAACCGCCGCCGCACCACGTCCGAGCGGCGCGAGAAGTACTACGAGCGACAGGACGCGCGTGCGGCCGCCCGCGCGGAGGAGGACGAGCTGCGCCGTGCGCGCCGGGAGGACCTGCCCGAGGAGGGCGCGTCGTGAGCGTCGCGGTGCGGGCGGACCTCGCGTCCGCGCGCCGCATCGTGGTCAAGGTCGGCTCTTCGTCGATCAGCGGAGAGTCCTCGTGGCGCATCCCGGTCATCGTGAAGGCGATCGCCGACGCGCACCGCCGCGGGGCGGAGGTGCTTCTGGTGTCGTCCGGTGCGATCGCCACCGGCATGCCGTTCCTCGAACTCGAGACACGCCCCACCGACCTGGCGACGCAACAGGCCGCCGCGGCCGTCGGGCAGAACGTGCTCGTCTTCCGCTATCAGGAGGCGCTGCGTCCGTTCCGGATCGTCGCGGGCCAGGTGCTGCTGACGGCCGGCGACCTCGAGAACGCGACGTCGCGCAGCAACGCCAAGCGTGCCATCGAGCGCCTGCTGGGGCTCCGCATCCTGCCCATCGTCAACGAGAACGACACGGTCGCCACGCAGGAGATCCGCTTCGGCGACAACGATCGGCTCGCGGCTCTCGTGGCACGCCTGGTCGAAGCGGACGCCCTCGTCCTGCTGAGCGACATCGCCTCGCTCTACACGCATCCCCCGAGCGAGCCCGGCGCCGAGCCCCTCGACGTGATCGCGCACGACGCGGATCTGTCCGGGCTCGAGTTCGGCGCGACCGTCGTCAACAGCGTCGGCACCGGGGGAGCGGCGACCAAGGTGTCCGCGGCCCGGCTCGCCGCCGCGAGCGGGATCGGCGTGCTCGTCACGAGCGCCGATCTCGTCGCCCAGGCGCTGGCCGGAGACCGGGTGGGCACGTGGTTCGAGCCGGCGCCGCGTCCCGAGGTCGTGGCGACCGGGCCGGTCGATACACTTTCCCAATGAGCATCGTCCAGGATCCCCGGGTCGCGGTGGACACGCCCGCCGACCGCCTGCGTCTCGCGAAGGACGCCGCCCGGATCACCGCCCGTCTCACGAGCGCGGAGAAGGCTGCCGCGCTCGGCGCGATCGCCGACGCGCTCGTCGCGAACGCGGACGACATCATCGCCGCGAACGCCGACGACCTGGCACGCGGGGAGCGTGACGGCATCGGCCGCAGCCTCCTCGATCGCCTACGGCTCGACGCTCCGCGTATCGCGGGGCTCGCCGACGCCGTGCGCGCGATCGCGGCGCTGCCCGACCCCGTGGGGGAGGTCGTGCGCGGCCACCGCATGCCCAACGGCGTCAACCTGGAGCAGGTGCGCGTCCCGTTCGGCGTGGTCGGCGCGATCTACGAGGCGCGCCCCAACGTCACGGTCGACATCGCCGCGCTCGCCCTCCGCTCCGGCAACGCCGTGGTCCTGCGCGGCGGCAGCGCGGCCCTGGCGTCCAACACCGTGCTCGTGGCGGTCATGCGGGACGCGCTCGAGCGGCAGGGGATCTCGCCCGAGGCGATCCAGTCGGTGGATGCCTTCGGACGCGACGGGGCCCGAGCGCTCATGCAGGGACGGGGCTTCATCGATGTGCTCGTGCCGCGCGGCAGCGCCGGTCTCATCGAGACGGTCGTGACGGAGTCCATCGTGCCGGTCATCGAGACGGGCGCGGGGAACGTCCATGTCGTGCTCGACGAGTCGGCGCCGGAGGACTGGGCGCGCGAGATCGTCGTCAACGCGAAGGTGCAGCGCCCGAGCGTCTGCAACGCGGCCGAGACGGTGCTGGTCCTGAGGGCCGCCGCCGAGCGGCTCGTCCCGCCGGTCGTCGCCGCGCTGCAGGGCGAGGGCGTCACCGTGCACGGCGACGAGGCCGTGTCGTCGCTCGCGCCGGGCGTGGTTCCCGCCACCGAGGACGACTGGGCGACCGAGTACCTGAGCCTGGACATCGCGATGCGCGTGGTGGACACCCTCGACGACGCGCTCGATCACATCCGTCGTTACTCGACCGGCCACACCGAGTCGATCGTCACGACCGACGTGCGCAACGCGGAGCGCTTCCTGGCCGAGGTCGACTCGGCCGTGGTCCTCGCCAACGCTTCGACCCGCTTCACGGACGGGGGCGAGTTCGGCTTCGGAGCCGAGGTCGGCATCTCGACGCAGAAGCTGCACGCGCGCGGCCCCATGGGGCTGCCGGAACTGACGAGCACCAAGTGGCTCGGACGTGGCGCCGGTCAGGTGCGCCCCTGAACGATAAGCTGGACGACGCACGTCCGCCTCAACCCGAACGGAGCTTCTATGCACCTTGCCGCGCTTGCGGTCACCGCCGCTGAGACCGACCACCACGGCAACGTCATGCTGGAGACGCTGCCGTTCGGCATCGTCGCGCTGGTCATCTTCGGCGTCCTCGCCGCTGTGACGGCGTCCTACCGCAACGTGTCGAACCGGCACGCGCACAAGGTCGAAGCGCACGTCGAGCACGAGACGGGTCACGGCCACTAGGTCGCCCCGTGACGGTGCAGTCGGGACCACTGCGGATCGGCGTGATGGGTGGGACGTTCGATCCCATCCACCACGGACACCTCGTCGCGGCGAGCGAGGTAGCGCAGTCGTTCGGCCTCGACGAGGTCGTGTTCGTCCCGACGGGCCGCCCCTGGCAGAAGGAACAGGTCTCGCCCGCCGAGCAGCGGTATGAGATGACGGTCATCGCGACCGCCTCGAACCCCCAGTTCACGGTGAGCAGGGTCGACATCGATCGCGACGGCCCCACCTACACGGTCGACACGCTGCGCGACCTTCGTGCGCAGCGGCCGGACGCGGAGCTGTTCTTCATCTCGGGCGCTGACGCCGTGGCGCAGATTCTCAGCTGGAGAGACCACGATGAGCTGTGGGATCTGGCGCATTTCGTCGCGGTATCCCGACCCGGTCACGTGCTCGACGTCGAGGGGCTGCCGGTGCGCGGCGTCAGCCAGCTGGAGATCCCGGCACTGGCCATCTCGTCGACCGATTGCCGTGACCGCGTGCGCCGCGGGTTCCCCGTCTGGTATCTGGTTCCGGACGGTGTCGTGCAGTACATCGCGAAGCATCACCTGTATCGGAGCAAGGCATGAGCACACCGGACAAGCCTTCGCAGCCGCTCACCCGCCGCCAGCTGCGCGAGATGCGCATGACGGGGCAGAACCCCGTCATCACGCCGGCGGATGTCACAGCCGCGGGCGCCGCCGCCCACGTCCCCGCGCCTGAGGAACCCTCCGCGACTCCCGAGGAGCAGGCCCCGCCGGCCGTCCGCGAGACGGCGCCCGCCGACGCGCGCGACGAGCCTTCTCCCGCCGCCTCCGAGGCGGACGGTCGCGAAGCGGCGCCGGCCGCCGAGGCCGCCGCGCTGGAGGCCGCCGCTCAGGAGTCGTCGGCCCCGCAGGCGCCGCCGAAGGCGTCCGAGCTTCCGCAGGAGTTCGGCGGGCGGCCGCTGACCCGGCGCCAGGTGCGGGAACGGGAACGCCGCGGCGCCGGCCTGACCGGCGAGCAGCCGCTCCCGGCGGCCGGGGACGCCGGCTCGGACGCGGGCGTCGCCACCGGCATCCCGCCCCGCGAGCGCGCCGAGGACAGCCTCGCCGCGGACAGGGCCGCCGCGGACAGGGCCGTCAAGGCTGAGCGTGTCGCCGAGAGCGAGACCTCGGTGGTGTACGAGGTGGTGGATGAGCCGGCCCCATCGCGGGACGGCACGACCGGCGCTGCGCCGGACGAGCTCGTCGCCGAGCCCACCGTGCCCGCCGCGACCGATGCACAGGACGACGCCGTTCCTGCGGCCGAGGACAAGCACGCGGAGGCCCCGGTGCAGACCGTCTTCGTGGCGGAGGTCGCGGACGTCGCCGAGGACGCGGTCCAGGAGAAGGCGGCCGATCTTCCCGACCGCCCGGTCGTGGACCCCGGGTTCGGCTCCGCGCTGTTCGACGCCGACAAGCGCGCCGGCTCGGCACCCGGGTCGTTCGAGGACATCCTGTCGCAGTCCTCGGACTCGAGCGGCTCCGCGGCGGCCGGGAGCACCCTCGTCCTCACGCAGGACCCGGGTCCGATTCCGCTCAGCGCACCGATCACGGCGACCGGTGAGCTCCTGCTCACCAGCTCCCACACGCTGCCCGACGGCTTCGGATCGCGCGGCCACGTCGAGGGGGCCACGGACGGCAAGGACGTCGACGCCGTGCTCATCGACCGCGAGCTGCCGCTGTCCTCCTCGCCGACGCCGATCGCGGCCAGCGCGGCAGTCAGCACGTCGAAGAGCCCGTCCGAGGTCATCCGCCCTCCGGCGCCGGAGAAGAACCAGAAGCTGACGCTCATCCTCGGCATCACCGCGGCTGCGCTCGGTGTCGCGCTCATCGGCGTCGTGATCGTCGCCTTCACGACGGGAGTGCTGTGATGGCCTCGGCCGAATCGCTCGCCATGCTGAAGATCGCCGCCGAGGCGGCGGACGCCAAGGGCGGTGAGGACCTCGTCGCGCTCGACGTGTCGGAGCCGCTCCCGCTCGTCGACGTCTTCCTGCTCGTCACGGGCCGCAGCGAGCGCAACGTCGCCGCGATCGCCGACGAGATCGAGGACCGCCTGCACGAGGCGGGACACAAGCGCCTGCGCCGCGAGGGCCGCGCCGAATCGCGATGGGTGCTGCTCGACTTCGGCGACCTCGTCGTGCACGTCTTCCACCAGGAGGAGCGCTCCTTCTACGCCCTCGAGCGCCTCTGGAAGGACTGCCCCGTCGTCCCCGTCGAGGTCTCGACGACGCGCCCGGAGGACTGACCAGATTTTCCGGACTCGGTCGTCCTGTAGTAAGCTGTGTGAGTTGCCCGGGGCTTCTACCGGGTGACATCTGGGCCTGTGGCGCAGCTGGTAGCGCACCTGCATGGCATGCAGGGGGTCAGGGGTTCGAGTCCCCTCAGGTCCACCAGTGTGATGAGTCGGGACATGTGTCTCTGACGACAGTTAGGACATCGGCCGGCTCGCGGCACGACGCCGGCGGTTGCGTGGGAAAGACCCCGGCAGAAGATCAGCGGTAGTCGTAGTAGCTGATCTCCAGGTACGGGTAGGGCCAGCGATCCGAACCGATCAGGTGGTTCGTCTCTTTCAAGACGCGGATGTCGATATCGATCCCGGCCCATTCGCCCGGAGTCTCCTCGTACTGGAAGAACCAGTACCGCGCGTCCTCCTCGTCCCTGGCCTCGAGCGTCGTGAACCCGGCAGCCTCGAGCTCGGGTAGCAGCGCCTCCGCGTCGGCGAGCGCGGCCTCGGTGGTCGCGTACTCGTATTCCAGATCGATGTCCTTGCCGCTCTGCTCCGCGAGCACGAGGGCGCCGCACTCGGGCAGCGGGAACGGCTCGTCCCACCACTCGGGCAAAGACACCTCCTCGCGGTGGGGGAGGCCCGAGGGCTCGATCTCGGCGGGGTCAACCGCGCACGGATCCTCTTTCGACTCGTCGGCGGCCGGGGTGCTGGCCGTCGGGCTGGGTTCCGCCGTCGGTGCCTCATCCGCGGGCTCGGCCGAAACGCTCGCGCATCCGGCGAGCAGCAGCCCACCGAGCAGCCCGGTCGCCAGCAGGATGAGGGAAACGGGTCGGCGCATGGTGGTCCTCACGTCGGGGCGGCTGCCCGGGAGTCGCTGGTGCTGCCAGTGTATTCGGCGACGTCGGGGCCCTGCGTAAGCGGCATAACCGCTACGCACCGATCGGGCAGGTCATGCCGGTTGAGTAGAGGGCATCCCTTGCCAGCGATTTGCGTCGGCAGCTGACTCCCGGCTCGAACTGGAATCAGCCCCGAGGACGACGCCCTCGCTCGTAAGCGGCTCGCGAAGGACCGGCCGTGTCAGCGCGAGACGATCTCGGCCACCGTGCGGGCGAGCACGAGGCGTGCCATCGCCGTCGGGAGGCGCGGATCGTCGAGGGCGAAGATCACCACCCGGTCGTGCGCGACGATCGCCGTGAACGCCATGTCGCGATGCGCGGCAACCGCCCCGCGCACCTCCTCGGCCCAGCCGGGCTCGGCCGTTTCGCGCCCGTCGGTCCACGGTGGGGCGACGAGGAGCGGATCGATCGTCGGCACGCCGCCCTGGACGGCGAAACACCCACGGCCCGGCAGGCCGCTGGCGCGCGCGGGCACCACGACGATCTCGCGACCGTTCTCGCCACGCGTGGAGCCGGGAAGCGCCCGTAGGGCCCAGGTCTCGACCCGGCCCTCGGCTCCGCCCGCGAGCGGGCCGCGCATCCGGCCGCGCGCGCCGAGCACCCGCCAACCGCGCGGCAGCGCGATCCCGATCTCGAAGGGATCGGGATCGCCGTCGCCCTCGAACCGCCAGCCGTGTCGCCTGCACCAGGCCTCGCGTGCCGCGGCGACACGCCGGTGCAGCGCCTCCCTGCCCCAGCGCGCCCGCACGGCGAAGAACACCGCCACGCCGAGCCCGATCAGACCGATGACGATGGCGACCTGCGCCGGCCGCGGCAGGGCCGCGGTGAGGAACATGGACGCGAAGATCGCCGCGATCGTGCCGGCCAGGGCGAGTGGCTGGATGCCCGCGGCACCCGTCCACGGCCTGGCCGGCAGCCGGGGCTCGGCGTCATCGGCCCGCCGCGCGATTCGATCGCGCGCGTCGGCTGCTGCCTGTTCGCCGCTTCCCATCTCGTCCACGCTCATCCCGTCGCCCTCTGCACCGACTGACCGACACCAGAGGACCCCGGGCCGAGTACGGCGTGTGGGATGATCCCGATGCCGCACGGCTTGAGCTCGTCGACGGGCCGCCAGTGAGTCTGCAACAGCGTACAGAATCTGTCGGTCGCTCCCCGCAGCCGGCGACTCACCCGGGGTGGTCGGCCCGGAGCCGCCGCCGGATGGCGCGGGCGGAGTGCGCAGCGCGCGCGAGGCGTCGGCCGTTGTAACGCACGCCGCCGCGGAGGCGTAGCAGGATCGCCACCCACGTCGCGAGGCCGCGCTCGGCCAGCCATACCGGGACCCACAGGAGGCTCGAGGCGGGGAAGACGGTCCGCCCGCCGTGCCGGCGGCGTCCCCGCTCGGCGACGGCCAAGAGTACCGCCACCACGGCGAACAGCGCCGCGGGCCGCCGCCGGAGGCACACGGCGACGGGCAGGATCGAGGCCTCCAGCGCGAGCCGCCAGGGCTGCGCCCAGCTGTCGTACGCCTGCCGGACCCGCTGAGAGAGGAAATGGCGAGCCGACGGGGGCCGCCGGGCCACGAGGATGTCGGACCTGGTGCACACGCGGCCCCCGGCGGCGCGCACGGTGCGTTCGAGCTCGAGATTCTCGAACAGTACGTCCGCGTCGTAACCGCCCGTCGCCGTGATGGTCGACCGTCGCACCGCGTAGGTGCCGGGGTAGTCGGCGGACAGTCCCCGGTTGAGCAGCGTGCGCGCGGTGTCCCAGCGTGCGTGCCAGGGGAGGGGGACGAAGTGGTTCTGCGGTTTGACGAGGTCGGCGGTGCGCAACTGCTCCACGACGGCGCTCAGCGACTCGTACTCGTAGCGCACGTCGTCGTCGGCGATGACGATCGCCTCGTGGCGCGCGATTCCGATACCGGTGAGGACACCGCGCACCTTGCCGTTCGCGCCCTCCGTGACGGCGACCGGCACATGCCGCACGAGTCCCCGCCACGCGCGGGCGTGCGCCGCGAAACGCGGGGCGTCGGACCCGTCGACGACGGTGACGTCGACCCACTCGCGCAGCCGCCCCAGATAGGCGGTCAACTCGGCCAGCCCCTCGTCCGATCCCCAGCGCAGCGGCAGGACGTACTCGGCCGCTATTCCGGCAGGGCGGGCGGCCGCCCGCATCGCCGGTGGACGCATGGACGGCAGGCGCCCGTCAGTCATCCGTGCGGAACCCTGCCGCCTTGTGCGTGCCGTCGCAGAAGGGCTTGATCGTCGACAGCCCGCACCGGCACAGGGCCACGGTGCGGCGGTGGCGCGGGATCGGCTCGCCGTCGGCGCTGCGCAGCTCGACCTCTCCGCGCAGCAGCAGCGGCCCGTCCGGGTACGCGGTGATCGTGGGGCGCTGCTCAGTCATCGTGGGCCTTCCGCAGGGAGGTCTTCCCGCTCGTCCAGGCATCGAGCAGGTGCGTCCCCACCCAGCCGTCGACGGTCAGGCAGGCCGCGGCGCCGAACATGATGTCGGGCAGCAGGTCGGGTCGGTCCTCCGCAAGCGATCCGGCGAGGTCGCGGCCGGCGATCTGCTCGTGCACGGCATCCGCCTCGACGTGCTCGTCGAAATAGTCCGTGACATCCTCGCCGAAGCCGAGCCGCCGTAGGCCGTCGCCGTACATCCGGTTCGGGATCGACGACGTCATCTCGAACGCGGCCAGATGTCCCACGATGGCGCCGACGAGGCGGCGATTCAGCCCGAACATCGACATCATGTTGTGCGCCGCGAGCGTGATCGCCGGAACGTCGTCGATGTAGGCGCCGTAGGTGTCGTCCAATCCGGCGCCGCGCAGCGTGGCGGCGAAGATCTCGGCGTGCACGCGGTCCGGCTGACCGCCGCCGTACTCGTCCGCCTGGATCTCGACGAGGGCCGCCTTGGCTCGCCCGTGGAGGCGTGGGATCGCCCAAGAGTGCGGGTCCGCCTCGCGGAGCGTGTACACCGAGCGCTGCACGAGGAACTCCCGCGCCTGGTCGAGGGTGGCCTTCTTCGCGAGGTAGCGCGAGACGCTGGGCCCGGAGTCGGCGCCGGTGAGGGCGAACAGCGCGCGGGACACGGCATCGGCGGTGGGTTCCGGCAGCTCGGGCATGGGCACGGCCCGGCGCAGGTCGCGTTCGAATCGCTCCTCGAGCGTGCGGCGCGTCGCAACGAGCCCCGGGTCCCATTCGAGTGCCGGGTCGAGGCCGTCGATCGAACCGTACGCCGACGCGTACAGCGTGAACAGCGCGAGCTGCACATCCTCGTCTCGGATGACATCGGGCGCCTCCGCCACCGCTCGCCGGGCGAGCTCGCCGTGGTGTGCCCCGTTGCCGCCGTCTTCGCCGCCGGTGCCCGTGAGGTGCAGCAGGACGGCCGTGCTGAGGGGCCCGCGAGGAGCGAAGGGAAGCCGCGCGGTCTGTGGTGCGGCGAGGGTCTGGGACACGGATGCACTCCGATCGTGGGCGCGGGTCACGCCTGGGGCACCGGTGTGGCGCCAGGCGATGGCCGTTCGAGGAACGGGACGGCGGCAAACCTCCCCGCGACCGCCGATGGTCGCATGGAGGCAGACCGATTCCATGCGACCAGTGTGCGCTGCCGCACCGTCCGCCGCACGACCCTCGACGGGCCGCGCGCCACCGCGTACACTGAGCGGATTTCGCGTCCCGCGCTCGCGCGTGCGGCGCGGAGCGACGGTCAGACTCGCCGACGCTGCGGCGGACGGCGCGTCGAGTGGACCTTGCGGTACAGGCGGGTGATGTGTCCTTCGACGGTGCGCGGAGACACATGAAGGCGTCGCGCGATGTCGGCGTTCGACAGCCCGGCCTGGATCAACTCCCGGATCTGACGCTCGCGCGGGGTGAGCGGCTCGGCGCCTCCGTCTCGCAGGGGCGAGAGCAGCCGATGCCCCGGGAGATCGAGTCCGCGGTAGAGTTCCTCGCCGCGGGCCTTCGCGGACCGGCGCAGGCGCTCCGGGGCGGTCGGGTCGCCCGCGATCGTCGCGAGTACCTCCGCGGCGATCCCGGGCAGCCCGAGGCCGACGAACCGGTGCGCCACGTCGAGCAGGGCCACCGGGTCGGCGTCCGCGACCGCGCGGGCGTGGGACACGTGGGCGCGGTGCATGGCCCCGTCCAGGGAGTCCGCGACGGAGAGCAGGAGCTTCGCGGCCTCGCGAGAGCCGAAGCGCACGCCCACGTGCAGCGCCTCCGCTGCGAAGCCGTACAGCCCGTCGCGGATCAGCTCGCGCCCCGTGGCGACGAGCTCGTCGGTGACGGCGTCGGTGTCCGGGTCGACGAGATACCGCGCGGACGTCGTCTGCGCCAGCACACCACCCGTCACGGCCGCGCTGCCGCGCGACGCCATGCTCCGCAGCGCGCGAAGGAGCCGCAGGGCCTCGTCCGTTCGACCGACGAGGGCCGCGGCGTGCGCGCGCACGGCGGTGTGCATCGCCGCGTAGCCGGTCGGGTCCCCCAGGTCGCGGGTGGCGTCCGCGCCGCGGGCGAGGCGGTACGCGCGGCCGGCCTGCCCGGCGGCTAGTGACCAGCTCGCCAGCGCGAGTTCGTAGCCGACGCTGCCGGGAGCCGGACTGTCGTGCTGCTCGGGGCTGTCGATGCGACGCACGATGGCCCGGCTGTGCGCCGGGCCGCTCGAGCTGAGCGCACAGATGAAGATTGTCGCATCGAGCTCGTCGCGCAGTGACGTGTCGCGGAACGCGCGCAGCGTCGTCTCGGCCTTGATCCACAGCGAGCGGGTGAACCCTGCACGGGGCGAGCCGGTGCCGAGGAGCGCGAGGCAGGATGCCACGCGCACGCGGGCACGGCTGCTTGCAGCAGCGTGAGACAGCAGTGCCTGAGAGTGGTCGGATTCGTAGACGGCGAGGAACTCGCGGTGCCGTCCGCTCTGAACCAGATGCAGCAGGCGGTGAGCCTCGAGTTCTCCGCGGGTCGCGTCTCCGCTCGCCTGTTCGAAGGCCTTCGCCAGGAGCGCGAACGCGCGGTCGGGGTCCCCGGCGAGATAGTGTGCCAGCTCGGCCTCGGCGACCGCGACGCGGGACAGCGCGGTTTCGTAGGCCGCGTCGTGCAAGGACGGGAGGACTCCGCGGACCCCCGCGAGAGCGGCCTGCGCTTCTTCGGCGTTGCCGCGGAACCACCAGGCGTGCGAAAGGGCCAGGTGCAGCTCGACACGGGTGACGGCGTCCCCGGTGCGGGGGAGCGCGGCGTCGGCGAGACGGGTGAGGGCGCGCCAGTCACGCTCCGCCCGCAGCGCGGTGATCGCGCGCAGCAGCATCGCGTCGTCGACGGGACGGTCATGCTCGAGCGCCCACTGGAGCACGTGAGCGGGCGGATGCGGATGGGCGAGCACGCGAAGGTGGCTCGCCTCCACCTCGTGTGGAGGGAGCGTGTGCCGCACGGCCTCGGCGAGCGCCGGCGCGCGGAACTCGGCTCGCCCCTCCCGCAGGTGCAGCAGGCCGTCGGCGATGAGGTTGTGCAGGATCTCCGTCTCACCGCGGTCGAGCCGGCGGAGGTCGACGGGCTGTTCGAGGGCGATCCGCCTCAGGAGGGCCGCCCCCGCCGGGGAGCGGCCAGCGAGCTCGATGTGCGCGTGGGACGTGAGGAGCGCCGGGTCGAGCGGGCCCGAGAGCTGCCAGCGGGATCCGACTCGGACGATCCCTCCGGTCAGCTGGAGCTCAGACGCCAGACGTGCGACAACGGCGGGGACGAAGCCTCCCGCGCGTCCGATCTGCTCGGCCGTCGCGAGATCGACGTCCGCGCCCAGCCGGGCCGACAGAAAGCCGGGGAGTTCCTCGAACGACAGCACCGACACTGAGACCACGCTCAGGGCGCCCGTCGTGCGGAACCAGACGGGGATGTCCTCGGGAGCGCATGCGACGACCACGTGCAAGCGAGCCACCGCCTCGGGATCGAGGGCGTCGAGCGCGGCGCTCGTCGGCACGATCACGGTGGAGGCCTCCTCCGGGACGGAGGGGAGCGGGGCCGGGTCCGAGGGCAGCAGCACCGCCGCGGGGTGCAAGCGGGAGGCCAGCCCGCGGGTCACGAGCGTTCGGATGCCGTTGCCGCGGGCGCCCGTGACGACCACACGCCGCGGGAGGGCCACGGGGTCATCCGCGAGCAGTTCGCGCAACTGTTCCTCGGCGACTCGCTCGCACAACCGCGATCCGTCGTCCATGACCCGAATGTCCACCACGCCAAGCGAGCCTATCCGCCGCGGGGACCTCGCCTGCGCAATCGGGGGTCTACCTCGCTATTGGGGCCGTCGGGTGCCTCGTTATCGTGAACCGCCGGCCGTGTGGGCCGGACTCAGAGGCGTGGAAGGACCGAACGGGAAAATGGTTGGAACAGGGGAGACTCCGGTGAAGACGCAGCGGATCACCGGGGCGAAGAAGGCGGCGCTCACGGCCGTGGCCGTCGCGGCCGCGGCAGGTGTCGCCTTCGGCAGCGCGCAGACGATCGGGGCGCTGTTCACGTCGCAGGCCACCGTTGAGGGCCAGAGCGTCAAGACCGGGACGGTCGAGATCTCGCCCGCGTTCGCCGCGAACTCCGACCCGATCGACGTCTCCGGTCTGCTGCCGGGCGACACCGTCTCCACCACGCTCGACGTGAGCAACACCGGTTCGGCCGACCTGTATTACACGGTCCGACTCAACCTCGACGGCGCGACGGACACCGCGCTCGCCACGGCGCTGCAGGTCAAGGTCACGGCAGGCTCCTACTCCGCCACTCAGACGCTCGGCGCTTGGCCGGGGAGCACGATGGAGGTTGCGACTCCGATCGATGCGGGCGAGCGGATCCCCGTCACGATCGAGGTGACGCTTCCCCTCTCCGCCGCAAACACGCTGCAGGGCACGTCTGCGACCTTCGACGTCCAGTTCGATGCCACGCAGAAGCGCAACAACCCCGCCGAGCCTCAGGACCGCATCATCACCCACGGTATGGGCTGATCCGATCCACTGCGCGGTCGGCACGGCGACCGAAGACGTGTCGCCGCATGAGGGTTGAAGAAGGACGGAAACGACGTGGAACCTGAGGTCTGCTCGGTGACGGTGGGCGCGACGCCCGTGACGGGCGCGCTGCCCGCGACCGGCGCGGAAGCGCCGTGGTGGGTGATCGGCGTGGCGCTGGTCGTGCTGGTGGCGGGGGCCGCGCTGGTCGCCCTGCACCGGAGGACCCGAAATCAGCGCGGTGCCGGCGCGGGGGCCGGCGCCGCGCTCGTCCTCGGCGTGGCGCTCCTGGCGTCGTCGCCCCTGGTGGCGACGACGCCCGCGCAGGCGTCGGTCACAGGTGCGACGACCACATCGGTGAGCTACAGCTCAGGCTGCGTGCTATTCGGGATCGAGGACGTGCTCACGGTCACGTCCGGGGACGTCCTCCCGGGGGATGAGGCCGTGGTGTTGACGGTCGAGACCGTCAACCGCTTCGGCGGACCCGTGGTCCTCACCGCTGCCGCGGGCGTCACCGAGGGGTCCGACGCCCTGCCCGGCACCCTGACAACGGCGCTGAACGGAACGCCCGCGTCGAGCGTGACGGTCGATCCGGGTGCGCGCACGGCCGTGGGCGTGCTGCTCGCGATGCCGAGCGACATCGGCAATGACGCGCAGGGGCTCGAATCCGAGTTGGTCCTGACGATCACGGCGGTGGAGGAGTGAACCGCGGGTCCGTTCCCGCGCGGGCCGTGTTGGCGGGTGTCGCGGTGTTGGCGCTAGCGCCGGGGACGGTGTCGGTGGGGGCGTCGTTCACGGCGCAGGCGACGGTGCCGGGCGTGGCGAGTGTGGTCACGGCGTCCGTGTCGGGGTTGCAGGGTGGTCAGGCGAGCCGCACGAGTGCGGGCGTGGCGAGCGTGACGTGGGATGAGCCTGCTCTGCGTGCCGACGAGGCCGAGTACGTCGTGGAGCGCACGGTCGGCTCGGTGACGTCGGTCATCGACCCGGTGGTGACCGCGGCCGATGGCGCAGTGGGATTCGTCGACGACCTGACCGTGCCCGCTGTCGACGCTGCTTCCCTGGTGGGCATCGACGCGGGCTTTTATCACACGTGCGGGGTCACGGAGGCGGGTGCCGTTGCGTGCTGGGGAAGCGGCATCTACGGTGCGCTGGGCAACGGCAGTGCGCAGCAGCGCCCGACGCCGACCCTGGTCGACGTCAGCGCGTTGCCGGGCACACCCCGCTTCCGCTCCGTCTCCGCGGGCGACGAGCACACCTGCGCGCTGACCGAAGCGGGCGAGATCTACTGCTGGGGAATGGAGACGTACGGTCGGCTCGGCGTCGCGGGCGCGGCCAACCGGTGGTTTCGACCCGTGAGCCCAGTGGAGGCCGACCTGTCCCCAGGAGACCGGTTCGTCTCGGTCAGCGGCGGCTCTTGGCACACATGCGCTCTGACACAGGCCGGACGGGTGTTCTGCTGGGGGAACGGCGGGGGCGTAGGGAGTCTGGGGGACGGCCGGAGTGACATCGCCGTCGTCCCCGTGGAGGTGTCGAGGACGCACGTCCCGTCCGGCGCGAAGTTCGTAGCGATCGACTCGGGATCGACGCACACGTGCGCTGTCATCGAAACGGGCAGGGCCTACTGCTGGGGTATGGGAGGAGACGGCCAGCTCGGCCACGGCGCGCGCGTGAACGCGCATGTGCCGACCGCCGTGAACATGGCGGCGTTCCCGGGGGAGCGCTTGGTCTCCGTCGCCGCAGGGTACGCGTCGACGTGCGCGCTCGCCGCCTCGGGAGCCGTGTACTGCTGGGGTTTCAATCGGTCCGGACAGCTCGCCGACGGAACCACGGCGAGCAGTCTTGTTCCCGTCCGAGCCCTGCGGGGGTCCATTCCGCAGGGCCGTGAGATCCTCAGCATCTCGGCGTTCCATGAGCACGTGTGTGTGCTGGTCGACGACGGTTCCGCGCACTGCTGGGGCAGCGACGAGTTCGGGCAGCTCGGCCGCGGCGGATCGGGCTACGCCTCGCAACCGGTGGCAGTCGCTCGCGCAGCGCTTCCTCCCGACGCGCGGCTCACGCAACTGAGCGCGGGGGTCGAGCACACGTGCGCGCTCAGCGCGGATCACGGTGCCTTCTGCTGGGGCTTAGGCGCGTACGGCCGGCTCGGCGACGGATCCACCGCATCGCACCGCGTGCCCGCTCGAGTCGACCACTCGGGGCTTCCCCAGCTCGATCCGTGCGACCCCGGGTGGGTGGCGGTCGCCGGGCACCGTTGCGCCCCCGGGGCGGATATCGCCGTGGGGTACCGGATCGACCACTCGCTGCGGGGCTGGACGCCGCCACAGCCGCTGCTGGTGTCCGCGCCCGTGGCGGACATCCCGTGACCGGTCGTACGACGAGAGTGAATGGACATCGTGGAACCTGAGATCTGCACCGTGTCGGTCGGCGCCCTGCCCGCTACCGGAGCTGCATCGTCGGGATGGCTGGTCGCGATCGCCGTGATGGCGTTGCTCGGCGGCGCCGCTCTGCTGGCCCTGCAGCGTCACCGCGCCCGCGCGACGACCGCGGGCGTGGCGGCGTTCGCGCTGGCGCTCGGCGTGGGGGGCGTCGTGCTGGCACCGCTCGGGAATGAGCGGCGCGCGGCAGCGGCGGAGCGGCCCTCCATCAGCTACAGCGACGGCTGCGCACACCTGGGCCTCGACGCCGTGACGCCCTCGCCGGACATCCGCGACGGACTGACCCCGGGGCACGAACAGGTCGCGCTGAGTGTCGACGTCGCGAACAGGTTCGCGGAGACGATCGAGCTCACGGCAGACGCGGCGCTGAAGGGTGCGGACGGGCCCGTCGTCGCGGCCGTGTTCGCGAGGGAGCTTCTCGGCGAGGCGCCCGAGGGTGGCGTCGCGTTGGAACCAGGGGAGCGGACCACGGTGCTCGTCGTGGTCGGCCTCCCCTCGGATCAGGACGACGACCACGAGGGGCAGGGCCGGGTCCTGGAGCTCACGCTCACGGCCGAGGAAACCTGATGCGCGTACGCACGGCGCGCGCTCTCTCCCGCGTGCGCTGGACGGCGATGATCGCTCTGGGCGTCCTGCTGGTCGTGCCCCTCCTGCTCCCGCTCGCGGGCGTCCGGCTGGTCAGCGTCGACGGCGGTTCGATGGCACCGACGTACCGCCCCGGCGAGGCCCTCCTCGTCGCGGATCCGCCCGCCACGCGAGTCGGGGTCGGCGAGCCGGTGCTCGTCGGAGACCCGCCCGCCGCGTACGTTCATCGCGTGATCGCGGTGGACGGCGATCTGCTGCGTCTGCAGGGCGACGCGAACGCCACCGCGGACCCGGGGACGGTGCATGTCTCCGAGGTCACCGGCGTCATCGCTGTGCACCTCGCCCACCCGGCCGGAGCGGTCGTGTCGGCGGTGACCGTGCTTCCGGGGCGCATCCTGCTCGCGGGCCTGGTCGTGCTGCTGCTGGTGCTGCCGGTTCTCGCCCCGCGCCGTCCGTCCGGCCGGTCCCCGGCGGGCGATGACCGGACCGCAGGCGACGAACCCCTGCGCGGTGCGGTCGCCGCGCCCTCAACGCTCGGACACCGCTGACACCGGCGCCATATACCGACCCGCCTCGTGGCGTTGACGGGCAGCGACGCCCGCGCGTCGTCGTGGCCATACCGGCGCCTCAGCCGGGTGGCCGGTCTCGCGATCTGTGGCGGGTGAGGGCGTTGGGTGCGGGTCGGTAGGTGCCGCGTCTGTCGATCCAGGGTGGGGCTTTGATGACGGGGGTGCCGTTTCGCATGCGGATGTCCCATCCGGAACGCTCGAGGTTGTGGTGGTGCCACCAGCAGAGCAGGACCCCGTTGTCGGTGTGGGTGGGGCCGCCGTTCGCGTGTTCGTCGACGTGGTGGATCTCGCACCAGGCGGCGGGGATGGTGCAGCCGGGGATGACGCATCCGCCGTCTCGGGCGGTGATCGCCCGGCGCTGGTGGGTGTTGAACACCC